>JBGCFI010000030.1:0-79962 GCA_045106855.1 Granulosicoccus sp.
GGCCGGCAGCCGAGCCTGCACCCGAGCCTGCACCCGGGCCTGCCCCCGAGCCTGCACCCGAGCCTGCACCCGGGCCTGCACCCGGGCCCCCCCCCGAGCCCACCCCCGAGCCCGCCCCCGAGCCCACCCCCGAGCCCACCCCCGAGCCTACCCCCGTGCCTATCCTCGTTCCAATGCCCGGGCCTCCACCCGGGCCTACACCCGAGCCTACACCCGAGCCCGCACCGGAGCCCGCACCGGAGCCAACGTCAGAGTGGAACAACATAGCTGCATTACAGGACGCAACTGATGTTTCCAGTTCTCTGCCCGAGGAGGTTTTCAATGGAGATCCAGAGGCTATTCTCCGTTACGAGCAAGAGCTGCTAAGTTGGGTACAAAGGTATAAGCGTTATCCCATGCGACTCAAGCGACGCGGTATTGAAGGTAAGGTGGTACTGGCTTTCACGGTTGGATTAAATGGTGAGTTGATGCACTCTGAAATAGTCCAGGGTAGTGGAGAGATAGGCTTGGACAAGGCCGCCATGGAACTTCTGAAATCCGCAGCGCCCATGCCATCCATTCCGGATGAATTGAATCTGTCAGAATATACGGTACGAATCCCTGTGAGGTATACGATCCGTTAGTTATCGCAACGTTAGCGTCGCCACACAACGGCGACATCCTGATTTTTGGGCGCTGGAGGCTGATTGCACGGTTCTACGTGAATCAGTACATCTGACAATTGGGGTAATTGTTTGAGAAGTGCCGCTTTCAGGTTGTGAGCAATGGTGTGACCTGCGCGAACGGTTATATCTCCACAAACTACGAGGTGTAAATCGACGTGATACATGAGACCGGCTTTTCTGACAAAGCACTTCTCGGTTTCCACGACACCACCAACAGACTGGGCTATCTGCCGAATGTTACTGATAAGATCATCATGCAGTTGCTCGTCCATGAGTTCGCCAAGGGCAGGGCGAAAAATGAGGTAGGCATTGAATACGATAACCACAGAGGCAAGTAACGCCGCCCAGTCATCCGCGTTTTCATAGCCGTCACCTAAAGCAATGGCAACACTGATACCGATGAATGCTGTTAGTGAAGTAATAGCATCACTTCGATGATGCCAGGCATCCGCTGTTAGTAAGGTACTGTTTATCTGCTTGCCACGTTTTACGACATAGCGGTACGACATCTCTTTGATGACAATAATGCCTGCCAGTACAAACAGAGTAAATGTCTCAGGAACCTCGTGCGGCGTGCGAATGTTATCGATGCTTTCAAAGGCGATTAACGCTGCCGAACCCAATAGAATACCAACGACAGTGAACGTCAGTAAGGGTTCGACCCGACCATGGCCATACGGGTGATTTTCATCAGGCGGCTTGGTGGCGTACTTGATACCTACAAGCACCAGCAAAGAGGAAAATACGTCGGTTAAGGATTCTATGGCATCCGCAACGAGCGCGTAGGAGTTGCCAGTGATTCCGGCGATAACCTTTATCAGTGCAAGTGCTGCATTGCCACAAATACTGAAAATAATAGTGTGGGTAGCAACCTCTTGTGTAGTTTTCACGATCGCGACCTTTTGACCACTGGTACTTTCATGACGCATTCGGGATCTGTCATGTAAACGGAATCAGTTTTAGCGTCCGGTTTTATGATAACACCGCCGGTAAATTCTCCGAAGGCGGGTAACACTGCATAGCGTTTGCGAAACCAGAAAGCTGGAGCTCTCACACCCGCACGTCTGCTACTTCGGAGCTGGTAGGCTGGGTGCAGATGTCCGCACAAGACATAAGCTTGCGGGTCCTCACAAGGTTCATGGTGCAATGCAAGCTTTGCCACGTTGAGTGACGAGGCATGCCAGGTAAGCCGGGAATCGATAAGCTTACGTCCAGCTTGGCGATCATGATTGCCGGCGACCACTTCCACATCCAGATCAGGGTGACTGTCCATGAGTCTGGTGAGCTCACCCAGCCAGAACTCACGTTTGCTGGGCACGTTGTGCATGAAATCACCTAGCACGATCAGTCGTCGGGCACCGCTATTGTTTGCAAGAGTAAATAATCGTTGCAAGGTAGATTCGCTGATGCCTCCCGGTATGGCGATGCCATGGCGGGCAAACACGTGTTCCTTGCCAACGTGTACGTCTGCTGCAAAAAGTATGTGTTGTGCAGGCCAGTACATGACACGCTGTGGATGCAGCAAAAATTCTTCTCCACTGTGTGTCACCGCAAGGCACTGGGCCGTAAATTCATTCACAATGGCATCATGCTCAGCTATGAGTTGCGGCAGCTTGTTCCAGATCATTCAGCACGCTTTGAAGTCGTTGCTTGAAACTCTGTGACGTCATTGTCTGGCTGTTAAGGCTCTCGGCCCAAAGCGGAAAAGACAAGGGGGTTAGTCTCGCGGGGTAGAGCAAATGCCAACGACGTTTTTCCAGTCTCTTCAAGGCAGACTCCAGGCGCGAAAATTCCAGTTGTTGTTCAAGCACTTCTTGTCTTGCCTGATCCAGAAGCAGGTTATCAGTGTCATAGTTTACCAGTACATCAAATATCAGGCTGCTGGACGCTTGTACTTGCCGGGCAGTTTTGACTTTCCCCGGATAGCCATCAAAGACGAGACCGGCGATACGCGCAATGTCTCTGAAACGGCGTTTGGCTATCTCGCTTGCGTTAATAGAGCCAAGGATATCGGAGAGCAGCCCCTGTGTACTGAAGACTGTTTTAAGTTGTTTGATGTTCACCGTGAATTCTGTCGGACTTTGCAGCTCAAAGCCGTAGTCGTTAATTTGCAGAGTGAACGTCAATGGCGCCAGTGCAGAAAGTCGTAACGCAATTAGCATAGCCAGACCTTCATGTGCCAGGCGTCCTGCAAACGGAAAACAGAAAAGGCTATGACCTTCCCGCGTGCTGATATATTCGATAAGAAAGTCATCGGGTCCGGGCAATAGTGACAATCGGCGTTGCATGTCCAGGATAGAACTTATGCAGTCCAGTTCAGGACTGCTGGCCAGCCCGCGATTCCACAGATCCAGGGTCTCCTGAACGCTATCGGCAAGTTCCGATGTTAGTGGCATCTGTGTGCCCCACCAGCGCGGTACGGCACTACTGCGTTTTTTGGTCTTGCGCACATAGGCTGTCATATCGCGTAAGCGGACAAGTTCCAGTTGCCTGCCGGCAAATTGAAAGGATTGACCGGGTTTGAGTCTGGCAATGAAGCTCTCTTCAGTACTACCCAACCGTTTGCCACCCTGAAATGCGACACTTATCTGGGCGTCACTAGATATGGTGCCGATCGTCATTCGGTGACGTTGTTGTATTTCCTTGTTCATGACACGATGCGTACCTGCAACGTTGATCACTTTGTGGTACTGAGGGTAGCCCTGCAATGCCTGTCCCCCACGCGTAATAAAGTCCATAACCCATTGCCACTGTTCATCACTGATTGTGGTAAATGCCTGTGTGCTGCGTATCTCCTTGAGCATCTGTTCGGGTTCGAATCCAGCGCCCATAGCGATTGTCACTAGATGCTGACTCAATACGTCCAGCGACAAGGTCGGTGAATGTCGACCCTCAATTCGTCCGGCATCCAGAGCACGTCGTACTGCAGCGACCTCAACCAGTTCCAGGGCATTGGTGGGAACACAAAGTATGCGAGATGTTGCCCCCGGACGGTGACCGCTCCGGCCGGCTCGTTGCAGCAGTCTTGCCACACCCTTTGGGCTGCCTACCTGCAAAACCTGATCGACAGGGCTGAAGTCAACTCCAAGGTCAAGTGACGATGTACAGACAACGCAACTGAGGGTACCCTGTCGAAGTCTGTTTTCTATATCAGTGCGAAGTTTGCGATCCAGTGAGCCATGGTGCAAGGCAATGCTATCCAGCCAGTCCGGACGAGCGTCCAGCAATGCCTGAAACCAGAGTTCAGCCTGTGAGCGTGTGTTGGTAAACAGTAGTGTGGTACCGGCACCTTCCAATGCTTGTATAACGGGCTGTACAAGTTGCAAACCCAGATGACCTGACCATTTGAAGTGTTCGCTGTTTTCGGGAAGCACGCAGCGTACTTCAACGGACCGGGGTTCAACACCTTGGATCAATACTCCTTGATTGTCGGGTCCGAGCAGGCTCAGCATTGCTTCATCAAGATTGGCAAGTGTGGCTGACACCCCCCAGATACGCAATTGTCCACACAGCTTTCTCAGTCGTGCAAGGCAGAGCTGCAATTGCACACCTCGCTTGCTGCCCATGAGCTCGTGCCATTCATCAACGACGATTGTGTGAATACCTTGCAAGCCAATCTCCGCTCCGGGATAGCTGAGCATTACCGATAAACTCTCTGGCGTCGTTACCAGGGCATAGGGAGGCTGTGAGCGTTGCTTGCCGCGACGGCTGCTTGATGTGTCGCCGGTACGAATCTCTACGCTTACTGGAACATTCAAAGCATTACATGCCGTTTGTAAGTTGCTGCAGGTATCGTTGGCCAACGCGCGTAATGGTGTTATCCAGAGCACGCGCAAAGGTTCGTTGTCAGCAGCGTCGGCAAGTTGCATGGCACCTTGAACGGGTCCAAGCCAGGCAGCCAGGGTTTTACCGCTTCCTGTTGGCGAATGGATTAATCCGGATTGGCCGCGGTGCCAGGCGTGCCAGGCCTTTTTCTGAAAGTCGAATACCGTCCAGTTATTCGACGCATACCATTGCCGGGTTCTTTCTATTGCCCAGCGTGGCTTCATTGTGCTGATAGTTGTTTGAATGAATCCGGCGCCATGACATGATCAGATGGCCTCAGGTTCGCTGACACCAGATTACACTGTCTGGAAGTAATTAGATTAAAGTGCATTCCAGTATCAGGTGGCTGTGATGTCTAGTTGCAGACTTGTCCGACTAATTTGACAAGTTCATTGTTTATGTACGACAAAGAACTCTCGTCGGATAGTCGATGATCAGCAGTGTGCAGCAGGGTAAGCCTTGCATCGTGATATTCAGGCATCTTGTTCATTAGCTGAACCGAAAAATCGAATGGAACAACGGTATCGGCTGTACCGTGAATAAGCCTTGCCGGGCAACGCAATCTGGACAATACATCATTGTCCAGTAGCGATAACTCGCTTGCACTGTCCAGCAGAGCCTGTGTCACCGGATGAGGTGATTCGTACTCGTTTTCCAGATTGATAGCCTGGCCTTGCTGGAGATCCCAAACCTGCGCAACCGAAAGGTTCGGCAACACAAGCCGTTGAAGAAAGTCAGGCGCAGCTGCGATTAACAACAGCCCTGCAATGGAATCGGGCCGTCGTAAACTGGCAAGCGTTGCCAGCCAGGCACCCATGGATGAGCCAACCAGAATGGTTGGCATCTGCTGCTGGTCCAGCACAGCTAAGGTGTCGTCCAGCCAATCGTTTAGTGTGAAGCCTGACGGTTCCCCGCCGCTTTGGCCATGGCCCCGGTAGTCAAAGCGCGTGTAGTGCCAGCCATGGCTTTGGCAAAGCGCTGCCAGTGCTGTGGCTTTTGTGCCTTGCATCGCCGAGTGAAACCCACCGCAGAACATGATATGCGCTGGGCTGCCTGAGGTTGTAGCATGATCGTGACTAACGGCCAGTTCAAGATCACCGGTATGGCTGTAGGTACTAAAGGTCACATCTGTTGAAGTAGTCATTGGAGTAGTATAAGCCCACACTGGTTGAACCCGGAGCCTGAATGAACAGCCCCGAAGAAGACGCATCCCACATTACCCCGCACGTAGGCCTCTTTGTCACTTGTCTGGTCGATCTGCATCGTCCCGGCGTTGGTTTTGCCGCGATCAAACTGCTTGAGCAAGCGGGTTGCCTTGTTAGCGTGCCTGATTCGCAGACCTGTTGCGGACAACCAGCGTTCAACAGCGGTGATGATGGTTCCTCGCGCCAGATTGCCATGAACACCATTATGGCCTTTGAGGGCTTTGACTATATTGTCGTGCCGTCGGGCTCCTGTGCCGGCATGATGATCGAACATTACCCGGCGTTATTCAAGGATGAGCCAGCCTGGTTGAGTAAGGCAAAAGCGTTTTCAGACCGATGCCATGAGCTGCTCAGTTTCCTGGTTGATGTGCGGGGTATGACTGACTTCGGCGCGCGTTTTGATCAGAGCGTGACCTACCACGATAGTTGCAGTGGTCTGCGTGAATTGGGTATCCACCGGCAGCCTCGTCAATTGATGCAAGATATTGAAGGGCTGGAGTTGACGGAAATGCAAGATACCGATGTATGCTGCGGCTTCGGAGGAACTTTCTGTGTCAAGTATCCCGATATCTCCGAACGCATGGTCAGTGACAAGGTCGCGCTCGCAAGTCAGACCGGCGCCAGTACACTTCTCGGTGGAGATATGGGGTGTCTGCTGAATATCAGCGGAAGGTTGTGTCGTCTTGACCAGACTATGTCTGTCTACCATGTTGCTGAAGTACTGGCGGGTATGGCAGATGGCCCGGCGATCGGCAAAGGCTCGGGCGTATCGTTCACCCCGCCGGTACAAAAGTAACGCTGATATGCAATCTCAATCGCACAGCTTTAAAATCAACGCCAGTAAGGCACTGCTTGATGACGATCTTAAACAGGCTTTGGGTAACGTCAAGGATGGATTCATCGGAAAACGTGCGGCGGCAGTTGCGCTGGTGCCGGAGTGGCAGCAGATACGTACCGAGGCAAAGCAATTAAAGAATCATGTGCTGGAAAATCTTGACCATTATCTGTTGGCTTACGAATCCAGAGTAATCGATAACGGGGGAAATGTTCACTGGGCATCGACTTCATCAGATGCAAACGACATTATCGTTGATATCTGCAAGTCAGTGGGTGCGCGCACAGTCACCAAGGGTAAGTCTATGGTGGGTGAGGAAGCCAACCTCAACCTGGCTATCGAACAAGCAGGTATGCAGGCCATAGAGACAGATCTTGGCGAATACATCATTCAGCTTGCCAAAGAGGCACCCAGTCATATTATTGCCCCGGCTATCCACAAGACACGTGAGCAGGTGTCAGACTTGTTTCAAGAGCATCATGCACAGTATGGATTGCATGAGAGGCTTGTCGACCGAACTGCGCTCGTCAACGAAGCTCGATCTGTACTGCGCGAGAAATTTCGCGCCGCTGATGTCGGTATTACCGGTGCGAACTTTCTTATCGCAGAGACGGGGCAACATGTGCTGGTGACGAATGAAGGCAATGGCGATCTGACATCCAATCTGCCGCGTGTGCAGATTATTATTGTCGGTATTGAAAAAGTTGTCCCGACCCTTGAAGACGCCAGTTGCCTGTTAAGATTGTTGGCACGAAGTGCAACTGGACAGCACTTTTCAAACTACACCAGTCTTATGAGTGGGCCCGTTCGTGAAGGTGACACTGATGGGCCAGATCAGTTTCACGTCATTCTGGTTGATAATCATCGTACCGATATGCTTGCCGGCGAATTGCGCGAGATGCTGCGCTGCTTTCGTTGCGGAGCATGTCTGAATCACTGCCCAGTCTACGGTGCCGTTGGTGGACATGCGTACGGCTGGGTGTACCCGGGGCCGATGGGGTCGGTGGTAACACCGGCCATGATTGGTATCGAGAACGCTCCGGACCTACCACATGCATGCACGCTTAATGGTCGATGTGCTGAGGTTTGTCCCATGAGCATTCCATTGCCCGGATTACTCAGGGAGCATCGTCGCCAGACGTTCATCAAGTCGTTGCAATCGCCTTCAGCGCGCTATGGACTGGGTATCTGGGCGGCCATTGCCAAACGTCCAGCCATTTACCACTTGTTGACAACCATAGGAGTCAGGCTGCTTGCCGGCATAGGTAGAAAGCGAGGCAGATTTCGACGATTGCCGCTGGCGTCAGCCTGGACGAAAGGGCGTGACCTGCCAGCGCCGCAAGGTCCGTCGACATTCATGCAACAATACCGCTCCTCTGGACACGGCAACAGTCAAGCCGGGCGTAAGCGGACACTTGAACCATGAATGCGCGTGATGAGGTGTTAGCCAGAATCGCTGCGGCGTTGGACAGACCTGACACTGGTAAAACTGCAAGTATTGATAATCAGCCACCAGATGTGACTGCTCGCCTGCAAGGTGCACATCGACATACATTGCCGCGGGTGGGTGACGACCTTGTCACCACACTGATGGATTCTATGGAATCTGTTCTGATAAGTGTCGTGCGATTGCAATCCATTAACGATTGCGTCGCTGCCATTGACTGGTATCTTGAGTCTGAGGGAATAGATGCCTCGAGCGCGGGATCAGTCACCATAGCGCCCGCATTGGATTCACTGGCATGGCCGCAACACTTCGCATCAGGCCCTGCATCAGGTGTTGAAAAAGTGAGCGTTACACCTTGTATTGCCGCTGTTGCGGAAACCGGTAGCATTGTGACGATCAGCGGCCAGCAAACACCGGCCACACTAAATTTCTTACCGGAAACGCATATTATTGTGGTCCGCGAATCGCAGGTAGTGAGGCATGTTGATGATGTATTTCCTTTGATCCGCTCGCTGGACATACTGCCCAGGGCAGTAAATTTCGTGACTGGGCCCTCACGCACGGCAGATATTGAACAGACGCTCGAAATTGGTGCTCACGGGCCGCGACGAATGCACGTTTTATTATTGCCAGATTGAAAATGCTAAACGCCCCTGATTGTATAAATACTCTACGCGTCATCTCGTTTGACCTTGACGATACTTTTTGGGATTGTGCCCCCGCTATTGCCAACGCAGAGCAAGCGTTGTTCGATTGGCATGTCAAGCACACACCCAGAATAACTTCAGCACACAATCCAGCATCTCTGGCGCAGTTTCGTTCACGCGTGCGTGAGCAGAATCCGCATCTTGGAGGGTGTGTCACTGCGATGCGACTACACGGGTTACGGATCTTGTTGGACCAATTTGACTACCCTCAGTCTCTGGCAGATGAGGCTTTTGACGTCTTTTATCGCGCTCGTAGCGAGGTTGTCATTTACCCAAGGGTAATCGAGTTGTTACAGTCCTTGAAAGAGCGCTACTCTCTGGCTGCTATCACTAACGGTAACGCCGATCTTGAGCATATCGGAATTGCTCAGTATTTCGATCAGGTGTATGCCGCTGATCTGACCCTGAAGGCCAAGCCGCATAGCGATATGTTTCATCGCTGTCTTGAGCATTTCGGGGTTACTGGTAATCAGATGTTGCACATTGGCGACAATCCGGTGGCGGATATAGCAGGTGGGCTAGCTGCCGGTGTGCGGACTCTCTGGTTCAATCAGCACGGAGTTGATTGGTCTGAGCAGGCGAGTGCACCGCACTATGAAGCGAGATCAATAGCTGAGATTCAAAAATTATTGAGCTAGTGTTAGATTCTGAAATGATCGCTATCACATTAACACTGACTTAGACGCGCAGATCGGCGTAAAATAGTGGGTCAGCTGTAGACGGGGCAGTCCGAAGCGCTTTGTTTTACTGTTTGCCCTGTCATTTCTATTTGTTATCCATACACGAGGACAACTGACGCCATGAGTCGAACCTTCTACGTTAACGGCGAATTTGTAGCAGAGGAAAATGCCACTATTTCAGTGCTCGACCGCGGGTTTCTGTTTGCTGATGCCGTTTATGAAGTGTCCACTGTTCTGAATGGCAAGCTCATTGATAACAAAGCTCATTTAAAACGCCTCGCGCGTTCCTTATCCGAACTCTCAATGGCCCCACCATGCTCAGATGACGAAATTCTTGCTGCACAAGTGAAACTTGTAGAGCTCAACGACGTCGAAGAAGGGCTACTTTATCTGCAAGTG
Source organism: Granulosicoccus sp. (assembly GCA_045106855.1). Taxonomy (GTDB): domain Bacteria; phylum Pseudomonadota; class Gammaproteobacteria; order Granulosicoccales; family Granulosicoccaceae; genus Granulosicoccus. The sequence goes on from JBGCFI010000030.1 coordinate 9,764, forward strand.
TCTCGCGGTATTGCCGATCGGGATTTTGCGTATCCGAAAGATGCCAAATCATCGCTCGTCATGTTCACTCAGGTAAAAAATCTGATCGAATCTCCCTTGGCGGAATCCGGTATGCATGTCATCTCTATTCCCGATTTGCGCTGGAAACGTCGGGACATAAAAACCGTCGGACTACTGGCTCCCAGTATGGGCAAGCAGGCAGCGCTGGATGCCGGTGTACATGATGCTTGGATGATAGAGGATGGCCTGGTGACCGAGGGAACCTCAAACAATGCCTACATCGTGACTGCCGATAAAAAAATACAGACACGCCATCTTGGTACCGAAATTCTGAGTGGTATCACGCGTCAGGCAGTGCTCAGGTTTGCCCGGGAAGCAGGGTACACCGTTGTCGAAGAGCCCTTCACTATAGAGCAGGCCAGGCAAGCATCTGAAGCTTTCATAACCAGCGCATCAACGTTTGTCATGCCAGTGGTCAATATCGATGGCATTGCGCTTGGTAATGGAACCCCTGGACCAGTGTCACGTGAGTTAAGAAAAGTTTATATAGAAACTGCGCTTGAACATCAGGACCTGTAACCCCCTGTTGGCCAGGTCGTCGTCGAGGCTGGAGGCCATGACACGAAAAATAACAGTTGTGCAAACATCCGTTTCAGCGAAAAGATTTTTGCTGCATGCGATGTGTGGCGGCTTGTTGATCAGCGGCTGTGATTCAGGGGTAGTCACGTCAAGACTCGATGTTCCCATTGACGACTCCCGGCCTTTAGGAAGCCCTGCACCCGGTCTGTTTGATGATGAATCAGATATCGCCACGCTCAGATTTACCATCAAGGAAGATTCTGTCCTTGATGGCGAATTCCTGTCCCCGGACTCAGACACACAAGGTGCTGTGGTACCTGGTGGCGGGCGAGACTTCTCAGGCAGTGCTTTCACAATCATGTCATTACCTTCAGCGGGTTTGTTAACCCTGCGATCTGAAGGAACTGTATTTCATTACGAGCCAAGGGCTGACTATTTTGGTGAAGATAGTTTTGTATATGCAACACCCAGTGGAACCGATATCACTGTATCCATCACGATAAGTCCTGTGCCGGATGCCCCCGTACTAAACAGAAATATCAAAGCGGTCGCTGATCAGGGCAGGCTCTATTCAACCGTACTCGAAGCTGTTGATGCTGATGGCGATGATCTTCGCTACCGTGCCGAGAATCTGCCTCAATGGCTGGTCCTGGACTCTACAACCGGTGTTCTGTCGGGTGTGCCCCAGCAATCAGACATCGGCCGGATCGATGGCATTTCCCTTGTCGTCAGCGACACTACCGGTCTGGATGACAGACTTGATGACTTCGAACTTGAGGTAATCGATGTCAACGACTCACCCATTCTGAATACCACCCAGGTACCCAGAGAATTATTTGGAAGGCAATCGGTAATCTTCGAGGTATTTCCTGATGATCTTGACAACGATCAGGTTACCGTCAGTGTCGAGCCTAACCCGCTGTTCAGCGCAGAGGTGGATGAGGGAAGAATCAAGCTGCAACTTGGAGACGTTAACCAGGCGCAATCAAGTACATTGACAATTGTGGCGCGCGACGAGCAAGGGGCGGTAACTCGTGAGGCCATCGCGGTACAGGTCTATCCACTGACACAATCCGGCAAGGGCACCACCTTGTCAGGCTTCAAGGAAGGTCGGGGCGTACATATCGTCATTCTTGGCGATGGATATGCTGTTGATGAGACGCGTACGTTTCGCAATCATGTAGAAGATATTCTTGACAACATACGATCAGATGAGGGTATCGCGGATCATCTGGGTGCGTTCAATATCCATATGATCCGAACTGTGTCGCAACAATCAGGCTCTGACGATAGTGATCGTAGCGACAGAGTGGACACGGCGTTTGACAGTGCTTACAACTGCCGATCCATACCCCGACTTGTGTGTGCTGATGTCCTGAAATTATATGAAGCATCATTAGGCGAATACCCGGCGGTTGACCAAATCATATTACTGGTCAATGATTCTCGCTTTGGTGGAAGCGGCAACAGCGGCGGCCGTATCGCGATCACATCTGCTTTTTATCCGGAAATAGCCCTGCACGAGATGGGGCATAGCCTGGCTGATCTAGCCGATGAGTATGTCGATCCGCTAATTCTGGAGATATCCGGTCTGCCGCCATTCGAAGAAGGGCGCTACAGAAATATCTCCACATTATCAGATCCGTCCGCTGTGCCATGGGCTCACTGGATTGATCAATCAGCACCGCTTCCGCAGTTTGCTGACGATCAGGGTGTTGGCGTTTTTCAGGGAGGGTTGTATCGCTCAACGGGCGTCTACAGGGGAACTTTCGATAGCCGGATGCGCAGCTACAGCTCACCTTTTGGACCCATCAATACCGAGCAGTGGATTTTGCGTTTGTACACGCTTACCGAAGGTATTCGTGAACTTGTTCCACGCGTGCAAAGCATGCAGGTTGTGGCCGGCGAGTCTCAGCAATTCAGTGTGCTTCCGATTTTCGGGTTTGAGGTTCAGCAAATAGCCTGGACTTTGAACAGTGAGCCGCTGGTGCCTGATGGCGAGAGGCTGAATCCAGATGCACAGAGCCTGCCGGGCAGTTCGACCTCCGGCACCGCTGTTGTGCTGAAAACAGAGGATGGTGCGTCGGTGGACGCAACGGTAAATGACACTTTGTCTGATCTTGCAATCGCTTTTCCTCCGGGTCAGCACCAACTGTCTGTTACGGTATCTGACATCAGCAACAAGATCAGAATTTCTCCTCCGCATGCGGGAATCTTCACCTGGACCTGGAGCATTACTGCACAATGAAGTTCTCTGGTTTGGTTTTTCACCTATTGGGTGCGTTATTCCTCTTATCTCCGGTAATTGCTGACGATCAGCGTATCTTGCTGAGCTTCGATAACTCGGGTCATCAAGTCAGACAGATCGTAAGATCCCCACAGCGAACGTTGCGGGAGTCGTCAGCAGACGGCGTGAGCACTGTCGTTCGCGGCTCGAGAGATATTCAGGTCCTGATTGCTGAGCTGCAACCCGGCGTCGCCGTTCTGCTATGGGCGGATGACGACGGTCATATTCACGCTAGAACCGAGGAACCTGATCCGCGCATTTCGCATGCGCCAGCACACATCGATGGTTCCAGTAAATCACGTTCGGGAAACACGTCCGGTGCGTGGCTCATTGGTGGCCCGGAAGAGGCTACAAGCGTCACAATACTGTTGCCCTCTGACCCTTCTCTGGGTTTAGCTTTCGAGCAATGGGATGTTCAACTCGTCACCTGGTAATCTTGTAGAAAAAATGCAATAAAATGCAGGTATTCTGCTAATTCGGCGTAAAATAGTGGTTTAACCCCCACTTTTGACGAAAATTGGTAATTAAACAGTGGTAAACCGTTGAAGGATCACAAGATTCTCATTAATCTGTGGTGCTTAATCCGTTATCATGCAACTAGGAATATTCATTGCCGATCACCACGGACAGTAGCCCCAAGACATGCAATCTGTGCCTAACAAAGCGAAGTTCGACGATTCAGAAGACGCATTTGAATTTCTGAATCTCGACGAGGAGAAGCCAGTAAGCGAACCGCTTGATCCTGTCGAGCGTGATGTCACTGTGCGCCGGAAACCACAGTCTGTGCCTCAGCCAGGCAAACCTGCCAGTGGCGAGAAACCGTTCCCGGTTATAAGAAAACCTGTTTGCGTATCGCAAACCGGTACCCTCAGGCCGCCTCGTCCCGGTGATCCAGTCGAACCGCCACCACCATTGACAGAAGGCATTCGTCCGGCGCATGCGCCGATCCAACGTCCTGACCGGGCAAAAGTCGATTTGTCCGACCTGGACGATCTACACCTAGACCTCGGCAATGATGATTGGCCACTTAGCGATCAATGGGTGGATGAGGCGAAGCGCTCACAATCCATCCAGTATGACGAGAACCGTGCAAGCCCGTTCCGTGTTCTGGGTTATCTTGTTGCGGCTCTGCTTATCGTTGCGGGTATCGGCGCCGCAGTGTACAGCAACCCTGCAGCCAGGCAGTGGTCAGATGAACTCGTTAAAACTTTTACAGGTGGTTCGGAAAAACCGGTTGACAACGAACTTGCCGGAGTTACTGAAACGCCCGCTGTTGAAGAAACACCTGTTGTTGAAAATGAGCCGGCGGCAGTTTTAGCGGACGCTGTTAATCCGGTTCAGCCTGCTACAACTCCGGTTCCCGTTAATACGCCAAAGTCTCTCAATACCCTTTTCAGAGAGGAGCTTGCCAGTCTCGAAGTATTACTCGAACAAGATAGGCTTGACGAAGCTGAGGCGGTATTGCAAAACATGGATAGAGCCGTGTATGGCTACGGTGCTCCGGAATTTTCCGATATCAAAGAGCGCATTGCAGCTCAGCGACCTGCAGATACGGCCACGCAGGAAGCACAGGTGGCAGCGCTTGAAGCACAGCGTCTGGAACAGGAGCGGGCGCTTGAAGAGCAACGCCAGGCAGAAGAAGCTCTTCAACGTGAGGCTGAGCAACAAAGAATAGTGGCCGAAGCAGAACGACAGGCCGAACAACAACGATTAGCAGCCGAAGCTGAGCGGCAAGCACAGGTCCAGCGTGAAGCAGAGCAGCAAAGAGTTGCGGCCGAAGCAGCACTGCAGGCACAAACAGTCGCCCAGCCGCAAGTGGATCAGCAACGCGCTGTGTCGGATGCTGAACAACTTGCATTGCAACGCGCCCAGCTCGAACGTGAAGCAGCTGCGCAAGCGCAACTTAGATCAGATCGAATCGCTCAGGAACAAGCTCGTCAGGAGCTTTTGGAAATTGCCAGGGCTGAGCGAGATCAGCTGGAACAGCAGGCATCGTCAGCGCAACAGCCATCCATACAGGATATTGCTGCAAGCCAACGCGAAGCAGCGCGGCAACAGCGTTTGCTTGATGCTCAGGGAGGATCCACACCCGCTATAGCGCCTGTTCCTGCACCAGTTCAATCGGACATAGCCGTAGCGCGAGTTGACACACCTGTCATCACGCCAACAGAGCCGGTACAAGCCGTTACGCCACGTGCTATCACCGATGCTGATCTGCAGCTTGTCTATGGACAGTTCACCCGGTTAGAGAGTGCGATAGAGAATCGCGACATCAATGCTGTTATCGGGCTGACGGAGCGATCAGGGCTAAGAATTCAGCAGGTCATGCAGATGTTTGAAAACAATGTTTCCATTCAAGCCCGGTTGAGAAACGTATCAACGCTTGATTCAAGCGGTGAAATCCAAGGTACCCTGCAGATCACTCGCCTTGAACGAGCCGATGGATCGGTTACCGGTCCGCCATTGGATCTCGCTTCGGTGCGTCTGTCATCGGTTAGAAACGGCGATAGTTGGTCTTCCATACGGTGGTAGGTGGCTTTAAAGGGAAAGAATTTATGAAGTGTTCGCTATACCGACGTGGCATCGCGTGGTCACTGGTGTGTTGCCAGATCATGTTGTCTTGCCTGGTCTTCGGACTATCGCCAACGTATGCTCAAACACTGGACACCGAGCCACCCGAGGTAGGGATCGACCCGATCGAAGAGTCGGATAGAACTGACAACCAGATTTTTACAGTCACCGCTACTGACAATCAAGGTATCGATTCGCTGATTTTTTTCTATCGCCTCGATGCTGGTTCAGAGTACGCCAGAGGAAACATGTCGCGTATTGGTGAGTCCGATCGTTTTACCTTTACAGTTCCCGCGCAAAGCATAACGTCTTCGGCTAACTCCATACAGTATTACATTGAAGCCAGAGACAACGCCGGTAATCGCACGCTACAGGGTTTCTCGTTTGATCCAGTTGAGCGTTTGCTGGTGGATCGTCCTGCATCGTTGGCTAGTGAGCAGGCAGCCGATGATACGGAAGATACATCGCTACTGGGCTCTCTCAGTACCACACAGAAAGTTGCCATTGGTGTCGTGGGTCTGGTGGTTGTCGGGGCTCTTGTTTCCTCAGCAGGTGGCGGTTCTGAGAGTGAAAGCTCTTCATCCCCGATGGTTCCGGTCACGATTGTTACCGATCCTTTGATCTCATTTCGATAAATTGCCAGTGGCGTTATCCATGAATAATTTTCTACGCCGTTTGCTGCTGACAGCTTTTATGCCAGCAATTTTATTGCTCAGCGCTTGCAACCAGAGTGGTGATTCAGGTCGACTCGTAGTGGACAACGCCAATGGTGATATGTCCTTTAACGCACCCCAGCAATTACTTACCCCAAGGGCAATCAATCAGGATAACCTGATTCTGCTGGTCACTATTGGCAGCTCGGTTACTGAAGTGCGTGCCGATGAAAATGGCGAGTACCGTCTGGTAACTCAATTACCTGAAAATTCATCCGCTCAGGTAACGCTGGAGTGGTTCGAAATTATTGGCGACGAGGCATTGTTGTTGGCAGTTGCCAGTAAGCCTCTGGTCGCAGGAACCGCAGATAGTCCGGCCGTGCTGGTTTTCGGCAGTGATGAATTTGATACCTCAGCTGACGATGACAACGACGGATTCTCGAATCTGGTAGAACGCCGGGATGGGTTTCTTTTTGATGATCCTGATAGTCCCATTGCTCCGCCGGTGCTGGTTAATCTTGATGTTGAAATCAACCTGCCGGAAGTCCTGGAAGATGCATCTAGCAGGGTAAGGTCAGAGCTGTTCGCAGAAGCGTTTGTAAACGGAGACGAGATTTTACTGAGCCGGGACGGCGATTTATGGCGCGGGCAGACAGTAGTGACGGAAAACACCTCGCCCTTGGTCAGGGTTAATTTCTATGCGAGCTCCGAGCGTCAACTTAGAATTGTTAACCGTTCGCGTAGTCGCGACGTGTTCTCCGGAGGCACCACAGTGTTTGAACCGGAAGACTATGAAGGTGGAGTAGATTCGCTGAACCAGGACGGGGATAAGTTCAACAATGCGGAAGAGCTTGTCAATGAAACCGACCCGGAAGATCGCTTCGATCCCGATTTTGATGGCGATGAATTATCGTTTGGTGACGATAACTGCCCAAGGGATGCGAACCCGGGCCAGGAAGATATTGATAGTGACGGTATCGGTGATGCCTGCGACCCTGTAAATAACAACGATTTAGACAATGATGGGGTTGCGAACGAACAAGACAATTGCCCGTCTATTGCCAACCCTGATCAGGCCGATCTGGATCGTGATGGTAGGGGTGACGTCTGTGACGACACCGATGATACGGATAGGGATGGAGATGATGTTCGTGATGAGGTGGATAATTGCCCGTCTATTGCCAACCCTGATCAGGCCGATCTGGATCGTGATGGTACCGGCGACGTTTGTGACGACACCGATGACACTGACACGGATGGTGATAATATTCGTGATGAGATAGATAATTGCCCGCGAGTTGCCAACCCCGATCAGGCCGATTTGGATGATGATGGTATCGGCAACGTCTGTGACAACATCGATAATAGAGATACCGATGGGGATAACATTCCTGATGTACAAGACAATTGCCCCGCGATTGCCAACCCGGGTCAGGCTGATGCGGATAGCGACGGTTTTGGCGACGTCTGTGATGATGTTAATGACACAGATACCGACGGGGATAATATTCCGGATGTCGATGACAATTGTCCGGGGGTTGCTAATCCGGGTCAGGCCAATGTTGATGGCGACGAATTAGGCGACGCGTGCGATACCGTTGATGACAGAGATGCTGACGGGGACACAGTTGCAGATTTAGACGATAACTGCCGCGATATTCCCAATCCCGGCCAGGAGGACATCGATGGAGATGGCCTCGGTGATGTTTGTGATGACGTCGATGACACGGACACGGATGGAGACACGATAGCCGATTTTCTTGATAACTGTCCAGTGGATTTCAATACAGATCAGTTAGATTCGGATCGCGACGGTGCTGGTGATGCGTGCGACGATGTAGATGACACCGATACAGATGGCGACAATAACCCTGACGTAAGTGATAACTGCCCGTTAATTCCCAACGCGGATCAGGCGAATCTCGATGGTGATGCTGATGGTGACGCCTGCGACACTGACGTTGATGGTGATAATGCTCCTAACGCATCCGATAACTGTCCGTTAATTCCCAACGCGGATCAGGCAAATCTTGATGGTGATGCGGACGGTGACGCGTGTGACACTGACAGGGATGGCGATAATGTCCCTGAGCCAGGTGACAACTGTCCATTAGTTCCCAACACAGATCAGGCAAATCTCGATGGTGATGCCGATGGTGACGCCTGTGACACTGACAGGGATGGCGATAATGTTCCTGAGCCAGGTGACAACTGTCCATTAGTTCCCAATGCGGATCAGGCAAATCTTGATGGTGATGCGGATGGTGACGCCTGTGACACTGACGTTGATGGTGATAATGTTCCTGACACAGCTGATAACTGTCCGTTAATTGCCAACACGGATCAGTCAGATCTCGATAATGATCAGGAAGGTGATGTCTGCGATGAAACGCCCAACGGACCGGAAGTAGCAACCATCCCATCGATCATTTCGCCACCAGCTACGCCTTGGGATCAGGAACTTGCGAAGCTTTTGCAAGAATGGATCGCCGTTTGAGTGTTTTGTGAGATTAACGAGTTAAACGGAATGACTAGTTAGTCTCGGATTCTTGCGCCGGAAAATGTCATCGTAGTTTGATGAGGTTTATATTACTAATCGCAGTTGTTTTCGCGTCGGCTACCCTTGCGATATGGCCGTTTTCTCCTGATTTTGACAGCGAATACCCTAGTAATAGTGAGCGCCTGTTAACCAATAGTGTCGGTAAGATGCCGGAGGGGCAGGCTCGTTCAGAACTTTCGGATCAGATCGTCGAATTGGAACGTTACGAGGATCTGGACTACGGCTTTAGTGTTGCGGTACCTGTTGGCTGGACAAAAATTGTTGCAGCTGACACCGATACTGCAGATAGTGAACTTGCTTCACTTGAACCCGGATATGCAGTTGGGTTTGGATCTCCTCGTTCCAACGTGGATGACAGGTTTGAGGACTACATACTGATTGAAGTTTTACCGGGGGATGATTCCGGATTGTTTGAAGCCTCTGATGCTGAGCAACGATTTATACAGGCAGGTTCGGAAAAGATCGCCTATGACAGGCTTGAAGTCGATGGCGCAACCGATGATGCCAGTGATATCGATCTTGTGATATTCCAACGCGGCGTTAAAGCGTTCGGGTACACACTGGGGTTCTATGCCATCGGTGAACCTTCGAACGAGCAGGCGATGTTTGATGCGTTTCAGATTATGTTACGCACCTATAAACAGAAAGCGGATCCGTTTGTCATCATCTGACTCAGATTGCTACAAGTACGGCATGAACCAGAAACCTCATTGCCCGTCGGGGTAACCTTCGGGCCACAACCAGATGGGTGGTCTTTTGTTCGGAAGAACCCTGCCTGGATTTTCAGTGAACAGTGGAATGAGATCGGTTGATTGATCAAACTCTACAACTTCATAAGGTGTGGTTCGCTGGTAGACACGGATGTAGTCAATAACGTACTTACCGGGAAATGGAGTTGTTGCATCAGGGGGACCTGCCCACCATCCTCCAACGGCCTGATTGGCGATCACGTACATCTCTTGCTGAGATACATTGGAATCTACGATTCTGTGAGTTTCAATGCCATCGACGTAGAAGATGATAGTTCCGGGCATCCATTCAACACCGAAAGTATGAAAATCAGAGGTGAAATCAATGCCGGGCACAGGGAACGATTCGGTAGAGCGTAAATTGCCTTCAGAATCAAAATAGTGATAGGTGTGATAGATAACATCCTGGTTGTGACCAATGAACTCCATTATGTCAATTTCAGGTTTGGCATCGACATAATAGGCATTCAATAACCAGAATGCCGGCCAGTACCCGCGGCCGTGCGTAAATTTTGCTCGGGTTTCCGTATATCCGTAGGTAAATTTGAAGGCATCGTAGCTAGTAATCATGCCCGATAGATACGGCTGGTTCAGTGCTTTGTCGGATAACTCAGCTGGTGTTTTTATCGTGTTTATCGTGAGGTTTTCCCCATCGAATGAAAACGGATTGAATCCAAAGTCCGGGTCATTGACAACATCAACGTAGTATTGCTCCTCATTGTTGATAAAGAGATCGGTACCCCAGAGAAAGCTTGTGTTCCATTTGGATGTATCTAACACAGAGTTAGTAAATTCATCTGAAAAAACCAGTTCATAATCATCTAAAAGATCACTTTTGGGTTTTGGGGCCTCAGGATCGGTTCTTCCAAATGTTCGTGCTGATACGGTTAAGCCGGTTGCGATGTACTCAAAATTCTTAACTTCATCAAAGGCATTAATTTCGTAATAGTAGTCATCGTCGAATACATCAGTGTCGATAAACTCTGGACTCTTGACGGTCGTGTAATACTCTGCTTGCCTGTAGACGTTGTATCCGGTAGCGTCAGGATCCTCGTTCCATGAGATTTTAATAGAGTCTTCCAGCACTTCGCCTGTGAAACCAGGTGTCGTTACCGATGTAAAAAACGTCATATCTTCCATGTCAGATGGGTCCTGTGCGTTATCTGATGTTGCACTTTGGTCTGTCGCTGACTCGTTTGCCTGTTCACTGGATGTCGTCTCAGGTAAGGAGCTTTCGTCCGTAACAGTTGCATTACCGGCTAGCTCTTCGGATGATTGCTCCGTATCAGCTCCTGATCCGTTTTGTTCCGAACTTTCACTATCTGGTGTACTGGTTTTCTCTGGAGCACCGTCAGTCGATGAATCAATAGCCTGTGAATTGCCATTGTCATTCTCGCCGGTTGTATCTACTGGTGTCAGAGGATTGACTTCGTCAGGAACGGCAGCTGTAGCTTGGCCAAGTGGTGGCTGATTCTGAGACTCGGTAGAAGCGGCAAGCGCCAGTGCTGTCTGCACCGTTACCGTTTTATCGTGTGCCAGCTGGGCTGCGCTAAGCGATGGGCTGGATGAAATGGGTGTTGCCGCTATGTTTTGCGTCTGGGATTCCGAGCCCTCGATGCCAGAGTCGCTGCACGCTGCCAGTATGCTCAGGGCAATCATCGACAACAATGGTATTGGTTTGCGATTGACTAACGTTCTGGATTGGCCTGCATTTCTTGGTGTCATGTGGGTGTAGAGCGGTCCTGAAGTCGTTATCGCGTCGCTAATGTGATTAAGGGCGCAACCAATGGAAAAAAGCTATACCAACTGATTTCGATCTCTCAAAACCACAGCCAATACCGGAGATATCGGATGGATGTCTCATGTCTTGATGTGTAAAACCGGACAGAATGCACAAAATCATGGCGCTGATAAAGGCGTCGCTGGCATGTTTTCTGACTTGAGTTTGGTCATAAATCGACTTTGCTGGAAAATAGCCTTTCATGAGAAAACGCCAAATACCTATTGCGTTACTCGTTGCTTCTGCCTGTCCCATTGCAACTCCCGTTGTTGCTGATAGCGTTTGGCAGGGAAGCTACTCTGCGAACGGACAATGCTTTTGTAGCGGTGAGCTACCCTCATCCTTAGCGACCCGGATCGTACCAACACCGATTGGTGGGCAGACCGTCAAACAGGTGTGTGCTGCGGTTGGCTCAGGACCTGGGCTGAGACGAGAGGATGGCATTTATAACTATCCTGTTTTCAGAGACCCGCAGTGCGGTAATGGGCCTTTTTTAAATGCCAGCGGGCCTAGAGACATTGAATGTGTAGGTACTCTTGACGGTACCTATGGCAGTTGTCAGCGGGCTGGTCCAGGTTGGGCGATGGCGCTGGCCTTCGCTGATAGCAGGAAGAACCAGGCAGGAGCCAATCCTGACAAAGCCGCTGTCAAATTGGCAGCTGCCAACCCTGTAAAGGACACTTCTGTAGACACAGCGGGCAAGCGAAAAAAGAAGGTTAAAGTGCCCGTTGTAGCCAGCGACGTTACCGCAGCTTCACCGGTTCAATCAGCGGAAGATGCAGACTTGAGCATCATGCTCGGAAAGGATCGCTATTTTCGTGCTCGTGATGGCTTGTCGGCGCAGGGTGGTGTGCCGGGTAGCCGAATCATTGTTGATGGACTTCTTTATCTCAAAGATGACGAAAATCTGGCAAAAGCGGATTTATATCAGTTTCCTGTAGCGCCGAAAATAGCCGCCGCCACACCTGAAAAATCAGCAGCTGCGCCAAAGACAATTGTAAAAAAACAGCCTTCAGCGATCAAAGCGGAAACTCCAGACCCGGTGACTGTGGCGCGTTTGAAATTGGAAAAACAGCTACGTGAAGCCAGGGCCAGGGCTGATTTTCAGGCAGAGCAAGAAGCACGAAAAGAACGGCTAAACAAACAGAAGAAGTTGGCGGACCAGACTGCGCATACAGAGCAGACGAAACTCGCAGAGCAGACGAAACTCGCAGAGCAGGCGAAACTGGCAGAGCAGGCGAAACTGGCAGAGCAGGCGAAACTGGCAGAGCAGGCGAAACTGGCAGAGCAGGCGAAACTGGCAGAGCAGGCGAAACTGGCAGAGCAGGCAAAACTCGCAGAGCAAGCAAAACTCGCAGAGCAGGCAAAACTCGCAGAGCAGGCGAAACTGGCAGAGCAGGCGAAACTGGCAGAGCAGGCAAAACTCGCAGAGCAGGCAAAACTCGCAGAGCAGGCAAAACTCGCAGAGCAGGCAAAACTCGCAGAGCAAGAGAAACTGGCAGAGCAACAGCGTCAAGCAGCAAAAGCTCAACGAGATTTGCAAAGGAAGGATGCGTTCACTTCGAACGAGGATGCGGTCGTTGAAGCATCCAAACAAGTAAAAAAATCATCAAACGACACAACAACGTCGACCGATTCTATGGTTGTCAGCGCCTTGAGACTACCAGCGAAAACACGCGCCAGCTCGCGTGATTTTGGCTACATAGAGGCCATGCCCGTAAGCTACGACATAGGTGGTACTGGTCTGATGCTCGAAGGCAGCGGCCAGGCGCGTGAGCGATATCAGTTTCTTGGCAGAATTGGTGTCAGCGACACCTACGGTGAGGTAATGCTGGGTGGTGGCTATTATCTGACGCCGGAGAGCGCGACGCGAATGACAGTAGTGCTGCTGGCTGGAATCGAGCACGGTAGTTTCGAGTTGCGTGATGAAGAACGTGCTCCGGATCTTACGGTTACCTCCTCAGATAGCGGCCTGTTTTTAGGGGCAGTAAGTCGAATAGTTGTGAACAACAAATTCGAATTGAAAGGCGGTGTTGGATACAGCAGCTTCTTCGAGGGTGATGCAACCCTGTTTGGAGGAGGCTACTACCACGTTACGCCGCGCCTGGACATTATGTCGCGCTTTGAGCTTGGCGATAATGACAGTTTAGGCATCGGAATTCGCTACTACTACTAATACGGCCATGACAAAGACGACCAGTAACATGAAGATAATGAAGTTGTTTTTAGCGTGCCTGTTAGGAGCGAGCCTGTCCGCGTGTGGCGAAAGCGATCTTGTGGATATCCATGAAGAGGCACTGGATGATGCAATAGCTGCTGATGTCTCGCTGGAACCTGCTGCAGCACAACCTGATAGTGAGACTGATCCGGTGCTTCCATCCAGCATCGATATATCGGAATATGATCTGGTATTCAGTGATGAATTCAATTCCCTGGTACTTGATGACACGAAATGGGGAACGTCTTTATGGGGTCAGGATACGATTATCTACAACCAGCTTCAGTACTATGTAGATACTCTGAATTCTGAAGACCCCATAGCCGATCCGTTTTCGTTTGATGGCCAGAGTCTGTCAATTAGTGCAACTATGACACCTGACGAGCAACGTGCTGCCGCTAATGAACAAACGTATCTATCCGGTCTTTTAACCACGAGAGATACATTTGCATTTACCTACGGTTATGTTGAAGTGCGAGTGAATGTAGAGCAAGGTCGTGGAATATGGCCCTCGTTGTGGATGTTGGGCTCGGATTTCGAAGAGCTGGCACCCGAGCTCTATGTTTTTGAATATGACGGCTCGAAACAAGACAGTGTCTTCCATAATTATAACTACCGGGATGCTGATGGAAATTTACGTTCTCCCGGACAGCAGGAAGTTGAACTCAGTGGCTTATCAGAAGGGTTTCACACCATAGGGTTGCGCTGGCGTGAGTCAGAGTTATTGTTTTATGTAGATGGTCAGCCCACTTATCGTATCATTGGTGAAAACGTACCCAGTGAGGATATGTACCTCATTCTTAATCTGGCGATGGGAGGTTTGTGGACGGGGGCACCTGACGCTACGACGCCTGATCCAGCCAGCCTGGAGGTAGACTACATACGCGTCTATCAGGAACGTAGTCAATAAAGACAGACAAAAGGCATGCATGACCGATGAGGATCGTGCCTGCGTTTGACTTACGAGCGTTCAAGTACGACGAAGGCGGCCACTGTGTCGCCTTCATCGCTTAAGCTCACCCAGAAGCTCCGAATGCCCAGCTTGTCACATCGCAGTTGGGCCTGGCCACTCACTTTCAAAAGTGGTTTTCCCAGTTCGTCATGTTCAAGGTAGAAGTCTTTTAGCAGTACGCCAGTCCTCTCACCAGTGCCTAGAGCTTTAACAGCGGCCTCTTTTACGGCAAATCGTTTGGCCAGAAACTGGTTCTGGTTCTGGTGGGCTTCGTAGCTTGGTAGCTCTTTTTCGTGTAAGAACCGTTTTGCGAAACGTTCGCCAAAACGTTTGTGTGCTGAGGCGATACGACTGACAGTAGCGAGATCGACACCGATTCCTGCAATCATTGGACGGGTTTCCCGTTCATCTATGTCGTGCCTCTACCATTAAACGTTTCATCTTGGCAACAGCAACAGGTATGCCGGTGTACAACGCACGAGCGACGACGCTGTGACCGACTCCCAGTTCATTGATACTTTCTATCTCGGCAATAGCCTGGACATTGTCATAGTGCAGACCATGTCCGGCATTGACGGTCAAGCCCAGGCTGAATGCGTAATCGCAGCACGAGACGATTCGTGCCAGTTCAGTACTTCGTTCTATGGCGGTCGTGGCAGCCGAGTAGTGCCCGGTATTGAGCTCGACCGTTGCGGTACCTAATCTTGCCGTTGCTTCAATCTGATCTTCGTCGGGCTCTATGAAGATCGTACAGCCGATACCTGTCGACTGCAGTGATTCGACGTAGTCTTGCAGTTCATCGCTGTTTTCTATGACATCAATACCTTTTACCATCGTGCGTTCCTGACGATTTTCAGGAACCAGGCACACACTTTTTGGTGCGAACTTCAAAGCCAGGTCGACCATGTGTCTGGTGGGTGCAATCTCCAGGTTCAGTTTGGTTTGGGCGCTAGAGACAAATCGCTCGATATCATGGTCCTGAACATGACGTCTGTCTTTACGCAAGTGCATCGTGATGCTGTCTGCACCGGCAAGCTCTGCCTGCAGTGCGACATGTACCGGATCGGGATAGCGGACAGCCCGTGCTTCTCGGATGTTGGCCACATGATCGACATTGACACCCAGATAAATCGGTTCCTTCACGCTGCGTTCACCTCCCCATACAAAAATTGCAATCCACGATAGCGTAGCACTATCGCGGTGCTGAGTTTGTTTTTGCAGATGAACTCTGGCAGGCGTTGAAAAGAAGTTGCAGGTTCAGGTAGCTGAAGTCTATCGCAGACACCGAATCACGCCATATCGGGATCCGCTCTACCTTAGTGTCATCAGTTACCTGAATGGCAAGTACCAGTAACCCCGCACTACGATATCCGCTGTGAATAAGTGTCCCGTTTACGGAGGCGATACCTTCGCCTTCGAGGGTCCAATGATTGTTGATATCATCAGGTCCACCGTGGTGGTGAAGCGTACGAAGACGGCTAGTCTGTCGCCATTGGATTCTTGCCTTTGCGGCCACCAACAGCAGCCCAGTCGTTTGCACGAGTGCAGGGAGGGGACACAGGACAATTGCGCTACACGAGGCAATTCCTATAGCTATCAGCAGTAGCCTAAATGTCTGGCTAGGGGCAATAGTGCATCGCCAGCTTGGGGCAGGCTCAAGCGTTGCCAGTGTTTGATCGACGTGTCTAGTTTGTCGAGCTGAGCGATGCCGAAATCTTGTCGAGAATAGTTTGATAGCGGGCCTCCTTGGCCTTTCCGCTGACAAGCCTGAATAGTTCAGGGTCTTGCAAATCCTGTAGCGCTACAAAGTCAGCACGCTCCTCTTCTGAAGCCTGCTCGAAGTGATTGTTCAAGTAGGCGAGCATCGCCTCATCCAGTTCACGCATGCCGCGCCGGCATCGCCAGCGCAGCCGGGATAACGTGGTTGTATCAACAGAGCTCATCTATAAACGACGCTTTACGAGCATTTTCTTAGTCTCGGCAATTGCCTTGGCAGGGTTCAGTCCCTTCGGACACACCTGTACGCAGTTCATGATGGTGTGACACCGGTATAGCTTGAATGGGTCTTCCAGTTCATCAAGTCGTTCGCCAGTGGCGTCATCCCGACTATCGATTAACCAGCGGTAAGAGGCCAGAAGCGCTGCGGGTCCCAGATAGCGATCTGGGTTCCACCAGTAGCTAGGGCAACTGGTGGAGCAGCATGCACAGAGTATGCATTCGTAAGCACCGTCTATCTTCTCGCGATCCTCGGGTGACTGGAGTCGTTCGCGATCGGGTGGGGCAGGGGTATCAGATTTCAACCACGGCTCTATCGAGGCGTATTGAGCGTAAAAGTTGGTCAGATCCGAGACCAGGTCTTTAATGATCGGTTGATGAGGTAGAGGATAGATTGTGATATCGCCTTCGATGTCGGCAATAGACGTTGTACAAGCTAATCCGTTGGTACCGTCAATATTCATTGCGCAGGAGCCACAGATTCCTTCCCGGCAGGAGCGGCGGAAGGTGAGGGTGGAGTCCATCTCACTCTTGATTTTTATTATTGCATCAAGAATCATCGGTCCGCAGTTGTCGACGTCTACCTCGTAGCTGTCAACGCGGGGATTTTCTCCATTATCCGGATCGTAGCGATAAACTTTGAAGGTTCGCGTCTTGCCTGCGCCTTCCGGTGCGGCAAAATGATTACCATTCTTTTTGACAATAGAATTTGCGGGTAGGGAAAATTCAGCCATGATTGCTTATTCCTTCGTGTTTTGCTGGCCTGGTCCGATTTATTCTTGAATTTATTGATTCAGGAACAATCCGGAACAGTAAGACTGCCGATTACGTTTGTCAGCGGCAGTTGTTCAGGTTATCTGATGCAGACAAGTCAGCATCCTGATTAATAAACGCGTTGTTTGGGTGGAATGACTTCACACTCGTCAGTGAGTGTGTACATATGAACTGGCCGATAGTCGATGGTTACATTAGCCCTGTCGTCGGTCCAGGTAAGCGTGTGCTTCATCCAGTTTTCATCGTCGCGATCCTCAAAGTCGTCACGCGCATGAGCGCCGCGACTTTCAGGACGGTTATGAGCGCCATGAATAATGGTTTGTGCTTGTGCCAGAAGGTTTTCAAGTTCCAGTGTCTCTACAAGATCTGTGTTCCAGATCAGGTTCTTGTCATTGACTACCACATCATCGAACTCATCGACGATGCCTCGCATTTTCCCGATCCCTTCGGCAAGGCTGTCTCCGGTGCGAAAGACCGCAGCGTGCTTTTGCATGGTTCGTTGCATACGATCACGTACATCTGCCGTCGGCGTCTGGCCTTTGTTGAAGCGGACACGATCCAGGTGACCCAGAGCAGGATCCAGAGAGGATTCTGGTAGTGGCTTGTGAGGCGCGCCGGGTTTTACCAGCTCTGCGGCTCGCAGGGCCGCCGCCCTGCCGAAAACCACGATATCCAGAAGGGAATTACTGCCGAGTCGATTGGCTCCGTGTACCGATACACAAGCCGCTTCACCAATTGCCATAAGACCGGGCACTACTGTATCCGGATCCCCATCTTTCAGCGTAACTACTTCGCCGTGGTAGTTGGTCGGTATACCACCCATGTTGTAGTGCACGGTAGGAATAACCGGTATGGGGTTTTTAGTAACATCGATACCGGCAAAGATCTTTGCAGATTCCGAAATACCGGGTAGACGTTTGTCGATAACATCGCTGCCCAGATGCTGCAGGTTCAGGAATATGTGATCGTTATCGGGTCCGACACCGCGTCCGGCATTGATTTCCATGGTCATGGATCGGCTGACGACATCGCGCGAGGCAAGGTCTTTTGCATTAGGTGCGTAGCGTTCCATAAAACGCTCACCATCACTGTTAGTCAGATATCCTCCTTCACCACGAACTCCTTCAGTGATCAGGACACCTGCTCCATAGATTCCCGTTGGGTGGAATTGTACAAACTCCATGTCCTGCAGAGGCAGGCCGGCGCGAAGTACCATCGCGTTGCCATCGCCTGTGCAGGTATGAGCCGAAGTCGCCGAGAAAAAAGTTCGGCCACAACCACCTGTTGCCAACACAACCTGATGAGCTCTGAAACGGTGTAGCTCACCGGTCGCCAGATCGATGGAAACAACCCCGCGACACACGCCATCGTCCATGATGAGGTCGGTGGCAAAATGTTCTATATAAAACTCGGCGTTGTGTTTCAGTGACTGCTGATAAAGCGTGTGCAGGATGGCGTGTCCTGTTCGGTCGGCAGCAGCACACGTTCTCTGAGCCGTGCCTTCGCCGAAATGGGTTGTCATACCGCCAAACGGACGTTGATAGATCTTGCCATCGTCTGTTCGAGAAAAGGGTACGCCGAAATGTTCCAGCTCAATGACTGCGGGCATGGCTTCGCGACACATGTACTCGATAGAGTCCTGGTCTCCCAGCCAGTCGGAGCCTTTGATGGTGTCGTACATGTGCCACGTCCAGTGGTCTTCACCCATATTACCCAGTGCCGCACTCATACCGCCTTGTGCGGCGACAGTGTGTGAACGGGTCGGAAATACCTTGGTGATACAGGCTGTCGATAGCCCTTGCGCAGCCATACCCAGGGTGGCGCGCAGACCCGCGCCGCCTGCTCCTACCACTATGACGTCGTAGCTGTGCTCGATGATCTTGTATGCGTTTGTCATTTTGCTCTGTCAGTCTCAACTGTCAATGGATACGAGTCAGCCGGCGAATGCGATTCGCAGTACCGAGAAGACACCGGTAGTACCGAGTGCCACGGCAATGAAAGTGACCGCTATGATCGCCGCTGTGCGAGGGCCATGTGACCCGATGTAGTCTTCGATAACGACCTGCAGGCCGAGACGGGAATGGTAAAAACCTGCAGTCATGAACAGAATCATGACGATGGCATTAAAGGGTTGTGACAACCACTCTCTAATGGATTGGTAGTCCATGCCGGGAAGTGAGGCAATCGAGAATGCCAGCCATAAAACCAGAGGCACGAGCGCAATGGCGGTCAGGCGTTGTACCCAGAAGTGGTCAGTGCCTTCTTTGGCGGATCCCAATCCCTTGACGCGCGATAGTGGAGTTCTGAAGTTACTCATGATGCTAGTGCCACCATCCACGTTATAACGGATAACACGCCAGCGGCTATCAGACAAACGTTGCCGGATTTTTTGGCGTCTTCAAGATCCAGGCCGCGACCAATGTCCCAGAACAGATGTCTGATGCCATTAGCCATGTGGTAATAGAGCGTTATGGTGAATCCGAAAAACACCAGTTTCCCGAACCAGGAGTTGGCTATACCTGACACGAACTCATAGCTCTCCGGTGTACCAGCCGCACTGGCGATTAATAAAACCAGTAAAACGATAGCTGCACTGTTAGCAACACCGGTTGCGCGGTGAGCAATAGACAGATACGCGGTTAAAGGCAACCTGTAGTGTTCCAGGTGTGGAGACAGGGGGCGCTTGTCATTCCAGGCCATACGTTTATATCCAGTAAAAGTTAAAGTTCATCAGGCAAATCCAACGGGCGAGTGCGACAGGGCACAAGCATGTTCCAAGCCTTTGTCTACCCCGTGTTACTTACGCAAAGTTCGTTAGTTAGCAAAACCAGAGTCTTTACGAGTAAAACAAGGTCAACACACTAAAAATCGGTACAACGTCCTTTCTTCTCCCAGTCTCCATATCGGGTGGGCTCGGGACCTTTCTGACCACCATGCTCATCAGGACGATTTTCTGGTAGGTCACTCCCAGGCGCTTCTGCATCCTGTGCAATGTGCTTGGGTGTATCCTTGCGCTGAGCCTCACCGCTCCCGTCTTCAATGCTATGGTCTGGTGTATTGTCAGGCTTGGTCTTGTCGTTTTGGGGCACAGATCTGGTTCCGGTTTTCGCTTTCCATCGTCTTATGACTTGATGCAAATCATACCATTTGTGCGGCGCAACATGACGCGAATGGCACGGTATAGTACTGATACGTAAACAGTATGGGTTTGACAGATACAAATTCATACATAAATTGCAGGAACAAAGAACAATGTGTAGAGAATGGCTTGAAATGCTGCATGCGTCGGGTATTGGGAATACATCTGTGCATGATGCACCGGTGGAGCTAAACGCTTACGTAACGTCAGATAAAGCGCAGTTAAGCGACCTCTCCAGTCAAACGATTTATGAAGTAACTGGTGCGGATGCCGCAGCCTTTCTGCAGGGACAGTTTTGTAACGATATCGCGAAGGTGTCATCAACTCAGGCGCAAATAACAGGGTATTGCACCCCCAAGGGACGATTACTTGCCTTGCCAACAATCGTCGGCTTTGAATGCGGCTACAGGATGCTGGTTCCGGTTGATATCGCGCCTGCTTTCATCAAACGTCTGAGTATGTTTGTCATGCGCTCGGATGTTGTTATCAGGGAATTGTCAGATTGGGTCGCCGTTGGAATCACAGCGACACCCTCCGGCGAACTTGGACAGATAAGCGCAAGTGCAGGTACCTCGCCTGTTGGTGTTTTGTCGGTGGCCACGGGTGAAAATATGCAGCTGGTTCGCTGGCACGACGACAATAGCTCTGGCCAGCCCAGGGCTCGCTATCTGAGGCTGGCAACGGTCTCAGAGCAGTTGACGTTGTGGCACGCAGCTGTCAAAGCGGATAAGCGTTCCTCGCGCACTTGGCGACTGGCAGATATATCCGCTGGTATACCTGGCATCACTGGCGGTGTTGTTGAAGCATTTGTTCCACAAATGGTCAACCTTCAACTTATCAATGGTCTGAGTTTTACCAAAGGCTGTTACCCGGGGCAGGAGATTGTCGCAAGGATGCAGTATCTGGGAAAACTGAAACGCCATATGCGGATATTCAGGCTTTCTCTGGACGAGTTGACAGAGGATATTTCTGACGCACTTGTCCCGGGTAAGGCGCTGGCCGCGGGCACTGATGAAAATGCGGGTATTGTGGTTGATGCCATGCCCTTATCTTCGACCTCTGCCATGGTGCTTGCGGTGACAAAAGTGACGACAGCAGGCGCGGCGGATTTCTCACTCGCTGCATCTCCTCTGGAACCCGTGGGCATGCCCTATGAATTGCCCTCGCTGGACGTTGCCTAGTGCCGCTCATTTACCGGGCAGCCAATCTGGTCGAGGCACAGTTGGTTGTTGATGAACTCAAGGCAGGTGGCATGCAGGCACATGTAACGGGTTCCTATCTTAGTGGTGCGATCGGTGAATTGCCGCCCACCGAGGTCATCGGCGTCTGGCTGGCACAGGAGCAGCACAGGCAACGCGCGCGGAGCATTATTGACGACTTTGAAGTGAGTCGATTGAGATGTGAAGCCGATTGGTACTGCTCACATTGTCATGAAACCGTGGGTAGAGAGTTCGGTGCGTGCTGGAATTGCGGCGTAAGTAAACCCGTCTGATACTCATGCGGCTAGAGCGGAAGATGCGGTTTCAGGCCAACCATTGAGCGTCAGTGCAGTAACGCGAATAACTTGCGGCGATACTGACCCACCAGTGGATCATCACCCAGTACATTGAATAAGGCAAGCAGCCTTGCGCGCGGAGCACCCTCGTTGTATGTCGGATCAACCTGCACCAGCTTGAGCAGGTGGTCCATTGCGCTCTGGATATTACCAGCCAGTGCCTCTGCGATAGCCAGGTTGTAACGTGTATCCGAGCTTTCGGGATTTTTATCAAGCTCTGTCTGGAGGCTTTGTGGCGTCAGACTTGTATCGCTTTCACGTGCTATCTCAAGAATGCCTGATAAACGTAAGGCCTGGGCGCCGTCACGGACGGATTCCGGCAGGGCTTTCAGGCAGCTTTCAGCGGTCTCTACATCTCCGGTACTGACGCAAACCTGGCCCAGTGCCAGCAGAATTTCAGTATTTTCCGGATCTTCTGCCTGGGCGGCACTCAGCATTTGCTTGGCAGCGTCAGGTTGTCCCTGTTCAAAAAGAGCCATGGCCGTCATTACGACGCTCTCTTCGGCAGGTTCGTCGCTGGATTCTTCTGCGGGCAGGGCAGGTCCAACATTAGCCTCAAGAAAGGCGCGTACTTCTGATTCGGGCAATGCCCCCATGAATTCGTTGACCAATTGACGATCCTTGAACAGTTTGACCGTCGGGAGGCTGCGAATGCCCAGCTGCTGCGCAATGCCGGGATGGGCTTCGGTATCGAGTTTGGCGAGGATGAACGCACCGTTAAATTCAATGGCAAGCTTTTCGAGGATTGGCATGAGCGCTTTACACGGCTCGCACCAGTCCGCCCAGAAATCGACCAGGACCGGCGTTGTGTCAGAGGCTTCGACCACCACTTGCATGAAGTTCTGTTCATCAAGTTGAACAATGAATGGAGAGTCGGTCATGAGTCGCTTTACGTGTTGGTTGTTCGGATACGCTAAGTGTGTCGCCTAAGACGTCTTTATTCAAGAGCTAACAGTACTGAAAGAGCGGCGCAGGCTTTGGCGATAAGCTACACTTTGCGCGTTAACCGACATCGACTGCCTTATTGTGAGTGATCAATACAACGCCTCGTCAATCGAGGTCCTCAGTGGCCTTGACCCTGTCCGCAAACGACCGGGCATGTATACCGATACACAACGCCCCAATCATCTGGCGCAGGAAGTCATCGATAATAGTGTCGATGAAGCCCTGGCTGGGCATGCGACCGACATCCGCGTCACCCTGTTCAAGGACGGCTCTCTGGAAGTCGTCGATGACGGACGTGGAATGCCTGTGGATATGCATCCCAAGCTGAAAAAGCCGGGTGTGGAGGTTATCCTGACGACGTTGCATGCAGGTGGCAAGTTTTCCAATGATAACTACCGGTTTTCCGGAGGTTTGCACGGTGTCGGTGTGTCGGTGGTCAACGCATTGTCAAAAAAGCTCATCGTCACAATCCGCAGGAAGGGCCGGGAATATACCGCAAGCTTCAAGAACGGCAATGTCGGCGACAAGCTAAAGGCCACGGGCTCTGTCGGTCAGCGCAACACCGGAACCAGCATTCGCTTCTGGCCAGACAAGAAATATTTCGATTCAGATAAAATTTCTCTGACCCGTCTGCGCCACCTGCTTCGTGCCAAGGCGGTTCTGTGTCCGCGTTTGCGTGTCCGTTTGCTCGATGAAGCCAGCGGTGAAAAGGACGAGTGGTTCTACGAAGATGGATTGGTGGACTATTTGAATGGGGCTGTGGAGGGATTTGAACGTATTCCCGAAACACCTTTGTCCGCCAGCATGAGCTCCAGTACCGAATTAGCTGACTGGGCTGTAGTCTGGTTGCCCGAAGGCGGGGAGGGCGTGACAGAGAGCTATGTCAATCTTGTGCCCACCGCACAGGGTGGAACTCATGTAAACGGCCTGCGTACCGGTCTGACCGATGCAGTGCGAGACTTCGCCGATTTCAGAAACCTGCTGCCTCGCGGAGTAAAAATAGCGCCGGAAGATGTCTGGGACAAAGTCAATTATGTTTTGTCTGTCAAGCTGGAAGATCCCCAGTTTTCAGGACAGACCAAAGAGCGATTGTCTTCGCGAGAATGTGTCCCGTTTATTTCGGGTGTCGTGAAAGACCACACCGCCCAATGGTTGAATCAACATCCGGAAAGTGGCGATCAAATAGCCAACCTGGCCATCGCCAGTGCCCAGGCGCGCGCCCGAAGTGGCAAAAAGGTGGTTCGCAAAAAGCTAACCAGTGGTCCAGCGCTGCCGGGTAAGCTGGCTGACTGCAGTTCAACCGACCTTAACCTGACTGAGCTTTTTCTAGTCGAAGGGGACTCTGCGGGTGGATCGGCCAAGCAGGCGCGAGATCGTACGTTCCAGGCCATCATGCCACTGCGAGGAAAAATCCTGAATACCTGGGAGGCGGAACGGGATCAGATACTGGGTTCGCAAGAGGTTCACGATATATCTGTGGCTATCGGCATGGAACCGGGCTCTACAGATCTCTCCAAACTTCGTTACGGTAAAATTTGCATACTTGCCGATGCGGATTCCGATGGCGCTCATATTGCCACCTTGCTCTGTGCCTTGTTTGTTCGACACTTTAGAACACTGGTGCAGGAAGGGCATGTTTACATCGCAATGCCACCCTTGTACCGGGTAGATGTAGGCAAACAGGTGTTTTACGCTGTCGATGATGCGGAACGGCAGGGAATCATGGCGCGAATCGAGGCTGAGAAACTCAAAGGCAAGGTATCTGTGACCCGTTTTAAAGGTCTTGGTGAGATGAATCCCATGCAGCTTCGCGAAACATCAGTAGCCCCGGATACGCGACGTCTCGTTCGTTTGACAGTCGCAGATGGTGACGCTACCAATTCCATGATGGATATGATGCTTGCAAAAAAACGTGCAGGGGACAGAAAGCGCTGGCTCGAAAACAAGGGAGATCTGGCAGACGTACAATAGAGTTGAAGACAGATTTGATAAACTCTTGTACCGGCCCGTATGGTGCCGATGCAACGCCAATCGATATATCGGATCTCATTGCATGACATAACGTAGTTGATGCACTGTTCTGCCGTTTTCATTCCTGGTTATTAGGCCGTAAGCGCAGCCCTTGGATATTTATTTCACAGGGTATGTCGATTTTGCCGACGCTGGTTCGTCTACAGGGTACGCAGGCAATATCAGGATTGTCGCGACATCAACGAACAGGAGTATGAAAATGCAATATATGTGTCTTATTTATTCTGCTGAAGGACAGGGGCCAGCGCCAGGTACAGAGGCATGGGGTGATTACATCAAGGCGTACCAGGCATTCTCCAAGCAGTGCGTGGATGGTGGTGTAATGAAGGCAGGTGATGCCTTGCAACCTGTTTCGACGGCCACGACCGTGACACGGGAGAATGGCAAGGTCGAAATCACGGATGGACCGTTTGCTGAAACCAAGGAGCAGTTAGGAGGATATTATCTGCTGGATTGCAAGGATCTCGATGAAGCCCTGGACTACGCGGCACGTATTCCTACCGCAGAACACGGTCGTGTGGAAGTTCGACCGGTTGTCATCTGGGATTAGTTTCTGATCGGATTTTGGTCGCAATGCTCCCCCCGTTCCAGTTGGATCAGGCCGTTAACAGACTGGTCCGAGAGGAATGGGGACGCATTCTGGCTGCATTGCTGGCCAGTACTGGCAACCTTCAGCTTGCCGAGGATGCTTTGCAGGATGCTATCGAAGTAGCACTGGTAAAGTGGAACGAGCATGGTCTGCCCTCTGAGCCTGCAGCATGGCTGCTGACAACGGCGCGACGCAAAGCCATCGATCACTATCGCCGTCAATCAACGCTTATGAAAGTGCAGCCAGCGATTGCCTATGAACTGGAGATGGAGGCCGCCGAATCACAGGATAGGGCCGGCGAGCTGGTCGATGTTGTTATCCCGGACAAACGTCTGGAATTGATTTTCACGTGCTGTCACCCCGCACTGGATTGGAAAACAAGGGTGGCCCTGACGCTGCGCACCTTGGGAGGTCTTACGACCGAAGAAATTGCCAGAGCCTTTCTCGACAAGCCCGGTACAATGGCGCAACGCTTGGTACGTGCTCGAAACAAGATCGCAGTAGCCGGCATCGGTTTCGAGTTACCCGATAAAAGTTGCTTAAGTGAACGTCTTGATGGCGTGTTGTCAGTGATCTATTTCATCTTTAACGAAGGGTATGCAGCGACGGGTAATTCTCACGAGCTGCGGTCAAGTCTTGGCGATGAGGCGGTTCGCCTTGGTAGAGTCATGCATGTATTGTTGCCCGACAAAGCCGAGGTCACAGGGCTACTGGCTCTTATGTTGTTGCACGACTCTCGGCGAGCGGCACGCTTATCAAACAAGGGTGGATTCATTTCGCTGGAGCAGCAGGACAGATCACTTTGGGATAGACCAAAAATTTCGGAAGGTCTTAGCCTGCTCACTAGCGCAATGGATTTGCGTGCTCCGGGCCCGTACCAGATCCAGGCGGCGATTAGTGCACTTCATGCTCAAGCGCCGGATTGGAACTCTACCGATTGGAACCAGATCGTTGCACTTTATGAGGGTTTGTACGTATTCCTTCCTTCGCCTGTCATCAAGGTTAATCACGCGGTGGCATTATCCTTTGCGCAAACACCGTTAGTGGCGTTGGAAGTCTTGGAGACGTTGCAATGTGATCCATCGATAATGCAGTATCAACCTTATTACGTTGCGCACGCCGACTTGATGTTTCGCGCGGGTCAGATTGACAAAGCTATTAAGTACCTGAGCCAGGCCATTGCCTTGTCAGAGAGTGAAGCGGACCGTGAGCATTTGCGAAAGCGACTCAATGAAATGAGGGCGGGAACAAGTTAGAAATCCCGTGCGTCGTCATTTTCGTGTTCACCATAGCGTTCAACCAGTGCCCAGACGAGCGTGCAGAATTGTGCCGTGTTGAAGCGAGGGATTCCAAGCACAATCAGTGTAAACACGTTGTCGGAAATATACAGTGGCCAGAATCCTATTTCACTGTTGCCAGCAGGATCAACAACACCAAAAGCCCGGCTGGAGATAGACAGCTGTTTGGCCAGCAAGCGGGTTCTTTTTTCTGCCAGTACCCGGAACCCGGCTGCCATTACGGCCAGTTCTTCTGCCTCGTCCTGGCTTATGCCGCTGTAGTCAATGAACAGTCCTTGCCCGGATTCTGTTAACACGACGCGTCCTTGTTCTGAGAGGGCCGATAATACGTGCGGCAGAAGCTTGGTCAGATTGCCTTCCGGCAGAGTTATCGGTTGATCGGTCAACATGACTAGCTCTGACTTCAATAATTCAAGAATGCTGTCAATATCGGTTTTGCTGAACTGCGACAGGGCAGGCGACACGGGTACTGAAAGTATCCTGTGCAGAATTTGTCGTGCGATAGTGGGATCGCGGTTCTCCACAGCGTAGTAACAACCAGCGGGCGTCACCGAAATGTAGCGATCTGCAGCAGGGCTACGCTGATTGCTGGTGGGGTTCATTCTGGTTGACCTAACTGGGCAGCGGCAAGTGATGCGCGAATCAGGATAATGACGTCATGACGCGAGCGCGGATCTGCCTCAAGTACTGGCACATGCATGTCGCGTTGTGAGAAATAATCCCTGTAAAGTTGCAGAGCTTTATCGCTCTCGTTGCCCAACCTGGTGACTCCAACGACGAGTTGTCGTTTGTGGATCATGGGTTCGAAGGCGTCCAGATAGACTTGCATCTCCTCAAATACATCCGGGCTATTGTGATTGGCTAATAAAACGACGCCACCAGTGCCCTTTGCCAGCACACCCCACATAAAATCGAAACGTCTTTGGCCGGGGGTTCCATACAAGTGCACCTTGAGTCCATCTTCGAGCCAGACGGCACTAAAGTCCATCGCAACGGTCGTGCTGTCTTTTTGCAGTTGTGTATCGTCAGAGGGTTGAACCTCGGTATTCAACGTGGGGCTGTCGCTGACAGCGCTGACGGCCGTTGTTTTGCCGACTCCCACGGATCCTGCTACCAGCACTTTGTAAACCTTGGTCGTACTATTACTCATCGTGGTCTTCTATTTTCATGACGCCAATAGCCCGTGCAGCATTGAATAGCGATACTGCGTGCCGTGGTTCGCAGTCAACCCGTTCAACAATTTGTCGTATGGTTGCCGCCTGGTCGGCCCATGCGGCAACAATTTCGAGGCAGTTCGGGATGAGTTCCAGGCGGGTAATGTTTGGCCAATGACGCAATTTGCAGCGTGTATCGATATCGAAGCCGACTGGTAGTCTGCCTTGACAACTGAATAGCGCACTGAGCCAGCAGAATGAATGCGCGCTGAAGCTATAGCGAGGAGTACGATTCAAGGTGTCAATGACCGCGTTAACATCGGCTTTGGTGTATCTGAGTACCGTCTTTTCGGTATCATCCCAATCGTTGAAAATTCGGTTGACGTTACGTTTGTATTCGAGCGAAAGAGAGCTATACACTTTGTTGAGTGTTGGCAGAATAAAAATGTCAGAATCGGGTAGCTTCACCTGAGCAGCTTTTAGCGTCGGGTCGGTATCGAACACAATCGATGCAATGGTATGGCTCAAACATTTTTTCGGATCTACTCGATGGTCAGAGCTATAGGGGTCCTGTAATTGCTCAAGGCTTCTGGGTGCCCCGCACAGCAGATCGATCTTTGCGCGATAGCGCTCAATTTTTTTCATGGTAGACAAGGTCGGCGGGCCTGGTAGCGCTGCGTCATTCGTTCTGAAGTAGGTAGGTGTGTTGGTTTGTTCTCTGGCAGCCTGGTCAGGGCGTCTTGTAAGTTTGGGTAAACCTTGCGCATCGCTTTCTGCGTTTTCCGCCTCAGAACTGTCAAAATAGCCGTCCTCGTTATTAAGCCGCTGCAGTGCCTTTTGCGCCGCCTGCTCCAATGCTGCGCTATCCAGAGGTTTATGCAAGACAATCGCGCCAGGCACTTCCTGTTGTCTGGCGGCAAGTACCAGTATAGCCGCGCCTGAGCTCCATTCTCTGGCCTCCAGACGCGCCGCTGTTCCCGGGTGATCATGGTCGACAATAACCACATTAGCAACTTCGGTGCTACTGGCGATGGAAAAAAATCGTTCTTTGCTGTGTGATATGTAGTACTCGATGAGCGCTCGCGTGCGCTCGCTCATCGCCGCGAGTGTTACCTTTAATGGAAATTGAAGCTCGTCCTCACTGACTGCACTCATGATAGGAATGTTGGCGCGCTGGTTGTTTCATGCATTTGCAGGAGCTGCGACAGGGTTGGCAATACACGACCCCGGGCGGGTGCAGTGTCGCCGTGGTGTCCCGACTGCGGCTCATATTGACCTGGGTAGTTTTTTGCAGCGCGCAAGGATTCACTGCGCAAGCGAACGAGCAATGCGGTACCGCGGCCCTCCAGTACATACTCAAGATCGGCTAGAGCTCCATCGAGCCGGTCGTTGAGTACGGGTTCCTGGCACAGGCGTATGCGACGGGTGTGCGTTAGAAGATCGGTTGGCTGACGCATGATGCGGTAGCTCAGGCTTTGCCAGAGCTCCAACAGATCACCTTCGTTTTCAACGGTGATGGGGAATTTAATGTCCAGCCTGAAACAGGCATGAACCGCTTTCTTGTAAGACTCCTTCATGTTGACGACTTCGGCGAAGCTCCAGAGGTAATTTCCGTACTAGCGAGAAAATGAGAATGACACATTTTATTATGCGGGATAGATTGTCGGAATTGCGTGCTGTTTGTCCCAATCAGTGGTCATTTCCTGAGTTGCGCGCGAAAGTTGTTTATGCACTGCCTACTGTTTTCACAGTTTTACCACTTTTTTTTGTCGAATCGGCTGCCGCATACTTCAGTGCAAGGCGTATGTTAAACAGGGGGCTATCAGAACCCGGGGGCATTGATTACTTTGTGTCCATGGAAGAATGCTGACACGACCGTGTAGACTCCCAGCCTATGAAATTTGAATTTGATTCCCCGCCCGCTACTGCGGAGCGGCGCCGTATTTGCGACGGTATACAATGGTTCTACAGGCCCTTGCCGTTTGCACTTGATCACGTCAATTGCTGGTTACTGGGGGAGTCTGACGAAACCGTTCTGGTTGATACAGGGGTTGATAACGAGGCTACCCGTAATCAGTGGCGATCGGCTTTTAGTAAGGGTGGGCAGTGGCCCAGACAATTGTTGATCACACACTTCCATCCGGATCACACCGGTCTGGCCGGTTGGTTCGAACAACAGGGCTGTTCGGATTTCGTGGGTAGTGAAATTGAACAGGATATCGCCCAAACACTCTGGTCTGGCGAGGACGATGATTATTCGCGATTCTATGAGAGCTGGTACAAGGAGAATGGTCTGCCAGAAGAGGTAGTGCAGACGGTGCGTCAGAACGGCAACACCTACCGCGGCAAGGTACATGAGCTACCCTCAAAGTCCCGTTGGTCATTTCTTGAGGATGGTCAGTTTGTAGAAATTGCCCAACGACCATACCGGGTCATTATCGGACGCGGCCATTCGCCTGACATGATCATGCTTTATCGGGACGACGATCATGTACTGATTGCGGCTGATCAGGTGTTGCCCAGTATCACCCCCAATGTCAGCGTCATGCCTCGCTTACCAGACAAGAATCCATTAAGCAGTTTTCTGCATACTCTGACCCGTCTTGAGGAATTACCGGATGACACTTTGGTTCTTCCATCGCACGGACTGCCATTTCGAGGGCTTCATGAGCGCCTTGAGGTACTTAGGGTGCATCACGACCAGCGACTGGAACAAGTGTTCCATGCCTGTTCCGAGCCACGCACAGCCCATGATTTGTTCCCTGTTCTGTTCAGACGGCGTCTAGATGCCCAGCAAACCTCGTTTGCGTTGGGAGAGAGTCTGGCGCATCTGCATTGGCTTGAACATCAGGGAAGAGTTACGCGCTTGAAGGAAAAGGGCGAAACACGATTTGTCAACGTTTAGCGCTTAAGCGAGCTGCCTGAACCAGGGCAATATTCCTGAAGAGGGTGCCTGGTTTTAGAGTATTTATCTTCTGATGACGCTAGCCAAGCGACTGCTGTGAAAAGTCTGATCTGCACCAAGTGAAGGCGATCGACACCGGACAGGGCCGGTGTTACCGATTGCTAACCCCTGGCACAGCATTTTGTCTGTGGTTACGTGTAACGAGGGTGGACAAGGGAGGCTGCTCAGGCGTACCATTTGAGGAATTTGTGGACGGGGAAATCTGGCTTTGATAGCGGCTTTCTCCTTTTTTATGTGCGCCTTTAATAAGGAAGCCCTTAGCCTGTGTCTTTGCCCTACTCAACTCAATCTCTGCGTCCCGCTATTCTTGTTCTAGCTGATGGCACTGTGTTCGAAGGACGAGCCATTGGGGTTGATGGCATGTCCGTGGGAGAAGTCGTTTTCAATACTGCCATGACGGGGTACCAGGAAATCCTGACTGATCCCTCCTATGCGCAGCAGATGGTCACGCTTACTTATCCGCATATTGGCAATACGGGCACCAATGATGAGGATATGGAGTCCGGAGCCGTCTATTGCACTGGGCTTATCATCCGCGATTTACCCTCCCTGCACAGCAATTTCCGCTCGGGTCAGAGTCTCCAGGGTTTTCTGGAGACGCATAATGTAGTAGCCATAGCCGATGTTGACACCCGCGCATTGACTCGTCACCTTCGCGACAAAGGTGCGCAGGTAGGATGCATCATGGCAGGTGATAGCCTGGATGTTGACGCGGCAGTTGGGGCAGCCAAGGCGCATCCCGGGTTATCCGGAATGGATCTGGCCAAAGAAGTGACCTGCAGCGAACCCTATCAGTGGACTCGGCGCACATGGCAATTGCAGGACAGTCAGGCATTGTCCAGAGGCGACATGTTTTCTGACGAAAGCACCGGTAGCGGACCCCATATCGTAGCCATGGATTTCGGTGTGAAGCGCAATATTCTGCGTCTGTTTGTCGATCGAGGCTGTCGCGTGACCGTCGTGCCCGCGACCTACACCAGTGAACAGATAAAAGCGCTGAAGCCCGACGGTCTGTTTCTGTCAAATGGTCCTGGCGATCCTGAGCCTTGTGATTACGCTATCCGGACAATCGCGGAGCTAATCGAAGAGTCTTTGCCTACGTTTGGAATCTGCCTGGGGCACCAGTTGCTGGCTTTGGCATCGGGTGCCAGGACAATGAAAATGAAGTTCGGTCATCACGGTGCAAATCATCCGGTTATGGATAATGAGAGTGGGCGAGTCATGATCAGTAGCCAGAACCATGGATTCGCGGTTGATGCTGATTCATTGAATGAGTCATTGGCTGTCACACACATATCACTCTTCGATCAGTCAATACAAGGCCTTCGCCGCCATGATGTACCGGCGATGGGTTTTCAGGGTCACCCGGAAGCGAGTCCGGGCCCCCACGATGTTGCCAGGCTGTTTGACAGATTCATGGACATGTTAGCTGTGTGACTTGTTTTGCAGGACGGTGTTTAACCATGACACCTTTATCTACAAACCCGATAACCACAAATTGCCAACTGCAGTTCGCTTAACTCCCAGATTGAGACTATGCCAAAACGAACGGACATAAAAAGCGTCCTGATTATAGGAGCGGGACCCATCGTGATCGGGCAGGCCTGTGAGTTTGACTACTCCGGTGCCCAGGCATGTAAAGCCCTTCGCGAAGAAGGTTATCGCGTCATCCTGGTAAATTCGAATCCTGCCACGATTATGACTGACCCCTCGATGGCTGATGCTATCTACATCGAACCCATTGACTGGCGCGTCGTCCGGAACATCATTGCCCGTGAAAAGCCCGATGTTTTACTACCGACGATGGGCGGGCAGACTGCCTTGAACTGTGCTCTGGATCTGGCACGTGAAGGCGTTTTGGAAGAGTATGGGGTAGAGATGATTGGCGCAAGGCCGGAAGCCATTGATCTGGCGGAGGACCGCGACAAGTTTCGAAATGCCATGACCGAGATAGGGCTGGCAACACCAACAGCTGCCATTGCACACTCTATGGAAGAAGCCTGGCAAGGTCTGGCCGAAATCGGATTTCCATGCATCATAAGACCGTCTTTTACGATGGGCGGCAGTGGAGGTGGTATTGCGTATAACCGCGAAGAGTTCGAAGCTATTGTTACACGTGGACTCGACCTGTCGCGCACGACAGAGGTCCTGCTCGAAGAGTCGGTGCTTGGCTGGAAAGAGTACGAAATGGAAGTGGTGCGTGACAATGCTGACAACGTCATCATCGTTTGTGCCATTGAAAATCTGGATCCGATGGGAATTCACACAGGTGATTCAATAACTGTAGCACCAGCACAGACTCTGACCGACAAGGAATATCAGATTATGCGTAACGCTTCCTGTGATGTTCTCAGGAAGATTGGCGTTGATACAGGCGGCTCTAATGTGCAGTTTGCGATCAATCCCGATAACGGCGCGATGATTATCATCGAAATGAATCCGCGAGTATCCCGATCATCCGCATTGGCGTCCAAGGCAACCGGCTTTCCGATTGCCAGGGTGGCCGCAAAACTTGCTGTCGGCTATACCCTGAATGAGCTGAATAACGAGATAACCGGCGGCCTCACACCTGCCTCGTTCGAGCCTTCCATCGACTATGTGGTCACCAAGGTGCCACGCTTTACTTTTGAGAAGTTTGCAGCGGCGGATAATCGACTGACGACACAAATGAAGTCAGTCGGTGAAGTCATGGCTATGGGGCGCACGTTCAAGGAGTCTCTACAGAAAGCATTGCGTGGTCTTGAGGTTGACGTTTCCGGATTTGATGAGGTGTTGCCAGTCGATATGTCCGACGAGCAACGTCTGGCCTCTATAGACGCTGAAATGCGTCAGGCCCGTGAGCAGCGTTTATGGTATGTCGCCGAAGCGTTCAGGATGCAGCAAAGCATCGATCAGGTGTTCGATGCTACGGCAATTGATCGATGGTTTCTTTCGCAGATAAAAGAGATTATCGACGTTGAGCTGGCGTTGGCCGGAACCTCTCTTCAATCCATTGACAGGAACACGATGCTTCGGTTGAAGCGGGATGGCTTCAGTGACAAACGGCTGGGCCTGATCATGGGGATCAGTGAACAGTCGGTTCGCGAATACCGTCATCAACTGGAAGTCAGACCCGTATTCAAGCGGGTGGATTCCTGTGCTGCCGAGTTTGCCAGTAACACCGCGTACATGTACTCCACGTACGAGCAATTTTGTGAGTCTGAACCTTCAAACGCCAAGAAAATAATGGTTCTCGGTGGAGGCCCGAACCGAATAGGCCAGGGTATCGAGTTTGATTATTGCTGTGTGCATGCAGCGTTGGCCATGCGCGATGACGGGTACGAGACTATCATGGTCAATTGCAATCCCGAAACCGTGTCTACCGATTTTGATACATCCGACCGCTTGTACTTCGAGCCCTTGACCCTTGAAGATGTGCTCGCTGTCATCGATGTCGAAAAGCCTGCGGGGGTTATCGTGCAATACGGTGGGCAGACCCCGTTAAAGCTTGCACGTGACCTGCTGGCAGCCGGTGCTCCGATAATTGGAACATCGCCTGACTCCATAGACCTGGCCGAAGACCGAGAGCGTTTTCAGCAACTGATTGAAAAACTCGGTTTGCGCCAGCCGCCCAATCGCACTGCCCGCAACAATGCGGATGCGTTGCGTCTTGCGGATGAAATTGGATATCCCTTAGTGGTACGGCCAAGTTATGTTCTGGGTGGCCGTGCAATGGAAATTGTTCATAATGCTTCAGATCTTGCGCGATATATGACTGAGGCGGTGAATGTGTCCAACGATTCACCCGTGCTACTGGATCGATTTCTAAACGATGCCATCGAGGTAGACGTTGATGCCATCTGCGACGGCACCAATGTAGTCATAGGTGGCATCATGGAACACATAGAAGAAGCTGGTGTGCACTCGGGCGATTCCGCTTGTTCCTTACCGCCGTTCAGCTTGAGTGCTGAAGTATGCGAAGAGTTGTCTCGGCAAGTAGAAAAGATGGCCAGGGGATTGGGTGTCATCGGTTTGATGAATACGCAATTCGCCATCCAGGGCGACACTATCTACGTACTCGAGGTTAATCCTCGCGCTTCGCGAACCGTCCCGTTTGTATCCAAGGCTAGCGGTGTATCGCTTGCAAAAATCGCTGCCAGATGTATGGCTGGAGAGTCTCTGGAAAAACAGGGCATGCTCAATCTACCGGTACCAAATCATTTTAGCGTCAAGGAATCAGTGTTTCCGTTCGCGAAGTTTCCGGGCGTCGACATATTGCTGGGTCCCGAAATGAAATCTACCGGTGAGGTCATGGGTTCCGGAAAGAGCTTCGGTGAAGCATTTTTCAAAGCCTCATTGGCCGCATCCGCCGAGTTGCCACTGTCTGGCGTAGCGTTTATCAGCGTGCGAGACGAGGACAAAGAGGGTGTCATAAAAGTCGCCAGGAAACTGGTTGATGCCGGATTCACACTCATGGCAACGGACGGTACGCAACGCGCTATCAGCGCCGCTGGATTACAATGCGAGAGAATTAACAAGATGCAGCAAGGGCAACCGCATATCGTCGATGAAATCAAGAACGATGCGGTCAATCTGATCATCAATACGACAGAAGGTAGTCAGGCTATCTCTGATTCCTACCAGATAAGGCAACAAGCGCTGCGTCGTAAAGTGGCGTATACCACTACTTTGTCAGGAGCATCTGCCATTTGTGCAGCCCTGGCACACTCGGTCGATGGGCCGGTCTACAGACTGAGTGATATCCATATGGAGACAGCATGAACAAGGTTCCCATGACTAAACGAGGCGAAACACTGCTTCGTGAAGAACTCGCCGATTTAAAAAGTAATCAGCGCCCGACTGTCATTGCCGCTATAGCCGAAGCGCGTGCACATGGTGATTTGAAAGAGAACGCTGAGTATCATGCAGCACGGGATCAGCAAAGCTTCATTGAAGGACGTATAAAAGAAATCGATGCCAAGCTGTCAACGTCACAGGTTATCGATGTAACAACACTGCCTAAGTCCGACAAAGTGGTTTTTGGCGCTACAGTCAAGCTCCTTGATCTCGACAGCAATGAAGAGATTACCTATCAGATCGTCGGTCATGATGAAGCCGATCTGAAGGCGCGTCGAATCAGTTTCAGTTCGCCGGTTGCCAAAGGTTTGATTGGCAAACTGGAAGGGGATGAGGTAGGCGTTACGACGCCCAATGGCGTCCGCGAATACGAAATTCTCGAAGTCAGTTATATCTGAGCACCCGTGCACAGTCGCATGGGTGATGCACCGACTATCGCAATTGTTCAGCTCACTTACCCTCGTAGCCAGTTAGCTGTGTTTGCTGGTTCAGCAATGTGCATGAATACTGCGATTTAAGTCATATTAGTCCTGATAGTGAGCGACTAGAAATTTGTGCCATGGATCACAAATTAGCTGGTAAAAGCACATGGACAAATATTCATTGATCTTATTACCTGCTTTGAACGTGTCGAGTGATCCTCAAACTGTGGCACAATGCAGTCGTATTTTTGACGGGATTGGTAAGCTTCGCAGCTTCCCTGAAATTGTCCCGACGTAAACGGAAGCCATGAAGATCGAAGACAAGCAACACTGCAAGGAAACTCGCGGTAAGACCGAATCCCAGAACCGTCGACAATTCTTCCGGGCGGCTGGCATGGCTGCACTCAGTGGATCCGTGCTTGCTGGATTGCTTGGCGCTGGCCCTTCTTACGCTAAAACCTCACCTCGTTCAGGTAGGGTACCGCTCATAGAGAAAAACAACGGTAGTCCCGTGCAAGGGGCGGTGGCAGACATGGATCCGATGATGAGTCGGCGTTTGCATCTGGTCAATGAACATACCGGTGATGATATCGATGTCGTGTTCTACACGCACGGTATCTACATTAACGATAACCTCTCCATGCTTAATCATCTCATGCGTGACAGAAGGGCAAATATCGCTACACAAATGGACACTACCCTGTACAACCAGCTGTTTCTGTTACGTAATGTACTTGGAACCAATGAGCCTGTTCATGTGCTTTCGGGGTATCGAACACCCGAAACCAACGCCAAGTTGCGTAAACGCTCCAAGCGTGTAGCCAAGTACAGCCTGCATATGGAAGGCCGTGCTGCGGACATCTACATCCCGGGTTTTTCTGTGAAAAAAATTCAGAAGGCAGCGTTGTCATTGCGCGCCGGTGGGGTAGGTTTGTATAGCAAGTCCAACTTTGTGCACGTGGATACAGGTCAGGTTCGCCATTGGGGCGGCTGAAGAAATTTTAATCCTGTTCTGACCGGGGACAATTCCGCAATCCCTGCTTTGCTTATTCAACTGATATCTCTTCATCAGTGCACTTGAACATCGCCTCAATGCTCAATGCGCGCTGACGCTCAAACTACGATTTTCTTGTGTGAATCAAGTCCCATCAGCGCAAAGCTGCACATGTGTACGGAGTCAAGCTGTCATAAAATTGTCAGTCATAGGCAATTAGTCAGAATCATGACAATTGCATAACGTACACCGAGGGAATAATCGTGAATTCATTATCCATTGTGCAGTCGGCTTTCAAGATTGCAGCATTAAGTGCCAGCGTTTTGCTCGCCAGTTTTGCGAATCCAGCCAGTGCCGGACAGTTCGGCGTAAGAGTGGTCGATCTGGAAGGGCTTCCGGTCGCCGGAGCATCTGTGTGTTTTGGACTTCCGGGCAACTACCGACAATTCGGAGCCGTGTTTACGGATATCGATGGTCATGCGGTTGCCGAAGTTCCGAACCTGCCGTTTGTAGTGACAGTATCGAAAACACGTTTCAGCGGTGTACGATTAAGCGAGCCAGCGCGTGTTTTCAATCTGACAAAGCAAGTGACTCTGGCGGAAGGCACGCCGGGACCACGCTGTAAGGCCGGTAGCACGCTAGCCGATGCTAACCCTTCGTCTATTCGTATTACACAGATGCAGGTGATCTCGGACGGAAAAATAACCCAACTCATGCCTCAGGCAACAGGCGAGCCGACGGAGTATCGCGTCAGCACTACACCTGACTTTCTTTCAGCGAATTGGAGAGCGCTGGATACCGCGATACGCGTGCCGGGATCCATGGCGCAGCAAGAGAAGGTATATCTGCAATTGCGCCGTTATGAAGGCACCAGCAATGGCTGGATTGAAGCACGATCTAAAACGACTACTGTTTATTTGCCCACACCAGGCTCAACCCTTTAAATCGCCTTTAGCAGGCACCTTGACAGTGTGAAGATGCCTTGACGCCGGTTTGTCTGTTCAGGCAAGTTACGATCAGGGCTTGTTGGCCATTGCCTCGACTTCTTCGATTTTCAGGGTACGTGCCTCATCCTCGAGCATGACAGGGATGCCATCACGAATAGGGTAGGCAAGTGCCGCCTGACGAGACCAGAGTTCGTCGCCTTTTTTAATAAGTTTGCCTTTGGTAACAGGGCACACCAGAATATCGAGCAGTCTTTTGTCCATAAACTAATAATAACCGCTTATGACGCCTCATGAGCATCCTGGCCGCATCGGTGAGCTTGGCGACCCCGTACACTGGAGTTATCCCGCTATCGGTAGTGCGTAACTGGGCTGGTAGTTGGTTGTGAATCTCGACAAAATTCCTTCGACCAGTTTTTCGTCAGGTTGCTCCGGAAAATCAAATGTCTCGATGCCCGCCCTCGCCATGAAAAGAATCTGATCGGGCCGGATATCCCCAGAAGCCCTCAGTTCTCCGGAAAAAGCCAATTGCGCTCTCAATACTCTGGCCTGGGTATATCCGCGACCATCGGTAAAGGCCGGGAAATCAATGACGACCAGTTGCAGGTGATCCAGATGACCTTTCAACAAAAGGACGTCGTCTTCAACGTTCAACCACACACCGGACACAAGGTGTTGAACTTTGTCTTCAAGTGAAATGTAGCGATTCAAACTGCAAGCAATCGCCACATCAGCTTTGTTGCCAAGTGGCAGATCTTCGTCGTCTTCAACTTTCACCCAGGGGTTGTTGTCGACCCATTGGCCGTTACGCAGCAGTGGCATAAACGCTCTCCTTGAAAGGTGTGGTGCCCAGACGATGGACGGTGTCGTGAAAAGATTCCTGCGGCTCTCTTAATTCGATATACGCTCGCAGGAGTTGATCAATGGCGTGGGCAACGTCACTTTTGGCTATTGCGCGTCCAAGACGCTGACCCAGCGATGCTGCATTGCCAGCGTGACCACCTATCGTGAGTTGGTACCACTCTACTCCTCCCTTGTCGACACCCAGGATGCCAATGTCACCAACGTGGTGGTGTCCACAGGCATTCATGCAACCGGATATCTTGATGCTGATGTCGCCAAGCTCATGCATGTAGTCCAGATCATCAAAGTGTTTGTAGATCTGGTCGTAAATCTCCAATGTGCCAGCGTTCGCCAGTGAGCAATAGTCAAGTCCGGGACAGACAATCATATCGGTGAGCTTGCCCAGGTTTGGTGTTGCAAGTTTGAGGACTTTGAGTTCACTCCATAGCTCGAAGACATCGTTCATCGGTACGTGGGCCAGTACCAGATTCTGTTCATGGGTTGTGCGAATTTCACCTAGACTAAAGCGGTCAGCCAATGTGGCAAGCGACTCCATCTGGTGGCTTGTAATGTCTCCAGCGGGTTGTCCGGGGGCTTTCAGCGATACAAAGACTATGCGTCGTCCGGAATCACGATGTGCACGTGTGTTGGATTTGTACCACTGATTGAACAATGGATTAGTGAACATCTGATCAGGCTGGCTGGTGGATACGATGTTTGCACCGGAGCGCGTCGGTTGTGATGCGGTATTGTCAAAGCTGACTGTGCCAAGCGTAGGTGCTGCCGGAAACTGGGCTTTGAGTGCGTCTATCTGCGCTTGCGTGAAAGTGTCGTCGCTGTTGCTGGCATGTTGCCACTGGAGTTCGACTTTTTCGCGGAATGTATCAATACCGAGAGCGTTGACAAGTATTTTTATGCGCGCCTTATACAGATTGTCGCGTCGGCCTTCCAGGTTATAGACGCGCAGTATCGCTGCCAGATAAGTCAGCAGGTGTTGTGTCGGTAAAAACGGGTTAATGACCTGTCCGATATGGGGTGTTCTTCCAAGTCCACCTCCGACCAGCACTTCGAATCCCGTCATGCCTGCATCGTTTTTGATGAGGCGAAGGCCAATATCGTGCACCTGCACTGCAGCCCGATCACTTAAGGCACCAGTCACGGCGATTTTAAATTTGCGTGGAAGCCAGTTAAACTCGGGGTGTAGCGTCGACCACTGTCGAATCAGTTCGCACCAGGGACGCGGATCCTCGATTTCGTCAGCAATGGCGCCAGCCAGCGGATCAGTCGTCGTGTTGCGAATACAGTTGCCACTGGTCTGAATCGCGTGCATGTCCACATCAGCCAGTTCCTCGAGAATTTGTGGAACTTGTTCAAGCTCGGGCCAGTTGTACTGGATGTTCTGCCGGGTGGTGATATGGCCATAGCCTTTGTCGTACACACGGGCAATGGAGCCAAGCTTTTTCAATTGAGTGCTTGACAGCAATCCGTAGGGGATGGCGACGCGAAGCATGTAGGCTTTGCGCTGAAGATACAGTCCATTGCGTAGTCTGAGCTGTTTGTATTCGTCTTCACTGAGTTCTCCACTCAGCCGGCGTTCGGTTTGCTCACGGAATTCCGCAACACGTTCACGCAGGAAGTTTCTGTCATGCTCTGTATATTGATACATGATCAGACTGACCCTGCCAGCCAGGATTGTGCGTCTCGCTTTGTTGCTTTACTAATTACTTCGGTTTCGATTGCCATCCGACTAACCATGCTCTGAATCTACCAATGACGGCTATTTGAGCAGGGTCTGAGGCCTTTGTTTTAGTCTTTTTTGCTATGTCCTTATGCGACTTTGTTATATGCGGCCCTTAAAGCTGCAATCTGACTGTAAAGGTCTGAATTGTTAAGAAATTAAGTTTTACAGTGGGTGCAGGGCGGTTACCAGTGACGGGTTATACACACCGGTAAGCTTCGTTCTTAAAGGATTTCTACGCCCCAGTTCAACTGTTGTTCAGCGCCGGGAATATGTTCCGGCGCCGAACAACACTAAACGTGAACCAGTGGTGCGCTGTACTAGTTCTCGTTTTCAGCTACATCGCTGTCAGAGTCCTCGCCCTTCGCAGCCTTGGCGATTTCCGCAGGCGTTCGGTTACCGCGACCACGATCCTGCCAGTAAGTACGTTGCGTCAGGTTGTCGATATCGGTAGGTAAGGATTCCAGGTTAACCCGGGTATCCACGCCATATGTGCTCACGCCCTGATTGTTTTTACTCTCCACTATCAACAACGTGGGTGCTGGTGGAATTCCGCCATGGTTCAACTTCTTGTTGCGATCACCTTTATTTAGATTTTTTCCACGTACGTTAATCGACTGGCCACCGGATGTGGTGGAATCCGTACCATCAGACTCGCCTTCCTCGTCTGCGCTATCATCTTGCAAGTCGACCGTCGGCGCACCGTTGAGTACGTTCACCACGTAGGCATAACCCCCTCCGATTGCCGGGCTGCATGGATCAGCAGCGTCGACAGGCTCGTAAGTTGTGAAGATCAGCTGATTGTTAACCGTCAAGCTTGCTCCGAGTACCTTTTCGCCTTCGCCTTCCATCTTGAGCATCCAGCCGTGCTCGTTAACCGTGGGTGTCAGGTTGTCGGATATATCCACCAGATCGGACTCTGTTACAGGTGTGTAGTCGGGGTTGGCGACAGTACCTGCGTTTTTACCGTATCCATCCGGTTTACGGTAAATACTGGACTGCTTGATCATGTAAAATCGATCCTCTACCGCATTATGCAAAGGATGAGCTCTCCAGCCAGAACCAATACTGACAGAGAGAAACTGCGTACCTTCGTGTGCAATCAGTGCCACGTCTGGCTGGTTATAGAACCGACGGGAGTTTTCGATGCCATCCCCGTTAAGCCGGGCGATGACCCCGCCGTCCAATAGCTCACCACCGGAGTGGTACGGAGTGAAGTCGAAGCGCCACACCTGGCCTCCCATGTCACCGAAATACAGCTGATCGGTAAGACCGTCTGAATTGACGTCCAATGTACGAACATCCGCCGGAATGCTGTATTGCATATCGGTGAATTTTTTCGAACCGGAATCATCACTTTGTGCCGACCAGATAAGGCTTCCGGTCTCGGCATCGACGATATACAGAGCGTTACCAATGTTGTCAGAAGGCTGATTGCCTTCGGCAGTGCGGGTTGCGACAAGGTTATCCGGATTCGGATCATTGCTATCACTGTCATAACCGCCGCCAAAGATCAGTACGGTTCTCTTGGTGCTTTGTCGCATGATCTGGGTGGCAACGGGTCTGGACCAAGTCTGTCCCAGATTCTGGAAGCTGCCTTGACCACCTTCGATTTTCCACATCAGTTTAGGTGCTGTGCGTTTTGATACATCGAAGCCGTAGTACAGACTTCCGCCGCGGCGCATACCAACAAACAGGTAGGCTTTTTCATTATCGTCAACCATCACGTTGCCGTTCAGGTCTTCGTGCCAGATGGTCAGATCGCCGTCCAAGCCATATGGATGCCTTGTGCTTTGCTGGTTTTTGTAGAATTTGTCCAGATTTGGTAAAAGTTCCTCAGGCATGAATGAGAACAGTTCTGTGCCATTTTCATGTTCAACTGCATGCAGCATGCCTTCGTTGGTTGACATGAATATAGTTGTATCAGTGCCAGAGCCAGCCTTGTAGTTTAAAATGACAGGCTTGGCATGCATGGGATCTCCTATGTGGGTCCGTACGTCAGTGATGCTTCCATCAAGATCTTCATCTTCAACATCTAAACCGCGGGCCCATTGCAATAGATCCTTGCGTTTCTGTGCGCGTTCATTGGCATTACCGGTGGTGATTCCCAGATTGGCTTCGGTGATTTCGTTGTTATCTTCGTGCAGTGCATAGTCGTCGCTTGTTGACAGATCTGCACCGTTGACAGGAATAGCACCGGTGAAGGTGTATACATTGCGTGTACCTTGTCCGCCCGGTCCTGTTAGCGAAATTTTATCAGCGGCACCACCTTTTTCCACAGAGTTACCGTCGGTTGCCGTGCCCCAGAAGCTCTTGGCATCTTCGGCGAAGAAGCCAGTCGTTTCATCGAGAACGTTGTCGCCGTCGCGGTCACGAATTTCTACCACACCATCTTCATTAACCTCTGCCTGATAGCGCTTCAGGTTACCTTGCCAGGTTGGTT
This sequence comes from Granulosicoccus sp., assembly GCA_045106855.1. Taxonomy (GTDB): domain Bacteria; phylum Pseudomonadota; class Gammaproteobacteria; order Granulosicoccales; family Granulosicoccaceae; genus Granulosicoccus. Next base: position 52,778 of record JBGCFI010000030.1, read on the forward strand.
TCGCATTGGGCTTGAACACGGCATAGTAAATGTCATTACGATGTGTCAGGCGATTGAACTGATTAACGGTAGCACCTGGACCGACAAAGCTTGTGTCCACTGCCAGAACATCGCCGAGGATATCTTCAAAGACCGTTACGAGTTCAGCTGATGAGTTTGCATCCTTGTATTCTCCGCCACCGGCTGTCGCCATGCTCTCTAGCAGGTTGCTCGAATTGTTAAAACCGATTGTATAGGTGCTGATGTTCTGTTTACGTGAAGCAAGCAGGTTGTGATCGGTCGCTTCCAGCCATTCGGCAAGTTCGGCGCCACAGGCATCGCCTCCGGAAGTTACCTTACATTCTGAAACACCGGTCAACGCTTTCACCTTATTGATCGCCGTGTTACTCGTTGCTGCGCCATCAGACAGGAACACGATATGACTGGTCTGGCAACTGTGATCAAGTGGTGAAATATAAGTAGGGTTACCGGTGATCTTCTCTGACTTACAGCTATTGCTCTCGATATTGCTATCGCTACAGTTACTATCGCGAGTGACGGTACCGCCTGTATAGCTATCTGGATGCGAAACGCGATGGTAGCGATGCTTGTTCCAGCTGTATCCGCGTTCCTTACCATACTCTACGGGTCCACCCAGCATGTAATTGGCTGCCTCAAGATACGCTGCGACAACAGGGGTTCCGCCGGTGGCACTAAGCTCATTGACGACCTGCTTCATGTCGTCACGTGCACTCTTGAAGGCGGTTTGTGATGCGTTGGTTGCGGCGATATTGGTACGATAAACCACTCTTAATTTTGGTGCGCGTGCACGATCATGGTCAAAGCTGGTAAAGCTGCGGAAATTGTTGTGAATGTGTCCTGGTCCGATCTTGAACTGGAAGGCCATGCTGTTGTTGGATTCCCAGCCTGAGCGATTGACAACAGATTGAACAATAGAGCTGATGTCAGGAGTAAATACGTTAGCCCCGACCGCCCAGTTGTCCGAGTTTGCAATGTTCCATGGAACACCGCCCCCTGCAACCAGTGGCTGATCGGTAATCCATTGATTGTCGGAAACAAAAAACGGCGCATCATCATGATTTTCTGCATCTATCTTCAGTGCTACCGCTCCTGAACGCTGCTGGAAAACGTTAAATATGATGGTTGCATCTTCTATAGTTGCTCCTTGGGGAATGGCCAGATCTTCGAAATGCAGGCGATTGACCACGTAACGGTTGTTACCCCAGCGTAGCTGAGGCATCCTGATTTGCCTCCAATTGGATAATGTTCTGCCATTATGTGTTCTCTCAAAGGTATCGCTGATTGATTCCTTTACTTGTGCCACAGCAACTTTAGTGGCACAACCCTGGTCGCTGGGTATGCTAGTGGAATCATAGGTCACACGTAGTACCGCAGAGCGGCTTGCGTTGCCACCGTTATAGGCATAAGCGTCACGCCTGCCGGTTCCAGAGAAGACGAAACCCATGGACTGACCACCACACCAGTCGGCGCGACTGGTTATCTCTTCAACAACGTCTTTGAGATCAGGCGTGCGGAAGACATCTCCAACGGTCCAGTCTGAAGGCGACCAGTTTACGGTGGCATCAGTTTTGTCGATATCACGTAAGTAATAATCTGTTGTGGAAATACTTGGCGCATCAGCGGTATCGTGTCCTGCGATTATCAGGTCAGTGTCTTCGCTGTTGTTGTCTCTTGAAGTAAATTCGATGTGAGCGCTGGTGATTGTTGCGCCGGTGGGAATATCAATGCCCTGGAATCTGAGCCCCACCAGTTGATCGTTACCGCTTTCATTGCCCAGACTAAGCCTGACTCCATTCGGTGTCATTACGCCAGAGTCGACAAACTGCTCCATGTCATCGTTGTTTTCTGAAACCCGGACAGTCTGGTTGATTGATCCGCAGTTATTGTCGATACATATCGCCTGGTCAATGGGTGTCATCGGGTAAATAACGGCGCCGCCACTGTTATAGCCGTTGAATCGCATCAGGCCGACGTTGATATTGGATGAGGAATCGAGAATAAACGTCAACGCATCTTTCATACGTTCAAGGCGAGTGCCTGTGTAACCACTGTCTGACCAGTTCATTGATCCCGAAGTATCGAGAACGAAAAGGACGTTAGGTGATGTATTTAAAGTGGGGTCTGCCTGACCAAAGAAAATTTCTGTATCGTCTGCAAATACGGGGGTAATGCCTGTAGCGGTACACAAAGCGACGCTCAGAATAACGCCTGAGCGAGATGATCTCGTTCTTTGTACGGACGTATTCAACCTGCTTCGTGCACTTGATGGTTGTAGCGTGCTGACTGACATGAGTGTGTTCCTCACCTGACTAAATATAAAAAACCGGATTTTTCGAATGTGTGTTTATTTAAATCAACTACCTTGCAGGGACTACACGATAGGCACCTTGCTCGACAGTAGATTGCGAGCGAACTGCAGGGATAGCGCTAACGCCACTGGATACATAAATGACACTGGCTACAATCCCTACTGAAAATCCGGCGGGGAGCCCGTTGTCTCCCACATACTCCAATACTGAAGCTGACTCCATCCCAATGTTTTCGTGTACTTCATCAATCTCCAGAAACAACTCAGTGTTCATGCCTTGCTGATACGCATTGCTAAGATTGGCTGGTGTATTCAGGGCAAGCTCTGAGGCGGATTCTGCTGCTTGAAACGTGGCCGAAGACTGGATTGCATTGATGGCCATTCTTTTCTCCAGTGTTGATCCGCGCATGGCTGAAACACCCATTAACGAAAGCATGAAAATCATAACCATAGCTACCAGCAGGGCGCTACCTAACTGGTTTCGGTTTAGTGAATTGAGACGATTGCTGTGCATGATCAATTGCTCATGGCCGTGGGACGTCGATTTCTGACTTTTACTGTCGTATTGAACGCCAGTCGAAGGCGGCTGTCGCCAGCATGAGTGCTGGTTGATGTTGTGGCACCCGGTGTTGCAGGTGCTATTGCCTGACCCGCAATCACGTAAGTATTGGTATCGTTATTGTCAGAAATCCGATCAAAAGAATTCATTAACAGACCAATACGCACCGTCTCTACCTGAGTTGGATCGAAACGAGAATCGCTTGGATCAACGTAAATCAGTGAGTTGACACCGGTTCTCAGTCCAAAGGAGATTCGCATGTTTTCAATTCCACGAATCAGTTCTGTCGGTGGATTGTTGGTCGGATCACCGTATGGCAAGGACTGTTGATACAGCGCTGTTACTGCATCACCTCTATCGTTTGTTAATCCGGTATCACCCACGTAGTACACATTGGATACAAAGCGCATGACTCTGGTCATACGCAGCGTGTCGGGTGCGCCAAATTCAGTGCTGAAAGCGCCGGACTTATTCGCTGGTGCTGCATGAGCAAGCGTTGCTGTAGTTGCGGTTGTATCTAGCGCACTGATTCTGAAAATATCAGCCGTCGCGCAGTCACTGATAATGGCGTAGTCATCAACCTCAAGATCGAATGGCCGACTGCTGATGCCCGGTGTAATATTTATAATAGCTGGCCCTGTGCGATTGGCCACACCTGCTGTTCCCACCTGCGACAACAGAGGAAACGTTGACGGGTGACCGAACTGCAGAGTTAAAGCATGAGTGCCGGGTACGGCATTGTGGTTTGTTGGTGTAAACCCCAGCGGTGGGGCAGGCGTCCAAACGTCGTCGGCGCTGATCACTGATGCCTGTGCTGCGGTTGCATGATAGTCAGCAGTAGGCTCTGCTGCTGCCAGTACGGTGGCGGGTCCCCGATTTATATCGATACAACCTTGAAATCCTGCCATGCGTGCATCTTTGGATATCTTATCGATGGCAAACCTGGCATTCTCCTGAAGATTTGCCATGGCAACGTTCAATTCGCTACTACGTTTGTTACCCGAAAAAACCGCAATCATTCCTGATAAAAGGATGAGACCTATTGTTGTTGCAAGTAACAACTCAACCAGTGAGAACCCGTGAGAAGTCGAAGCTTGCTTCATGTGCTGTCCGGATCGATTCACTGGTTTTCCTCCATCGCAAATTGAATTCGGAAAGTCTGTTCAGAGTCACTGCCTCCAATAACTTCATTCCAGCTCATGATCACTGCGATGACACCGTTTCCAACATTCTCGATACTGCCTTTGGCAGGTTTGGTGCTCGTACCTGGCAAAGCTGCGACGAACCCACTGCCTGTGGTCATCGGGTGCAAGGCTGCACTCCAGTCGTAGATATCCTGCCTGGCAATCGCTTGTGCCTGACAGGCGTTAACGCCGCATTGCGGGTTCTCCGCATCTGCTGCGGTTTCCTGGTCGAAGTAGAATCCGTCGGCAACGCCACGAACATTGCTGCGCATGCGATCAATCATGTCACTAGCGAGAAAATATGCTTGTGATTGGTAGTAGGCACTCTGACTAAAGCGCATACCCTCCACCTGCATTCTGGCTGCTGCCAGAAAGCCCACTGAAATCAGCAAGACCGCAATAAGAATTTCTATCAATCCTATGCCGTTTTGCGTCGACTTGCCGGACACATTTTTATCGAACAATGAGGATGTGTTCATCAGCTTGAGGGCTCGGGACAGTAGTCGCTGATCGGTTGGTTGAATACGTCTCTGGGGGCTTTTGAGCCGGTCACTATGCGACCGCGACGGATGTCTCCGGTAAGCACCAGATTGATCGCGCGTGAAGACGCCGAGCCTCTGTTGGTATCACACACTGCAAATGTTCCACTATTCCAAAGCGTCCCCCCATCTTGTAAATACCTGACGAAGGCTACTTCCTCTGCGTCGGATGCAGAGTTTGTGCTTGAACCTATTGCCTTGATGACATTGCTGCCGCTTAAAGGCGATTCGATACTGATGACCAGATCGTCGGTATCGATATTCGCTTCGGACTCACCGGCTACGGTGGTGTTATCGATGAAGACGATCCAGCCGTTGCTCCAGTCGTCTTTGGTACCGCATTGGTCCGGATCATCGGATTTTCGGGGACATACCGTAACTTGCCCTGGACCCTTTACCGCTTCTGATCGCGCCAGGTATAGTGAGCCAACCATGGTGTTGTACTGACCACTGATGCGGCTCTCTTTAACTGCCTCCGTAAAGCTCGGGACGCCGATGCCCAGCAAGATACCGAGGACGGCAATTGCCACCAACAGCTCTATCAGCGTAAATCCTTGATTATGCGTACTCTCCATGCGACCGTTATCGGCGGGGTTACATGTGACTTAAGTTCGTCTCAGGCAGGTGTGCTAATACCCAGACTTCGGTAACACATTGACCATTGTTTTAATATCTGGAGCTCTCCTCGACTAACAATAGCCCTGGGGAGAGGTCCCGGGTCCGGGGTTCTAGAATCTTAAGCTTGCTTAAACGCTCGTTATTTTCAACAACGTGCACTGGCTCTAAAATCGGCGTTAAAACTTGACCAGAGCTGTATGTGTTCAAGTGCATCAGAGCCGCCGCTTCTTTATCGACGCGTGTGAAGTTTACTATCTGCGGCACTATTAGCCAGGCCAGCAGCCAAAACTGGCGGCCGGTGTACGCGTTCCTTGATGAGTAAGTGTCATGACGTTGCAGTCGGTGTCGGCAGCTTGTGAACCGGTGCCGGTAGCCGTTATCGTATAGCTGGTGGCGTCACTTGTCAGGGTCATGTTGTAGTTGCCTTCTGGTGATGTCGTGCTGGAAAGCGTGCAGCCCGTGTATGAATAGTTGGCTGATTTGCAGCGTTCAAGGTTCTGTATTTCCTGCAGCATGGCAAGATGACCGTCTGCACGGCGGCTCTGCTGTACGTAACTGCCGTATTGCGGATAGGCAATGGCTGCCAGAATGCCGATAATTGCTACAACGATCAATACCTCAATGAGACTGAAGCCGCTATGGGAGTTTCTATAGCGAGTTGTTGATGTGGCGTATGAGGGATACATCGTATTTCTCCAGCCTGCGCTACAGGCCATCATTGGCTTACTTGGTTACCGTGGTATCGACCCCTCAGGCAAAGTACCTGAAAACTAATGGCCTCGCTTTGGAAGGTTTGAGCGGGTCGTCACACTCCCCGTCAGCGAGCTTCACTAAACCAGATACGTGATGTGGGTTAAGTGAACGCCTGCCATGAGTGATCTGCAGACCCTTGTCCTCAGAGTGACATATATATCTGGCAAAGCGAGGCAGCAGATTCTGTTGCCCTGAACGGGTTAGTTTTTACGTGTGGGACGCTTAGCGCCTGTTTTGTTGAATATCTCTTTACAAGTGGTCCGTTGTCGTCAATAGTCTGTTAAATTTTTTCGCGCGGGCAGGATGACATTGTGGGACTTCAACTCGGTCTTGATACAGGTGGCACCTTTACAGATGCGGTCCTTGTGGATGACACCCTGAATGTACGTGCCTGCGCTAAATCCTTAACGACTCATCGAGATCTTATTCACGGCTTGCGAGGTGCGGTCGACCAGGTTGTCTGTGAGCAGCCCGTTGACCAGATCAATCTGGTCTGTCTGTCAACTACTCTGGCCACCAATGCGCTCGTAGAGGGCCGCGGCCGCAGTGTTGCCATGATTCTGATAGGGTTCAGAGAGTCGCAACTACAACGCGCCAATCTGGCTGAAGCGCTTGCAGGTGACCCTATGTTGATAGTCGTTGGCGGGCACCAGGCATCCGGTTTTCCGCAGGCCGTTCTGGATATAGAAAAAATCCGAAATTTTGTTGAGCGTATCGATGCAAGTGTCGATGCTTACGCTGTGTCCGCGGTGTTTGCTGTGCGCAACCCGGAGCACGAGGTTCAAGCGCAGTCTTTGATTGCTTCAATGACTGGCAAGCCGGTTGCTTGTGGACATCACTTGACTTCAGGGCTGGATGCTCCTCGACGAGCACTCACAGCCTTGCTTAACGCACGTCTTATTCCGATGATAAATTTCTTGCTTGATGCAGCCAGAAAGATGATGGACGATGTTGGTATCAATGCACCTCTTATGGTCGTCAAAGGGGATGGATCGTTGATCAGCGATAGTGTTGCCAGCCACTACCCGGTCGAAACAATTCTTAGTGGGCCGGCGGCAAGTGTCGTAGGGGCAAGTTTTCTGTGTGGTCGGGATGAACTTCTAGTCTCTGATATGGGAGGGACGACGACGGATATTGCCTTGATTAAAAGTGGTCAGCCACGTCTGAGTGCTGATGGAGCTACGGTGGGTGGCTGGCGTACGATGGTCAAGGCAATTGATGTACGCACTTTCGGGCTTGGTGGTGACAGTGCCGTCGTTTATGATCGAGCCGGTCGTAAACTACAGATAGGTCCCAATCGGGTTATTCCCTTGAGCTTGCTGGTGCACCAGTATCCGCAGTGCCTGGCGGATCTGGAGGCACAGCTGGATCTGCCTTTGAGTACGACGCATAGCGGACAGTTTGTGCTTGTGCATTCTGCAAGTCCCACCGATTTATCGCCACAGCAGCAGGAACTCTATGATCAGATTGCAAAAGGTCCGGTGGCGGTGCAGACTCTTTTTGCAGCTCAGACGCTTGAACGCGCTTTGCATCGTCTTGAGCAAAGAGGGGTCGTGCTCAGAGCAGGTTTTACGCCTACGGATGCTTGTCATATCACGGGTAATCAGGATACCTGGTCGACAACAGCCGCCGGCCTGGGAGCCAGACTGCTGATGCGGTACAGTAAAGACAACCTGGGAAGAGGTTATGAGAGTGAACATCACTTTGCCGGTGAAGTACGGAACCGGGTCTCCGAATTGACATCCCTTGCGTTAATCAGTGCAATGAGTGCAGTTACGGGTCACACAATGAGTGAGTCTCAATTGGATCTGATAGAACAGAGCATCCAATCAAATACAAAGGTCGGTTTTTCTCTTGTACCACAATTAAATGTAGCTGTAGTGGGACTGGGTGCACCCGCTGTCAGCTACTACTCCACTTGCGCAAAGTTGCTGAATACCGACCTTCATTCACCAGAATATGCACACGTTGCGAATGCGCTGGGTGCGGTTGTCGGTTCGATCAGGCAAGAGCAACTTATTCTCATCAGTCCGGCTGCTGGCACCAAAGTATCGGTGCTGTTTCCTGATGGACCTGTTGAGTTTGATTCGCTTGAATCAGGGGCACATGCAGCCATCGCTGAAGCATCCCGGTTAGCTATCGAAAAAGCGCAGCTTGCCGGTGCTATAGATCCGGCTTTAGAGGTAAATCGCGAGGACAATATTGTAAACAATGGTGACCAGGACGTATTTTTTGAGAGTTGCATCACTGTGACCGCAGTGGGGCGACCCGCCTGTGCAATTTGAGCCGAAAGACAAAAGCACTTGTTCCGGTGTGATGGTTGAACAGGGTAGTAATAGGGCTATATTTGGCATAAATAAGGCCGATAAATGCCTCTGTATTACTTTTCATTCACAAATTACCTGGTTAAGAACACATGTCTACAACAACCGCTCGAAACACTGATTTTTACCCTGCACTGGAAGAAATGGGAGTAACCCGTGCCCACCAGATTTCTCATTACAGCTTACGCGCCGACGGTGCAGCGAAAGATGTATTGAAGATTCGCTACAACCGGGCAAAAGGCTCGCTGCTGCCTGAAAGCCGCACGTACCGGTTTGGGCGTTCGTTAAAGACCGTTATTGCTGATGGTGGTACTTCGCGCATGGAGCACACCTATGAGATCTCTCCATTTCTGCTTAAGGCGGTCGCCGAGCTGGATTCGCTGGTAAGCACCAACAAGCAAATCGACAAAACGGTCAAGTCCCGTATCGGTCAGGAACGTGTGGAAGAGCTTGTCAACGAGATGGATAAACTTGAAACACTCGTCAATTCGCAAGCTGACCAGTCTGATCCTGCAGCGGTTGCTGCAAGCTTTGCCAGACTCAAGGCTCAGATTGCAGCGTTGTAGTTATCAGATTGCAGCCTGGCGGCTAAAGGTGCGACTGTACGGCACGCGTTGATGCCGTACAGCGATGACAACCGTTACGTTTTCATCGGCGCTTTTTAGGCACATAAATGTCGGTGACAGTGCCTTCAGCCACCTCTGCAGCAAAGTTCAGCGTCTCTGATAGTGTCGGGTGGGGATGTACCGTCAAAGCCAGATCCTCGATATCGGCCCCCATTTCCAGGGCAAGAACAGCTTCGGCAACCAGCTCACCAGCGTTAGGCCCTACCATTCCAGCACCTAGAACCATTTTGGTGTCAGGGTCATACAGAATTTTAGTCAGTCCCTCGTTACGTCCCATACTGAGCGATCGACCGCTGGCAGCCCAGGGGAAACTTCCTTTCTCGTAAGCTATACCTTGTTCCTTTGCAGCGGTTTCCGTCAAACCCATCCAGGCAACTTCCGGATCAGTGTAGGCAACCGATGGGATCGTTTTAGCATCGAAGTAGGATTTTTTACCCGCTGCCACTTCAGCTGCCACCTTGCCTTCGTGAGTGGCTTTGTGAGCCAGCATGGGTTGACCAACAACATCACCAATCGCAAATATGTGTGCAACGTTTGTGCGCTGTTGTGAATCAACCCGGATAAAACCGCGTTCATCAACATCAACACCGGCTTTGTCTGCCGCGATAGCAGCGCCGTTAGGGCTGCGTCCGACGGCTAACAAAACGCGGTCGAAAGTATCCGACGCTGGTGCTTTACCACCATCGAACTGGACTGTTAGGCCAGCAGCCTCAGCGCTCATGCCCGTGACCTTGGAACCGGTGAAGATGTTCTCGAACTCAGACTTCAAACGTTTTTCCAATGGTCTGACAAGATCGCGGTCACAGCCTGGCATCAAGCCATCTGACAATTCGACAACCGTTACCTGGGTGCCCAGTCCTGCATACACGCAACCCATTTCCAGGCCGATGATACCGCCGCCAATCACGAGCAGGCGTTTGGGAATATCGGTTAACGCTAACGCTCCGGTGGAGTCCATGAGTCGGGAGTCGTCGTAAGGAAATCCCGGAATGCGGATACTTTTGGATCCGGCAGCAATGACGGCATGCTTAAAACCGACAATGCGATCGTTCTCAGAGTCATCGCTCTTGATGCTTATCGCATGGGGAGAGATGAAGCTTGCGAAACCGTGAGCAACGTTCACCTTACGTTGCCGCGCGAGCCCTGCCAAACCGTCAGTCAGTTTTCCGATGACCTCTTGTTTGAATCCACGCAACTTATCGACATCAATCTCGGGTTTACCGAAGCTGACGCCGTGTGCTGCCATCTCTTTTGTTTCCTGAATAATGGCTGCCGTATGCAATAAGGCCTTGGAAGGGATGCAGCCAACATTGAGGCAGACCCCGCCTAGATCAGGGTATCTTTCAACAAGCAACACATTCAGGCCCAGATCGGCGGCGCGAAACGCTGAGGTGTACCCACCAGGGCCAGCGCCCAGAACCACTAGATCGTAACGTTCAGTGGTATTTTTAAACGCCTCGTCAGTTTCCGGTGATATGGCAACTGCCGAACCAGCGTCCGGTGCACTCACCGGTGCCGAAGAGTTTGCAGGTGTTGAACTATCAGAAACTGGTGTAGAGGGACGTGTTTCGGCTGCCTCTGCGCGGGTAGTCTCTTTGGGCGAATCTTCAACCGCTGCAGCGACATCAAGCACGACTACGTCGCTACCTTCGGACACACGATCCCCCGTTTTTACCAGCAAGGATGTAATAACACCTGCAGCGGGCGAGGGGATTTCCATACTCGCCTTGTCACTCTCGACGGTGACCAGTGAGGTTTCCACGTTTATCGTGTCGCCCACGGCTACCAGGACTTCTATGACTTCGACATCATCAACATCACCCATGTCTGGGATTTTGATGGTTTGCAGTTCACTCATGGGACGTCATGCCGCATTGGTTGTTGTTCGATTGCATACAGGTATCGATTGATATAGTCAAAGTGTCAGTCTCCGAATATCACTGATCTGGGTGACGTAGTAAGCCATAAATCGAGCGGCATCTGCACCGTCGATGACTCGATGATCATAAGTCAGGTCAAGCGGACACATCAGGCGAGGTATGAACTCGGAGCCATTCCAGACGGGTTGCATCGTTGCTCGAGTGATACCCAGAATACCAACTTCCGGTGGATTCACGATGGGCGTGAACTGTGTTCCGCCGATGCCGCCCAGGCTGGAGATAGTCATACTTGCTCCCTGCATTTCGTCGGGTTTGAGTTTCTTGTTGCGAGCACGATGGCTGATGTCGGCCATCTCGATTGCCAGCTCGTTGATACTCTTTTTATCAACATCACGAAATACCGGGACGACTAAGCCATTAGGAGTGTCGACGGCAATGCCCACGTGAAAATATTTCTTGTAGAACAGTGCTTCACCGTCTGCAGACAGTGAACTATTCATCTTGGGAAACGCTTTCAAGGTGTTTACCAGAGCCTTCATGTGAAAAGCCAGTCCGGTGACCTTGGGGTCGCCTTCACGAGCTTCGCTCTTTAGCTGTTTGCGAAACGCTTCCATTTCAGTGATGTCTGCTTGATCGTGATGCGTCACCATCGGCAGATTCAACCAGGCTCTGTGCAGATTTGCTGCACTGAGTTTGTTTATCCGACCAAGTTCGACGCGCTCTATTTCGCCAAATTTTGAGAAATCAACTTCAGGGATAGAAGGGATGCCGGCACCACCGGCAGGACCTGCACCCGCTGATGCATACGTGCTTCCCATACCTTCCATAGCCTTTTTTATAAAAGCTATAACGTCATCTTTGAGAATACGCCCCTTCGGCCCGCCACCGCTGATCAGTGACAGGTCCGCTCCGTGTTCGCGGGCGTAACGTCTAACCCCGGGGCTAGCATGCGCTTTGCGTATGCTCTCATCATTGATGTGAGCCGTGGGGGAAGCCGCCCGGGCTAATGAAGGGTCACCGGCAGATGAAGGCGGCGCATTGTTAGCGGTAGCAGGCGGATTTGTTCTTGTCGTGGCATCCGCAGGTTCATCGCTGCTCTGTGCAGCAGAAGCCGGCGCATCATTACCCGTATCGCTTTGTTCTTCGCCATCGCTTGTGGCCGCTGCAGTCGTAGCTCCTATGCCACTCATGGTACCTACGACATCACCAGCGTTGACGGTATCACCGACAGCCACTGTCAGCGTTTCTATGACACCTGCGATGGCAGCAGGCACCTCCATGCTGGCCTTGTCAGATTCCAGTGTGAGCAGTGAATCGTCTATGCCAACCTGGTCTCCCGGACCGACCAGCAGTTCGATGATCTCGACGTTTTCCGAGTCGCCGATATCGGGAATAATGATGTTTACGTTTGTAGTCTCTGTGCTCATCGATATGCCCTCAAACCTGTGCTGGATTAGGTTTGTCAGGGTCAATGCCGTATTGTTGCACCGCCTTTGCCACCGTTGGCTTGTCTATTTCGCCATCCATTGACAATGCATGCAGTGCTGCAACGGTGACATAGCGTCTGTCGACTTCAAAGAACTCGCGCAGTTTTTCGCGAGTATCTGATCTTCCAAAACCGTCGGTGCCCAGTGTGGTAAAGGTTGCTGGTACATATTCGCGTACCTGGTCCGAATGGCATTTCATGTAGTCAGTAGAGCTGACCACCGGTGCATCGTCGCTACCGAGGACTTGTGTAATGTAAGGGATACGCGGGTCGTCGTTCGGATGAAGCATGTTCCAACGCTCGACTTCCAGTCCGTCGCGTGCCAGTTCATTGAAACTTGTAACGCTGTACACTTCGGCACCGATGTCCCAGTCTTTTTCGAGCATGTTAGCGGCTTCAATAACCTCACGCAGAATCGTACCGCTGCCCAGAAGCCGAACTCGTGATCTGAACTTCTGAGCTGTTTTCTTGTTTCCTTCGGCTATTTCGCGGAATTTGTAGATACCTCTGACGATGCCTTCCTCTGCACCTTCCGGCATCGGCGGGTGTACATAGTTTTCATTCATCGCGGTAATGTAGAAGTACACGCTCTCTCGATTTGTCAGCATGCGAGTCATGCCGTTGTGAATGATTACAGCCATCTCGTAACCGAAACATGGATCGTAGCTGATGCAATTTGGAATGGTGTTGGATAGCACCAGCGAGTGGCCATCTTCGTGTTGCAAGCCTTCACCGTTAAGCGTTGTTCTGCCGGCGGTGCCGCCGATCATAAAACCGCAGGCACGCATGTCACCGGCAAGCCAGGCCAGATCGCCGATACGCTGAAAGCCAAACATGCTGTAATAGATGTAAAACGGCAGCATGTTGACTCCGTGAGTGGAGTAAGAGGTAGCTGCTGCCAGCCAGCTAGCCATGGCACCGGCCTCGGTAATACCTTCTTCCAGAATCTGACCGGATTTATCTTCTTTGTAGTACATGATCTGGTCACGATCCTGCGGTTCATACAATTGCCCGACTGAGGAGTAGATGCCGAGCTGTCTGAACATACCCTCCATACCGAAGGTGCGTGCTTCGTCCGGTACGATCGGTACGACGTTCTTACCAATTTTCTTGTCGCGCGTCAGGATGGTCAGTAAACGGACGAATGCCATGGTTGTAGACATTTCCCGATCACCGGACCCTTCCAGCACAGGTTGAAAAGCACTAATGTCTGGAACTTCCAATGGTTCAGCAAACTTTTTGCGTTGTGGTAGATAGCCACCCAGTGCTTTACGCCGTTCCTGCATGTACTTGATTTCAGGGCTTTCGGGGTCGGGCTTGATGTATTCGTAGTTGGCAACCTGCTCATTGGTGAGATCAAGTCCGAATCTGTCACGCATCTTCAGGAGTGATTCCAGATCCATCTTCTTTTGCTGGTGGGTGGCATTGGTACCTTCGCCCGATTCGCCCATGCCGTACCCTTTGACTGTCTTGACGAGAATGACAGTAGGTTGGTCCTTATGTTCAACAGCCTGCTTATAAGCGGCATACAGTTTGTGTGGATCATGACCACCGCGATTAAGGCGCCAGATATCCTCATCGGTAAGGTTAGCAACCAGCGCTTTCGTCTCCGGGTGTTTGCCGAAGAAATGCTCACGCGTGTAGGCACCGCCCTTGGCCTTGAAATTCTGGTACTCGCCATCAACGGTCTCCATCATCAGCTGCATCAGCTTGCCCGACGTGTCTCGTGCCAGTAGTGGGTCCCAATAAGAACCCCAGATGACTTTAATGACGTTCCAGCCAGCGCCGCGGAAGACGTTTTCGAGTTCCTGAATAATCTTGCTGTTGCCTCGCACCGGGCCATCCAGACGCTGCAGATTGCAATTGATGACAAAATTCAGATTATCCAGTTTCTCTCGACCCGCCAGCGAAATTGCGCCCAGTGATTCGGGCTCGTCCATTTCACCGTCACCCAGAAATGTCCATATCTGACGATTGTCGGTGCGCGCCAGGCTGCGATCCTGCAGATATTTCATGAAACGCGCCTGGTAGATGGATGTCAACGATGCCCATCCCATGGAGACTGTAGGAAATTGCCAGTACTCGGGCATTAACCAGGGGTGCGGATAGGAAGACAGACCATCACCATCTACTTCGCGCCTGAAATTGTCCAGATCTGACTCGGTGAGTCGTCCTTCCAGGTAGGAGCGTGCGTAGATTCCCGGGGCACAATGGCCCTGGATCATCAGGACGTCACCACCGTGTTCTGGCGTAGGTGCGTGGAAAAAGTGATTAAAGCCAACATCGTAGAGGGTGGCGGCCGAAGCAAAGCTTGCCAGGTGACCGCCCAGCCCTGAATCGTCCCGTTGAGCCCTCAGGACCATGACAGCTGCGTTCCAGCGAATCATCGAACGTACGCGGTGTTCCAGCTCCTGATCGCCGGGACTTTTGGCTTCCAGGTGCAGAGGAATGGTGTTGACGTAGGCTGTACTGGAGTCGTACGGCAGGTTTGCTCCGGAGCGTCTGGCCTTATCTATAAGTCTCTCCAGAAGATAATGAGCTCTTTCCGGACCTTCCTGCTCGATGACAGCTTCCAGTGCATCCAGCCATTCAAGGGTTTCGATCTCGTCTGCGTCGAAGTTCGGGTTGGTCGCCATGTTGTTTTCGGATATCCCCTATCGAATACTAAGTATTGGTTTTGCCAGTATGGTACCCGCTTACAGTGTGTTCCGGCACATGCCGTCCGATTGCCTAGTTACAAACATTGCAGGATCCGGTACCTGCCGGCAGACAAACTGTATGTCGTGCAACTTTATTGGAAATGCTGAAAAGCCATGTAGCTGGTACTTTTCTGCGGTTAGCCAGGTTCGCAGACAGTTTTATTGCGTCACGTAAATTCTGCGTTGCCCAAGCAAATATTTTCAAACTGAGAGGCTGTGGTGTTATACCCTACTGATCCAACATCGGTATGGATTTGACACATAGGGAACCTGGAACCAATATGCCTCTGAGTGATCTTTCACGCCCCACATTTGTCCAGTACTTTGGTGGCCTTTATGAACAGTCCCCGTGGGTGGTTGAGCGCGCCTATAATGCAGGCCTGGCCCCGCAACATGACCATCCTGATGCATTGGCAAAGCTGTTTCAACGATCTATAGATGAGGCGACTGACGCTGAGAAACTAGCGCTGGTCAGAGCACAATATGACATATTCGGTAAAGAAGCGATCGCTGGTGGTCTCAGCCAGGAGGCAAGCTTCGAGCAGGCTAGTGCCGGGCTGGCAGATTGCTCACCTGAACAACTGGACCGCTTTCAAGACCTGAACCGCCTGTACTGGGGCAGATTCGGCTTTCCATTTGTCATGGCCGTGCGAGGACGTACCCGGGAAGACATCGTCAGAGCATTCGATGAACGGATGCGTAACGACAGGCAAACCGAATTCGCAACAGCACTGGCTGAAATCCAGAAATCGGCAGTCCAGCGCATGAATGCATTGTTACAAGGTGCGGGGTTGCAAGCAGGCAAAGACTGGCCAACGTCCCACGCTGCCGCCGCAAACCCTGCGTCAACGGCCAACGATAATGTGCCCGGACCTGAGGGTATGACACCCGCTCAAATGCGAGATCCTGATTACTTTCCCGGCATTGTCCGTGGGTTGCCATTGGGAATTCAACACGTATTGGCAATGTTCGTCAGTAACGTTACACCCGCCATAATCATAGCGGGAGCTGTTGGTTTCGGATTTGGTTCGGCAGACACATCTGACATGATTTACATGATTCAGATGTCCATGTTGTTTGCGGGTATCGCAACCCTCATTCAAACCATAACCATAGGCCCGATAGGCGCTCGACTGCCGATAGTTCAAGGGACAAGCTTTGCCTTTATACCCGTCATGATTCCCATCGCCAAGGTCTACGGGATGGCAGCATTGATGGGCGGGATCGTTATCGGTGGGGTCTTTCATTTTTTCCTTGGCACCGTTATTGGTCGCTTGCGTAACTGGTTACCCCCCTTGGTTACAGGTCTGGTGGTTCTTATGATTGGTCTTGCGTTGGTCAAAGTAGGGATCCAGTATGCGGCAGGCGGTGTACCCATGATCGGAAAACCCGAGTACGGCAGCCTGACGCAGTGGTCGCTGGCGCTTGTGGTTATTGTCGTAACGCTTCTGCTGAAGTTCTTTGCCCGCGGCATGCTGTCTGTGTCAGCAGTTCTTCTGGGGCTGCTTGCAGGTTACCTGGTAGCCTACGGTCTGGGCATGGTCAGTTTTGATGGAATTCACCGTGCTGCCGTGTTCGCTTTGCCCAACCCATTACATTTTGGTTTTGAAATCAATGCAGCGGCGATTGTTGGCATGTGTTTGATGGGTGTTGTCTCGGCCATCGAGACAGTGGGTGACATCTCTGGCGTCACAAAAGGTGGGGCAGGCAGAGAAGCGACCGATAAAGAAGTTGCAGGTGGCACAATGGCCGATGGTGTCGGGACCGCTATTTCAGGTGTGTTTGGCGCTTTACCCAATACCTCGTTCAGCCAGAACGTCGGACTGATTTCCATGACAGGCCTCATGAGTCGTCACGTGGTCACGCTGGGAGCCTTGTTTCTTATTGTTTGCGGACTAGTGCCCAAAGTTGGTGCGGCAATTCAGACAATGCCTATTGCAGTGCTTGGCGGAGGCGTGATTGTCATGTTTGGAATGGTGGCTGCTGCCGGCGTAAACATGTTGGCAGCCGTTCATTGGAACCGACGTAACATGATGATATTTGGCATAGCCTTATCGCTGGGTCTGGGGCTGCAACTGGAGCCAGGCGCGTTACAGCATCTTCCGGCTACGGCCAAAGTACTGATGACATCCGGATTGCTACCAGCGGCAATGATCGCCATTATTCTGAATATCGTGTTGCCGCATGAAACGGCCGATGATAAACGCTAGCCTTAACTTTCTTTCCATAGCCTGCGAGATCATGGGCCGCAGTTATGGCACTCAAGACACCGCTTCGACGTTAACTTCCTGTGAATCTGCCACAACGCCAGTCAGGCGATTGTTGTGCACGCCGGTGATAACGGTAGGGAGAATCTGATTGGCGAGATCAACGTGGCTTTGTACCACCACACGTTGGTAATTAGGTGTGTATCCCTGATGTTGCCAAATATCTCCCGAGGAGGTTTCAAGCTGCTTGCCACGTTCGAACAAGACATTAACTCGTTGACCTGCAGACGCCTCTAATTGGGTTGTTTTAAGTGACTCCGCCAACTCATGAAGCTGTTTGCTGCGTTGATGGCGAATTGCCATAGGAACCGCATCCGGTAAGCTCGCAGCCTTTGTGCCCTCGCGTTCTGAATACGTAAAGGCGTGGATATGCCCGAATTTCTGAGTCTCGATAAAACTTAGCGACTCTTGCCATTCCGCGTCCGTCTCGCCGGGGAAACCGGCAATAATATCGGTTGTAATGTTGAATTGCGGTACGGCTTGTCTCAGGCTTTGTGTAAGTTGCGCAAAGTCAGCTGTTTTACAGCGTCTGGCCATGCGCCTGAGTACGCTGTCACTGCCACTTTGTAATGGCAAATGCATATGCGGCAGTACACGTTGATTCTCAAAAAGATCGATGAATCCCGGTGAGAGATCCCATGGTTCAACAGATGCAAACCGGATTCTGGCGATATCGGTGTCATCTATGAGGGCTTGCACCAGCGATGCAAGATCTGCATCCAGATCGGATCCATACCCGCCAACATGTACGCCAGTGAGCACCACTTCCTTGACATCGTTGGCATGTAGCTCGCGCACTTCATTCACGATGTCCTGGATAGTGCGGCTTCTTTCAGCTCCGCGGGCCACGGTGACGATGCAAAACGTACATCGATAACGACATCCGTCTTGTATCTTGATGAACGCGCGATGGCGATTACGGGTGAAGAGGGCTGATTCTGCGGGGAATGTCGCAGACTGTGGCATGTCTTGACGATCAAATGCAGTCCGCGTCATCTCCACCAGCTCTTCCTTGCGGCTGTTGGGTACGACGAGGTCGATTCCGAGTTCAGCCAGATCTTCCGGATTGCTAAGTTCGCTGTAGCAGCCGCTGACAACAAGCTTGGCTGAGGGATTTTCGCGTTGCAGACGCTGTATTTTTTGCCGCGATTTGCGCACCGCCTCTTTTGTCACAGCACATGTATTCATGACCATGACATCGGCTTGCTCGATATCGCCTGCAATCTGATCGCCAGCCTTGACAAAAGCGGCTGCCCACTGTTCGAGTTCGGCCTCGTTTAACCGGCAACCGAGTGCACTAAGATGGATCTGCAACGTAATGTACCGTGTAGAAGTATTTAATGAACGCGTAGTGTACCCAAACCCTGACATAATGCCTGCCGTAGTCACGCTCTTAGTTCGAGTTGCACGCATTGCGGCGTTGTGGCAACTGGGCGTTTTCGCTACGATGTAGACCTTGTTCGTTCTAATTTTCCTGTCACCGGAACCGACTTCATGTTCAGAGATTTCGAGAAGGCCCCAAGCAAGTCTTCGTACCAGTTGAAATTCGTACTTGCCGCACTCGCCCTGATTGCACTGATGGCCGCGTGGATAGCCCGGTCCAACATGGATCACAAGCTGAAGAGTACTCAGGTTGAAAGAGAGCAGGTTGTTGCCCTGCTTGATGAAAGAACTCAGGAATTGGAGACCGCCGAGCGTAATATCGGTAATCTTCGTACTGAACAAGTTGCTCTGGAAGAGGCCATTGCAACCAGCGAAGGTGAACTAGTCGAGCTACGTGGACAATTGGCCGCGCTGGATACCGAGCGTCAGGATGCCCAGACTCTGTTGTCTGGTGTCACTGAAACCAAGCAGTCCCTGGAACAACAGCTTGCCGGTCTGGGATCCGAACTGACTAATGCGCAACAGGAGTTGCAGCTGCTTGACGCCGAACGTTCGGCCACAATTGGCGCTCTGGAAGCCCAGATTGCAGATTTGAACTCACAAAGAGATGAGCAGATCGTCTCTCTGGAGCAGCAACTGTCGCAATTCGATCTTCAGGCCGATGAGAGAGTCATTGAATTACAGACACAACTGGCAGCGTACGATCTCCAGAAGCAGGCCCGGATCCAGGTGCTTGAAGGTGAGGTGGAGATACTGCGCGGTCGGATCAACGACCAGGCTAACACAATCAGCGATCGTGTCCAGAGCCTACGCACTGCAAATGCTCAGATTCAGGCTCTGGAAGCGTCAACGACTTCAGCATCTCAGGACTTGGCCAATGCTGAGACGAGCTACAGCAGTCTATTGTCTTTGTACGATACAGATGTCGCGGTTCTCAATGCGGAAATTGGTGAAATGGAGGCCCGCAAGGCAGCGCTTGAAGCTGATCTGAAGACACTGAATCTTCGTGTAGCAACGGTGGAGCTGGATCTTGAGTTCACTCGCGGCAATCTGGCGGAAACTGAATTAGCACTCGTCGACACGTCGGCGGAGCTGCAAGGTACACAAGCGCAAAATGCCCTTGCCGGAAAAGAGCTGGAGCAGACTACCAGCGATCTGGCAAGGACTGAATCAACACTAGTTGATACCGAGCTTGCACTTGAAAATACTCAGCGTGATCTGGCCAGCGCGCAAAGCGAACTGGAGCGTCAAAATCTGGCGTTGGCTTCGGCCCAGGCTGAGTACACCAGCATGCAGGCCAGTCTGGCAGGTAACATTGCCGAGCAGGCGGCAGAACTGGCCCAGGTCGAGATTGACTTGGCTGAAGCTACATCCAGCCTGCAATCTGCGCAGGAAGGCATTGCCATGCGTGATGGCAACGTGAGCGAGCTGAATTCGCAGGTGCAGTCGCTGATGAGCAGTTCCAGTGAGCTGGACGCTGAACTCAACACATTGCAATCAGCTTACGACAACGATGTCGTCAGTCTCAACGCGGAGATCGGTGAGCTGGAGGCCAGACGCCAGGCGTTAGCGCTTGAGGTCGAAGATCTCACAGCGCAGACCGTAACCTTGCAAGATCAAAAGGGCCGATTGCAGCTAGCGCTTGGTGGTTTGCAGAACCAGCTTGATGATGTTCAGTTAAGCGCTCAGGAAGAAATCGAGTCCCGGACTTTCCAGATTCAGAGTCTGCGATCGGAGGTTGATGACAAGACGCTGGTCATGGAAGGGCAAATCAATACACTGACAACAGAACGGGAAACATTGCTTGCAGAGCAGGCCGCATCGCTAGCTCAACTCTCTACGCTTGATCAGGAGCTAGCCGACCTGAACGCTATGCAGCAAACTCTGGAAGCCGAGCGCGACGCTGCTGCGCAGACTATTGTTGCGCTTGAATCAGAAGTTGAAGAGCTGCAAGCGACTATTGATCTTCAGGTTCCGGCTATCGCCGAGCTGCGCAATCGAAGTGCATCGATGGAAGAGTCGCTGGCACAGGCCCGCATCAATGCTTCTTCTGAACTGGATGCGGCAAACACGCAGATTACCGAACTTGAATCAGCACTTAACATGAGTAATGAACAATTGGCAACCACCAGTTCCGAGCTGGGTGAGTTGCAGGCAACGATGGAAGCGCAGACTGCTTCGTCCGAGCAAGCGCTCTCTGAAGCCAACGCCAGCATAGAAGAATTGCAGGCGACTATCGATCTGCAAGTTCCCGCACTGGCTGAACTACGCCAACGCAGTCAACAGCTGGATTCGGAACGCGCCGAAATGGCGATGAGTGTAAATACCTTGACTTCGCAGCTGGGTGCTGTGCAATCAGAAGAAAGCGAGGAATTAACAATGGTTCGTGCTGAAGCTCAGGAACTACAGGCGACCATAGATCTTCAGGTTCCTGTCATTGCCGAGTTGCGTGGTCGCAGTTCCAGCCTGGAGGCGAAGGTACAAGAGGAGCAAGCACGCATCGCAGAACTGCAAACCACGGTCAGCGCTCAGGAGTCCTCGCTGGACGAGTTACGCGCTCGCAGCGCCGAGCTTGAATCGCAGGTTGTTCAGAAAGACGAGGAAATCACCGAATTGCAGGCGACAATCGATCTGCAGGTTCCGGCTATTGCTGAATTGAGAGAGCGCAGTAGCGATCTCGACCAGCAACGCGCACAGATGGCCACAGAAGTTGTTTCGCTGCAAGGCCAGCTGCAGGCTGCGGAGTCGGCTGCGGCTAATGCTGCAGAGCTTGATCAGCTGAAAACGCAAAAAGCCGCTTTGCAAATGAGCCTGGGTGATTTGCAAGGGCGTCTGGAAACTGCGGAACTTGCCGCCGCTGACACCGCTGAACTGGATAAATTGCAGAGTCAGAAAGCCGCTTTGCAAATGAGCCTGGGTGATCTTCAGGGACGTCTGGAAATCGCAGAATCAACCGCTGCTGCCAGCAGTGTTGAATTAGACAAGCTGCAGAGTCAGAAAGCCGCTTTGCAAATGAGCCTGGGTGACCTGCAGGGACGTCTGGAAACCGCAGGATCAACGGCTGCCGCCAGCAGTGCTGAATCAGATAATTTGCAGGCTCAGAAAGCAGCACTGCAATTGCGCCTGGGAGATCTGCAGACCATGTTTGAATCCACCACTGAAACCACCGGTGACGCCGTCGCTGAACTGGCTGCCAGTCGGGAACAGTTTGAATCTGCAACAAGTGAATTAACTCAGGAAAATAGCGAGCTTGAAGGTGAGGTCGAATTACTAACAGAAGCAAACGGTCTGCTTAAGGATCGTGTTGATCATCTGCGTGGCGAACGAGATGCTGCCATGTTGCAGTTATCTGAATTAGAGACAGAACAAGCGTCGTTGAACAAGCAACTGGCACAACTGGAAACAGACAACACGGCCATGAACGAACAGATCGCAACGCTTGATGCAGACAGAGGCACCTTGATTGATCAATATGCCGTTCTCGAAGTTGAGAAAAATCAGTTGCAGACAGATCTGGAAGAGTCAATGCAATCCGCAGCAATCGCTCTGGAATCCAATAATGCCGTCCAATCGCAAGTCAGTGATGTTACAGCCCAGTTTGCCCAGGTAAGCGAAGAGCGGGATGCCCTTCAAGGTGAAGTAGCAGAGTTGGGTGCCCGGGTTGGAGAGTTGGAAGGCCAGCTAGCTGAGTCCGTGCAAGCTGGGACTGTGGCCGATCAAACTCGATCGGAGCTGGAGCAACAGGTTTCAGAGGCGCAGGAGCAAGTCAGCGCCTTGCAGGATGAGTTGGCATCGGTGCAGTCGCAAATTGGTGAACTCGAAACGCAACTCTCGGCGGCTACCGAGCAAAACTCCGGACTTGAAGCTGCGTTGGCCAAAGCCGGTGAGCAACAGAGCGATCTTGATAGTCAATTGCTTGCTGCAGGAAATGAGCGAGTCAGTCTTGAGGAGCAGCTGGAATCTGCAGTCAGTCAGTCAAAATCCCTTGAGGAGCAGCTCGCTCAATCTACCGAACAGAACACAGCGCTGGAGGCACAGCTTGCCGATTCGAGCGAGCAGCAAGCGACGCTAGAGACCCAGCTGGAAAATTTGCAGTCTGAAGTGCAGGCAGGTACGAACCAGATTCAGACCTTGCAATCGAGTATGGCAGCCGATACAGGTGCGCTGAATGAACAGCTCGTATCAGTCAATGCGCAGAAAGCTGACCTCGAAGCACAGCTGGCCGAGTCGACACAGGCTCGCATTGATCTTGAGCAAAGTATGGCTGAGACTCAGGCGCGTATCGTTGAACTGGAAGGGCAAATGGCGGAGGCTGCGGCCTCAGCTGAATCGCTCGAATCTCAGTTGAATGAACTTAATGCCGCCAAGGGTGATCTCGAAGCGAGGCTTGCAGAGTCGGAAACCGGTGCCCAGGCACTGCGATCGCAACTTAGCGATGCAAAGCAAAATGCAGGGACGCAATTGGCACTGGCTGAGAATCTAGCGTCGAAACTGGCCGATTTGCAATCCGAATCCGAAGGCGTGGTGCTGCGTGCGACAGACCTCAGCCAGAGTATCGGTGCGAGTCTTCAGGCCAACGGAGTCGACAACGTCGATGTCACCGTTCGTGACGACAACGGAGTGGTTATCAATCTACCTAGTGCAGCCTTGTTCAATTCAGGGCGTGCGCGGCTAAGCGCCGATGGAAGAAACCTGATGAGCAGGGTGGCAGCGGCTCTTAAAGATGTTGGTAACGATATCGTGGTAGAAGGACACACAGATAGCATCCCTGTGACAGGTGATCTGCAAGCGATATTTCCGAGTAACTGGGAACTGTCGGTTGCTCGCGCAGCTAACACGGTCAACTTCCTGGAGAGCAATGCAGGGGTTGAGGCCGATCGCCTGTCAGCGACCGGTTACGGAGAGCATCAACCGGTAGCTCCCAACAATACCCGTGCAGGCCGTGCACTGAACCGCAGAGTGGAGATCGTCGTACTCCCTTGAATACAGACAAGGAAGCCCCGGGCGTCGACCGGCACAATGAGGCCGACGCATCGGTAACGGCCGATGGGGCTGCCGGTGCAATTGCTGAAAATGGCGGTCATACCAGCTACGGCAAGACCATTTGCGTTGCGATGACAGGTGCATCGGGTATTCAATATGCCCTGCGGTTGATCGAATGTCTGATCGAGGCCAACTGCGAGGTCTATGTGCTCATGTCGAAACCAGCTCAGATCGTCATGGGAATGGATACTGAGATACCGGTACCTTCTCGAACAGCTGACATCCAGAAGCAGTTTTCCGAGCGATACGGGGCAAAGCCCGGACAGCTTAAGGCCTACGGACAACAAGAATGGACATCACCAGTTGCCAGTGGTTCGGGAGTTCCAGACTCAATGGTTATCTGTCCTTGTACTACAGGAACACTGGCCTCCGTTGCGGCGGGTACGTGTAACAACTTGCTGGAACGAGCGGCAGATGTTGTCATCAAAGAAGGCAAAAAACTGATTGTAATGCCCCGTGAGATGCCGTTCTCTCTGATTCATCTTGAGAATATGCAGCGACTGGCCAGGGCGGGTGTCGTTATCATGCCGCCTAATCCTGCATTCTATAACCTACCGAAAACCGTCGACGAGCTGATTGATTTTGTAGTGGCTCGTGTCATGGATCAGCTAGACATCGAACAGTCACTCATGCCTCGTTGGGGCATCGAGGAGTAAGGTACATGCAACTTCCATTGTTTCCACTTTCCAGCGCTGTGTTACCAGGGGGGCTGATGCCGTTGCGGCTGTTCGAGAGACGGTACATCGACATGGTCAAGGATTGTTTTCGAAACAGTACAGGATTCGGTATCTGCCTGATAAAAAACGGGCGAGAGGCGGGTGTGCCATCTGAGCCTTATCCCATGGGTACAAGCGTATCCATAGTCGATTTTGATCAGGGTGCGGATGGACTTTTGCAAATCACGGCACGTGGTGAAGAGGAATTCAAGATCCTGACCTATTCGACCAGTGATACTGGATTGCTTATCGGTCAAGTGGAAATGCTGCCTGCCAACGCGGCGACTCCCATGATGGCGGATTACGAACTGCTTGCAAAAAAACTGGAGTTGATCCTGAGCTATCTGGAGACTGATATCCGATTTGAAGAACAGCATCTGGATGACGCTGACTGGGTATGTCACCGTCTGCTTGAAGTATTGCCACTAGCGCCAGACGCTAAATATGAACTATTGCAGATGTGTTCAAATTCAGATCGTCTGCAGGCACTCAGCGGTTTGCAAATTGAAATTGCCGAGCGTTAGTTGATATTACGTTAGCGACTTGAGGTAGATCTTGGAGTTGCGCTGCTGGTTATAGCTTGCCTGTCGCGTGGCGGGCAGTTCATCCGGAATCGTTTCGGTATAGCCCCGTTCGACGAACCAATGTCCGGTGCGCGTACTTAGCACGCGTGCCTGCGTAAAACCCTGATTGCTGGCGTCAGCCTCCAGATGGCTCAATAACTGATCTGCCCGTCCTTCCCCCCGGTATCGGGGATGCGTCGCAATACAGGCTATCTCTACGCTTGTTGATGAATCATCCGGGTACATGGCAGCACAGGCGACGACCATTCCGTCTCTTTCACTGACGACAAAGCGTTCAATGTCCAGTTCAAGCTGCTCGCGTGAACGGTTTATGAGTGTGCCGTTTGCTTGTAAGGGTTCAATCAGTTCGATGATCCCGCGAACATCCTGAATGGATGCCGGGCGGATGTGCTCCCAGCGGTTTGCAGTAATCATGGTGCCGCTGCCATCGCGAGTGAATAATTCGCACAAAAGGGCATTGCGATCATCGCTGTGTAACAAATGCACACGTTCGACACCGTCAAGACATGCGCTGACAGCCTGTGGCACGATGCTGTCTAGATCATTGTCGCGCTGACGTACTTTTTCGGCGTCGACTGGCGTGAGTGCTTGTCTGCTATGTTGCAGTTGTTCCAGTCTTGCGGCACTGGCCTGACGCAGTATATTGCCCACCTCATCTTTGGGTAAGTCATTGACTAAAAAAACAAGTTTGTCTGCTTTGAGCGAAATAGCCACTTGCGCGGCAAGCTCGTTAACCGTGACATTGAAGACATCTCCGGTTAATGAATACCCTAACGGCGGCAACAGCACCAGATGTCCTGCATCCACCAAGGCGGTGATTGCCTCTGAATGCACCTCGCGGACTGATCCGGTATGCTGGAAGTCGACGCCATTATGAATGCCAAAAGGCTGGGCGGTAACGTAGTTGCCGGAAGACACCGACAGCCTTGCTCCTGCCATCGGTGTGTTTGGTAATCCCATCGACAGATGTGATTCCAGCGTATTCCGGATTATTCCTGCTGATTCGATGATAGCGTTAAGTGCGCTATCGTCCGTAACCCTGCGTCCATCCACAATAGCGCTGGGAATGCTTTCGCGGGCTAATGCCTCTTCTACCTGCGTACGTAAGCCAAAGCAGACAACCAGCCGTAAACCTAGATGGCTGAGTAGGGTCAGGTCGTGAGTGAGTGTGGGCAGGAGATCGCTGCGTATCCATTCGCCAGGCAGGGCAAGCACAAGGGTCTTACCGCGATGGGCGTTGATGTAGGGAGATGCCGTGCGAAACCAGTCGATCACAGTATCCAGCGATGTCGACGCAGGTGATTGTAATGACGCAGCTGCTTTGCCGTCGGTCTTGCTCATGGCGTAGAACGGATCCGGTAATGATAGAAATTCTGATTCAACTATAGTAAACCGGTCTGCTGATTATTGTGAAACTCAGCCTTAATTGTTAGTGAAAACTTTGAAATCGAGTGTTTTTTCAAGCGTGCCACAAAACAACGTTAACAGTTTGTCCCGAGCCGGGTGCAAGGTTTCCGGATTGTGGAACGGTTGTTGCGCCACGAAGATAGATGGATACCCCTTCCTTTCAGAGAATGCCTGTGACTGTGACTGCTTTTAAATGTGAGTATCTATCCCGCTTCGGAAAAAGCACGTTTAACGTGCTTTTCTCTCTGCTAGTGGCTATTTGTATACCCGTGGCCCATGCCAACTCCGAGGAGTCCAGCTGGAGTAAAACGGTATCGCTGGTGGCAGATTCGGTCGTGTCATTACAGCTGTCACAGCTGCGCTCTTTTGATGATACTCCGCAGGGAAACAGCTCTGCGACGGGTTTTGTCGTCGATGCCGAGCGTGGCATTGTACTGACCAACCGGCATGTCGTGAGTTCAGGCCCGATCCGGATTTCCGCTACATTCCAGAACCAGGAGCGTGTCGACGCGGTGCCCTTATATCGAGACCCCATCCACGATTTTGCGTTTGTTCGCTATGACCCTGCCAAGCTGGATTATGCCCGACCAGCTTCGTTGGCATTGCGCCCGGATAAGGTGCGTACAGGGATGAATATTCGCGTTATTGGCAGTGACGGAGGTGAGCAGTTGTCGATATTGCCAGGCACTATCGCGCGCCTTGACCGCGAAGTGCCATCGTATGGTCGATACGGTTACAACGACTTTAATACATTTTACATGCAGGCCGCATCCGGCACCTCAGGTGGA
>JBGCFI010000031.1:0-221183 GCA_045106855.1 Granulosicoccus sp.
AACAACATGTTCGGCTTCTGGGATTGGGTAGGTGGCCGGTATTCTCTATGGTCCGCAATCGGCTTGACGCTTGCGCTGTCCATAGGCATCGAGCGTTTTGAGCAATTTCTGGCTGGGGCCTACGAGATGGACCAGCACGCGCAGACTGCGGAGCTTTCTGAGAACATGCCGGTCACTCTGGCATTGCTCACGGTCTGGTACAACAACTTCTGGGGAGCGCCAAGTCATCTGATTGCACCTTATGACCAGTACCTCCATCGTTTTCCTGCCTACCTGCAACAACTGACAATGGAAAGCAATGGAAAATCTGTGCACCATGATGGCATGCCGGTGGGCATGGCAACGGGACCTGTCGTCTGGGGAGAACCGGGCACAAACGGGCAACATGCCTATTTTCAGTTGCTTCATCAGGGCACTCACCTCATCCCTACTGATTTCATCATGGCTGTAGAGAGTCTGAATCCACTGGGCGTTCATCAGGAGCTGCTAATGGCAAACTGCTTTGCCCAGTCTGAAGCACTGATGATGGGCAAGAGCGCTGCAGAATTAGACGTTGACATGCGCAATGCCGGTGCCAGTGACGAAGAAATAGAGCGATTGTCCGGTCATCGTACCTTCCAGGGCAATCGTCCAAGCAATACCCTGCTGTTACAGCAACTAACCCCTCATGCCCTGGGTGCCTTGATTGCGTTGTATGAGCATAAAGTGTTTGTCGAAGCTGTTATCTGGGACATTAACCCGTTTGATCAATGGGGCGTAGAGCTGGGCAAGGCTTTAGCCAAATCCATTCATCACGAGATGCAGCAGAATAAAACAGTTTCTAATCATGATGCTTCAACCAATGGTCTTATCAACCGTGCGTTGAAACTGTCTAACCTACTAGCCTGAGACCATGGCACAGAAAAAGAAACGTAGTTCCAAGAAGGCGGCGGCTGTTCCGGCCACCGTGATTCCTGAAAACACCGAAGAATTACCGCTAAGCGAGTACACCGAGAAGGCTTACTTGGACTATTCCATGTATGTCATTCTTGATAGAGCCTTGCCGCATATTGGTGATGGCCTTAAGCCGGTTCAACGGCGCATTGTCTATGCAATGTCAGAGCTTGGACTTTCGGCAGCATCCAAGCACAAGAAGTCCGCACGTACGGTTGGCGATGTGCTCGGTAAGTTTCACCCTCACGGTGATAGTGCTTGCTATGAGGCTATGGTATTGATGGCGCAACCATTTACCTATCGCTATCCCTTAGTCGATGGTCAGGGTAACTGGGGTTCGCAGGATGACCCCAAATCGTTCGCTGCCATGCGTTACACCGAATCAAGGTTGACAAGATTTTCACGAACCCTTTTACAGGAACTGGGACAGGGTACCGTCGATTTCGCCCCCAACTTTGATGGAACACTAACAGAGCCAACGTTATTACCGTCACGTTTACCGCATATTCTGCTTAACAGCACCACCGGAATTGCTGTAGGTATGGCGACTGATATTCCGCCCCACAACCTGCGAGAGGTTGGCCAGGCTTGTATTCATTTGCTGGACAAGCCCAAATCAACCATTGATGACATGATGCAATACATCGCCGGGCCTGATTATCCCAGCGATGCTGAAGTCATTTCTTCTCCTGAAGATATTCGCAGTATGTATGAGACGGGGCATGGCAGTCTGCGAAGCCGTGCAATCTATGAGCGTGAAGGTAGCGATATCATTGTTACGGCACTGCCTTTTCAGGTTTCCGGCTCGAAAATCCTCGAGCAGATTGCGCAGCAGATGATTGCAAAAAAGCTGCCTATGATCGAAGACCTTCGTGATGAGTCGGATCATGAAAATCCCACTCGTCTTGTTATTACGCCGCGAAGTAATCGTGTTGATATAGACAGTGTCATGCAGCATCTTTTTGCGACAACTGATCTTGAGCGTACCTATCGCGTCAATATGAACATGATCGGTCTCAATGGCCGACCCAAAGTCAAAACTCTGTTGGAAATATTACGCGAATGGTTAACGTATCGTGTCGAGACTGTTCGCAGGCGCTTGCAATGGCGCCTGGATAAAGTCGAAAAGCGGCTGCACTTACTTGAAGGTCTGATGATCGCTTACCTCAATATTGATGAGGTAATAGCGATAATCCGAAACAACGACGATCCCAAGCCAGTGCTCATGAAACGCTTCAAGATCAGCGATGAGCAGGCCGAAGCGATTCTTGAACTCAAGTTGCGGCATCTTGCGCAGCTTGAAGAAATGAAGATTCGTGGTGAGCAGGAAGCGTTGGAGAAGGAGCGCGAAAAACTTCAGGCAACGCTGGGCTCCGAACGGCGTATGAAGACCCTGGTGAAAAAAGAGTTACAGGAAGATATCGATACCTATGGTGATGATCGACGCTCTCCTATCGTTCAACGCAGTGCTGCCCAGGCCATATCCGAATCTGACCTCATCCCCAGTGAACCGATTACCGTGGTGCTCTCGGAACGTGGCTGGGTAAGAGCCGGCAAAGGCTTCGATGTCGATCCGCTTGCGCTGAATTACAAGGCAGGTGATAGCTATCAGAGTTCGGCACGTGGTCGTACCAATCGCAGCGCCATGTTTCTCGATTCAACGGGCCGCGTGTATTGTGTGCCGGCACATGGATTCCCGTCTGCCAGAGGATTGGGCGAGCCAATCAGTGGACGAGTCAAGCCACCTGATGGTGCGCGTTTCATCAGTGTCATGATGGGTGATGATGATGATCGGTATTTGTTTTCAACAAGCGCAGGTTATGGTTTTGTAGCAAGGCTTGGCGATCTTGTCAGCCGTAACAAGGCAGGTAAAGCGGTTATCAGTGTGCCGCAGGGAGCACAGGTTTTACCGGTTCAGCCAATTGCATCATTAACCGAAGATCGCGTGTGTGCCATTAGTAACACGGGTAGCTTGCTGGCGTTTCCCGTTGGTGAATTACCTGAAATGGCCAAGGGGAAAGGCAATAAGATTTACAACATTCCGGGTACAAAATTCAAATCCGGTGAGGAATCGATGAAGGCACTGGCGGTATTGGCTTCCGGCGAAAAACTGCGTGTTACCAGCGGTAAGCGTCATACGACAATAAAGTACCGGGAGCTGGAAGACTATCTGGGTGCGAGAGGGCAACGCGGGCGAAAACTTCCAAGGGGATTCCAGAATGTTCATGCCGTTGAGGTCGAGTCGTAAATTACGGGTGACCTTCAAGTATCTTGAAGGTGGCCGATCTGCCCTTATCTTTCGAGCCTGATAGGGATAGATAAAGTATCCATCTTTATGGAGTTGAAATCGTGAGTCGAATATTATTGTTTCTGGCCACCAACATGGCGGTCATGGTGGTATTCAGCATTATTACGTCCGTGTTCGGGCTGGATAAGGCAATTGGTGCCAGCAATGTGTCGCTAATTATTTATGCGGCGCTTTTTGGATTTGCCGGTTCTTTTATTTCGCTGTTCATGAGCAAGTCCATGGCTATTCGCTCTATGGGCGTGCAGCTGATCAATCAACCTTCCAACGCTACTGAGCGATGGTTGCAAGAGACGGTGCATGCACAGGCGAAAGAGGCTGGTATCGGACTGCCGGATGTCGGTATTTTTCAGCAGGCATCGCCCAATGCGTTTGCGACAGGTTGGAACAAGAATGCATCGCTTGTCGCTGTCAGTACCGGCTTGCTCGATACCATGAGCAAAGAAGAAGTGGAGGCGGTTCTGGGCCACGAGGTTGCTCATGTTTATAACGGCGACATGGTCACGATGGGCTTGATTCAAGGCGTGCTTAATACTTTTGTTATCGTGTTCTCACGTATCCTGGGTCAGTTAATAGACAACGCAATGCGTGGCAGTCGCTCTGGACGAGGTGGTGGTATGGGCTATTTCCTTGGCAATATCATCGGCAACGTAGTGTTCGGCTTTCTGGCAAGTCTTATCGCCGCCTGGTTTTCTCGTCAAAGAGAATTTCGTGCTGATGCCGGTGGAGCCAGACTTGCGGGTCGAGAAAACATGATTTCGGCTTTGGCTGCCCTGCAACGCGGCAGCACGCAGAAAGAGCCATTACCGGAACGGTTGGCAGCGTTCGGAATTTCCGGCACAAATTTGGCCAAGCTGACTTCGACGCATCCACCTCTGGACGTGCGCATCGCCAGACTTAAAGCCGAAGCCTAACGGCGTTCAAGCCTGTTGTCTGGTGCAATCTATCATTGTCAACGATGGGGTGTTGCTGGCGGAAAAGCTTGCGCGTAAATGGTCGGCTGCGGCCAATGCAGGTGGCGATAGATCTTTTGCCAGCACCATGCCCAGAGCATAGTCCTTCAGCGGTGGTAAACCATCTGATTCACTAAGTTCGACAACACCGTTGACACAAGCTGATATCGGTATAGGAGCTACCGCAAGATCAGCAAGGATAGCGGCTCGCTGGCCAGAGATATTGGAGCTCATAAACGCCACCCTAAAATCCCTGTTTGCTTCTTGCAGACTTTGCAGACCAGCGTTACGCCATGCACACCCTTCCTCCCATACAGAGATCGGTAAAGGGTTTTTTTCGTAGGCAATGCCGTTGCGAGCACCTGCCCAGGTAAGCCGCTCCTGGAATAGTACTTCCGCATCATCGGGTACCAGATTTTCCGGATCACAGGTGATTGCAGCAAGATCCAGTTGCTGGTTTCTAACCATTTTCAACAAGGTCGTCGACGTGTCCACCACAACGTCTATCGTTACATGGCAATGCGTTTCCGAAAATCGTCTCAGTAAGTCGGGCAGGGCACGTTCGGCCATATCGTCCGGAGCACCGAGGCGAACCACGCCGGATACCTCGGTTGCGACAAACTGAGCCATCATTTCCCGGTTCAGGGCAAGCATGCGTCTGCCGTGCTGCAGCAACCGTTCGCCGTCGGTCGTGAGTGTTACTGATCGAGAATCACGATTGAATATTGGTCGCCCCACTAATTCCTCGGTCTTCTTCACCTGCATAGACACCGCTGAGGGTGTTCGAAAAACGACTTCCGCTGCAGCCGAGAAATTCCCGGTGTCGGCTATGGCTACCAGGGTTCTCAGCATGTCTAGCTCTAGTAGCGGTAGTTGTGGGGATGAGGTGGCTGGCATGGCGAAATCAAGCATCTGTAAGAAATAATGATAGATACTATCAGAACTATTCGTTTGATTGAAAGTTTGCAAGGTCGCAAAGTAACTACAGAGGCGTCAATCGTCGCTTCATGGTGGTTTTAGGAGATATCGAATGTCTACTTCTTGCACAGCGCAAAACCTTTCGTTCACAAGAGACCAGTCTCGCTCGATAACGCCAAGTCGAGCTATCAGCCAGCCTGCAGATCTTGTGTCGAAAAAATTAGACAATGACTCCCGGTTGACGATAATCAAACGGTTTGTTCGCAAGCTGATCCATCGATACTCTGTGAGACGGGAGCAAAAAATAGCCCGGGATGCGTTTATAGGCATGCTGTCCCTCGAAGACGAATTACTCGACGATATCGGAGTGACCCGCGCCGATGTGAGATGGGCGGCAAATCTCCCCTTGTCTGAAGATGCGGCGGCGGCGCTGCGAGAGGTGTCTGGCCGCTAACGTTAATTGATCATCGTATGATGATGGGTTTCAGACAGGTGACATTGAGTGCGAACACTTCTGCTAACCGGTGGTATCGGACAACGTGGCGATATTAGTTTCAAAAAACGCGCATTAGCGAGTTGGCGAGGATCGTACTCAATGAATATCAAGTCTTCGTTTGTCCGGTATCTCTGGTGTTACGCTTGAAATCTTAAAACTGGCAGTTAACCCCGCCGGATTGAAAGCCTCCATTAACTTCCAGACACTCTACGCTCACTCTGGACTGTAAGCGCATTAGCGCCTCATTAGCGCTGAGCATGGATGTCGAAGAGACGAGCGTGGTCACAGCGATACAATCAGGATCTTCAATCAAGCCTCCCAGATTCCCGAGTAAGCGCCGGAGAAACTCGCGATAACGGCCTGTTGTGCTTTGTGTACACAGCTGACCAAGTAACAGCGATTGTCGATCTGAACGTCCCAGCAGCGTGTTTTGCCAGGTCTGCTGGGTCAGCAGCACGCTGGCTCGATAAGCCAGAAGATCCTGCAAGGTGCCGTCTATGCCTTTCGATCCGGACTGACCTCGCACAATCGGCAGGTTTATGTTCGCGAGGACGTAACGTGAGCCTGCAGGCTGCGATAGCAGCCAGCGTTGGAGGTTCGCGGCAAAAGTCCTTCGGGTAGGCAGGCCTGTGACCGTATCAGTGTTTTCCAAATGCAAGATTCTATTATTCACAATTGATTTTTCACTTTGTCATTGGACGCTATCGTTACAAGGCGAGAACACGTACAGCACGAGTGCTAGGAAGCTGGCGTGATCACGTTTGGAGGCGTATTAACCTGTCAGTTCGCCCCGTGTGCCTATCAAGAGTGTAGATAAAGTGCCGACAATTGCCTGTTTTTTGCAATACGGCCTGTCGAATATCTTGCCGAAGGCAACCGATTGGACTCACCTAACCGTTATAATGTGGGGTTCTACAGCTGATTTTTTGAAAGGCAGAGGCAATGGCAAACTACGGCACTAACGAATTCAAGGGTGGCTTGAAGATCATGCTAGACGGTGATCCACATTCCATTGTCAGTAATGAGTTTGTCAAACCCGGAAAGGGCCAGGCTTTTACGCGCACGCGCGTAAGAAATCTGAAAACCGGGCGCGTTGTCGAACGCACGTTCAAATCTGGTGAATCGGTCGAATCGGCTGATGTCATGGATACGAATATGCAGTATCTCTACTCTGATGGTGAATACTGGCATTTCATGAACCCGGAAACGTTCGAGCAGTTAGCCGCTGACAAAACCGCCGTTGGTGATGCGCATTTATGGTTGATGGATGAGGCAGTATGTGAAGTCACTCTATACAACGGCCAGCCATTGGCAGTGACTCCGCCTAATTTTGTTGAAATGAACATCAAGGAAACCGATCCGGGATTGCGTGGCGATACCGCAACCGGGGGCACCAAACCCGCTTATATGGAAACTGGCGCAGTGGTTAAGGTGCCTTTATTCATCGAGGAAGGTGAAAAGATAAAGATCGATACCCGCACGGGCGATTATGTGTCGCGGGTCAAGGATTAGCGGTAACCAGATACCGTTCACTATCGAATGAATGCAGAAAGTGCTGCCGGTGCAGTTCCCTGGCAACCCACCGCCTCCCTGACTGCGTTGAAACAATCTGCCAGTCTGCGTCGCGCAATTCGGGATTGGATGGAAACGCAGGAGATTCTCGAAGTCTGGACACCTGCATTGTCCATGAGTGGCACAACAGATCCGCAGGTAGAAAGTCTGGTTGTACAGTCATCAGGTGAGCCGGGAGATGAGCGTTATCTTCACACCTCCCCAGAGTTCGCAATGAAGAGAATTCTCTGTGCGTACCCTGAACAGGATATCTATCAGATCGCTACCGTGTTTCGTTCTGAAGAGCAGGGGAGATACCACACTAGCCAGTTCAACATGCTTGAGTGGTACCGCACCGGTATGGATCATCTGGCCCTCATGCAGGATGTCGAGAAACTGTTTCGTCATGTCTGGGATTCATTCGATCTTGAATTTGTCGGGATCGACAGGTGCTCTTACTCTCAAGAAGTTTTCAATAAACTGGGACATTGGCCGGATGAGCTACCCCCCGCGTTAATAAAAACGTACTTTAATGATCATCAGCGCAGTTTTCCGACGGGGCTTGAGTCGTATCCAGCGGCGAGTCTGGATCTTTTCGTCGATGAATTTGTATTGCCAGGATTTCACACGTCACGAATTACATTCCTGTCGGAGTATCCGAGTTCGCAGGCCGCTCTGGCGCGTATCGGTACTGGCTCATCGGGACAACAGGTGGCGGAAAGGTTTGAGGTCTACCTGGGCACAGTCGAACTAGCCAATGGATTTCATGAGCTGGCAGATGCATCGATGCAACGTGATCGCTTTAAAT
Source organism: Granulosicoccus sp. (assembly GCA_045106855.1). Classification (GTDB taxonomy): domain Bacteria; phylum Pseudomonadota; class Gammaproteobacteria; order Granulosicoccales; family Granulosicoccaceae; genus Granulosicoccus. The sequence continues at coordinate 7,965 of JBGCFI010000031.1, forward strand.
GCGAAACCCAGTCAAGAGAGTTGCAAGACCAGCGGCGTATTCCCATGGATGAATACCTGCTAAGTGCATTGTCGGTGGGTCTGCCTGACTGTGCAGGCATAGCTCTGGGACTCGACCGCTTGCAAATGGTAATAGGAAAGTACACGCACATTAATCAGGTTCTGAGCTTTGGCGATGAAGTTGCCTGATAATCCTGAAAGTCTTGTGCTCAGGGTTAGTGATACGGGTTGGAGCTGTCTTGCCGACCTGTTCTCACCGGCAGGACTTTCGATCAAGTCTGTGCAAGCTGAAGTAGTGATTCCGGGTAGTCATTGGGGCGACGATGAAGCCGGTCTAATTGGCTACACCTTGTATGCTCGGCTGGATACCCCAGTACATTCTGTGTTGCATGAAGCCTCGCACTGGTTACTAATGGATGAGCAACGACGTAAAGCATTGCACACCGATGCTAAAGGAAGTGCTGTAGAAGAAATGGCGGTGTGTTATCTACAGATTCTGATCAGCGACCTCATACCTGGTATGGGACGAGACCGAATGCTGCTGGACATGGACAGGTGGGGGTATTCTTTCCGTGTAGGAAATACACGTGACTGGTTTGAGCAGGATGCTGAAGATGCGCTAGCGTACCTTACCGACAAGCTGGCCCATACGCACGGCGTCCCCGGCTTGCATATCGCCTGACCACTGGGCTGGGTTCTCCAGCAGGACAATGATGGTGGAACCCATATTGAAGCGCCCCATCTCTGCACCTTTGTCCAAATGTACCGCTTTGGGAGTCGTGGTATCGCTATAGTTTTCATGGGTGATAATCGAACGTTGAGGTGGAGTTACCAATCCATGCCAGACGGTTTCTATTGCGGCGACGTTCATCGCTCCTACTAGCACAAGTGCCATAAGTCCGTGGTCGGTTTCAAATTGAGCGATAACGCGCTCGTTACGGGTAAAAAGATCGGGCAGAGCCCTTACGGTATGTGGGCCAACACTGAACAGCCTGCCAGGTACGTGTGTTTGCTTGATCAACTTACCTGACAACGGCATGTGCAAACGATGGTAGTCACGAGGTGATAGATAAATGGTGGTAAATCGGCCGTTGCCTAAACGCTTGGTGGCTTCGCCGTCTCCTCCCAGGAGACTTAACAAAGAATACTCAATGCCTTTGGCCTGGAAAATCCGTGCTTCCGTAATATTGCCGATAGCCGAGATTTTTCCGTCGGCAGGGCATGCGATTCCGTTGGAATCCATGTTAATGGGCCTGGCTTCCGGTTTCAGCGCTCGCGTAAAGAAAGCATTGAAGGTTGGGTAACTGTTTAAATCCGAAGCAATGGCATCTTGCATTTCCACATCGAATTTCTTTGCAAACCAGCGAATCACTGGTGCAGTTAGCGATGAATTCTGCCGAGTGAGCCAGTAGACCACGCGTGTCAGGCCATGGTGAGGCAAGACATAAAGACTGTAAGTCTTGATCAGGTCTGAAATACTGGCTGACATAGGAAAGTTTCTTTTATAGATTTGAACAATGAATTGATCGGGCTACTTACTGGTGTTGTGCCCGTTGTGCATGGAATCCTTCATATCCTTTTTCATGGTATCCATCTCCCCGTTATGTTTCATGCCGTGCTCCGCATGCTGTCTGGACATGGCCTCATCCAGTGAGATGACAGGCACTGACACGGAGATATCACCGGCACTGGTGGTCAGAATCAGATCCAGAGAATTTCCAGCCAGCAGTTCTTCGTTAAGGCCCATGAACATCACATGAAAACTACCGTGTTTGAATTCAAGAGATTCACCTGCGTCAACAATCACTGACTCCTGTTTTTCCATTTTTGCTACATCGTTTTCCACAAAGCTCAGATGCACCTCGACCTTTTTTGCAATGTCGCTGGCAGCCCCGGTAATTTCAAGCGGTTCAGATCCGCTGTTGTTGATCGTAAAGAATGCTGCGGCAACATTTGATCCCGGTGGAGGCTGTACAACACGGGCATCACTAACCTGAGGCAATTCCGCTGTTGCCACGCTGGTCAAACCTAAACCAAGCATGAGGATGAGGGAAATTCTTACCAATGGATTCATTGTGTGCGTTCCTGTATTTGTATTAGTGCGGAATCAGGCAATAAGCCGTTCGTTGACGTAAGCCTGGGTTCGATTGTTCCGGATTTGATGGCTGTTTATCAGCTCGGGGCAGCGATCATGGTCAAGTAATCTGCAACGATCGTTTCGGCCTCGTGAGGGGGTGTTACTTTGGCGCGCACTCGTCTTTGCGGGTCAATCAATAACAACGATGCAGTATGGTCTACTCCATAGTTATCAGGGTCATCCGCGTTAGCGGTAAATGAGGCGACAATGCCTAGTGAGCTGGAAAGTTGATGCACCTTGTTAACATCGCCTGTAATGCCAATAAAGTCCTCATTAAAATACCCGATGTACTTTTTCATGGATTCGGCGGTATCACGCACAGGATCTATGGATACGAATACGATCTGTGGTGGTGTCTTTTGTTGAGCTTCAAGCCGGGCAACGACATCTTTCATGACTTGCAAGGTAATGGGACAGACATCCGGGCAGTGAGTAAAACCGAAAAACACCAGACTCCAGGTTTCCTCGAACACGCTTTGAGTAATCTGTAGTCCGTTAGCATCGAGTAACTCAAATTCCTGCACGGTTCTGAAATCTGTCGGCAACGCAAGAGAGGTCAGTAGGTTTTCCTGAAGGGCTGCCAACTTTTCGTTGCCGCCATTTGTGCTCACGCTTGTTTCTGGTGAGCTATTGGACGATTTGCCCGAAAGAAGCCCGAACGTGGTAGCACCCAGAACCACAGCGGTTGTGGCAATAACGATGACGGGTAACATTTTCCCCAGCTGGCCTCGTCTGTTAGCTGGACTGTGGCTTTTAGCTATCGTAAATTTCATTTTCGATGATTAGGGGGTCACAAAGCTGAATGACATTATACTGATGTCTATGAATAACAGACGGCAAAAATAAGGTATGGACCCGATCCTGCCAGTCACGAAGATATATACGATTGAAACCGCGATCAGAGCTGCTGCGTTACAGTTCGAACGTAAAGCGCTTTATTACGGACACGGAACTGACACAGCCATTGATGAGGCCAGCTGGCTGATCTTGCATGCAATGCAATTGTCTCCTGCGCAAGCGCCCGAGTACTCGGCCGAATTAAGCGAGACTCAGTTAAACGCGTGTAACACCTTACTTCAGCGACGCATTGATGAGCGGGTGCCCGCAGCCTATCTCACCGGGCAGGCATGGTTCGCCGGGCATCAATTTCTATGTGATCATCGAGCGCTCGTACCGCGCTCGCCGTTGGCCGAGTTTATCAATCACCAATTTTATGGATTGCTGGATGAGGTCGATAGGCCTGTCATCCTGGATCTGTGTACTGGCGGCGGGTGTATCGCTATCGCCTGTGCGCATGCCGTACCGTCAGCTTTGGTTCATGCCAGTGATATATCCTCCGACGCCCTTGCGTTGGCTAAGGAGAATGTTGATCTGCATGGTATGCAAGACAGAGTGCAATTATTCGAGGGTTCTTTGTTCGACTCGTTGAATTCTCGTTATGACCTGATTATCTCTAATCCGCCTTACGTCGATGCCAGGGATATTGCGGCCATGCCAATTGAGTTTTCGCACGAGCCTATGTTGGGACTGGCAGCGGGTGACGACGGGTTGGATCTGGTCAGAATCATGCTGCAAACAGCAGCGGATTACCTTAAACCCGGTGGAGCCTTAATTGTGGAAGTGGGTAATAGCTGGCAAGCTCTGGAGCAAGCGTATCCCCAAATAGAATTTGATTGGCTGGAGTTTGCCAATGGAGGCGATGGTGTGTTCATTGTCTTTCAAGAACAGCTTGCCGCCCTGTAAATCATTAAAATACGGCTGGTCTTGCGACCAGCCGAAAGGGGTAATAAGGTTATCGCACGGCAATTTTTAGTTGAAAAAATAGCACTGCGTTGTTTTTCTGGTCGCCGAAGTCGACCTGTGGGGAACCGCTAAGATTCAGGACTGTTCGCTCGCTCATTCGAAATTCCATTGCCGGGAGCGGCACGAGTTTGGTTTCAGGTTCACCGTTTTTCTTGAATTGTTTGTGCAGGATGGTTGCACCAATCATGAATCGCAGCTTTCCATTAAGCTTCGGTTTGGTGGCGTAGTTGATTCCGCCATACGCTGATTGGTAACCAAAGCTGTCTGACAATGTACCGATATGCCAGCCTATCTTTGCTGATGGAGAGTATTCCCAGCCGACACCGGGAGTAAACGCATTTCTGTCGTCAAAGTTCTCAAAGTGCAAAGCGAGCGTGTTGATAACCAGATAGCCGTTATCTGCATGTGCTAAACCCGCTTTGCCTAGCAGTAGTGACGCAGCCAACATGAACATAGCCACTGGCTTGCGAAAAACTGATTTCATTGCTTGATCCCCTTTTATGTCAGTCTTTGCCGACTTGTTACTCTGGTCTGCGCCAGCTTTGCAATGCGTTGTCATTGATAGGTATTAACAACACGCTGCGAACTTTACTGATCAGTAAAATGCTTTGCAAACGGATCGGGGAGTATGCTTAATTCAATTAAATCATAGGCTTAGCGTTTTTTATGAGCTGATGGTTTTTTTGCATGCGCTTGATTGCATCGCTAAGTGTATGAATTGGCGATAGTTTTCTAAGTAAAATGAAACTTTAGAGCGAGCTCATCAAAGAGTGAACCGCCTTCGGTTTTACAGACGCACTGTTTGATTTATGTGAATCGTCTTTGTTTATCTTGCGCTATTCAATGCGCGGAGGCGGGGAGTTTTGACGCGAATGACTAAAGTCCCGTCATGTCCGCACAGGCAGAGAGTCATAGTTCGGCGAGCAAGATTCCCGTTTTCACGGGAATGACGGGAGTTGGGGCATCTGCTCGTGGACGGAGAGTAGGTGAGCCTTGGGGGCTAATGCTTGGCTAGCGAGATTCCCGTTTGCACGGGAATGACGGGAGTTGGGGTCATTTGCTCGGAGGCGGAGAGTAGGTGCGCTTGAGGGGGCTAATGCTTGGCGAGCGAGATTCCCGTTTGTACGGGAATGACGGGAGTTGGGGGCATTTGTTCGTGGGCGGAGAGTAGGTGCGCTTGAGGGGGGCTAATGCTTGGCGAGCGAGATTCCCGTTTGCGCGGGAATGACGGGAGTTGGGGTCATTTGTTCGTGGGCGGAGAGTAGGTGCGCTTGGGGGGCTAATGCTTGGCTAGCGAGATTCCCGTTTGCACGGGAATGACGGGAGTTGGGGGCATCTGCTCGGAGGCGGGGAGTAGGTGCGCTTGGGGTGTCTGGTGCTTGGCGAGCGAGATTCCCGTTTGCACGGGAATGACGATGATCTGGTTATCTGCGCAGAGGCGGAGACCTGGTGCGTTTGGGTTGCCTAATGCTTGGCTAGCGAGATTCCCGTTTTCACGGGAATGACGATAGCTGTTGGGGAATGACGATAGCTGTTAGGGAATGACGATAGTTGTCAGGGAATGACGATGGCTATTATCAGATAGCCTTGGTTTGACCGGGAGTTGTCTCTGACGCATCAAGGCTCTGGATAGCTTGTTTGAACATCCTGTCAGCAAAACCATCCCACTCACGGCTACGGCGATTGGACTCGTTGTCCGGCATGGTCACTCGAATCTTCAGTAGCGTGCCTTTGTGTTCTGTCTGGTAAACCAACGTGTACGAGGCCAGATTCTGCCGGAGATAAGTCGCCTGTACCCGGGCGACTGTGCGAAGGCCCTGTGCTCGTGTTGCGGCATTAATAACGTTGAAGTTGGAGTAATGGCCTTGACGGGTGGCTTCGCCGATTGCCATCAATGTAGCGCGGGTAGAGCCTAGAACCAGTTGATTGTGTTCAAGATTTGCGTTCTCTTCAGCGACCGGGTAGACGTACAAATCAGCAGTACGACGTTTACGATCGTTTGCATAACGAATCGAGTAGCCACCGGAACCATCTTCAAAGTGTTTGTATCCTTTTAGCTCGAACGATTCGACAGTGTCGGGCAGGGATTTGTAGAGCGCAGGTTCTGGAGGAGGAGGCGTTACCGCCGCTTCTTCTGGAATATTTGCCGAGGTGGCACAGGCGCTTGAGATAATGACAGCCCCAAGTAGGGCGATTGTGGAAATAAGACGCATGGCGTGTCCATGAAAAGTGCTCAATACGCATTTCGCAAGATCTACGCCTGCATCCATCAAGTTTCGGTTACACGTGCCAAGCCTATCCCGGTTTTGTTAACTGGTTCAGTGAACGGGAAGAAGGTGTCACCAGTTCGAACCTGACTTCGGGCGTCGCATGTTTATTGCCTGATTTGCCAACTTTGCTGTTGTCGATCGGCTCAAGCCACAATGACAATGGCCTCACCCAGAAGCCTTTTGGGCCGTACAACGCCTGATATACCACCATCCATTCATCCGTTTCCGAATGTTGGGCCATACCGAGAACCTGATACAGAGGCCCCTTGTAATGTCGATACGTGCCAGGTTCAGGCGCACCTTCCGGCAGTGTTTTATTGTTTTCCATAGTGATATTCACTCTCGTAAGGGTTTTGTTCATGCACGTTAAAGCATGAGTATCTACACTTGTCTACATGAATACGCCTGTCCCCAAAAAACGCACAAGGGGTGTGCTGATACTCGTTGTCCTATTGGGTTTGCAGGCCTGTGCTTCACAGCCTTCGCGCCCTGATGATATCTGTTCGGTATACGGCGAGAAAAGAGGATGGCACAAGGCGGCTGTAGCCGCTCAAAAAAAATGGGGTACCTCAATGCATATCCCGATGGCCTTCATGTATCAGGAAAGTTCTTTCCGTGCCAAAGCCAGGCCACCGCGCAAGAAATTACTCGGCTTTATACCCTGGCGCCGACTGAGTTCGGCGTACGGGTATGCACAAGCTATTGACGGTACCTGGGGGCAATATCATCGCGCCACCGGTGAGTATTGGCGTGTGCGGCACAAGTTCGCTGATGCGACCGATTTTATTCACTGGTACATGGGTGAGGCTATGCGCGTGAACAAGATAAGCGGTGACGATGCCTACAATCTGTACCTGAACTACCACGAGGGCACAGCAGGTTTCTCGCGCAAGTCATATCAGAAGAAGCCCTGGCTGTTGCGGGCAGCAGAAAATGTCCAACGCCGCTCTCAGCGTTATCGAGATCAGTACAACCGTTGTCGTGATTCGCTTAAGCCAGGTTTTTTCGGCCGGCTTATGGGTTGGTAAAGTCGAAAAGCTGGCCGTCTCCACGTTCGTGAGCGAGCAGCCACTGTTTAGTTGGTAAGCCTCCACCAAAGCCTGTAAGTTTGCCAGCAGAGCCGACTATCCGATGGCATGGGATGATAATGGGAATTGGGTTGGCGCCATTAGCAGCGCCTACTGCACGGCTAGCTTTTGGTTTGCCGATAAGTTTTGCGATGTCACCGTAGCTTGTTGTCTGGCCATAACCCACCTGGAGAAGTGCCAGCCAGACGCTTCGCTGAAAATCAGTTCCGTGTGGTGACAGTTTGATGGTGAATGTCTTGCGAGTACCGGAAAAGTACTCGTCAAGTTGGTTGATTGTCTCTTTAAAGCCGTGGCTGGTCTGCTGCCAGCTGTCCGGAGGACTAAAGCTGCGGCTGCCTTGCGGAAAGATGATATGACGAAGGCCATGCTCATCAGCGGCAAGCGTCAGAGTACCTATCGGTGACTGGTAGGCAGTGGTTTGCAAGGTCTTTCCGGTTTTTTCAAATCGCGCATGATACCGCGTCGGCAGTAAAGGTATCATGCCAGATCGGTACGCAATTTGTGCGTTCGGAACGCGGAGATCGAAATGGGATTAGGGCAGGTATTTGGAAAACTGTTTGGTGGCGCAAAGGCTGGTGGATCCGACACGGCTGAACCGGCAGAGGCTGTTGAGTACGAGGGCTTCTCAATCGTTGCAGCGCCGTTCAAAGACGGCAGCCAGTATAAGACTGCTGGCTCGATTTCCAGGGAAGTGAATGGTGAGATCAAGACGGCACAGTTTATTCGGGCGGACAACCACGCTGATCGTCAATCCGCTGTGACGCATTCTGAAGCCAAAGCGCGGCAGATCATCGACGAGCAAGGTGAATCCATGTTCGAGCGCGGACATATCTGAAACCGTTAATGCTTGACTGTGCCAACAGCCGCTGTTTACTGCGAACAGGGTTTCTTGCCGCGCTGGTTTTTTCGTGCGCATGGGTTGCGGCTGATGAGTTGGACAATCCGCCAGTGCCGCAATCTGACGCGATGTCGGAGCAAGTAGAATCACCTGGCAGCATACGGGTTGCATTGGTGGATGCCGGCGTTAACTATCTGTTGCCTGAAATCGGCCGTTCATTGGCGCGTGATCAATCCGGCGCACTTATCGGCTATGACTTCTGGGATATGGATGAGCTACCGTTTGATAGTCATCCCAGTGGTCGCGGGTCCGTACAGCGTCATGGAACGCGTACCGCGTCGATTCTGCTTAGAGAGGCGCCGTTTGTTGAACTGGTGCCCTATCGATACCCACGTCCTGACATGCTCAGAATGGCTGAACTCGTAGCTCATGCGGATCGTCATGGAGTGCGTGTTATCGGAATGCCCTTAGGCGGGAACAAGCCTGAGCCCTGGAGTGCTTTTGAACAGGTTGCAGCTGAATATCCGCATATCCTGTTCATTGCTTCAGCCGGAAACAATGGACGCGACATTGATCAACAGCCGGTTTATCCCGCGGCACTCGGTTTAGCAAATATGCTCGTGGTGACATCAGCGGATGACTTTGGGCGAATTGCACAAGGTGTCAATTGGGGCAGGGTAGCAGTGGACTACATGGTGCCTGCAGAGCATATACAGGCACTGCAATTTGATGGCACTGAGGGTACGGTGTCTGGCAGTAGTTATGCGGTTCCACGGGTTGTTGCGCTGGCTGCCCGTTGGCTGAGGGACGAGCCAGAACTGGTGGCTTCCGATCTGATAAAAAAAATTCGCATGCAGTTTGCTAATGGTGCAGCTCCCCGCGAACTTGCCGAAGGTTATCTATATGATCCACAGTTTTCAGAGCGGCAATCAATAGTTGTCACGGAGACTTACGAATATGAATCGTCAGGCGTTGACTTTGAATCATCTGTCGTCAAGTCTGAAATGACCGGTGACACACTTGCATTGCCATTGCAGATCCTGGTGCTTGATCGCCAATGGCAGTCTCCACAAATCACGCAATTGCTGGACGACACTGAATCCATCCTTGAACAATGCAATATTGCTTTCAGAGATACGACGGTAAGCTTTGTTCAAAGTCCTGATTATCTGCGTGATCTGGAAACGGGGTCAGCCAGAACACTGATGGATGCTGTGAGATCTTCAGGAGCTGATCGTAAGCTGACCGTTGTACTGGCACGTGATACGCGTATGAGCACACCGTTTGATGCTGAAGCATTCGGGCGTGGTAATACACGGAACAGGCCCTGGTTAACAGATTCCGTGTGGTTGACGCTGGCTTTGCAGGATCAGGAAATAGCCCTGGCACATGAGTTGTTTCATGTTCTGGCTAACTCCGGTGATCACAGCAACTCGCCGGGAAGTCTGATGCTGGCAAGAACCACTGGAAGCAATACACGGCTGACCAACGGGGAATGTCAGGTGGCCAGAGAGCGCGCTCTTGAGCTGGGCCTTTTGACAACCGCTCTCTAACATCCGGTGATGTGTCTAGAAAGACACTGCTGCGCCAGTGAGTTTCCGGTCTGTACGCAGGATCAAGGATAGCAAAGGACCCAGGCGTGTTTGCGGTAAGTCAGTTTCATCCTCTCGTTCTCCCGGAAAGGCTCTTCGTCTTAATGGTGTACGAATCGGACCGGGATCGAAGCCATTGATAGCTAGCAGTGGACTGTTATCGTTGCCAAGCTTGTTATCGGTTTCATCAGCCAGCATATGCATTAACGTTTGCAAAGCCTGTTTGGACACACCATAGCTTCCCCAATAAGCGGTAGTTTTTTTATCCAGCAGAAAGGTGATGCTGCCAATTTCCGATCCTGTCAACAACGGCATGCAGTGCAGTGATAGAAGGCGTGCGGCAGTCAGGTTGACATTCATGACCTTTACCCACTCAGCATGGCTGATATTGAGCTGTGGCGTCGGCGTACCCAGATCGGCACTGCAATGAACCAGCGCATCGAGCATGCCGAATTCGGACGTTAGCAGGTCGGCGAGCTGGCTGTATTCGGCAGGTCCGGCTTTATCCTGTTGTAGTGGAATTATGGCTGGTTTTTCAGCGCCCGAGTCCACGATGACATCGTAGAGCTTCTCAAGTTTTTTTTCATTTCGACTTGCAAGGGCAACTGTTGCGCCAGCCTGCGCACAGGCGATGCTCAGGCAGGTGCCAAGGCCTCCGGTTGCACCGGTAATTAGCACCACTTTGCCGGCTAGAGCGTCTTCGCCGGGCTTGAACTCTTTTTGAGTTTGTGTGCTGGGCTGGTAGTTGGGTTGCTGCATAGGAATAGTGTAAATGAAACGGATGCCATGGATGCTGACAGCACCCTTGTTGAGCTTATTGTAAAGGTGTTTTCAATGGCTAGCGCCGTTGCTGCCAGGCACGAAAGAATTTTGTTAAAGGCGTTAATGTCATGCGTTCTCGCAGTAAATCCGGCTGACGTTTTTTCCATAATTCCAGCTGATATTTACGCAGTACAAGTAACCGCCAGATTGGCAAAAGAGGCGGGCGACGGTAGCGGTGTTCTACTGCCTTGTCGTTAATCGCAGTCAGCAATGAGGCGCGGTTGCAATCAATGGCATGAGTGAGCAAATTCTGACGACCGGGTTTCTCGGTGACGACGGGTATACTTTTGAAGTTGGTCGCAGCGGTGGTCTGGGTATCAGAGTCGCTGGTGTAATCCGTTGTGGCAGCATCAGCAATACGAATATGGTCAGCAAGATCCTTTGGGCGAACCTGAAATTGCTGGTACATCTCATCACTGAATACGGGTTGTCCGCGATGGATAAGTCCCGGCAGGCGCACGAGTTGTTCATGGTGCGCAAATGCCAGTGCTGACGACTCAGGGTGCATGCTGGCATCAAGATCGGTGTTATCGCCACTGAGGGCATGCGCTATTAGGGCAAGCCTCGCTCTGTGGTTCAGAACCAGGTTGGTATCACTTGCGGCTGTTGTTTCAAATGGTGAAAAGCGTTGTGTGGAAACAGCACTAAGTATGTCAAGACACGCTGCCATCGCCTGGTCCAGGCCCTTGAGTATAAGTTGATTCTGTTGTGCCGCGGGGTGTCTCGCATCACCACCATGCATGCGTTGAAGCTCCTCGTGCCACCAATGAATTTTCTTTTCCGCAACCTGAGGTTCCTGAACATCGTCCAGAGTGGTTATCAAGGCTTTGATCAATCCCAGGCGCTGGTCTACACGCATTTTTGCTGCAGGATCGATCCACAACAAGCTGTAGTACACGCTTGAACCTTCACGCACGTTGACCTGGGCATCGCTCAAGGTTGGCTACTCAATTGGCTCAAGTCGTTCCATGCCTATTGTTCATCGGCTGGCCTGGTGGCAGCTATCATATAGTTTACATCCACATCATCAGCAAGCTTGTAGTGCCGTGTCAGGGGGTTGTAGGTCAAGCCGATAATTTCGTCGACGCGTAATCCTGCGCTGCGACAATATCCGTTCAGTTCCGAAGGCTTAATGAATTTCTGCCACTCATGGGTGCCTTTCGGAAGCAGCCTGAGTATGTACTCAGCACCCACGATTGCAAACACCCATGATTTTGGGTTGCGATTCAGGGTTGAAAAGAACAGCCTGCCGCCCGGTTTTACAAGCCTTGCACAGGCTGCCACGGTTGATGCCGGGTCAGGCACATGTTCAAGCATTTCAAGGCAAGTAACGCAATCAAACTGTGCAGGCATCTGCTCGGCACACTCTTCTGTTGAAATCGCCTGATAGTCAACATTTGCACCAGTTTCCATGGCGTGCAGGCGTGCCACTGACAAAGGTGCCTCCGCCAGGTCTATGCCAACCACGTCAGCGCCGGCATGCGCCATGGACTCGGACAGGATGCCACCACCGCAGCCGACATCCAGAACACGTGAATTTGAAAGCGTCACCCTTTCACTGATCCACTCGAGGCGTAGCGGGTTGATCTGATGAAGTGGCTTGAATTCGCTATTGGCATCCCACCAGCGACTGGCCAGGTCCTGAAATTTGGCAAGCTCTGCAGGATCGACATTGTGGTTGCTGTTCATGATGTTTCGTATCTTAACTTTTCAAGGACGGCTACCCGTTACACCAAGGTGTTTGCGGGCACTGAACTGGTGTATTTCAACTGGCAATACGGGTGTTATTTCGACTTTCTACGACACAAAGGGCCGACTGGCCGAATGACGACCGGTAATGGTGTTTTGCGCTACGCGTGTGTAAAGAGGGCAAAGCCAACGGCCTGGGCGATGATACACGCGAAGAGGCAGTCTATTGTTTGCGTCATGTAAAGCTGCACAAAGTTACGTGATTTGCGCTGAATTACCCGGCATGGCAAAGCGATCCTGAAAACGGTTTTCTACGCTGCTTCGAAAGGTCGCAAGTTCTTGCAAATTAGGTACTTAGAGTCCTGTCGTGTGCTAAAATAAGCGAGTTGATCTGCGTTGATCGCAACCATAGTCCGGCCCAGCTTTTTATGTCTGATTTCGCCAAAGAAATTCTGCCTATAAATCTCGAGGATGAGATGCGGCAGTCGTTCCTCGATTACGCCATGAGCGTCATCGTTTCTCGTGCATTGCCCGATGTACGTGATGGGCTTAAACCGGTTCATCGGCGCATTCTGTATGCCATGCATGAGCAAAACTACGACTTTAACCGGCCCTATCGCAAGTCGGCGCGTGTAGTGGGTGAAGTCATGGGTAAATACCATCCACACGGTGACTCCGCCATCTACGACTCCATGGTCAGAATGGCGCAGCCCTTCAGCATGCGCTACATGCTGATAGATGGTCAGGGTAACTTTGGCTCGGTTGATGGTGATCCTGCAGCTGCAATGCGTTACACGGAAGTACGCATGGCCAAGATCACACAGGAATTACTGGCCGATATCGATCAGGAAACCGTCGATTTCAACCCTAACTACGATGGCTCTGAGCGTGAACCCAGCGTTTTGCCATCTCGGATACCTGCGCTGTTGGTTAATGGCGGCACCGGTATCGCCGTTGGTATGGCCACCAACATTCCGCCGCACAATATCTCCGAGGTTATCAACGCCACGATTGCCATGCTCGATGATCCGGATATAACGGTTGAACAGTTGATGGAGCATTTGCCGGGCCCCGATTTTCCTACAAAGGGCATTATCAATGGTGCACGGGGCATCAGAGAGGCCTATCGCACCGGCCGTGGCAAAGTCTACATACGCTCCAAAGCCGAAGTTGTCTACAACGAAAAAACCGGTAAAGACACTATCATCGTTCACGAGTTGCCCTACCAGGTCAACAAGGCGCGTCTGCTCGAGAAGATTGCAGAACTCGTCAAAGATAAAAAGATCGAAGGCATCACAGAACTGCGAGACGAGTCGGACAAAGACGGTATGCGTATCGTCATCGAAATGCGTCGGGGTGATTCGGGTGAAGTCATGCTCAATCAGTTGTACAAGCAAACGCAGCTTCAGGTGGTTTTCGGCATCAACATGGTGGCGTTGGATGATGGTCAGCCTAAATTGCTGAACCTGGTCCAGGTGCTGAATGCATTCATCCGTCACCGCCGCGAAGTCGTCACCAGGCGCACCGTATTCCTGTTGCGCAAGGCGCGTGATCGCGCTCATGTACTTGAAGGGCTGGCTGTTGCGCTGGCCAACATCGATCCAATCATTCAGCTGATCAAGGAGTCGCAGAATTCCGCAGAGGCTAAAGAGAAGCTGGTTGCGACAACATGGGAGCCCGGTATTGTCAGTGGCATGTTGGAACGCGCCGGTGCTGCAGCCTCAAAGCCTGAAAATCTTGGCGATATATATGGGTTGCATGAAGGCAAATACCAATTGTCTGAGGTTCAGGCGCAAGCCATTCTCGATTTGCGATTGCACCGACTGACAGGTCTGGAGCAGGACAAGATCATCGCGGAATACAAGGAAATTCTGGAAAAGATCGAAGACTACCTGGACATCCTCACCGATCCGGAGCGTTTGCGTCTTGTTATCCGGGGCGAGCTTGTTGCCATCATCGAACAATACGGTGATCAGCGTAGAACTGTTATCCAGGTCGATCACTCTGAAATGACAGTAGAGGATCTAATCGCGGATGAGGCTGTTGTTGTCACCTTGTCGCACGGCGGTTACGTCAAGGCACAGCCGCTTTCAGATTATCGTGCGCAACGTCGAGGTGGTCGCGGGAAATCAGCCACGGCTATCAAGGACGAGGATTTCGTCGATAAGCTTTTTGTCGCCAATATGCACGACACGGTGTTGTTTTTCACCAGTGTCGGTAAGGTCTACTGGAAGCGGGTCTACGAGTTACCGTTAGCCAGTCGAGGTTCGCGTGGCCGGCCCATTATTAACTTGTTGCCGCTGGAAGAGGACGAACGTGTTAATGCTGTTCTCACTGTAAGAGAGTACACCGATACGCAATTCGTCATGTTTGCGACCAGCAAAGGGGTGGTCAAGAAAACTGCGCTCGCCGATTTCTCACGGCCTCGAACCAACGGCATTATCGCTATCGATTTACGTATTGATGATTTTCTCATCGACGTCGGACTGACCACGGGCGACAGCGATATCATGTTGTTCTCAAGCGGTGGCAGGGCTATGCGTTTTCACGAGTCTGCTGTCAGGAAAATGGGTAGAACAGCTGCCGGTGTGCGCGGAATCCGCATGCCAGAGGAAGATACGGTAATTGCACTGATTGTTGTCAGTGAAGGCAGCATACTCAGCGCTACCAAGCATGGTTATGGAAAGCGCTCTGAACCAGATGCCTACCCGACAAAAGGTCGCGGTGGCATGGGGGTCATCGACATAAAGACGACGGATCGAAACGGTCCTGTCATTGGCGCTGTTCAAGTCGGTGAAGATGACGAAATCATGATGATCACTGATGCCGGCACACTGGTAAGGACTGCCGTTTCGGGTGTATCAACTGTGGGCCGCAATACGCAGGGTGTGCGCCTCATAAGATTGAGTGACGGTGAGTCAATGGTAGAAATCACCCGAATCGATGAATCCGATGTCAATGGTGATGACGATATTGTCGAAGGGGCAGATGGCGACGCCACCGAAAGCGCAGATGCTCCAAACGATGACGCTACTGCAACAGAACCATCGAATGAATCGGACAACGCTGAAGATGCGCCGGATACCTCGACAGACTCCGAATCAGAAGCAGACGAAAATCCCGAAGACAACTAATTTCAGGTAGCGGACCACGCCAGGATACAAACCTATGGCCGTGCGTAGTTTTAATTTCAATGCCGGCCCGGCAGCGATGCCAGTATCGGTGCTTGAATCGCTGCAACGCGATATTGTTGACTATCAGGGTCGCGGTTTGTCGGTGCTTGAGATGAGCCATAGAAGCGCTGATTTCATCGAAATTGCGCAAAAGGCTGAAGCGGATCTGCGATCGTTAATCGCAATTCCGGACAGGTATTCAGTGCTCTTTATGCAAGGAGGTGCCAGTAGTCAGTTTGCACTGACGGTCAGTAATCTGGATACAGCGGGTCAGGTGGCATTTGCCAACACGGGTTACTGGTCTGCAAAGGCCCGTTCGGTTGCAGCCTTATCTACCGGTGTCCGCGAGGTAGTTAGCGTTTCACGCGAACCATACCTTCGAGTACCTGATATCGATCAATGGCTGGATGCTGGCAAGTCAAGCTATCTGCATGTTACTGACAATGAGACCATTGACGGCGTCCAGCTGGGTGAACTTCCCGTCAGCCCGGTTCCGCTGGTTGTCGATATGTCGTCTTCCATTCTTTCACGCCCGGTGGATATAGAGCGTTACGGGGTCATCTATGCCGGTGCCCAGAAGAACATTGGTCCCGCTGGCATAACGGTGGTTATTGTAAGAGACGACTTGATTGAGCGAAGCGCTCATCGCAAACACCTGGCTCCTGTGTTCAGCTATGCAGCGATGAATGATGCCGGATCAATGCTCAATACACCTCCCACATTCGCATGGTATGCCGCAGGGTTGGTATTCCAGTGGCTTCTGGACGAGGGTGGCCTTGAGGCAATTTCCAAGCGTAACGAACGTCAGGCCGCTCGAGTCTATGCAGCCATTGACGAAAGCGAAGTGTATTCCAACAACGTCCATCCTGACAATCGGTCCCTGATGAACATCCCTTTTCAGCTTGCTCGCCCACAGTGGCAGGATGCGTTTTTAAAGGGCAGCGTAAAGCGTGGTCTGATTGGGCTGAAGGGACATAAATCAGTGGGTGGACTACGAGCCAGTTTATACAACGCCGTTACTGATGAAGCGGTCGATGCGCTGGTAGAGTATCTGAATGAATTCGCCAGAGATCCACAGCCATGAGCGATGAGCTCAAACCAGACAAGCAGCCGGTTTCCCTTGAGGAAATCTATCGGCAAATCGATGCTATCGATGGACAGATACAAACGCTAATCAATCAGCGAGCGGCGGTTTGTACACAAATTGCCGTACTCAAAGGTAATCAGTCAAAAGATGGTGGGGCCGACTTGTATAAACCTGGACGTGACGCACTGGTTTTAAGAGCGGTGGCTGAGCGTAATGAAGGTCCACTGCACGATAGGGATATGCAACGGATATTTCGTGAAATTATCTCCGCTAGTCAGATGCTGGAAGAGCCCATGCGCGTCGCCTACCTGGGGCCTGAAGGTACTTACAGCCATACTGCAACAGACAGACATTTTGGTCATTTTGTAGAAACGCACCCCGAGCCTGGCATTGCCGAAATATTCCATGCAGTCGAAGCGGGCCGTGCCAGATTTGGCGTGGTACCGGTAGAAAATTCAACCGAAGGTGCGGTGAATCAGACGCTCGATCTACTCACCCAAACCACACTGCGTGTGTGTGGAGAAGTGGGTATGCGAATTCAGCATTGCCTGCTAAGCAATGCTGAGACACTTGCGGATATCAAAGAAGTGCATGCTCATCCCCAGGCACTTGCCCAATGTATGCATTGGCTGAATGCAAACCTGCCCGATGCTGTTCGCGTCAGTGAAAGCAGTAATGCGGCTGCAGCCAAGCTTGCCATAGAACGATCGGATATAGCCGCAATCGCCGGAGAAACAGCGGCTGAACTTTATTCTCTGGCAACAATAACCAAAGGGATTGAGGATGAGAAAAACAATACCACGCGTTTTCTGATTATTGGTGATCAGGACATGCCACCAAGCGGCGAAGATTCGTCGCTGTTGCTGGTATCTGCTCCGCACAGGCCGGGCGGTTTGCGCAGTATGCTGGGTCCACTGGAGGAGGCTGGTGTCAGCATGACGCGTATAGAATCCCGCCCCTCTCGCTCTGCGTTATGGGAATACGTGTTTTTTATCAACGTAGATGGACATGAACATGATGGTCATTTGTCCCGGGTTCTTGATCAATTGAGAGAATTTGCACCATTGGTTAAAGTATTGGGGTCTTACCCGCGTGCCTTGTAAACATCTTTGTATTGTTGGTCTGGGCATGATTGGCGGGTCGCTCGCTGGCGCGCTGAAAAAACGTGGATTTACCGGTCAAATTAGTGCCCTGGTTCGTAAGTCGAGTGTTGGAGAGCGCGGTGTCGAGCTGGGACTGATCGATCAATATTCGACAGATCCGGCCACCATCATTCCACATGCCGACATGATTATGCTGGCCGTACCCATGCTCAGTATGCGGCAACAATTGTCTGCTATTTCCGAACATCTGACGACGACAGCGATCGTTACCGACGCTGGTAGTGTTAAAGCGCCGTTCATTGAAGATGCGCAGGCGGCTATCAGTGATATGTCGCGGGTCGTGCCTGGTCACCCAATCGCCGGCCGGGAAAAAACCGGTGTAAATGCAGCTGATGCCTCTTTGTATGTGAACCGCAGGGTTCTTTTAACTCCCGTTGCGCAAACCTCCAGTGAAGCAATTGCTGCTGTACAGCAACTGTGGGAACTTGCAGGTGCTGCCGTTGAATGTCTCTCGCCTGAGCATCATGACAGGGTGCTGGCTGCGACAAGTCATTTGCCACATATTCTGGCTTATGCGCTGGTGGACACCCTTGCTACGCAGCAGGAAGCAGAGGAAATCTTTCGTTACGCGGCAGGTGGTTTCAGGGATTTCTCACGAATTGCGTCCAGTGACCCGGTGATGTGGCGTGATGTCTGCTTGAGTAACAAGGATGCCATATTGCAGTCTATGGATAGTCTGGATGCGCATTTGAAGTCCTTGCGAACAGCTATAGCCACCTCTGATGCCGATGCCATCGAGGATACGTTCCTACGCGCCAAAACAGCAAGAGACTCATTCATTTAAGGTGGGCGAACTGCTGTGAATAATTTGTATCGACAACAGAGGAGAACATCGTGAAAGGCATCATTCTGGCTGGCGGCTCGGGTACTCGGCTGCATCCAATGACAACGGCTATCTCCAAGCAAATGATGCCGGTGTATGACAAGCCGATGATCTACTACCCGTTATCGGTGTTGATGCTGGCTGATATCACCGAAATACTTATTATTTCAACACCGCGCGATTTACCGCAGTTTGAGGCGCTATTGGGTACAGGTGAGCAGTTCGGTTTACATTTTTCCTACAAGGTACAACCAAGCCCGGATGGACTGGCGCAGGCGTTCATTCTTGGTGAGGAATTTATCGATGGTGATTCCTGTGCTCTGATACTCGGCGATAACATCTTCTACGGCCACGATTTGCCACCCCAGCTATCCAGAGCATCCAAGCGTGATTCAGGCGCAACCGTGTTTGCCTACCATGTTGAAGATCCAGAACGTTATGGCGTAGTTGAGTTTGATCGTGACGGTGTCGTGATGTCACTCGAAGAAAAACCGGCAGAACCCAAATCGTCTTATGCTGTTACAGGTTTGTATTTTTACGATGAAAAAGTGGTTGAATATGCAAAGGCTATCAAGCCTTCGGCACGCGGTGAGCTGGAAATAACAGATCTGAACAATCGTTATCTGGCAGAGGGTGCATTGCACGTGGAAACCATGGGTCGAGGTCTGGCCTGGCTGGATACCGGGACACCCGATTCCTTGATTGAAGCCGCCCAGTTTGTTGCAACGCTGGAACGCCGGCAGGGACTCAAAGTGTCTTGTCCGGAAGAAATCGCATTTCGTAAAGGAATTATCAGTCGTGAAGCGCTTCAAGCGCATGCGAAGCGTCTGGGAAAATCTCGGTACGGTGCTTACTTGCAACGTGTTGTCGATGAGTCCTGAGCACGATGAATATCGTAGAACAGACTATCCAATCACGTAAGACTTCGAAAGTTCTCCTGCCAGTAGAACTACGTCATGAACAGCAAGCGCTTTGGCGTGAGGAGCACACCGAAGTATTGCATGCCATGCTCAATTCCGCTGCCTGGGCACCGTTTCACAAAAGAGCTCATGCGGATCACTGTGAGTCGGAAATGAACGCTCCTATGCCATGGAGATTTCATGTGGTAAATCCTGCGGCCTGCACAAAACTGTTGGTTTTCCTCGAAAATCAGGCCAACGCGCATACAGATTCAAAATGGAGTCGAGCGTGGCAATCCAAGATCAAAGAGATGGTCTCTGCCTGCGGTGTGCTGGTACAGGCTACGTGGTTGCCAGATCCTGCGGAAAGTGCAGATGGGCCCACGGACGCTCAAACACCAGCATTCAATCAGAAAAATGTCGAGCACGTAGCGGCGGCATCCAGTGCCGTGCAAAGCCTGCTACTAGCAGCCCAGTCGCACGATTGGTTAAGTTACTGGTCCAGTGGCGGTATCCTGCGAGACGAAGAGACATTTGATTACATGGGTATTAACCGGCGTGAAAAATTGCTGGGCTCGGTATTTCTGTCACCTCAAGCACATACAGCAGCACGTATTATCGACGGTGGGTTGAGAGAACAGCGTGGAGACCTGGCGGGTTGGGTCAATTGGGTATAACGGCCGTTCGCAATTAAAACGTGATTGCTGGCGCATTAGTCACATTCACTTACTTCTTGTGTGGTTGTAATTAAAAATAATCGTATTAGCATTCACGTTATCAACTCAATGAAGGCGTGAATACGAGCATGTTGTTACCCGGAAAGAAAAGCGTAAGTGCATTTTTTATATCTGCGCTAGTCGCAGCAGCAGGAAGCGTGTTAGCTGCAGATGAGGTAAACGTGTACTCTTACCGCCAGCCATTTTTAACGAAACCGATTTTTGATGCGTTCACTAAAGATAGCGGTATTAAAGTCAACACGGTTTTCGCCAAGAAAGGGCTGGTAGAGCGTCTGGTCAATGAAGGGGACAACAGCCCGGCTGACCTTATTATTACCGCCGACATTGGCAGGCTTGATGGTGCATTGCGACTAGGTGTAACGCAAAGCGTATCGTCTGCCGTGCTGGAAAATAATATTCCTGCCGAATTCCGCGATCCGGACGGTCATTGGTTTGGCCTCACCAATCGCGCCCGGCTCATCGTAACGTCAAAGGATAGAGTCACAGATGGCGATATTGCGACCTATGAAGACCTGGCCAAAGCTCAGTTCAAGGGGAAAATCTGTACGCGTAGTGGAAAGCATGAGTATATGGTTGCGCTAATCGCCTCTGTCATTGCTCATTCCGGTGAAGAGGCCGCTGAAAGCTGGTTAACAGGTGTGAAGGACAATCTTGCGCGCAAACCGGAAGGTAACGATCGTGCTCAGGTAAAAGCGATTTCAGAAGGGGTTTGTGATATCGCCATTATCAATTCCTACTACATGGGTGCGATGTTGACCGATGAAAAGCAATCCGGCTGGGCAGATTCCGTAAATATTGTGTTTCCCAACCAAGGAGGGCGAGGCACGCATATGAACATCAGTGGAATTTCCCTGACTAAAAGCGCCCCGAATCGGGATAACGCCGTCCAGCTTATGGAGTTTCTGGCAGGAGATCTGGCGCAACGCATGTACGCAGAGCAGAATCACGAGTACCCGGTCAAACAGGATGTCACCGCATCCGGACTCGTTCAGTCCTGGGGTGAATTTGAGTACGATGCTTTACCGCTTGCCGAAATCGCAAAGCATCGCGTCAATGCCACGAAGATGGTTGACAGAGTTGGATACGATGGCTGACGTCCAGAAAAGTAATTACATCAGGCGATTTACTTGCCCCTTCGTGGAATAGCAAGACTTGGGCAAGTTGAAGTTGTGTATGTTCCCAGGCATCGGGTGAGGCGATGCCGGGATGGATTGACTTTAATGAAGCAGGTATGTTGCTACCACTGATTCAGCGGTTTTTTTTAGATCCTGTTTTTCGAGACCGCAGGCGAGGTGTATCCATCACTTCACCATAGAGCACTATCTTGTGATCGTTTAGTGTGTAACCCAGTTCGCTGGCGATCTGTTCCAGTCTCTCCTCAATTGCCGGGTCCTTGAATTCGGCTACCTTGCCTGTTTTAAGACAGACGATATGGTCATGATTGTCGCCAGTATCGAGCTCGAAAATTGCCTGACCACCGTCGAAATGGTGGCGGGTGACCAAGCCGGCAGCCTCAAACTGAGTCAGGACGCGATAAACGGTTGCCAGCCCGATTTCATTGCCATTCTTGAGTAATGTCTTGTAGACGTCTTCAGCACTCATATGGTGCTGTTCTGCCTCCTCGAGAATCTCCAGAATGCTGACTCGGGGCAGTGTGACCTTCAGGCCCGCTTTTTTGAGATCAATATTTGCGGTGTTTTGCTTCATGGGGGCCAGGGCTAGCGTGTTTGAACGAAGATTCTACACGTAAAGCCACAATAAAAAAATGGGTATCGCCAAGCGAAGCAAGCCACAGTCTGGGCAAGGTTACAAGGAGGTGAGCATTTTTGGTGCATTCAGATTCGGCTTACTCATGCATACGGTTCACAACTTTTCCGGTAAGCCGTTGCAGTTGACGTCGCAGGCCTGAGGCGGTGGTAACATTCACGACTGCTTCAATACGGGATCTATCGTGACTCAAGCCTCCGCCCATTTGTCTTCCAGTAAACGTTTTGTTCTCGAACCCGGCAACTCGCTGACGGGTGAAATCGCAGTACCGGGCGATAAATCCATGTCTCATCGTTCGATGATGTTCGGTTCAATAGCCAACGGCGTGACCGAAGTATCCGGATTTTTAGAAGGTGAAGACAGCCTGCATACCCTTGACGCATTTCGAGCCATGGGTGTTCGTATTGAACGCGGTGGGCCCGGTCAGGTAACTCTGTACGGCAAGGGGGTGGATGCTCTGGTTCCGCCTGAATCCACTATCTATCTCGGCAATTCCGGCACGGGTATGCGCTTGCTGACAGGGCTACTGGCCGGGCTGCGCATTCCATGTGTTCTGGCAGGAGATGCATCTCTCACGGGCAGGCCCATGCGCCGAATTACACAGCCATTGAGCGAGATGGGCGCCATGATTTCCACCTCGGACGGTGGCACGCCTCCCTTAACGATTTCTCAGAGCGGAACCTTGTCTGCCATTGAATACACCTGCCCGATCGCAAGCGCACAGGTCAAGTCAGCCGTGCTTCTGGCGGGTTTGCACGCGAAAGGCAGAACCACGGTTCATGAGCCTGCCGTAACGCGAGATCACACGGAGCGTATGTTGCGAGGTTTCGGTGTCGAGCTCTCAATTGACGGTTTATCAGCCAGCATTGAAGGAGGGCAGACGCTGACCGCCACCACTCTGACAGTACCTGCGGATATTTCATCCGCAGCATTTTTTCTGGTTGGCGCAGCCATGACACCCGGTTCTCAGTTGCTGCTGAAAAGTGTTGGCATGAACCCGACTCGTACCGGGGTTATCGATATTCTCAAGTTAATGGGCGCTGACATCTCAATAGACAATCCGCGGGAAACTGGTGGAGAACCTGTCGCCGACCTTTTAGTTCGAGGCACCCAGCTCAGCGGCATCCACGTTCCTGAAGAGCTTGTTTCCCTGGCCATTGATGAGTTTCCAGCACTATTTGTTGCGGCAGCCTCTGCCAGCGGAACCACCGTTGTCAGTGGTGCTGAGGAACTGAGGGTGAAAGAAACCGATCGTATTCAGGTCATGGCGGATGGCTTGCGGGCACTGGGTGCTGACATTACAGACACCCCTGATGGCGCGCATATCGTTGGCAAGCGTCTGACCGGCGGTATTGCGGATAGTTGCGGTGATCACAGGACGGCAATGTCGTTTGCAATGGCATCGCTTATCAGCGATGGTCCGATTACTGTGCTTGATTGCGCCAACGTCAATACCTCTTTCCCCGGCTTTGCCTCTATCGCCGCAGCGGCAGGCCTCAGGATCATGGAATTAGATGATTAATGTGCCGGTCATAGCGATTGATGGGCCCTCTGGCGCCGGTAAAGGCACAGTAGCAAGACTACTGGCTGACCAACTGGGGTATCACTTGCTTGATAGTGGTGCGGTCTATCGAGCAGCCGGTTTGCACGCTCTGAAAAGTGGTGCTGATCTGAACGATGAAGCATCCGTCATGGACTGCCTTGAATCCATGAATGCCGTGTTCAAACCTCACCCCGGCGGTGTAAAGGTCTTTCTGGAGGGGGATGATGTAACCCTGGAGTTACGCTCTGAAGCAACGGCTGCGGCGGCCTCAAAAGTGGCGGTTATGCCCCTTGTCAGAGCAGCTTTGCTGGATGAACAGCGCAGCTTCAGAATAGCCCCCGGGCTGGTAGCCGATGGCCGGGACATGGGCACGGCGGTGTTCCCGGATGCCGAATTGAAGGTTTTTCTGTCCGCTTCTGCGGTTGTGAGAGCCGCTCGGAGGGCTAAGCAGTTGAAAGAAAAGGGAATACAGGTTAACATGGCGAGCTTGATACAAGATATAGCTGCTCGCGATGAACGTGATAGTTCCCGTGAGCATTCTCCATTGATGGCCGCTACAGATGCATTGGTAATAGATTCCAGTGATATTCCGGTGGCCAGGGTGGTTCAGCAGATTCTTGCTGCGCTGCCTGCCGATGTTGGTGAGCCCACCTGACAGGCGTCGAGAGTTATAAACGACCCTGTCTTGAAATGCGGTACTTGCCCGGACCTCTGGAGTGTCCCTTGCATTGAGATGCAGTGACGAATGGCGGTTTTCTTTGATTTTACGGCTGCCAGACCGACGAAATACCAACCTGCACAACTTATGTGCTTCGCCAGGATGGCAAGGCTTTTGAACAACTAACACATTCGCTGTGTCATGAAGACATTGCGTCACTCACCAACAGGTTTACTTTTTAATGTCAGAATCTTTCGCGGAGCTCTTCGAAGAGAGTATCTCCAAAGCCCAGATGAAAGTCGGTTCCATTCTTACGGGAACAGTTGTCGATATCACGGGCGATTATGTAATTGTTAACGCAGGACTCAAATCAGAAGGCGCTGTGCCTATCGAAGAGTTCGAAGATGAGAACGGCGAAACCGATGTCAAAATCGGCGATAGCGTAGAAGTTGCACTCGATTCCGTTGAAGACGGTTTTGGAGAAACAAAACTCTCACGCGAAAAAGCACGTCGTGCACGCTCCTGGACAGTTCTCGAGAGAGCTCAGGAAAACGACGAAATCATC
The DNA here is from genome assembly GCA_045106855.1 of Granulosicoccus sp. Taxonomy (GTDB): domain Bacteria; phylum Pseudomonadota; class Gammaproteobacteria; order Granulosicoccales; family Granulosicoccaceae; genus Granulosicoccus. The sequence continues at coordinate 32,618 of JBGCFI010000031.1, forward strand.
AAAGGCAACATCACAGGCAAGGTCAAAGGTGGCTTTACCGTCGAAGTTTGCGACATCCGTGCATTCCTGCCTGGTTCACTGGTCGATGTACGACCCGTACGTGATACCAGCTATCTGGAAGGCAAGGAACTGGAATTCAAGGTTATCAAGCTGGATCAGCGACGCAACAACGTTGTCGTCTCCCGCCGTGCCGTGGTAGAGAGCGAGTACTCCGCCGAGCGTGAGCAACTGCTTGAGAATCTGCAGGAAGGGCAGGAAATCATGGGTATCGTCAAGAACCTCACCGACTACGGCGCGTTTCTTGATCTTGGTGGTATCGATGGTCTTCTACACATTACCGATATGGCCTGGAAGCGCGTCAAGCATCCTTCCGAGGTGGTTGAAGTCGGTCAGGAAATGCAGGTCAAGGTGCTCAAGTTCGATCGCGAGCGCAACCGTGTATCCCTCGGGCTTAAGCAACTGGGTGAAGATCCATGGGTTGATCTCACGCGACGTTATCCTGAAGGCTCTCGCCTGTTCGGCAAGGTTACCAATATTGCTGACTACGGCTGTTTCGTAGAAATCGAGGAAGGTGTTGAAGGTCTGGTTCACGTTTCTGAAATGGACTGGACCAATCGCAACGTCAACCCGAACAAGGTGGTAGCACTGGGTGATGAAGTTGAGGTCATGATTCTGGACATCGACCAGGAACGTCGCCGGATTTCACTGGGTATCAAGCAATGCAAGCCTAACCCTTGGGAAGACTTTTCCGAGTCGTTCAACAAAGGTGACAAGGTCAGCGGCACCATCAAGTCAATTACCGATTTCGGTATCTTCATCGGACTGGACGGTGGCATCGATGGTTTGATTCACCTGTCAGATCTTTCATGGAATGAGACCGGCGACGAAGCCGTTCATAACTACAAGAAAGGCGATGAGATCGAAGCCGTTGTGTTGGCAGTTGATCCTGAGCGAGAGCGAATCTCACTGGGCGTAAAGCAGATTGATCGTGATCCGTTTGGTCAGTTCGTCGCTGACAATCCTAAGGGCAGCATCGTCAAAGGTATCGTCAAGGAAGTTGACCAGAAGCATGCTGTGGTCGATCTTGGCGATGGCGTAGAAGGTGTGATCCGGGCCAGCGAAATCGCACGTGAGCGTGTCGAGGATGTTCGGCAGGAGTTCAAGGAAGGTCAGGAAGTGGAAGCCAAGTTCATCGGTACAGACCGCAAATCGCGCATGCTAAGCCTGTCCATCAAGGCGAAAGATTATGCGGATGAGGCAGAGGCCATGAGCGACTACAACGAGGCGTCTGCAGAGCCTGCGGGCACCACGCTGGGCGACCTCATGAAGGAGCAGCTCGGTAGTCTGGATAAGTAGTATTCTGGTCGCAAACCAGTAATTCAGGCCAGGCAGTGAGCTGGCTGGAGCACTGAGGCGATAACAAGGCGGGCTGTTCACGGGAAAACCTGTGAACAGCCCGTTTTTTTTTGTCTCGAGTAAGTTATTGATTGTTGGCGTTTTCCAGTACACTATAGGCAGGTCGGGCAGGTGTCCTGAGGTACAACGGGTGCTTTATCGCCCATTATTGCTGCACATTGCCGTGGTGATTACAGAAAAGAAACACAGGTGAAAGATGAGTGATAGGTCTGAGGCGGAACGAAGCCTGACAAAATCTGATCTTATAGAGTCGCTAGCCAGTAACCAGAGCCATCTTCCACCAAAAGATGTTGAGCTGGCGGTTAAAAGCATTCTGGAGAAAATGAGTGCAGAGCTTGCCAGCGGGGAGCGCATCGAGATTCGCGGGTTTGGCAGTTTTAGTTTGCATTTCAGGGAGCCGCGCATCGGTCGTAATCCGAAATCGGGTGATGCAGTAGCCCTGCGTGGTAAACATGTGCCGCATTTCAAACCGGGAAAAGAACTTCGGGAGCGCGTGAACAATGGCACCGGCGGTGTCAATGATGCAACCGAGGATGATACGGAGGACTAGGTTCGGCGCGTATCGGAAATCATAGTCGCGCTGCTACTCTCAATAGTGTTCATGCGATGAACACTGCTGCCTTGTTTAACAGCCACTGGCTGATTGTTGTACACGCCTTTGCCGCCATGGCAGCTGTTGCACTAGGCGCGATTCAGTTCTTATCCAGAAAAGGGACTGACAAGCACCGGCTTCTCGGCTACGTCTGGGTGACGCTGATACTGCTAGTTAGTCTGACGAGCTTTGGCATCTTTAAAATAAGGCTCATTGGCCCTTTCAGCCCCATCCATGTTTTATCGATTCTGACAATAGTCGCTGTCATACGCGCTGTTCTGGCCATACGCGCTGGTGATGTTCAAAAGCATAAGAAAGGTATGGCGTCGCTCTATGTTCTGGCGCTTTTACTGACGGGTGCGTTTACGCTTTATCCGGGACGGGTTATGCATCAGGTAATATTCGGCTGATGGCTGGCGTCGGTGGTGTTTTAATGCTCTAGTGCGCCGGTTTCTGTAATCTGGACAGAAAGCTATCATCGATGAGAATCGGATGATAATCAAACCTGCCTCGGCGTTCAGGTCGCCAGACATTCAACCATTGTTCCATTGATGCAGGAGTTGGTAGTCGTGTCTGTTTTATCAGATGGCTGATGATAGTCAGATCGATAACAGTCATGTCAACCAGCGTAAGCCAGACATGAAATTCTGGTTCATCGACTGTACTAATTCCTTCGGCCACACAATGCTGGATAGTTTGGCGAGTGGCGTTAAATAATTTTTCTCCATCAAACGATACGTCGCCAACCGTCAGCGTCATATACCGCTCATCCAGAAATTTCTGGTCCAGACATGCCTGAAGAAAGGTATGGCTGTCTGCCAGGGACTGGTAGGAAAATGGTTCGACGCTGTTGTCCGCCGCATATTTTGCAGCTTCTGCGCAAATGCCCAGCCTGATGCTGCGGAACGGCTCCTGCATCGCCTTCTGACTGGTATTGACAAATGTCTGTTCCAGTAGATTCCTGGCATCATCGTCAAGATAAAAGTCTGGATCGAAGTGCTGACGGTACTCGATTCCTTGTGTGAATTTCTGTTCGAACGACACGAATTTCGCTCCATAGTACTAATGGGCCAAGCGCTGGAAATAAGGTTTGCTTATTCTTCAATTCCAACTGCTGTGCACAGTACCCGGATGCAACACGATTGACGGTGCCTCAACGCACACATACCTGAACTTCAGGTAGCGTAGTTTTCGCTTTCTTGAATTTGTTCGCTTTTTGACAGACTCGATAGTCGGTTAAACCGTGTATCTCCCGTACCCGGTTTTCTCGATTCGGCCGGTTTTAGTCAGGGAAGACAACGATCGGTAAACTGCTTCCTGCGAAAGACCAATTTCACAGGCAAGTGTTTTTACGCTCTCTTTAAGCATTCCATTGGCAAGAGCTTGGAAAACACGCTCTTCAGCTTTCTTGATTGAAAAAAGTTCAAGCCGCGCTCGCGTTTGCTGTACCTGATTTGCAAAGCGTGCACTCATGGCCAGTGCGAAATCGGGATCATCCTTATATCGTGCAAGAACCGCTTTTTTCGAACATTCAATAACGGTGCATGCCGTAGTCACTTTTGCTGTGCAGTGATAAATGTCATGAAAAAGCGATGCTTCAGCGAAGGTCTCCCCAGTGCCAGCTTGCAGGATGATTACTTCGTGACCAGATTCGGTGACTCGTTGGAGAGTGATTGATCCATCCAGCAAGTAGAAAACACCATGTGTGTTTTCACCCTGATGAAACAGGATGTCGCCTGCTGAGTATGATTGTCGACGAAGTGCGGACGGATCAAGACGGTTGAGCGGATCAGGTAAACAGAGTGCTGTTGAGTAAACCATGATTTAAATCATACTGGTTTTTCCATAACACGAATAGAGTTAAGGGTCCGATATTGACGCGCTACTTTATTTATGCAAATTCGAAAATTTTGTATCAGTGTGATTGTGTCTACCTTGACAGTCGTATGCGGCAATGTCATCGCTCAGACACATGAAAGGCATTCAGCGGGTATGTCACACTCGCTGAATTCCTCAGTTCTCCCCGTCGAATCCGGGCAATCAGCGTTTGCGGCTATCGCCGAAATCGTCGCTATACTGGAAGCCGACCCGCATACTGACTGGTCTGTCGTGAACATCGAAGCTTTGCGATCTCATCTAGTGGATATGGATCAGTTGATGTTGTCAGCGGTGGCTTCTACGCAGGATTTGGCAGAAGCGATAGTCCAGTTCAAAGTCACCGGTCAAGGCAGGACGCTGGATTCGATTCGCCGAATGGTACCGACACACGCACGTATGGTAGGTGCCTTAACGAGTTGGGAAATTAGCGTAATTCAAGAATCAGAGGGTGTAATACTTAGGATAGATCCAGGATCACCAGAGGCATTTGCCAAGCTGAAAGCGCTGGGTTTTTTCGGATTCATGACTATCGGCGCACACCACCAGGCCCATCATTTACAGATGGCGAAGGGTAGGGGCCACTGAGTTTTTCTGACTATCAAATAGAGTCTATCTTAGACTTTAAGGGTCGGTGCATTGGATGCAATCGCTGTTTGAGGGATATCAGTAAGATGAATAAACATAAGCTTGTCCCTGCTTGTCAAACGCCAATACATCGTAGTCCATGGGCACCTCGCTTCCCATCCCCGGTGACATCATGGGCATCCCCGGTGCAGTAAGTCCAACAACGTCGGGTCGTTCGGCAAGTAATCGCTGGATATCACTGACAGGCACATGTCCCTCAATGACATAGCCATCGACAATGGCAGTATGACAAGATTTCAATGCTGGATTGGTTAGTCCGTTTTCAGCTTTTATCTGATCCACGTTGTCATGATCGATAGCGCTAACCGAAAAGCCAGCCTTCTCGATGTAGGTTATCCACTCCTTGCAGCAACCGCATGTCGGTGTCTTATGTACAACCATATGTGGCATGGCAGGTTCAGACGCTTTGTTGTCAGCAATAGGCATCTCATCATCGGATAGGCACCCTGTGATGGAATAACTACATAGCAATATTAAAACAAAGTGTAAGATTCGCCTTTTTTTCACGGTTGCCTCCATTCGTTTCTGAGATTCGTATTTGCTACTTTAATAGCTTGTCAATGAGAGTTGAAGATTTTTTTGTAGGAAGCAGGCCTTCGGCTTGACTGCCGTTAACCTCTTCCTGCCATTGACGCTGTTCTTCTGGCCATGTGTTTTTGATAAACGACAATACCGCAATGATTTCTTCGTCGGAGATAATACCCTTGAAAGCTGGCATGTTAGAGCGTAAATCCTCATCGCCGACGACGACAGCAGGACCATATTTTGTAATTTCGAATAGCAGATCGTCCGCATGGTGCCAGGTATGTCCGCTAGCGTCATGCGGTGGCGCAGGCAATAACCCGTTCGAGTCACGCGTGCGCCAGTTGGGTTGCCCCTCCAGCTGTGCACCATGGCAAACAGCACAGTGGGTCTGATAAATCTTTTCACCGGTTGAGACAATCTTTAGATCGTTAGCTTGTAACTGCACCAGGATGTCATCAGTGCCAGTTGATGACCAGCATACAAAGCTCAATAACAAGGCGCTGCAAGCGCTTGACACACGAGTACCGAGGCTCAACATGAAACGACTCCCGGGATAGCGAAAAATTGTTGATACATTGTCAGCGTATCTCTCACCTAGCTTACCCTGACCAATGCGCCGAGCCCTGCGGCGTGATGCTCAAGTGCATGACAATGCAACAGCCAGTTACCCGGGTTATCTGCGACAAACGCAAGTTCCATGCGCTGTCTGGGCATCAGCAAAGGGCTGTCAACCCAACGAGTATCAGCAAGTGGCTGGTCATTGATGGAAAGCAGTTTCATATGATGACCATGCAGATGCATCGGGTGTGGAAAAGCTGTCCGGTTTTCGAATTGAATTTTCACGGAGGTGCCTCTGGGCACATCAATTAGTGGTGGCATATCAAGTTTGTTAGCTACCGTGTCATTGAGGGCCCACACATAGCCTTGTTTGGCAATGTCACGAAGCGCCATCCACTGACCTTCAAGCTTTGCTCGTCGCAGCCCTCCCATAGCGCCGCCAGCGATGACAATGGGTTGCACTTTGGCATTTTCTAAATCTGGTTCCGGCAGATTGGCAGGTGCTAATTGCATCGTCCAGTCTGGAGCCGAAGGCCTTACTGGATCGCCGGATTGGTATCGGAAGCTGACGAGATCAAATGAATCGCGATAAAAACTGTCTGAAACCGTGGAACGTGAACCTGGTTCGCCGGTAAAGTCGATAATCAGGTCTACACGCCCGGCAGCGCCGACGACTATCGGGCCATCAGCTTGATAAGGTTCTACGGCTTGGCCATCGATCGCGATAATATGGGGTGACAGGTCGTTGAAGCTGAGGGCGAAGTTGCGCGCATTAGACGCATTGATTAAACGTAGACGAACGCGTTCTCCGCTGCGTACCTGAACAGCATCGCGGAAGCGTCCATTGACTGTAGGTACATTGCCAATTCGTCCTGCATGGGAACGGTCATGGCCAGCACCAAAGTCATCACTGATGGACGCATCGCTGAGCATACGCCAGTCGTCAATCATCCAGACAAGATCACGATCGACGCGAGGTGGCGTAGGTTCCTCAATAATCAGCGGGCCATAAAGCCCTCTGCCGACTTGCTCAAAGGCATTGACGTGCGAGTGATACCAGTAGGTACCCGCATCGGGTGGCTTGAACGTGTAGTCGAATTTTTCTCCTGGCTGGATGGCAGGCTGTGTCAGACCCGCCACGCCGTCCATTGAATTTTGTAGCCGAATGCCGTGCCAGTGCACGGCAGTTGGTACCTGTAGATGGTTGGTGAGGCTAATGGCGAGTGATTCGCCCTGAATGATTCTGATTGGCGAGCCAGGAATCTGACCATTAAAAGTCCAGACTTTTGTTGCAGGTGCCTGTGGTCCTACGATATGCGCTTCCCCGGGTTGTGCGATCAGATTAAAACGGGAGTGTTGCTGCCGCGACCACGCGTAAGGTAGGGGGCAAGTGCTGGCGAATGTTGCGCTGCATACTTGGAGAAATTTTCGACGTTCCATAAGTGATCCCATTCTATGAATTACAAGATACAGGAGCGGAGGTCTGTGGCAAGCTTCCGGACTGTACGGCGGACAAGCCGTTGTAGTAAATCGATCATTGTGTCGTGGCCGAAACCGAACTACTGGTATTTAACGCTGATATCGTGGCGCTCGTTGATTTGGGCTTTGGGTTTCTGTGCCACAGCCGCCATGTTGCTTGCTGCGCTTATGTAAGTGCTTCTGATCGACTAGACTTGGGGGGTGATTGCCTCCGACCTTCTGTGGTTCCTGCTCCCTGTTGCCGCTGCTGGTGGATGGCTGGCTGCGCGCAAGAACTATAGCGGAAATTCCTCAGAATTCTGGGACTATTCACACCATTTTCATGAGGAACTCGGTCAACTGCTTTCCGAGCAGGAAGCTGATCAGCAGTTATTTGATACCTTCACGCACGGCGAGCGAGATGCTGCAGAAACCCATATTGCTCTGGGTAATCTGTATCGTCGCCGAGGGGAGTTCGACCGGGCCATTCGAATTCATGAAAACATCATGCAGAAACAGGATCTGGATGATGAGGTGCGAGCATTTGCGCACCTTGAGCTGGCCAGTGACTTTGAGTCGGCCGGCCTACTCGATCGCACCGAAGATGCCTACCGCGAATTAATCAGGTCCGGCCACAAACGCGCTGAATCTTATGAGGGCCTCATCCAGCTTCATGAGCGTCAACAGGATTGGGAAAAAGCTGTAAAGGTTGCTCTGGAGTGCAACAGCGATACTGGCAACGATGTGTCGCAGCCAGTCGCACATTATTACTGTGAAATGGCCGAGATCGCGATTCGTGTTGATGATTCCGCCGATGCGCAGCGATTGCTCAAACAGGCTCTTCAGCACTGGCCGGGTTGTGCCAGGGCACATGTGCAGCTGGCTGGCATGGCCCTCAAGGGGGAGAGTTACCGGGAAGCGATCACCCACTTCGACAAAGTTGAGGCACTTGAGCCAGCGCTCATGCCAGTGATTATCGAGCAACGATTTGAAGCACTCAAGCTTGCCGGTGACACGGGCGCGCTCAAGGAATTTGTTGTTCGGATCCAGTCTCAGAGGAACGCTTATTCTGTCATTCGCACAACCCGTGAGGTCATCGCAGAGCTCGTTGATGAGTCCGTAGCTGACCGCTTTTTCAAGGATCAGATACTCAAGCGTCCCTCGTTAAAAGGATTGCGCGATTGGGCGCATGATCAGCTTGCACTGAGTAAGCCGGGCGAGCGTGACAAGGTGCGGATTATTTGCAATCTTCTTGATCAGGTGATGGAAGATAAGCCAACGTACCGGTGCCGTTCGTGCGGATTTCAGGGTAACGTGATGCACTGGCGATGCCCGGGCTGTGCGAGCTGGGATTCGGTATCAACAATTATTGGTGTGGAAGGCGAATGAATAGAATAATTACAGCGCTGGATTTTGCGAACATAGCAAAGGCTCGTGATTTTGTCTCACGGGTAGATCCGTCGCTGACGCGCCTCAAAGTGGGAAATCAGCTGTTCACGCTCGGTGGACCTGGCTTGGTGGAGGAGTGGCAGAAAGCCGGCTACGATATTTTTCTTGATCTCAAATATCATGACATACCTAATACGGTCGCAAGTGCGGTGCAGGCAGCGGCCTCTCTTGGCGTGTGGATGGTCAATGTCCACGCCAGTGGAGGACCGGCCATGCTTGACGCGGCGCGAGATGCGGTTGCTCAGTTTGATCGCAGTGCGGAGCGGGGTGGTGGTACGCGGCTTATAGCAGTGACCGTTCTAACAAGCCTTGACCGGTCAGAGATGAGCGCTGCGGGACTTGATATCGATCCAGCCGAACAGGTTGAGCGTCTGGCGCGCCTGGCGCGCCAAGCCGGTCTTGACGGTGTGGTTTGCTCTCCCCACGAAGTGGGTCTGATTCGGAGTATTGCTAAAGCCAATTTCCTGACCATTACCCCCGGCGTGCGCCCGGATAAAGACGGTGAGGTGCCTGTCAGTCAGATAACCAGCCATGGTGGCGCTCCCGACGATCAACGGCGTACACTCACGCCTTACGATGCCATTGTTGGGGGAAGCGATTTTCTGGTTATTGGTCGTCCCATTACGCAGGCTGGTTCTCCGGTCGAGGTATTGCACGCCCTGAACGCCGAAGCTCAGATTGCATCCAGTCAGTTAGCGGGGCAAAGCTAATCTGTTCTGTCGCTAGACCGGCAGCTGGCGACCGCCTGGCACAATCTCAATAGCAACCTCACATAATTTTAATAAGCATGAGTACTGACGACAAAGTCTACATTACGGCACAGCAGCTATTACAGGATTCGCTGGAGTTGGGCAGACAGATACTGGCCAGCGGATTTCGACCTAACTACATCGTGGGTGTATGGCGTGGTGGTACGCCCGTCGGCATCATGGTTCAGGAGTTGCTGGATTTTTACGGTGTTGAAACTGACCACATATCGATCCGCACCTCCTCCTATTCTGGTTTGAACAAGCGTGAGAACAAAGTTCGCGTCCATGGCCTTAGTTACCTGACGAATTCGATGAATGCAGAAGATTCCCTGCTCATCGTCGACGATGTGTTTGACACCGGACTTAGCGTCAGCGCTATTCTGAAAAAGATGCGCGAAAAATCACGCAAGAACCTGCCACACGATGTCCGTATTGCAACGGCCTACTTCAAACCGGGTAAAAACCGGACAAATTTCGAGCCTAATTACTATGCTCACAAGACTGACGACTGGCTGGTCTTTCCGCATGAGATGGAAGGCTTGTCCCGCTCAGAGATCGTCGCCAACAAGCCCCATCTGCTGAAAGTCATGGATGCGCTAGAAGGGATCATTGCCCCCGCGAAACTTCGCGACGAGTAACCGGCAGCACGCCGTCCGGACCAGTCACGCGGTTTCTGCCAAACAGTTATTTTTCACGCAGGCTTGTTCTCGTGTCGCAAAGTGCCTAAACTTCACCCTGCGCGGCCTTGGTGGTGGAATTGGTAGACACGCCGGATTCAAAATCCGGTTCTGGTAACAGAGTGCGAGTTCAAGTCTCGCCCGAGGCACCATTAGCGCATCTTCCTCTCGATTAAATGACCCTGCTCAGCGACTACCACTACGATCTTCCGGACGAGCTTATTGCTCAGGTGCCATTAGCACATCGTAGCGACAGTCGCCTGCTTGTCATGGACGGTGCGAAACGGCAGCATCTCGACATACGAGCTCTGCCGAGCTTGCTCAAGCCCGGTGATCGTCTGGTTTTCAACAATACACGGGTTGTACCGGCCAGACTTTTCGGGCACAAGGCCTCTGGCGGCAAACTGGAATTCATGCTGGAACGGATCACCGATCAAGCAAGCGTGCTGGCTAAAATCCGCGCCAGTAAATCACCCAAGCCGGGCTCCATTATTGTTTTGCAGGGTCGTGAAGACGACAAAGGTGAGGTCGAGAGCCTGCAGGTCAGGGTTGTAGGTCGACACGATGACCTCTTTGAGCTTTGCGCCGTGGATGATTCATCTCTCTCTCTGACTGATTTTATTCAGCAACACGGCGATATACCGCTTCCGCCTTATATACAGCGAAAACCTGACGATAACGATGCGCATAGATATCAAACGGTATTTGCGCAACAGCCCGGCGCCGTTGCTGCACCTACAGCCGGGTTGCATTTTGACGAAGACATGTTCGCGCTTCTGGAAAAAAACGGTATCAGTCATTCATTTATCACTTTGCATGTGGGTGCTGGTACATTCCAGCCTGTGAGAGTAAATGATGTTAGCAACCACATCATGCACGCGGAGCGTGTAGAGGTCACGCAACAGGTTGTCGAGGAGATCCGGGGCACGAAATCTGACGGCGGTAGGGTTATCGCCGTGGGCACGACCTGTGTGCGGTCGCTAGAAGCCGCTGCTGCTGAAACGGGTGAACTGAATGTCTTCGAAGGAGAGACTCGCTTGTTTATAAGGCCTGGTTTTCAGTTCAATGTCATAGACGCCATGGTCACGAATTTTCACTTGCCTGAATCAACGTTGCTTATGCTGGTCGCAGCGTTCGCCGGACTTGAAAATACCCTCGAGGCGTATGCCGAGGCTGTTCAGATGCAGTATCGATTCTTTAGCTATGGTGATGCGATGTTAGTAATGCCAGGCGCCGACGAACAGGGGATGTAAATTGAACTTCAGCTTTCAGCTACTCGGTCGTGAGGGCGCGGCTCGACGCGGGCGTCTTGATTTTGGTGAACGCGGCACTGTGGAAACACCAGCGTTCATGCCTGTGGGCACCTATGGAACGGTAAAGTCTGTTACCCCGGAAGAGATCCGGGAAATTGGTGCAGAAATTCTCCTGGGCAACACGTTTCATTTATGGCTGAGGCCAGGCACCGAAATAATCAAGCAGCATGGTGATTTGCATGATTTCATGCATTGGAATGGGCCAATTCTTACCGATTCGGGTGGGTTTCAGGTATTCAGTCTGGCCAAACTTCGTAAGATAGATGAGTCGGGTGTTAAGTTTCGCTCACCAGTTGATGGTTCGGAAGTTTTTCTCAGTCCTGAGGAGTCCATGCGTATTCAAACAGACCTCGGTTCCAACGTGGTCATGGCCTTTGATGAATGTACGCCTTATCCGGCAACGCATCAGCAGGCAGCAGAGTCCATGGAGCTGTCGATGCGCTGGGCCAAGCGCTGCAAGACAGCGTTTGAGGAGTTAAGAAATAACAATGCCTTGTTCGGAATTGTCCAGGGTGGAATGTACGATGATCTGCGAAAGATCTCTTGCGACAAGCTTCTGGAAACAGGCTTCCCCGGCTATGCCGTAGGTGGATTGGCCGTAGGTGAGGAAAAGGATTTGCGTGATAAGGTTCTGGAAGCTACCACACCACACCTTCCCGAGAATGCGCCGAGATACCTGATGGGCGTTGGAAAGCCAGAGGATATTGTCGCTTCAGTGTCGCGTGGCATCGATATGTTCGATTGTGTGCTACCGACTCGAAACGCGCGTAATGACTACATCTACACCACACGCGGCGATATACGCTTGCGCAACGCACGCTTCAGAACCGATACGCAACCAATTGATGATGAATGCCAGTGCTATACCTGCCAAAACTATAGCCGGGCCTATCTTTATCATTTGTCGAAGTGCAAGGAAATACTCGGCTCGCGGCTAAATACCATTCACAACCTTCACTATTATCAGAGCCTTATGCAGGGAATCCGCAAGGCTATTGACGAGCAGCGTTATGATAGTTTTGTTCAGGATTTTAACTATTTGCGTGCGCAGGGCGCTTGACGCACAGGCGGTCGCGTAACACCTGTGTAAGTACGGAAACGGTACCGGCCGTTCCTTATTCGCCTGCCACACTCAGACCCTTTGCAATGCGCCGGCGGTGTAAAACCTGATAGACATCAGTTGCCCTTTGCATCTTCCACGTCTTGCTTGTAGTCATTTTCCGGTCGCATTGCTTCCTCCAGGCACCGGGCGCGTTCGTCGACATCAATTAAATCTTCGCAAAGACTGCGTCGCCAGAATTCGCTGCCTTTATAGGAGGTGCAACCTGCCAGGGTGGCGGTGATTAAGATAACTAAAATTATTGGCATGTCGACTGATCTCTCGGGTGCTGCTGTTAACAGCCGGATGAAATGACACTGGTTATCATACCCGAGTTGTCATTTGCCGAGGATAGGGTGTTGGAGAGTTCGCGTCTTGGGATAGGTAGAGCCGACAAGGGCCAGTTGATTCTAATGCCCCTGGTTTTACCATGCGTATCGGCCTCGGATCGTCAAGACATCACTCATTCCAGCTCTGTTTGAATCTGCTGATGCCAACCCGATAATCGAGAGCCACGTTACCTTCAAGTAATCGAGGTGGGGTGCGTCTACCAAGCAGCTGGCCGGTGGGTTTGTTAAGTTGGTATTACCGTTTATCTGGAGTGTACGTCATGGCTGATCAAACAAGTGCAGGCAAGGTCACGGGAATAGGTGGCGTTTTTTTTCTTGCCAATAAAAACAATAAAAACCTGGCCTCCTGGTACGAGCAGCATTTAGGCATTGAACTGGAAAGTTGGGGCGGCGGAGTACTCGAGTGGAAGAACGACAAAGCTGAGGACGGTGGCGCGACCGTCTGGCATGTAGCCGCAAAAGACAGCGATTGGTTTGCACCGAGTGCGGCACGTTTCATGATCAACTATCGTGTCGATAACTTGGCAGCGCTCATAGCTAAGCTAACAGCCGCTAACGTAGAAATTCTGGATGGGCCGGACTATGAGGAAAATGGAGTATTTGCCTGGATCGTTGACCCAGACGGAAACAAGATAGAGCTCTGGGAACCCATGATCTGGGATGAGAAAAACAAGCGTTGAATTGTAAGGTGTCGTTCTAACCAGCCTTAAGTTCTTACCAACACTGGTATGTAACATCGCGGGCTAGACCTGAGTGAACGGGTTCGGAATTTTTCCGCAACCCTATCAACGAACGATTAACATCCTTTGTTGAGCGATCGAGCAGATAGTCATTAATTACAGCGGGCCACCATGTCAAACGGGACGATCTATATATTTTGCGGCAAAATGGCATCAGGCAAGAGCTCTCTTGCCCGACAAATTTCTCAACAGCAGGGGGTGCCCCTGATAAGTGAAGACACACTTCTTGGGGAGCTGTATCCGGGGCTGGTCGTTGATGTCAGCAGCTACGTAACCCATTCCAACATGGTAAAGCGTGCCCTGATGCCGATCATTGTTGATCTACTCCGACTCGGAACGTCTCTGGTTCTGGACTTTCCAGCCAACACAGCTAAGCAGAGAGAATGGTTTAAGGACATTATCGATCAGGCTGACGCGCGTTACGAATTTCATTACCTGAATTGCTCCGACGCTACATGCAAGATTCAGCTTGAGGATAGAGCCAGAAAAGAACCGGACAGACATGCAACGGATACGGTAGAGATGTTCGATGCCATAACCCGCTTCTTTGAACCCCCATCCATGGAGGAAGGTTTTGACATCATTAATCACGAGCGGAACTAGATTGATTATCTGTCACTGACAGTGTCTGTGTCATTGAAACATTCCGGGCGCATTCTGAGGCGTTGTTATGCAGCTTTCCCACTAGAGCCGAGCAAGTTCATTTTTTTCATGATCACACGTTTCATTTCAGCTCGTGCCGGATCCAGAATTTTCCTTAGATCAATGATTTCAGGTTTGTCGCGTAGTAGCTCCCGAACTCCAGCGGAGCTGGCAATTCGCAGATCGGTACCCACGTTGACTTTGCACATGCCATGGGCAATTGCCTGAGTGATATCATCATCATGAATGCCAACGGCATCCTTTAAGACGCCACCAGCGGCTATCACGCGGGCGACGACATCCTGCGGGATGCTGCTGGCCCCGTGCATTACCAGAGGCTGGCTGACACGGGCGGCAATCTCAGCGATCCGGGTGTGATTTATCTCTGGTCTGCCACGGCCTTTGTTGGGACCATGCGCTGTGCCTACTGCTATTGCCAGGGTATCTGCACCACAAGCTTGCATAAAACGTTCTGCTTCATCTGCAGTTGTCAGCGTGGCATGCTCTTCTGAAATGATGACCTCCGCACCGAGTTCCACCAGTCTGCCTATTTCGGCTTCCACGCTGACACCGACAGCATGTGCTGCATCAACAACGCGCCTTGTTTCGCGAACATTGGTTTGTTCATCAGCATGTGACATATCGATCATGACAGAGGTAAATCCGTTTCTGATACACCATATGCAGCTTTCAAAGGACGCACCATGATCAAGGTGCACAGCGACCGGTACTGTTGCGTTTCGAGCTTCCGCCAAAGCAATATCAACGATTCGATTGCTGCTGTATTTTAACGCGCCTGCCGTTATCGCCAGAAGAATCGGGCTGCGAGTTTCCTCGGCCGCTTCAACAATTGCCAGTGTGGTTTCAAGGTTGTCAGTGTTAAAAGCGCCAACGCCATATTTACCAGCTTGTGCATTTTCGAGTATTTCCAGTCCGGTTTGTAAACCCATAGTTTTTTTCCGAGGTATCAGTTCAGTGAAATTTTTTGTGTCTGGATTGTTTGGCGAATCAGTTTGCTTTGAGCAATGCCTGGGCGCCGTGTAAGACTGATGAATTGCCGAGAGATGCCCAGGTGATGTTGACTGTTTGGGCGGGGTAGGGCTTCTGCAGGTGCGCGTGTACATGCTCGATAAGCTGCTCGCGGGGGTAGGCATTCATCTGGGGGATTCCGCCACCGATGAGTATGGTATCGGGTACAAAAAGTGTAATTAGTGTTGAGATCAAATAAGCTTGATACCGAACAAACGTATTTAATTCTGCTTGCAGCTCTTTGTTGTCCTTGGTTGCAAATACATTTTCGACGGTACATTGATGAGTTTGCGCCAGCTCTAGCAGTGTGTGACCGCAAGCGTATGTCTCGATACAGTCTGTGTTGCCACAAATGCAAGGTTTGCCTTGAGCGAGGATAGGTATGTGGCCAGCTTGCAGTCCTGCTTTACTGTGTGTTTCCGGATTCCCGTCAACCAGGTAGGCAGCCCCGATGCCGGTGCCATAGTAAACACCGAATACTGACGGGCTAGCCTTGGCAGCGCCAGCTCGCCATTCGCCAAGTACCTGCAGCATGATGTCCTGCTCCAGGATGACTGTGCAGTTCAAAGTCGAGGCCAGATGGCTTTTTAATCCATGGCCTTCCAGTTGTCTGATGTTGTTGCAGTGTGAAATGGTATCTGCCTCTTGATTCAGAATGCCGGGTAAGCCCAGAACCACCGCCTTGAGGTGTAGTTCAAGTTCAGCCGCATAGTGTTTGATTATGGTGGCCAGGGCTTCGTAGGCATTGTCAACGCGAAGCAATTCGCTCGATAACGTTCTGAAATCTGTACAGGGGACCTCATTGCGCCAATGACCAATGCGTGTATGGGTGCCGCCGACATCAAACACAATGACATCACGCAACTTATTTGCGTTGTCGGAGTGTGATAAATCACGCTCGCTATCCCGGTGTGGACTGGTTTTCGTGGTCATGGTGCTCCGGCAATATAGGCTATTGCTCTCCTGGCACACTCATCCGCCGACAGGCTATCCGTATCAAGGGTTAATCGAGGCTCGTAGATAGGCTCTGCCCCTGCTTTGCTTCTAAGGTAAAGCGAATAATCTCTGTCTTTTGCAGGATGAACCCCTTGATCCTGTTGGAGTCTGCGCCTGGCTGAGTCGTCGGAACAAACACACTCAATGATGTGCAGTTTGCAACGCGCATTGACGGCCGTGTTTTTCAGCGCTTCAATCTGTGATCTCTTTGAATAACTTCTTCCGTCAATGATTACAATGGGGGCATCGTCTTTCGACAGCAGGTAGAGCGCAACCTGGTACATGAAATCTACGCATAAGTCGTTTTGCTCACCGCTATAGTCGACATACTGCTGGAACAGGGAATCTCGTACTTTGTCCTTGTCCAGTAACACGCTGGTAAGTGCTCCGTGAAGTCTGGTCGCAACAGCGCTCTTGCCGCTGGCTGGTAGCCCTGCCAAAGCAATAATAGTTTTTTCCATCACAGGCACTATTCGTCGTCCAGGATGCGACCCATCATCATACTGACAACTTCATCTTCATTGGTCTCACCAATCATCCGTTCGCCAGCTTTTCTGCCGCGTTCGAGCACTAGAATCCGGTCACTGACATCAAATATGTCAGTGAGGTTGTGCGAGATGAATATGATGGCGACACCTTCTGCCTGCAAACGTTTTATCAGGGATTTAACTTCACGCTGTTCTGGCACACCCAGGGCTGCTGTTGGTTCATCCATGATGATTAGTTTCGCCTGCCAGTAAACCGCCCGGCTAATTGCTATCGCCTGGCGTTGGCCTCCTGACAGATACCGCACAGGCATGTTCAGATCGTCCAGAACTATCCCCAGGTGTTTCAATGCGCCTTGTGATTCATTGCGCATCGTCTTTCTGTCAAGTACAGGAATTCCGAGGACGCGTTTCATGCGTTCCCTGCCCAGAAAGATATTGACGCCTACATCCAGGTTATCGGCTAGCGCCAGATCCTGGTAGATAGTCTCTATGCCAAGGTCACGCACTTCCTGTGGGCTGTGATTGCTGATGGTTTGACCACGAAAACGAATTTCACCGCTATCTGGCTGGTGTACGCCTGCAATCATTTTTATTAATGTGCTCTTGCCTGCACCATTGTCGCCAGCGAGCGCTAGTACCTCACCTTCGAAAAGTTCGAGCGAGAGGTTGCGTGAGGCTTGAGTTCCACCGAAACGCTTGCTGACGTTGTCAACGGTCAGGATAGGTTGGGTGCTCATGACACTGGCGCCGTGGTTGAGCGTGCAATCTTGTCGCGTGACTGATCGATAAGGACAGCGATGATGATGACCATACCCACCGTAATAAATTGCCAGAATGGTGGCATCCCTATGAATACCAGGCCAAATTGTATAATGGCAATAATCAACGATCCAATAACGGTGCCTGCTATGGTGCCACTGCCGCCGGTAAGGCTTGCACCGCCGATGAAAACAGCTGCAACCGCATTGAGCAATATAGGCTCTCCTGCATCAGCTGCGCCTGCAGAGAACCTGGCGGTGTAAAACAGGCCGGCTAACGCCGCTGTAAAAGCGCTGAGCAGGTAGATGCAAAAGGTGATTCGTGTTGTATTTACGCCAGCCCGGATCGCCGATTGAATGTTGCCACCCATCGCATAGGTGTATAAGCCAAAGCGTGTGTACTTTAAAAGGTAGTGAAATAGAAGTGTCACCACGATAGCCACGACCACGGGTATGGGCACGATATCCAGAAGCTTGCCGTTGCCAAATGCTTTCGCTGTGCTGTTACTGATGCTGACGGTGGCACCGCCTGCTATCAGGAACGCAACACCTCGAGTAACGCCGAACATGCCCAGTGTTCCTATGAAAGAAGGCACCTTGAGCCTGGCTATTAACCAACCGTTTATCATTCCCGGTACTAACGCCACTGCAATACCCGCGGTAATTCCGAGAGAAAACGATAACGCGGGATGAAGTTCGGGAAAGGCCTTGATGACAACCGCCATGGTGACTGCGGCGAGGCCGGCTATGAATCCGATAGACAGATCTATCCCGGCCGAAATGATAACCAAAGTGAGTCCCAGAGCCATCATCAATATCTGGGTGGCTGTTAGCAGCACGCTTTGTACGTTATACAAATTGCCAAAGAATGTCCGGTCATAAACGATCCACGACCAGATCTCGAAGAACACGATGATAAAGAGCAGAAACAGCCAGGACCAGGCATTGGTCAGAAGTTTGAGCAGCCGAAGTCTGGTGGACACTTCGGGATAAGGGTTGGTTGTCAGATCAGTATCCAAAATCGAAAGTTACGTTGAAAGTGGGTTATTGGAAAGCCCGGTCCTCTAGACCATAGCCAGGTTCAACATGAACCGGGCTGGCTGGACTTGCGAAAAGGGCAGCGGATGCTGCCCTTCAGCCATAGCGATCTGACTAGTCAGAGTAGATGTAGCGAGCGATCTCAGGCTCGTCAACGTTATCAGCAGTAATCACAGTGAAGCCGGTGCCAATCATCGGCGGTACCGATTGTCCGGTCAGGTGAGCATGCGCTGTCATTACGCCGTAATAGCCAATCTCAGCTGGATGCTGAGCGATCGCCATATCGACGAGTCCTGATTTCAACTGATCCACAATGGATGTTGGTGCATCAAAAGCTACAACGGTGATATCACCCAGTTTGTCGGCGGCTTCGACACCGTTGGCTGCACCCAGGGCTGAGAACAGGTTAGCGCCGAACACGCCTCCAAGATCAGGCTGGCGAGCCAGCACGGCTTGTAATTGTGATGAAGCGGTTGAGGCATCGTTTTCATTGTATTGGGTATCCAGTACGTTGATGTCAGGATAATTTTCCGCCATCTCCTGCTTGAAACCTTCCTCTCGCTGATCTGTGGTTGAGATACCGGGACGCACATTGGAGACATAAACAGAACCTTTGCCTCCCATGGCATCAGCCATGGCTGCAGCAGCCATTCGCCCGCCTGCCACATTGTCAGACGCTATATATGACCAGGGAAAATCGCCGTCACCGGATCCATTTTGGTATTTGCCATCGTCGATAAAGGTATCAACTGTTACAACAGCAATGCCCCGGTCGTTGGCTCGCCTGAGTGGCTCTATTAACTGCGTCGTGTCCGTAGGAGCAATGACAATGGCATCGGGTTCGCGAGCGATGACGGCATCCAGTACGGGTATTTGCAAAGTCGCATTAAAATCCTCTGCCCCCTGGAAATCGACTTTTATGCCCAATGCATCGGCGGCGGCTTGAGCGCCCTTGTTCATGGTGATGTAAAAAGCATCAGTAGTAAGACCTGGAACAAGCACAATGGATAAGTTGTCCTGAGCGTGTACTGCGCTTGTAAAGGACATTGCAAGCGCGGCGGCTAATAGTTTTTTCATGGGGTAAATCCTCCTGTCGAAAATCTTTTTGGGTTATAGGTTTGGTGTGTTGGTTATGACTGACTGGAATCTACGGTTCGTTATTATTCGGTCTATTGTCTTACTGCACTACACCTGTCACTGCATATTCATATCCCTCCGTGCGTTGGATTTAATCAAGCTGTTGTCAGTTGCACCGGTTTGTGCAGACAGCGCGAATGCGTCGTAGATGGGTAAGGTTGCAGCACCGAGCACGGCAGCGTCCGAGCAATTCTGGCTCTGGCGTACATTCAGAGGTTGAGACCATCCGGGCATGTAGAGCTCTGCGAGTTGATCTCTGACTCTTGCGACGAGTTCGGTCAGCAGCGACTCCGGCAGCTCTCCGCCGACAATAATGGCATCGATGTCAAG
This sequence comes from Granulosicoccus sp., assembly GCA_045106855.1. Lineage (GTDB taxonomy): Bacteria > Pseudomonadota > Gammaproteobacteria > Granulosicoccales > Granulosicoccaceae > Granulosicoccus. The sequence continues at coordinate 52,485 of JBGCFI010000031.1, forward strand.
CAAGTGATCTACGGATACAATTGCCTTTGCAAGCAGAGAGCTCGCAGATTCGAGCCACGTTAGCAATGCCGGATCGGCAGCAGCCAATCGGGCAGGGAACTCGTTAAGAATTTCGTTTCCAAGGTCTCGCTTGAGTGCATAGCCTGATACATAATTTTCCAGAAAAGGCTGGACTGACGGTGAGGCACTTTCCGCATGGATCAGCATGTGTCCGAATTCGGCGGCGTTTAAACCGGAGCCGCGATAAACACGCCGGTTTAAAAACAAACCGCCCCCCAGCCCGTTGCCGAAAAAGCTGATGTGCAGAAAGCTGTCGTAGTCACGCCCGACGCCATACCAGTATTCGCCAATAGCCGTGGCCGTTGCATTGTTATCCATACATACCGGTAGCATGAGTACGTCTGCCAGCGGCTGGCGCAGCGAGACGTTGTGCCAGCCGCGAGTGAACGCTGTCTGGGTAACACAGCCTTCGATCAGATTGATGGGACCGACAGAGGCCAGTCCGGCACCGAGCAATGTTTTATCAGGTACCGCGCGTTTTAGTTCGGTGCCGACGCCGATCAAAGTGTCGAGAACGAGTTCCGGAGAAGGCGACTCTGGAAGCTCATGTAGGGTATCGCGGATAATATTGCCTTTTAAATCGACGACAACACCCCGAATACGCTCGTGGTTAAAGTGCATGCCCAGCGTGTAGGCCGAGTTTGCCGCAACACCCAGATCTATAGCTGGCTGACCCCGTACGCTGGCACGGCGTCCCAGTTCTTCGATGAAACCAAGATCGAGTAATTCGGCAACAATATAGGAAACGGCTGCCGAGCTGAGCCCGACATGCTGAGCCACCTCGGCGCGCGAAATCGGCTCAAACAAATGTATGACTTCAAACACACGAGCACGATTGAGATCTCGTGTGTTCGGCATCAGCTGGCGCTCAGCTGGTCGGCTTGGAGCGCAAGAACCCCTGTTAACAGTGTGTTCTGTGTGTGCATAGGTTTACCGCAGTCAGAATTAAGTTAATCTATTTAACTTAAGATAACCATAAAGCTGCCGGGTAATGTTGTCAACAGAAAATTCCCAGCCCCCGTGCCCAATGGTTTTTTAGTTAATCGGGAGAGGAATTAGCGAGAGTCGGTTTTGTTGGTGGGGCGGCAAGCGTCGTATTGACTTTCGTTGATTGCCCGTTGTGAACTTGTTGCTCAAGCGCCAGTCGGACACGGATCAATTCCGGGCACAGCAGCAGGCCGCGTCTATGGCATAATTCGCGGTTACTTCCGGCCTTCACTTATAAAGAGTAATTCGACATGGAATTTTTCATCAGTAATGCGTATGCACAGGGTGCAGGCTCTGGCAGTTCTATTTTGGGCATCCTGCCTTTGCTCCTGATGCTCCCCATCTTTTATTTCCTCATGATTCGCCCGCAACAAAAGCGCATGAAAGAGCATAAAGGCATGGTCAGTGCGTTGAAAAAGGGCGATGAGGTCGTTACTAATGGTGGACTGGGTGGGACTGTCACCAAAGTCGGTGATGCCTTCCTGTCCATGCGGGTCGCTGAGGGCGTTGAAGTCAACGTTCAGAAACAGTCAGTTGCGGCACTTCTTCCTTCTGGAACACTTAAAAGTATCTAAAGCATGACCAATAGCAACCCGATCTGGAAACCACTGCTGCTGGCAGTGGTCTTGTTATGGGGCGCGCTTTATGCGTTGCCCAACCTGTTTGGCAGCGACCCTGCGGTACAGGTATCGGGTAGAAACGCCGATCTTACAAGTCAGGATATCAATCGGTTTTCCAGGATCCTGTCCGACGAAGGCTTTTCAGATATTGAAATCCGCGAGGAAGATAATCGGTTTCTAGCGTTGTTTGACTCTGAAGACAATCAGATCAGGGCAAGAGATGCGATTGCCAACGAACTTGATGCCAATGAATTCATTACCACGCTGAACCTCGAACCGGCGAGTCCTGACTGGTTGCGAGCATTCGCCGAACCGATGAACCTGGGTCTCGATTTGCGCGGCGGTGTTCACTTTCTCATGGAAGTGGACATGGATTCCGCGATAAATTCGGCCGAAGAGCGTTACGTTCCATCCTGGAAGCGTGATGTTCGATCGCAAAAAGTCCGGGGGTCTTCCATATCACACGATGGCGGCTTACTAAGTGCGCGTTTTCAGACCGTTGCCGATCGGGACAAAATGTTGGCAATCTTCCGTGAGGAAGGCATTGATCTGGCTTTTGAAACCTCTGAAGATGGCGAAAGCGCCTCAATAACCGCTAACCTGACCGAGCAGGCGGCAGAAGAAGAAAAACGCAGTGCCCTGCAGCAGAATGTCGTTACCCTGCGCAATCGCATAAACGAACTGGGTGTCTCCGAACCGGTTATCCAGCAGCAAGGCACTGATCGCATCGTTGTCCAGTTGCCAGGGGTTCAGGATACTGCCCGAGCCAAAGAAATCCTGGGTGCAACAGCGACACTTGAATACAGGCTTGTTTCATCTCGTGCCGATGCCCGTGCCTACAAGCGCCGCGACGACGGATCAACCGTCATGCTTGATCGCGACATCATCGTCACAGGGGATCAGATCAAGGGCGCCTCCTCTGGCATAGACCAGTCATCGGGCACGCCTGCTGTGTTTGTCAATCTGGACAATGCGGGTGCACGACGCATGCGCTTGGTCACCCAGGACAATGTCGGCAATCCCATGGCGGTGGTGTACATCGAAAACCGCGTAGATTCCAAAGAAGTCAACGGGGAAATAATCAAGACGACCACTAAGGTGGCAGAAGTTATTAGCGTAGCTGTGATCAGAGACGTGCTGAGTCACCGGTTTCAGACAACCGGACTTGGAGCGAACGAGGCCAGCGATCTTGCATTACTGCTGCGCGCCGGCGCCTTGAAAGCTCCCGTTGAAATTGTCGAAGAACGTACGGTTGGCCCGAGTCTGGGTAAGGATAATATCCGGCAAGGATTTCTGTCAGCTGTTGTCGGTCTTGCTTTAGTCGTTATTTTTATGGGCGTGTATTACCGGGTATTTGGTTTGATCGCCGGCGCAGCCCTGGTTATAAACGTCGTGTTAATCATCGCCATACTGGGGCTTCTCCAGGCAACACTGACCTTGCCAGGCATCGCAGGCATTGTACTGACCATGGGCATGGCGGTTGATGCCAACGTTCTTATCTTTGAACGCATTCGTGAAGAGTTGCGTGCAGGAGGGGCTGTTCAGGCGGCTATCTCTGCAGGTTACGACAAAGCGTTTACGACAATCGCAGATGCCAATATCACGACTCTCATAGCTGCCATTGTGCTTTTCAGCATGGGTACAGGACCAATAAAGGGTTTTGCGATAACGCTGTGTCTTGGCATTTTGACCTCCATGTTTACTGCCATATTCGGTTCGAGAGTGCTGGTTAATGCGCTATTCGGCGGTCGCCGTCTTAGCAAATTACCTATCTGATTCATCCGCTGATACCTACGGAAAACGCACATGCGAAATATTATTGGCGAGATCAAATTCGACTTTATGGGCCGGCACCAGTTTGCCTATATTGTCTCGGGAGCCCTGTTAACCATTGCCGTACTGGCTATTGCCATACGTGGTCTCAGTCTTGGTGTGGATTTTACGGGTGGTTACACAATCGAAGTTGGCTATGAGAAAGCCCCCGACCTGGGCGATATTCGCGCAGCATTGGCATCAGGCGATCTACCCGACTCTGTAGTACAGACCTTCGGCACCAGCACCGACATATTAATTCGTATGGCGCCGTTGGAAGGCGTTAACAGTGCCGATGTAAGCACCCAGGTATTACGGGTTCTTGCAAGCTCCGCCGAATCGGAGGTAACCATGCGCCGCGTCGAATTCGTTGGCCCTCAAGTTGGTGAGGAGCTAAGAGAGAAGGGCGGTATCGCCATTCTTACTGCTCTGTTCGGCATCATCATCTACATCTGGTTTCGTTTTGAGAAGAAATTCTCGGTCGGCTCGGTACTGGCACTGGTGCACGATGTCGTAATTACCGTCGGATTTTTTGCCTTGTTTCAAATCGAGTTTGATTTGACCATTCTTGCAGCGATTCTCGCCGTTATTGGTTACTCGCTGAATGACACTATCGTGGTTTTTGATCGCATCCGTGAAAATTTTCGACTAATTCGAACCGGTACCCCTGCAGAGATTATGAACAGCTCTATCAGCCAGACGTTGTCGCGTACCGTCATTACCTCAGGAACAACCTTGCTGGTGTTGCTATCGTTGTTTTTCTTCGGTGGGAAAATCATTCACGGCTTTTCTCTGGCATTGCTGGTCGGTGTCATTATCGGGACCTACTCATCTATCTTTGTTGCAAGTCTTGCCGTTCTCAGGCTGGGAATAACCAAAGAAGACCTTATGCCGGTAGAGAAAGAGGGTGCGGATCTGGAATCCATGCCTTGAAGGCACCCAGGATGATCAGGGTATGGCGCTAACTGATCATCCAATGCTGCTTTTCAGCTTTTTTCGCTGGGTTTTTTCCTCATAGCAGCACCTGTCTTGCGCGCTGCAGACAGCGGTTTCATGACTTCCAGCATGTGGTGATGAATTTTAGGGGCAGCGGCAATGAGCTCGCCGCGAGTCATCCACTCATCGCCTCCGTCGAAATCATTAATCAATCCGCCAGCCTCGCGCACGATTAACGCGCCCGCCGCGATGTCCCAGCTTTGCAAGCCTGTCAGCCAGCAACCCTCGACACGACCAGCTGCGACATATGCCAGATCCAGTGCGGCTGATCCCAGTCGCCTGACTCCGGCGGAACGCTCGGTAAAGTGCCGTTGAGTACGTTGATAAAAATCCAGATCCTGCCCGTCTCTGTAGGGAAAGCCGGAACTCAATAAGGCATCTCCGAGCTTGCTGCGGTTGGATACGCGCAGACGTTTACTGTCCAGAAAAGCGCCTTCGCCTTTGCCCGCGGTGAAGAGCTCTTGTCGCATGGGATCGTAGATGACTGCCTGAAAGAGTCGCCCTTTTTGCATGAGTGCGATCGACACACTGTAGTGCGGCAATCCGTGGATGAAATTGGTCGTGCCATCGAGGGGATCGATAATCCATTGAAATTCGGATTTTTCATCGCCTATCAGGCCAGATTCTTCGCACAGAAAGGAGTGGTCAGGGTAGGCCTTGCGAAGCACACCGATGATCTCGGCTTCCGCCTTTTTATCGACCTCTGTGACGAAATCGTTGCGCTGTTTTTTCTGGATCGACAGGGGATCGTAGCGATCAACGTTTTGTGTAATGACTTTGCCGGCTGCTCTGGCAGCGCGGATGCCGATGTTAAGCATCGGATTCATGGCAATTCGCTTTAAATGGGTAGGGCGCTAGTGTAGTGCTAAACCCGGTTTGCTGCGCAAGAGAAACTCTTTTGATACTCCGTCCGGTTCATACTTTCGGAATCAAACTGTTACTCGATATATGACATCATTACGAATATGAGTGTAGAAATCGTTTTTGTCATGGTGGGTACGACCCACACCGGTAATCTGGGCGCCGCCGCCCGTGCCATGAAAACCATGGGTTTTTCGGTGTTGAGGTTGGTCGATACCTGCTCGCATCTATCCGATGAGGCGTTGGCCCGATCATCAGGCGCAAATGATGTCCTGAAACAGGCTAAATCCTTCAGCACCCTGAAAGAGGCGATAGCAGATTGTCGTGTGGTTATTGGCACAAGTGCCAGGGCCAGACAATTGGCTGTGCCCTTGAAGTCGTGTCGGGACATTGCTAGCGAAGTGGCTGAACTCGGTAAAAGTCCAGATGCTGCGGGTTTTCGTGTGGCGATGGTTTTTGGGCAAGAGCGCTCGGGTTTAAGCAACGAGTCCCTCGACTTGTGCACACGTCTGCTCCGGATTCCTTGTAACCCGGATTTTTCTTCGTTGAATCTTGGCAGTGCTGTGCAGGTCGTCGCCTATGAATTGTCTCAGGCAATTGTTTCAGTCCCGCAAGGAGCGCCAGCGCCAATGCCGGGAAAGTGGCGTGGTACTGATGCTGAAACACCGCCTGTTCAGACGGTTGATGAAGATGATTTGCCAGCCAGTAGCGAAGCGATGGAGCATTTTTTTGAACATCTCGATCGGGTCATGGTTGATACCGGCTTTCTTAACCCGGAAAACCCCCGTCTGTTGCGGCGTAAAGTGCGTCGTTACTTTGAGTCAAATCGTCCTACTGGTGCCGAGTTGTCGATGTTCCGTGGCATTTTGTCTGCTACAGAGAGCCCAAGGAGGCGAGATTGAAAGTTTGATGTCATAGCTTGCTCACAGCCGTCAAGCGTGATGCAGTTGCTTGTCCAGCCAGACGCACGAAGCCTTAAACGCAATAAACACGTACAATAAAAGGCCGTACAAGTGCGAATTGTTCGTGACGATCATGTGGCAACTTATTAAAGAAGACATCTCCTGCGTGTTTGAGCGCGATCCCGCAGCGCGTACCACATTCGATGTGCTTACCTGCTATTCCGGCGTCCACGCGATTCTTTTTCATCGAATTAATCATTGGATGTGGGGTAGAGGCTTACGTTGGCCCGCCCGTTTTCTGGGTAATATCTCGCGTTGGTTGACTGGTATAGAGATACACCCCGGGGCCGTTATAGGGCGCCGTTTCTTTGTCGATCACGGTACCGGCGTCGTAATCGGTGAAACGGCAGAAATCGGCGATGACGTAACGCTTTACCAAGGCGTGACATTAGGTGGACGGACACTTAATGAAGGGAAACGCCACCCCACCCTTGGCAATAATGTGGTGGTGGGTGCGGGCGCTAAAATTCTTGGTCCGTTCAAGGTGGATGATGATTCACGCATTGGATCCAACGCAGTAGTGCTGCACCCGGTACCGGCCGGAGCCACAGTGGTTGGTGTGCCCGGGAAAATTGTACGCTGCCGTGACAAAAGCCCGAAATGCATTGAACTGGTCAAGGAGCGGGCTGAGAACATGCGTCGTCAAACCTTTGATGCCTATGGTGTGGCTGGTGACATTGATGACCCTCTGGAAATATCAGTTGAATTGCTGCAACAACAGGTCGCTGAGTTACGCGCTGAACTTGATCGGCTTAACAAAAAAGCGGGGTAGTCGAGAGGTTACGCGTGAATCAGCTGCTAAGTTCGTTTTCGGCGATCTAAGTAGCTGAAATTAAACGACTATTTTGGTTTTTCAAATGCGATTGAAAACAGATTCAGCAGGGTGGTTAGTGGCGGAAACTCACTGGAGCGACTAAAGGCTCAACTGGCGTCGTCAACCGACCGATACGCATGATTCTATACTTGACTATTTTAGTAGGGTAAGGGACAATTCCAGCCAATACGGGAATTGGATCCTATCCGCTCACTCTATGAAGCTAACCACAAAAGGCAGATATGCAGTCACCGCAATGCTGGACCTTGCGCTGCATGGCGAGCAGGGGCCGGTTTCGTTGGCAGAGATTTCCACACGGCAGGAAATCTCGCTTTCATATCTTGAGCAATTATTTTCCAAATTGCGAAAAAACGGCCTTGTAACCAGCACGAGAGGACCGGGAGGGGGTTACTCGGTGGCTCGAGACCTTTCAGCAGTGGCCGTGTCTGAGATTATAGGCGCGGTTAACGAGTCTGTTGATGCGACACAGTGCGCTGGAAAAGAGAATTGTCACAGTCACGGAAGGTGCCTTACCCATGATCTTTGGGAGGGGTTGAGTGCTCAGATTGAAGAATTTCTCAGTAGTGTTTCTCTGCAAGACATGATCGACCGGCACCGTGTGCAGAGCGTGTCCATTATTCAGGAAAACATGCTTGTGCAGCGTAGGCATGCTTAATTGATTCGCCGGGATACACACCCTGATGCTTGTGATTTACCTGTTCCGTGCATACAAACACGTCTCTGCAGCGTACAACAGGCCATGTCATGTCAGTAGTTTTCAGTTGCGGCTTCACGTCGCTCAAACTTGTCAATTTTGAGGCTTTAAAAAAGTGAGTTCATTAAACATTCCAATCTACATGGATTATTCCGCTACGACGCCAGTTGACGAGCGTGTAGCAGCAAAAATGGCGGAATGTCTGACTAAGCAGGGGCACTTCGGCAATCCTGCGTCCCGCTCGCATCCATTTGGCTGGAACGCAGACGAGCTTGTCGAACAGGCTCGCGACAACGTTGCCAACCTGCTGGGTGCAAATAGTAAAGAGATCGTCTGGACATCGGGTGCGACCGAGTCGGATAACCTGGCGATAAAAGGGGCTGCGCTTTTCAACAAGAAGAAAGGCAAGCACATCGTCACACTTAAAACCGAACATAAGGCCGTGCTTGATACCTGCCGACAGCTCGAGCGAGAAGGATTTGAAGTTACCTATCTTGATCCGCTGGACAACGGTCTGCTTGATCTTGACGCATTCAAAGCGGCATTGCGTGATGACACCACTGTCGTTTCAATTATGCACGTCAACAACGAAATCGGTGTTATCCAGGATATCGCGGCCATTGGAAAGATCACCCGGGAGCGCGGCATCATTTTTCATGTCGACGCTGCTCAAAGCCCTGGCAAGGTTGCAATAGATGTGAATGAGATGAACGTCGATCTCCTGTCCCTTTGTGCCCATAAAGCATACGGTCCAAAGGGCATCGGAGCACTTTATGTCCGCCGCAAGCCACGTGTGCGGCTTGAGGCACAAATTCACGGTGGTGGACATGAGCGTGGTATGCGCTCTGGCACATTGGCAACTCATCAAATCGTTGGAATGGGTGAAGCGTTCAGGATTGCGCACGAAGAGATGGAAACTGAAAACAAGCGGATGAAGGAATTGCGCGACCGGCTCTGGAATGGTTTCTCTGACATGGAAGAGATCTACCTCAACGGTGATCTTGAGCAACGTATCCCTGGAAACCTGAACGTCAGCTTCAATTTTGTAGAAGGTGAGAGCCTGATAATGTCGATGAAAGATATCGCAGTATCCAGTGGGTCGGCCTGTACAAGCGCAAGTCTTGAGCCTTCTTATGTTCTCCGGGCTATTGGGCGTAACGATGAGCTTGCCCACAGCTCCATCCGGTTTACTATCGGACGGTATACGACTGAAGAAGAAGTCGATTTCACTATCAAGCAAACGCGGGAAGCTGTCGAAAAGCTTCGCGATCTTTCACCATTGTGGGATATGCACAAAGAAGGTATCGATCTGGATTCGGTCGTTTGGGCAAGCCATTAAGTCGCTGGTTAGCATCCAGCAGCTCTTTGGCAGATCACATTCGTTAAAATCAGTTTTCAAGCAAACAGCAAATTCCGGATCAGCATGATCCGGGCGTTAACAAGCAACACTTCACATCGGAGATCATCATGGCTTACAGCGACAAAGTATTAGATCACTACGAAAATCCACGCAACGTTGGTGTCCTTGACAAGGATGATCCAAACGTTGGGACTGGAATGGTTGGAGCGCCTGCGTGCGGCGACGTCATGAGGCTTCAGATCAAGGTTAACGATGACGGTATCATCGAAGACGCCAAGTTCAAGACTTATGGTTGTGGGTCGGCCATTGCATCGTCTTCTCTTGTTACCGAGATGGTCAAGGGCAAAACTCTTGAGGAAGTCGGGCAGATCCGCAACAAGCATATTGCAGAAGAGCTGGCATTGCCGCCGGTTAAGATTCACTGCTCAGTGCTTGCCGAAGATGCTATTGCCGCCGCTATCGCAGATATCAAGGCAAAACGTGGCGATACCGAAAAAGAGTCTGCTATCGCTAGCTAACAGTTCGCGATATTGCTGGAGAGGTCGTCAAGAATGGGTGTAACGTTTACAGATCGTGCCGCACAACACATCAAAGGTTTCCTTGATAAGCGAGGCAAAGGCATCGGCCTGCGCCTGGCTGTGCGCACTACAGGGTGTTCTGGCCTGGCGTATGTGCTCGAGTTCGCTGATGAGGTTGCCGCTAACGACGAAGTCTTCGAAGACAACGACGTTACCGTGGTAATCGACAAGAAAAGTCTTGTTTACCTGGAAGGCACCGAGCTCGACTACACCAAGGAAGGGCTCAATGAAGGATTCAAGTTCAGAAACCCCAATGTGAAAGATGAGTGTGGCTGTGGGGAGTCGTTCACGATTTAGGTGCGACTCCTTCAGTATTTCTTTGATCAGTGTCGCCCGATATGTGGGGCGATATTGATCGTTTTCTGCCTGACCGGCTGAACAACATCACTCTCACACCATGCCGTTAGATCTGTCCCGCAGTTTTTTCGAATTGTTTGATATTCAAGACGATTTTGAAATCGACAAGGATCTTCTTGTCGAGAGGTATCGTGAGTTGCAAACGCAACTGCATCCTGACAAATTTGCGTCCAGCTCTGATGCTGAGCGACGCTGGTCACTGCAGGCAGCAAGCTATGTCAACGAGGGGTATCAGACCCTCATTAACGATCTGTCCCGAGCAGTGTATATGTTGCAGCTTAACGGTATCTCTGTTGACGAAGAGACAGATACACAGATGGATCCCATGTTTCTGATGGAGCAAATGGAGTTGCGAGAGTCTCTGGAAGTTGCCGAGTCGTCGAGTGATCCCTTCGCTGCTTTAGCTGGAATACGTAAACAGATTAAGTCCACTGTGGAGGCGCAGGTACAGTCGTTTACGTCGGCAGCGCAGCAATCTGACTGGTCAGCGTCACGAACTATCACCCGTCAGTGGCAATTTTTGGACAAGCTGCTGAGAGAGACCAAGAGCATTGAAGAACGACTGGACGCGTGAGTTCAAGGGAGCAGGGTGGCGGTATTACACCTTTCCCTAGCCTGTTAGACTCACAAATATAAACTTTAAGGAATACAAGTGTGGCGCTGCTGCAAATAGCCGAACCTGGGCAAGCCCAGGCACCCCATCAACATAAGCTGGCCGTTGGCATAGATTTGGGTACAACCAATTCACTTGTCGCCGCTGTGCGCAGCGGTACGGCAGATGTTCTTGCTGATGTCGATGGAAACAGGTCCGTTCCCTCAGTCGTCAGTTACTCTGCTGGCGAGGAGCCAGTAGTTGGGCACAGAGCTCATGAACTGGCTGGCAATGCAAAGAACGTTATACGATCCGCCAAACGTCTGATGGGAAAAGGGGCTTCCGACCTGGAAGGGTCCTGGTTGTCATATCATTATCAGTTTGATGTAACGTCGGGTTCGTTGCCTGCCTTCATTACTGATGCCGGGCTTCGAACGGCCATGGACGTCTCGGCAGCTATTCTGCGCCAACTCAAGGACACCGCTGAAGCAACGCTGGGAGGCGATCTTGTGGGGGCGGTGGTTACGGTGCCTGCTTATTTCGATGATGCACAACGTCAGGCAACCAAGGATGCAGCCAAGCTCGCCGGTCTGAACGTTCTCAGATTAATCAATGAACCTACCGCTGCGGCCGTAGCTTACGGGCTGGATAACGACGAAGAAGGCATCGTCGCGATCTATGATTTGGGCGGCGGGACCTTCGATATCTCACTTTTGAAAATGCAGCGCGGTATATTCGAGGTGTTGGCAACCTCAGGCGATACCTCGCTCGGTGGTGATGATATAGACAACCTGGTGGTTAAATGGCTTCTCGATAAAGCGGGTGTGGAGGAGCTGCATGATGAGCAGGCAAGGGCGGATGCCAAGCGGTATGCACAATCAATAAAGGAAATGTTGAGCAACAGCGATGATGTTGAAGTCGACTGGTCAAGCGCTCATGCAGGATCTTATCGCGGGCAGCTCACGCGGCAAGAATTCAATGAAATTATCTCCCCGTTAGTCAGTCGCACGCTCAAACCCTGTCGCCAGGTTTTACGCGATGCTGATGTTGAAGCAAGCGATGTGCGAGCTGTCGTAATGGTGGGTGGTTCCACACGAGTGCCTCTGGTGCAGGATTCGGTGAGCGATTTTTTTGGTAAGCCGGTATTAACCTCGATCAATCCTGACGAAGTTGTTGCTGTAGGGGCCGCTATTCAGGCTGATATCCTGGCTGGAAACAAACCGGATAGTGACTTGTTGTTGTTGGACGTCACGCCACTCTCACTGGGGTTGGAAATCATGGGAGGTCTGGTTGAGAAGGTAATTCCTCGCAACACGACCATCCCTATTGCCAGAGCGCAGGAGTTCACTACCTACAAAGACGGTCAGACAGCAATGGCCGTTCATGTGTTACAGGGTGAGCGTGAGCTAGTCGACGATTGCCGGTCACTTGCACGATTTGAGCTAACCGGTTTTCAGCCCAGGGTGGCTGGTGCAACACGCATTCAGGTTCTTTATCAGGTTGATGCTGACGGGTTGCTTACTGTCAGTGCACTTGAAAAAGAAAGTGGCGTACTTGCCAGCATTGATGTAAAGCCCTCGTATGGTCTGTCGGATGGTGAAATCGAGAAAATGCTGCGAGATTCAATGGATAACGCCAGCGAGGATATGCAACGACGTTTACTGCAAGAGCAGCGCGTTGAAGGGGCGCGTGTTCTCGAGGCAATTTCCAGTGCGCTTCAGGCAGACGGTGAAGAACATTTGTCGGCAGAGGAACGGGCACAGGTTGATGCGCTGGTCAGCTCTTTAAAAGACGTTCTGCAAGCGGATGATCGCGACGTGATCAAACAAGCCGTTCAAGAGCTTGAGCGGGGCAGTAGCCTGTTTGTTGAAAGACGCATGAACGCAAGCGTGCGAAAGATGATGTCCGGACAGGGTATTGATAAATTTGATGCCGATGCTCAGGCGCATGCTGACGGTGCTGCAGACAGGTGAGTCAGGAGTATGCCCTTGTTGTTTTCAAGAGCGGTGCCTGCCTTTTAGATCGTCGGCAGTGATTCGTACCTGATACATTTGCTTTTACTAATTTAAGTCTACAACGTGGAGTTACTGGCAACATGCCTACCATTACGATTAAGCCGCACCATGAAATCTGCCCTGACGGGGCGACCTTTGAGGTTGATTCAGGGGTTTCAGTTTGCGATGCCATGCTTCGAAATGGAGTGCATATCGAGCATGCGTGTGAGAAGTCTTGCGCCTGCACGACATGTCATGTTCATATCAGAGAAGGATTGGAAAGTATGGACGAGGCGGACGAACTGGAGGAGGACTACCTCGACAAAGCCTGGGGTCTGGACACAGACTCGCGTTTAAGCTGTCAGGCTATTGTCGGGGAAGAAGACCTCACAGTGGAAATACCCAAGTACACCATCAATATGGTTTCGGAGGCGCCGCACTAATGAAATGGACCGATATTAGAGAAATTGCCATCGAGCTTTGCGAAGCGCATCCTGATGTAGATCCGCAGTATGTGCGCTTCACAGACCTGCATGCCTGGGTTATGGCGCTTGAAGGATTCGACGACGATCCTGATAAATCCAACGAAGGAATTCTGGAAGCGATCCAGATGACTTGGCTCGATGAGCAGGATTAATAAATCTTTATGTTAGTTGGCAACTAATCTGTTCAAGGTTGTTGACCCGAAGTATAGTTGCCGCTATCATTGCGCGGCTTGATGAAGTGAAGTTTCGGGGTATGGCGCAGCCTGGTAGCGCATCTGCTTTGGGAGCAGAGGGTCGTAGGTTCGAATCCTGCTGCCCCGACCAACTCATTGGGTTACTTTTGAAAAAGCTCGTCAGTATCAGGTCCTTCATTGATGGGCTTTTCTGTAGGATCGGCAAGCAAGAAGAGCTGGACAATCACATGAGCGCCCGTAGCTCATCTGGATAGAGCATCGGCCTTCTAAGCCGAGGGTAGCAGGTTCGAGTCCTGCCGGGCGCACCATCCTGAGTAACTGGCGGGAGTGCGGCAGCTCAGCAATCTGAAGAGCTATCCAACAAGGTGAAGTATTACAACCAGATCTGCAGTGGTGAGCGTAGCTCAGTTGGTAGAGCGCAGGATTGTGATTCCTGTGGTCGCGGGTTCGAATCCCGTCGTTCACCCCACCCAGATCGGGGCATTTTTATCGGGATTGCTATAAAAAGGCTGCTTGTTGACACCGGATGTAACAAGGCATTGATATTGCCTGTCATGTAGTAGGTAATGTCCGCTTCTTAGCGCTCCGTTTCCGCTATAATGTGCGGCTTACGAATTACTCTGCGAGAGTGGCGGAATTGGTAGACGCGCTGGTTTTAGGTACCAGTGTCTTTGACGTGGGAGTTCGAGTCTCCCCTTTCGCACCAGTTTTCGTGCCCCCACACAGGCACATCACCTAACTTTTGATGAGGTTGCAAGCGCCGAGGCTCGTTAAGCCGGTCGCTGCAACGTACCTCATCAGGGTTATTAGAGGCAAGCATGCAAGTATCAGTAGAAACCACACAGGGACTTGAGCGTCGCATGACGGTCGCCCTGCCTTCGGAAGACATCGACTCGGCCGTTCTGGAGCGGCTTCAGAGCCTGAGCAAAACCACGCGTATGAATGGTTTTCGTCCAGGAAAGGTGCCTTTTAAAGTTGTCAAGAAGCGCTACGAGCCTCAGGTGCGTAGCGAGGTACTTGGCTCGATGATCAACAGATCGTATTACGATGCTGTGCAGCAGGAAAACCTGAGGCCGGCCGGGCAGCCCAATATCGAACCGAGTGAAAACTCTGACGATAGCGATGCTGGTTTCAGCTTTGTCGCTACTTTTGAGGTCTATCCGGAATTCGACCCTGTCTTCAACGACTCTATTAAAGTAACGCGTCCACAAGTCACCATAGAGCAAAGTGATATCGACGATATGGTTGATAATCTCCGAAAACAGCGAACTGAGTACACAGCGATCGAGCGTGAATCACGTGATGGAGATCAAATTGTCATTGATTTTCTCGGGCGCGTCGATGGCGAGGAATTCGAAGGGGGTAAAGCTGAGAAGGCTCCATTGGTGTTGGGTTCTAACCAGATGATCCCGGGTTTCGAATCTCAGTTGATAGGCCTGAACGCCGGCGATGAAAAAACCATTTCGGTAACTTTTCCTGAAAACTACCAGGCCGATCACCTTGCCGGCAAGGAAACCGAGTTTGAAATCAAGGTTCATGAAGTTAAAGAGTCAAGCCTGCCGGATCTTGATGAGGAACTGATCCGAAGTTTCGGAATCGAAGACGGAACAATTGAAAGTCTGCGGGCTGATATCCAGAAAAATATGGAGCGTGAACTGAAGCAGCGGGTTGACGGGCAAGTTAAATCTCAGGTTATGGACGGACTTGTTTCACTTAACCCGATCGATGTTCCTGCCGCTCTCGTAGGAGAGGAAGTTAAAAGGCAGAAAGAACAAATGATTGAACAGATGCCGCCGGGCACCGAAGTATCGGCGTTACCGGACGAGCTGTTCACCGAACAGGCCACTCGACGTGTCCAGTTGGGACTCGTGGTAGGCGAAATAATTCAAAAAGTTGACATCAAGGCAGATGCGGCAGCGGTAAGAAGTCAGGTGGAGTTACTTGCATCTTCCTATCAGGATCCCCAACAAGTAATCGACTACTATTACGGTAATGCGGAAATGTTGAAAAACGTGGAAGGCCTGGTTCTTGAAGAAGCTGTCACGGCGGCGGTTCTGGATGCCGCAACAGTCACGGACGAACCTAAATCATTTAAAGACATCATGAATCCGCCATCGTCCGAGGCGGAAGAACGCGAGAGCAGCTAACGATGAATTCAGTTCCTAACTGGGGTTACAACGGGTCTTTGCCGGCTTCCGGGTCTCATTCCGGCCCTTCAGCGGCAGGCGGGCTTGTGCCCATGGTCGTAGAGCAATCCTCGAGGGGTGAGCGAGCATACGACATCTATTCGCGGCTACTCAAGGAACGAGTCATTTTCATGGTGGGCCAGGTCGAAGACTACATGGCTAACCTGATCGTGGCCCAGCTGCTGTTTCTGGAGTCAGACAATCCCGATAAGGATATATCTCTCTACATTAATTCTCCGGGTGGTTCAGTGACGGCTGGTATGGCAATTTATGACACCATGCAATTTATCAAGCCAAATGTCAGCACTTTGTGTATTGGACAGGCTGCGAGCATGGGAGCCTTCCTGCTCAATGCTGGCGAGCCTGGAAAAAGATTTATATTGCCTAATTCCCGAGTGATGATCCACCAGCCATCGGCCGGTTTTCAGGGACAGGCCACGGATATCGATATTCATGCCAGGGAAATCCTGTCGATAAAAGAAAGAATGAATGCATTAATGGCACATCACAGTGGTCAGACCGTGGAAAAGGTTAAGTCAGATACAGAGCGAGATAATTTTCTGACTGCCCAGGATGCGGTAGAGTATGGTCTGGTCGATCGTATCGTTCAGACGCGTGATGAAGAAGTTGATGTGGCGACAGCTGGCAGCCCGGCTTCCCCGGGTGACGATGCAGAAAAATCCGAAACCTAGGGTTGTCCTCATCGGGCATAGGTAAAGGAATGCTTTGTTTCTGGCAGTTTTCATTTGTCGAGCTCTAGTGGCTCGACCAATGATCCAGTTAGTTTGAGTATAGGAATTATGTTCAAGGCGTGAAGTTGTTTTGCCCTGAATGTGACTCGCGCAGCATCCCTGATTCAGACAGCAGTTTACTGCTTGAATCTTTCAGGGAAACACGGCAATGTGTTTGAAAGCCAGAGGTTAAGTAAAACAATGAGTGACCAGGAAGACAAGAAAGACGACGGCAAACTACTTTATTGCTCTTTTTGCGGCAAAAGCCAGCATGAAGTGCGTAAGTTGATTGCTGGTCCGTCTGTTTTTATCTGCGATGAATGCGTTGATTTGTGTAATGACATCATTACCGAAGAAATGCAGGAGCAGGGCAGCGATGAGGAAAGCTCACTGCCCAAGCCGCATGAAATCAATGAATTACTTGACCAGTACGTTATTGGGCAGGCGAAAGCCAAGAGAATTCTGTCAGTTGCGGTCTACAACCACTACAAACGCCTGGAATACAAGGACAAAAAGGGTGACGTAGAGCTCGCAAAAAGCAACATATTGCTCATTGGGCCGACCGGATCCGGGAAAACACTACTCGCCGAGACGCTTGCCCGCACATTGAATGTTCCCTTCACCATTGCAGACGCCACCACGCTGACCGAAGCAGGGTACGTCGGTGAGGATGTGGAAAATATTATCCAGAAGTTATTGCAAAAGTGCGATTACGACGTAGAGAAGGCTCAAACCGGCATCGTCTATATTGACGAAATCGACAAAATATCCCGAAAATCCGACAATCCCAGTATTACAAGAGATGTTTCGGGTGAGGGCGTCCAGCAAGCGCTTCTCAAACTGATTGAAGGTACCGTAGCGTCGGTTCCTCCGCAGGGTGGACGCAAGCATCCGCAGCAGGAGTTTCTTCAGGTCGATACCTCCAACATCCTTTTCATCTGCGGCGGAGCCTTTGCCGGCCTCGAGAAGCTTATTCAGAACCGTAGCGACAAGGGTGGTATTGGTTTTGGCGCCGAAGTCAAATCCAAGGATGACAGCTCTAACATTGGTAAATTATTGATGGATTGTGAGGCTCAGGATCTCATCAGTTTTGGTTTGATTCCAGAATTTGTCGGGCGTCTGCCAGTTGTCGCAACGCTTGAGGAGCTTGATGAGGATGCGCTGGTACGTATCCTGGTAGAGCCCAAAAATGCGATCACCAAGCAATACCAAAAACTGCTTGCCATGGAAGAGGTTGATATCGAATTCCGGAAAGATGCATTGCAGGCGGTTGCTCAAAATTCTCTGGAACGCAAAACAGGTGCACGTGGATTGCGTACCATTCTGGAAAACGTACTTCTCGACACGATGTATGAACTGCCAAGGATTGAAAACGTCAAAAAAGTCATTCTTGACGCGGCGGTTGTGCGGGGAGAAGCCAAACCCTACCTTCTATTGGAAGGGCAGGAGAAAGTCATGGAAGAGGAAAAGTACAAGAAGGCTGCCTCTGACGATTAATGTCCATTTCTTGTGACTCGGCAATGAGTGGCCGGGAAGCGGTAAGATCAGGCGTCCGACTGTACTCATAGTGTGCGGAGCGGACATCAGATCAAAACAAAACCGGCATTGGCCGGTTTTGTCGTTTCTTACGTATGCATTGTCGACTCACGCTCCAATTTTGGGGCTGCCAGGTACGGGTGCGATTCTGCCTTATCACGATTCTAAGGAGGGCTGTGCGGCGGGACTGGCATGTTGGAAACGGGTCTGGACGAGTAATTGGCCCGACTAAATCCGTGTGTCATGAGGGTTAAAATCAGCCAAACTGTACAAGGTGCTTGAATTTTGCAAAGTGGGTATCACCTTCTTATGCATGCTTGATTGAAAAGTTACAATTGGACTGGATCTTGGAAGCTCTGATGGCTTCTGCGATAGTTTTTTAACAGAGATACTGGTGTTGTCCAAGGTGTTTTCAGGAATTCGTAGTGTCAGAATTTCAGACCTTGATTAACATCGCTGTGAGATGTCGTCGGTGAAGTAAGTCGCGTGGCGGAATTCTTCAGCTACCAAGTTACATTGCCAATTGTAGTGAACACAGTCAGCCCCCTACCGGAGAGCTTGTTAACGTGTCAGATATAGAAGTTACTCAAGATAAAGCAGACGAATCCATGCGGCTGCCAGTTTTGCCGCTACGCGACGTTGTCGTGTATCCACACATGGTCATCCCACTTTTTGTTGGCAGAGAGAAATCCATTGATGCTCTCGATGCGGCCATGTCTTTGGATAAGCGCATAATGCTGGCTGCTCAAACCAGTGCTGCTGTCGACGAACCAGATGATGGTGATATCCACAAAGTCGGCACGATTGCCACTATTCTGCAATTGCTCAAGCTGCCTGACGGTACGATAAAGGTACTCGTTGAAGGTTTGCAGAGAGCTAACATCGACAAAGTGCTGACGTCTGAGCAAGGTTATTTCATTGCGGATTACAGCTTTCCAGACACGAAAGCAGCTGATCCGGAAAAAGAGGCGGATGGTAAGGAGCTGGATGTTCTCGTGCGTTCGGTAACTAACATGTTCGATCAGTACGTCAAAATGAACAAGAAGGTGCCACCGGAAATTCTCAGTTCGCTCACAGGTGTCAATGATGCTGATCGACTGGCAGACATGATCGCGGCCCAAATGTCTTTGCGTGTTGAGGAAAAACAGAAAATACTCGAGTTTTTTGATGCGGGCGAACGCCTTGAACACTTGTTGCATCTAATGGAGTCAGAGCTCGATATGCTGCAGGTGGAGAAACGCATACGAGGGCGTGTAAAGCAGCAAATGGAAAAAAGCCAGCGTGAGTACTATCTGAATGAGCAGATGAAGGCTATTCAGAAAGAGTTAGGAGAAATGGATGATGTGCCTAACGAAACTGAAGAGCTTGCGCGCAAGATTGCCAAGGGTGGATTGTCTAAAGAAGCTAAAAAGAAAGCGACTGCTGAACTTAACAAGCTGAAGATGATGTCGCCAATGTCAGCCGAGGCAACCGTTGTGCGTAACTATGTAGACACACTGGTTAGCCTGCCCTGGAAGAAAAAATCCAAGTTAAAGAAATCCCTGAAGGAAGCTGAAGCGACACTTGAGCATGATCACTACGGGCTTGATAAAGTTAAAGAACGCATACTGGAATACCTTGCCGTTCAAAAGCGAGTAGGACATGCCAAAGGCCCTATTCTTTGTCTGGTCGGTCCTCCTGGCGTTGGAAAGACCTCATTAGGGAAATCGATTGCAAAAGCAACGGGACGACGGTTTAGTCGGATGGCGCTGGGTGGAGTCAGAGATGAGGCCGAGATTCGTGGTCATCGCCGTACTTACATCGGCTCCATGCCCGGCAAGATTGTCCAGAACCTTGCCAAGGTCAAGCGAAAGAATCCGCTTATCCTTCTTGATGAAATCGACAAGATGTCCACTGACTTCAGAGGCGATCCATCGTCAGCATTGTTAGAAGTGCTGGACCCGGAACAGAATCATACTTTTACCGATCATTATCTTGAAGTGGAATACGATTTGTCTGATGTCATGTTTGTGGCCACGGCCAATACCATGAACATACCTGAGCCGTTGCTTGATCGGATGGAGGTCATTCGTATACCTGGCTATACAGAAATGGAAAAGGCCAATATCGCCGAGCGCTATCTGTTACCTCGTAAGATGACCGACAATGGCCTTGATAGCTCGGAGTTGCTTGTCAGTGACGATGCTATTCTTGAAATTATCAGAAGCTATACACGTGAAGCCGGTGTGCGTAACCTGGAACGTGAAGTTTCCAAGATATGTCGCAAAGTGGTTCGTGAAGTCATGGAGCTGGAAGCTTCTTTGAGCGAAAAGAATGAATCCGAGGTCGACACAGGCGCGGTTAAGGTCAATGCGGATAATATTGCAGACTATCTGGGTGTACCGAGGCATCGCTATGGTCGTGCTGAAACTGAAAATCAGGTTGGTCAGGTGACCGGGCTTGCCTGGACCTCAGTAGGTGGTGAGCTACTTACCATAGAATCAACAGTGGTTCCTGGAAAAGGAAAGCTCAGCTCAACAGGCCAATTGGGTGATGTTATGCAAGAGTCCATTCAAGCGGCAATGATGGTTGTCCGGAGTCGTGCTGAAGCTTTGGGAATCAGCGCTGATTTTCATGAGAAATTTGATATCCACTTGCATGTCCCAGAGGGTGCAACACCCAAGGACGGACCAAGTGCCGGGGTTGGCATGTGTACAGCCATGGTGTCGTGTTTAACCGATGTGCCTGTGAAGGCAAATGTCGCCATGACAGGTGAAATTACGCTTCGCGGAGAAGTGCTGCCTATTGGCGGTTTAAAGGAAAAGCTACTCGCTGCTCAACGCGGTGGTATTGATACTGTTTTAATACCCATTGAAAATGAAAAAGACTTATCCGAAATTCCTGATGAAATAAAATCGGGTCTGGATATTCGTCCAGTGCAATGGATAGATGAGGTTCTTGATGTTGCGCTTGCCAGCGTTCCGGGTCCTGAAGGTGAGTCGCTTAACGAGTCTGTTACGAGTCCCGATAAGGCAAAGGGTGGTCAGTCTGGCACGGTTCAGACTCACTAGCGGTACACTTGCTTCAGTAGACTTGAAAGCATCGGTTTATGTATTCCGTACAAGGCTAATTGGCCTTGTATGGAAGCTTGTAAAGCTTGGGCATCAATTCCACGACCTAGTGTTGTGCACTATTACTGCAGCGGCCTTGCAAGCTGGCAAACGTTTGCAAAACTTAATGTTGCAACAAGGTGCCGATTTATAATTCTACTGACTCGTGCAATAGATACATAAGTCTAAGTATTACGAAGACATAGGTCACAACTTACTTGCTGATATGGCGCATATAGCAGCGATATAACGACATTTATTTGAAAGCAATGGTTAAATATTCGTAGTAGATTGCTACAACCCGCATGGTTGGTGGGTTTTTAGGTAATTTTCGAGTATCATCCTCTGGTCAGAATCGATGTAGCGTAAGCATCCGACAGATGGTGCTTCAATAACAAATAGACTCAACGGGAAAGCGTTTCATGAATAAAGGTGAATTTGTTGATGCGGTAGCTGCGAAGGGCGAGATGTCCAAAGCTGACGCAGCAGCAGCGGTAGACGCAGTGTTGGAAAGCGTCACCGATGCTATGCAGAAGGGTGATCAGGTTACTCTCGTAGGCTTTGGTACGTTCCTTGTTCGCAAGCGCGAAGCGCGTACCGGTCGAAATCCACGTACGGGTGAGCCACTGCAGATAAAAGCGTCGAATGTTCCTAGCTTTAAAGCTGGCAAAGCCTTAAAAGATGCTGTAAACTAGTCGGCTTGGGTGCTTAGCTCAGCTGGTAGAGCATCGCCCTTACAAGGCGAGGGTCGGCGGTTCGATCCCGTCAGCACCCACCATGTTTTAAATAGTTTTGGAGCGGTAGTTCAGTTGGTTAGAATACCGGCCTGTCACGCCGGGGGTCGCGGGTTCGAGTCCCGTCCGCTCCGCCAACACCAGATAGGGTCATCCTGAAAGTCTTCTCTCTTGGTTAAAGGTTTAGACATATGATGGTCCTCGACGCGCTCAATGCTTTCAAGCCACCTTTTTTGGTAAGGTAAGCGTCGAGACAAGTCGTTGATCAAAGGGTGCTTCGGCACCCTTTTTTCGTTATGGGTTAACGGCCATACTTTCGGTCGATGTAATCGGGGATTATCTTCGAAAGTCTGGCGTTATGTCGGCCTGTTTGAGGCTGGCTGGCATGGCAGGTGGATATTGAATCAACACCATTAATCAGGAATTAACATGTTATTGGATTTGCGCGAGAAAGTTAGAAATTCAAAGCCGCTCAAGTACGGCTTGATCACGCTTATCAGCATACCGTTTGTACTCGTCGGTATCGGATCGTATTTTAGTGGTGGCACTGCGGCCCCGATAGCCGAAGTAAACGGCCAACCTATCAATCAGCAGCAGTGGGATAGAGCTTATCAGCAACAACGGCAGCAACTTGCACGTATGTTCGGAGGGCAATTGCCTGAGGCATTTGCCAACGAGACTGTTTTGCGAGAGCAAGCGTTACAGCAACTGATAACCCAACAGGTTCTTGAAAGCGAAGTTGTTAAGCAGAAATTTGCTGTGGGCGATGACACCCTGGGCCGTGCGATACGTAACTTGCCTAATTTTCAGGTGGAAGGGCGGTTTGATCCCGAGGCGTATCAACAGCAGCTGAGATCCTCTGGAATGTCAGTTCCCATGTTCGAGCAAAGTTATCGTGATGACACAGCACTTAATCAGTTTCGAACCGGCATAAGCGATACAGCTTTCACGCTCCCTCAAGAGGCTGATCGTCTGGCAGCATTAGGACGACAAACCAGAACCATAGAAGCTGTAAAATTCGATTTTGCCAAGGCCAAGGAAGGTGTAGAAGTAACTGATGAAGAAGTAGATGCGTATTTTGATACCAATAAGGAAAACTACCAGTTTCCTCAGCGGGTAAAAATTCAGTACATCGAGCTGGACAGCGCAGTTGTAGCTTCGGAAATAGAAATATCGGATGAGCAGGCGCAAGTCTACTATGACGAGAATCGCGCGCGTTACATTCGGGCAGAGCAACGCGAAGCTTCACATATATTACTGGAGCCGGGCGACACCAGTGAGCAGGAGCAAATAGCCAGCCTGGAGGAGATAAAGGCGCGAGTAGAAGCAGGTGAATCATTTGCGGACATCGCTAAAGAGAGCTCTGATGATGTTGGTTCGGCGGATGCCGGAGGTAGTCTGGGTGTCATCGTTCCTGACGCTATGCCGGGCGAGTTCGAATCGGCGCTTTTTGCACTTGAAAGCGAAGGAAGCGTCTCAGAACCCGTGGTGACAGATTTCGGTGTGCATCTCATTCGTCTTGATGGCATAACGCCAGAGTCCGGAAAGCCTTTCGATGAAGTCAAGGACGAAATAATTGAAACCATGCAGCAAGATGAGGCTGACCGGGAGTTTTTTGACTTGCGCGATCTCCTGGTCGAACTTACGTTTGATAATCCCGGATCATTGGATCCTGCAGCTGATGCCACAGGTCTGGAAGTTCTGACATCTGACTGGCTGGACAATGAAACTGATTCCGGTCCGGTACTTTCCAACCCTGCAGTGCTGAGTGCAGCTTTGAGTGCTGATGTACTTGATGATGAAAACAACTCCGAGATAATTGATATCGGCGACCGTCATATCGTTGTTTTGAGGGTTCTTGAGCACGAAGATCCACGTCCCAAGGCTCTTGACGATGTTCGTGAAGAGCTTGTTGACACACTAAAAGGTGAGAAAGCAACAGAAGCCTTGTCCGTCCTGGTTGATGAAGTTATCGAAAAACTCGCGTCGGGTGATACTGCGTTAACGGCTGCCGGTGGAGAAGAGCTTGCCGAGGTTTTCGAGCAAGAGGTGCTTGAGCGTCAGTCAACAGTATTTGACAGGAATGTCATGGGTCGAATTTTCTCTCTTCCACACCCTGATGGTGAGGTGATTACCGATAATGCAACCCTTGCTAATGGTGACGAACTCGCACTTCGACTGGACTCTATCGAGACACCAGAAGCAGGTGATGAGGAAGAGCCTGCGACGATGGTGGCGGGAGTGCTGGATGCAGGTGCTAACCCGCGTTTAGGAAATACTGAATTTGAAGCACTGTTGCAAAGTTTGCGCAGCGCCGCTGATGTCGATGTGTTGGATTCGTCTGCAACCGCGGTTGCCCAGTAAGTCTCTGTCAGTCAGCGCGCCGGAGCCTACTCTTCCAGAATAGCTCTGGCGCGTTTGGTCAGGGCCACCAGATGCCCGCGAATTTGCGAATCACGTGTAATCGGTTTGCTGAATTCAACTCTTATTTTTTGAGTCTGACCGTTTTGCAAAGCGGCTGAAAAATCAACTCCACTTGCATCCATCCCGACGATAGTCGAATGTACAGCATCATCACAATTTCCTAACGCCTGCGTAATCACCAGGCAGGCGTCATGATGATCTTCGTTCATGTGTTCCAGGACACTTTTGACGACTTCATTGTCACAAATTGTGTATTTCATGCTTTATAGCGCTCTTTGTGCGTTAGCGACAGCCAAAATCCAGTGACAAGTCCCTAGCTTAACTTTATCATTGGTCGGCCTGTGTAAACCCTGCAAGCCTCATTCGTGGCATTGATGGGAATATAAGATCGCTATGTTTAAGGAGATAAATTACGATGAGTATGATTCAAGAGTTTAAAGAATTTGCAATGAAGGGCAGCCTGATAGACATGGCTGTTGGTATCATCATTGGGGCTGCTGTAGGTAAGATGGTCAGCACTCTTGTTGAAAACATTTTGATGCCGATTATCGGTGTCTTCATGGGAGGGGTCAATTTTCAGGACTTGTCTATCAAGGTGGGTGATGCGGCTATTGGATATGGCGCGTTTATTCAAGCCATGATCGATTTTCTGATTATCGCTTTTGTGATCTTCATGATCCTTAAAGCCATTGCCAAGATGAAAGAGAATTTTGAAGCTGAAAAAGAAGCTGAGCCTGAGCCGGATCCTGCCGACGTGGTTTTGTTAACAGAAATTCGTGATCTTCTGAAAAAGTAGTTTCAAAAGGTGATCATATCTTGAGAGATATGAATCACTGAAGTTGCGAAAATAAGGGCAGTCAGGCTTGGTTTGACTGCCTTTTTTGCGTTTTGACGTTGCCGATTTCGATGGAGAAGATTTTTTGTAACCAGCCCTGAATGCACTGGATACATATTGTGTTGGAAATTTAACAGCAACGTTTGCACATGCGGCGACTGGCAACCGCATGTTAACCAGCCTCGTGCTTTTGGACGTTAGCTTGGATCCGGCATTGATACGATGTTAAAGCCACCGTCAACGTAGATAGTCTGGCCAGTGATACCCGATGCCATGGGGGATGACAGGAAGGCTGCCGTATTGCCTACTTGTTCGATAGTGGTATTTTCACGCATGGGCGATACCGCTGACACGTGTCCGAGCAATTTCTTGAAATCTCCGATACCGGCCGCGGCCAATGTTTTTATGGGGCCTGCAGAGATTGCGTTGACACGAATGCCAGCGGGTCCCAATGAGGTTGCCATAAAGCGCGTATTGGCTTCCAGGGACGCTTTCGCCAAACCCATGACGTTGTAGTTTGGCATAGCCCGGACGGCACCTAGATATGACAAGGTGATTAATGAGCCTCCGGTTCTAAGTTGGCTTCTGGCTGCTTTGGCTACGGCGGCAAAGCTGTAAGAGCTTACGTCGTGAGCAATACGAAACGATTCTCTTGATACAGAGTCCAGAAAATCCCCGTCCAGTGCTTCACGTGGTGCGAAAGCAACAGCATGAATCAGCCCGTCAAAGCCATCCTCCCACTCTTGTTTGACGTTTAGCATGAGTTCGTCAATCTGCGCATCTTCGGCGACGTCGCAAGGCAGGACAAGGGTTGAGCCGCAAGCAGCGGCCATGTCGATAACGCGATCTTTCAGTCTGTCATTCTGATAGGTAAATGCAAGGCTGGCGCCTTCTCGATGCATAGCCTCCGCGATTCCCCAGGCAATGGATCGTTTGCTGGCTACGCCAAAAATGATAAAGCGTTTACCGTCTAGCATTCCCATGATGTCACTCCTCTGTTGTTGTCCTGTGGGCGTAAGTCCCCAGCATAAGTTTTCCCTGTTTGCCAGATTCTTTATCGCCAGGACGGTTAGTTTTGCATAAAAAAGCGCTTAAGAGACCTCAGCTTAGCGCTGCATGCAATCTCCGCGTGATTTATCAGACCAGTGCTACCCGTATTTGAGTAATTGCTCTAGCACTGACTCGTAGATTGATGAGAGCGTATCGATGTCGTCGCATAGGATACGTTCGTCAGTCTGGTGAATGGTGCTGTTCATTGGACCAAACTCGATAACCTGAGCACCCGTGGGAGCAATGAATCGCCCGTCCGAGGTGCCGCCGCCAGTATCCAGAGTTGCATTGTTGCCTGTATGTGAATGAATGGCTTTCCGCATGGCATCTGTCAGTGTGCCCGGCCGTGTAATGAAGGGGTGTGCACTGTCTTTCCATTCGATGTGACAATCAAGTTCATGGTGTTCGCACAACCTTGCGACGGTACTCTTTACGTGGTCTATTGTTGTTACTGGGCTGTAGCGAAGATTGAACTCGACGCTTAAAGCGCCTGGAATAACATTACTTGCCCCTGTACCGGCGTTAATGTTTGATATCTGCAGTGTCGTGGGTGGGAAATGCTCGTCGCCTTCGTCCCACACGATACTGGTGAGTTCTGTCAGGGCAGGTAAAGCCCTGTGTACGGGATTGTCTGCCAGATGAGGGTAGGCAACATGGCCTTGCTTGCCGTTTATAATCATGTGCGCTCCCAATGAGCCCCGGCGTCCGATCCGAATAATATCGCCAAAGCACCGGGTGCTGCTGGGTTCTCCGACAACGCAGTAATCAATGATCTCCTGTCTTGCCTGCAGTTGCTCGACGACCTTGGCAGTTCCATCAATGGCCGGGCCTTCTTCATCGCTAGTCAGAAGGACGCCAATCGAGCCCTGATGCACTGGTTGAACATTAACAAATCGCTCGATCGCGGTAATCATGGCAGCCACGCCACCTTTCATATCCGCAGCGCCCCGGCCACATAAATAGCCATCGATAATATCCGCGCTGAACGGTGGCGATGTCCAGCTCTCAACGTCGCCTGTGGGTACAACATCTGTGTGGCCTGCGAATACCATTAGCGGGCCATTGGAGCCTAGTCTGGCCCACAAATTGGTGACATCGCCAGAGTTCATCCATTCAATGCTAAAACCACAGGATTGGAGTCGCTGTGCGATCATCGCCTGGCAGCCTTTGTCATCAGGTGTCACCGAATCACGCTTTACCAGATCAATAAGCAACGAGATAGTATCGCTATGTGTTGTATTCATGATGTGTATTCAATCGGTGAATGTCGTGGGGTAGGGGTGTCAGGCGGGAATTGGCACCCGTTGGTGCAAGAGTCGCTGATGGCACTTACACAGTAAGACGGGCAAGTTCATAACTGGTCCTCGAGCAGCGAGCGTATGGATTTCTGACCATCCGCATCGAGAGGGCGTCTCTCACTGTCGCAGACCAGAAACACATCGTCTATACGCTCACCAAGAGTAGAGATACGTGCGGCAAGGACGTTTACTTTCGCGTTCAGAAATACCCGTGCGATTGATGACAGAATGCCCGGGCGATCGGCAGCTGTTATGCGTACCTCGCTTAGCCCGGTTTCGTGCCTGGAAAATTCCACGATGGTCGATATGGAAAAATAGCGCAGTCGACGAGCCGTGGGTTGCACGCCAAGAGAGGGAATGTCACGTGGAACTCCTAGTTCATAAGTTAGTGTGTATCGAATTTCATCAATGCGACTAGGATCTTCTATGGGAAGTTGAGTGGTATCGAGGACGTGGAAAGTGTCAAGTGCATAGCCAGCATCAGTCGTATTGATAGTGGCCGAGAAAACGCTCAGTTGCAATCGTTCCAAAACTGCCGCAATCAAAGCGAACAGTGCTTCATTGTCAGGGGTGTAGATTAATATCTCGGTAGATCCTCGAGAAGCAGAGTAACGAAGTGATACCAGAGGGCCTGACGAGTTTTCATTGGCTAAGAGAATTTCTGTATGTCTTGCTATCTCGATTGCCTGGTACTGCCGAAAGTAATCGTCTCCGAGGGTTTTCCATAATTTTGCCACTCTCGAATCGTTGACCAATGCATCGTCCATCAGGGTCAGGGTGTGGGCCTGTCGCCGCGCTATAACATCACCTTCTTCCATAGGGTTATCCAGGCCGCGCTTCAGGATGAGAAAAGTATGCCTGTAAAGGGATTGTAAAAGACTTTGTTTGAAAGAGTTCCAGAGCTCGGGATTGGTTGCGCGGATATCTGAAATTGTTAGTAGATAAAGATGATTCAAGTGCTCAATGCTGCCAACCTTGCGAGCAAATTCGAGTTGTTCTTTCGGGTCGTCAATATCTTTGCGTTGCGCGGTTATGGACATCATCAAATGATGTCGGACAGTCCATTCCATAAGTTCGCGATCTTGTGAGCACAATCCGTGTTGCTCGGCGAATTTTTTGGCATCTTCAGCACCCAGTTCACTGTGATCGCCACCTCGACCTTTTGCAATGTCATGAAATAAGGCAGTGAGATACAGGATATGCGGCCGCGAAAGTGTGGCTGCAACCTCGCTTCCATGTGGGAGCTCGTCGGCAAACTGTGGCAACGCGAGACGGCGACAATTCCGAATGACCTTTAGAGTGTGCTCATCTACCGTGTAGATGTGAAAGAGGTCGTATTGCATGCGTCCAACGATCTGATCAAAAGCCGGTATATAAGCCGCAATTACCCCGTAGCGATTCATGAGACGGATGGTGCGTGTTAGTTTATCTGGAATACTGAAGATTTCGATAAACAGGTTCTTCACGACAGGATCGCTGCGGAAGCGTGAATTGATCAATGGCAGATTTGCGCGAATCAGGCGTACCGTGTGAGAGCGAACGTTGGTTGCCTCGGGCGTAGTACCAAAAATCAGAAACAATTCCAGTAAAGCAGGAGGGTAGTGCATGAACACGTCATCGTGCGTAACCTCCAGATATCCGTTTCTCAACTGAAAGCGCGCATTGATTGGCTCTACTGTTGATTTGGCTGTGACGCCACTAATAATTCCTCCGATGCCTTGAATCAGGATTTCATTGAGACGCTGCAGTACCATGACGTTTCGATAGAACTGCTGCATGAGCGTTTCTATCGAACGGTTGTCTGTATCGTCCAGATAACCGAACGCGTGTGCGATTTCTTTCTGGTAGTCAAACAGCAGACGGTCTTCGCGACGCCCGGCTACTCGATGCAGCAGGTAGCGTATTTTCCATAAATGCTCCAGCCCTTCGCGCAGATTATGCAGCTCTTCCGGCACCAGCAAACCTCGTGCTACCAGAGGCTCAAGGGAGCGACTGCCAAATACACGCTGGCAGATCCAGGAGATGGTTTGAAAGTCGCGAAGTCCACCCTGACTTTCTTTGATATTGGGTTCCAGACGGTATGCGTTCGTCTGGAAGCGACTATAACGTTCTTGCTGTTCTGCGACTTTAGCGTGGAAAAATTCTTCCGGTGACCACATTTGTGAAGGGCTTGTGATCTGCTTCATCTGGTCGAACAGCGTTTCATCGCCACAAATCAGCCGCGCTTCCATCAGGTTTGTGATTACCGTGATGTCGGCGCTTGCCTCGCGCACGCAATCAGAGACCGTACGAACGCTGTGGCCTATATCTAGGTTCAGGTCCCACAGCGCTGTTACCCATTGGCTTAGCGCTTCGTTGCGTTCTGCATCCCTGGTATCGTTGTGATCATCTGGAAGCAGTATTGCAATGTCAATATCGGAATGAGGATGTAGTTCTCTGCGGCCATATCCACCCACGGCAAGTAGCGAAAGGCCGGCAAATATGGAAGCGCTTTGCTGCCACATCCTCGTGAGAATATTGTCCAGTAATTCAGTGCGCAGGGCCAGAAGCGTATAGGCGGAAGAGCCGCTCAGAAACTGTTGGTGAATGAATTCGTGGCCATCATTCAGAGCTGTGCGGAAGATTCCTGGCTCCGCTGGCTGCGCTGCATCGATGAGATCGTCCGTCTGCTTGCGCAACGCGTTTTTCAGGGGCTGAAATGCAGGATCTACCAATAGGGCTTTCTGCGAGGCGCTGATACTAGCGCCGTTGTCGGTCACAGCGTCTGGCCGTCGCTTAGCGTTAGCAATTCAAACCCGTCTTCGGTGACCAGCACGGTGTGCTCCCATTGTGCGGACAAGGAACGGTCCTTGGTTACTACGGTCCAGCCATCTGCCAGGACACGGGCGTGTCGCTTGCCCTGATTGATCATGGGTTCAATAGTGAATGTCATGCCGGGGCGTAAAACTTCGCCAGTACCGGGTTTGCCGTAGTGCAGTATTTGCGGATCTTCATGAAAGTTTGACCCGATACCGTGTCCGCAGTACTCGCGAACCACTGAGTAGTGCTGGCCTTCGGCAAATACCTGTATTGCATTGCCCAGATCGCCAAGAGTTACGCCGGGTTTAACAGTTCTGATTCCTCGCGCCATGGATTCGTAGGCGGTTTCGCACAGGCGACGGGCATGCGGTGCAACCTCCCCAACGTAGTACATGCGGCTGGTGTCACCAAACCAGCCATCTTTTATCACTGTGACATCGATATTGACGATATCGCCCTTTTTGAGGACTCGATCGCCCGGGATGCCGTGGCAGATCTGTTGATTGATGGAGGTGCAGATGGATTTTGTGAAGCCCTTGTAACCCAATGTTGCCGGAATGCCTTTTTGTACATTGACAATATGATTGTGGCAAAGGGTGTTGAGTTCTTCAGTGGTTACCCCCGGGACGACATGTTCTGTGATCATGTCCAATACCTCCGCGGCCAAGCGTCCCGCTATGCGCATCTTGGCGACTTGCTCCGGCGTTTTGAGAGTGATTGGCATAGGACGTTCGATGACTGATTTGTGGGGATGCAGTTTACATTACTGGCCCGCATTGTGATATAAAGTCGGGCTGACCTGTGCAACATTTCTGTTGTGCAGGATTACACACGTAAATCGTACAAACCCGGCCGGGTGCCAGGGCTCTGCAACCTTCAGCAAAGAGGGTTTCCTGCTCAGGTCAGTCGCGGTTGATTTACGGAGGCCAAACCCAACCTGAGGATATACTATGGCTGATGTAACCATGCGCCAGATGCTAGAAGCTGGCGTGCATTTCGGACACCAAACCCGTTATTGGGCCCCCAAGATGTCGCAGTACATCTATGGCGAGCGCAACAACATCCACATTTTCAACCTCGAAAAAAGTTTGCCGGCGCTCAATGACGCCGCCAACTATGCGGGCAAGATAGCGTCCAGAAACGGGCGTGTGCTTTTTGTGGGCACCAAGCGAGCTGCTCGTGACTCCGTGCGGGCTGCCGCAGAAAGCTGCAACATGCCGTTTGTCAACCGGCGCTGGTCCGGCGGCATGATGACAAACTTCAAAACCGTTAAGCAGTCGGTCAAGCGTCTGCTTGAACTGGAAGCCATGCGCGAGGACGGAAGTTTTGAGCGTCTGAGCAAAAAAGAAGCACTTGGCCTGACGCGCGAATACGAAAAACTGGATCGTGGCATGGGTGGTATCAAACACATGGAACGACTTCCTGATGCACTCTTTGTCATCGATGTCGGCCACGAGCGCATAGCCATTACAGAAGCCAAAAAACTGGGGATTCCTGTCATCGGTGTGGTCGATACAAATAACACGCCTGATGGAATCGACTACGTGATTCCGGGTAACGATGATGCTATCCGCGCCATACAACTGTATGTGGAAGCAATTGCAACCGCTATTCAGGATGGCAAGCGTTCTTCAGGAAAAATGGACGAGGCTGATGTCGCCGCTATTGATGCACAGATGGCTGCTGCGGAAGAAGCTCCTGCAGTTGTATCAACACCTGAAGCAGAAGCAGAAACTCCTGCGGCTGAGCCTGCAACCGAAGAGGCTGCACCTGCTGCAACAGACGACGCCGCTCCAGCAAGCTAGTTCAGATACCGAATTTCATGCATAGCGACACTCCTGTGCATGATCGGTAGTTAGCCGCGCAGGCAGCCAAAAGCTACTTTGCAGCGGATGTAGTATCGATTGTGGGCCCCGTTTCATGAGCGTGGGCCCGTTTCATTTCCAAGAATATTGATGGTTTTATAGGGGACTAACATGGCCATTTCTGCAAGCATGGTTAAGGAGCTGCGTGAGCGCACCGGCGCTGGCATGATGGAATGCAAGAAAGCGCTGACAGAGGCTGGTGGCGATATGGAAGCCGCTGTTGAAGCAATGCGAATATCCGGTCTGGCAAAGGCTGATAAAAAGTCGGGCAATCAGGCTGCGGAAGGCGCAGTAGCCATAAAGTTGAGCTCAGACGGTAAACAGTTCGGAATGGTTGAAATCAACAGCCAGACCGATTTCGCTGCGAAAGCGGCAGATTTCATGGCTTTCTCTGACAAAGTCGTTGATGCCGTTCTGACTCAGCAACCTGAATCAGTGGATAGCCTGACAATCGACGGCGAGCCTGTTGAGGAAGCCAGAAAGACGCTGGTCGCCAAAATCGGCGAAAATATTCAGGTACGGCGTTGTGTAGCCGGTCAAAGTGCTGGTGGAATCTTTGGTGAGTATTCTCACGGTGGTCGTATCGGCGTTGTCTGTGAGATATCCGGCGGTGACGATGCCTTGGCCCGGGACATCGCGATGCACATCGCGGCCAGTAAGCCTGTTTGTGTTGACGAAACCGGCGTGCCTGCCGAGCTGCTGGAAAAAGAAAAAGCTATCCTGATGGCTGAAGCAGCCGAGAGTGGTAAGCCTGCAGAAATCATCGAGAAGATGGTGATGGGACGTGTGCGCAAATATCTGGCAGAGATTACGCTTGTCGGTCAGCCGTTTGTCAAAAATCCCGATCAGACTATTGCTGATCTTCTCAAGGAAAAATCTGCAACTGTTGCCAGCTTTCACAGGCTGGAAGTGGGTGAAGGTATTGAGAAGAAAGAAGAAAATTTTGCTGAAGAAGTTATGGCACAGGTGCGCGGCAGCTAGAATTCGGACTATGCACTGAAGGTTCTCTCAAGGGTTGTTCGCTGTCTTGCCAGCTGGGTGTTACATGCCGGACTATACGCAGGGTAGGACGAACAACTCCTGAAGAGTTCGCTGAGGCAAAGGCTGAAATTTCAGCCTTTGCCTTTCAACATTTAGTCGCTTGTGCACTTACTTTCAAATCGTATGGATTTTTACTGTGCAACTAACGCCCAAGGCCATTAGAATTGACCGTGGAAAAGCCGGGCCAACCCCGGCTTTTTTGTATCCCGGGAGTTTGCTTGGTCCAATGGGCCCCGCAGGCACTTGCCGCCGTTCGAGCTCCTGAATCATTCGCTACCAGCATAGGTTTTGGAGTATGGAAAACGCACGCCCTGCATTTGAACGCATTTTGCTCAAACTAAGCGGTGAGGCGCTCATGGGGGATATGGACTACGGCATCGATCCCGTCTATATCCGCAGGATTGCCCGAGAAGTGAAAGCTGTCAGCGATACCGGTGTCGAAGTTGCCATGGTCGTTGGTGGTGGTAATATTTTCCGGGGTGCCGGTTTGGCCGAGGCCGGCATGGATCGGGTCACTGGCGATCACATGGGAATGCTGGCAACTGTCATCAATTGTCTGTCCATGCAGGATGCGCTTGAAAATCAAGGCGCTTATTGCCGCGTAATGTCAGCCCTACCCATCAACGCTGTCTGTGAAGACTACATTCGTCGTCGAGCGGTCAGGCATCTTGAAAAGGGGCGGATCGTGCTCTTCGCAGCGGGAACGGGCAATCCGTTTTTCACGACAGACTCTGCAGCCAGTTTGCGAGCCGTGGAAGTGGGCGCAGATGTGATGATCAAAGGTACGAAGGTCGATGGAATCTACGATAAAGACCCCTTGAAGCACACCGACGCTAAAAAATACGGAACCATCAGCTTCGATGAAGCCATTAGCAAAAAGCTTGGGGTCATGGATCAGACTGCCATCGTCATGTGTAGTGACAACAACCTGCCGGTCAAGGTGTTCAATATGAACAAGGATGGAGATCTCATGCGCCTTGTCATGGGCGAAGATATCGGTACAACGGTTAGACGTAACGTTTGAATCAGCTTAAAACTTGATACGGGAAAGCTCTTATGATTGACGACATTCTCAAAGACGCCAAGATACGCATGGGTAAGACTGTGGAGTCGCTCGAAAACGAGCTTTCTCGCATGCGCACCGGTCGTGCTCATCCAAGCCTGCTTGAAAGTGTCAAGGTGGATTACTACGGTGCTGAATCGCCTCTTAGTCAGGTCGCCAACATCAATACCGAGGATGCGCGGATGCTGACAGTTACGCCGTGGGAACAATCCATGGTTGCTGCGGTGGAAAAAGCCATAATCAACTCAGATCTCGGACTCAATCCCAATACGGCCGGCACCGTCATTCGTGTGCCAGTACCGCCAATGACAGAAGAGCGCCGCAAGGACATGGTAAAGCTTGTCAGAAGTGAAGCCGAGGGTTCGCGTGTGGCGGTTCGAAATATTCGCCGGGATGCCAACAGCGATTTGAAGGAGCTTGAGAAGGAAAAAGAAATATCCAAGGATGATCTGCGTCGAGGTGAAGAGTCGGTGCAGAAAATTACCGATGCCGCCATTAAGGAAATCGATGCGGTGCTCGGCAAGAAAGAGACTGATTTGATGGAGGTGTAGCCCGGATTTTTCTCCTCTCCTTCAACTAATGCACAACCTGAGCGAGTCAATCTAGGTGTCAGCTACGCGACCAGCTTTTCCAAGACACATTGCCATCATCATGGACGGAAACGGCAGGTGGGCGCGTCAACGCGGCAGGCCGCGTGCAAGTGGCCATCAGGCTGGCTTCAGAACGACTCGCGATATCGTGGAAGCCTGCGGACGCCAGCAAATAGAAGCGCTCACCTTGTTCGCATTTTCCAGTGAAAACTGGAAACGCCCACAACAGGAAGTTGGTTTATTGATGGACCTCTTTCTTCGTGCCCTGAAGAGTGAAGTTAGTAAATTGTGTGAAAACAATGTGAATATCCGGTTCATCGGTGAACGCAATGCGTTTCAGGCGAAGCTTCAGCAGGAAATGGACAATGCAGAAAAACTAACCCGAGATAACACCGGGTTAAAACTTGCCATTGCCGTCAACTATGGTGGACGATGGGATATTGTCAATGCTGCCAGACAGCTCGCATTCCAGGTGCAGGACGGCAGTTTACAACCTGAAGATATTGATATCGATACCTTCTCTGAACACGTGTCCCTGTCAGAGATTTCCGAACCGGATCTGTTTATTCGAACAGGTGGCGAGAAACGTATCAGCAATTACCTCTTGTGGCATTTGGCGTATACCGAATTGTATTTTACGGATGTGCTTTGGCCGGATTTCTCCGAACTTGAACTTGCCAATGCGCTTGATTTTTATGCAGGCCGCCAGCGACGGTTCGGTCGCACAGGTGATCAAGTGGCAGGAGGAAATGGTTGATGCTTCAGACAAGAGTGATAACGGGTGTTGTTCTACTCGCAGCGTTTGCCGCTGATCTTTTTTTAGCTAACTTCCAGGTATTTGCGCTGGTGCTCGGCTTTGTCGTAGCAGCTGCTGCCTGGGAGTGGAGCCGTCTTTGCAAAGTGAGCGATGAGACGACACAAACGGCTTTTGCCGCTGGTGTGGGTGTGTTGGCGCTGGTCGTTCTTTATATCCCTTACAACGAAGTCCTGATGCGTTGGATTTTGCTTATTGGTTTTCTGTACTGGTTAAACGTGCCCATCGGTTTCTATATGACACCAAAACGCGCACCCTTTATCGATGTTCAGGTCTCGCTTCTGGCCTTGGGCGTGTTTGTCATGCTGGTTGCTGCAATTGCCATCCAGTATCTGCGCAGCTATGCACCTGATGCTTCATCATTCCTGCTTTTGTATGCCTTGTGCATAGTCTGGATCATGGACATAGGAGCCTATTTCAGCGGTAAGCAATTTGGCCGGAACAAGCTTGCGCCGCAAATCAGCCCGGGAAAAACCTGGGAGGGCGTCTACGGTGGTTTGTTATGCACGTTTTTATTCATGCTTGTTGTGCTAGTCAGTGCAGGCTTTGCGCAGGGTAACGCGGTAAAACTGATCCTGGCGACATTGTTAGCGGCGGCTGTATCCGTGGTTGGCGACCTCGCCGAGAGTCGCATCAAGCGTGCAGCCGACATGAAGGACAGCAGTCAAATGCTGCCGGGTCACGGCGGAGTACTGGACAGGATAGACGGTGTTTTGTCAGCTGTGCCCGTATTTGCGTTTGTCTGGGCCTGGTTGTGACCTCGATTCCGCAAACGGACGAACGTATGCAATACGTGACTCTACTTGGCTCTACAGGATCAATTGGAAAAAGTACGCTGGATGTAGTTTCGCGCCATCCTGAGCGTTATAAGGTCTTTGCACTATCGGCGCATACCAGCGTTGATGAGCTGTTTGCCCAATGCAAGATATATCGACCGGCTATCGCGGTCATGGGGTCTGAACAATCGGCCAGTCAGTTGCGCACCCTTTGTCAGTCGGCAGGTCTGTCCACAACCGTCGAGCAGGGCCCTGATGCATTAATGAGTATCGCCTCGGATAACGCGACCGATATAGTTGTTGCCGCGATTGTTGGTTCTGCCGGATTGATGTCAACTCTGGCGGCAGCCAGCTCAGGCAAGCGCCTTTTACTCGCCAACAAAGAGTCGTTGGTCATGAGTGGCGACCTGCTCATGAATGCTGCAAAACGCTCCGGCGCATTGATTATGCCGGTCGATAGTGAGCATAACGCGATATTTCAGAGCTTGCCGGCAGCAAATAATGGTGTGAAAACGGAGGGAATAGTAAAAATATTGCTCACGGCTTCTGGTGGACCATTACGACTATGCACGCTTGAGGAGCTGAGTGTTGTAAGCCCGCAACAAGCATTGAAGCACCCAAACTGGTCCATGGGTCCCAAGATTTCCATCGATTCAGCCACCTTGATGAACAAGGGACTGGAGGTCATCGAAGCCTGTCAATTGTTTTCGGTGAGCTCCGAGGACATACAGGTTGTGGTCCATCCTGAGAGCATCATTCATTCGATGGTCAGTTACGCTGATGGTTCGGTTATAGCTCAGATGGGACGGCCAGATATGCGTACTCCCATAGCTCATGCCATGGCATGGCCAGACAGAATTGAATCTGGAGTAGAGCCATTGGACTTCATGAAAATTTCGGGCTTGCATTTCGAAGAGCCGGACACAATCCGGTTTCCATTACTGCGAATGGCCTTTGAAGCACAGCAGGCAGGTGGCACTGCACCAACCGTTCTGAACGCAGCAAACGAAGTTGCTGTTGAGGCATTCCTGAATGAGCATGTTGCATTTTTACAACTTAGTGAGGTTGTTGAGCGAACCCTTGAATGTTCAAAAATATCCCCCGCAGAGGATTTGAGCACTATCATTGAGGCTGACAGAATTGCTCGCGAAACTGCTCTGAAGTTTGTCGGATCCTATGCTGCGCAACATTAGTTTTGATCATTCATGAATTTTAAATGTTCCTTGGTTTTTTTGAAACGCCCGGACTAGACTGAACTGGCGCCTCTCCACTCGACCAAAATATGACGGTTAAATGTTCAGTAACGTAGTCTTAAGCGCTATCGCCTTTCTTGTGGCGCTTGGCATCCTGATCTCCATCCATGAGTTCGGGCATTTCTGGGTTGCCCGCAAGGTAGGGATAAAGGTTTTGCGATTTTCTATCGGATTTGGCAAACCGTTGTTGCGCCGAACCGGGAAGGTCGACAATACCGAATTCGTTCTGGCGGCCATTCCCTTGGGTGGCTATGTGAAAATGCTGGATGAACGTGAGGGAAATGTAGGCAGTCATGAGCAACATAGGGCCTTCAATCGCCAGCCGCTGTGGGCGAGAAGTGCTGTTGTTATCGCTGGACCTATGGCGAATTTTCTACTGGCAATAGCCGCATACTGGATTGTGATGCTCATTGGCATCAGTGGCGTTGCACCGTTGATCGGTACGCCACAGAGCGGCTCTGCCGCTGAGCGTGCCGGATTCGTCTATGAAGATCTTATTGTTTCTGTCAATGGCCAGAAAACCCAGACCTGGACGGATGCGAGGATCGCGCTGCTTGAATCATCGCTGGGTTCAGTAGCGCCATTACAGATTGAGGTGGAACGGGCAGACGGCCAGCTGATTGTCCGGGAACTGCCAGTATCACAGGATCAGATGCTCAAGTCTGATGGTGATGCCGTTGCTAATCTGGGGTTTCGTACTTGGTGGCCAGAGGTTGATCCAGTTGTTGGGGGGGTGGTCGAAGGAGGGGCTGCCGACCTTGCCGGCCTCAAGGTTGGCGATACCATTGTCAGTGTCGGAGAGGAACGCCTGACAAGCTGGCGACAACTAGTCGATATTGTCCAGCCAAGCGCAGGTGTTGAACTGGCACTGGTGGTTGATCGCGCAGGCAGCTCCCTCGAGATGACACTTATTCCCGAATCGGTACAAGTGGGCGACCAGAGTATTGGCCGCATCGGCATCATGGAGACTCAGAGTGAAGCGCTTTCCAGCAGAGCGCAGGTAGTCGTCAAGTTTCCCCCGGCTGCAGCGCTGGGCGAGGCGTTGCAGCGTACCTGGGATATGTCACTGCTTACCGTTCGTATGCTGGGCAAACTGCTGGTTGGACAGGCCTCACTGGACAATATTAGTGGTCCCATCAGTATTGCGCAGTACGCCGGACAAACGGCTAGCATCGGAGTGGATCACTATATTAACTTTATTGCACTTATCAGCATCTCGCTGGCGGTGTTGAACCTGCTGCCTATTCCGATGCTTGATGGCGGACACCTGGTGTACTTTGCGGCTGAAGCAGTACGCGGCAAGCCGGTTTCCGAAAGAGTTCAACTTTGGGGGCAGCAATTGGGTATCGTGGTACTGGGTAGTCTCATGTTTCTTGCCGTCTACAATGACATCTGGCGTCTCGCTCAATGAGAACATTCACCGCCAGACAAATCGTCGAATATGTTGCGCTTTGCGGCTTGTTCGCAAGCTTATTGAGCGTTGCCATCCTACCCGTTGCCCAGGCACAGTCTCTGACACCTTCGTTTGCCGGTTCATCGGCGTCTGCTGACCAGAGCTTTTTCGTAGCAGATATAATCGTGGAAGGTAACGAACGCATCGATCTGGGAACCATACTTAATTACTTACCCATACGAAATCGCGATCAATTCGTGCCGGCCGAAGATAGTGCCAGGGTATTGCGTTCGCTGTATGACACGGGATTGTTTGAAGATGTCGTACTCAGGCGTCGTGGTGCGAATACTCTGGTGGTAAACGTCGTAGAAAGACCGGCAATTGGCAGCATTTCGATCGACGGTAATCGCAAAATCGAATCTGAAGAGTTGCAGAAGTCTCTTCGTCAAGCTGGTATCGCGTTGGGTCGTGTGTACAACAGATCCATTCTTGAAACCGTTGAGAGAGAGCTGCGTCGCGTCTATTTCAGCGCCGGGAACTACGGCAGTGAGATCGACATCGACATTAAAGAACTGGAACGAAATCGTGTAGCGTTGGAAATTGTTATCAATGAAGGAGCGGTAGCGCGAATAGAACACATCAACATTGTGGGCAACACGACATATGATGATGAAACCCTGCGCGATCTTCTGCAATCCAGCGAGAAAAAAATAAATCCATTCAGCAGTGCCGATGAGTATTCCCAGGTAAAACTTGCCGCCGATATTGAGGCGTTGCGATCCTTTTACCAGGATCGCGGATTTATTCGCTTTGAAGTTGATTCAACACAGGTATCAATATCTCCTGACAAGCGCGACATCTTCATCGTCATTAACATTCGTGAAGGCGATCGATACTTGTTGAGTGATATTCAGCTTGAGGGTGAGGTTGACATCAGTAGTGAGGAATTGCTGTCATTAATATCTGTTAAGAAGGGTGATACCTTCGCTCGAAAAGATATCGTTCGTAGTAGTAATGCGATCAGTGACCGGCTTGGGCAAGAGGGATATGCTTTCGCAGAAGTCGATGTTATCCCGGACATCAACGATGCCGACCGTGAAGTTGGCCTGCGCTTTACGGTTAATCCTGGCAAGCGTGTCTACGTCAGGCGTATCATTTTCAGTGGTCAATATAAAACGCGTGACGAAGTTCTTAGACGGGAGATGCGTCAGCTGGAAGGCAGTCGATTTTCCCCGGCCCTGGTGAACCGTTCGCGAATCCGCTTACAGCGCCTTGCCTTCATGCAGAGCGTGAGCATCCGCACGCCGCGAGTGCCCGGTACTGATGATCAGGTTGATCTGGAAGTGACGGTCACCGAAGGACAATCTGGCTCGTTTAGTGCCGGCCTTGGTTATGGCAGTGATGGTGGTTCTACGGTAAACCTTGCGTTTCAGCAGGATAATCTGTTTGGTACGGGTGAAAGCATGCAGTTCTCGTTTGATCGCTCTCAGACCACACGACAACTTTCGTTATCTTTCAGAGACCCATACTTCACGGACGATGGCATCAGTCGTACCATTGGTGCGTTCATTCGTGAGACCGATACCAGCAATCAGACCTCGAAGTCTCGTTATCTGTCCAGTACACGCGGGGCAAGTGTTCGCTTTGGTGTGCCGTTAAGCGAATTTTCTACGTTCAGGGTAGGGTTGGGTTACGAACGCACAGAAATCGGAACTACCGGCGAGACACCCGTCAGTATCCTCGATTTTATCGAGGAGGAAGGCGATACCTTTGACGTTTTTAACGTCAACCTGGGTTTTGTGTATGACACACGTAACCGTACGGTATTTGCTACAGACGGCGCCTCCAACCGGTTTTCACTGGAAGCGGCAACGCCCAACAGTGATTACACCTACTACAAACTGGGTTATAACTTTGAGGCTTATCAGGCCATCACACCTCGCTATACGTTGTCTGCATCGGCCAGAATAGACAGCGGCTATGGATACGGTGACTTCGAAACGTTGCCTTTCTTTAATCGTTATTTTGCCGGTGGTGTAAGAACATTAAGGGGCTACCGAACGGGTAGTCTGGGTCCGCGAGATTCGCGGGGTAACGCGTCAGGTGGAGACTTTCGAACTCTGGGAACCGTTGAGCTGATTTTTCCTCCGCCGTTTGTAGAAGAACCTGGCGCTACCCGGTTCAGTCTGTTTACTGATTTTGGAAATGTGTTTACGGATGACGAATCGTTTGATGTGGAGGAGTTTCGCGGGTCTTACGGAGTAGCATTTGTGTGGCTATCCCCCGTCGGACCATTGACATTCAGCCTATCAAACCCCTATAACGAACGTGAAGCCGACAGGATACAGAATTTCCAGTTCACCATCGGATCCATATTCTAGCCATGAATCAACTTTTAACAGACAAAATATTGCTGAAGCTGATTTCCGGTCTGCGGCTTCCGGCAACAATTTTCGCTTTAACACTCGCATCCATTGTCTATGTCGCCCAAGCGCACGCCGCTGAGACATCGGCTGCATCCTCTCGGATCGGATTTGTCGACATTCCTTACTTGATCGACCGTGCACCTCAGGCGCTGGAGGCAGAGCAACGACTGGAAACAGAATTTGCCCCGCGACAGCGAGAGCTGGAAGTTCAGCGGACTGCACTCGCAGAACTTGTTGCACGACTGGCTGATGTCACTCTGGAGCTGTCTGAGGCCGAATATGCACAACTGGATCGAGAATCCCGGTCGCTGGAAAGAAGAATCAAACGCAGTGAGCAGGATTTTCGGGAAGAATTGAATATCCAGAAAAACAATGAATTCAAGAATGTGAGAATTCTGGTGCTTGAAGCTATTGCGCAGTTTGGCGAACAGCAAGACTACGACCTGATCGTCAGCGACGGTGTGCTGTACGCGAACAAACGTGTCGATGTGACGGAGCGTATCCTGGACTCTCTGGTGAAAGAGTTTACCCGACTACAGTCCGCAAATTGACAATATCGACTATTGTTATTAGACGTCTGGTTTCCAACGGGCTGTCGGCCTTCATGAATAGTCCCCGGAATTTCTCAACCTCCACCGCTGTGGTGCGCCGATGAAACTTGCGCAATTAGGCACGGCGTTGGGAGTTAAGGTACATGGCGATGTGCACTCTGTCGTGTTGCGATTGGCTCCCATAGAATCTGCAGGCCCCGACGACCTTACCTTTGTTGTTAGCAAGCGTTACGCAGACGCATTAAAGAAAAGCCGTGCTGGCGCTGTTATCCTGCCCGAGTCCATGCTGGGCGATGCTCCGGGTAATGCGCTGATAAGCCACAATCCCTATGCCAGTTATGCGGCGGCGTCGTGGCTTCTATACCCTCAGCCAACGGTTGAGCCGGGTGTTCATGCGACAGCGGATATACATCGCGATGCAGATGTATCAGGCAGCGCAAGCATAGGAGCTGGCGTTGTCGTCGGGCCCGGGACTTCGATAGCCGACAATGTGGTCATAGAAGCAAATTCGAGTATTGGTTCTGGTGTGCATATAGATACCGCCACCAAATTGTTTTCCCGTGTGAGTGTTTACAATAATGTCCGCATCGGACGCGAGTGCCATATTCAATCAGGTGCCGTTCTGGGATCTGAAGGCTTTGGTTATGCCTGGTCTGACACTGGCTGGAAACAGATACAGCAGGTTGGTGGCCTGCGAATCGGAAATCATGTTCATGTTGGTGCCAATACGACGATCGATTGCGGGGCTATCGAACCCACGGTTATCGAGGATGGTGTCATTCTCGACAATCAGATTCAGATAGCCCACAACGTCCACATCGGGCGCAACACCGCCATTGCCGGCTGTGTAGGTATTGCCGGCAGCACGCGTATTGGCAATCATTGTCAGATCGGCGGCGCTTGTAATATTGTTGGCCATCTAACTATCGCTGACAAGGTCGTTATTAACGCCGCCTCGCTCGTCACCCGCTCTATCAAGCAAGCGGGTCGATATGGTTCCGGCATGCCTTTGCAAGAGGAACACGCGTGGCGGCGTAGTTTTGTTAACCTAGGCAGGCTGGATGAGATGTTCAGGCGTATCCGGCGACTTGAAGGTTCAGTTTCGGATGAGAATGACGCAGCGCATAAAGCCTAATTGCCATGGTGAGTTCTATTACCGACAGAATGTAGTTCAATAAAATTTGTGCCAGACACACTTCGATAACGGCAGGGGAAGATATACGCACCGTGGATGATATAAGAGAAATACTGAAGTATCTGCCGCACCGGTATCCGTTTCTCATGGTGGATAGGGTGACTGCGTTTGAGGCGAACAAGACACTTACCGCCATCAAGAATGTCACTTTTAACGAACCGATTTTTACCGGTCATTTTCCGCAATCGCCTATATTCCCGGGCGTTTTGATTCTCGAAGCGATGGCGCAGGCTGCTGCATTGCTGGCATTCAAGAGTATGGACGGATACCCCAGCGAGAAAACATTGTACTTACTGGTCGGAATAGACAAGGCAAGGTTCAAGCGACAAGTCATTCCGGGCGATCAGCTGGTTTTTGATGTCTCTGTTCAAAAGGAGAAGCGAGGAATCTGGCGCTTTGATGCCACCGCGAAGGTCGATGGTACCTTAGCCTGTTCTGCAGAGGTCTTAATTGCCCGAAACGAGATAGACGAGTGATACATTCCACGGCGATAGTCGATCCCTCGGCAGTTATTGCGGAAGATTGCGAGATTGGTGCGTACAGCATCATCGGCGCTGATGTGTCAATTGGTTCCGGGACGACAGTGGGGCCTCATGTCGTTATCAAAGGACCGACGACAATTGGCACTGATAACAGGATATTCCAGTTTGCCTCGGTAGGAGACGATCCTCAGGATCTTAAGTACGCCGGTGAAGTGACACAATTGGAAATTGGAAACGGCAACACGATTCGCGAATTCGCTACCATTAATCGAGGTACTGAAGGAGGCGGTGGTATCACCCGCATTGGTAACAACAATCTGTTCATGGCCTACATTCACGTGGCGCATGATTGCCAGCTTGGCAACAATATCGTTATGGCTAACA
Organism: Granulosicoccus sp.; assembly: GCA_045106855.1. Classification (GTDB taxonomy): domain Bacteria; phylum Pseudomonadota; class Gammaproteobacteria; order Granulosicoccales; family Granulosicoccaceae; genus Granulosicoccus. The sequence continues at coordinate 96,387 of JBGCFI010000031.1, forward strand.
GCGCTTCACTTGCCGGCCATGTTGGTATCGGAGACTACGCAATTCTTGCTGGCTTTGCTTGTGTTCATCAATTTTGTGAGGTTGGTGAGCACGCCTTTGTCGGGCTCAACTCGGTGGCTAACCGGGATGTTGCGCCGTTTACCGTGGTGGTTGGAAACTACGCTGAGGCCAAGGGCATCAACAAGAATGGCTTGAAGCGTCGAGACTTCAGTGATGATGCTATCAAGGCGTTGCATCGTGCCTATAAGATCCTGATTCGCACTCATGGTGAGCGCGAAAAAGCCATTGCCGCTGTCGCAGATGATGTCAAAGACTTTCCCGAGGTTGCGCGACTGGTAGAATTCATCAGGAATAGCGAGAGGGGCGTCGTACGTTAACGCTTTTAAGCGTTAGCATCAGACTCGCTGCCGGTTAGCTGGAGGATCAGGCTGGCAACCCGGCCTGATGCACCGCCATCGCCCATTTTGTCCTTGACTGATGCCAGATTGGCGATCATCTCAAGTCTGCGATTGTTATCTTGCAAGAGAGACAAGAGATCCTCAGCCATATCCGACGGGACCGCTTCGTGTTGCAGGTATTCCGGCACGATACGTTTCCGGGCAACGATGTTTACCAGTGATATGTCTGGAATGCGGATCAGGCGCTTCATGATGGCGTAGTTAATCGCATTGACAACGTATATGACTATCATTGGCGTGCCGATGAGCGCGGTTTCCAGAGTTGCCGTACCAGATGCTGCAAATGCCAGATCAGCAGCTCGCATGGCATCGCGCGAGTCTTTCTCTGAGATTTGTAGCGATGCAGGTACATCGTTGCCTAAGAGTTGCCTGATATCATCCAGCTCCAGTGTTGGAGCTACTGGTAGTAAAAATTGCACACCGGGTAATTTGTCTTCTACCAGCTTTATGGTGTTCAACATTCTGGGTAAATGGCGTTGTATTTCGCTTTTACGACTACCCGGAAGCAAAGCAATCACTTTACGCTGCTTATCAAGGCCAAAATGCAGACAGGCTTCATCACGGGTGTAGTGACTAACGGCATCGTGAACAACCGGATTACCCACATAGGTCACTGGGATATTGGCTTTCTGGTAGATATCAACTTCGAACGGGAACAATACTGCCATGTGTGAAACCAGCGAGCCGATACGCGGCACGCGTCCGGCGCGCCATGCCCAGACTTGTGGGCTGACATAAAACAATACGGGAATGCCAAGCGACTTGGCAGTCTCAGCCAGCTTCAAGTTGAAATCAGGATAGTCGACCAGCAACAATAAATCGGGTTTACGCTTTACAAGGTGTTGGCGCAAATGCTTTAGTCGTTTTAGAAACTTGTGGTAATTGAGCAATACATCGACGATACCGATGACCGCCAAATCGCGGCAGTCTACGATCAACTCTGTGCCGGAGGCCTGCAGCGCACCTGCGCCCATGCCGAAACTTGTTATCGGGATTCCGGTGTCAGCCAGTGCCTGTAACGCATGAGCAGCATGCGAATCACCGGAAGCCTCGCCGGCTGACACCATAATGTTCAAACGATTCTCTGCACTCATGTGTGCATTCTAGCCGAACAGTCAATGGCTGCCCTAATCAGTTTTGTATATTGCCCGCTTAAGCCATGGACGATTCTGGGTTGATCCGCTGCTTCAAGATTTCCACAAGTTCAGGCGTGTAATCCTTCGTCGGCGAATTGCTAGAGTGATCGCCATTCCGGCTAGTACCATAATATTCATACCACCCGCTGCTGCGTTTACGGTATCGACAGTCTCAGGGCCGGTGGCTAGCTTTGCGGCGGAGATGGCAGGCGTGCTCGCTGAATCGGCGTTTTCGCTGAGCAGGTTGACTGCCCCGGTTCTATCCGGTTCATCGGACGATGCTGCTGCCAGATCAACGCCTATTGTCTGCCAGTTGGTATCGGTGTCATTCAAGGCATTGTTGCTCAAATCTGAATCTTGCGTACGCGATATCAGGCGAATGCTTAAATCCTCGCTCGTAGCCGTGCCCGGATCCGCAAGAATCGTAAATCGAGACTCGCTCTGTTCACGCATAGTGTCTCTTGTACATGAGAGTTCAGCTCCTAAGGCAAGGCAGTTCCAGTCGCTGTTATTCGAGACACCTTTCCATACGGAATCATTCTTCAATTGCACTACCAGTTGTAACTGATGCGCCCCCAGATTGCCCATGTTGTAGGTGGTTACATCTATTTCCAGGTCATCGTCAGTTGTGGTGCTGATAGGCGGCCCCAAGGCAAGATCTGTCTCGTACATCGCATTGGCAGACTCTATGTCCAGTGGGCTCAGCGCTTCGCGTTGTCCGATCTTGATGCCGTCCGCCACGATGATGGTAGGCAATCCCGATTTGCTGAAAAACACCTCGCCGTAGTGCATGATCGAGCCGTAATCGTAATCACTGTATGTGGCAACGTTTGCCGACTGAATATTGAAATTAATGTCTTTGCCTTCCACAACCTCGTTCCAGTCTATCTGTACGAAATTGTCTCTGTCGACACGGGTATGTTCATGAAACAAGCCAACAGCGTGGCCAATCTCATGAATGATACTACCCGTTGAGCACGCGTCAGATATATAGATTGGCTGAGGCCCGCCGATCATTCCGACGTGCGATGCACAGCTTTGTGTGCTCTGAAACTGGATGTAGTGCGGGTACTGGCTTGCGTTTTCTTCCGTGCGCTCGACAAAGCTCAGCGTGGTTTTTTCGTTCCAGTGCGCAATGGCAGCAGCAACGTTGTCTTGCTGAATCTTTGAGCTACCGTCTGGTCGTTCATACACAACAATGCCATCTGGCCAGCGACCGAACGAATCGCTTTTTCCTATGCCTCTGGCGCGAGGCCGCGTCGGGATTTGTCCGTTTTCATCGACAGGCCCCAACAGAATATCGCCTTCGAGGACAGCGTGACCCTGAATGATTTCATAGGAAAATCCATGCGAAAAGCCGTTGTCTGGCAGACGATTCAGATAATCATTCTGAATTGACGGGTCCGCAACAAACATCTCGGGCGGATCAGCTCTGACACAGCTCGCCAGGCTGATCAGCACGAGACACGACAAACGGACAAGCTTGGATTGCCTGCCCACGTCAGCAATGGAGGAACAACTCATGGCATGACTCACTCTATTATTATTATTATGTGGAGCATTTGCAGTGATTTTTTTAATCACCGAACACAGCCATCAACGTATGTATCGGTTAACACACAGGTTCTTGAAATGCTCGTTTCACTGCTTTGTGAGCGAGGCAGATATGGAAGTTGACTTGCTCGTCAAAAGCGATATCCCCTGTGTGGCTAATCACATCCTCAATGACTTGAATTGTTAACCATTACGCTAAGAACGAATCGTTAATCGTTGCGGCAGGAACAAATTGTTAACCATTACGCCAAGAGTGAATTGTTAACCATTGCGCTAACAACAAGTATTACACTGGACACATGAGAACCATTGGCTGGCGTACGCCGCTTTTCATCATCATTGCAGGCTGCCTGATCTCCTCAATCGGCTTTGGCGTTCGATCGTCGCTTGGATTGTTTCTGGAACCCTTGACATCAGCCCGTGGCTGGACAAGGGAGACCTATGGGCTGGCGCTTGCGTTGCAGAATCTGTTCTGGGGGTTGGGATTGCCACTGGCAGGGATGTTGGCAGACAAATGGGGTGCTACCAGGGTTATCGCCGCAGGAGCTTGTGTCTATGCGTTGGGTCTTGTGTTGATGGGGTTTGTCCAAACCCCGATGTGGTTACATATCAGCGCCGGCATACTCTGTGGGCTAGGTATTGCATTTTCTGCATTTTCACTGGCTCTGTCAGTGATGGTGAAGGTCGTTGGGCCGGAACGACGGACTATTATTCTTGGGCTCGGGACCGCAGCTGGCTCTCTGGGCCAGGTAATTTTCTCGCCATTGGCACAAGGCTTCATACAGAGCATGGGCTGGGCCTCAGCCTTGGTTATGCTTGCATTAATCGTCTTTTGCATAGTGCCTATCACATTTATTTTGCCAGGAAACGATGAACACAATTCCGATCAAACTGTAGAGCAGGGCTTGCGGGATGCTCTGAGTGAAGCCTTAGCTCACCGGGGATTTGTTCTGTTGACAGTCGGCTTTTTTGTTTGCGGTTTCCATGTGGCATTCATCACGGTTCATTTTCCCGCTTATATTGCTGATCTCGGACTCGATCCAGCCATTGCGGTGTGGAGTATTTCTCTCATTGGACTTTTCAACATCATCGGCTCGTTTCTGGCAGGTTTTGTTGGCCAGGCCTGGAGCAAGAAATACAGTTTGACCATTATCTATGCGCTGCGGGCCATACTCATAACACTTTTATTGTTATCACCCAAAACGCCAATGGTAATTCTGTGCTTTGCGGCAGCTATGGGGATCCTATGGCTTTCCACAGTGCCATTGACAACTGGCATCATTGCCCAGGTTTTCGGTATTCGCTACATGGCTACCTTGTTTGGCATCGTGTTTCTCAGTCACCAGATCGGCAGTTTTCTGGGTGTATGGCTTGGTGGCAGGCTCTACGACATTACGGGCAGCTACGATGGCATGTGGTGGGCGGGCGTCGTATTAGGTTTTCTGGCGGCCCTTATTCATATGCCAATCAATGAGAAACCACTTGCGCGTCTTGCGACGGCCTAATCGCCGCTTACGCAGCGATTAGGTTTGTCAGGCGACCATTTATGCCAGCCGGTAGCTGATAAATTTCTGTATGGCTACCGGAACACATCGATTCGGCCTGCTCTCAAACCGTCAGCCGTCTTTGCACGAATAGCAACGATATCAGCGGCATTGATACCAGAGGAGTACGCACTGAAGTTACTACCATCAGTGCTGAACTCAAGTGGTAACCCCGGAAGATCTGAGTTCATAACAAGGACGCCCCCCTGGTCAATCGCACCAGGGACAGAAATTCGGTAGCGTACGCCAGCAGCGTCCAGTTTCGGTAGCTCTTTGAGTGCAAGGGCTTGAGCGAAAGCTGCATAATCAGAGTCTCGTGATTCTTTGGATACTTCGTTTGAACTGCCGGAGAAGGTGCGTCCCGCCTGATAGTCAAGTTCCCACGGTGCCTTGTGCCAGGCGCGTTCTGCCAGAGCCAGAAGTCGAGGAAACATCATGTATTCCATCTGTTCTGCAGTACGAATGGTTTCTCCCCACAATTGGCCTTGCATGCCAATAAACCCCTGATATTCACCGTTACCTGTCGAACTCCACTCGCGACCTTCGCGATCGAAGGATGTTTCAGCGTTCTGAGGCAAGTTCTCCGGTGCAAATCCGAACACCTTGCGCGTATCAGTTGAGCGTGCCGCCCAGTAGTATCCACGCTCCTCGGGATGTACTTCTTGTGGAAAATCGAAATACAGGAAATCCGGAACCTCGACAACGGTCTCAAATCCCCGGTCAGAAAAATCATTGATATTGTTAACACCGGAGCCGGATGTTATTGATTCCCAAAAACCGACTCCAGCGCGTTGTGTGGCAAGTTCCGATGCGTTCATCGCATCAAGAATATCCTGGTAGGCATACATGGCAGGTATTCCTGCATCATTTACAATCTGTGCAACCCGTTTGACAAAATAGGGTTGTAGATCGTCGCGAGAGGATACCTGGGCGGTGTTTTCAATGAAATCTGCGCAGGCCGGCGATTGCTGCCAGGGGAAATCCCAGTCGCCGCGATTAATATCGTTGTCGTTGAAACCACCACCGAGAAAGACGTTACGTGCCTCATCTCCACCCATGTGCCAGACCTCCAAAGGTTGTCCAGCCTGGTCGTACATGGATTTGATGTCGGTGACAATGCTGGTAATGAAGTTGTAAGTGCCAGGAACACAGGGGTTGATAATGCCGTCATCGTAGTGCTGGATAGTGAGATAGCGAGACGTGTCGGCAGGATCATCTATGCGTACGTCAAGATTATTGGCATCTCCCAGGTTGCGCGCCCGCGCACGCATGGCAACAACCGCTGCACGAGCATGCGCTGGCATGTCCAGTTCGGGAATGATGCTGATTTCACGGTCGGCGGCATAGCGCAGCAAATCGACAAACTGGGCAGCTGTAAAAAAACCGGTACCCTGATTGTTGCTTAGCGGCCCTGAACCCAATTGCGGCATGAGGCCTGCGGTTTCTGTAACTCTGCCAGCCTCGTCCAGCTGGAAACTGCGCACTGCGCCAATAGTTGTCAGCTCGGGTAAGGAGGGAATCTCCAGTCGCCAGCCCTCATCATCACTAAGATGCATATGCAGTTTATTCAGTTTGTAGGCTGCCATCTGATCAAGCAGCTTTTTAACCGACGCTACTGACTGAAAATTTCTGGCAACATCCAGATGCATGCCCCGATAGGAAAAACGCGGTGCATCCTCAATGGTTACGAACGGGATGGTTCCCTTACCAATTTGTATCAGCCCCAACAAAGATTGTGCGCCGTGGAAAAGCGCTTGCCGGTTACTGCCCGTAATGGTGATACCCGAATCATTGACAACAAGGCGGTAGCTGTCCAATGCCATGGTGCTGTCGATGGTTGCGCTTAGCATCGTGCCATTTGCGGTGCTCACGAGCAGCGTTGATTGACGGCTTTGAAGGGCAGTGATGTTGCCAGGGCTCAACTCTGTTCCTGCGAACGAAATCCCACCGGCAATGCTTAGACTGCTGTTACCTGATACAACGGACTGAGGCTGTGGAATGATTCGGCTTTGCAGTTGAGCCTCATTCAAGGGACTGTTATCCACAATAGTCTGAATTGACTGGTTTATCTCAAATCGGGAGGCAGCACTGGCAATGGGGATAGGTTCGCCGTTAAAAGCACGCCGGTTTTCTCCGCTGATGGGTGTTGTGTAAAGCGACTCGTCAGTTTCCTCATCGGTATTGGCTATCAGTGTGACGCTACCGTTATCGCGAACTAACCAGTAGCGGGGCATGAAGTCGGACTCGATGAGGTGATTGAATTCCGTAACAAATCCAATGGTTTTAACTTCACCGTCAAAGCCTGAGAATTCGGCGGTAGGTTCCAGATAGTTCAGATCACCATTGACATGCGAGACGCTGAACTCATTGCTGTCCACTCGCAAGATACGCCGAATGCTGTGAAAAAAGAGTTTCCAATTACCGTCGTTCAGGGAGCCGCTGACATTATTGATATGAAGGTTAGTGACGCTACATGAATTAAATTGAGCTCCTATTGAGCTGCAAGTCGGACCTCCATTATCAGGAAAGGCATCGCCGCCATGGTTTTCGACCACGCTGTAAATTACACCGATATCATCTGACAGGGCGGCGGCTTTATCCCTGCCAGCAGGGGAGAACAGCGCGGTATCGGCAGGGTTTATCGCTAGCTGTGGCAATGGTCTGCCGTTGCGGCTTAGTGCATCCGTGCTGGTATCGGGTGTTTGTCCAGGGGGATTAATGCCCGGTCCACCATTACCATCAGGTGAGGAAGTGGAGTCGGACGAGCCGCAGGAACTGGCGAAAGCTGCTGCCAGGAGCAGAACAAGGACTAAAGAATTCGGTAGATGTCGCATCGAAGCTATGATCAGGCGTGTAGTGCTGGCATTATGCCTGCCCGTTAAAGCAATTACCGAGTCGAGTCCCTTATCTTGCAAGAGCTTAACCAAGACTGGCTATGAAACCGGACTTTAGCCACGCCAGGAACCGCCTTGGTAACAACTCCACTTTAAGAGAGCCTTTGCTGCTCGACTATCTCCGCCTGTTGTGTGCTTCGGCAATCTGGGGGGCGACTTTTTTGTGTAATGAAATCGCGTTGGTGGATTTTTCGCCAGCAGCGATCGCTGCGTATCGCATCATCATTGCTGCACTTTTGTTATTGATTATCTGTTACTGGCGTGGTCAACGCTTGCCTCTTGATCGCGCAACCCTGGGTTGGCTTGCGCTTATAGGCCTGTTAAACAGCGTACTTCCGTTTACGTTGATTGGCTGGGGGCAAATACGCATAGACAGCGCGACAACGGGAATACTACTCGCATCATCACCTTTCGCTACATTGCTTATGTCTCATATGCTCACGCGGGATGACCGATTTGCCTGGAACCGGTTTTTCGGTCTGGTATTGGGTTTTAGCGGTGTCTGTGTCTTACTGGGGCAGGGATTGCAAGAGGGAGAAGGTAGTTTTACGGGCATGTTGGCAGTCGTTATGGCGGGGTGTTGCTATTCGCTGTCTTCTATTCTCATCAGACGACTGGAATCAGTACCCAGTCTCGTTCTTGCGGCAGGAACACTGCTTATTGCCGGTGCGATTCTGTTGCCGTTTCTGTTGCTGGTTGAAACTCCCTGGCAGCAAGCTTACCGTTCAAGTACCCTCTTTGCCGTGCTGTTTCTTGCATTAGGTCCAACAGCTATTGGGTACGTTTTGCGTGCCCAGATTGTTAAGCTTAATGGTGCTGTTTTCATGTCTAACGTGGGGTACCTCATTCCTTTATTCGCAGTTTTCTGGGGCTGGGTGTTTCTTAGTCATCAACCCGACAGCGCCATGATTTCAGCGTTGTGTCTGATACTTGCAGGAATTGCTGCAGGGCAGAACCGTTTCGCGACGCTCGTCCGGAAGGTGAGATCCAGGCCGTAAATAACGGTGCCTATTCCTACCTTCCAGCCAGAGCAAGGCGATATCCAGATAGATCTGGATGGTAGGCCTGAGGCTTTGCCTGACATATTGTTGATGCTGGGCTGTTACAAGACACGGGCAACTTCGTACACATCGGTATAATCAATGTCTATTTTCCACGTTTCAATGAAAACCAGAGCGTTATGACCACTGAAAATCCCTGGGCTGTACAAATGCCAGATGAACAATTCGACCTTATGCGCGATATTCTGAAAGCGCCAAGTCCAATCGGGTTGGAATCTGCAATGACAATCGGTGTTCTTAAACCTCATTTCGACAGTTTCATGCCGGATAGCTGGGAGATGCGGCAATTTGTTGGAAATGCCGGTGTTGTCTGGGATTCTCATCCCGGAGAAGAGGACCGATTCAGTGTCATGCTGGTTGGCCATGCGGACAAAATTCGTATGCAGGTAAGAAAAATTGGCGCGGACGGTAAAATCTATATCAATAGCGACTCTTTTCTGCCTTGTACCCTTATTGGCCACGAAGTCATTGTGTTCAGTGAAGACCCTGAGTCTCCGGGCAGCTATCGTTCTCTCACAGGTGGCACGGTTGAGGCGATGGGTGCCATCCATTTTTCCGATCCAGGACAACGAACCGGAGACAAGGGAATCCGTCCTAATTCCTTGTATCTTGATCTGCAAATTCATGGTGAAAACAAAGCTGATCAAATTAAACGCCTGGGTCTAAAGCCTGGCGATTCCATTCTTCTCGACCGGCCTATCAAGCGTGGTTTCAGTCCTGATACGTTTTATGGCGCTTACCTGGACAATGGGCTTGGCTGCTTCGTTACTGCAGAAGTCGCACGATTGATCACAGAAGCTGGAGGGACGGAGAATGTGCGAGTCCTTTATGCCATTGCATCGCACGAAGAAATCGGTCGTTTTGGAAGTCGGGTGTTAGCTGGGGAAATGGCGCCTGATGTGCTGATTGCCATCGATGTCAACCACGATTACACCGCAGCGCCGGGAATTGGCGACCGAAATATGCAACCGCTAGAGATGGGTAAGGGGTTTACACTCACAACAGGTGCGATTGTCAGCGAGCAGTTAAATGCACGCATTAAGTCGGCTGCAGCAAAAGAGGGTATTCCCATGCAGATTGACGTCAGTGGACGAGATACTGGCACGGATGGCATGGCTGCCGTCCTGGCTAGTGTCGACAGCGCCGCTACGTCTGTCGGATTCCCAACCCGCAATATGCACACTATTTCAGAATCGGGTCATACCGGTGATGTGCTGGCTGCCATTCACGTGCTGAAATCAACGATACTTGCGATGGATGCTGAAGATGTCCAGGTAGAGACTTTTCAGAACTCGCATCCTCGTCTGGACGAAACTACGCCAATCGTGCACCAGGGGTTCGATAAGATAGATTCAAAAAAGGAGAGCTAGTGCACGCCTCGCAAGCCGGGAGATAAGGTTTGCCAGTTACGGTCTGGTGAAAAAAGGAGGGTCACCAGATGTTTTTGCGATATGTGGATTACAACTGCAAAGTCCTCGGGGTAGCAGCCGATACCAGACAAAGTGGTGTCCCGGGAGGGATTCGAACCCCCGACCTGCCCCTTAGGAGGGGGCTGCTCTATCCAGCTGAGCTACCGGGACAAGACGCCGCCAATGCAGTATAGCCAATTGAGGAGCAGCTTGGCGCATACAGTATGAATTGCAGCTAAGCTCGTTCGCTGGTATTGATACGTAATTGGTATTTAGTGGTTTTCGTCTGAGTCTAGAAAGTGTAAAAACGAAGGTGCCTATATGCAGGACGTAAAGGACAAACCTTCCGGGCACGAGGCTGAACGTCGCAAGTTTGTGCGGGTTCAGGATGCTCTGGGGTTACATGTACAGCGATTGGTAGAACTTCCTGCTGCCGGTCAGTCAGGCGTATTACCAACACCTTCCTCAGTTCGAAAAATCGATAAATACGCCATCAGAGGCTATGCCGATGTACGCAGGGATTTCCCGGAAGTCGCGGACTATATCGGCGATCTGGAGGAAAGAATCAGAGAGCTCTTGCTGGACGGCGATATCGCATCCTCTAAGCCGACACATAAGGTCAGCCTATCGGCTGGTGGGCTAAGTTTTTCGGATAAAACTCTGTTTGTTCCCGGTGAAATGATCAGTGTTACGTTAACCTTATTCCCGACGGGCCGACGTATTGGAACCGACGCAATTATCGTCAGTGCCAATATGTCTGACGAGGTCACGACACAGGACAATCCCAGTTATCGGGCGGAGTTTGTGCGAATCAGCGATAACGATAGATCCGTTATCGAAAAGCACGTACAACAACTCTTGACGAAACGTCCTGATCGGGATTATTTATAGCGCTTTCTTGAAGGCTGATCCAAACGGTTATATGCTGCGCGCTCTTTGATAATCAGCATCTGATCAGCAGTATGGCCACTAGTGATAAAGGAAATCCAGTTTCAAGCGAAGCGGTTCGGCAAGCTGCGCAAGAGGCGATAGATAACAAGACCAAACCACCGGGTTCGCTAGGGCTTATAGAGCAACTGGCTGTGCAGGTCGCAAGCATCCAGCAAACCCTTAAACCCTGCGTCGATCCTGCGAGAATAATTGTCTTTGCTGCCGATCATGGTGTGACAGTAGAAGGTGTCAGTGCCTTTCCGGCTGAAGTGACTCAACAAATGATGGCAAACTTTGCCAGTGGTGGTGCTGCTGTTCGAGTACTGTGTAAAAGTGCCGGCGCCCAGTTTGAAGCTGTTGATGTCGGTGTGGACGGTGATTTGAGTGGCTTGGCGGGAGTCGTTCACGCTAAGGTCGCAACCGGTACCTCTAATCTGGCGAAAGAGGCAGCCATGACTCATGAGCAGCTCGATGCAGCCTTGCAGGTTGGGCGAGAAGCGATTGTCCGGGCGGTGAAAGATGGCATTCGTTGTGTGGGTCTTGGTGAAATGGGGATAGGAAACACCACGTCTGCTGCGGTCTTGACTGGCCTGCTTTGCGATGCAGAATCGGCGACAGTCACCGGTCGCGGAACTGGGCTGGATAACGAACAGTTGTCAGCCAAGCAGGAAATTGTCGCCAACGCCATGAATCGCCTGGCTAGTATCAACAATGACCCGATGGAGTGTCTGCGTGAAGCCGGTGGGTTGGAAATAGCAGCGATCGTCGGCGCAATGCTGGAAGCTCCTGCACACAGAATGACAGTGATTGTTGATGGATTTATAGTTACATCAGCAGCACTTGTTGCCTGTCGGCTTAAGCCCTCGGCACGAGAGATGTTCGTGTTCGCCCATCAATCAGCTGAGGCTGGACACGGTGTTGCACTTACAGAGCTAAGAGCCGAACCATTGCTGAATCTTGGTTTACGCCTGGGGGAGGGTTCGGCAACTGCCCTGGCCCTGCCATTAATACGTAGTGCTGTTGCAGTTTTGAATGATATGGCAAGTTTTTCGGATGCCGGTGTATCGACTCAGCACGACTTTTGAGTCTTGTGGTGAATCAACTCATCGTGTTTGGCACCGCCGTTATGTTTCTTACTCGTTTGCCAGTAGGAAGGTATGCCAGCGGTGATCCGCAAGTGCTTACGCAGTCTGTAAGATATTTTCCGCTGGTAGGTCTGATCGTTGCGCTGATCATGAGTGGGGTGTTGACGGTGAGCATCATGATCCTGCCTCTGAACGTAGCATTAGCCTCCGCTGTGCTTGCCGGTATCCTGAGCACCGGCGCATTTCATGAGGATGGATTGGCCGATGTGGCAGATAGTGCCGGAGCATTTGATGTCATAAGCAAACTGAAGATCATGCGCGACAGTCAGGTAGGTACTTACGGATCTTTAGCTTTGGTTCTGTGCGTATTGCTGCGTTTTTTACTGTTGTGGGAGCTTGCTACTGCAGGGATAGCTCTGGCGGTAGCTGCGTTGATACTCGCTCATGCAAATTCTCGCTGGAGTAGTGTGTATCTGATGGCGCGGGTGGACTACGCCCGCCCCGAGGCCGCTAATCGCGTGGTCGCTGCTGGAGTGGAAAACCGTATTCTTTTTCAGGCAACCCTGTGTTTGCTGGTTGTCATGGTAATTCCAGCAACTGTGCTGACATCGTGGGTCTTTGTAGTAATACCATGCACCTGGTTGGCAACCATTGCTTGTGCGCATTATTTCAAGTCGGCATTTAGTGGCATTACTGGTGATTGTCTGGGTGCCGCCAACATTGTGGTGGAGTTAGTATGCCTGGCGCTTGTTCTTGCGAGTCTTCGATAAATGTTGCGTTTATATCTGGTCAGGCATGGGCATACCATCTGGAATGATACCGGTGGAGTTGCTGGTCGAACGGATATAGATCTGTCAAAGTATGGGCAAGAGGCAGTAGGGGCTCTTGCGCAAACGCTAACTGCGCAGGTGTTACTGGATAGTTGGTATTGCAGTCCCTTATTGCGTGCGCGGCATACGAGTCAGTTGCTGAGTACTGGTGCACGCATACCTGCGCAAAGGGTTACGCAATTGCCTGATGTAGTCATTGACGACAGGCTGGTAGAGCTGGACTTCGGCGATTGGGAAGGTATGACCTGGCAGGATGTGCACAGGCACTATCAGCAGGAAATGGATCTGTGGGGAAAGGATTGGGTTAATCGGTCTCCCCCTGGTGGAGAGAGCTTTGCACAACAGGCAGTGCGTTGTGGTGATTTTTTGCGGGAGCTTTTGTCTACCTCGAAAAAAGATCGAGCTACCATGCTGGTGTTGCATGGAGGGAGTATCCGCGCACTGGTATGTCAGTGTCTTGGCTGGTCGTTATCTCGCGCTATGGATTTTTCCATTGACCCTGCAACTGTGACAGTGGTGGATTTGAATCGTGAAAATAATCGTTGGGTCGTAAGGAAAATCAACGCTACAGGTTTTTAACGCAGGTTTTCTATAACTCTGCGCAATGCAAATCCCATTGAAGAGTCTGGGTTTTGAACAAATCCGGTATGTGAATTTAGAGAATGTTCAAAACACCCGCATGATATAAAAATATCATGCGGGATCAAGCTGATTTAATCCGGCAACTACCCGAATTGATTCATGGTGTTGTCTTTGCCAGATGCCTTGAGTGCCTGTGCACCAGAAAAGTACTCTTTGTGGTCATCGCCAATATTCGAGCCAGACATGTCCTGATGCTTGACACATGCAAGACCCTCTCGAATTTCGCGGCGTTGTACTTCTCGCACATATGCCAGCATGCCTTGATCACCGAAGTAATCTTTGGCAAGTGCATCTGTGGACTGCGCTGCTGTGTGATAGGTTGGAAGCGTAATAAGGTGATGGAAGATACCGGCATGTTTTGATGCATCAGCCTGAAACGCTTGGATTCTTGCATCCGCCTCGGCCGAGAGATCGGTATCGTCGTAGTCGACACTCATCAGATCATCTCGCTTGTAGGCCGCAAGATCCCGTCCTTCTTCTTGCCATGCGTCGAACACCTGTTGACGGAAATTCAGTGTCCAGTTGAACGAGGGGCTGTTGTTGTAAATCAGTTTAGCGTCTGGTACTTCTTCACGGATGCGATCAACCATGCTGGCGATCTGCCCAACATGTGGTTTCTCAGTTTCGATCCAAAGCATATCAGCACCGTTACGCAGCGCAGTAACACAGTCGAGTACACATCGATCGGCGCCAGTACCTTCACGAAACTGCACAAGGCCGTTGGGCAGGCGATTGGGTTTGATGAGATTATCACCTTGCCGGATAGCGATTTCGCCCGACTTGACATCATCCATTGAGGTGATCGGTTCGCCTGCAATGAAAGCGTTGTATTGATCAGCCAGATCGCCGGGTTCACGAGATACCGGGATTTTTTGAGTTAGTCCTGCACCCAGCGAGTCCGTGCGGGCGACGATAAGGCCGTCATCGACACCCATCTCGAGAAATGCATAGCGGATGGCATTGATCTTGGCCAGAAAGTCTTCGTGTGGCACTGTGACCTTGCCATCCTGATGCCCGCATTGTTTGACATCTGATACCTGGTTTTCGATCTGCAGGCAGCAGGCACCTGCCTCAATCATTTTCTTGGCTAGCAGATAGGTCGCCTCTTCGTTACCAAAGCCTGCGTCGATGTCGGCAATAATTGGCACAACGTGCGTCTGAAAATTATCAATCTTGTCGGTGACCGCTTTTTCAGCCACTTGGTTACCTGCCGCACGAGCTTCATCGAGTTCAACAAACAGATGTCTTAGTTCGCGTGCATCCGCTTGCTTCAAAAACGTGTAGAGCTCTTCGATAAGCGCAGGTACAGATGTTTTCTCGTGAATGGACTGGTCAGGTAATGGCCCGAATTCGGAACGCAATGCTGCAATCATCCAGCCTGATAGATAAAGATAACAGCCCTTGGTTGTGCCGAAATGCTTCTTCATGGAGATCAGCTTTTGTTGGCCAATGAAGCCATGCCAGCAACCCAGGGATTGCGTGTATTGGCTGGGATCGCGGTCGTACGCTGCCATGTCATTACGCATGACGCCGGCGGTGTACCGGGCGATATCAAGGCCGGTGCGGAACCGGTTCTGCAGTTGCATACGTGCAACGGACTCCGGGTTTATGGCAGACCAGCTGTCACCACGACTAGCGATAGTGTCTGCTGCTTCCGAGGAGAGAGTACGGTACTGATTCATTGACTGTTCCTAAACTGATGGTGAATGCCAACCGGCGTGTCGTGCGATGTCGTTGAAATGATTTTTTCGCTAATCAGGAGACATCTCTGACAAGCCTGTTGGCAGGCAAAATACTGAATCTTGGCAATGTAACGGCATGAACCGGCCTGACAACACTGACGATGTGCTCGATTGTGCTGTTTAGCGTTGCTGGTCGCGTTTGTGCAATCACGGGACCATGGTAAGGGGAGATTCGTTGAAATTACACATTAAAAATTACACAATGTGAATTTTACAAAAAAATAGTATCAATATTTGTGACAGCCCCATGCTTTTTCCGGGCTTAAAGCTCCCATTTGCCCTACAAGCCGAGTGAACATTTCTAGGTTGTGTTGCGAAGCTGCTGGAGTATCGATGCAGCATGTCCATCAAGCCAGCGCCGATTCGAGGGTTCTTGTCCAAGAAAGCCGACATGACCGCCAGTTTCTGAAATTTCCAGGGTTGTGTTTTTCGCCAGTTCTTTTTTAGCCGGCAAAATGTCGGGAGTGAAAAACGGATCATCCAGGGCGCTCACTATGTGGCTTGGAATGGTGATTGATGGAAGAAACTGGCGTGCGCTGCAACGTGTGTAGTAGTCATCGACGCCAGCGAATCCATGCAATGGTGCAGTGATAACATCATCGAACTTCCAGAAAGTGTTCAAATCGGGGCTTGCTTCGCGTAGGCCAAGTTGTGGATAGGTCAGGCGTTTGCATTCATGCTGCGCGCGCATCAACGACAGCAGGTAACGTTGATAGAGGCGGGCAAAGCCGGTGTTCAGCTTATTTGCTCCTTCGGAAAGAACCAGGGGAGGGCACACGGCAACGGCTCCTCGAACAGGGCAGGCAGAGCCGCTCTCACCCAGATATTTCAATAAAGCATTTGCACCCAGCGAATAACCCAGTGCGTAGATGTCCACTCCGGCAAAGCGTTGGCAAAGATAGTTGATGAACCAGGCGATATCGTCGCTGGCACCTGAGTGGTAAGCACGACTCAGGCGATTAGGCTCGCCGCTACAGCCGCGCCAGTGCATAAGGACAGGCCTGAATCCCGCAGATTCAAGCGTGCCGAAAACGCCCTGGATATAACTGCTGTCGATACAACCTGCCAGCCCGTGAAAGAGCGCAACGATATCGCCACTGCTCTTGCGACTCAGGTTAATGTCGATAAAATCCTCATCGCCCAGCTCGATTCTCTCGCGTTGGGTGGGGATCTGGTTGGGTTTGAATACCTTACTGGCGACAATTGTCTGCAAATGAGGGTTGCTTAACCACCAACTCGGACTAAATTTACTCTCAACTATCACAACTTGACTGTGTTTCTCGCTCTATGCGCATTCTCATCGCCAATGACGACGGCTACCTGTCCCAAGGTATCCGTACCCTTTACGAGGCGATGCAACGGTTGGGGCAGGCTACCATCGTAGCGCCGGATCGTAACCGCAGCGGTGCCAGTAATTCTCTGACTTTATCCCATCCGGTGTTTGTGCGACAGCACGAAGCGTCTATATATTCATTGGAAGGAACTCCTACAGACTGCGTGAATATTGCGCTGAGTGGTCTGTTAGAGCAGGAGCAGGATATGGTTGTCAGTGGTATTAATGATGGTCCGAATATGGGGGATGATGTGCTTTACTCTGGAACGGTAGCGGCTGCGATTGAAGGGCGGCATCTTGGGCACCCGGCATTGGCCGTGTCCATGGGGTCTCATGAGCCTGTGCACTATGCAACTGCTGCCAGCGTTATGCACAAACTGGTGGCGCATTTGCGCGAAGTGCCTCTTCCATCCGATACCATTCTTAATATCAATGTGCCCGACCTTCCCATTGCTGACATCAAGGGGCTGAAGGCAACCAGGCTAGGCACTCGCCATCCATCTAAAAATGCCATAAGACAACTAAGTCCGCGAGGAGAGACGCTTTACTGGATCGGAGCGGCTGGCGATGTGGCCGATGATGGCCCGGGGACAGATTTTGGTGCTGTGCACAACGGCTATGTGTCGGTAACGCCGTTGCAGATTGACCTGACTCGTATCGACAGCGTACCGCCGGTGGCTGACTGGTTGGAGAGCCTCTCATGATCGCCACGGCCCAGCAAATCGCCGGCATTGGATTTACGTCGCAACGGACACGCACTCGCATGGTCTGTCGACTGATGGATCGGGGTATACGTAACGAACGCTTGCTGCAGGTACTCAATACAGTTCCAAGGCACATGTTTGTTGATGAGGCCATTGCCTCGCGCGCCTATGAAGATGTTGCGTTGCCTATTGGCGAAGGTCAGACGATCTCACAACCTTACGCGGTTGCACGAATGAGCGAGATACTTCTGGAAGAAGGCCCGGTTAATCGTGTACTGGAAGTGGGAACCGGCTCTGGCTATCAAGCCGCGGTGCTCTCGCAGCTGGCTGACCAGGTTTATAGTGTTGAACGAATCCGGACCCTGCTGGATAAGGCGCGTTTACGATTTCGCTCTCTGCAGTATCGCAACATCAACACGCGTTATAGCGATGGAGGTTGGGGCTGGGCAAGTCATGGACCCTTTGATGGCATTATGGTGACTGCCGCTCCGCGCAGCGTTCCTGAGCCACTTCTTGAACAACTTGCGATCGGTGGTCGGATGATTGTGCCTGTCGGTGAGCAATCGAAAGTACAATCTCTAACTATTATTACTCGTACCGCAACCGGTTATTCGACACGTGAAGAAAGCGATGTAAATTTTGTTCCATTTCTTTCTGGCAAGTCCTGAGATAACGTCTACAATCTAGTCTCGCGTGAGTATATTGACGCATCTGGCGTGTTCAGATGTGTCAGAGACTGGATTCGTCTGAATGAAGTTATTGTCACCAACAAGTTGCCTTTGCCTGCTTTCGCTGGTGCTTGCTAGCTGCCAATCGTTTTCCATTCCGGACGTCCAGTCCAGGCTCAATGCGCTAAATTTTGATCTCGACTCCTCAAGCTATATTGTGAGGCCGGGCGAAACACTGGAAACCATTGCGTTTCGTTACCGCACCACTGTTGATGCGCTACAACGTTTAAACCCCGGTATGGGTGGTGGAGTCTATGCCGGCATGCGCTTGAACGTTCGTCGCACGGCAAGCGGGACCCAAGCGGTAACGCGCAACGCTGCATGGTCTGCAAGTCAGGATCAACTCAGGGATTCTTCCGTAAAGACGGCACCTGCGTATCGTCAG
Organism: Granulosicoccus sp.; assembly: GCA_045106855.1. Classification (GTDB taxonomy): domain Bacteria; phylum Pseudomonadota; class Gammaproteobacteria; order Granulosicoccales; family Granulosicoccaceae; genus Granulosicoccus. The sequence continues at coordinate 114,822 of JBGCFI010000031.1, forward strand.
CAGGCTGTTCCGATCGTTGCTACAGCCTCAGACCAGTACCTGTTGGGGCGGGAGCGATTCAACGACAACACAGAATTTCCCGTAGTTCGTCGAAACCCCGCACAGGGTTATATCGAGCAACGCGGATACCCGGTAGAAGAAGTCATTGATGATGACAATTTCGTGTTGCCCAATACACGTGATGATATCGAAGAAGAGCTACAGGAGTTCGTTGGTGGTTGGCAATGGCCATTGAATGGAAAACTGGCTCGTGAATATGATTTACAACGTCCTAACGGTCGGGGCATCGAAATTGTCGGCCTGCCCGGACAGGAAGTCTATGCGACACGTAACGGTGTCGTCGACTGGGTTGCACGATCACCCGATGGTGTGGGCAAGGTTGTGATCGTCAGGCATGACGATGATTACTTGAGTATCTATTCAAATGCGCAGGATCTTTATGTTTCCATGAACGACACTGTTTCGCAGGGAGATCCCATCGCAAGTCTTGGCGCAAATGCCAATGACGAGCCTTTGTTGCGTTTTGAAATCAGCAAAAATGGTAACTTGCTGAATCCTATAGATTTTTTAACTCCCAGATAGGTCGGAGCAGAAGAGTCGGGTAGACGCTGGATAACATGTTGACCTGATAACAAATGTTAAACAATGAAATTGGATTAGCAAGTTGCGCTAAGTTCCTTTAATATCTAGAAAAAGTACAAGAGATCGCCGCTATGGCACAGCATTGGGGAAATTTTACAATGACCACCGACAACCGTGAAGGTTGGAGGGCGGGCAGCGATGCAGAAGTCGCTGAAAACGCCGCGGCGGTCGAGGACGATGATGCCAGTGAGAAGATCACGGCAAGCAAGCTCAAGGATATGTCCAGGAAGGAGATGGACGCTACGCGCCTCTACCTTAAAGAAATAGAACATTCCGAGCTTTTGACAGCGGACGAAGAAAAAAAATACACACGCCTTGCCCAGGCCGGATGTGAAAAGTCCCGTGCCAAGATGATTGAGTGCAATCTGCGCCTGGTTGTGAAGATAGCGCGGCGCTACATGAATCGTGGATTGGCGCTCCTTGACCTGATCGAAGAAGGCAATCTGGGGCTTATTCACTCCGTGGAGAAATTTGACCCCGAACGTGGTTTTCGTTTTTCCACTTATGCCACCTGGTGGATTCGCCAGACGATTGAACGTGGTTTGATGAATCAGACTCGGACTATTCGATTGCCGATACATGTCGTAAAGGAAATGAACGTGTACATCAAGGCGGAAAGACGTCTTCAGCAATCCCTGGATAGAGAGCCAACAGCTGAGGATATTGCCGCACTCACAGAACGACCCGTTGAAGACGTTATAAGGCTGCTTGGCTTGCGTGATCGGGTCACCTCTGTTGATGTTGCCATTGGTAAAGATGGCGAAAGACCGTTGCTGGATATCATCCCTGACGAGAATAACGTTGATCCGTCGATGGTACTGCAGGATGAAAGCGTAAACTCGAACATCAACGATTGGCTGGAGAAGCTCGAATCCAAACAGCGTGAAGTGCTGGTGCGTCGTTTTGGATTGCACGGTCATGAAAAGAGCACGCTGGAAGAAGTCGGTCAGGAGCTTGGTGTTACTCGTGAAAGGGTGAGACAGATACAAATGGAAGCGTTAAAGCGATTGCGCCGAATCCTTGAAGGCAGCGGCTACTCTGCGGAGAATCTATTTATGGCGTAGACGCTGATTGTTTCGGCCTCTGATGCTATATCAACCCCCTCATATCGGGCATTGAAAAGTGCTCCTTTATGCAGGGGGTTTTTGTTTTTTCAACCTTGATCACCAGCACGTCTGGTGATTGTGAATGTCTGCATTTGCTCAACGCACCGGGTTCAATTTTCGCTTTTCCGGTTTGGTACCATCGGGAGCTCAGCCCATTTACTCAAACGAAGCTGCCAGTTCCAATGCCTGAGCGATGTCAATTAATCGCTGATTTGTAGCAATGCTGCTGCCACCGGGCGATATTCATTGACTAGCACACTATAGGTTCTGCACGCTGCTCTAGTGTTCATAACTTCCAGAGCGACACCTTTTTTCTTGAGTTCGGCCATCAGGGAGAAGTCTGGAAACACATGGCTTGAGCCAGAGCCAAGCAGGACGATTTCCGGCGTTTCAGATTCCACGCCATCGAACAGGGGTTCGAAATGTTCCAGTTTCAGTTCGGTTAGTGGGCCATTGAACCAGTCTTCTATTACTCGGGTGCGGGTAATCAGGAGGTTACTGCTGAAGTCCTGACCATTGATACTCAAAACACCTGTGCCGTAATTGCTGATCAGGTTTTGATCAGAAGTCTCTAGATGCATTTTCATATCGGTATAATAGCGGTCCTTGGGGCTGACTGAAAACCTGTCGGCACAACTAAATGGCAGGAGATTTAATTGAAACCGGTAACAATCGGCCTACTTGGGCTGGGCACAGTAGGTCAGGGTGTGGCTAACATACTGTCGCGCAACGCTACCGAAATCGAACGCCGCACTGGCCGCCCGATCCAATTGGTGGCAGCTGCAGTACGTAATCAAGGTAAGGCGGAAGCCCTGGCACTGGATGTTCGTGTGACCACCGATGCCGAGTCACTGGTGGCTGACCCGAGTATTGACATCATATGTGAGGCCATGGGCGGTGACGATCCAGCTTTAACGTTGTTGCATACCGCCATCGCCAATGGCAAGCACGTCATCACCGCCAACAAGGCATTAATCGCAGTGCATGGTAACGAGCTCTTTACGGCAGCCCGCGATAAGGGAGTTGTGGTGGCCTACGAGTCTTCGGTCGCTGGTGGTATCCCCATAATAAAGGCGCTGCGTGAGGGCCTGGCGGCAAACCGCATTGAGTGGATTGCAGGAATCATTAACGGCACCGGAAATTTCATCCTCACGGAAATGGCTGAAAAAGGGCGTAGTTTCGAAGATGTTCTGGCTGAAGCACAGGCCTTGGGATACGCCGAAGCCGACCCGACCTTCGACGTTGAGGGAATCGACGCGGCTCACAAGCTTGCCATCATGGCGTCTGTGGCGTTTGGCATGCCATTACAATTTGATGCTGTGTATACCGAAGGCATCAGTCAGGTAACGCGTGAAGATGTCGAGTTCTCAGAAGAGCTTGGCTATCGGATCAAACACCTTGGTGTTGCAAAACGAAGAGCTGACGGGATCGAAATGCGGGTGCACCCGACACTTATTCCTGAAAAGCGATTACTGGCGAATGTCAATGGCGTCATGAATGCGGTACTCGTACAAGGTGATGCTGTTGGTCCAACCTTGTATTACGGTCCTGGTGCAGGCTCCGAACCCACGGGATCGTCGGTCGTCGCAGATATCATCGATGTGGTTCGCTCTCTGGATGCCAGTCCAGACCATAGGGTGCCCACTCTCGGGTTTCAGCATGATGCGCTGGAGCCGTATGTCATGTTGGATACCGCTGACTATCAATCTGCCTACTACCTGAGGCTGCAGGCTCTTGACCAGCCTGGAGTCATGGCAACAATTACCAGTATCTTCGGAGAGCTCGCTATCAGTATCGAGGCTATCCTGCAAAAAGAGCCAGAAATATTTCAGGATTCAGATGACGATTCCGCTGAGACGCCTGTGGTACCCATCATCCTTCTGACACGCCGAGTCAGCGAGGGCCTTATAGAACAAGCGATTGAACGTATACAGACGCTAAGCACGATAACCCAACCGGTAGTTCGACTTCGTGTCGAGACACTCTCCTGAATGTCGACGTTTACAGTTCAACTCCGATATCTATCGACCCACATTGCAACGGCTTTCAAGGCCTTCCCGGAATCGAAGCATCATGACTGATTTCTCCAGCTCATCCGCCCACTATCAAGGGCTTATTCATCGCTACAGGGATCGACTTCCGATCAACGAAAACACGCCTGTAGTTTCGCTGAATGAAGGTGACACACCGTTAATTCGTTTACAAAATATTCCGCGTGAGATGGGTAAGGATGTTGATATCTTCGTAAAGTACGAGGGTCTCAATCCCACAGCCTCGTTCAAGGATCGTGGTATGACAATGGCGGTGAGTAAAGCTGCCGAGGAGGGTGCTAAAGCGATTGTTTGCGCATCGACGGGCAATACCTCGGCCGCTGCCGCCGCTTATGCAGCACGTGCGGGTATGACAGCCTTTGTGCTTATTCCCGAGGGTAAGATTCCGATGGGCAAGCTTGCTCAGGCAATTGCGCATGGCGCGGTGGTACTGCAGATAAAAGGTAATTTCGATGATGGTATGCGCTTGGTCAAAGAGGTTGCCGGGGAAGCGCCTGTAGCCATCGTAAACTCTATCAATCCGTACAGGTTACAAGGTCAGAAGACGGCGGCATTTGAAATAGTAGAAGCGCTTGGACGGGCACCTGACTATCACTGCATACCGGTGGGAAATGCCGGAAACATCTCGGGCTACTGGATAGGTTACAGCGAAGCCTGTGGACACAGTACAGCCTCGTGCACGTTATGTAACGGGCAGTGTCCCTATCTGGGTAATCCTCTAACAGACAAGCGTCCGGTCATGGTCGGTTATCAAGCGGATGGAGCTGCTCCATTTCTGCGCGATGCACCGGTAAAAGAGCCAGAAACGCTGGCAACCGCCATTCGCATTGGTAATCCCCAGAGTTGGGATCTTGCCAAAGCAGCGGTTGCTGAGTCTGGCGGGTGGTTTGACGAAGTCAGCGACGACGAGTTGTTGGCAACACAGGCACTACTTGCGCGCAAGGAAGGTGTTTTTTGTGAGCCTGCATCAGCTGTCTCTTTGTGCGGTGCTCTTCGTGACATCAAGTCAGGTCTGATTCCCGAAGGTAGCCTGATCACCTGTACGTTGACTGGACATGGTTTGAAGGATCCTGACATCGCGATACGCGGACAAGAGACTGTACAGAGTGTTAATGCCGATCTGGAAGCCGTGAAGGCCGCTATCCTGGCTCATATCTGATAAAACACAACAACTTTGTCGGTCCGTGTACTGAGCCAGTTCTGAGCCTATCCCTGTTCAGCCATGCAGATTAGCCGGCAGCCGGAAACTCACTGGCCAGTTCTGGCATCAGGAAATGTTTTTCAAAGTTGCCGTGTACGTTTAGAAGCTCGATATATCGTTCACGGCTGATAGTTTCCGCGCCCATACTTACGAGATGCACTGTTTCAAGTTGGCAGTCGATCATTTCATATTTTTCACATCGAGCCAGGTACGCCAACGCAACTTTGGATGCGTCCCGTTCCAGGGAGAACATGGATTCCCCAACGAAAACATTGCCCATATGGATGCCGTAAAGTCCCCCGACCAGACGATGACCCATCCACACTTCCAGGGAACGGGCGACACCAAGTTCGTTCAATTTGCAATAGGCGTCGATCATTTCGTCGGTTACCCAGGTACCTGTGCTGCCTGATCTGGGAGCACCGCATTGCTTCATGACCTCTCGATAGGCAAGATTTTCCGTTACTTCGAATTTTTTGCTTCCGATGGTTTTACGCAGGCTTCGGGATATTTTGATTCTGTCAGGCCATATAATGCAGCGTGGATCTGGTGACCACCATAATATAGGCTCACCCGCCTCGTACCACGGAAACACTCCCGCACGATAGGCGGCCATTAGTCGTTGTGGACTCAGGTTTCCACCTGCCATGAGCAATCCGTTTGGTTCGCTAAGCGAGGAGCTCACCGACGGAAAAGGCGTCAAGTCATCGTCGGGGGCCAGAAACGGGATTGGCATATATTGTTATACATTTAACTTCTGTTGCTTGAAAGGTAGCAAATCGGACAGACCCTTGCACCTTTGTTGAACATGCGGAATTTCTTGAGACAAGAAGTTTTCGATCGCGTTGCGAAACTGTGGGTGATGTATGTAGTGCGCTGAACGGGTTAATGTTGGTACAAAACCGCGTGTGATTTTGTGCTCTCCCTGTGCACCGGGCTCGAAATTTTCGATACCGTTGGCGATGCAATATTCAATGCCCTGGTAATAGCAGGCCTCGAAGTGCAGCGCGTTAAACTCGGCCCGGCATCCCCAGAATCGGCCGTAAAGAGTGTGAGTGCCGATAAACATAATCGAGCAGGCCACAGGCCACTCGGGGGTTTCATCGTCCGGATCATAGGCAAACACGATGAGCACCTGATCGCCGAGCAACTGTCCTATCTGTTCAAAAAAAGCGCGAGTCAATGACGGGTTGCCCCATTTTCGATCAAACGTGGATTGATAAAATTGATGCACCCAGCGCCACTCCTGCTCATTGAGTGTTGATCCCAGCCGTCGCTCGAGGCGCAACGCAGCATCACTCACATAGCGACGTTCGCGTCGAATAGTCTTGCGTCTTTTGGACGTGCACCTTGCCAAAAAGTCATCAAAGGAGGCGTAATTATCGTTGTGCCAGTGATACTGGCAATCCATTCTCCGCAAATAATCGGCGTTGAAATGCTTCGGACTGATGTCCTCAGGGTCAGCATTTTCCGCTTCCGCTTCCGCTTCCGCTTCCGCTTCCGCTTCCGCTTCCGCTTCCGCTTCCGCTTCCGCTTCCGCTTCCGCTTCGTCAGATTCTTGAGATTTTCGCGTTTCCGGCAAACTGGCAGACTTTTTATCGGAAAGCGGGCGTTCTTCGCTCAGTACTTCGCTTTCAGCCTCGGTTAAAAACAGGAAATGCCCGCTGGAAAATTTCTCGTTTTGTACAAACTGGCGTACACCGGCCGCTAGCAGACGCACGGTTTCTTTAAACGGTTGATCAGCGCGGGTTAGCAGCCTTCTGCCCGTTGCCGGAGTGAAAGGTATGCTGCACACCAGTTTGGGGTAGTAATCAATCTGATGCCGCTCATAGGCCTCCGCCCACGCCCAATCGAATACAAACTCACCGTAAGAATTGGTCTTGATATAAGCCGGTACACCGCCAATGAGTTCAATCGCTGGCTCTTCGCCGCGCCAGAGCAGGAAATAGCGCGGATACCAGCCGGTCCTTTCTCCAAGACAACCGGTGGCGTCCAGGGTGTGAAGAAATTCATGGCGTAAAAACGGATTGCCGTCATCGCAGAGAGCGTTCCATTGCTCTGCCGGCACATCCACCAGTGAATCGCGAACTTCAAGTTGTAGCTGATTACTCATCAAACTGCTATACGGCTAAAAATGGGTATGCGGCACCTGTTAACTGATAAATAGCGAAAAGAACAGGTATCGATCAGGTTTGTAGTTACGAGTAAGGCTCAGGGTTCATGATTGAGAGTAAACCAGCGATCTGTGAACTCTGGCAAGCTTCAAGTGAGCAAAATTCCTGTTAAGCCAGTTGATTGGACTCAAGGTAGCGTTCCGCATCCAATGCTGCCATACAACCTGTACCGGCTGATGTAATGGCTTGTCGATAGACATGATCCATGACATCACCTGCGGCAAACACACCGGGTACGCTAGTTGCGGTGACGTTACCGTCACTACCACCCTGAACTCTGATGTAGCCATTGGCCATGTCCAGTTGTCCTTCAAACAGAGCGGTGTTGGGTTTATGACCAATGGCGATAAACACGCCCATCAGGTCTAGATCTTCACTGACTTGTGTTTCAACGTGCTGAATTCTCATGCCGGTGACACCGGATTGATCACCCAGCACCTCCTGTAGATTGTGGTTCCAGGCAATACGGATGTTGCCATTTTTCTCTTTCTCGAATAGACGGTCCTGAAGTATTTTTTCGGCCCGCAGCTTGTCTCTGCGATGGACCAATATGACCTCTTTACAAATGTTTGACAGGTACAAAGCCTCTTCAACCGCCGTATTTCCACCGCCGATCACAGCGACAACCTGTTGTTTGTAAAAGAAACCATCACACGTAGCACAGGCCGACACACCACGCCCCTTGAAGGCTTCTTCTGACGGCAGCCCCAGGTACATGGCGCTGGCGCCTGTCGCAATGATCAGCGAGTCACATGTGTAGGATCCATTGTCACCCGTTAATTGCAAAGGACGGGTAGAAAAGTCCACCTTCTGGATATGGTCACTGATAATCTCTGTGTCAAAGCGTTCGGCGTGCTGTTTGAATCGTTCCATGAGCTCCGGGCCCTGTACGCCCATGGCATCAGCGGGCCAGTTATCCACGTCAGTGGTTGTCGTCAGCTGGCCGCCTGGCTCTATTCCGGCAACAAGTACCGGTTCTAGATTGGCTCTGGCTGCATACACAGCGGCAGTATATCCGGCAGGTCCTGATCCGAGAATGAGCAATTTGCAATGACGTGAGTCTGACATGAGGCAATCCGTGGGTCTGTTTATTCGTGGTGGGTCAGCGCGGGCATAGTACCCTTAAACTGCTTAAGTGGCACGGGTGCTGTGGTTTTCCTCTGCTACACTTCAGGGTTCGTTTCACCGGATTCGAACCCGCTTAACCAGGACAGTTTTTTTGGCTCAAGCTACCAAAAAGCGCGCAGCTGCGGCTCGTCGTAAGAAAGCTCCCGCAACACGCAAGGCTCCATCAACTGCGACAGGTCGTGTGGCTAGCCGGCGAGCTACGGCTTCTCGACGCACATCCGGCAGCACTGCTGTCAAACGCACCACAACAGCACAGACCCGGGTAGCGGCTGCGGCTACATTGGCTAATGCTGCCTCTCTCGGACACATGGCCAGGTTGTTGCGGGAAGTTGGCGGAATTATCTGTCTGTTCGCGGCACTTATTGGCCTGTTGGCTCTGGTTAGTTTCGATACCAATGATCCGGGTTGGTCGCATACAGGCAGCGGTATCTCCATACAAAACAGCGTAGGCCGGGTAGGCGCCTGGTTTGCTGATGTGTCGTTGTATCTCTTCGGATTCATGGCGTATCTCATTCCCTTGGTGATGGCAATATCCGGCTGGATGTTGTTTCGTCATTATCGCCGCTCTCCCGATGCCTACCGCCCGTTTGTTTTTGTCCGGGTTATTGGTGTAACGCTAATGCTGGTGAGTGCCAGTGGTCTGGCTGATCTTCATTTTGGTGTTCCAGACGGAGCATTACCTCAGGGAACCTTTGGTGGTGGAATCCTTGGTACTGCAGTCGCCTGGCGACTTGTGCCATTTTTGCAGCACCTGGGCACCACGCTGGTACTACTGGCATTGTTTTTCAGTAGTTTGACGCTCGCCTTCGGGACTTCCTGGATACAGCTCATCGAGTTGATCGGCGGCGCTGTTGTGGGTTTCATCGATGGCCTTCGTCAACGCGTGCGGGCGGTATCAGAAGCCCATGATGAACATACTCGCATGCTCGAAGCCGACCGAAATCGCGACGCGCGTCTCAAAACCAAAGCCGTTGTGGCCGGAGACACCAAAGGGTCAAGCAAGCGGGCCGGCGGTAAACTTCTGTCCCGTAAATCCCGGCAATCCGGAAAACCCGATCCTCTGCTGGAAGACGAATCCCCCGATTCAACAACGGATACATTGACAACAGGCATGGGGGCGGCGCTTGCGATGGCTCGAGAAAAAGCCAAAGCATCACAGGAACTCGCTAGCAAGGCTGTCACAAAAGCCAGTAAAGCTGCACGACCTGCTGACAAATTTGATGTGTTAGGTGAATCTCTGGGCGAGGCCGATGCCTTGTTGACGGATGATTTCGATGAAACAATCGCCATTGATCGGGCTGCAGCATCGGCGTTGCAAACCATGGACGCCCCCCTGGATGAGGCGGATTCCGTCGCGGCTGAAAATTCAGTAAGTGCTGTGCCGGCTCATGAGACCATTCTGCCAACAGTGGATCCTTCTGCCCGCAAGAAAAAAATTGCCATCAAGGCAAGGCCGGTTGAACAGAAACAGGCCAAGCTTTTTCTTGATGTCCCCGATTCAGATTTGCCACCGCTGTCTTTACTTGATGCACCCGAACCGCAAAGGCCGGGTTTTTCTGAATCTGATCTGGAGGCCTTGTCGCGTCTGCTTGAAGAGAAGCTGGCAGAATTCCGCATTACCGTCCAGGTCGTAGCGGTTCATCCGGGCCCGGTTATTACTCGTTTCGAAATGGAGCTTGCGCCGGGTATCAAGGCAAGTCGTATTACCGGGCTTTCGCAAGATATCGCGCGTTCCATGTCACTGGTTAGTGTGCGCGTCGTCGAGGTCATTGCCGGTAAGTCGACGATCGGAATAGAAGTTCCCAACGATCATCGTGAGATCGTGCAACTCACCGAAATGTTGCAATCAGATCAATACATCGAGAAGAAATCACCACTGACCCTTGCGCTGGGAAAAGATATCAGTGGCCAGTCAGTTACGGCTGATCTTGGCAGAATGCCTCACCTGCTGGTGGCTGGTACGACAGGTTCTGGTAAATCCGTTGCGGTTAATTCGATGCTTATCAGTTTGTTGTACAAGGCAACGGCCAAAGATGTACGTCTCATTCTCATAGATCCCAAAATGCTGGAACTGAATGTTTATGACGGCATACCGCATCTGTTAGCACCTGTTGTCACCGATATGAAAGAGGCGGCTAATGCGTTGCGCTGGTGTGTCGGTGAGATGGAACGACGCTATACCGTGATGGCGGCACTGAAGGTACGCAATATTGCCGGCTATAACAAAAAGGTGAATGAGGCAATCAAGATCGGCAAGCCAATTGTTGATCCTTTGTATCAGGCAGAATTGTCCCTGAATCCATCAGGACCACCACCGACGCTCGAACCCATGCCTTTCATTGTTGTTGTCGTTGATGAGTTCGCCGACATGATGATGCAGGTTGGTAAAAAGGCAGAAGAGCTCATTGCGCGTATAGCTCAGAAAGCTCGTGCAGCTGGCATCCATCTGGTGCTCGCAACCCAGAGACCTTCCGTCGACGTCATTACTGGTCTGATAAAGGCCAACGTACCAACCCGCATAGCATTCCAGGTGTCATCTAAAATCGATTCAAGAACCATACTGGATCAGGGAGGCGCTGAATCGCTGCTTGGTCATGGTGACATGCTTTATCTGCCGCCGGGCACGGCATTGCCCATGCGGGTGCATGGTGCATTTGTTGATGACCATGAAGTGCAGAATGTCATTGCACATATAAAGCAGACTGGCGAACCGAATTACATCGAAGAAATTCTGCAAGAGAGTCAGGTGGCCATTCCGGGAATCTCAGGTGGAGAGAGCGAAGGTGGCGGCGGTGAATCCGATGCGCTGTATGATCAGGCTGTGGCGATTGTTCTGGAGTCACGCAAAGCATCGATCTCCTACGTTCAGCGACGTCTTAAGATCGGCTACAACCGGGCCGCGCGAATGATCGAAGAAATGGAAGCCGCTGGCGTAGTCAGCCAGGTGACAGGTAGCGGTACACGAGAGGTACTGGCGCCTCCGCCGGGATAGTCAGGCAGTAATCCTGTGCCAAGCTCTTGCAACCGGACGTTGGTACCCTTATCAACTTGGAATAAAAGGCGAGCAAGTCCATAACCATGCGATACAGTCTACAAAACCAATTCAACGCCTCGTTGATGAGAATCCCGGGTACCGCAGGTAAAAGCACCATTGTCGCATTGGCAACTCGTGCGGTGCTTGTGCTGATGTTTCTCCTGATGCCGTGGCAGACATTCGCCAACGAGGATGCCCTCGAGCCGGTGAAAACACTGGAACAGTTCATCCAGTCTTTGACAAGCTTCGAGGCCAGTTTTGAGCAAACGCTCTACGATGTTGATTCTGAACCCTTAGGAAGTTCTGCCGGTACGATAAAACTCAAGCGCCCCGGCAGGTTTGTCTGGACTTACAGTTCCCCTGATCCACAGGTGATTGTTGCTGATGGTGAGCGGATCTGGCTTTATGATCAGGATCTCGAACAGGTCACGGTCAATGCAATTGATGAACGCATCAACGGCACGCCTCTGCAGCTTCTGATGAGTACAGCTCCGTTAAGTGAAGCCTTCGAGATTGAGTCTCTTGGACAGGCGGATAACATCGATTGGTTTGCTTTAACACCTTTGGCGCAAAGCTCCGACTTCGAGCAAGTATTCATTGGTTTGCAAGAAGATGCTATCGCAGCCATGGAGCTGCGCGACAGTTTTGGCCAGGCAACTCAGATCCAGCTAATTGATTTCAATAAGGATGTTGATCTTGATGATTCGCTATTTGTATTTGAGGTGCCAGAGGGTGTGGATGTTATAGGGCTAGATGAGTAGCTCTCTGGAGCTGTTCGGGGGCGATGATTCGGTCAGGCCACTGGCTGACAGACTGCGCCCCAGATCACTGGACGAATTTGCAGGTCAGTCGCACCTGCTGAACTCGGACAGCACGCTGCGCCAGGCGATACAAAACAACCGCCTGCATTCCATGATTTTCTGGGGGCCCCCGGGTACCGGAAAAACTACACTGGCACGTATGCTGGCTCTCCATTGCGATGCACATTTTATGAGCCTCTCCGCAGTGTTGGCAGGTGTCAAAGACATACGAGAGAAGGTTTCAGAAGCGCGTGACCGATTGCAGGCGAACGGGCAGCGTAGTGTTCTGTTTGTTGATGAGGTGCATCGTTTCAATAAATCTCAACAGGACGCCTTTTTGCCGCATATCGAGGATGGCACTTTGTACTTTGTTGGAGCCACCACCGAGAATCCTTCGTTCGAATTGAACAACGCTTTGCTTTCCCGTGTTCGCGTTTACGTACTGAAGCATCTGGAACAGTCAGATTTGCGACGTGTTATCGATCGCGCCCTGAGTGATGAGGAGCGTGGTCTTGGACGACAAAATCTCAGAATGGATGACAGTTTTCGGGATCAATTGGCAGCGACCGCTAACGGCGATGCCAGGCATGCACTGGTCTTGCTTGAGCTGGCATCGGACTGCGCTCGAACAGATGGGGAAGAACGAGTTATCGATGAAGACGTGCTCAAAGAGGTGACCCGCGATAGTTTCCGGCAGTTCGATAAAGGTGGTGATCACTTTTATGACCAGATTTCAGCACTGCACAAGAGCATGCGTGGCTCTGATCCTGACGCTGCGTTGTACTGGTTTTGTCGTATGCTCGACGGCGGATGCGATCCTCTGTACATCGCGCGGCGAGTGTTGCGTTTTGCTTCAGAAGACATTGGTAATGCTGATCCAAGGGCAGCGCAATACGCATTGTATGCCTGGGATACCTACCACCGCCTCGGTAGTCCTGAGGGTGATCTGGCCATTGCCCATGCCATTGTTTTCATGAGTTGTGCTCCTAAAAGTAATGCGGTATACAAAGCGTTTAAACAGGCAATGGTTTTTGCGCGTGATCAGGGGAACGCTCCAGTGCCGATGAGTCTTCGAAACGCACCAACAAAACTGATGAAAGAGCTTGGGCACGGTGATGATTATCGATATGCGCACGATGAGGTCGACGGATTTGCTGCCGGTGCACACTATTTTCCTGACACACTACCGGCTCAACAGTTTTATGAGCCAGTTCAGCGTGGTCTTGAAATCAAGATTGGTGAACGACTGACTGAGCTTCGAAGGCGCAATCAAGATTCTCGAAAATAGTTAGTTTTATAACCATGAGTATTTGTCCTGCATGACACGTAAACTCGAATTCTCTCTGGCGGACTGGAATAATCCAAACGACTGCCAGTCAGTGCTTGCCTTGTTGCAGGCCTATGCTCTTCATCCAATGGGTGGCGCGGAACCACTGAGCGATTATTGTGTACAGAATCTTCCACAGGCAATGGCTGCAACACCCGGTGCATTTTCTGTCATCGCTTGGCAGGTAGATAACGATGGCAAACGCTGTGCGGTGGCCTTGGCCAATTGTTTTTCTACTTTATCAACGTTTGCATGCAAACCTTTGATCAATATCCATGATCTTTACGTCTCTGATGCCGCGCGAGGGCAGGGTACAGGTCAGGCTATAATGGGGTTTGTCGAAAAAGAAGCAAGGTCGCGGGGGTGCTGTAAGGTGACGCTCGAAGTGCTTTCAGGAAATTCCAACGCCATTAGCTCGTACAAGCAATTCGGGTTCATCCCGTATACGATGGACGATACCAATGGCCATGCGTTATTCATGCATAAGAAGCTGGACTGATGCAGGAAACAACAGACTATCCGCTGCTATCAGATGTCCGTAAGTCCTTAAGGGTCAAATGGTATCGTTGCCCCATAGAAACGTCGACTCTACATGATCTTCTAAAGCGCAGTGATCTGCAGGGTTTTGTGCAAGCCGGTGGTCATTTGTGTCTTTGGTTGCTTACTGGTGTGCTTGTATACCTATGCTGGTTTCATCAAGCATGGTTACTGTTCGTTGTCGCATTGTTCCTACACGGAACGGTCAGCACTTTTTTTGTTGGTACTGCCGCCCACGAGCTTGGCCATGGGACAGTATTCAAAACGCCGATATTGAATCGACTCTTTCTTTATCTGTTCAGTCTTATTGGCTGGTGGGATCCGTTCGACTATGCCGCCAGTCATACCTACCATCACCGCTACACATTGCATCCGGACGGTGATCGTGAAAACCTGCTGCCGTTGACGCCCGATACCAGTAAGGGGTTTCTATTGCAAATGTGTACCTTTAACCTGTTTACACAAAAGGACAGATCGTTTGGCAAGGGCGGCTTTTTCTCAACCATCATAGCGACTGTCAATGGCGCATTAGGTAAAACCGGTTCGCCCGATGTGCCCAGCAACGAGTGGCTAATAGCCTTGCACCATGATCAACCAGAAGAATTTCGTAACTCAATTTTATGGTCACGATTGCTGCTGGTTTTCCATGCAAGCATCGTCGTTTTATCTTTGGTGACTGGATACTGGGTATTTATTCTTATTATTTCCCTGGCAGCATTTACTGCGAATCTGCTGTCCTACCTGCTGGGTACGACACAGCACGCTGGTTTGCAAGACAATGTTTCAGATTTTCGAAAGTGCACACGCTCCATAGTGATTAATCCGGTATTCGAGTTTTTGTATTGGCAGATGAACTGGCATATCGAACACCATATGTATGCTGGGGTACCGTGCTACAACTTGAAAAAACTGCATTTAGCGGTACGAGATGATATGCCAGAACCAAGAAGCCTGCGCAATGCCTGGAAAGAGATGATTGACACGCGAGACAGACAGCAGATTAATCCTGCTTACTACTTCGACACACCGTTGCCAGACCCCAAAGCTGCCGCCGATTTGGCGACTACTGCGGATGAACTGCTTGAATCGATTGGTGAACTAGCGCCTCCCGGGTTGCGTGGATAACAAGAATTCCAAGTTTTTTCTCAGCGGCTCAGTACTATGGAATGGATAACGATGTTCGTTCCATCACGCAGGTGAAGTCACCACCGATATACAGCCTGGGATCAAAAGTCACCTCGATCAATTCGCTGCTGTAAATAGCCTAGCCTGCGCGTCCGTGGACCGCAGCAATTTCTTGGTAGCAACCGTACACGTGCCTGGGGTGATTTTCCTTACCTCAAGATTCACCGCGTAGGTATCTACGGAGCCTGAGTCGTACCAGTCAGAGTTGAAAAGTACACGTGAGCCACTGGGGCTCATGACGGCATGCGGTTCACCGAAGTATCCTCCACCATAACTTGCACCGCGGCGCGCAGATTTCCCCATGGTTCTCAGGTGTGCAAGTCGGCAAGTTGTCGGGTTGTCCGGGTCTGCGTGGGTCAAGCTGAGTTCTGAAAACAAAGCAGGCGCAGGGCGTTCGTTAGTGAGGTATTCTAATTGACTGCTGCCTATCGAAGTCATGGTCACCCAGCCCGGGTTTTGCTCGGATACCGCGGATAGGTGTACTCCGCTTAATGGATAATCCCAGCCGGTGCTAAGCCCCACCATGACATGGCAATTACCCGACTGAACATCCATGGCAACCAAGGCACCCAGACCAGCATCCGAATCTCCATCACAACCGTTTTGCATCGGCTCATATCGTGGAGAAAAAATTGCATCGTGACCGTTGGGCATTTGACCTGCAGACGAATGCTCGGTCTTTGGCACCTTGTACGCTCTACCGTTAGTGGCGGTGTAGTTAGTCATTGAGCTATCCAGCGAATAGAGGTAGTTCATATCGTTATCGAACACGCTGTCTTGAACAACAACCCGTCTGCCGCTGTGCATAGGCACTGCTGCAACATCGGGTCGAAAACCAAAGGTATTGGCACCTTGTGGTTGAGCCGGGTTCAGTATGACTTGTGGGCTGATCGTCCCTGTACGAACGTTAACGTTAAAGGTGATATCTGACGAGTTGCCGTTTACAACATTGTTAACGCATCGCAAACCTACCGTATCGCTTGTGATACCCTGAATATCGTTACCCCCCATGGCCGTAATGCCAGCACGATTGCCAGAGGTTCCACAGACTGGATCAAGATTTGCGACAAGACTACGCTGTCGGGTTCGGACATTGTATTTTACGAGTTTGCCGTAAAGGGCGTCTTTGCTGGGTCGCTTTTGAATGAAATAGAGCGTATCGCTGTCGTTCTCGTCCCAATAGACTTCCTCGATATCCGCCGGAACAAATTCCAATTGTCGAATGTACTGATACGTTTTTCCGTTGTACAAATGATGCCCGGCTTTGCTGTCACCTGAGTGATAAAGCAATAAAAACGATTCATCCGCATTCCACGGTTGGACAGTGCTATACAACGTCCGATGCGCTGTTCCGAATGGTGCATTGGTTACGCGTGTTACTCGAGTACCAAATGCCGGGTCTGTATATGTTTGAAGTGCGCGCGGTTTGTCCATACGCGGAACGATCACATTGTCACGATGCTTGACTTGCAACGAACACCAGTCATTTGACATTGCCGCACCGCTGTCAAGAAGAAGTACACAAAATACGGCGCATGCTGTTGTGAGTCTTAGTTTGCTACGGTGGGTAAGTACATTCTGGGGCACAATCATTTTTTTTTGATGCTCCTGATCGACAGGATGGCAAATAGAATGTGACTTATCGCACGTTTTCTCGGGGGGATATTGTTGTCATTCAGAAAGAATTGACAATCAGATGAGTTGCAGCGTTCCAATCGTCGCTGTTAAACAATGTGCAATCAGCTATTGAGTAAAGAGTTACAGGGTTGAGAGGATTGCAGGCATGACCCGCGTTGACGGTAAGCTGCGTCACGGGAACAGAGGTTCAGGCCATCACTTACTGGCGTACATATCAGCTTTGAACCCATCCTCTGTTAGAGGTCATGCTCAGTTAAGGCGTTAAAGTAAAGTGGAAGCTGTGCAACGCAACTTTCGTCATGATGCGTGCTGTTCCAGAGCCCAATGCACATGTTCACGTATTAATTCTGACGTATCTTGTTTACGTGTATTCAGACTTGTCAGAACCTCCGGAGTCGAAGGTGCATTGCCTAACGCTACGGCAATATTTCTTAACCAGCGTTCGTGCCCTATGCGATAAATGGCGGAACCTGCCATCTTGTGTTGAAACGTTGCCTCATCCCAACTGAACAGTTCTATCAGGCTGGCACTATCAAGATCATGTCTTGAACGAAAATCAGGTTCTGTACTGGGATTACTGAATTTGTTGAACGGGCAAACTAGTTGGCAGTCATCACAACCATAGATGCGATTACCCATGGCATGCCGAAACTCGATGGGTATACTGCCTTTGAGTTCGATAGTGAGATATGAGATGCAGCGTCGGGCATCAACTTGATAAGGTGCGACTATGGCATTAGTGGGGCAGGCTTGCATGCACGCTGTACAAGTACCGCAGTGTTTTTGTTTTACCGGGTTATCAATGGCAAGTGGGAGGTCGGTGTATAGCTCACCGAGGAAGAACCAGCTACCTGCATTTTTAGTCAATAGATTACTGTGCTTGCCTATCCAGCCAAGGCCGGCTTTTTCTGCAATTGCCTTTTCCAATACTGGAGCGCTATCGACAAAAGCGCGATAGCCGAATTCACCATAGTGATCAGTGATGAGGGTAGCCAGTTTTTGCAATCGGTTACGCAGAACTTTGTGATAGTCACGTCCCAGCGCATAACGGGATATGTAAGCTTTCGTTGGATTGTCCAGAGTGCTCCAGGCATCGCTGGTATCCGGAGGGTAATAATCCATCCGTACTGAAATTATGCGTATCGTTCCGGGCAGAAGTTCTCGGGGGCGACTGCGTTTTACCCCATGCCTTTGCATGTAATCCATTGAGCCATGAAAGCCTGCGTCAAGCCAGTTGAGCAGATGTGTTTCATGCTCGCCCAGGTCAGTATCTGTGATGGCGCAATGGTTTAGCCCCAGTTGCCTGGCGTTGTTTTTGACAAATTCACTGAGACTTTCCGAACTATCAACGGCAGTGGGCTGGCTCACGAGTGGGATTCTGAATGGTTGAAGTGACCATTCTTATAGTAAATAACTGTTCCAGATTTGGCTCCCCATGCCTGCCAGGCAACAATAGGATTTCGTATCCAGGAGCCTGCTGGATATAAGCCTTTCGAGTCGTAAACAGCACCTTTAACCACCAGAAGCTCTTCGCCTCTTGGGTCGATGCGGGTTTTGAAAGCCGCAGTCTTGTTCCATCTGACGAGCATGACGTTACCCGATCCATGTCCGTGCAGGGGTAATACGTCAGTACCGTCAACCGGACCTGGAAACCAGTTTTCCGCATTTTCAGTATCGATGCGTCGCCACTGGGTGTCGCTATCCTGCATCTGGCCGATGGCAAGGTACAGCAGCGCCGGTTCAGCCGGATCCATGGACGCAGCTCGCTGGCATAGCAGGTCACGTCCGTTTTCATCAGTCATTTGTGGAAATCGGAGGTACAGATTAGCTCCGTAGAGGTCCTCTCCGGACGTCAACAGTCCTTTTTGTATGAGAATTTCCAGATCCGGGTAGTCGCTTAAGACGATCGGGGCATGCTGATGATTCAGGCGCAATTGCAAAGCCAGCCTGGGGCGTTCCCCGGGAATATATTCCATGACTCGCATTTCAACGCCTTGAAGCGAGGTTTGCAGCCAATGTTGATCCTCAGCCAGACAAACAACACGGGATTCAAAATCCGTATGTATCGGCTTTAGCTGCTCGGTAAACCAGTCCGGCAGTGAGCTGATGGAATTGACTGACGAGAGGTCGATTTGCGTCGAAGTCACTTATTGAGTCACTTTCGTGTAGCGATGGCCAGTCTATCGGCCAACTGTGCAGGAATCCGTTGAAATTTCTCCAAACGTTCTCTATTATCTAAGAGAACATATGGAGAACGTTTATGGATACTTCCCAATCGCTCACTCATCTGGAAGCCAGAGTGCTGGCTGCTATCGAGCGCCACATCAGGGCAGAGGGTGTGGCTCCAACCATCGCGGAATTGGCGGCTAACCTGCGTTTGAAGTCCAAGGGTACGGTTCATCGGTACGTTCAGTCGCTTATTGCGAAAGGTAAGTTAGAGCGCCATGGTAACGGTTGGCGAGGGCTTCGAATAGTCGGTTTGAGCATGCCGAAACAACCTTCCAATGTACAGCAGCTGCCAGCGCTTTTTTCCCGGCCTGAAAAATCAGGCAAAGTCACTCATCTCAAGCGTGAATCCAATGTCTCGCACCCGGTGTCATTACCTGCTGAATTGTCCGCCGCGCTGCGTGGGCAGGGCGACAGTCCGGCTGGCAAAGACAACAATACCGGCGATAAAGAATTATCCAATTTGCGTATACCCTTATTGGGCAGAATCGCCGCCGGGCAACCCATAGAGGCTATAGAAGATGCCAATTATCTGGATCTTGCTGCATTCTTTATCGGCCCTGACCGGTATGCGCTGCGCGTCAGCGGAGAATCCATGATTGATGTTGGTATTCTCGACGGCGACACTGTCATCCTGAGAAAGCAGAATACGGCCCGTGCGGGTGATATTGTTGTGGCCCTGATCGACTCCCAGGAAGCCACATTAAAACGCCTTGGCGACGTCAAGGATGGCATGGTAGAACTCATCCCTGAAAACAGCACTATGACCACAATGCATTATGCAGTGGACAGAGTGAGTTTTCAGGGTGTTCTTGTTGGTCAATTGCGCAGTTATTAGCCTCGGGTATTTTCACTATGAGCCAGTTGGACGAACAGATGTTACATGCGCTTAAAACCGCTTTTTGTTACATGCCTAAAGCCACTGATGTCAATGAGTTTGATCATTCTGGCAGAGTGGATCAGATTCTGGCAGACATCGAAGTGGTAAAAGAAGTGTTACTTATGCATGGAATTGACCCCGACGAGGTAGCCGACGAGATCCACCCTGATCTGGCAAATAATTCTTCGTACTAGATGTCTTGCTGTTTTTCTCCTGAGCAAATTGAGTGTCTGGTTTGTCAACGAATTGTAAAGAACGTGTCGCTAATGTAAATCAGGGTAGGTAAATAGCAATTTTTCGCGAAAATAAATTGCAGATTGTGAAATTGCTTGACAAATCACCCTTCTGATACACGACAGAAATATATCTACGCTATTCTTGTTGGCTGTTCTTAAGCGGAATTATGAGCGCAATTTCTTGATTGTCAGCACTTTGTAAAGTTTGTGTAAAGTGTTAACCATTGTAATGTAGGACGCCAGGTTAGCTTAACTGGCACCTAACCTGCTCTAGTAACTCCGTCTAACAGTAACCTCAAGTGGTTCGTGATCTTTATCGCGGAGTTGCAGCACGAGCGCACGTTTGCCTGGGTGGGTGAACGGGCTCATTAGTTTTCAGGAGTCTAGAATGTATTTAGTCAGTGATAACGTCAAACCTGTTCAGAAAAGTAAACGCACTGTGAATGAAGAGGCTAACACTCCAACTTCGACTCCTTCACCGGTTCTTGAAGAGATTTGCATGGAGTCAGTACTGTCTCTGATGAGTAACATCGTCGAAACTGCCTGCGAGCATGGTCCAGATTTAAGTCTCGTACGCCTGGTTAACTTTATGGATCTCTACAGAGCGTATTTGCAGCTTGCCAACGACCCTGAAGAGGATCTACAAGCTTACATCGCCAGTATCAGCGGACCATCAGATTCTGTGGTTACTCAAAAACTGGGCAAGACCGAATTTGTCAGTTTCGAACGGTTTGTCAGAGACAGTCGCTTATTGAACATTGCGGCGTCCGCTGCGACACGTGCGAGCGGCGAGACGGTTGCAGCTCCGACTCCGCTAACTGTTAGCGCGAATGGCTAATCCGGACCTATTTACTTACCCGGGGCTTTGCAGATCGGTCGTTAAATGAGCCCCTCACTATTGCTTGGTTGACGCATTGTTCTTCGACAAATAATCGGTCATCAGCGGCCCGCTTTCACTGACCATTGAACGAGCGGTATCAATGAGTGTCGTTAGTTCTTCCTGAGTAAGCTGTTCAAATGCCAGCTCGTTGAGTCGCATAACACTAGAGTGCACTATATGACCCGTTTCTGCCTTCATAAGTTGCATATTGACTCTGGTCTCATCAGGTAAATCTAGTACGGTCAATGTCAGGATATAGTCCTCTGGCCAAAAGCGCGTTTCGCGCTCGGTATCCAGAATTCGGTAAACCCTCACTTGCTCGCTTTCTGACATAGCACCACTGACTACCGCATTCAACGTGTTTTCCAGAACGTTGCCACGGTTGAACGCATTGATAAAAACTGAAGGTGATTCTGGTCTTTGTCTCCGCAACCCGTTGTCTGGTTCAGGATTGGACGCTACTGCTGCCTGAATGTCTGGCTCGTTGCCAATTGACCCATCGCCAGGATTTTGCAGAGAGGCAATTGTCACCGCTGCAAGCAGGGCCGCTGCCAAAGCAAACCCAGGGGCTCGGGTTACCAGTAGCAGCATTCTGTCCAACAGCCCCTGACTGTTTGAGGAAGTGTAAGGCGATTCATGTAGCGCGTCGGGAGCAGAATAACTTGTTGTGTCGACAGCGCTCGCTTGGACATCATCGCTGTGCATCGGTGCATGCGCCAACGAATCTTCGATTATGGTGATTGTCGTTGGGTCCGGAGTTACGGTTGAACCGGGCAAAGTAACGTCTGCCTCAATGGGAGTCCCCTGACTGTGTGTTCGCCCGGCGTAGTTGATGCACTCTTTGCTCTTCGATTCTCTGTGTGTGAATGAGGGAACGTAAGAGCCGGGTTTCATCGTGATCATCAACGGTGCATCTTCGTTTTCATCGTTGTAGGCCGATAACGCTGCGCGCAGTCTGCCAGCGAGAACCCGTACCACAGGATCATTTTGCGGATCGAAAGTATCAGGTTTGCCCAGAGCATCGACCGCGACAGTAAATGCCTTGATACGACTCTGATTTCCGTCCGCCGTTTGCTCCACCACATAGCGAAGGAAAGCTGACATTTGAGGTGCAGCTTCAAACTTCTCGGTCGCGAGAATAGATTCAAGCGCCTCCTTGACACAAAGCTTTTCCGCGTCATTCAGAATCAGATCTTTCTCAGATTCTTGTTCTTGCATTGCCGGGTAAATCCATTAATGGGCTAAAATTGTATCGTTCAACTTTTGGTCGTGTGTTTTGTAACTCTGGAACCATTTGCGATTGTATCGTTTGATGATCCTTCAATGTCTGAACGGGTTTTGCCTGAAAAAAATTTCAAACACAACCAAGGCTAAAAAAACCTGGCGAACGCAAACTGATCTGGTTGTCCGTAGGGTCAATCATATACTGAGAAGTAGCGGCAGGCGACCCATAGGAACTTTATCAATCCCCTCGTCTACGACTGCAGTATGTCTGACGCAGGAGACTTAATGCCCGAAATCGACATTTTTGAGGGTTTGTCTCACCTATCTGTATGAGGCACTGGAGGCAATGTAACCTGCAAAAAATTGCGAAACCATTGCCTACGGCAGGACTAAGAGACAGTGCTTGTTTAAAAAGCATTGACTGCTTCTCGCATGCGTATGCATTCCGGTGACGCTGGCTGGTTTATATTAATGATATGAACAATACCAAACGCCTTGAAATTTTCCGCCGACTTCATGCCGCAAATCCTGAGCCCAAAACCGAGCTGGCCTATTCATCAGCGTTCGAATTGTTGATTGCCGTTATTTTGTCGGCTCAGGCCACGGATATTAGTGTTAACAAGGCGACGGCGAAGCTTTATCCCGTTGCCAATACAGCTGAAAAAATTCTTGCGTTAGGTGTCGATGGTCTGGTGCCTTATATACGCACAATCGGCTTGTTCAACACAAAAGCCAGGAATGTCATTGAAGCTTGTCGCGTTTTATGTGAATTACACGGCGGACAAGTGCCCGATAACCGTGAGGCGTTGGAGGCTCTGCCGGGGGTTGGCAGAAAAACCGCTAATGTGGTGCTCAACACCGCGTTTCGTCAGATCGCCATGGCTGTTGATACGCACATATATAGAGTATCGAACCGGACGGGAATTGCTCCGGGTAAAACGGTGCTTGCGGTGGAAAAAGCATTGCTGCGCTTTGTGCCCAAAGAATACCTTCTTGACGCCCACCATTGGTTAATACTGCATGGGCGATACGTTTGTGTCGCCCGTACGCCCAAATGTCCGGATTGTGAAATTCAGGATTTGTGTGACTATCGCCCAAAAACACAGAAAAACGCTGCGGGAAAAATTGTAAAAAAAGAATCTGTCAGGGCAAAAGGCAAGAAACGGCCCGGAAAGCCTGCGAAAAATCTAAAATAAGTGACCAGCCGGTATCAGATCTGAGTCATGAATTTATCTTTCCAAGTAGCCGATATGCAAAACGAGCCAACAGGCGAGGATACTGAATTTTCGCGGCTGCTTCGTTCTGCAGCGATTCTGGTGGTCGATGATGAGCCCGGGATGCGTAATTTTCTCAAGCGAGCACTAGAGACACGCTGTGCATTGTTGGAGGTCGCCGGCAGTGCTGAGGAGGCTGAGGCGTTAAGGCTGCGCTATCACTTCGATGTGCTATTGGTAGATATTCGCTTACCCGGTCTGTCGGGTCTTGATTGGCTTGGCAAGTTACGCGAGCGTGGCATTCGAACGCATGTCATTTACATGACCGCTTATGCTGATCTGGATATGGCGGTGGGCGCTCTGCGTATTGGCGCAGATGACTTTATCATGAAGCCGTTTCGCACTGAGCAGATGATCATTTCCATTCGTCGTACCCTTACTCGTGGTCAGATACTGCGCGAGAATTCTCTGTTAAGGCTACAGCTTCAGCAGCTGCAAAATGATGATGGTTTCATTGGCCAAAGTGAACCGGTTATGCAGATGCTACTGCAAGCCCGGCAGATAGCCTCGACATCCACCTGTGTGTTGATCGAAGGTGAAGGGGGTGTTGGCAAGCGCCTGCTTGCGAAAACCATCCATTCAATGAGCCGGAGGCCGGGCGCGTTTATCTCGGTGAGTTGTGGTGCGTTGCAATCCAGCACTAAGGATGCCGATTTGTTCGGTGACGAAGGGCTGCTGGTTCATGCCAATAAAGGGACACTGTTACTGATTGATGTCGAGGAACTTTCCCCGTCAATGCAGGCTATGCTGGTCCACGTGTTGGAGCATGGCACACTTCGATCGGCCGGGCGTTCGCACGAGCGGAGTATCGATGTAAGAGTAATTGCCACAACCTCGGTAAATTTGCCAACGGTTGTCGGTACCGGGCAATTTCGCAGTGACCTTCAATACCGACTCAATGCCTTACCTTTGACGGTTCCTCCGTTGCGAGAACGAGGTGAGGATATCAAGTTGCTTGTGGATACATTCATGCTCAGAATTACGACACAGTTGCGACTCGCCCCGGTAGAGCTTTTGCACGAGGACTGGAAAAAAATGAGCAATTACCATTGGCCGGGCAATGTTCGCGAACTACGTAACGTCGTAGAACGCGCCATATTACTGGGGCGTCTCCCCATAGACAGTTTCGAAACCAATGAGGTGAAAAAGCGTTGGCAGGGTCCGGGGTTTCCTCTGGACTATGATCTGGAAAAAGTAGAGCGTGCCCATATTGAGGCGGTTCTTGAGTCGCTTGGTAACAACAAGTCCGCTGCTGCCAGAATTCTGGGTGTTTCACGCAAGACACTGGAGCGCAAACAGGCACTCTGGTACGGCGATTCTGATGGCATCTGA
Organism: Granulosicoccus sp.; assembly: GCA_045106855.1. Taxonomy (GTDB): domain Bacteria; phylum Pseudomonadota; class Gammaproteobacteria; order Granulosicoccales; family Granulosicoccaceae; genus Granulosicoccus. The sequence goes on from JBGCFI010000031.1 coordinate 139,697, forward strand.
TAATCTGGGGATACCGCGATGAAGGCAACGGGCTGAGATGAATCGCTATACCAGTCTTCGATACCGATTGCTGAGTCTGGTTCTGATACCACTAGTCCTGCTTACTGGCACGGTGATGTTGCTCGCCTACCAATGGTCCAGTGACTACACCTACGAACAACTGTTCGCGAAAGTGAATACCGACCTGCGCGTTGCCCGCGACGGATTTTCCAGTATAGAGGCCAATGGACAGCAGCAACTACTCGCCCTGGCCAACAGTGCGCAGCTTGCAGATGCTTTAGATCACGGGGACAACGAACGACTCAACGAACTGATTGCACTTGAAAGTGAGCTAGGTGACTTTGATTTTCTCAATCTGTTGTCCGGCAGTGCCCAGCAGATCATGGGCAACGAAGGCTGGCAGAATTATCAATTTCGGGAATCATCCCTTAACCAGAGAATCCTGGCAGCACGCACGGTTACAAATGTCAGCGGTATCGAGATCTACACCTCTGACCAGTTGCGGCGGCAAATAGATTCAAATACCGCGCCGATCACGCTCGCCCTGATCGATACGCCGCGTGCCGCCCCGACGAATCGTAAATCGGAGGATCGTGGCATGGTCATCCGGACGTTGCAGTCAGTTTACGATGCGAAGGGTAATCGTATTGCCATACTAGAGGCTGGACTACTGCTTAATGGCAATTTTGATTTTGTCGATCGGATACGAGATCTGGTCTATGGTCCCGGAAGTCTTCCACCCGGCAGTCGTGGCACGGTAACGGTATTTCTCGATGATGTCAGAATCACCACGAATGTGCTGTTGGCCGACGATACGCGAGCTTTGGGAACACGTGTTTCACAAGAGGTACGTGATGCTGTGCTGGCGCGAGGTGAGACCTGGGTAAACCGGGCTTTTGTTGTCACCGACTGGTACATCTCTGCTTATGAGCCTATCTCCGATGTCGATGGGCAGCGTGTTGGCATGTTGTACGCGGGTTATCTTGAAGCCCCTTTCCGTCACGAGCTTTTCAAGGCCATCGCGGTACTCTCTGCGCTGGTTCTGGCAGGCAGTTTTGCCGCAGGTGTTGCTGCCATACTGGGGGCACGCTCGATCTTTGCACCTATTGAAGCAATCGCGACCGTGGTTAGAGCGACGGCGCGTGGGGAACACCAGAGGATTGGTCCCATGCCCACCGGCAACGAGATTGGTGAACTTGCGTCTCAATTTGATGCCATGTTGGACAACGTCGACAATCACCGCCAGCGTATCGAAAACGATGCCCTGCTACTTGAAGAGAAGGTAAAGCAGAGAACAGTTGAGCTTGAAGAGCAAAATGACCGGCTTCAGGATTCCATCGAACAGTTACAACAGACCAGGCAACAGCTTGCTAATGCGGAAAAACTGGCAGCTCTGGGAGAGTTGACAGCGGGGGTCGCCCACGAGATAAACAATCCGACTGCCGTTATTCTTGGAAATATGGATGTGCTTGTTTCGGATCTGGGGAGCAGGGGAGACTCACTGCGTACCGAAATCGATCTGATAATCGAGCAGGTATATCGTATTCGATCCATCACGGATCGATTGCTGCAATATTCACGTGCGGTCCAGCAAAAGCATGTTGATACTCAGCCACCATTCGATCAGGCGGATGCTCTGTTCGTCGAGCTTTCGCCTATCAATCAATTGTTGCGCGAAAATGAGGGGGCGAATCTTCCCGGTGTGGCTTTGGGCGAGCTGCTCGATGACACCTTGAAGCTCTTGTCCCACGAACTGGAAGGCCGGCAAATCTCGGTTATGGCAAAAGGGCATGCGACTATGGGTGCACAGATTGATCGACAGGAATTTCAGCAGGTGCTGATCAATCTGATTAGCAATGCCATCGAGGCAATCGTGAACTATGGTGAAATTACCATCTCGATGCGAAACGTCGGCGATTGCCAGATAGAATTAAGCGTGGAAGATACAGGTCAGGGAATCGAGCCGGAGAATCTCGAACGTGTGTTTGACCCTTTTTTTACAGTGGGAAAAGCGACGGGGACGGGCCTGGGTTTGTCTGTAAGTTATGGCATTGTGCGTCGTTACGGAGGCGATATTTCCGTGACATCCACACTTGGAAAGGGCTCGAAATTCGCACTAACCCTGCCTGGCGCTTGAAACCCGTCGCAGGTTTCTATATAAACAAAACATTACCGTTCGGCTGGCAGGGTTAAGTTATCTATAAAGAGGGCGCTGTATTGCTATGCTCTGATACTTAATGCTGCGGCAACAGGATTTTTTCAGTTCACCAGTAGTCTTTATTTTTTCGCTTGACGATTTATTTTAACGGATACCTGCCACCGTGGCGCGCGCTTACCCGCTCACAGATCTTGTAAAGCTAGTCAGAGCCTATGGCCTTCTGGCCGGCACCTCCGATATGGAACGCGTCATCGCGGGAACCCTTAGCCGCGATTGGATCGCCAAGGAAGTAGAGCACCTTGTGCCGATGTCGACATTGCCACGGCAATTATTTAACACGGTACGTGGCAGGGACTTGCTGGCTGCCGAGCTTTTCCCCAATCAGGACATCGACCCGGACACCATCGATCCGGAAACGCTGGATATCATTGCCGAAGGCCGGCGCAAATTGATCAACACTAACCGGCTACCGAAGCTGGAGCCGACTATTCACGGGTCGGTGCTGGCGGCCAACATGCTGCTGGGTGTGCAGCTTTACGGGTGTCATGGTAAGGGCATGAAGACGATGTCGCACGACATCATCGTCGCCACGATGCTGCAGGATGCTTACGGCAAGCAGTATTGTTACAGTGCATTCTCGTCAAATGATAAAGAGCTGGTTGACGATTCCTACCTGTATTCCTGGTTCGGCGATACCGTGGCAGCGCTGGTTATTCAGCTTGCCGGTTATTTGAAGGAATTTGAAAAGGCCGTTCTGAGCGGCGAGCAAATACCCGAGCCTCCAAGTGATGAATTGGCAACGGCGGTTGCCGCGGTTTACGCCAGTCGGCTAAGACTGACCGCGCGGGCTGCTGGTGACAAAGTGATCAGCTTCCTCGATGCAGAGCAACGTCAGCAGCTGTCAGAACTCGGGGTGGACTGCACTGCGGAATTTCCGGAACTTCCCTTTCTCGAAAAAGACTACGAATTTTCCAGTATTGCGTTTTCCCTGCCGGGCGTTGATCACTACGCTTTGCGGGAGCCATTGCGAAACACATTGATGATGACGGTGCGCGATGTGCTGGAAGATCATGGCAAACGTGAACGTCTATCAGGCCGGCGTGGGAAAGCGGTTCATGAAGTGCACATCAATCTGCCAGTGATGGAATATTTTGTGGTGGCCGAAGCGCCTAACTCCATCGAAGCTGTGCACATTGCGAGCCTGGAGATGATGCGTTCACTGGAAAAGGGACGCCGTAAATCACTGAGTACGATGGCAGCCCATGCCTTTCGTATTTCAGCTATTGCAGAGAGAGTGTTGGGTCGTGCTCTGGAACCGCTCGTCGTGACTCTCGCCCTGCTGCACGATGTAGTCGAAGACGGCTCATCCCGAGTCACCGGGTATGGGCATTCGTTACGCAAAATACAGTTTCGCTTCGGTGGCCCGATTGCCGCCATGGTTTCAGAACTAACTGATTCCGCCGTGCAATCAGCGGGAGCCAGCAAGGCAAATCTGACTCTGAAGCTCCCTCATTTGTTGTTACCTCAAGCTCAGTACAATGTAGGTCGCTTCACCAATATGACCGTCAGGGCTACAGAGGTCGAGCAACCCTACACGCTGGCCGGCATTGTTATCAAACTGCTGGATACCGTTGTGTCTCTCGAAGAAGGCATCCGTGATCCTGAGTTGATGTTTGACCACTGGCGACATAGTGGTGCACGTGTTTACTGGGCTGAAAGAGATCGCGGCGGTATCGTACAGCCTCTGCTGGAACGACTGGTTATTGAAATAAAGGATAGTGTGGCTGACCCCAAGTACGCTCGCCGGCCTCATCATGTCAACACGGTGAGACTGCGCGCAGGCTCGGCTATTATCGAAACGGTACTGATGTATCAGGATATGTACGCGGTCCAGAACCTGGCGATCCTCGCCTTCGAGTTTAGGCTCGACGAGGTCGAAAGAAGCACCATGATCAGTCTGTTTAACGACAAGAATGTCGACGATGAGCAATTCTCCGAACGAGTTCTCAAGGGTATTCTTTGCGATGAACAGCTGAAAAAATCTGTAAGTGAAGGAAGAATTCCCTGCATTGGATACAGCACCTTGTTCTCAAAGGATGCCCGGCCAGACTCCGCAAGATGTGAAGATACCTTTATTGCGTATCGACACAGCGCTCTCAGGCGCCAGGAGATGCGACGTGAAATGCGAATTGATACCGCTGAGAAAATAAACGCGCTGGCCATTCGTCAGGAGCAGATCCTCCGGGTCTTTGATCGTACTATCGGTACCATCATTGAAAAGGAATCAGCGCTTGAACCAACTCAGAATCTTAAGCAGGTTGGCTAGGAGCTGGCAACAGTAACAAGCTCAGGTGTGGGCATTAAGTGATAACCGCCCATCTGCGTGGCCATGGATAGTGCATCGTCATCATGTAACCGTCTTATGAAATCCTGCATCAGGGTTCGGAAGTAGGTTTTGCGTGTCATCACCAGATCCAGCGAGACCTGTGCAACGCCGAGAAAATCCAGCCTGAATTCGGTGGCTGTACTTTTCAAACCACAGCATACGTCAGCCGCACCGGTGTTCACTGCCGCCACGGCACTTGTTTCACTATTACAGCGGGTGGATACCGTAAGGTTGGCCAGGTTCTGGCCATGCGTTGCACAGATATCTTCCAGCAGACGTTCTGTGCCTGAGTTGTCTTGACGCATGGCCCAACGTAGATCCGGGTTACTAACCAGCTCGTTAATTCTGTCTGATGAACCTAGCATTGAAGGAAACGTTACCCTTTGTCCCGTAATCATGCCTTGATCTCGTTGCAGGCAGCGCACAATTACCCAGCTGGCATGATTTCGGTAGCAGCGCAACAGTCCCAAGTGACGGCGCGCACTATCTTCGCTGGCCCCCCAGTTGATAAAGCAGGCGTCGATGCGTCCCGTGTCCAGCATACGCAAGCCATGTCGGGTTCCGGATGGGCTGTAGCTGACCAGAGCTTGTTGTTGCCAGTCTATCGCCGAGTGATTACAAATTTGATGTACCAGGCGGTCATCACTGCCAGCCATTAGCAGCCGATCGTGCATGACGCCGCCATGGCTGTTTTCCAGCAACCAGTCATCGATCAGACGACGTGGGAAAATCCATTTGCCGGTGACTTTGGTTCCGGGTATTTCGCCACATCCCGCCAGCTGGTAGATTTTTTTCTCATTAACGTGAAGGAGTTCTGCAAGCTCCGGTACAGTTAGAAAAGCTGAACCTGTGCGTCCACCGCCCAGATCAACAAGCTTGTCCATTGAGACGTTGATGGCCACGACTGCGCTTAAGAGAGGTCCCGCATACCCTTGGTGGGTGGCGGGTTGCGTCGAACAGGAGGTATCGCATCGAAGCTGACGTTTTCCGACCCGTTGTAGATCATGAAATGTCGGCCCTTGGCACGCGCAATCATGGTCATGCCAATTTCCTGAGCCAATTCCAGTCCCATTTGTGTAACCCCCGATCGTGATAGCAAGACGGGAATTCCCATAAAGGCGGTTTTCATGACAATTTCTGAGGTAAGTCTTCCGGTTGTGTAGAAAATCTTGTCGCCACCATCAATTCCCCGCAGCCACATTCTTCCGGCGATGGCATCAGCGGCGTTGTGCCGTCCGACATCTTCGATGTGCATGATTGACTCTGTCGGCGTACACAGGCCGCAGCCATGAACAGCGCCTGATACACGATAGACATCGTTAAGCTTGCTGACATTTTGTATGAGCTCGTAGATCTCGGATTGCTTGAGTGATGGAGTTTGAAGATTGACTTCATACAATTTGTCGACGGTGCAGCTGAAAATGGTGCCTTGGCCGCATCCACTGGTAACGATGCGGCGTTTCATCTTTTCCTGCCAATCGGCTATGCCATTCCCGGCATGCGTTGTGACATCCACAACTTCCTGATCCCAGTCCACAATTACTGAGGCAATCTGCGAGATGTCTTCTATCAGCTTCTGATTGTGGATATATCCCAGAGTCAGCGCTTCAGGTTGTGTGCCTAATGTCATCAGGGTCACCACCTCCATGCCATCCACGCGGATGGTCAGCGGCAGCTCCCCGGGAATATGAGCGTCGACACTTTCGCCGAACTCATTGACCGCCACGACCGGATGAGCAGGCATCAACCCTTCATCACTGAGCTCAGGTCCGGGTGGTGCTAGGGCAGTTTGTGTCATCGTCAATCCAGCTTGTTCAAGGCAGTAATCACTTTAAGAGGGTCAATCCATCAAGTCAGCTACCGAGTGATGCTCATGAACCTGATAAATCCTCTTTTTGGTACAAAATGTCGCATTTGTATGCGTTTGGAAGATTTTTTTGTCTTTTGCAGACCCGTTGATGCCTATTGACTGTGAAAAGAGACTTCAACACCTGTGAGCAGCGTGCAATAGTAAGCCCATTCGAGATTCTGGACTTCGTTGATGAGTGGCGATACACCAAACTTGCCAGACGGCGCAAGCGACGATCGGCTGTTCAACGGGCAAGATATAGCAACGCGCCTGTTGATTCCTGCCACCGTCATACTGGAGCGACGCACCATCAGTCGCTCATTCTGGTCATTGCCATCCTGGTATCTGCATACAGTTGCCATCGGCGAACATCTGGTTACAGGTCATGCGTTGTCCGGTGGCAAGGGTATGGTCGCTGGTCAAAGTGACAAAGGCGACCTTTTTGCCTGGAGTGGTTTTGAGGTTGCCTTGTACAAGGACGCCTGTGAAAGATACTGGCATGCACTCATCGGCGATAAGCCTCTTGTGTATGTGATCTGTCGTGATGAAGCCGACGACATCGACAGCAGTGATACCGATACTTTTTCGCTCCAGCCTGCTGTGGTGACGGTGGATTATGACGATGCCAGCGCTGCGGCCGAAACTGATTCCCCTGTGTTAAGTGCTCCAATACCCAGCGAGCTCTACCGTTATATGGAACGTTTCGTTCTGACACACTATCAACCTCAGGAATTCAAGAAGCGCAAACGACGTAACTGGTCAGACGAACAAGGCTCTCACTCTGGTAGGAAGGGACCTGGAAACACTGGTGGCGGATTAAAGGGAATAAACCATGAGTGATAAAGCACCCGGCGGTGGATTTCTCGATCGATGGTCGGCCCGTAAACGGGCAGCGGAGGATCGTTCACCGGTAACCCTCGATGAGCCTGTGGAACTCGAGGCATGCGTTCATGACCCGATCACGGAGCACATGGATGAACTGTCAAACCCGTTGACTGACAGTGTTGAAGCTGTAGCAAAAAATGCTGACGAATCTGACGCTGGTGGCGAGGATCGGACTCAAACAGGTCATGACACGCTTTTGCTGACGGATAACGATATGCCTGCGATCGAGACTTTATCTTCCGACAGTGATCTGAGTGGTTTTTTCAATAAAGGCGTTAGCGCTGCATTGAGAAAAGCAGCGTTAAGGCATGTCTTCCAGCAGCCTCAATACAATGTGAGGGATGGGCTCAACGATTACGACGGGGATTACACGGTTTTCGAGCCATTAGGCGACACAGTAACATCTGACATGAAGTGGCACATAGCCAGAAAAGAGCGAGAACGTCTGGAAGCCGAAGCCCGCGAACTGGAAGAGCGGGAGCGGCAGGCACTTGAAAGCCTGGAAGCCGAAGACCGGGAGCCAGGACCCCATGCTGACGAAGAGCATGAAACGAGCGATGAGGAGCTTATCGTCTCTCAGGCGGAGCCAGATCAGTCTGAGCTCATCGCTGGCACTGGCGAAGGGCCACTTTCGAGTGGACAAGATAAGGCTAATGAGAATGATACGAACGCGCTGCTGGAAACTTCGGAATCGGCACTGGGTGTTTTGACTGACGGAAAGTCTGCGCCCAAGCGGGTGGCCGGAAAACTTAGAAGATCAGACACTCACGATTTGCAAAGTGAAACCAATAGCTTGCAAGTGTCGAAAGCTGGTCAGGAAAAAAACGAAAAATCACAGGAACATGAGGAATGACTGAGCAGGAACACGTTGTATCGCTGATGCGAAACACAGCATCAGTGGTTGGGCAGCAGCAGTTAGGTGAGGCCACTTCGCAAATCCAGTATGACTCTAAAGGTCATGCACTGGTCATCGGGGAGGTAGAGGGAGCTTTGCAATATGCCTCGGCCTTGAAAGCCAACGGTATGACCATTGTTCACATCGATCCGCAAATCAATCATATGAAAAAACGCCTGACCGACGATGGCGTTGCTGTATTCACCGTTCCAGAACTTTCGTTGTCAGGCTATCTGGGAGCATACAAGGCTGTCGTACCTGCGCAAGGCGCATCGGACACCGATTTTGATCTGGGCGTCTCTGTGTTTCTGGAAACAGGCTGCTTCGACGTGGTACTGGATCTTTCACAGCAACCAGTAATACCGGTGTTTCTGCCGCCATTCGGCTATAAGCATGCCGCGACTGAGGAACAGGCACAACTCGCAGTGCAGGAGTTGGTGCAATTGGAAGGCGAGTTCGAGAAGCCAAGGTATTTTAATTACAACCAGAGCATTTGTGCACACAGCCGCAGCAAGATATCTGGTTGTACTTCGTGCATCGACGTTTGTGCTGCCGGTGCCATTACCTCCAACGGAGAAGGTGTCAGCGTAGACCCTTTTCTGTGTCAAGGTTGTGGAAGCTGCTCAACAGTTTGTCCCAGTGGTGCAATGAGCTATGCGTATCCTCGCCCCGCCAACGCCATAGAGAGAACCCGGACAAAACTGCTTGACAGGAGTAATGCTTGCGTGGTGCTGCTGTACTCGGAGGCGCAGGCGGAACTCATAGAGGCCGCAAGTCTGGATACAGACATCCTCACTCTCGAAGTGGAAGAGGTCTCTGCATTCGGAGCTGACTACTGGTTAAGCATGTTAGCCGGTAAGGCATGTCGTATCGTGCTTCTGAGCGATGCCCGTAAGGATGATCCAAGTCGATTGGCAATGACCGGGCAGATCGCTCTCTTGAACGAGTTGTTGCTGGGGCTCGGTGTTGATGAAGAGACGGTTGCCATTGTCGATAGCAATGCCTTTACTGATGGTGGAGTGTTGCCGGGAAGTGCGCTCGATCCGGTCACCTGGCAAAGCTCTGTTTTAAATTCTTTGCAGCCTGCGGATTTTGCAACTCACAACGACAAGCGTCAGACCTTGCGGTTGGCACTGGATGCACTAAGCGAGCAGCTCACACCGGTCAATGCGGTGGCGTCACTGAATTCAGGTGCACCTTTCGGACGCGTAAACGTGGACAAGCAAGCTTGCACTTTATGCATGTCATGTGTTTCCAGTTGTCCTGCAAAGGCGCTGCTGGATGGGCAGGATACCCCTGCGTTGCGATTTGTCGAAGCCAATTGCCTGCAGTGTGGTTTGTGCGAAGCTGCTTGTCCGGAATCTGCCATTACGCTTGAGCCTCAGTACACCTGGGACAGTATCAGCGCTCGGCAAATAAACACACTGCACGATCAAGAGCCGTTTCATTGTCTGGTTTGTCATACGCCGTTCACAACACGCGCGATGATTGATGCAATGAGCGCCAAACTTTCTGGCCACTGGATGTTTGAAGACCCCAAGGCGATTCGACGACTGAAGTTGTGTGGTGACTGCCGGGTGAAGGATATTTTTAAGGATAATCAGGAGGGTATCAATGTGCATCAAAATACATAGGGCGCTACGATCAATGCACGGGTGAATCCGGATTCTCCTCGTCATACAACACGTCGGGGCAGATCGGTGGATCGTGTTTCGGGCTTGGCCTCTACAGCCAATTCAGTGCGACATTTTGGCGCGTCGGGCATCTTAGACTGAATCAATAGAGATTTTTCCGGACCTTGCGTGATCGTAGTGCCTTTTATTGACTGGTGTTGAGCTCAGTTTCGAAGTTGTTGATACTTACGGTAATGAATCTTATGACCAATGATCATCCCACGCTAAGCAAGGCCATTCCGGTCAAGAGCGAGCAGGAATTTCTTGACGACCAGACACAGCTGGTAAGAGCTTCAGTGTACGAGCTGCTGGGACGTTTGTTTGCGCGTGAACCCAGTGCCGAGACAATCCAGAGCCTGTGTGATATCGGCGATATAGACGCCAGCGAAGGCCCCCTGGCCATGGGCTGGCAGTTGATGAAACAGGCTGCCCTGAAAACAGATCTCCAAACCATTCACGAAGAATATTTCTCGTTGCTGATTGGCGTTGGTCGCGGTGAGCTTGTTCCGTTCGGTTCCTGGTACATAACGGGATTTCTGATGGAAAAGCCAGTTGCCGTTCTGCGCGCAGATCTCAAGCGACTGGGTATTGAGCGTCAGGGCGGAGTAGCGGAGTCTGAGGATCACATAGCGGCCCTTTGCGATGCCATGGCCCTGATCATCCGTAATAGCAACGAAATACCACTTTCGACCCAACGCGCTTTTTTCAACGATCACCTTGCGCCTTGGGTACTACGATTTTTCAGCGATATGCAAAATGCAAAAACGGCGCATTTTTACCGTTCAGTGGGCTTTTTTGGTGAGAGTTTCTTCGACTTCGAAGACCAGCTCCTAAAGATGCAGAGCTGAACCAGAACTACCACAAAACATAAAATTAACATCTGTCACCACACTTCCATTCGATAAGTTCTTCAGCTACACAAGAGGATAAAGAGCATGAGCGACAAGCAAGAAGTTAAAACGAAAAAGCCGGCGTTTATAAACGCCAACAGGCGAGGTTTTCTTCAAGGTGCTGCTGTAGCTGGTGGTGTAGCTGCAACTGGCGTTGCTGCCGCGGCAGACTCTGTCGACGTCCCAGTCGACCAGATGGCAAAAACAGTCGAAGGCAAAGGCTACGAACTGACGGATCACGTCAGAAAATATTACAAGCGTGCGCGTTTCTAGCGGCAGCTCTTTAAAGATTATCAGGAGACATCCATGAAATTAAAACGAAAAGTCGCCAGGGTCGAGGAGTCAGGAGCGCATTCAGATGTTGCGACTGCCGCCAGTGGGTTGCTGGGAGTGTCGGTCAACCGGCGTACGTTCCTTCGAAACTCGGGAATAACTGCGGGTGGTGCAGCGCTTGCGGTCGCCTCTGGCCCCAGCATGCTGAAAAAAGCACGTGCAGCAGAAAACTATGCCAAAGAAGGTGTTGATACCGAGCTCGTGCATTCCATCTGCACGCATTGCTCTGTGGGTTGCGGGGTCGTCGCCGAAGTGCAGAACGGTGTCTGGACCGGGCAAGAGCCGGATTGGGATTCACCGATCAACATGGGTGCCCACTGTGCCAAGGGCGCAGCGGTTCGTGAACACGGGCATGGGGAGCGACGGCTGAAATACCCGATGAAACTTGTTGATGGCAAGTGGACGCGGGTCGATTGGGCAACCGCTGTCAATGAGATTGGTGATCAGATGCTCAAGATCCGGGAGGAATCTTCACCCGATTCGGTCTATTGGCTGGGCTCAGCCAAGCACAACAATGAACAGGCTTACCTTTTCAGAAAATTTGCTGGTCTGTGGGGAAGCAACAACGTCGATCATCAGGCGCGTATCTGTCACTCAACCACGGTAGCGGGTGTGGCTAATACCTGGGGTTATGGTGCCATGACCAACTCCTATAACGACATGCAGCTTTCCAAAGCCATGTTCTTTATCGGTTCCAATGCCGCTGAAGCACATCCGGTTGCCATGCAGCATGTGCTTAAGGCAAAAGAGAATGGCTCCAAGCTGATTGTGGTTGATCCGCGTTACACCCGTACTGCCGCACATTCAGATCAATTTATCCAGATGCGTCCCGGAACTGATGTACCGGTGGTCTGGGGCGTGCTGTGGCATATCTTCGAAAACGGCTGGGAAGATAAAGAATACATCCGACAGCGCGTCTATGGAATGGACGATATTCGTGCAGAGGTTGCGAAGTGGACACCGGAAGAGGTAGAACGTGTGTCGGGTGTACCCGGAGCACAGCTAAAGCAAGCTGCTCAAACCATGGCTGAAAGCAAGCCAGGCACCATAGTCTGGTGCATGGGAGGAACACAGCACACTATTGGTAACAACAACACGCGCGCCTATTGCGTGCTGCAGCTGGCGCTTGGCAACATCGGTGTATCCGGTGGCGGTGCCAACATATTCCGAGGACACGACAACGTGCAGGGCGCTACCGATATGGGTGTTCTATCGCATACGCTGCCCGGTTATTATGGACTTGCCGCTGGTTCCTGGAAGCACTGGGCCGGCGTCTGGGATCTGGAGTACGAGTGGGTCAAAAACAGATTTGACCAGGGCTCATATGAAAAGAAAGGTGATACTGATCTTCAACCGATGAATACAGCGGGCATGCCTGTTTCGCGCTGGATAGATGGTGTGCTTGAGGACAAAGAGAACATCGCCCAGAAAGACAATATCCGCGCAATGGTTCTGTGGGGTCATGCACCCAACTCGCAAACCCGTGGGCCTGAAATGAAGGCAGCCATGGAAAAACTGGAGTTGTTGGTTGTTATCGACCCTTATCCCACGCACACGGCGGTATTGCCTGACAGAAAAGACGGCATGTATCTGTTGCCAGCAACGACGCAATTTGAAACCTACGGCTCTGTAACCGCTTCAAACCGCTCATTGCAATGGCGTGACAAGGTCATTGAACCGCTGTTCGAGGCATTGCCGGATCACACCATTATGTACAAGCTGGCTGACAAGCTTGGGTTTGGTGCCGAGTTGTGCAAAAACATCGAAGTTAACAATGACGAGCCTTTGATCGAGGATATCACTCGCGAATTCAACCGCGGTATGTGGACTATTGGCTATACCGGTCAAAGTCCTGAGCGTATCAAGGCTCACATGGAGCATCGAGGAACGTTCAATACCACCACACTGAAAGCCGAAGGTGGTCCGCTTGATGGCGAGTACTTCGGTATGCCCTGGCCTTGCTGGGGTACTGCTGAAATGGGGCATCCCGGAACACCCAACCTCTATGATCCAAGCAAACCTGTTGCAGAAGGTGGCCTCAATTTTCGCGCGCGATTTGGTGTCGAGCGTGACGGTGTCAATCTGCTCGCAGAAGATTCCTACCCGGTCGGCAATGAGCTGGAAGAAGGGCATCCGGAATTCACCGCAGACATGCTCAAAACTCTGGGCTGGTGGGATGACCTTACAGCGGACGAAAAAGCTGCTGCGGAGGGTAAGAACTGGAAGACAGACGTCTCTGGTGGTATCCAGCGCGTTGCTATCGCTCACGGGTGTGCACCGTTTGGAAATGCCAAGGCTCGCGCTAATGTGTGGACCTTTCCTGACCCTGTTCCGGTGCATCGCGAGCCGCTCTATACGTCTCGCCGCGATCTGGTTGAAGATTATCCGACTTATGAAGACAGAAAGTCGCACTATCGCCTCCCGACCCGGTATGGCTCCATTCAGGCAGAAGATTACTCCAAGGACTTTCCGCTGATTCATACCAGCGGCCGACTTGTGGAATACGAAGGGGGCGGTGAGGAGACGCGCTCCAACCCCTGGCTTGCTGAGCTTCAGCAGGACATGTTTGTTGAAATCAACCAGGCCGATGCTAACGATCTAAGTATCAAAGACGATCAGATGGTCTGGCTGGAAGGGCCTGAAGGCGGCAAGATCAAGATTAAAGCCATGGTGACTTCCCGTGTAGCTCGAGGGGTGGTATTCACGCCGTTCCACTTTGGAGGTCACTACCAGGGCGAGGATCTACTGGACAAGTACCCGGAAGGATCAGCACCGTATGTGCGTGGTGAGTCAGACAACACCACCATGACGTATGGCTACGACTCTGTTACGCAGATGCAAGAGTCAAAGTGTTCATTGTGCAAGATAACCGCAGCTTAAGGAGACATCGTAATGGCTAGAATGAAATTTTTGTGCGACGCCGAACGTTGTATCGAATGCAACGGCTGTGTCACTGCATGCAAGAACGAAAACGAGGTGCCGTGGGGCGTCAACCGACGTCGGGTTATAACGCTCGATGATGGTAACCCGGGTGAGAAATCCATATCAGTGGCCTGTATGCATTGCACCGATGCTCCATGTCAGGCAGTTTGTCCGGTCGATTGTTTCAATACAACAGACGACGGCATAGTGCTGCACGACAAGAGCTTATGTATTGGCTGCGGTTATTGTTTTTATGCCTGCCCGTTCGGTGCGCCGCAATTTCCAGAGCAAACCTCTTTTGGTGCGCGTGGAAAGATGGACAAGTGCACGTTCTGCGCCGGTGGTCCTGATGAGGATGATCTGACCGACGCAGAGTACGAGAAATACGGTCGAAACCGTATCGCTGAAGGCAAGCTGCCTCTGTGTGCGGAAATGTGCTCTACTCGCGCCCTGATTGCCGGGGATGGTGATGAAGTTGCAGATATCTATCGTGAGCGTGTTTTGCGACGTGGTGGAAGGCCGCAAACATGGGGCTGGGAAACTGCCTACACAGAGGGATAATCATCATGTCTCAAAGTACGCACGATGGTTCTGCTGAACGCCGCAAGATGAGTCCTGCTCGCAAAAAGCGCATGGCCTGGCTGGGTCTGTTAGGAATCCTGACTCTATCCATAGCGCTACCACTGGCCAGTTATTCGGTGCATTGGTTTGGTGCCGATGCAGTGGCGCAAGATGTTGGCTCTGCCGTTAATCCGCGATCCAATATGTGGCGTGCGGTGGAGCAGGGTGTCGGTGGCTACACATCAACAGGTGGCCCTGAAGCAGGTATTCTGATTGCTCCGGGCGGAGTCGAATGGCAGCAGTTGAGAGATGGTCCCGTAGCAAAGTACACGCCTTGGTTGATCCTGGGAATGCTTGCGATTGTGATCTTGTATCACCTGATTCACGGCAAGAACAAGCTGGATGCTGATTCGCTCTCGGGACGTAAAATCAAGCGCTGGAATGGTCTGGATCGATTTGTTCACTGGGTGACTGCCCTTTCATTCATCGCTCTTGCCATTACCGGCTTAAGCATGCTCATTGGTAAAACGTTCCTTATCCCACTATTGGGCAAGGCAGGCTTTGCTTTTTGGGCGCAGACATCGATTACGATTCACAACGTTGTCGGTCCGGTGTTTTCGGTAGGCGTTGTCCTTATGATTGTGCTCTGGATATGGCACAACTTCCCCACCAGAGTGGATTTGCAGTGGTTCAAGCAAGGCGGTGGCATGTTCACTAAGACGCATCCACCTGCCGGGCGTATGAACGGCGGTGAGAAAGTCTGGTTCTGGGTGGTGGCTATTGTCGGTCTGGCGGTCAGCATCACCGGTTTGATCATGCTGGTTCCCATCTACAATCTGCCTGTTCCATCCTGGCTAAGCTGGTTGCCGCTGATCGAAGGGGCAAGGCCTCAGATGCAACAGGCAAACCTTATCCATGCAGTTTTATCGCTCGGCTGGACAGCGCTTGCTGTAGGTCATGTCTACATCGGTACCGCGGGTACAGAAGGTGCGTTCGAAGGCATGAAAACCGGCTATGTATCAGAAGAGTGGGCGAAGCAGCATCACAATATCTGGGCTGATAAAGCCGTTGCCAATGGAAAAGTTGTGGTGCCGGATGATCAGTCTACGGCAGACATCAGTTCGGGTGCGCGACCGGCAACAGCGCAGTAGGGCAGTGACTTACTGATATTCAAGCTGTCAGTGTATTAGTATGAGGCGCTCCATCGATTATCGAGGAGCGCCTTTTTCGTTGTACATTCCGGGTAACTTGCCGTTGTAGTCTCGGTCTCATCCATTACCAGATATGCAGGTGAAATTTGTCAGCCACGTTTGAACGATTCCCCGACGATGTTGTGGTTGCGTTGCACCACGCGAATGTTACTGTTAGTTGTGTCCCGATTCAGATAGACAATGAAGAGTGGCAGGCGGGATTGTTTTATGTGCTGTCTGCTGATTCGCCGTGTCTTACAAACGGAAAACTGGCACCTGGCCCATTCGCTGTCGAGCTGGATGCAGACCTGCATGAGCATACCAACGGGTCACTGATTGAGATCGGCATCGACATAGCAACGCCGGTAGAGCACAGTCTTGGCACGCTTCTATTTATTACCGGCCATAGTTCAGCGCATTTTGAAACAGTCAAGCTACTGAGCACTCAGGCTGATTTACCGTTGTTTTTAGGAGACGAATATTGCAACGTGCTCTATCAGCAACGGATTGTATTGAGTGACGCAATGCGGGCGGGATTCAAACAGTTGCTGGATGAGGCTTTGGGTCGGGACGCCGTCATACGAATGACCGGGCATTATGATGCTGATGTCGTGTTCAACGACGTTGTCGCCTCGCTGAACCTGGGGTAGGTAATTATGTAACGTGTTGTTTACAGGGTGTAAAGTACCATTGACTGTGCAGCGCTGAATGGATAATCTACAACCGTTAGGGTATTTGACGGCGCTAGTGCAAACGGTGTCGGTAGTCATATCTGAATTCACAGGAAGCTTTCCATTCGTTAACCAACATCCTGTGCCCGCCGTAGCATTGTTGCTTATATGATGCCTTGGCACCTGCGTCGGTCAGTATAAAGTGAGAGCGTTTATGAAGAGTCGCTCGTCGTGATTAGCCCCAAATCCCCGTTAGCTGTACTGTTTGCATCGCTCATCGTCGCCGCAAGCAGTGAAGCCATAGCGATGGAGCGTAATCAGGCTCCAAGGCACAGTTATCAACAGGTCAAATTAAGGGCATCGGCGAAGTTGTCGTGGATTACCGCCATAAGCTCAGACGATTCCGAAAAACTAGCCTCACTTTTATCAGAAAACGACTCCGGGTTACTGTTATCGATTACGGCCAGCAATGGTAAGACCGCGTTGATGGTCGCGGCGAAGAAAGGCAATTTGAGTCTCGCAAAGTTGCTGGTTCGAGCCGGTGCCGATGTCAATGAAACGACCGACACACAAGGAACTCCGTTCATGTTCGCCATTCTCGGTGGTCATCAGGAGATCGCAAAGTGGCTTATTGATCAGGGAGCAGATATCAACACTGTCGGATCCAATGGTTGGACTGCACTGACAATAGCTGCAGCCAAGGGGCAGGTGCGACTTTTACAGTGGCTGATAGGTAAAGGTGCCGACACCCAGGTCCGTGATGTGTACCGGTATACGCCATTGCTCAGAGCGGTTGAGAATGGCTATGTCGAGGCAGCGGCTGTCTTGCTCTCGCTCGTCGAAACTGATGTCAACGCTCGTGATGAGTATGACAACACCGCATTGCACCATGCTGTCTCATCGGGTAATTTGACAATGGTCAGCCTCTTGCTGGAGCACGATGCAGATCCGCTAATAGCCAATCGAGATGGAGTGTCACCGTTTGATGTCGCTCGCAAGTTGACTAAGAAATCACAGACAATCCTGGAAGCGCTAGGTGAACAATCTGCCTCCGAATAAGTGACTTATTCAGGGATAAAACTGACCAGC
Organism: Granulosicoccus sp.; assembly: GCA_045106855.1. Lineage (GTDB taxonomy): Bacteria > Pseudomonadota > Gammaproteobacteria > Granulosicoccales > Granulosicoccaceae > Granulosicoccus. The sequence continues at coordinate 157,199 of JBGCFI010000031.1, forward strand.
TCAATAGGAAGGATTGATCGATCAGGCGGGTATGATCATTGCGCCGCCAGTGTCCACGGGTCGCTCTTCATCATCCACTTGTACATCGCAAAGCCCATACCTGTTTAATACAAGACAGGCTTCTCGATAGCCTATCTGGCTAATGAGCTCATAGGATTTGAAATCCAGCAGTGAAATCGCCCGGACGTTGGGTTCAATCAGAATATCAAGTGACCTTCTAGCCTCATTGAGGCGTTCGATACTCTTGATATCAGTAGAGCGAAGCAGAGTTTCTGCGATACGTGGGATCTTGATGGTAGTTTCGAAAGGGTTGATTCTGGATAGAAACACCCGCCAACCTGACAGCGTCGTGCCAAAATCGTAGTAGTTAAACTGCTCTGAAAGCTGGCTGACATTCACCCCAATAATAAAACCCTTGCCGCCTAGTCGTTCCTGCATGATGTCCACCGGAAACGTGTTGAGTACCGCTCCGTCAATCAACAGGTCACCGTTTGCCGTGGGAACCGGTGAAAACACTCCAGGTAAGGAGACTGTTGTGCGTACGATTTTCCATAAGGGCCCTCTGTCGTGTACCACTTCCTGGCCATCCGCAAGGTTCGACGATACGCAGAAGAATGGTGTCCACAGGTCTTCGATGCGCTGTTCGCCATAGACCGAGCGACAAAACTGCGTGAGTTTGGCAGATTTCATCAATGATGCCAGTGGCAGGGTGTAGTCAAACAAGGCTTGCTTGTTTGCGAACAGAGAAGATAGTTGTTTGATGTCGGCATAACCATGACCCATGGCCATTGAGGCTCCTAACAAAGCTCCCATACTCGATCCACCAATGTAATCAAGCTGTATTCCTTGCTCTTCGATAAGTTGCTGCACACCCAGATGGGCATAACCGCGAGCGCCACCACCACTGAGCACAAGCCCTTTCGCTGTATTGGTTAATCGTCTGGCAAGCCGAGAAAAATGTAATCTGTCGTTCATTCGAACGTGATAATACGCATCGAGCTCGCGAGGTTCTAACCAGCGCGCGGTAAATTTCGGGGATCTGGTGTCAGCAGGGTGCAACAGTACCAGGTCGATTTTGGGACGTACCCGCGCACCGTCAAACAGGACATTGAGTTGGTGTTCGACATCGCGCAGCTCTGCTGTATTGTTTGTTTTGGCACTTGCCAGCAGAATGATTCTGTCGGCTCGGTTTACGCAGCGGCGGGTCCAGGTTGACCAGCTTGTATCTGCCACATAGACCATGGAGTCGAAGCGGTTTTCCTTGTCGTCAAGCCATTCCGCTATTGCTGAATTAAAGACGTCATCAAAGTCGGTCAACGATGCTCCGGTACGTCCATACAACGTATCGAAACTGCGCGAATTCAAAGTCAATGCTGAGCCAAGTTCACGCATGGCGTTTTTAAGCTGGAGGACGAAGCGACGCAACGGCAAGTGCACGTCCATCGGAATGACCACGAAGTTTCGATCGGGAGCTATTTCCGTTTCCTGGCGGGCATTGGCAACGTGACGACGCACGACAAGTCGTGATAGTCGCATTAACATAGGGGCATTCGGTGCAATGAGGGTATCAAAATCTGCTCGTCCCAATAATGCAACTGTGGATTCCCGGGCAGCAATGACGGTCGCTGTTCGTTGAGTTTCTGCTAACAGTGCAAGTTCACCTACTGTTTCAGGCGCTTCCACTTCACCAATTCGTCGTACGACACCTTGATGGTTGACGGCTTCAACAATCAGTTTGCCAGATACGATAACGTATAGGCCGTCGGGTTCGCCACCCTCTTCAAAGAGCGTCTGGCCACTGTGGAAATGACGAATGCTTGTCTTATCCAGCAGGGCATCCATGGTGGGGTGGCTAACATCGCCAAAAAGATTCAGATAGGCCCCTGCCAGTGTGACACGACGTGATAAATCGGCTGCCACATCATAAACATGGGCAAGAATACTTGAATCAATATCGACGAGCTTTTCGAAAGCCACGCGCGGAAATTGCGCTATCCGGCTTTTTTTAACTGCAACCGCTGTTACCAGGTGTTCGCCACCGTTGAGCACTGCAAAATCACCTGCTGTGTCGCCCTTATAGCGAGATTGCACAAAGAAAGTCTCGCCGCTTGAATTACACGGCATATGCAGGGCGAGTTCACCATCAACCACTAAATAGAGGTTCAGGCTTTCGCGACCGGCTACAAAAAGGGTTTCGCCCTCTACAAGGGGTGTGAAGGTCACATGCGGTACTAGAACTTCCCAGAGGGCGTTGTCAATGCTTTTTAATATAGGCAGTTTTTTCAGTGCCTTGATTGCACGGGCGTCACTCAACACAATACCTGCTGGGCTGAAAAAGTATCTGCCCTGACGACTCGGCACTGATCACCGCTTCGGGCCCGAATGTCGGTAACACCATATTCTATTGCCAGGCGGAATCCGAATTTAGTCAAAAAGCGTTCGTACTGATCATCACCGAAGCTGCCGGTGGCCGATATATTGCCCTCACTATCGTTGCTTAGCGCAATAGCTGCTAACGGTTTCGGAGCAGGGCCAGAGAGCACATCTCCACCGCTAGCCGGGTCGTAGACACTTCGTTCAGAGCAGCAACTGATAATGCCGGCGCGAGTCTGTTTCTGGCCACTTGAGTCGTAGAAAGTCACTTTCTGGTCCCGGTAGGCAATATGACTTATCGGCCTGGCAGGGTGAGACATCTTGTGTGAACAAATGGCGGAGAAAGCCACGACGGATTGGTCCTCGTCCAGTCCACCCGGCCAGCTTCCGCGGGCTGGAGACGATCGATTCAGGCGAACCAGAAAACACGGTGTGGTGACAAAAGGGTAGCCAAAGATGTAAGCGACACCCGGCTTCAGAGATTGCAGGGAGACCGGGCTTTCGTCTTCGTACACCAATTTGCTTACAGGGTAGGGGGCGTCGGAGACAGCTGCCTTTGCTTGATGGGTAATATGCAAGCCCGCAGCACCGCTAAGTAACCCACCGCAAAGCTTGTGAAAATGGCGTCTATCCAAGGTCGTCTCTCAAGTATGGCGCTTGATCACTATAGTATAGGAGCTACGCGGGTATCGCCAAACCAGATGTACTGGCTCAATCCGAGGCGAGGCGCTTGTTAGTCGGCTTCCCTGAGAGGACTGAATCCAATTTCCCCAAACCAGGCTGTAGCCTCCATTTGGGCGTTATCACCATCAACCATCACTGCATAACCACTCAATTGTTCGATATCGTGATTGAAGAAGGCCTTGAAGTCTTGCACGACATTACGTGAGTGACTCGTCCACTTACCTGCAAATTTGTCGCCAGATTGGATAGCCACCATTTTTGCCTTCTCGGAAAAAGGATTCGACCAGATCTCGCCTACCGGTATCTCGGAAGCCCAAACGTAATTGATTGATACTGTTTCCCAGGGAAGAAAACCAACTTGCGCCACGACGTATAGACGGGCAGGAAAATCGTCACCATTTCTCGTCTGCTCATCAATATTCACGTAGGTGTGATCGATTTTCCAGGACCAGTTAATGACAGGTCGTTTTCGCAAATCGATAGATTCTTCCCGGTACAGTATCGAGGCTTGCTTCTGAGTGTGAGCCTTGAGCACTCTAACGCCCTCATCCTCGATCAGTTCATAGTGAGTGTTGCCACTGAAACTGCGTTCCGACCAACGATCCAGATTAGTGTCGGCAAACTCGCTTAGGGGGCGATCGCTGGTCGCCGTCGTTGCCTGAGCCAGTTGGGGTGCCATGCAGCACAACGCCGTGGTGATCAGGGTATACGCTGTGCGGGAGGTTTTCGTTGTTGGCATTCCGTACATGGTGTCTTTGAATGGTTACATGGTCAAAAAGTTCACAATAATGGGGGGATAGGCCACAATCTGCACTAACGCAGGTTCCGTATTGCGTAGTATCCTCACGTTTTCTTGCGATCCGCCCAGCCAGGTCAGTGTCTCCCCATGCCAAGCCTAACAACTCAACGTCGATTCTGGTGGTGCGCAGCACTCACTTTAGCCACTATTTACTCGCTCATCATGGTGGGTGGAATCGTACGAGCCACAGGAGCGGGAATGGGTTGTCCTGATTGGCCAACGTGTTTTGGTCAGTGGGTGCCGCCGACACACGAATCCCAGCTGCCCACCAACTATCAGGAAATATACGCCGACAGGGGATATGCTGAAACTACCTTCAATGTCCGTAAAACCTGGACGGAATACCTGAACAGATTGTTAGGGGTTTTCACTGGATTCACGATACTGCTGACGTTGTTGTTTTCATCACCCTATCGTCGCTCAGAGCCCAGGGTTTTCTGGTTTTCATTCGCAGGATTCATTCTTGTTGGCGTGCAAGGTTGGTTGGGGGCTCGCGTTGTGGCTAGTAATTTGATGGTGGGTATGATCACGATTCATATGTTGCTTGCCCAAGTCATTGTAGGGATCATCATCGCTGCTCTTGTTCGATCTGGTCGGGAACGCTACAAGGCAATTAATGTAGAAGGCATGCCCAGACTGTTCTATCCACTGATGATGTTGGCAATGGGAGCAGGCTTGCTTCAATTGGTCATGGGTACCCAGGTGCGAGAGGCTATGGACCTGATTGCCAGAAGTCACGACCATGGCAATAGACACTTGTGGGTCGATAACCTGCCAGTGGTTTTTGCTTTACATAAGTACTACTCGGTGCCACTGGTTGCCCTGAATGCATGGCTGGCATATTCGGTACTTACGCACTCGAATTCGGTATTGCTTCGTCGCTTGAGCACGGCATTGGTTGCGTTCCTGTTGGGCGCGATTGCTATCGGTATGAGTATGGATCGCCTGCATGTCCCAATCTTTTCTCAACCCATGCATTTGTGGCTTGCCTCATTGATCTTTGGTACTCAGCTGGCAATCCTGCTGGTGGTGCAACATGCAAGAGAGACAAGATCTGTGGAGATCGCCAGAGACGTAAAGCTTGAGCTTTCACCTGGCTCCAGTTGACAAGTGTGAAAATTTTTATTTTTCCACATCGATCAATGAGCTGAAGAACCATCGTTGAAATATCCACACCAGTACCAGGGGAGGGACGATGGTGATGATGACAAACGCCATACCGGGACCCGATGCGCCACCAATAAGCTGGATACCTCGCACCAGTGTGTAGAGACTGTCGTCAGTACTGACCATGATTGGCCATAAGTACTGATTCCAGCCGATCATGAACGATATAACAAACACGGCCCCCGCTCGTGCCTTACTGAGCGGTACTACTATATCGAGAAAGAACCTTAGTGGGCCGGCGGAGTCCATAGTGGCTGCTTCATGCAGTTGGTCTGGTAAGGTGAGCATGAATTGCCGCAGAAAAAACGTTCCCAGAGCCAGTGCCAGGGCAGGTAGAATCATCCCGAGATGTGTATTGATTAACCCAAGTTCATTGGCGGTTATGAATGTAGGGATGAATCGTGATTCAAGCGGAAACAGCAATGTGGCCAGGATTGACCAGAACAGCGCGTTGGCCAGCCTTAGCCGGAAAAATACCAGTGCATAGGCGGAGAGTAGCGAAAGTAGTGTTGTCAGACTAGCAACTCCCAGCGCCACAATCAGCGAGTTCTTGAGCATCTGCATAGCCGTTACCGTACGCGTAAAGCCTGCCTCAAAATTGAATACACGTGCGTAGTTTCTTTGCAGGGAGTCTCCCCAGTCAAATTGTAAGCCCTGGGAAGAGATCGAGGCGCTGGATTGCGTGGATAACATGACTATCAGTAGCAGAGGGGATACCAGAAAACCCACTCCCGCGAGAAGAATCAAATGATTGACTAATATTTTTGGCATATCACTGGCAATGCTAATGGTCACCAGGTGATTGCGTGCGCACCCTTACATTATTCATTGGACAACCCACTGAAAATGGAGCGGGCCCAGGGACAACGCTATAACAGACGCTCACCGTTTGAGGCTCTGAATACCATGGCGCGATCAACCGCAAAACCCAGCGACAGCGAGGAATCAATATCCGGTAGCACCGTCTGGTCAGCTTTGTAACAGATCTCCAGATCATCACCGACGTGAGCAGCAGCCCCGGGACCTGCATTACCGGCTTCGGCGCCTGCCAGCGCGCCGTAGATGAGATTGTCGGCACCATGTTGCTCAACAAGGTCCACCCTCAAACTTAACTGACCATCAGAGGTTTGTTGAAGGTCATCTGGGCGAACGCCCAGTACCAGATCTTCGCCTGATGGAAGATCCTTGAAACCGGCGATTGTCAATTTGCCGTTGACAAGATTCTGTCCTTCGAAACGGACAGGTACAAGGTTGATTTGTGGAGAACCAATGAAGGAGGCGACAAACAGAGTAGCCGGATTGTTGTAGAGCTCCATCGGTCTGCCCATTTGCTCTATCCTACCTTCGTTGACCACGGCCAGGCGATCGGCCAGAGTCATGGCTTCGGTTTGGTCATGCGTAACATAGATGCTTGTAACGTCCATTCTACGTTGCAATCGCTTGATTTCAATGCGCATCTGCACGCGTAGTTTAGCGTCCAGATTCGACAGTGGTTCATCAAACAGGAAAACCTTAGGCTCTCGAACAATGGCGCGGCCCATAGCAACTCGCTGACGTTGCCCACCAGAAAGTTCATGTGGCTGTCTGTCCAGGTAGTCTTTGATTTTCAGGATACTGGCGGCATCCTCAACCCGGCGACTGATTTCGGCTTTTTCAAGGCCACGGTTTTTCAGGCCATAGGACATGTTTCCGCGTACTGTCATATGGGGATAGAGAGCATAGTTCTGGAACACCATGGCAACATCGCGATCTGCGGGATTGACCTCGTTTACACGTTTGTTATCGATCAGAACGTCGCCGCCAGTCACGGATTCAAGGCCTGCGATCATTCTCAACAGGGTTGATTTGCCGCAGCCGGAGGGGCCGACAAACACAATGAACTCGCCGTGTTCAATCCGCATGTCGACACCACGAATGGCATCGGCACCGTTGGGGTAGCGCTTGGTGACTTGCTTGAGTTCAACACCGGACATTACTTTTCACTCTCTACCAGGCCCTTGACGAACCAGCGTTGGAATATGAGAACCACCAGTACAGGCGGTAGCGTAGCAAGGATGGTCAGAGCAAATGCCTTCTGATACTGCGGCAGCTGTCCACCTTCGGCCAGTACTTGGTAGATCTGCTTGATACCAATTACCAGCGTGTAGTTCTCTTCTTTAGTTGTCATGATCAAAGGCCATAGATACTGGTTCCAGCCTACGACGAACATGATGATGAAAATTGCCGCAATCATGGTCTTGGACAATGGCACCAGTATGTCGATAAAAAATCGAAATGGCGTAGCGCCATCCAGTTTCGCAGCTTCAAGTATTTCCTCCGGGACTGAGCGGAAGAATTGGCGAAAGTAGAACGTACCGGTAGCGGATGCAATCAAGGGGACAATGAGTCCGACGTGCGTATCCAGTAAATTAAACTTAGCCACGACTTCATAGGAAGGAATGATGCGAACTTCCAGTGGCAATAGCAATGTCATGAATATAAGCCAGAACAAATAAGTGCCTGCACGGAATCTAAAGTACACAATGGCATAAGCTGCCAGCATCGAGATAATGACTTTACCGACCGCAAAGCCGATACCCAGTATCATGCTGTTTTTAAGCATTGTGGTGCCAAGCACCGATTTCATAACACCGCCTTGTTCAAACAGAACCTGGCGATAGGTTTCCAGGCCGTGTGCACCAGGAAGAAACTGCAAGCCATTGCGGAGAATGGTCTCTGGCGAATGGGTGGAAGTCATGATCGCTATCCATACCGGCAAGCTCATGAACAATGTGCCGATGATCAGGATGCCATGGGTGGATATGTGCTGCCAGAGTGTCTTGTTCATCAGTAATGCACTCGTCGTTCAATAAACCGGAATTGCACGACCGTTAACGCCAGCACGATAAGCATCAGTACTACGGACTGTGCAGATGAACCACCCAGATCAGCACCGCGGAAGCCGTCCTGAAATACCTTGAAGACTAGTGTATTGGTTGCACCGCCTGGCGCACCGCGTGTGGTGGTATCGATAATGCCGAACGTCTCGAAAAATGCGTAGGTGATGTTTATCACCATAAGAAAGAAAGTGGTCGGGGCTAACAGCGGGAAAGTAATCGTCCAGAAACGTCTGAACGAACTATTGCAATCAAGCACAGATGCTTCTGTTACAGACTTGGGGATTCCCTGTAAACCGGAAAGAAAGAAAATGAAATTTACGCTGACCTGTTTCCAGACAGAGATGAGCACGACAACAAACCCGGCATCAAAAGCATCCAGCTTATGATTAAAATCCCAACCGATGGCATTGAAGAACTTGTAGAGATCGCCAATGAGCGGGTGAAACATCAGATTGCCCATTAAGCCTGCAACAGGAGGAGCGATAGCGTAGGCCCACATCAATGTGGTTTTGTAGGTTCTGGCTCCGTGGATGACTTCATTGGCCTTGACAGCGAGTAGTAGCGCAATGCCCAGGGATAAAAACGTGACCAGTATTGAAAACAGCAATGTGAATTTGGCGGCTTGTAACCACGCCGCGCTGTAGATCGTGTCAACGTAGTTCTTGAACCACACGAACTGTGACGACAAGCCGAAAGCGTCTTCCAGCAGGAAAGACTGATAAATCGCCTGGGCTGCCGGCCACAGGAAAAAAATCGAGATAATTATGATCTGAGGCGCAATGAACAGATACGGGAGGGAACTCTGCTCGAATTGAACTCGCTTCACTTCATGCTCTCATCATTGGCGGGAGGGGGCTTAGGGTATGCGGTGACCAGTTTATCCGGCCACCGCATACGGTTACAGCAGATTACTTATATGATGCGCTAAAGCGCTCTAGTAAAGCATTTGACTCGGTTTCCATAGCGGCAAACGCGTCATCCACAGTGGCTGTTCCTGCGAATATGTCGTCGAAGTGCTTGTACATGACATCGCGAATCTGTACGTAGAAGCCAAGACGATAGCCTTTAGTCCACTCACCGCCAGGCTGGCTCAATTGCAGGATGCCGATTTCAGCATCGGGTGTTGACTCGTAGTAGCCATCCGCTTTAGCCATATCATAGGCGGCGTTGGTAATTGGTACATAGCCAGTCTCTTTATGCCATTGATACTGTACCTCAGGGCTTGTCAGGTACTCGAAAAAGCTGGCCACACCTTCATACTCGGCATCTTCGTGGCCGGACATGGCGAACAATGCCGCTCCACCAATAAAAGTCCCTTTGGGTTCTTCAATGATGCTTTTCCAATAAGGTAGAAACGAGGTTCCGAATTCGAATTCAGCGGAATTTTTCAAACCACCGAAAGAACCGGAAGATCCGAGCCACATGGCGACTTCTTTCTGGGTAAATGCATCTTGATTGTCACCCCATGCCCGACCATAGAAACCGTACCAACCTTTGTCCAGCCATTCCTTGACCTTGCTCCAGTGAGCCTTCATATGCTCGTTGTTGTAGAGGATCTTGGCGTCGGTGGAATCGTAGCCGTTGTTTTCTGTCGCCAATTGCAGGTTGTGTCGGCTGTGGAAATTTTCGGAGAAGATCCAAGGACTATGGCTTTGTGCCAGAGCTGTGTAGCCAGCGTCCTTGAGCTTGGGCGCCATCTCTTCGAATTCTTCCCAAGTAGCCGGTGGATTATCGATGCCGGCTTTTTCAAAGGCCTCCTTGTTGAAGTACAACAGAGGCGTAGAAGAGTTGAATGGCATGCCAATGGCTTTGCCATTCGAATCGGCATAGAAGTAGCGCACACCTTCGATATAATCGTTGATATCAAATCCAGCGCCGTGTTTCTTTAAAAGATCTTCTACCGGCAGAGCAGCGCCCGGCGCGTTGATTATGGTGGCAGCACCCGCATCGAATATTTGTACGATATGCGGCTGTTGTTTGGCGCGAAAAGCGGCGATAGTCGCCGTCATTGTGTCTTCATACCCGCCTTTGTAGGTAGGGACAAGATTGTAATCATCCTGACTGGCGTTGAATTGTTCTGCGATCAGATTGACAGTCTCACCGAGTTGGCCACCCATGGCATGCCACCATTGAATGTCTGTCGCAGCAGAGACGCTGCCGACAAAAGATAGCGAAGTGGATAGTACTCCGGCGAGTACCAGCTTCTTTGCGTTCATAGATCGTTATTCTCCTCGTTGTAAAAAAGGGGCCGGCGCCCGAACCCCTGAGTTCCCGGCGCAGTGGTGATTACGCTCGCCTGATAATAACTCGGTTTCCTGTTCACCACCAGCGCGCTGGCCACAGTAGTGTTCATTAATGTCGTAGGTGTGACATTCTGGTGCCGGAATATTGCGCAGCCGTACGCCTTGGAACGTTATGACGAAGCGGCTTTTTTGCTCGCAGTTGGCGCGAGGGAAATTGTGCGCAAGTAGAGTAGTCACGTTGCTGCAGCGCATTATTTGCGCGAAATGTCTGTGATTTTGTCTGACTCCATCCGTTTGGTTGTGGGATCTCGACGTTTTTCCCTGTGATATTCCGGTGGCTTGAAAAAAGTTAGTGAAAACCGACATGAATCAATTGCCGTAACGTTGTCACAAAAAAAATGCTGAATAAATACCCTGACATTTCGTGTGGTGTCTCGCCTATCAATTGGCTCGGGCATCATTTGGAAATATTGTCTATTTGCGGTCCAGTATTACATCGTACAGAGGTTCGCAAGATCAGTTCAAGGACGGCTATGAGAATACAATCGCTACCATTTTAGTAAAACCGTAAGCTCTTTAATAAAGATGCAATCAGTGAGGTTGGCATGAGGGTTCCGCTCAGACTGTAATTAATATCAGCTGCTATCAAGTTGTTGCTTGTTTTCTGTGCTCTTTATTGCGCAGACTGAGCTTCCTGCAAGTCAACAGACAAGGATGTCATCATGCGGTACATCACCATCACCATCACCTTGCTACTATTCATAGTGGTGCCCTTCGGTTGTGTACATGCGGGTAACAACAGCAAAGACCTTTCTCCATTGCTCGATATTAATGCGGCCAATGCTGCGCTTCTTGCTGAAATTCTACCGGGAATCGGACCTGCGAAAGCTGCCTTGATCATTCAGTGGCGTGAACAAAACGGATCGTTCAAGCAGATTGAACAATTACAGGAGGTCAAGGGAATCGGCCCGAAAACCGTGGACAGGCTAAGGCCTCTCATACGCATAGGTTCCGAAGCCGCAGCCAGACGTATGCGGATGCAACACAAGCAACAAGAAGACACTGTGCGCAACAACGTACATCAACTGATCCGCACCGCGAATGAAGCAGCCCGGCAAGAATCAATAGAGTCTTTACCCACAAGAGCCTGGTATCGCAAGTCGATTCTGGAGATACTTCGTACACACTGATCGATACCGAGACAACGGTGCAGAGGAGTTGGCAAAACAGTCGAGAAGTCAGTCGCCCTCAAATTCGACCAGAACATGCACAGGCACCTCCAGCGCTTCAATTCGCGCCCGTCCACCGAGTTCTGGCAGATCGATGATAAAGGCGCTACCAATGACATCGGCACCGGCGCGTCTGATCAGCTTGATACCGGCTTCACAAGTACCGCCTGTGGCGATGAGGTCATCCACGAGAAGCACTTTTTCACCTTTCTGCAGTGCACCTTCGTGCAGTTCCATGGTCGCTTCACCGTATTCCAGCGTGTAGTTTTCGCTCATTCGCGGGCCTGGCAATTTGCCCGCTTTCCGGATGGGGACAAAGCCCACGGACAACTGATGTGCTATGGCTCCACCCATGATAAATCCGCGGGCTTCCAGGGCTGCCACTTTATCGATGCGTTGCCCGGCGTAAGGATGAAGAAGGCTGTCAATGGCCATCCGAAACGCCTGGGCGTCGCCAAACAGGGTTGTTACATCGCGGAACTGGATGCCGGGTTTGGGGAAATCGGGGATAGTACGTATTGAATCGCGAATATTCATGCCAGAGATGCTTTTTTAGCCGTACCTGATTGGTATTGTAAATTGTTTGTGAAACTAGGCCACAGGGTAGCATTTCGTTACTCAAACCATGAGTTAAGGTGCGGTTGCACTGGCTCTGCGTGCTACCATTTGCTTATGATTTCCAAGCTTTCGGGCCATTCCATGAACTTTTCTATCCGTGCTGCCTTGGTTGCCGCCGTTGTTCTGCTGACCGGTTGTACCGCTATCAAATATAACGCACTTGAGAAAGTGGGTATTCATAAGCGCGATCTGCTGGTCGAGAATGTAAAAGACACGCGCGACGCGCAAAAGGAGGCTCAAGAGCAGTTTCAGGATGCGCTCGAGCGATTCGGTGCGGTCATGACCATCAAGGAAACGAAACTGAAAAAAGCGTACGACCGACTGAAAGACGAGTATGAAGACAGTGAAGAGGCGGCTGAAGAGGTTTCTGAGCAGATAGAGGAAGTTGAGGCGGTAGCCGGTGATCTTTTCAAGGAATGGCGGGCCGAGAACAAAACTTACAGCGATTCTGTATTGCGTCGCGATAGCGAATCCAAATTGCTCGACACACAAGCGCGTTACTCGGAAATGCTAAAAACCATGAAAGAGGCCGAGGCAAGTATGAAACCTGTACTGGCGACCATGCGTGACAACGTACTGTATCTAAAACATAACTTGAACGCACAGGCCATAGGGTCGTTGCAAACAACATTTTCCGAGCTGGAAGGCGATATCGATATTCTGGTTGAGCGCATGAATCAGTCGATTGCGCGCTCCGATGAATTTATTCGCCAGATGAAGTAGCCGCGTTGATCTGTTAATGAGTGATAGCGACGAGCAGGAAAAAGAAATCACTCTGGTCGATCGGCTCAACCAGGAAACAGGCGTTATTGCCTGGTCGGAACTGGTTCGTCATTTTGCCAGAGGAGTGGTCATTAACGTCTCGGTACAGATTGATCTGATTGATGTGGCCGTGTGTCTGATTGAAGACGACGCTACCTTGCTGCAAGCGTGGGCTGACGAGGGGAAAGTGCGCCGTGCCAGCGACGATGATGCTCGCGACTGGACAAGACGTGAGCCGGATTTCTGGTGTGTTGTCAGTGCTCCGTGGGTGCTTGTGCAGGAAAAGACGCACGCCACGCGCTCAACAGTGCATTAGCAGCCTGCAGCGAGGTTAGCGTTTGTGCCCTTACGCAGGCTTCAGTGTCGCTGATTAGCTTGCGCAATTCCGGCTGCTCATGCAATGACGCCCGAATCATCTGATCGACAATCGACCACATCCAGCTGATTTGCTGCTTTTCACGCAAGGCAACCAGTTCTCCCGTATCGATGAGTTGCCTTCGATGGTTACGCACCTCTTGCCAAAGCTCATCCAGCCCTTCACCGGTAACCGCACTGCAAGTCATCGCCCTGGGGCGCCAGCTGCCGCCGGGTTGAAGGATAGAGAGCGCACGCTGATAAGCGGCTTTGGCCTGTTTGGCATCGTTCAGGGTGCTTCCATCGGCTTTGTTTACAGCAATGATGTCAGCTAATTCCAGAACCCCTTTTTTGATACCTTGAAGTTCATCACCGGCACCTGGCAGCATCAGTACCAAATAACAGTCCACCATGTCAGCCACAACAGTTTCAGACTGTCCAACGCCGACGGTCTCAACCAGAATGACATCAAAACCAGACGCTTCGCAAAGGAGCAAAGATTCTCTGGTTACACGTGTGACACCTCCCAGATGCCCACCCGTGGGAGACGGACGAATATAGGCGTTGTCGTTCATTGATAATTCAGCCATTCGAGTTTTATCCCCGAGAATGCTGCCACCGCTGCGTTGGCTGCTCGGATCGATTGCGAGTACAGCCACTCGATGACCCATGCCTATCAGTTTCAGGCCCAGCGCCTCGATAAACGTGCTTTTACCAACGCCTGGTACTCCGCTGATGCCAATCCTCATCGCTTTACCGGTCCGTGGCAGCAAACGTTGCAATACTTCCTGCGCTTTTTCACGGTGATCAACGAGGCTGGATTCCGTCAGTGTTATCGCCTTTGAGAGCATGGCTCGTTCACGTGCCAGCACGCCGTAAGCGATTGCCTCGGCGGTTAGGTCCTGGTACCGCATCAGTTTGTGGTATCGGAATAGTCGGGGTGACCCAGGCTCTTGCCCAATGAATCAAGCAGAGAAATGGCGGCTTTCGCAATGACAGTGCCAGGAGGAAAAACGGCTGCTGCGCCCGCTTCAATCAACGCAGGTATATCCTGTGGCGGTATGACGCCGCCGACCACTATCTGAATATCGTCTCGACCTGCATCTGCCATCGCCGCTTTCAATAACGGCACCAGTGTCAGGTGCCCGGCGGCGAGAGAGCTGGCGCCAACGATATGAACGTCATTGTCGATCGCTTGCCTGGCCGCCTCAGCGGGGGTCTGGAAGAGTGGGCCGATATCCACATCAAACCCCAGGTCTGCAAATGCTGTGGCAATAACCTTTTGACCACGGTCATGACCGTCCTGACCCATTTTTGCAATCAGGATTCGCGGACGGCGCCCTTCATGGTTCATGAAATGGTCAATACGACGGGTAATTATTGGCAGGTATTCGCTGGATGACATTGATTTCAGGTATACCCCTTGTATTGATTGAATGCGCGCAGTGTGTCGCCCATATACCTTCTCCAGTGCAAGTGATATATCGCCCACTGACGCCCGTGCACGAGCCGCATCAACCGCCAGGGAAAGTAGGTTTCCGGACTCTTCGCTGGCAGCCTGTGTCAACGCGTTCAGAGCGTGTGTAACTTTTTTACTATCGCGATTGCTGCGAAGTTGATTCAAGCGATCAATTTGCTGCTGCCGCACTTTGGCATTGTCTACCTTGAGCACGTCAATCTGAGTTTCATCATCCTGGATCAATTCGTTAACACCAACCACTGTTTGTTCGCCGGAATCGATACGTGCCTGTGTTCGAGCGGCGGCTTCTTCTATTCGCAGTTTAGGTATGCCAGCTTCTATAGCCTTGGCCATACCACCTTCACGTTCCACCTCACTGATGTGTTGCCAGGCTTTGTCGGCCAGTTCGCGTGTCAGTGTTTCCATGAAATGACTACCGCCCCAAGGGTCCACCGTATTACAAAGACCACTTTCATGTTGCAGTAGCAGCTGAGTATTGCGCGCAATCCGGGCTGAAAAATCGGTAGGCAGAGCCAGCGCTTCATCAAAGGCATTGGTATGAAGCGACTGGGTATGCCCAGAGACAGCGGCCATGGCTTCAATGCCGGTACGCGTGACGTTGTTATAGACATCCTGTGCTGTCAGGCTCCAGCCGGAGGTCTGGCAATGGGTGCGTAAGCTTAAGGACTTGGGGTTTTTCGGATTAAACTGTTTTACCAGCTTCGCCCACAGTAAACGCGCTGCGCGTAATTTTGCCACTTCCATATAGTGGTTCATGCCAATCGCCCAGAAAAACGATAAACGAGGGGCAAAAGTATCGACATCCATTCCGGCAGCAATCCCTGTTCTAAGGTACTCGACCCCGTCTGCCAGGGTGTAGGCCAATTCCAGGTCTGCCGTAGCACCGGCTTCCTGCATGTGATAGCCGGAAATACTGATGCTGTTAAATCGCGGCATGTTTTGCGATGTATACGCAAATATATCGGCAACGATTTTCATTGATGGCGCGGGTGGATAGATATAGGTATTACGCACCATGAATTCTTTCAGAATATCGTTCTGGATAGTGCCAGTCAGTTTTGCCGGAGAAACACCTTGTTCCTCGGCGGCGAGAATGTATAACGACAGGATGGGTAGAACGGCGCCGTTCATCGTCATCGAGACACTCATTTGATCAAGCGGTATCTGATCAAACAGAATTTGCATATCGAGAATGGAATCGATAGCAACACCTGCCATGCCCACATCACCAGCGACACGTTCGTGGTCTGAGTCGTAGCCACGGTGTGTAGCTAGGTCAAATGCGATGGACAAACCTTTCTGGCCTGCTGCAAGGTTTCGTTTGTAAAACGCGTTGCTGTCTTCTGCCGTTGAAAAGCCTGCGTATTGTCGAACAGTCCACGGCTTGCTGACATACATGGTGGGGTAGGGGCCCCGTGTAAACGGCGCAAAGCCAGGGTAGTCCAGCTTATAACCTGATGCGTCCCTGTCGGTACTGGAGTAGCTGGATTTGAGTGAGATGCCTTCAGGTGTTTCACTAAGTGTTGTCGCACAACGCGAACTTTCCCGAACTGACTGATGAGCCCTTGTAGTTAACGGTGTCTGACGGAAACTGAAAGCAGATCGGTTCATGATGAGGCTTCCGGTTTGGCGGGTTGCTCAAAAGCTTCCGCGTCCCTGACGGTGTGCAATGCGGGTCTATCTGATTCCGTGGTAGCCGCAGACGGCGAGAATTCAGTCTCATCAGATTGAACAAAACGGTTTACGCCAACGACGATGCGTTGTTCCTCTTGCATCAGAGTGAGGCGCCGGGTGTGCGATTCTTTTAACCTTGTTTGCCATTTGCCGCTGAGAAGCTCATTAACCCAGCCTTTTCCAGTGTCGGTAGAGGCCAGAGATTGCCAGGCGCGCTGCATAAGTTGCTGTGTCAGGTTTTCAATGGCGTAGGAGCCGGATAGTGGATCTGTCACCTTACCCATACCGCACTCCCGTTCCAGGATAATGACTATGTTGCGTGCTATACGATCGCCCAGCGAGGTATCAAAGCGGGTATCTGCTCGTAGCAGGACATCATGCGGGTGTACCATAATGGTGTCAGCACTGCCCAGCATGGCTGCCGTGCATCCACACAAGTTTCTCAAGTGGTTGTTCCACGGTTGGCGTTTACTGACAAATCGGTGAGAGGTCTCGGCGACGATTGTGGTATGAGCGCTCTGAGCACTAGCATGACCAATCTGGTCAACAATGTGTTGCCAGAGCGCGCGTAGAGCCCTTAATTTAGCGACGCCCAAAAGCACATCCGCATCCATCGCAACCTGAAATACGATTTGTTTGCAGGCATCATCAACCAGCATACCGGCATCCAGTAGTGTTTCCAGATATAGGGTGGCGGTAGCCAATGCTGCGTGCAGTTCCTCAATAGTTGAAGCGCCGGCATTATGATGTAAGGCCGCATCCACGAGGACGCATTTTGAGGATGCAAAGTTTGTGGCCGCGGTGAGTGTAAATTCGGCCATTCTGTTCAGTTCCTGAGACAGGTCGGATTCAGTGGCGCCGCAGTTTATGGCAGTGCTCAACGGATCTGCGTTAACACTGCAAGCGACAGCATTGTTGTCAATGCCTTGACGGTTCGCAATATTAAATAAGGTCTGCGCGCACGTTTCATACTGATCCGCCGAACGCAAGCTGACGTTGGCCAGATCCAAACGAACATCCGTCAACGCACTAGCAATATAGGAGGGGGAACAGGTATGCAGCTCTATAGAGGTAACACCACCACGTAGTCCTTGCAGTATGTTATTGCTGGCCTGTGTTTCATTGTCATTTTTTATACACAGACGATTGTCCCAGCTCTGCAATGGTTTTCTATCCGGGGTGAAGCTCAATGCGACGTCAGCCGATGCGTAGAGCACTTCGACAGGGATGCCCTCTAGCGTGGTGCGCTGTAGCTGCCGAAGCGCATCCATTGTGGACTCATCTCCCGTTATTCCGGCGACTGCCGCCTCGACCCATCGCTGCCATGAGGGTGGGGAAAACACATTGTCCAGTGACACCCCTGCTGCAGGCTTGTCGGTGTTGGGTGTCATGGTTGTTTAGAGCTCCTCGGGATGCATGGATATTATAGCGTTGCCTTCCGGTGTCGCAGAAGTTGCTGCATTGAGTTGTCCGGGTAAGCTGACCGGGAGGAGGCGCTCAATTGTTCAACAACTGCGTATATCGTGCAGGATAAACATCGTAAAAACGCATTATAATGCATTTTATGAGCCTGATTTGCGATATGAAGTATCAATTCGTCAGCGTCGCTCAAGCTTTTCGACCAGGTTTTTCTCCAACTGACAGTTGGTTTTGAGTCGGTTTTTCTGGACAACTCACAACTAACTTAAGGTCGCTGCGTTGCGAGCCGCTCTGGATCGACAATTGCTAATCACTGATTTATGCAGGTATTTACTGTTGCATCGGTTGCGTGCTGCTTTAGTGGATATTCACTCGGAAAATCAGCTTGTGTATCAAGCGAAGCCCAGCCGGCAAATTAGTGCAAATTCCTGAATGTCCTATGAAAACAGAACTTGCTCATGCCTCTTTTTAATTTTTTGTACCCTTACATTCGGCTGATGATAGTCATCGGCATGACTGCGACAACGGTTTCGTCGTATTCGATGATTGCCAGTGCGCAGGGATGGGGTGATGTCGAAAATGGGGGGCATGATTGCTTGATCGAACCTTATGTCATTGCTGATGTTGGCAGTTCGACACAAGGCATCGTTTCACGCTTGCTCGCCGATCGTGGCTCAACGGTAAAAAAAGGTCAGGCAATTGCTCAGCTTGAGTCGAGTATGGAACAGGCGGCGACCGAGCAGGCAGCTGCGCGCGCCGAGATGCTTGGCGAGCTGGTAACTCGAAAGGCCGATCTTGAACTTGCACGACTTGACAGTGATAGGTTCTCAGATTTATTTGCTCGAGGTCTTGCGCCCGCGCAGCAGCGTGATGAGGCAGCTGCAAGAGAGAAAATTGCCGATGCTGCATTGGTTCAAGCCCAGGAAAATCATAAATTGTTGGTGCTGGAACTGAATCGCACCCGACGTGTACTTGAACAGCGCACAATAAAAAGCCCGGTGAATGGCGTTGTCGTCAATCAGCTTGTTTTCCCTGGAGAGCTTGTTCTCGATAATCCGATCATGACCGTAGCGCAGCTCGATCCATTGCGTGTAGAGGTTGTGCTGCCCTCACGCCTGTTTGGCACAATCAAGCCGGACGGCGAGGCATATGTCTATACCGAGATAGAAACTGAAGAGCCATTGCTGGCGCACGTCGATGTGGTTGATCCGTTACTGGATTCGCGAAGTGGTACGTTTGGAGTTCGGCTGTTGTTGTCCAATACAGATCTTGATGTTCCAGCAGGGCAGAAGTGTCAGGTCAAGTTTCAAGCTGGTGAGGATGGTGCGGGAGTTCCGGCTACCCGGCCAACTCAAGCTGATGTTGAGGAACCTGCAGCACTGGGTGCTGCGGCCCCTCCGGCGAGAAGGAAAAGATACTGATCACGGCGTTAGCAACACGAACCTGATTTCGAGGAAAAACGCAACTGCGCCGGGTTTTAGCAGGTTTATACTGCTTGACGGACATCTAATGCATCGCGTAACCAGTCGCCGATGAAGTTGATGGATAAAACCACAAGCATTATTGCCAGCCCCGGAAAAACGCCTAACCACCAGGCCTGACTGATAAAACCGCGTCCATCGGCCAGAATTAATCCCCAGGTTGGTGTATCTGCGCTGACACCTAATCCAAGGAACGATAAGCTGGCCTCGCCAAGAATCGCGTAGGAGACGCTAACGGTTGCCTGCACAATGATTGGTGGCATGGTATTGGGTAGAATATGTGCGAACAAAACCCGTCTATCGGAGAACCCCAAAGTGCGTGCGGCATCAATGTACTGCTCCTCGCGTATTGACAAGGTCATGGACCTTGCGACGCGGGCAAAATCATCGATGAATGCCAGTGAAATAGCGGCAATGATGTTGAATAGTCCTGTACCGAAAACGGCAACCAGATAGACAGCAATGATGAAATTGGGAAACGCCCATTGAAGGTCAATGTAACGCATGATGATGAAGTCCAACCGACCACCGAAGTAGCCAGCGGTAATCCCTAACGATACACCTACGACCAGCGCAATTGCGACTGTGAGCTGTATCGACTTTACGCCGTAGCTCAAGAGCGGCTTGTCCATTTTGCACACACGTTTGCAACGGCTGAGAATTTCTCAGGCACCGCAGATCGAACGGAGATTGACAGATCCATTGCTGAGCGAGAGGCCAGACTCAGAGAAAATGGCCAGGCATCGCAATCATTCGCCACAGCAGGCTGATATAGCTTATCCTTGAAAAGATCCACTGTTCACTTCTGGAGTTCGTATCGTGCGTTTTCCTTCGCCACCGCCGTATCCTTCCCAGCGCTCAGCGACCATGGCCGAAAACATGGTAGTGGCTTCTCAGCCACTGGCAGGGCAAGCTGGCCTGAGCATGCTGGCACAAGGTGGCAATGCCGTGGATGCCGCTTTGGCAGCGGCTATTACGCTCACTCAGGTAGAGCCTACGGGCAACGGCCTGGGTTCTGATGCATTTGCCATTGTATGGGACGGAAATCAATTACATGGTCTCAACGCGTCAGGCCGGTCACCGGCAGCCTGGTCACCTGATAGGTTCGCGAAAAAAGGCGGTATTCCTGAACGCGGTTGGGATACGGTTACTGTACCGGGTGCTGTGGCAGGCTGGGTTGAACTGCACGGAAAGTTTGGTAAGTTGCCTTTCGAGAAACTGTTTGACGCTGCAATCAACTATGCGGAGAACGGTTTCGTTGTTTCTCCTATTATTGGAAAGTTGTGGGGTGGTGCTGCTATTGAACTCAAGGATCAGCCTGGCTTTACTGATCATTTTGTTCCTGGGGGTAGGGCGCCTGCGGCGGGTGAGCGCTTCACTAGTAAGGCTGCGGCCCGTACTCTGAAATCCATTGCCGAGACTAAAGGCGAATCGTTCTATCGCGGGTATCTTGCTGAACTTATCGCTGCCGACTCTGCTAAACACGGTGGTGTCATGACGATTGACGATTTAGCTGACAACAAACCGGACTGGTGTGGCACGGTGTCACAATCATTTGATGAATTTACGCTGCACGAGATTCCACCAAACGGCCAAGGTATTGCGGCTTGCATGGCGTTGGGTATATTGGCACATACCAACATTCGCGACTGTCAGGGACCGGATGATCCTGAGAGTATGCATTTGATGTTTGAGGCCATGAAACTTGCGTTTCGTGATTCCGCAGCGTTCGTTGCCGATCCTGCAAGCATGAATAGTGTGATGGCAGAGCATCTGCTGGATCCCGATTATCTTGCATCCAGAGCTCGTCTGATTGATCCCGTCAAAGCACAGGATTTTCGCAGTGGTTCGCCGCGTCAAGGCGGAACGGTTTGTCTTTCAGCCGCCGATGCCAGTGGCATGATGGTATCGTTTATTCAATCCAACTATGCTGGGTTCGGATCAGGTGTTGTCGTGCCTGATACCGGTATTCATTTGCAGAATCGTGGTTGCGGTTTTTCGCTTGAGCCTGGACATCCCAACGAAGTAGCAGGGGGCAAGCGTCCGTTTCATACCATCATTCCGGGATTTCTGATGGGAAAGAAAGATCCCATTATGGCCTTTGGTGTTATGGGTGGCATGATGCAGGCACAAGGCCATGTTCAAATGGCCTTACGAACACAGCTCTGGGGGCAGGATGTGCAGACAGCAGCTGATGCACCTCGCTGGCGTGTGACGGACGGGCTGGGTATTTCATGTGAGGAGGCGATGAATAAGAATACTCTGCAAGCCTTGTCCGACATGGGACATGCGATAGAGGTTGAAGCAAATGATCTGGCGTTCGGATTTGGTGGAGCGCAACTTATTCATCGGCTGAGTGCCGGTGGTTACGCAGGTGGCTCTGACCCACGCAAGGATGGCGGTTGTTACGGATTTTAAAGACATGACGACACACTATCTCGACGACAGCATTACACAGCCTTTCTGGGATAACTCTGTAGAGCCTCGTCTGGTAATAGAACAACAAGACACTGTTGTGTTCGAGTGTCTTGAAGCCAGTGGACAATACTCATCGAATTCGACTGTTGAAGATTATCTGAATGCAGACCGGAGTAAGGTGCATGCCCTGAACGGATCAGTGTATGTGAATGGCGCTGAACCCGGTGATGCGTTGCAGGTAGAGATACTTGATATGCGGCATAAAGGTTGGGGCTGGACGGCGTTTCGCTCAGGTTTTGGACTGTTGTCAGATGATTTTCCGGATGCCTGTTTTCATATCTGGGAACTGACAGGAAATGAATGTCATTTCGGTATCAACAACATTGTGCTTCCCTTTGAGCCAATGCCGGGATGCGTGGGTGTTGCACCGCGTGCTTCCGGTCGCCTTGATACGATTCCACCGCGTGAAAACGGTGGTAATGTTGATGTGAGAGATCTAACAATCGGCAGTACCTTCTGGTTGCCGGTTCTGGTCGAAGGCGCATTGTTTTCCACTGGAGATTGTCACGCCAATCAAGGGCAAGGGGAAATCTGTGGTACTGGAATAGAGTGCCCCATGACCGTCACCATGCGGTTCAGTCTTGTCAAACAATCAGCCATCCGGGAACTGCAGTACAAGCGTCCGAGCCCTATGACGAAAACAGATCAGGGTGGGCACTTTGGAACCACCGCGCATGGACCGGATCTCTATGTCAATGCACAGAACGCGACTCGTCAGATGATTGATTGGCTGGTGGCAGAGCAGGGTCTTTCGCGTGAGCAGGCCTACCTGTTGTGTGGCGCTATTGTCGACCTGAAGATCAGTGAAATTGTTGATATCCCGAACTGGATTGTGTCCGCACAAATACCACTGTCCATTTTTAGCAATAATCAGTGAAGCAGGTACAAACGGCTTCGCTTATGGGTAACAACGTTAGTCGTGCAACATATTCGCGATTTCACTTGCCGAATCGGATGAGCGCCCAGCCAGACTTCGAACTTCTGAGGCCACAATGGCAAACCCGCGTCCATGTTCGCCTGCCCTCGCCGCCTCAATTGCCGCGTTCAGCGATAGCATGTTGGTTTGGATTGCAAGATCATTAATGGTTGCCACAGCTGTTTTGATACGTTCGATGGTCAGCTGCTGGGCGGTTACATCTCTTGCGTACATGGTGAGCTTGGACAGGCTGCCATCAACATCAAATACACGATTAAAGTTCGCTTCCAGCCTGATCAAGTCGCCAGTCTTGGATTCCAGTTCGACAAACGTGACGGTCTTGCTTTGACTCTCGGGTGTTTTGTTTTCCTGTTCTCTAGTCGCCGCTTTAAAGCATGGTTTCAAGGAGGACTCCGCTGCGGCTGCACTATTGTGTCCCAGCAGATTGAGTAGTGGTGGACTGATATCCAGCAGCTTGCCTTTGACTGACCAGTCCGCTGTGGGCATTGATGCTTTAATGGTTGCCAGCCGGGTTGAATCTTCGTCGCTGCGCATCTTCACCTCTGTGACATTTGCCTGTACAGATACGAAGCGCTCAAGTTTACCATTCGTACCGAAGATCGGATTAATAGACAGCGATATCCAATAAGGTACACCGTCCTTTGTATAGTTAAGTATTTGTTCCGAAAAAGGTTTGGCTGCCTTTAATTTCTTTGAGATTCGTGCAACGCTATCGCTATCAGTATTAGGCCCCTGAAGCATGCTTCCGGGTTTTTTGCCAAGCGCTTCTTCGCTTGAAAATCCGGTGAGTAACGTAAATCCGGGGTTTACGTATTCTATCTTCCCATCGGCTCTGCATATAACCACCGAGTTGTTAGTGCCGTCAGCGACCAACGATAGAACTTCGCTGATTTTTCTTTGTTCGACAATGTCCGTGATATCTGTTGCGAACTTGATGATTTTGTGGGGTTGACCGGTAAGGTCAAGTACCGGAGTGTAGTTTGCCTGAATCCAGACCTCCTTCCCCGACTTGTGTATACGACAAAATTCACCCGACTGAGTTTTGCCGGCTTTCAGGTCCTGCCAGAATGACGCGTACTGATGGTTGTCGCGATGTTCTTGCGCCAGGAACATACTGTGGTGCATACCTTGAATTTCGTCGAGTGTATAGCCCATTGCGTTGAGAAAATTATCGTTTGCGAACAGAATCCTGCCTGCAGTGTCAAATTCGATGACAGCCTGCGATCGCCGAATCGCATCGACTTGACTCTCAAAACTGGCGGAGCGAAGTTTTTCCTCTGTCGTGTCCTGTGCCAGTTTGATAACCCGTGTGACTTTGCCGAAGATGTTTTTAACGGGAATATAGTTTGCGCGTAGATAGACTGCCTGACCCTCGCTGGAATATCGAACAAACTCTGCGTTCTTGTGTCTGCCTGAGCGAAGCGAGTTCCAGAACTCGGTGTAGTCATCGCTTTGAGCGTATTTGGGATCAACGAAAAGGCTATGATGCTTGCCCTTGATCTGTCCCAGCTCGTAACCCATGGTGGCGAGAAATAACTCGTTGGCCGCGAGAATATTACCCTTGGCATCGAATTCTATGCAAGCTTCTGCACCCATTACAGAGCGTAGACGTCGGTTGAATGAGAACATTCGTTTAAGAAGCACAGACACAGTCGGCCAAATGGGAACAAGCACATTAGCGGTATTGTGAGCCAGTCGCTTAAGGCGATCTAACACGTCCAGTCTGGCTTGATACTGTGGAATTTACGTTAACCAGACAGCATTAGCGGTCCTTGTCGGGAACGGACTTGAGTCATTGGAAACTTCAGTGATCAACCACAAAGCGTGATTCAGAAACAAATTTTTCCCTTAATCGGCACAACTCGGCGTGTCAGCTGCCGATACTGCTCCTTTGGGCGAGCCATCTGCTCGTCGAATTCAGAGGTAGGTATCATGACATTCGAATCAGACAAGACAGGCAGGCATCTACGGGCTAAAGCTTTGCATGAGGGTTCCGAAGAACGTATGCGTGCATTACAGGCATTGAGTCATGGCTACGGTGTTGGCAGCCAGGCTGCTTTGGCAAAGCTGCTTCTAGCTACCTTGGGTGGAAGTGGCTTGTCCGATGAAGGCATGGCTACAGAAGGTGCAGTGCATGCCTATCAGAATGCGACCGCGGCGACTATGCAGGTGGCGCAACCGATGCAAAGCAGCGCAAATGATACCTATCATCCGGTGAAAGAGGCGACAATAGGCGCTTAAGGCAAAGCAGAGGATTCGGGTATTATAATTGGGTGGGCAAGCGTTAGTCCGGGCTCTGTGTTTTACGTTTCAGTGTTCGAATCTGAAACCTGGCAGGGTTTAGCAGCGATGACCATTGTGCAATTTCGTCGCCCCCCATTATGTGGTCGGCCAATAGTTCGGCCGCAAACGGTGCAGTGACAATCCCTCTCGATCCTAGGCCTCCTAGTACAAACGCGCCTGCATGACTCGGGAGCGTCGGATAATCGGACAGGTTTCGTCCATGATGCAAATCTGCATAAATGCGATCGCATGCAACGGCGTCAGGAATGGGGCCAACCAGCGGTAGCCTGTCCGGCGTCGTCGCACGCACACCAGCGTAGGCCTCAATGAGTTGGTTAGCATTGATCAGCCCTGGTAACATTTCTTCGAGGCTTGTGGCATTTGCCTGATTGTCTTCGCTCTTTAACGAATTTTCGCAAACCCCACGCTCGAAAGTGGCTCCTATAATCATCGTGTTGCCATCCGGGATCAGGTAATGCTTACCACTAATAACCCGGGATATCACAGCCATCTGCTTTGAGCCTGTGAAGCGACTAATCTGGCCACGGGCAGGAGTTATCGGAAGATGCCCGGCTATCGGCAGGTGTGTTAGAGCAGCTCCTGTACAGATCACCATGTGCGATGTACGCCATGATGATTGTCTATTGTCTAATACCTCCCAACGGTTGTCACTCAACAGCTTAACTGTCTTGATGCTGCGACGACAGGCAACGGTTACCAGTTGGTGCTGCAACAATGCCCGGCAGAGCTTTGAGGGATTTAACCAGCCAGATTGTTCAAATAGTAAACCGTAGGCATCACAGTGCAGCCCTAATATCTGATTCATCTGCTGGGGCAACAGGCCACGATAATGAGCTGATTCAGGATACGGTTTCTCCACTAGCTGAACAACACCGCAGGCGTTGAAGCCGCATTTACCTAATAGATCCCACGCCTTTAAGCGTTGCAACAGGTGTTGATGCGCCTGCACGTAAAACGACATGGCCTGGCTGGAGCTACGAGTCACGAAAGGTTTGAAGATGCCTGCAGGGTTTGCCGATGCGCCGCTGGCAGGATTGGGGCCAGCCTCCAGTACCGTTACCCGTATTCCTCGCTGGGCCAGAGTTCTGGCCATCCAGCACCCCGCAAGCCCTGCTCCTATGATCAGTACTGGCTCTGCTGATTTAGCGGTTAACGGGTAATGGTTTGTGAACTGATCCCAAGGTAGGGCATCAGGCATGTTTGTAATTGGTTTGCACGTAATCGTAAACGATGCCCTGGAACTCTTCGGCAATTTGATCGCCTTTCAGTGTCATGGCTTTCTCACCATCGATATACACCGGTGCAATAGGGCGTTCGCCAGTGCCCGGCAGGCTGATCCCGATATTGGCGTGTTTGCTTTCCCCGGGACCATTTACCACACAACCCATGACCGCAACCGACATGTCCTCCACACCGGGGTGATGCTCTTTCCACTCAGGCATACTGTCGCGAAGGTAGGTTTGAATGCGATCGGCAAGCTCCTGAAAACGGGTACTGCTTGTGCGCCCGCAGCCAGGACAGGCCGTCACCATGGGCGTGAATGAACGCAGCCCCATGGTTTGCAGAATTTCCTGCGCCACGACGACCTCTTTTGTTCGATCGCCATTGGGTTCTGGTGTCAGCGAAATTCGAATGGTATCGCCTATGCCTTGTTGTAACAGCACCGCCAACGCCGCCGTGGACGCCACGATACCTTTTGATCCCATTCCGGCTTCGGTGAGGCCGAGATGCAACGCATAGTCCACCTGCGATGAGAGATCCTGGTACACGGAAATCAGATCCTGTACCCGGCTCATTTTGCAGGACAGAATTATTTTGTCGGCGCTGAGTCCAATTTCGACGGCCCGCGCAGCGCTGTCAACCGCAGATTTGATGACGGCGTCGCGATTGATCTGATCCAGGGGTTTGGGGTTTTTCAGGGCAGCGTTGTCGTCCAGCATGCGGGCGAGCAGGTCCTGGTCCATGCTTCCCCAATTAGCTCCAATTCTCACTGGCTTGTCATTTTTCGCAGCAATTTCAATCATTTGAGCGAATTGCTCATCGCGTTTGGAGCCGCGCCCAACATTGCCGGGGTTTATGCGGTATTTGGCCAGAGCGGAGGCACAATCCGGAACCGCTGCGAGCAGCTTGTGTCCATTAAAGTGGAAATCACCGACCATCGGGACATCCACACCCATTGCTGCGAGTCGGTCGCGTATTTCCGGTACGGCGTTTGCAGCAGCCTCGTTATTGACTGTAATGCGTACAATTTCAGAGCCGGCGCGAGCCAGATCTGCAACCTGGGCAGCTGTGCGAACGGCATCCTCGGTATCAGTATTGGTCATGGACTGAACCACGATGGGAGCAGCTCCGCCGACGGTTATTGGACCAACTTGTACCGTGCGTGTGGTTTTGCGTGGCATTTTGGGAATTTAATGCTTGATCGAAGGCGTATTGGGCCTTAGTTTATCCTTTAATGAAAGAGCTGGCACTCGTGCAATGAAACCTGTGGTGAGAATGACCCATGACAGCTAACCCGGTGTTTGAATTCACCGACAGAGAGCAGCATATTCTCAAGCTGCTTGTTGATCACTATATCGAACAGGGGACCCCCGTGGGATCACGGACTCTGTCCCGGTTACCTGGTATCGATATCAGTGCCGCGTCCGTGCGTAATGTCATGGGTGACCTCGAGCACATGGGACTGTTGAAATCCCCGCATACATCAGCCGGGCGTGTGCCCACGTCAGCGGCTTTCCGGGTATTTGTGGACAAGTTGCTGGATGTGAAACAGCCCGAGCAGGACACCATCGATCACATACGAGGTCTCCTGGATCCGACAATGGACGATCAGGCGCTGGTTAAGGTGGCATCCAGCTATCTATCAGGTTTTACCAAGATGGCAGGCATGGTGACTGTGCCCAAGCGAGAAGAGAAACCGCTTCAGCAAGTTGAATTTCTCCCACTTTCGGATCGACGGGTACTGGTCATCCTGATCATAAGCGACAAAGAAATCCAGAATCAGATCATTCATGTCGAACGTGACTACTCCAAGGACGAACTGGCGGAGTTTGCGCGCGAGCTCAACACGGAATACCTCGGCTGTTCGCTTGCACAGGTGCGTGACCGGATGAGATCCGAGCTGCATCGAACGCGTGAAGACATGAGTAAATCCATGCAGATGATGATTGATGTGGCAGGGCAGGTATTTGGCTCCGACGATTCCGATGAAGATGAGGATATGCTGGTAGCTGGTGAGACAAATCTGATGGATCACGCCGATTTGGGCGATGTCAGTAAACTGCGGGAGCTGTTTGATGCGTTTCAACAGAAGAGAGATATTTTTCACCTTCTGGAGCGTTGCGCTTCGGCAGAAGGAGTGCAGATATTCATCGGTCGTGAATCCGGATACGATGCACTTGGCGACTGCAGCGTAATAACAGCGCCCTATGAGATTAATGGAAAACTGCTGGGTGTGCTCGGCGTGGTCGGACCAAAGCGCATGTCATACGCTAAGGTTATCCCCGTTGTTGATGTCACATCCAAACTCCTCGGCGCGGCCTTGAATCTTCGCAGTTAGCGCTTATATTCGCGCCACAATTTTCAATTACCTCAGATCAAGAGCACTTTTCATTATGCCAGACAATAAAGACCCGTCTGACACGGCAAGCGAGACAGCTGCCAACGACATTGCCCGCGAGCAGCCCGCCGGTGTGGACGAAACTGAAATCCCGACCAGTGAAAACGCGGTGGCACAAGAATCCGGTGTAGAGGCTGACGATCCGCTGGAATTTGGCGAGCAGACCATGGGCTGTGAAGATGACGAACCTCAGGATGAAGTGTCAGTTCTGACCAGGCAGTTGGCCGAGGCTGAAACCAAGGTTGCTGACTACTGGGACAGGCTGCTGCGTTTGCAGGCCGAGATGGAAAATCAGCGCAAGCGTGCCCAAAATGACGTTACAAAAGCCCGAAAATTTGCCCTCGAAGGCATTGTTAACGATCTTTTACCGGTGCGGGACAGTCTTGAGATGGGGCTGGCGGTAGCCGCAGCCGATGAGGCCGATCCAAAATCAATTCTGGAGGGGGCTGACCTGACTCTGAAGATGCTCGCTCAACTTTTTGAAAAAAACAATATTGCGGAAATCAACCCGGTTGATGAAAAATTTGACCCCGAATTCCACCAGGCCATGTCCATGCAGGAGATTGAGGGCAAAGCGCCGAATATTGTCACTAGCGTTATGCAGAAAGGTTATACGCTGAACGAACGGCTTGTTCGCCCGGCGTTGGTCATGGTGTCGAAATAGCGAGGACAGCAAATCTTCCGGAAAGTTCGGAATTTGCGACTGTTTTAATCCGGAAAACAGTAATCAAGTATTGAAATAGACGTCACGGTCCACATCATTCTTCCAAACAACGGAATGCCTCTTTGAGGGTTCCGGCTTTCCACATTCGATTAAGTTAAGGATTTTAAATCATGGGTACCATCATCGGAATCGACCTGGGCACGACGAATTCGTGTGTCGCGGTCATGGAAGGGGGCAAGCCCCGAGTTATTGAAAACGCTGAAGGCGACAGAACTACCCCGTCCATCGTCGCATTTGCGGACGACGGCGAGGTCATTGTCGGTCAGCCAGCCAAGCGTCAGGCGGTCACCAATCCCAAAAATACGCTGTACGCGGTCAAGCGTCTGATCGGACGTCGCTTCGATGAAGATGCCGTGCAAAAGGACATCGAGCTGGTGCCCTACAAAATCATCAAGGCAGACAATGGCGATGCCTGGGTAGAAGCGGGTGGAAAAGGCATGGCACCACCAGAGGTTGCTGCTCGTGTGCTCATGAAAATGAAACAGACTGCTGAAGAGTACCTCGGTGATACCGTGACAGAGGCTGTCATAACGGTTCCGGCCTATTTCAACGATTCCCAGCGTCAGGCAACAAAGGATGCCGGTCGGATCGCCGGGCTGGATGTCAAACGAATTATCAATGAGCCCACGGCTGCGGCCCTTGCCTATGGCATGGACAAGCAACGTGGAAACAAGACGGTCGCAGTCTATGATCTGGGCGGTGGCACCTTCGATATATCCATAATCGAGATTGCGGAAGTCGATGGCGAACATCAATTTGAAGTTCTGTCCACCAACGGAGATACATTTTTGGGTGGTGAGGATTTCGATAATCGCCTGATCGATTATCTGTCCGACGAATTCAGGAAAGAAAGCGGTATTGATCTGCACAGCGATCCACTGGCATTGCAGCGTTTGAAAGAGGCAGCTGAGAAAGCCAAGATTGAACTGTCCAGCACGCAACAGACTGACGTGAATCTGCCGTATATCACTGCTGACGCATCTGGCCCCAAACACCTTAATATCAAGGTGTCTCGAGCGAAGCTGGAGTCACTTGTCGAAGATCTGGTTAGCCGCACCATTGATCCGTGCAAAATTGCATTGAAAGATGCTGGCGTGTCCGCATCCGAGATTCAGGACGTGATCATGGTGGGTGGTCAGACACGCATGCCTAAAGTCCAGGAGACCGTTAAGGACTTCTTCGGCAAAGAGCCACGCAAGGATGTAAATCCCGATGAGGCAGTCGCCGTCGGAGCCGCCATACAAGGTGGTGTACTTGGTGGACAGGTCAAGGATGTACTGCTTCTGGATGTCACGCCATTATCATTGGGGATCGAGACACTGGGTGGCGTTATGACCAAGTTAATCGACAAGAACACCACAATCCCTACAAAGGCACAGCAAGTATTTTCAACGGCCGACGACAATCAAACTGCAGTAACTGTGCATGTATTACAGGGTGAGCGCGAGATCGCCAGTACCAACAAATCGTTGGGACGTTTTGATCTTGCCGATATCCCGCCTGCACCTCGCGGGGTGCCTCAGGTGGAGGTAACGTTCGACATCGACGCTAACGGCATCATGAACGTCTCTGCGCGTGACAAGGCAACTGGTAAGCAGCAATCCATTGTCATAAAAGCGTCCAGCGGATTGTCGGATGAAGAAATTGAATCAATGGTAAGAGACGCTGAAGAGCATGCGGAAGAAGATGCCAAATTGCGCGGTCTGATCGATAAGCGAAATCAGGGTGAACAGCTTATTCATGCTGCAGAGAAGTCAATTGCCGATCTTGCCGAACAGCTTGATGAAGGCGAAAAAGCCGACATAGAGGGTAAAATCTCTGAGCTCCGTACGGTATTGCCGGGTGACGACGAGGCGGCAATCGATGAGAAAATCAGTGGGTTAAGTGAAGCTGCCGGTAAACTTGCTGAACGTGCCTACGCAGCTCAGCAGGGCGCTGATGCCACTGGTGCTGCAGATTCTGACGGTGCTGACTCCTCAGGAGGGCCGTCAGCTGATGCAGTGGATGCAGTGGATGCAGAGTTTGAAGAAGTGAAGGAAGACAAGGCCTCCTGAAGGCCCTGAGCAGTCCTCTCTTGTAATTAAAGAGAAGGGTCGGAAGCCTGGTTTGCTGGCACTTTATCTACTAGTGCACAGCGGCCAGCGCTTTCCGACCTTTTTCTCGTTTATAGAATCAATCAGGTCTTAGTAAAATGGCGCAGCGGGATTATTACGAGGTATTGGGCGTATCGAAAGATGCTCCCGAGGCCGAATTGAAAAAGGCATACAGACGCCTGGCAATGAAGTATCACCCCGACAGGAACCCGGACGACGACGCCGCCTCCGAGAAGTTTAAAGAGGCTAAGGAGGCGTTCGAGATATTAAAGAACAAAGAAAAGCGCGCTGCCTATGATCAGTTTGGTCACGCGGGTGTCAGCAATCAGCCCGGGGGCGGGTTTGGTGGCGGTGGCGCAGATATCAATGATATTTTCGGAGATGTATTCGGGGATATTTTTGGTGGTGGGCGTCGAGGTGGCGGCGGTGCACGTGTGTATCGTGGCGACGATCTACAGTACAACCTCGAGATATCCCTGGAAGATGCCGTAGCAGGTACTTCTACTGAAATCAAAATTCCCAATCTTGTCGCATGCGAAGTGTGTGACGGCAGTGGCGCCAAGCGTGGTACCTCACCGAGCAGTTGTTCCACCTGTCATGGCGTAGGACAGGTTCGTATGCAACAAGGTTTTTTCTCGGTTCAACAGACTTGTCCGGCATGTCGTGGCAAAGGCAAGGTAATTACAGACCCGTGCCCAAAGTGCCGTGGTCAGGGCAGAACCCAGAAAGAGAAGAAGCTGTCGGTCAAGATCCCTGCTGGCGTTGACAACGGTGACAAGATTCGACTTTCCGGTGAGGGCGAAGCGAGTGACAGCGGTGGTCCGGCTGGCGATCTCTACGTGGCCATCATGGTTAAGGCGCATCCGATTTTCGAGCGTGACGGAGCCGATTTGCTGTGCACAGTGCCCATCAATTTTGCAACGGCGGCCATTGGAGGCGAGCTTGAGGTGCCAACGTTGGACGGGCGCGTCAAGTTGAAAATCCCGGCTGGAACCCAGACAGAAAAATCATTTCGTCTTCGCGGCAAAGGGGTAAAACCTGTACGCGGAGGACCGGTGGGAGATCTACTCACCAAAGTGCGGGTTGAAACCCCTGTTCACCTGAACAGCGAGCAGCGAGAACTGTTGCAGAAATTTCACGACACAATCAGCGGCTCTGCCGCTCAGAAACACAGCCCGCAAGCACATAGCTGGCTGGGTGGTGTGAAGAAATTTTTCGACGATCTGCGCGGCTAGCGCAAGAACTGTTCGGTGGTCGCCCGATCCAATCATGCTCGCGACGCTCTTATTCAGTCCGGTATTGAAGTGTTCGGCCAGCAAGGCTATGAGGGCGCCTCCAATCGGGAACTTGCAGAGGCTGCGGGCGTTAACCAGGCCCTGATTGCCTATCACTTTGACGGCAAAGAAGGCCTTTACCTGGCCGTGTTCGAATTCATGGCTGATCGCATAGGTCGCCAGTTCGAAACCTTGGCAGGAGAGATGGAAGCTGCCATAGAGGCATTGGAGTATGCCAATGCAAATCCTGAAGATATCTGTATTCGCTATATCGAAAAACTGATGGAGCGTCATGTACAGATATTTTTTGAGCCGCAGATGCAGAGCTACGCCAAGCTTATATTGCGCGAGCAACTCGAACCCAGTAAAGCATTCAACGTGTTGTATGACGGTTTGATGAGACGGATAATGAACCTGCTGACGCTTCTGATTGCCAGATCGATCGGCAGGCGAGAGCCGACTGATGCCGACAAGTTGAGTGCTCTGATGTTAATGGGACAGGTTCTGGTCTTTCGCGCAGCTAGAGCGACGGTCACCTGCCATATGGATTGGAAGGATGAAATCAACCAGAATCAGGCCAGACAGATACTGGCACGCCTGAGAGTTTTCATACGCGGCATGATCGGCGCATTGCGAGAAGAGATAAAAAGCCCAGAGGCCTGATTTCCGATAGACTGATTGCCGTCATTATTGATTCGGAAGTGCGTTGGTTTTGCTCGAGGAAGATACTAGCCAGGCAATGCCTCAGGCAGGCAATGATCAGTGGGTTCAGCGTTGGCATCCTTTGCTGCGCGAGTGGGTCATCTATAGTGCTCATCGTCAGGATAGACCCTGGACGGGTGAGACAATTCGGCAGGCAGATGTCGAATTACCCGATCACGATCCATCCTGTTACTTATGCGCTGGCAACAGGCGTGTTGGTGGCGCAGTTAATCCTGACTATCAAGGTGTCTTCGTTTTCGACAACGATAGGCCCAGCATCAGCCTGGATGCGCCGCTGGATCTGCAATCACCGCCCGGAATCTACCGTAATATGCCAGCAACGGGCATCAGCCGTGTGTTGTGCTATTCGCCACAGCACAGTGTAAGCATGAGCGAAATGTCGGAGTTGCAAATCCTGGACGTCGTGAAGCAGTGGCAATTACAAACGCAGGAATTATCAAGTCATTCACAGGTACGCAGCGTCTGTATCTTTGAAAACAAAGGTGCGATGTGCGGCATGTCCAATCCGCATCCACATGGCCAGATCTATGGCACTAACTTCGTGTACAAGACTACCGAAAGCCATCTAATGGCGGCGAAGGAACACCATCAGAAAACCGGACAGATTTTGTTCCAGGATATCCTGGCAGCGGAGACGGATGAAGTACCAGAGCGGCAGAGAATAGTTGTTCAAAACGATACCATGGTGGCATTCGTTCCGTATTTTGCGCGATTCGCCTTTGAGGTATACATCGCTCCCCGCCGCACGGTTGCCGGTTTTTCGCTTTTGAATGAAAAGGAGAGTACCGATCTGGCGAGCATTCTCAGGGAAGTGCTGGTGCGAATGGATAATTTATGGGAGATGCCTTTCCCTTATCTGATGATGTTGCATCAAGCTCCGGTAGACGATAACGAATACCCTTTGTTTCACAGTTATATTGGTATCTATCCGCCATTGAGAACGCCTGCACTGCGTAAATATGTGGCGGCACATGAGATCGGCGGAGGTAATTTTTTAGCCGACACTATGCCTGAAGTAAAGGCTGCCGAGCTACGAGCATGTTCTACCACTCACTACAGCCAGAACAACACATGATATGTGGTATTACGATCCGATAGCCAGCGAACACCTTTTGACGAGTGCTACGGAGACGTTCAAGAGTGGTTTTGCAAGTAGTGAATCGGAGATGCCAGCAGATATCCAGCTGGCATTGGCAGCGCTCATTGCGCGTTTGTGTTCAGGTAATGAGCACGACTCACCTTGTTTCTCCACGGCTCTGCCGCTAATCGCTGCACGAGCACCGGGACGGCTAGATGTCATGGGGGGTATTGCGGACTATTCGGGATCCACCGTATTGCAGTTGCCATTAAAAGAGTCAACGATCGTTTTTTGTCAGCGTAGTAGCATCCCTGAATTCAGAGTGGTGTCGACATCGACAGAGGATTATGTTCCCTCGCAAGAATTCCGTATGCCCATGGACGATTTCATTGACAGTAAAACTGGCAAAGCTCGCAGCGAACGCAGCATGCGACAATATTTTTCTGACCTCGCTGATAAAGATAAGTGGGCTGCCTATGTCGCAGGTGTTGTTACCGTCCTGATGCAACATAGCGATTGTGACATCACGACAGATCGTGGAATACTCTTACAGGTGACATCAACCGTACCTCAAGGAAAAGGTGTCAGCTCGTCAGCAGCCCTTGAAGTCGCTGTTATGCGGGCAGTGTCCGCTCTTTTCCATCTCAAACTCAGTGCGCATAGGCAGGCACTGTTATGTCAGCGAGTCGAAAACCATATTGTCGGCGCACCCTGTGGTTTGATGGATCAGATGGCCAGCAGTTGCGGTGACACAGGTGCACTCTTGAGTATGCTTTGTCAGCCTGACATCGTGAACGATCCAGTGGCTTTGCCGGCTGGCTTGTCGCTCTGGGGCATTGACTCGGGAATTCGTCATGCGGTCAGCGGAGCTGATTACAGCACTGTGCGGGTCGCAGCCTTCATGGGATATCGCTACATACTTGAAGCAGCGGGAATTGCCGATCGCAACGTGGCGGCCGCTGATATCATTGATTCCCGCTGGAATGGTTATCTTGCGAATATCAGCGTTCATGACTACTTGCAGACATTTGAAGCGAAACTACCCGACAAGGTAAGTGGTCGGGTTTTTCTGCAACACTTTGACAACACCACAGATTCAATTACTGCGGTAGACCCGGATACCGTTTATGCAGTGCGCGCGTGTACAGCGCATCCTGTTCACGAACATTTCCGGGCGCGTCTGTTTATCCAGTTAGCTACGACGGCTCAAGAGGTTTCAGTCACTGAGCCCCTTGCAAAGCTTATGGGCGAATGTATGTATCAATCGCATGCCAGCTACTCCAGCTGTGGTCTGGACAGTCAAGGCACCGATGAGCTAGTGCGACGACTCAACGCCTGCGGTCACGCCGGGGGTATTTTCGGTGCCAGAATAACAGGCGGAGGAAGCGGGGGGGTGGTGGCGGTACTTGCCCACGCCGAAGCAGATAGCCTGATTCGCTCAATAGCGTCTGACTACGCAGCGACATCTGGATTGGGGGGCTATGTGTTCAGTGGCTCTTCAGCAGGAGCCGGGGTTTTCTGTCTGGTACCGGAATCGAACGGTTAGGTACACACTGACAAGGCTTACCGAATCCGCCATACAGCAATTCTGACGTTCGCTTCCGCAGCAGGCAAACTTCTGACATACTCAGACTGAAGCTTCCGCAGAGAGGCACAACGAAACACCATCAGATAACAACAGAGGTATTGCTGCAAGCAATAACCGGAGGGATATGGGAATGATGAAACGAGTAGTCGCACTGGCAACAGCTATGGCTTTGTCAGTAATTGCACCGGCCTTTTCAGCCGATAAAGGTACCGTGGGTATCGCTATGCCGACCAAATCATCGGCTAGATGGATATCCGATGGCAGCTCGATGGTCGAGCAGTTCACGGCTGCAGGCTACGAGACCGATTTGCAGTATGCGGAAGATGATATTCCCAACCAGCTTGCTCAGATAGAAAACATGATCACCAAGGGTGTTGATGTGCTGGTCATCGCAGCCATAGATGGCACCACCCTTTCAAACGCATTGGAAAATGCAGCTGCATCCGGTATCAAGGTGATTGCCTACGATCGGCTCATCCGCGATAGCGAAAATGTGGATTACTACGCAACTTTCGACAATTTTAAAGTCGGTGTGCAGCAGGCGAGTAGCCTCGTTGCGGGGCTGGTCGAGCGCTTTCCTGACGATGCCCCATGGAACGTCGAGCTGTTTGGCGGATCTCCGGATGATAACAATGCTTTCTTTTTCTACAATGGCGCTATGTCGGTGCTTAAGCCCCTGATTGATACTGGAGAGATCGTTATTCCATCCAAGCAGATGGGCATGGATAAGGTAGGCACCCTGCGATGGGATGGCGCCGTTGCACAAGCCAGAATGGATAACCTGTTGTCAGCTTACTATGGTGATCAGGATCTTCATGGAGCACTATCGCCTTATGACGGATTATCCATCGGAATCCTCTCTTCATTGAAAGGGCTAGGTTATGGTTCTGGTGGAATAAAAATGCCGATCGTAACAGGACAGGATGCTGAAGTGCCCTCAGTCAAGTCGATGTTGGCGGGTGAGCAATACTCAACAGTCTTCAAGGATACGCGGACATTGGCAGGAGTCACTGTTGGCATGGTTGACGCGTTGCTCAGCGATGGTACCCCTGAAATTAACGATACTGAAACTTACGACAACGGTGTGAAAATTGTACCTTCCTACCTTTTAGAGCCGGTTTCCGTTGATGTCACAAATTGGGAGGCTGCACTGATAGATACTGGCTATTACACAATGGATCAGATCAAGTAGTTTCGCCACGTTTGAGAATCAGAACGCAGCGGGTGTTTCTGTACGCGTTGCTGTTTAGCAAATGACAATGCTGTTGCAAATGCAGGGGATCACCAAGGTGTTCCCCGGCGTCCGTGCATTGGATGATGTAAGCCTGACAGTACAGGCAGGCGAAATTCATGCACTGGTCGGTGAGAACGGTGCCGGTAAGTCCACCTTGATGAAAGTCTTGTCGGGCGTCTATCCCCATGGGTCTTACGACGGCACCATCATATTCGATGGCCGGACCATTCGTTTGTCAGACATCTCTGATAGCGAAAAGCTGGGGATCATTATCATTCACCAGGAGCTGGCTCTGGTGCCGCTCCTCTCGATCGCCGAAAACCTGTTCATTGGTAACGAAATCGCCAAAACAGGCGTTATCAGTTGGCCTGAGGTCTTTCGACGAACAGAACAATTGTTGAAAAAAGTTGGGCTGTATGAAAAGCCTGCCACCTTGGTGGGCAAGATCGGGGTTGGTAAACAGCAGTTGGTTGAAATTGCCAAGGCTCTCGCCAAGGATGTGCGGCTGCTGATTCTTGACGAGCCAACGGCTGCACTTCAGGAAAATGATAGCCAGAATCTACTGCGATTGCTGCAGGAACTCAAGGCGCAGGGCATAACATCTATCCTTATTAGCCACAAGCTCAATGAAGTGCGTCAGGTGGCGGATAGAGTGACGGTGTTACGCGATGGAGCAACCGTATCCACTCTTGATTGTCGCCATGCTGACATCAGTGAAGATAAAATCGTGCAGGATATGGTTGGCCGTGATCTTTCACAACGATACCCGGAGCATCAGCGCGAACCGGGTGATGTTCTTATGGAGGTTCGCAACTGGAATGTATGGCATCCGGAACATATCGAGAGGCAAGTCACGAGAAACGTCAGCTTTACTGTCAGGCGCGGTGAGATAGTGGGAATTGCCGGGCTTATGGGTTCCGGGCGTACAGAGCTTGCCATGAGCCTGTTTGGCAAGAGTTACGGACGTAATATATCGGGTGAAGTCTTTATTAATGGAGAAGCCGTACGTCTGGACAGCGTCGATCTTGCCATATCGGCGGGTTTGGCTTATTGCACAGAAGATCGAAAAGAACTGGGTCTGATCCTCGACGAGCCAATCGTCACTAACATCACACTGTCGAACCTGGCAGCGGTTGCCGATAACGCGATACTAAACAAGGCTGAGGAGCGCGGAGTGGCTGAGCGATATCGTAGCGCCATGAATATTCGTTCGCCATCCGTGTTTCAGCGGGTTCTGAACTTGTCAGGTGGTAATCAGCAGAAGGTGGTGCTGTCGAAATGGCTGTTTGCTGATCCCCGGATTCTTATTCTGGATGAGCCGACTCGGGGTATTGATGTTGGAGCAAAATTCGAGATATACACTATCGTCAATGAACTCGCCGCCGACGGTCGCGGCGTGCTGATGATCTCCTCCGAAATGCCTGAATTGTTGGGTATGTGTGATCGGATTTACGTCATGTCTGAAGGTCAATTGTTGGGTGAGATGGATGCCGCTCAAGCTAGTCAGGAAAGCATTATGTCGATGATTGTCAGCGAGTAGAATGCAAACCATGAGTTCATCAGAATCTGATATGCGAAAGCCAGATACTCAGGCTTCACAGTGGGGAGCCTACCTGCTGTCTCACCTGCGCGAGTATGGGCTGCTGTTCGCACTCATTGCCATCATGCTGTTTTTTCAGGTGGTGACCGATGGCACACTGCTTAAGTCAGTCAATATCACCAATTTGTTTTTGCAGAATAGCTACATCATCATTATGGCGTTGGGCATGCTTATCGTAATCGTTGCCGGCCATATCGACTTGTCTGTGGGTTCTGTCATGGGATTTATCGGTGCGTTTGCAGCTGTACTTGTTGTGCAATGGGAGTTACCTGTTGCTCTTGCAATCCCGATCTGTCTTGCGCTGGGTGCTCTGATAGGCGCTGCTCAAGGATACTGGGTAGCATACTGGCAGATACCCTCTTTCATCGTTACTCTGGCTGGTATGTTGATATTCCGTGGCCTGTCCTTGTGGCTTCTTGAAGGCCAGTCGGTTGGCCCCTTTCCTAAGGAATTCCAGGCACTGTCTACCGGTTTTATTCCTGATTTCATGCCAGCAGCACTAAAGGACTCTCTCGCGGGTGCATTCGGTGTTCGACGTCTCAATGCAGGCGCATTGGTGATCGGTACGGTTGCTGCGCTTCTTGTCGTCTGGCTGAACGTACGCAAACGACAGCAAAATATCCACTACGGTATTCAAGAGGAGCCCGTGGGATTCTTTATTGCACGTATCGTGATCGTCGCTGGGGCATTGTTGTTCGTGGTTTATAAACTGGCTACGTTCCGTGGTCTGCCCAACGTTCTCATCACCATGGCAGTGTTAACCATTATCTACGCCTTCATAACGGAACGTACGATCATTGGCCGTCGCATCTATGCCGTGGGAGGCAATGTCAAGGCTGCCAGGCTCTCCGGTATAAAAACCGAACGGCTGACGTTTCTGGCTTTTACCAATATGGGTATGTTGGCCGCATTGGCCGGATTGATCTTTGCTGCCAGACTGAATACTGCTACTCCAAAAGCAGGTTTTGCCGTGGAGCTTGACGTTATTGCCGCTGTATTTATTGGTGGAGCCTCGATGGCGGGTGGTGTCGGCAAGATCATTGGCGCTGTGGTGGGGGCATTCATCATGGGCGTGATGAACAATGGAATGTCGATTATGGGCATCGGGATCGATTATCAACAAGTGATAAAGGGATTAGTGTTACTGGCAGCGGTAGTGTTTGATGTCTACAACAAACGAAAACAGGGATGAGAGTATCGTCCCTACAGGCTGAATGTTGAATCAAATTCTTTCGCACCTTGGGCACTGAATTTTATGATCCGACTATTATCCAAGCGTCGAATCCATTTTCGTTCTTCCAGTTGACTGAGAAAAGCACGGCCTAGATTACCAGCAAGATGAGAGCGTCGTTCACTCCAGTCCAGACAGGACCTGCAAAGCGGTGTTCTCTTGCGTTGTAACTTGTCCAGGTCGATGCCGAAATCAATCACGAAACGTTCTCCGTCTTTGGTCAGGCTTACATCACCGTTCACTTCTGACAAATAGTGCGATGCGATCAGGCTGTCGTAAAGCTGGATACCCCGGTTGCCGGCCAGGTGGTTGTAGCAAACCCGGGCATCACGCATCGCGGCATCTCGCGGGCCTGTGAGAACACGCATAGGTTCTTTGCTTACGCTGAGTCCCATAAGAGTCTCCAGCAGGGCAGCGACCTCATCATTTGCCAGAGTAAAATACTTGTGCCTGCCCTGTTTACGCAGTGTTAACAACCCTCCAGCCTCAAGCTTGGCCAAATGGGTCGTCGCTGTCTGGGCGGTGACATTGGCATCTGCGGCCAGCTCAGAGGCTGTCAGTGCCTTACCGTGCATTAACGTTGACAGCATGCGGGCACGGGTGTTGTCACCTAGCAAGGCGCCGATTCTGGCGATATTTGGTGTTTCGACCATACTTCGATCATAATCGAAGCATCCTCGACAAACAAGCTGACATACTTGGTGCCGTAATTCATTCACCCATGCCAAACGGAAAATACTCATGCTAACTTGTATTATTCAATACCGCATTGACCCCACCAAGAAGGCTGAATTTGAACAGTATGCGCGTAACTGGGGGGAGGCAATACCACGCTGCGGTGCAGATCTTGTGGGCTACTACGCGCCGTGTGAAGGGTCTACAACATTAGCGTACGGCATTTACAACGTCGCTAGTCTTGCCGACTACGAATGCTATCGCGCCAGGCTTTCCAAAGATCCTGTCGGTCAGGAAAACTATGCGTTTGCGCAATCAGAGAAATTTATCTTACAGGAAGAGCGTACATTTTTAACGCTGGCTTCAACGCCTCATGCGTTGCTTCCATGATAGTCGTAATTTTCGAGGTTCAACCGCACGCAGAGTCAGTTGATGACTATTTTGATATTGCGGCGGCGATGCGGCCTTTGCTTGATGAGGTGGATGGTTTTATCAGTGTGGAAAGATTCCAGAGCCTGACCAACCCTGACAAGATCTTATCGCTTTCGTTTTTCGAAGATGAAAGCGCTGTTGTACGTTGGCGAAAGCTGGTTGCGCACAGACGCGCGCAAGCGTCAGGGCGTACCCGTTTATTCAGAGACTATCGACTACGGGTGGCTCATGTGATCCGGGATTACGGCAAGTATGAGCGTGATGAGGCACCGGAAGACAGCCGCAAAGTGCATGAGAGTTAGGCCTATTTGTGGCCGGGCAGGTTGCAGCTCGCTGATAGTCTCCCGGAAACGCCAAAATCGCGGATAATGTAATCCAACGACGAAAATATTTATTGCCATGCAAGTCTTCCAAGTTGTTCTATTTCATCTTCTGGTAGCCATTGCAGGATGTTCTCTGGCACAGGACCAGGTAGAAGTAAACGTTTTGTCGCTGGATGATTCAAGCCTTCAGGCCACACGGCTGGATGAACTTGCCCGACTTCTGGCACAAAAAACGGAGCGACGTGATGAGCTTAAACAGTTGCTGGAAGGTGTTGGTGAAGATACCCTCGTAGAAGAACGAAAAACACTAACGAATTTGAATCGTGATATCGCCCGATTGTCGACCACGTTTGAAGCTATTGCCTTGGCAGATACCGATACCAGCCTGCTTAATCCTATCGAGGATGCCAACACAGATTGGCGTCAGGACTTGATCGATATCCTGGATCCTCTTGTCGATTCGTTAAAATCGGTGACTGAACGACCACGTCAATTAGCGGAGTTACGCGATACGATTTTCCTCAATCAGTCAAAGCTTGAGATCGCGAAGGAGGCGTTGTCGGAGCTGCAAGGCATTTCAATTGATGCGCTTGACGCCCCAGCATCATCACGAGTGGAAGATCTGGTAGTCAAATGGACAGGCGAGGCCGAGCAGCTCGCGCAGGAGCTTTTGGTCAGTAACGCTCATCTAGAACGATTGATCTCCGATCAGAATTCTTTTTTTGAAGGCGTATGGCCAGCTACCCGGGAATTTTTACTGGGACGTGGACTCACATTGATCATAGCCATGGCAGTTGCGGCGCTTGCCTGGGGTTTGATGCGCGTATTCTGGTGGATCTATAGCACCCGATTTACCACCAAAGAAATGAGGCGGACTAAAACCTGGTTTCGTTTACTGGAGTACAGCTACTATCTGTTAACCACATTAGTTACTTTCTTCGCTGTACTTATGGTTCTGTATATCAGGGAAGACTTGCTGTTAATAGCGTTATCGCTGCTTTTGATTTTTGGTGCAGTGCTTAGTTTCAGGCATTTTTTGCCACGCTATATTCGAGAAGCGCGGTTGCTGCTTAATCTGGGTTCGGTACGAGAAGACGAACGAGTTGTCTACAACGGACTCCCTTGGCAAATAATGTCGTTAAATTTGCATTCTGTCCTTAGAAACCCGGCACTTGATGGTGTCATTCGGTTGCCGCTGGATAAGGTTTCCGAACTGGTTTCAAGGCCAGTCAAAAACAACTTGTGGTTTCCGAGTAATCGTGGTGATTATGTGATTTTACCTGATGGCATGCTCGGTCAGATAAAGCACCAGACGCCAGACCTTGTTGAGATTTCGATCCGGGGAGGCATGTCCATGACGTACAACACGGCCGATTTCTATGCAATCAATCTAACCAACCTCTCACGTGACGAAGCTTTTGGTGTCTCGGTTATCTTCGGTTTTGACTACGGCTTACAACATATCAGTCTCACGGAAATCCCACAGACACTTGAGGCCGAGGTTTTATCGGTTTTTACCGAAGCGGGGTATAAAAAGCACCTGAAATCACTGCTCGTAGAATTGTCTACGGCAAGTGCTTCCTCATTAGACTTCCTTTTGTTTGCAACGCTTAGCAGTGAGGTAGCGATGGATTACTACAAGCTGCAACGTCTTATGCAACAATCGTGTATTGCGGTATCGAACAAGAAAGGTTGGACGATTCCCTTCCCGCAGCTCACTATTCATCGGTCATCCGCCTCATTAGACAAACCATCAGACGCCACTCAGTCGTAGTTTGTCAGTCAGGGATGTACCGGACGATTAGGGTGTCTGGCTCGCCAGGCTGATACGGCAGAATTCCATTCAGATACGTTAGTGGTCAGCCTGAAGCACGAAGGCAGGGAATCCGCATCGGGAAACGGACCAGGGCCTGTCCACACTATGATATTTCTTGAACAACTTTCAAATTCACCAATTTCCTGTAGTCCGAGCACATCACCATGCCTGGGTACATCCGGTATTAGAAAAATCGAATTGTGCACGGAAAGTTTAATGGCTGTATTGCGGTTCGGAGTCCATTTGAAAAAATTTCCGTGTCCCGGGCTTGTTCCGTATTTACTCGGTCTGTAAACGGTCGGTTGTTTTTCGAGTCTGACCAGAGTATTTCGAATTTCAAATAGTTTGTCACTTCCATCATAAGGGGCATTCAGATCGGGGCGTGCACTGAAACCCACATAACAACCGTCAAAAAAAGAATCGCTAATCAGGAGGTTTCCGAGGCGGTCGTTTTCAACGCAGTCATCATGAATATCGGCCACGTAAGCGCCCACAA
Source organism: Granulosicoccus sp. (assembly GCA_045106855.1). Lineage (GTDB taxonomy): Bacteria > Pseudomonadota > Gammaproteobacteria > Granulosicoccales > Granulosicoccaceae > Granulosicoccus. The sequence continues at coordinate 200,986 of JBGCFI010000031.1, forward strand.
CGGTTATGTCGTCACCATTGGTGCGTATGCCATCCCCGTGGTTGATAATGGAAATATCCTCGACAAGAAAATTACTGATCTCCAGTGTAATGCCACCCGAACCATGAAAGGGGTAATCCCAAGTGACCTTGTTTCTTTTAATTCTCTGGGTATCAGACAAACGATAGATACCATAACCGTTTTCGTCCCAGGCACCATAGATCAAACCGCCGGTCCAGCATCCCGTTGTTGGACGATTTTTATCGTTATCGACTCTTAGTGTATAAGAGACGTTAGCGCCAGTGCCTCTTTTTCTGGCAACGCGCACTTTCCAGACTCCGCCCCTGGGATTGTTGATTACTGCGGATTCGTAATCCACGCCCTGAAGGTTATAAAAAACGCTTTGACCGGAAGGATCCGTCAATTTCATGTACGGCATGTTACTCGAATGAACGCGACTAAACTGCGTGTGAAAGTGCACTCGTGACAGCCCGCTTGGAACTTTGACGTTGTAGGTATGGTGGGTTTGGCCACTAGGTGCGGCAATAAGGTTACCTTTAATTTTTGCTATATCGATGGTTTCGTCGTCATCGATGCTTAAGGAATAGCCTATATTATTGCTGACATCTGACTTGATGGCTACGCTGACTTTCCACACACCGCTCTTGGGTGATCTGATAACTGCCGACTCAAAAGAACCTCTTGCGTTGTTATGGAAACTGCTTCGCCCATCCGGGGTGGTCAACTTCATATACAGTTTATTGCCGGGATCCGGCCTGTTAAATTCAGCATAAAAATGAGCAACCTTAAGGTTGCGGGGAATTCTGACTGAGTAAGTATGTCGTTTACTACCGCCGGCTGACGCCCTCAGTGTTCCCGATGCACGGCCCATTTTCCGGTCTATTTTATCAGCAGCCTTTATGGCAACAGGCCAATGTTCCAACGTGTCGCCATCCGATTCTATGCCGTCAAAAATTGCATTACTCGCGTCAAATCGGTGGTGTCCGGTGACATTGTATGCTTTGTATTCTCCATCGTCTCCTTCATACACAGCGTGATCACGGGCGTAGACCCCCGGAATGCATTCAGCGGTTGGACGAGAGGTAGGGTTCGGGCCATCGTTGCGGGCACTGTGCGACTCTTTATGATGTAGGAGCGCTCCCAGCAATACAATCAAGGTTGATAAAAATTGCGCAGAGAAGTACAAGTTGTGCTTCATGTCGGTACTTCCCTTGAACCTACGCAGCATGATTTCCAATGTTTTTAAAAATGAGATTTCAATTTTGTAATGAAAATCCAATGCAAATCTCCGGGTTCAGAGTGTGTGCAAGGATGGTCTTACTATGATTTAAACGGTTTGAATATCGTTACTCAGGTTTATGGTGGCTCTAACAAGCAATAGTTGTAAGTGTCTGCAAGAAAGTGCTTTAAACGAGTGCATTTAGGGGGCATCACCTATAGTTTCTGCATCTTGCAGAATTATTACATATAACTTTAACAAGATACGCGTAGTTGCAACAAGTTATCGATGGCGTCGCCGGCCAAAAACGACTTGCTATGGTGGTGCAATAAAGAGTCTTTGGCGAGAAATTTTATGTCATAGAATGACTATAACGAATAAAAATATGCTTAAACAAGCAATAGCGCCAAGGCTTAAATCCTTTAGTGTTTGTGTCCAAATTCTGACCGAACGATCATGCATAGCCCGATGAATACGATCCCCATGCCGAGCAGCGATAGTGTCGTGGGACGTTCGCCAACTATTACAATTGCGAGAATAACTGCGGCTATGGGTTCTGCCAGCGCCAAAGCAACTCCCGTTGCTCCAGATACAAATCGTAGACCCACACTGAACAATAAATAGGCTACCCCGGTTGCAACGATACCTAGCCAGAGCATGATGGCAATATCTGACAGGTTGAATATGGGTGGTCCCGCCAATTGATAAGCTAGTGGGAGCGCAAATAGTCCGGCACAGGTGAATACCATGGCGGTAGTGACACTCGCTGAAGCTTTGGCGATCGACTGTTTGGTAACGAGGGCGTAAGCCGCGTAGGAAAGTCCGCTCAACAGGCAAAGCCCGATACCTGTAAGTGACGTCCCGGCTGAGGCCTCAGCAGAGCCTAGCGTAGCTATCAGCAGGCCCGCAATAGCCACTGTGACAGATAGCCACCAGGTAGGATGAGGCAACTGTCGAATCCATACCGCCTGCAGAAAGCCTGCCCAAATAGGGCCACTACCGAGTGCGATTGCTGTTCCCAGTGCAACACTGGTTGCCCGAATGCCAGCAAAAAATGTCAGATTGTAAATCGCCATGGTAAGTGCAGCAATGAGTATTAGTGACCACGGTAGAGCCTTCAAACGATCTTTCCTCAGAACCCCGATGTCAGTCAAACAAATCCAGAGCAGGAAAAATGCGCCAGACACTAATAAACGCGTTGTACCTATCCAGTAAGCGGATTGTGTCAGTGGCGAAAAGGACTGGGCTGTACCGGTTGTTCCCCAGAGAACTGCAGCGCATAGAATCAGCGCGATACCCCGTGTCTGGTCGTTGTTCAACATTGAAGTTTCCGATGAGTCAACAGGTGGTAACGCATACACATGGTTATAAACGAGTATCTTTGATACAACCGGATTTCGACTGGCAGCAACGGTGTCATCGTCCAGAGGAAATTGACCGAAAAATACGGCCACAAATATACGGAGTCAAAGTCAGCCTGTCTGTATTCGCTCTTATAGAAAGTCAGATCGGAAAATAGCGCGTGAGTTTGAACGGTAAGGACGCAGCGTGGGCTTAGCCATGCTCAATCGTATTGAGATTACTATCCAGACATTCGACGACAACGACGCTTCGAGGGTCTCTCAATATTTTTGCATACTTGTATTTGAATTGCCCACTTGATAACGCAACGATTTGATTGGCTACCCAATCTGTTTTTAACATTTTACTGGTATTGACATTGCTTTTCCGCCAAAAGGTACTGTCCATTCCAGAGGGGGCAACGACAAGGACTTTTCCGATTTCCCGATCCTGTACCAGTGATGCCCCGAACATCCCCAATCCTGCTTTGGTCGCACAATAGACAGGTTCCAGTTCTCGAGCAGTGTATTGCGAACTGGATGTTATCAACATGACTTTGAGTGGTGTCTTGAGATTTTTCTTAAGACGTCGCACGAGTAGCATCGGAGTCAATAGCCCTACATTAGTCATCTGGCTGACTTCATGATCAGAAAGCGCGTCGATGTGAGATCTCTGTGAATAGCCAGCAGAGTAAATTAATGTGTTGACTGCAGGGAATGCAGCTAGTACTTGATCTATATTTTTGGCTAGTTTTCTATTATCACTGCCGATATCCAGTTTGAGGTAAGTTGATCCTGGCAGGTCAGGATCATGCCGGCCTGTGATACAAACGTTATGACCTTCCGAAACGTAGTGTTTGGCAAGATCAAGGCCCAGGCCGGAGGATCCCCCGACAATCAGTATATTTTTTTTCAATGCCAGTCATCTCCAGGCAATAGACTCTGGCAAAAGTATACAGGTACGGAGGTTGGTACGATATTGCTCCGTGTCTGCACCTGGACCGGGTTTAAACTGTAAAAAGCCCACGATCAGTCAATGCGCAATCGCTAAGCGCACGGTGTGCATGCGTCATCCTGTGATCAAGCATGTTAGAGGCGAATTGCTGAAGCTGGATAGCCTGTGAATTCTCGGTAGCGAGATTGTTTAACTCATGCTGATCATTGTTAAGGTCAAACAACAACGGTGCAATACCGCCATTGAAATGTACATACTTGTGTGTTGCAGATCGTAGCACTGCAAAGTTTGTCTGTTGTGCGGGAAGTTGCCAGGATTTCTGAAAACGAGTCGGCTTATCAAGCTCACCAAGCTCTGCCTCGCAAAACACATGTTGCCGCCAGTTAGCAGGCGTGTTGCCAGAGATAAAAGGTAATAAGGAACGACCATCAAAACTGCGGCGCATACTTGTATTGGCCCAATCTGCAATAGTTGGTGCAACATCAACAGATTCGGTTAATGCGCTAACACGTTTGCCGAAACTGTCGGCTTGCATCGGATCGCGGATGATCAGCGGGATTTTTAGTGCTGAGTCGAAAGGGCAACTTTTACCCCAGAGGAATTGGTCTCCCAGCATTTCGCCATGATCGGCGGTTACCACAATCAGCGTATCGTCATATTGACCACTTTCACGCAGGTACTGCAGAAGCCGTCCAATGTGGTCATCAACCTCTTTGGCAAGCCCCAGATAAACGGCACGAAGTTCGGCCATATGTTCCAGAGACAATGTCTCGAGATCTCCATTAAAACCGATATAAAGGCCGGTATTCGAGGGTTCACTAAAGTACGCATTGTAAAAAGGATGCACGGCGCGGGATTGGCTGAGTGTTTTGCCAAGCCTGGGTGGAGGCAGGCTGTCGGGTGAATACAGTGAATGGTAAGGAGCCGGTGCTACGAATGGCGGGTGGGGGCGTATATAAGTCACCATGGAAAACCATGGCTTAGACTCACGCGCTGATAACTCTTCGAGGGTCCGGTCGGTCAAATAAGCGGTATCACTATCTTCCGCCCGGTACATAGCTGGTGAACGTATGGGTGAACCTTGCGGATCTGTGGAAGTCGCCGTGCTCTTGTCTGGAATCGGCCGATACAAATCCCAATAGTTTGCGGGCATTTTGTAGCCCCTTTTTTTCAGGTGCCCCACCCAGGAGTCGGGATTTTCAAAGCGAAGCCTTACGATTTCAGAAAAGCCCGGAGCCAGACCTTCATAGTTTTTCAAGTCCGGGTCGTCAGGATGACGCCCGTGAGGATCCACGCTGACATCGGTGTAGCCGAATAGCAATGGTTCGTATCCGGCGCTGCGCATATGGGTCCCGATAGTGTCGTGCCGGGAGGACAACGGTGTACCATTTCTGACAGAACGATGATTCATTGCATACAAACCTGTTAGCAGGCTTGCTCGTGAAGGACCGCAGGGTGTCGTGACCGTAAAGTGGTTCTCGAAAGTGGTTGCGTCATCCATTAGCGCCCGCAGATTTGGCAAGGGAGCAACATCTGCCAAAGCGCCTGAAAGGCAATCTGCGCGGAATTGATCAACGACAATGAGCAAAACCTTGTCAGGCATGACGTAACGCCTCGTTAGCTGAGTTCCTGCCATCTATGGCAGGCGACTTCATGTTCTGTGCCCATTGCCTCCAGCGTCGGTTCAGTCTGCTTACAGATGTCGATGGCATGAGGGCAGCGCGTATGAAATTTACAGCCAGCGGGTGGATTGGTGGGCGATGGGATTTCTCCTTCCAGCTTTTGCGCTTTGTCTCTTTGGTCAGGGTCCAGGGAGGGGATGGCGGACAACAGGGCTTTGGTATAAGGATGTCTGGGTGACTTGAACAGTTCACGCGTTGGTGCTGTTTCGACGAGACGTCCCAGATACATGACGGCTACATGATCACAGATGTGCGCAACGACGGACAAATCGTGACTGATAAAAAGATACGTTAGTTGTAATTCATCCTGCAAGGCTTTCAGCAAATTGAGGATATCAGCCTGAATCGAAACATCCAGTGCTGCAACGCTTTCGTCGGCAACCACAAACCGGGGATTGGATACCAATGCCCTGGCAATAGAAATTCGTTGCCGTTGGCCTCCGGAGAATGCATGCGGGAAACGACGTAGATGTTCAAGATTCAAGCGGCATTTGGCAGCGATGCTGCGAACCCGGTCATCAGTTTCTTCACGGGTGTTGGTTATTCCCATCACCTCTAACGGCTCAGCAATGATATCCCTGACTGTCATTCGCGGACTGAGCGCTGCATAGGGGTCCTGAAAGATGAGTTGTGCGCGCTTGCGGTACTCGATGAGTTCTGACTTGTGCAGGCTAACCAGATCGTATTCGACTTCGCCGTCGGCGTACTTTACTGCGCCTCCGGTTATGGGGGCTGCGCGCAGAATGGCCCGGCCCAACGTGGTCTTGCCAGAGCCGCTTTCTCCGACCAAGCCAAAAAAGGAGCCTTTTGGAATGGACAAACTGACATCATCCACTGCACGCAACATCTGCTTGCGGGTAAACAAACTGCCACCTATCGGAAAGTGAACTGACAGATTATCAGCCTTTATCAATGCCGATATCTCGTTCATTGCGTCGCTCTCTGCTCGGCAGTAACAAAACAAGCTGCCTTGTGGTCCGTGCCGAAGGTTTGGTAGCCTGGAACTGATTGTCGGCAGCGATCTTCAGCCATCGGGCAACGAGTATGAAAGACACAGCCGGTAGGACGTTCCAGAGGACTGGGAATATCACCGGGTATAGGCATAAGCGGAGTATCCAGGTCATCGAGCTTGGGTAAGGCATTGAGTAGGCCACGAGTATAGGGATGCGCCGGATTGCGTATTACATCGCGTACCGGACCTTGTTCCACCAGCTTGCCCAGATACATGACTGCGACTTTGTCTGCTGTTTGAGCTATGACCCCCAGATCGTGTGTAATAAAGACGATACCCATGCCAAACTCGGCTATCAAGTCTTTCATCAAGTCAATGACTTGCGCTTGTATCGTGACGTCGAGGGCTGTCGTGGGTTCGTCAGCAATTAACAGGCTTGGGCGGGTGGACAAAGCCATGGCAATCATGGCGCGTTGGCGCATACCACCGGAAAGCTCGAAAGCGTACTGTTTAAAGCGTTTTGAAGCATCGGAAATACCCACTCGATCCAGCATTTCGATAGAAATTGATGCGGCCTCGCGCTTGCTAATCTGCTTGTGTAAAACCAGTTGCTCTACCATCTGTTCGCCGATAGAGATAGCAGGTGCAAAGCTTGCCATGGGTTCCTGAAAAATCATTGATACCGCGCCGCCGCGGATAACTTGCAAGTCTTTACCGCTTTGCAGTGAAAGTACATCGATACTGCGATCGTGAATGTTAAGCGATATGCGGCTCTCTTCCCCGTAGACGGCATTCTCGGGATTTAGCTTCATTAGCGCTTTGGCGGTCACTGATTTTCCAGAGCCCGATTCACCAACCAGGCCCAGAACTTCACCGGCATCAAGATCAAAAGAGACGTCGTCTACGGCAGTTATCAAGCCCTCGTCAGTCTTGAACTGAAGCGTGAGGTTTTGTACGTTGAGTAAGCTCATTTTTTACTTTGCGAGTATGGGTCAGCGGCATCACGCAGGCCGTCACCGACAAAAACAAAGGCCAGTACAAAGGCAATGAAAAACAGCACGGGTATGAAATACCATTGATAGTTGAGTATGACATCTGCTTTGGACACACTTTGCATCAGTGAACCCAGAGAATTAACGGGATCGGTTAAACCCAGGCCAATAAAACTCAAAGCGGTCTCAGAACGCACGACGTAGGGGAACGTTATCATGAGGTCGACGATGATATAGCTGGTAAAGCTCGGTAAGAGGTGGCGACGGATAACATGGCTGGATGAAGCACCACACAACTCGGCAGCCAAAACATATTCCTGGCTACGTTCGGTTAGCAGGTGAGTCCTGATTCGGCGCGCTAGAGTAGGCCAGCCGATAAGCCCCAGAATACTGGCGATAAAGAAGAAGCGTGTTTCAGAGCTCCACGAGTCGGGCATAAACGCTGCGAGTGCCATGAACAAGGGTATGGGTGGGACGGTTCTGATGGCATCGGTGATCATCTGCAGAACCGAATCGATCCAGCCGCCGAAGTAGCCGGCCACTCCACCGATAATCAGTGCAAGGAAAAATGAAATCAATACGCCCAGAGTACCCACTGCTAATGAGGTGTTAATTGCATGCAGGGTTCTGGCATAGATGTCTTTTCCTGATGCATCTGTGCCGAACAGGTGAATACCCCCTTCTGAGATTCCAAACAAGTGCAGGTCGGTAGTCAAAGCCTGAAAGTCGATATCGAATAATGTTCCGGGCAGATTCCATTCAATATCGATGTAGCTGTATTCCCATCCGCGCACGAAGAACTCCACGTAACGTCGCTTATCTCTATTCTCGGTAATCACCCAGCGAAAGTTGGTTTTGATGGAGCGCTCGCGTTCAAGGGTATAGAGAAACGGACGCGCGGAAAAACCGTTCTCATCCCAGAATTTAGGAATTTGTGGTGGACCGTTTTCGTACTCGGTGTCGCGCCCTGAGATATTGGGTGCATAAGGCGACAGGAAAGGTGCGAAAAAACCCATCAGGATCATCACTGTCAGTGCTACCGCTGCGATCATGGCAGCGCGGTTCTGTCTGAACCGCGACCGGATGAGCTGCCCCTGTGACGCTGTGAAATAAGCTTCTTTGAGCTGCTGCGATTTCTCGGCAGCGCTTTTACGCGTAAATAGAGTCATGCGCCGATGAGCCCTTTGCGAATTCGTGGATCCATAAGCGCCAGCAGAATATCAGTGAAGAAATTGACCAGCACGATGCTGGCGGTTAAAAGAAAAATGATCGCTCCTGCCAATTGCTGATCGTTGGAACGTGCCAGAGATTCTATAAGCAAAGCACCTGCTTCCGTCAGGGTCAGAATCAATGCAACAACCGGCAGTTCGTTGAAAATTCGATTTAAATCAAATCCCAGGGAATTGATTACCGGGCCCATGGCGTGTCGGGCAGGGTAGCGCCACAGTAGTTTTGATCCGGAAACTCCTCGAGCAGATGCAGCCGTGACATAGAGTTTTCCGACTTCATCAAGCATCAATGCACGAACGGTCTGCAGGGCGAATGCCGTGGCAGACCAGCCGAGTATGAAAATGGGTAGCCAGGCGCGTGACAGGAAATCCAGAAACTTGTCGATGGACCACGGTGCATCACGGTATTCAGTTGAGAAAAGACCGGTTAGCGAATCACCGAATAGCACGGTGGATATCAACATGATGATAAGTGCCAACAGAAAATTAGGCAGCGCCAGACCAAGGTAACTGACGAAGCGTAAGGAATTATTGGCAACAGCGCTTCGGGTAACTGCTGAATAGATACCAACCGGTATCGCAATGGCATAGGCCACCGCAAGCGCCGCCAGGCAAATTCCCAGGCTGATCCAGAATTTGTCACTAAGAAGCTGATTGATGTCCAGGCGTAAAATACAACTGTCGCCGAAGTCTCCGCGTAGAAAGACATTGGAAACCCAGCCAGCCCAACGCTGTATGAATGGTTTATCCAGGCCTAGTCTGCGTTCTTCGGCCTGAATGTCGTCAATGGTGATCTGAGATCCCTGAGTATTCTTGAATGCCAGGTAGCGCTCGGCACAATTCCCGGGTACAAGCTCCATAAGACTGAAGACGATCAGTGAGACCGTCAATAAGGTAACGAGAGACAAACCTGCTCGGGTGAGCGTAAATTGAAGAAATCTGAGCATGTTGAGTTCTGGCTAGCCTTGACCTGTACTGGTCATTGGTAACAGGTATTGAGTTCGGGGAACGGACATGTTGTGGTCCGTTCCCCGACTAGCGCGTTTATCAGATACAACGCAAGCAGCCTGGTATTAGTCGTTCAGATACCATTGCGCAGCAAGGTATGGATACGTTCTGTAGTACTCATAGGAGGCAGTTTTAAACTCGGTCACGTTAACGAGTGCATTACGATGATAAATAGGATCCGGCGTCATTGCCGTGCCTATGAACAACAAGTTTTCAACCATATTCTGCACCAGGCGGGCACCCAGCTCATCAGATTCAGGGGAACCCACAGGGGTTGACTGAAAGGCATTTATGTCATCGTTCAGCTGCTTGACGTAATCCGGTGGCTCCACTCCTTTGCTACCGTCAGATTCAAGCCACTCACCCCACAGCATACCAACTCGATGTGCGAAGTAGTTTTCGAAGGGGGCAACCCATAGTTCGTTGTTCCCCAGGACAATCCCCAGGGGCTGGCCTTTTTCCCACATACCGACATCCAGCGCATTGGATGATTGAGCCGAGCGGTATTCGTCCGGTGTGATTTCCTTCACGGTCGTTTGTATACCGGCATCGGACCAGTATTGACTGACAAGTTCGACCACCTGGCCGGCAATACCTTGAGTTGCGAATTGCATGTTCAGGACAAATTTGTCCCCGTTGGGTAACTCACGAAAACCGTCGCCGTCTGTGTCTACCATGCCGACTTCATCAAGCAGGCCCTTAGCGCCGTCCGGGTCATACTCAATGGCATAGCTTGCCCATTTAGGATCCACGAACGCCGGAGCCGGTGAGAAGCCGATATATTGTTGTGGAACGCCTTGGCCGAAGTAGGCGGCTTCGTTCAGATCATCACGGTTAATGGCAATGGACATTGCCTTGCGAAAACGCAAATCACCGAAGACTGCGCGTTTGGCTGGATCTTCCGATGTGACATTAAATGAAAACGCGTGAATGGCCACACGAGGTCTGATATCAATGGTGTAATCGCTTTTCTCCTGATTTTCCAACAGCAAAGGTACATCGGAGAGCTGCAGCGACTGTGTTTTGTAGTCTACTTCGCCGTTAACCAGTTTAAGCAAGCGAACTTGTGCATCGTTGATGTACTGCTCGTCTTGTTCGCTAATATAAGGAAGCTGGTTGCCTTGGGTATCTACCATGAAAAAGTACGGATTGGCGACGAGGCGGCGACCTTCTGTCGTATCGGAAATATAGATATGACTTTCTAATGTTGGTAGTACATCCGCCGGCAGATTGCCTGCCTTGTCCGGGCTGTTCAGCAGTGGCGTTGGGGTATCGGTCCAGTCAGAGTTGCCGAAGTAGGCCTTGATGACATCGAGTCCGTTTTCGAAGCCTGCCGCTGTTGCAAGAGCGTCAGCTTCCGGATTGATATCAGGATGGAATTGCCCAAGTAGATGTTTCGGTTGAAACCCCTGTGCGAAGGAGGTCGCAAAGTGAGCGAGCAAGCCAGGCTTGGGAGCAGGCAGGTTGAATCTCACGGTTTGCGGATCGATCACATCAACTGTCATTGGCTCACCGCCGACAAGAACGTAATCTTTGGCGCTTTCAATTACCTTTGAATCCAGGGCGAGGTTGTCGTACCAGAATTTAACGTCGTCGGCAGTGAATGGTGCACCATCCGACCATTTGTGGCCCTTGCGTAAGGTAAAGGTCAATTGTGTGAAATCGTCGTTCCATTCCCAGGCTTTGGCAACATTTGGAACGATCGTTGTCAGGTCGTCGGCGTAACGTACCAGGTTTACGTGACGTGTAGAAAGAAAGTCGGATGTGCCAGCTTCAGTGGCGTTGGATAGCGCACGGAATGTTCCACCATATTTGCCAATCGACTCATAGGGAATGACGACAAGAGGCTCTTCCGGCAAGCGTTCTGCCAATGGCGGAAGATCGGGGTTGCCACGGATTTTGCCATTCAGAGTCGCCATGTCCGGATTTTCCGAAAAGCTGAGTTCGCAGCTGGCAAGTCCTTGAAATTCGACTAGATCGTATTGCTGCGGGTATTCCCCGGCAGAGACGCCCTGCGGATCGGCGGCCGTGACCGGCGGGCAGTCCGCGTACACGGAGCCTGCAACAAACAGCAGGCTAGTAGACAAAAGAATTCGCTTCACTGAATAACTCCTTAATTTCGTTTAACCAGTCGGGCTTGAAACGTGGCTTACGACTGCCACGAGGAAACTTGAGCATTACGGTAACGTTACGTTTACAGAACAAAAAATACAAGCTTGTTAAGCAATCTTTGTCAACATAGAGGAACATCCTGGAAGTACTGCCTCTGTCTGGTGCAGGCTCTCAGCAAATGCGTTGCGGATGTGCAGCCGCAGAATTCGAAGTCAGAGGAAGTGCTTCGGACTTACTCGACAGCGACATTCAGTACATTTTTCTGAGCCTGGAGTCTGGGGTCGTTTGAGCGAATGGTGACGCTCTTGCCCTGCAGGATCTCAATGCAGCGTGCCAGCGTATCTTCGCTGAGTCTGTGCATGGCTTCATGCGTGAAGAAGGTCAGGTGCGGTAGCAGGATAACGTTGTCCCTGCCATACAGACTCTTCAATGCATGTGTGTCTTTGTTTAGTGGCTCGCTTGAAAAAACGTCGAGTCCCGCAGCCGTTATCTGGTGATTGTCCAGTGCCGCAATTAATGCCATCTCGTCAACGAGAGCACCGCGAGAGACATTGATAAATACCGGCTTTTTTTTCATCGCAGCAAATTCTGCAGCACCAATCATGGCGGATGTGTCAGAGTTTAAAACGGTGTGAATGGACACCACATCGGCTTCATTCAGCAGCGTGTGCAAATCATCAATTTTGTGTATGCCATTTCTCGCCATGTTTTCCCGGCTAACGTGAGGGTCATATCCAATAACATGTGCACCGAAACCAGATCCCGCCATGCGCGCAAATGCGCAACCTATTCGACCGGCACCTACAATGGCAACGGATTTGCCATAAATGTCGTTCCCGAGCCACGGCGAGGCGGGATCAAACCAGCCTCTTTGCTGCATGGTCGCATGCAATGGCATAAGCCGCTTCATTAGTGAGAGCATCAGGCAGAATGCGCCTTCGGCTACGGTCTGTTCGGCATACTCCGGTACATTGACAACGGGTATGCCTGCTTGAGTTGCGGCAGCGATGTCGATGGCATCGATACCAACGCCGTATTTTACAATGCCGCGCAAGTGTCTTGCATGGCTTATCACTTCTTTGGTAATAGGGGTGTAGCACATAAGTAGAAGTTGCGCGTCCGTCAATGCATTGCACAATGAATGAGCATCGATATCCCCATTTAATAATACAAGTTCGGCGCCAGCAGCCTGTAAAGCTGTGTCAATGGCAGGGCATTCGATTTCTGCATCGGTACGTACAATGCGCACGCCATTCAGGTTTAAGTCTATGTGCATGGATTTCGGTGTTCCGGTGTCGTAAGCAGTCTAAGTTCAAAAACTTACTCAAGACCTGCGAGGCGACACTCTTCCACCAGCGACTCCTCGATAACGTTCATGGCAAATTCCAGCTGCTCATCAGTCAGGATAAGTGGAGGTGTTAACGTCAACGTGTTGCCGAGCGATAATTTGAAAGACAGGCCCTTGTCAAGACATCGGTACAGTACGGCTTCAGCAAGATCCTCCGCCGGCGTTTTCGCTTCCGGGTCGGTTACCAGCTCCATGCCGAAAAGTAAGCCACGACCTCTGACATCGCCAATCACCCTATGATTGCGCTGCATTTCCCGCATTCGATTCATGGCTCTCTCCCCAAGCCTTGCCGCATTGTGCACTAGCCCTTCCTGCTCGATGATGTCGATAGTGGTTAGTCCAGCCATCGCACTGACCGGGTTTTTCTCATGCGTGTAGTGGCCAAAGGCGTACTCCGCACCAACATCCAGTTCGGGGCTCGTGACTACTGCCGCAAGTGGGAGAATGCCTCCGCCCAAAGCCTTGCCCATCACCAGGATGTCGGGTACGACATTGTCATGTTCACAGGCGAAGAACTTGCCCGTTTTTCCCAAGCCTGTGGGTATTTCATCGAAAATCAACAACGCGCCATGAGCATTGCAAGCTTCACGTACTGCCGCCCAGAAACCCGGTGGTGGAATATACGGCACTGCTCTTGCGGGTTCGGCAATGACTGCTGCAACATCGCCCTCTTTTTCCAGAACATAGCGTACAAAGTTGGCACAGGTCAGTTTGCACAATTCCAGCTGCGGTTTGCCGTTAAGATCAGGGTAGCCATAGGGGCAGCGATAACAGGCAAACGGTGCAACATGCTGGGTGCCGCTCAAGAGAGGGCCAATTGCATGCGAGCGGAACATCTGCTCACCGCTGATGGATGCAGCACCAAAGCCTGCGCCATGAAATGCATCCCAGAACGATATGGTCTTGTGTCTGCCAGTGGCAGCGCGGGCAATTTTCAGTGCCACCTCGACTGCCGAGGATCCACCTGTGGTGAAGAGTACTTTTGATAAGTTTCCTGGCGCAAGTTCACTGAGTTTTTCAGCCAGCTTTGTAGCGGGTGCACAGGCAAAACGTCTTGGCGCAAACGGCAACTCATCCATTTGTCTGCTGATTGCCGCTTTCAGCTTTGGGTGTCCGTAACCGATGTGATGAACATTGTTTCCGTGGAAATCCAGATAGCGATGTCCTTGAGTGTCTTCAATATAAGCACCTTCGGCGCGAGCAATTGTTGACAGGCAGGGTGTGGATACGGATTGATGCAGGAAGTACTTTGCATCGTCATCCAGCAACTGACGCGTAGCATCATCGTGATGGCGCTCAGCCCAGGCGATACGCCTGGACGAGGTATTGATCTCGCTTTCGCCGAGCGCTGGTTTCCTTGTCACTGAAAACTCACTATCGAGGCCATGGCAATGAATAGGTCTTTACATTGGTGAAGTACTTCATTGCTTCCAGCGCGCCTTCTTTAACACCGTTTCCTGAATCCTTGATTCCACCGAAAGGTGACATTTCGATCCGGTAGCCTGGTTGTTCCCAGATATTGACTGTGCCGACATCCAGTCCTTCGATGAAAGCCGTTGCCCTGTGGAGGTTGTTTGTACAGACGCCAGAAGATAATCCGAACTGGGTGGAATTTGAAATTTCCATGACAGCGTCATCATCGTCAGGAACGCGGACTATTGGCACGATGGGGCCAAATGTCTCTTCCATGACCAGTTCGCTATCGTGTGGTACATGGTCGACTGTAATGGGAGGAAGTAATGCGCCTTGTCTTTCGGGATGATACAAGATCTTTGCACCCTGGCGTTCGGCATCGAATACCCGGTTTTCGAAAATCTCTGCCGCCTTGTCATGAATGACACAACCCAACTGCGTTTCCGGATCCATGGGGTCGCCAAACTTCAAAGCCTTGGCGCGTTCGAGTATGCGCGTAACCAGTTTGTCGGCAATAGACTCCTGGGCGAGGATTCGCTTTACGGCAGTGCAACGTTGCCCCGAGTTTCCGGTAGCGCCTGCAACGGCAATGGTCGCAGCTTTGTCAAGATCCGCATCGCTGAGATCATTCAGGACGATAAGCGGGTCATTGCCGCCAAGTTCAAGAGCCTGGCGTTTATAGCCACCCTTTGCTGCGATGATTTTGCCAACCGGAACACCGCCTGTGAACGTAATGATTTCTATGTTTTCATTGACAACCATTTCGTCCCCAATGTCGGCGGGCATTCCAGTGACGATCTGAAACATCTCCGGTGGTAACCCGGCTTCATAAAGTATGTCGGCCAGAGTAATGGCTGTCATGGGAGTCAGCTCTGTCGGCTTGCACACCATACAGTTGTTAGTGGCCACTGATGGAGCGATTTTGTGCGCCACCATATTCAGAGGATGATTGAATGGCGTTATGGCGGAGATTGCCCGGACGGGTTCTCGTTTGGTAAATATTTTACGATCCTTACCATGCGGCGTTAGATCACAGGAGAAAATCTGTCCATCGTCGAGAATGGCGAGTTGGCCGGTAAGCATGAACACATCGTATGAACGTCCGGTTTCATACAACGCATGCTGATGACAGATGCCCAGCTCAAGCGTCAGCCAGTGAGCAATCTCCTCGCGTCGTTCGCGTATGAGTTCTGCGGTTTTAAACAGAATTTGCTGGCGTTCGTACCGCGTCAGTTTTGGACGGTAATTGGCGGCAATGTCGAATGCGCGTTTTGCATGCTCTGCAGTGCCTGCAGGCACTGTTCCAATCACCTCATTGGTGTATGGGTAGAGAACGTCGATGGTTTCATCGGTGAAGACTTTCTCACCACCGATGCGCATTGCCTCTTTGCGAACTGTTTGAGACGACATATTCATGAATTTCCGATTTGAGCTGCCTGACAGGCGACATTGATGATGTCGAAATTGCGCAGTGCTGGGGCTGCTGCCAATGACGGCATAGGACGATTTACAATGAAGGGTACGCTCTGTTCAGTCAAGCCACCGTGTGAGCGTAAGGGGACATCCAGTGCTGCCAGGTCATGGCGATGCTCGCTGGTTCCAACAGTGACATTCTCGCCACTGATAATGACAATGTCACCAATACGATCGGGTGGTAGATCGTATTGTGCACAGGCACCTGCCTTGTCGAGGACAACATCAATACCGTCCAGAGCCAACAGCTTTTCAATCACTGTGGCCTGGTCAGCATCGTCTGGCAGGTAGGCTGTTCCAAATGATCCTAATGCGCCATGGTGGACCACGTAAGGGTCGGTGATGGGCAGGATCAGGCGGGCCATGTCTTTGCCCAGCCATTCGTCCAGTAAGTCCTGAACGTAGATAACGTTTGGTGAACCGTCTGCATGATGTTTGGGTTTCATCCCGTGGTCGGCTGTAATGACAATAGCCGCGCCTGTTGCATCAAGTTCTGTCAGGTATTTATCGAAGTTGGCATAAAACGAATTTGCCTCTGCATCGCCAGGTGCGTGCTTGTGCTGGATATAGTCAGTGGTTGTGAGATACATGACATCGGGTTTGAATTCTTTCAGTAACTTTATGCCGGCGGCAAAGACGAATTCGGATAACGCGGCTGAATAGACTTCCGGAACGCTCATGTCGAGCCAGTTTGCGGCATTATCGATTCCATGTTCTTCCAGTGTGGTCTGGTTAGCACGTTCGGATGAAAAGCAAATAGCGCGATTGTCGTCAAAGGCCATACCATCAGCCAGTAATGCACGCAGTTTATCTTTGGCCGTGACAATCGCAACTCTATGCCCGTTATTGTAAAATTCACTGAAAATAGTAGGGGCGCGCAAAAATTTCGGGTCATTCATCATGACCTCCTGGCCGGTGTCCGGGTCGTATAGAAAATTTCCGCAAATACCATGTACTGACGGTGGCCTTCCGGTAGCAATCGACATATTGTTCGGATTAGTGAAGCTGGGTATGACACTGTGTGCAATGCGATCGGTTCCCTGTTCGCGTATGCGTTTAAGTGTGGGCATCAGGCCTGCTTCAATAGCGGCATCAAGGTAGGCAGGCTCACAACCATCCAGACAGATTGCAATGGCACAAACCGGTGGAACATCATAGTCGCGAGTGTTAACCGTCAGTTGGGAGGGCATGAGTAATTTTGGTGTCCGTAATTGATAGGTAAATGTCTTGTCATGTCATCGCACAGTCGCAGGTTTCGGCGCATGCTCTGACACTTCAGTTATGTAATTTTTCACGTTCCGCATAGGCGGCAGATGGTGCTTTCGCATTGTCTACGCCCATGGTGATAAGAGATTTTTCGGCGGCTTTTACTACTTGTTGCATGACTTCGCTATCAAGGTGCCCTATGCAACCTATACGAAAACTATCCACGACGGTTAGTTTGCCCGGATAGATTATGAATCCGTGTTTTTTCATCAGGTCGTAGAATGTCTCGAACACGAATGCCGGATGTGCCGGGTTAAAGAACGTAACTATGATAGGCGAGAGCCACTCATCCGGTAAAAGGGTTTCAAACCCTAGCGCACGCATGCCAGCTACCAAAGTATCTCTATTGGCTTGATAACGTGCGCCACGCGCAGCAACACCTCCTTCGTGTCTATGCAAACGCAACGCTTCGATGAATGCCGCGATAGTGTGTGTTGGAGGTGTAAAACGCCATTGCCCGGTCGTTTGCATTGTATTCCACTGATCGTACACATCAAGACTCAGCGAATGGCTACACCCTTTCGAATTCTCAATGAGTGATTTAAGGGCGATGACAAATCCGAATCCAGGCACGCCTTCAATGCATTTATTAGCGGAAGATACAAGCGCATCATATTGAATTTCCTGGCTGGATAAAGGTAATGCGCCAAAAGCGCTCATGCTATCAATGAAGAGCTGGCGTCCGGCTGCATAGGTTGCACTTGATATTTCTTTTATCGGATTGAGAATTCCTGAGCTGGTTTCACAATGTATGGCGATGACGTGAGTGATATCAGGGTCAGCCTCCAGTGCTGCGGTGACCTCATAACCCCGAGGCGGAAGGTAATCACCTTTATCGATCAGTGTGCAGGCACGTCCAAGACAATCTAGTATCTTCGCTGTGCGTTTGCCATACGCGCCGTTGGCTAATACCAGAGCTTTACCGTCACGTGGCATAAGTGATCCCAGCATGGCCTCGACAGCGAAGGTGCCGCTACCTTGCATAGGCACACAATCGAAGGCCTCATTCTGATCATCGATCAACTCCAGCAACTCGATACGCAGTTGTGCTGTCATGGCTTTGAAATCGCCATCCCAGGAACCCCAGTCGCTTAGCATCGCGCGTTTAACAGACAAGGCTGTGGTTAACGGTCCCGGGGTCAGCAGGTAGGGTTCTCCGCCGTCAGGGGCAGGAAACGGCACAAGCGATGGGTTGTCAGGTGTTTGTCGGGGGCCTGTGGAGGCCTTCGATGCTGCCATGTGATTGAGAACTGCGGCGGAGTTGCGAGAATAATAACGATCCAGCAGATATATGTATAATCGATATTTCAGATACACCTATAAGTATGGCTGATGTAAATAAACGCAATTGGCAACTGTTTTTCGATGGCAATTTGTTGTCAATGTGTCTTGGATACTGAGTAACAGACGGCAATGCGCTTCATTCAACTTAAGGCATTCCACCATGTAGCCACGCTCGGCGGGTTTTCGCGTGCCGCTCAGGCTTTGCACGTGACTCAGCCAGCGGTCTCCGATCAGGTTCGCAAGCTTGAAGCGGAATACGATATAAAACTATTTGATCGCAACAAGAAGCAGGTTGTCGTAACCGCCTCCGGGCGGAAGTTACTGGAGATTACGCATCGTCTTTTCGAAGTGGAGCAGCGTGCCTTTGAATTCCTGAGCGAATCAAGAGATATACACACCGGTACTTTGCGTATTGTTGCGGACTCTGCGCATCACATGACCCAGGTACTTGCCCAGTTCCGTCGCGAGTTTCCCGGTGTTTTTATTTCGGTCAAATCTGGTAATTCCGACAAAGTCATCGATCAACTCAATCGTTATGAGGCAGATATCGGGGTACTTGGAAACATCCCGGAAGATACAAACCACGATATCGTTACCTGGGATTCAACACCTATTATTGCGTTTGCCCCCAGCGGAAGTGACTACAGCGCTCGCAAGTCGGTATCGTTTAAAGAGTTATGTCGATGGCCATTGGTCATGCGCGAACGTGGATCACGCACGCGTGCAAAAATAGAGGAGCAGGCCGGTATAGCGGCGCTGACGCTGAATATCAGCATTGAAGCCGAGGGGCGTGAAGCCGTTCGTCAGATCGTGGCGGCTGGGGGAGGCGTTGGCATAGTGTCGCAGGCCGAGTTTGTCGAAAGCCCGGATCTGCAACACATAAGCATTCGTGATGCCAAGCTGACAATGGAGGAGGCCATTGTCTGTCTGCGTGAACGCAGTCATAACCCGCTGATAAATCGGTTTATGCAATTAGCTCGCGAGCGCTCCAGAGAATAGAGGCCGCCTGATTTAGCATGCGATCAGGGTATTGCAGGCAGTTATGCGCCAGTTCATCTTTCTACATAGCGAGGGTGCTTGCAAGGTTCGCGCGATAAATGGTTATGCCTGTTCAGCCAGCAAAGAACTCAAGTGTTGGCGAAGTGCAGTTGCCAGTTCTGGATCAGTCAGCTTGCCGCTGTCGGTGTCGAATGTCTCTGAAAAACGGCCAACTGACAAACTGCCACGAAGATCAGCCCCAAAAAAACCAGCTGATCCCTGTGCTGTTCTTAGTACGCTGGCACCGCCACCCGGGCCTGGTGAGGCAGCCATGATCATCATCGGCTTGTCCTGGAAGACCTTTTTGTCTATTCGAGAACACCAATCGAAGATATTTTTAAAAGCCGCTGAGTAGTTACCGTTGTGCTCAGCATACGAGATGAGAAGAATGTCTGCCTGTCCAATGGCTGAAAAAAAAGTGTTGGCAGCCTCAGGTACGCCGCCGGCCATTTCCCTGTCGACACTGTAAATAGGCATTTCAAAGTCATTGAGATCAAGAATCCTGATCTCACTGCCTGGATTGAACTCGTCATTAATGACGCTGGCCGCATGGGTGACCAGCTGCTTGTTGATCGATGCACGACTGTTACTCGCTGCAAATGCGAGAACTTTAAGTGAAGTTGACATAGTGAAGCTGATGCAATTGTTAAGGTACGAATGGCTGAAGGAGTTGTCCTGAAAACCGGAATCTGGTGCGCTAACGCGAAAGCGCTGTTGTTGGGGCTCTGATGATGACAACATTATAACCAGCAGTTGCACGCACGACGCCCTGGGCACGAACTAAAGAGTTGTGCGGAATAAAGAACTTACTGGAAGCAGCCTTTAAGTCGTTGATATTTATTAGTAAATACAATATTTTCAAATTCTTAAGCTAGCATGGATTGAAA
>JBGCFI010000032.1:0-20370 GCA_045106855.1 Granulosicoccus sp.
GAACAGTTGCAGGCCAACCAGAGGCTGCTTCTGTCTAGCTTGCGCAGAATTCTTGACATCCATCATCTTTCTGCCTGCAACAGCAACATCCCACATCCAGGCAATTTCCGCACACAGCGAGTCTTTACATTTGCTGATCTCGACAACAGAGGTAAGTTTAGAGGCAGTCCAGTAGCCTTCGAACAAATCGTCTTGAGTCTGAGCGTTGGCAAGTACAGACGTTGGTATGGCTAAAACAAACGCCATACTGAACACTGTTAAAAGAAAACCGAATATTCGAAAATTGATTTTCATAAGAGTATTCATTTAAGCAAGCCCATTATCTGGTTTTTTCTTGAATACGACCATTTCATTACTATTCGTTTTGTGTATATCGAATTCTACCCTCGTGAATATACACGTGTAAAATCCTTAGCGACCGCACTATCTAAAAATCCGGCTGGTATTCTGTTCATCTAAATACAGCATTGCGGTTTAGTCAGCTGTCATGATCTGGTATGCTCAGATGTTCGCATCGGTTTGATACACTAAGAATTAGCACTGCTGCAGAGAGAAGCTACCCATGTCACTACGCTATGATGCTGAATCGCTCCTGAACTTTGCCAAAACGCTGTGCTTACAGTCCGGCATGAGTGATAAGTGCGCTCACGATGTAGCGACTGTACTAACGGAAGGCGATTTGCTTGGTCACGATACACACGGTTTGATGCTGCTAAAGCCCTACCTTGATGCCGTTAAGCATGGCGATATGCTTGGAGATGGTAATTTAAAAGAGCTTAGTGTAAGGCCGGCAGTCGCTAGTTGGGATGGTAATTTTTTACCTGGCCCACATTTGACATTGCGCGCAATTGAAACGGCAACCTCTATGGCCAAAAAATATGGAACCGGCCATGTTGTCATTCGCCGAAGCTCGCATATCGGAGCGCTTGCCGCCTATTTAGAGGAACCTGCAAGACAAGGATTCCTTGTTCAACTCGTCTGCAGCGACCCATCGGTAGCGAATGTCGCGCCGTTTGGGGGAACCGAACCCCTGTTTACGCCTAATCCGATGGCATGGGGAATACCAACCTCCAGAGACCCCATTATGATTGATATCTCAGCATCCACGACAACGGTGGGTATGAGTGCGCGACTTCATCAGGCAGAGAAATCCGGAGAGCACGATTGGTGGTTGGATTCTGAAGGCAAGCCATGCAACAGTCCTTCTGTCATTTTTCAAAATCCACCGGGTAGCCTGCTTCCATTGGGTGGATTAGATGCCGGCCACAAAGGTTATGGGCTAGCATTATTCATTGAATCACTAACATCCGGACTCTCGGGTTATGGTCGCGCAGATGGCGTCGATATTTGGGGTGCCAACGTGTCAGTTCAAATTACTGATATAGAAGCATTCGGCGAGAAACAAGCGTTTCTCAAGCAGATGGATCATCTCGTAGAACAGAGTATAAATAACAAACCATCAAACCCGGAGAATCCGGTTCGCCTACCAGGTCAACGAGGACTTGCCCGTAAAAGGGAACAACTGGATAAGGGTGTGTTGTTACATGAGGCCATTATGCCTTCACTTAATGAATTGATCGCAAAGAGTGGAATTGACGGTCCTGTTGTTATCGGGTAACGGAACCGTCCAGTACACAAGCTCACATTCTAGAGTCACCATTGTTATTATCGGTCAGCATGTTTCGGCAAAGAGAGCCCTTCTTGAGCTAGCTCGTCCTTATTTGCAAATTCTATAAAAATTCCTGGCGGCTCTTTACCGTCAGTCATTTTTTCAATAATAGAGGCACTCCGGGTAATGCGATTATGGTGCTGGCGTGTCCATTCAAAATGTAGACCTTTCAGTGTTGCCGGTCGATCTGCAAACGCGGGGTCTTGGCTCAGATAAATCACCTCTTCCGGATCTGATTGAAAATCAAAAAACGGGGTCAAGCTCTATAAGCCGGCAATGGAGACGTATCTTGCAAACCAATCAACCTTTTAAGCATCATTACACTTAATTCACTCCGAATCGACCTCGCATCCGGCTCATCAAATAAATTGTGCAACTCCCCCGGATCATTTTGCAGATCATACAGCTCATGCCAGTCCTCGCCTTGTCGAAGCGACATCCGATAACGTTGAGTTACCAATGTTCTTACTCGCTGCAGCCTGTCAAATCCAATCATCGTTCGCTGGCTGTCTTCTTCGATGATAATGGAATCTGGCGGTTCGGTAGTCAGCAAATCTCGACCTTGCATCCCGTTATAAGGTTGAATTCCTGCTTTGGCCAATACAGTAGCTGCAATATCAATGGAAGATGACAATCCATAATCAACATTAGCGCCCGTGTCCTTACTTTTCTCATTCCAGATGAACGGCACTCGTACGAGGCCCTGATAATGCAGCAACAGTTTCAACATCAAGCCATGATCACCCATATAGTCACCATGGTCGGAGGTGAACACAACAATCGTGTTTTCTCGTAACCTTAATTCGTCTAGCTTCGCCAATACCCTGCCAATGGCGTCATCTATCATCGTGATCATGCCATAGGTTAACGCTGTTATTGTTCGCGCCTCATCAGCAGTCACAGCAAAAGGACTCTGGTTGTCTCGAGCATCCGTACCACGCCGCATCGCTTCTTGCATCGCCATTATAGGCGGCAGCGTCCCCTTATCAAATGAGTCAGGTAGCCGGATATCTTCCGGGTCATACATGTCCCAGTATTTTCCCGGTGGCGTGAATGGATGATGCGGATCAGGAAATGACATTTGCAGAAAAAAGGGCTCGTCACCCTCAACTTGCTGGCTTAACCATTGCTCTGACCTATCGGCAATCCAATGAGTTGAGTAGAGTTCCTCAGGCACGGCAGTGCGCCATGCTTGTGGGGCATCGGGGCGATTGGTTTGCAACGCATTCTCCGGCCCAACCAACTGATCGAAATCCTTATATTGCGCTCTGGCCCACAATAGATAATCACCACAGGCCTGGTCAGCATGGTCAGCGGCTACCTCGACATGCTCGAAGCCGTAAAAATCGCCGTCAACGCGATGAGCCAGCGGTTCATCCCACTGCCCTTTCACTTCCAGATCGTAGTCTTTACTATGACGATTGTTTTTAAACGCATCGCGCAAGTGAGCGGAAGGTTGAGTTTTACCCTCCTGTGCTTTAAAGGTGTTGGTCGCTGGCAGGCCAGTGAAACTTTGCAAATGTGATTTGCCTATTAGGCCGGTTTTGTACCCGGCGTCTTTAAGTAGCTCTACAAACGTAGTTTGATCTTTTGACAGAGGGATACCGTTGTGCCGAGCCCCATGAACCGAGCACATGCGCCCCGTCATAATAGATGCCCTGTTGGGCATGCAAATCGGGTTGGCTACGAAAAATCTATCCCAACGTCGACCACTAGTCGCCAGGGAATCTATGTTTGGTGTTCTTACAATAGGATTGCCATAGCAACCCAAGTGATCAGCGCGGTGTTGATCAGTAATGATAAACAGGAAATTTGGCTTTTTTTTCATGGGCTTTCTTGCTCATTTTTACTTACCAACTTACTCGTTAGCCGTCGATCCAAAACGAGCAATGCCAGACCCATTATCAAGGCTGGAATATGGAACATCGGTGAGATCGCCAGCACGACAAACGCAACCACCAAGCGGGCGATGACTTCGAACAAGCTTAGCGCCCGGCGATCATAGCCTGACAACGCAGAGGAAAACATCCAGATACAAAAACAGGTGCGGGTTACTATCCATACAAAATCCCATAGCTGGAAACTTTCAATAATTAATATGGTTGGATAGAACGCAAACACGAAGGGAATAATGAACTTGGCCATGCCAAGTCGAAACGACATGAATGCGGTAAATAATGGGTTAGCCCCAGCGATAGGAGCAGCGGCATAAGCGGCAATGGCTACAGGCGGCGTCAATGAGGACGCAACCCCATAGTAAAAAACGAACATGTGAGCCGTTAGCATCGAAACACCCAACGCCTGCATAGCCGGTCCCATAACTAATACGATAATTAGATAGGCTGGTAGCGTGGGCATACCCATTCCCAGGACCAATGCTCCGACCATAGTTACCGCCAATGCCGAGAACAAACTCTCACCACGAATCTCTCCGATGAGATTGGCTAGTTTCAATCCCAAACCTGTGGAGTCTAGGGAACCCACCAGAATACCGATCGCAGCAATCGCGATTAGCAGAGTCGCGCCCGACTCGGCGCCTTTTAAGAACGATCGCCATAGCTTTTTGGGATCTTTGCGAACCTCCGGATTAATAACACTGAACAGGAGCAATACAACCACAGCATAAAAACCCGAAGCCGAAGTTGAATAGCCAAGCAACAACGAGGTGATGACCGTCAGGATTGGCCCGATGAAAAGAACCGAGTTAATCGCGTCGACAGGCGTTATTTTGTCATCGACGGTTAACGGTTGTATTTCAATTCCTTGACGACGCGCCTCAACAGTAACGGCGGAGAATAAGCTGAAGTAGTAGAACAAGGCAGGAACCAGTGCCGCAACGATGATATTCAGGTAGCCAACTCCAGTAAGATCGGCCATCACCAAGGCGGCGGCTCCCATGATTGGTGGCATTATCTGCCCTCCTGATGACGCAGTTGCTTCAATACCGGCCGCAAACGTAGGAGAAAAGCCGCGTTTCTTTATCATCGGAATGGTAAATGTACCTGTGCCAACAATATTGGCAACGGTAGAGCCCGACATGGTGCCAAACAACGAAGAAGCAAGAATGGCGGCGTGGGCAGGTCCTCCACGTGTACGTCGGGTGGCTAAGAATGCAAATTTCAACAGCGTGTCGCCAGCACCAGTGCCTTCCAGCAGGACACCAAAGATTATGAAAATAAATACGGTGCTCAGTACGATATTGGTAATCGAACCAAATACGCCTTTGTTGGTGTTATACCAAAGTGCCTCTGAGACTTCTTTCAGTGAAAAACCGGTGTGTTCCAAAATCCCCGGCAAGTTTTGACCAAAAAACAGGTAAAGCACGCCAAAGAGGCCAACCGAAAACAGACCCCAACCCCATAGTCGGCGGCACAATTCCAAAAAAACCAGCAACCCTGCCAGCGCAGGCCATGCATCTTTTGTGGAAATGTCGTACAGCGCGATCTCCATTTCGTTCTGAACAAAATAGAACGACCACAAAGACCAGAACCCGGCCACCAGTAAACCCAGGTCAACAACGTTGAGTAGCGCTGAGGGTTCACCCGCCCCGTTTGTTAATCGGCGTGACCGTGAAACCGATATCGCAATGATCAACGCTAATGCAAATCCAACCGCCCTATGCAGTTTAGGATCGATTAGTCCCAAGCCCGAGCTGTATAAGGCCACTAGACCAAGTACGCAAGCGGCGAGCATAGCAACGCCTGCGTACAGTTTTATAAAAGAGTTTACATGCTGAGTAGATGGGTTCACAACGATGTCAGCACGACAGGCTTAAGCAACAGTTTGGGAGCTGACGTAAGACGCCCACTACTTATGGGCGTATGGCCTCCGGTATTTCGATACCTGCTTCTTCATAGTAGCGCGCAGCGCCCGGGTGTAGTGGCACATTAACCGAGGTGAACGCAGTCTCCGCCGTTACAGCCTTCAGAAAAAACGCAGTGGCATGAACCTCACTCAGATTCTCCCAGAATGACTTGGTGGCAGCGTACACCACATCGTCAGAGACACCTGCATGGGTACCAACAAATTGGGTAAATCCAAGTGCTGTTATTTCAGATTGGTTGAGTTGGCCCTTATAAATATCACCATCAAAGGTCAGCATGCCACGACCCGGGCGCCCAAACAAATTCTGCATGGCCTCAGAATCCACTTTATCCGCTGGTATGGAAAGAATACGAAACTCGCCTGATAGACCGTATCGTTCTATGTTGGCCGAACCGATCTCCGCAGGACGTACCATCATGTCGATTTTACCGTCCGCGAGCGCTGTGTATCCCTCACCCCAACTGAGCCGCACCGCATCGTAGTCTTTCTTAGCCTCGTAGCCGGTGATTATTTTTATCAGCGCCTCGGATGTGGCCGATGCAGATCCTGCCGGTGGTCCGGTAAATACAGTTTTTCCTTTGATATCTTCCCATGACTCAATCCCAGAGCCCGACAGTGTCACTGGATGATAAGCACCCGCTTTAAAACCCAGAATGGCGCGAAGGTTTTTTGCTAACTCAGGGGCACCATCAACGTTTTCATACATCCTCTTCTGCCCGGCCATCAAATTAACCAATGAAGGGACCGACGAGAAAAAATCAATTTCGCCCTTAGCACCTTTCAGCATGGATTTGGTTAATGTCTGTCCAGCATTCACTTGAATCTGCACATCAGCCTTGCCAGCCTGGTTGGCGAATGCAACGAACATGGTATGCACCGGATCACCAACGCCAGCCGTCTCCCCCTTGAAAATTTCGGCAGCGACAGTGCCGGGTAGTAGACCTGCCAGTGCCAAAGTGCAGCCACAAAAGGCTAATTCGCGGAATTTGATCAAAGGACTCTCCAAGTTTGGGCCAAATCTCAGCAAACTAGGGTAGCAAAGTCACTCATATCGCGGATAATAAAACTATTCACCTGACACATATCATTTTGCTATGAAACTAGACTCAAGGCATCTGGCACAACTCTCGGTCATTGTGGAAGCCGGCTCTTTCCAGAGCGCAGCAGACCGGCTCGGACTGACGCAGCCTGCGTTGAGCAGAAATATGCGCACGCTGGAGCAGCGCGTGGGATCTACCTTGTTTCAACGAGATGGTCGGCGATCAGTGCCAAACACGCTTGGCCAACAACTATCACGAAGTGGCTTGGCAATTCGGCTAGCCGAGGAGCAGGCCGAAATTGCCGCAGATAAATCGCTCTCAGGGGCACTGGGCGAGCTTCGCATTGGCGCACCCCCTATTGTAGCTGGGCGCTTCCTGACTAACGCGCTATCCAGATTTATAAAAGAATACCCAAACTGTAGTGTCGAGCTAAAGACAGGCTTGGTACACGAACTTCGCTCGATGCTCGAGCGTGGACAAATTGATCTGGTTCTTGGGCCTCAAAGTCTGGCGCATCCAAATGACGCTCTGCGGTTTGAGCATCTAATTGACGATAGGGTTGGCATACTGTGTCGATCAGGACATGAGCTTTCGACATTTAAGAAAATAACGCCCAGCGATCTGGAAGCTCACTTCTGGTTGACACATTCAAGAGGCAGCCTGCTGCGTCAGCAAACTGAGGCGGCGATGCTTGCATCCGGAATTACATCGATTCAGGTTGCTGTGGAAACAGATTCTATCCGCTCTGCTCTGGAAATAATCAGCAATACTGATCTCGTAACGACCATGCCAATAGAGACAACCACTCCCTATTTACAAAACGAACTGATATTTCTTGATTTCGACTCGCCGCACTTTCATCGACCGATTGGTGTAATCAGAAGAAAAGACACACCCGAAAGCCATCTTGAACAAAAGTTTTTCAGCTGCCTAGTCTCTGCGATTCTGTAGTTTGAGTTACTCAGGATTAACCCTGACAATTCAGCCCTCCATAATTGATAGTGCTTAGATCAAATAATTGACCTTAATTCCTTCTACAAGCAACTACTCACTCAAGGTTTTCAAAAACACCACCAGATCTTCTCTTTCAACGTCAGACCATTGAAACGGTCTTAATATTGCCTCACCTTTTGTGTGTAGTCTTGCAGGGTCTATTTCAGCGTAATAATCCACCACATCACGTAGTGTTTTCAGGCTACCGTCGTGCATGTATGGCGCAGTTACTAGCAAATTGCGTAAAGAGGGTGTTCGCCATTGGCCAAAATTAATCTGGCCTGATTTCACAGTCCTTGTTTTCAGTATTTCTGCTTCAACTCCGGTGCCGTTGAAATCACCAGCAAGGTTGTAGCGATCATTGTTTATTCTTTGAATACCTGAATGTCTTCCGGGATCAACCTGCCCCACACCGGTAAAGAAAGGCCGACCTATATCGTGGAATTCACCGTTGGAAAAGTTAGCGCCAAAGTGACAGACAAAACAGTTCCCCTCGCCAAAAAATAATCTCATACCACGCTGAGCCGCCAGCGGATACGAACTGTTATCTTCACTGTCATCTAGCAATGTGCCGACGAATTGATCAAAGCTGGTCTCGCCAGATATTAAGGTGCGCATATAGGCCCCCATCAACTTACTCGCAAGCACCACCAGGGATTCGTCATCCAGATTAGCTAATTTGATATTGTGCTTATCAAGCGCGTTAATAACGTACGGTGTGTCTCGCAGCCTTGATGACAAGGTTTCAATATCAGAGGCCATTTCAATTTCAGATAACAGTGGTCGCAGGCTTGCTGACCAGAGACTATCCGCACCTCCATCCCAACCAAACCATCTCTGGTACCCCACATTCAATAATCCTTGTGTATTACGCACATGCGGTTTCGCACCGGCAATTGCCAGTGCGCTCCCATCAGCAAATCCTCGGTCGGATTCGTGGCATGATGCGCAGGATATTGATTGATCCGCCGAAAGAGCAACATCATTAAATAACTTCTCTCCAAGTATTTCAGCCCATTGTTCGCCTGAATACTCGTTTCCCGGATCGGCGGGCATTTTCATTGGCCAAGAGGAGAAGGCTTTTAACAGGCTTTTTTCGTCATCAGTGAACGTTATTTCCTCACCAATAGCATGTTGAGAACCGAAAATAAAGACGATTACAACAACCTTAAGTAGAGCTTGCATTAACAACCTGGTTCTCCAGACGCCACAACCTTCGCCTTGAATTAATTTAACTGGAAGTCTTCATAAGCCTGTGTACGCAGATTATTCCTGCGCATCGTAACTGACCATTGCCAGTCACCCGGCATATGTAGCCGTAAACCATTGACACGTACCTGCATAAAATCCGGCTCGGTCGACACGACACTATGCTCTGGTGTGTAATTCATACCATGCCCATGGGCAGGCATTGTGGCATCAAGCACGACATCGGCTGAATCCAGATCACCACCACACAGCGTCAGCATTATAGAAAATGCTTCACCAACCTCGATAGCGCGGTCTGGCTCCAGAATCACTTTCGTTTGATCACCAAGCGTAAATGCACTGGATTCGGCTTTATTGCAAACTGTTGCAGCGCCGGATTCCGGATTGGCAGAATTTTTCTGCCAAACAGGCATGATCAATTCATAGGCATTTTTCCAGGCAATATTTTCAGCCAGATCTTCAGGCAGCGTGGATAACCACAATCGCGCATCTTCCGCGTGCGATGGAATGTAATAAATACGCTCAGGCGTGTAAGTATCCGTACCCAGCATAATACGCTCAGGGTGAGCTTCAAAAAGCGCGAGCCATTCGGCACTTAACTGCCCACCGCTACCAACCTCGCCACGAAAGGCGAGATCAACCCAAAGCCGATCATGCTTTGACAACATTGAAGAGACAAATTCCGGTTCTTCAAAACCTGCATGAGCCCAAAGCACCTTGACATCATTGTCTTGTGCCAGCAGTCGCTCAACCGCTTCCGCATCAGAGTGAGCGTGAAGAATAAGATTGTATTCGGCAGCCAACTCGACAATGCGCCTTGGAATCTCGAGGTCTGCGTTTGCGCCGTATAAATGAAACTCACCAATTGAAGCGTACCGATATTGCCCAAGCAACGCTTCCACATAATCAAGATTTTTCTGATCCTTGAACCAGGTATTCAACTGCCCCCGCCTGGTATAGGGCCGTAAACCCGGCACGACAAGCTCTGGCGCTAAATCCACCAGAAGTTGAGTCCCGTTGTCATCAGAGCTCGATACCAATGCCAGCTTCAAATTTGCTTCGCGCATAATCTCTATTACACGCTCTGGAGGAGTCAGCTCTACGGAATCATGGCTGTAATGCAGGTGAGCGTCAGAGATAGGCAAAGGCGCGGCATGTGTTGATACGCTGCCTAGCGCAGCAAACAGCGCTATCGAGGACAGATTCAGGCACCTTACTATCAGACCTTGACTGTTACGACTCATTGTTGGTTGTCTCATTTCTTCGGATTACCAGCAGTATCCATCGAAATTGTGCAACAAATAGTCATAGGCAGCAACAATTCGAATAAACGGCCTTCCTTACTGGTGGCTGCATTGAGTACCAAGGAGCAGTAAACAATTGTGGCGGCGATCAATTCGCGCTAAAGTTGAGAACTCAAGCACAACAAATATTTTTTCAAAATAGTCTGTTTTTAATCATACAGTTGGTGCTGCAGTGAGTAGTTGGGTTAATTTAAAAAGGCTTGCTCTAAGTTCTCACTCATCCGATTTCCATCGCAACTCATCATATTCAATCATCACGTGACTACGATAGTGTGGCATCGTCGTAAGAAAATCGTAGTAGCCACGTATGCCTGGCAAATTGGCTCGTATAATTTCCAAAGTGAAGTACCGAAACAAAATGTGTCCGAATTGAATATCAGCAAGTGTAAAATTATCACCCGTCAGAAACTGATGTTGGCTGAGTTTATCCTGTGCAATTCTTAATTTGTTCTCGAAATGGTTTATCGCCGCGTTCAGCTTTTCTTCATCCCGGTTTTCCGGCGCTAAACGAATCACTGGCCAGAAAATCGGAGCGTTAAAATTCATCTGTACACTGACCTTGGACCACTCTGCCCAGCGGTCTACGTCTGCGCGTTGTAATGGATCTTGTGGCCAGAAAATATCGTCGGCGTAAGAATTAGCCAGATAGCGCAGTATTGCACCGGACTCCCATAATGCCGGCCCCTCGCCATCGATAAGCGTGGGCACGGTTCCGTTGGGATTCATTTCCAGTTATTCGGGCGTATTGTTCACTCCGTACATCAGACCTGCATCTATTCGCGTATGTGGCAGGCCAAGCTCTGCAATACACCACATCACGCTTTGCACATTGGACGAACTTGCCCTGCCCCACACATTTATCATCTGAATCCTGCAATACGTATTTTGTTAACCTTGATTCTGACAAAATTCGTTAGGTAAATCTGGCAATATAGTAATCACGGGCATAATTATTCTATTAATGCTTAGCCTGTAACATCCAGGAAACGCCAGTGCCTTCCATAAGATGAATTTTTTGACTTCATAGACGATACAGCTCTGGCAGGGTATGTGACATACCGAATTGAATATCACGCAACCTGTTATACAACCCGTGAAATGGCGCTTTGCAAGAGTCAACGCCATATCTTAATAGTGCAGATGCCGGCATAAATGCCGTACTCTATTTAACAAATTCTACGTGAGAATAAAAAAATGAGTCGAATAAATCCACCTAGACCGCCCAATCTGACAGAAGCTCAGCAAGCGGTGCATGATGCGATTGTATCCGGGCCCCGAGGCGCAGTTGTCGGTCCTCTAGGCGTCTGGCTGTGGAGACCGGATCTGGCACAACGTGCGCAAACACTTGGACAATATTGTCGCTTCGACAGCTGCTTACCAACAAGGCTGTCTGAATTAGCGATACTAATTACAGGAAGATACTGGGGATCAGAATTCGAGTGGCAGCATCACAAACCGATTGCTTTAGATGCCGGATTAGACAAAGACATCGTGGAAGCCATTCGCAAGGGTGAAACACCTGTATTTAAAAACAAGGATGAACATTGCGTGTACGACCTGGCAATGAGTCTGTATAAAACGCGTCGCGTACCTGACGCCATATATCAAGAAGCAATAGAGATACTTGGTCAGGATGCAGTCATTGATCTTGTCGCAGTTTTAGGCTACTACGCGTTTATTTCAATGACAATCAATGTATTTGAAGTAGATGCAGAGGGCGAAAACGAGCTTTCGTGATACACAACGTCATCTTATAAGGGTGCCATGTTTCCAACTCGGATTTTCTATAAAGCTTAGTAAATCGATATTTTCAACTTATATCAGCAGCACGTTCTACGCACGTATTTATTCGTTCCATTCAATATGGTTGACAGACGCGATATACTAGAGTTTCCGAGGCTAAAAAGTAGGCGAGACAATGATTGACCTGTATACATGGACAACGCCCAATGGACGTAAGGTCTCTATTCTTCTCGAAGAGCTAGGCATCGACTACAACGTTTATTCCATTGATATTTCTAAAGACGAACAATTCGCACCAGACTTTCTTGCCATAGCACCTAACAATCGAATACCAGCTATTGTCGATACGGAGTCGAGTATTTCAATGATGGAATCAGGCGCCATCATGCAGTACCTGGCTGAAAAGCACGATAGGTTCTTGTCAACCGATTTCGAAAAGCGCTGGGCAACCATTGAGTGGCTTAACTGGCAAATGGGCGGTCTTGGTCCTATGGCCGGCCAAACCCATCACTTTGTTAAATACAATCCTGGAAAATCACAATATGCAGAAGATCGCTACCAGAATGAGACAAAGAGACTCTACGGCGTTCTTGAAAAGAGACTGAGCAACAATGACTTCATCGTTGGCGAATATTCAATTGCCGACATGGCTTGCTGGCCCTGGATATCGCGTTTCGAATGGCAGGGTATCGACCTGAACAATTATAAAAATCTGATGCGCTGGTATACAAAAATTGCAGAACGCCCTGCCGTACAGAGGGGCTATCAAGTACCAAAATACGTAACCGATATACCAATGCCATAATTCCGACAATTAAAAAAATCACATTCATCTGCAAGATCAACTCATCCCCAGACCCCTTCGTCGTATTCTGCTCAATCAATAAAACGATCGGTAGTCACCCGGCACGCCGTGGATTCTTCGTAGAATATGCGATAGGAATTTCTCGCAGATTCTAAATTTTTCACTAGAAATTCACAATGATAAACCAAACCTAAATTGTTCATTGAAAATTTCACTGACAACTTACGCTTTCAAAAAAAGTAGAACCAACCACCAGAGGCAAGTGTATTCTGCAGAATTTTCTAGATCGGCATACAGCATTTCTCAAGGAGTTCAACGCTTTTAAAAAGAGGCTATTAATGCCATATGCAGTTCACACTCCGCTATTTCAATCTACCGCCGATATAGAATTATCCATCAGTTCACAAGCTGTCACTGTTATAAACGGATGATCAACAGCACAAGTGTCATTCTTGAAAGGATAATGCTGCCCGCCTGTCAAATCAGCTTTAAACGATTGCATTCTATCCAGTGGCTCTTTATGCAGCAGCTGCATTACAACCTGATCATCCCCAACTCCCCCATCGGTATACAGAGTGGCCGAACCGGTACTATTCGGATCAATCGTATAGCGCGTTTGAACAGAATCGGACGCGTAAGCAGGCACTAGATAAAAGGCATCTTTCAAAGAACAAACCCGATCTAATTCACCGTCGCGGAACGCGACATTTGGTGCTTGCCAGCACGGCCCTCCCGAGACTATTCCAAAATCCTGGGAACCGAAGGCTCGCAGCTGCTGGTCATCTCCATACACGTGAGAATGTAAACTCCCTTCCAGCAGACCATTCCAACGTACTACTACCAGATCACTCCCGTGGTCTGCTACATTGTCAAAATGACCTTGCCCCTCTCTCGAGTCACCCCAGGCAAAAATGGAAACAGATGAGCCCTCGGGTATATCGTAGGGTATGCGGTTACTAGAAAGGTTGATATCGATAGTGTCCCCTCGATTGACGATTGCAGCTAATGTGTCATCTACTCCATCACCATCAAGATCCACAGGACCGCCATCATTCCAGAATAGATGACTGGAATCCTCTCCAGCATCGACAGCAATAGATATTGATCCCTCGATACTGCCTCCATAAGGATTAATTATGAAGGAATCTGAACCTTCCCCCATGTCAGCAAAGAATGTAGTGCGCCCTATTGGAAAATCTCGTACCTCGATAACAACAGAATCGGCGAGTGCGCCCAGATCCAGATTTACTTCGGGAGCCTCCTCAATTGCCAGTGCCCGGGTTCCTACTGCATTGGCGAAATTCAAGCGGACCGTATCAAAACCTTCACCACGACCCACAATGTTAAAACTACGATGGCGCGTTAAAACCGGTATCTCCCCAACCTGATAGGTAACACTGTTGCTAAATCCACAAAGCTGTAAATCAAAGCCTCGTACAGCATCGCTATCGAACGAGTATCGGGTCTCATTGACAGTTACATAAACGACGTTTGACCCATCTTCATCCAGAATGTTGATGTCAGTATTTTCTGGTTGGCAGTTGACACTGACTAAACCCTTAACAAGGCGCGCTCGCAGCAGGGACACACCGTCAAATACTGGCGTTCCAATAGTCGGCGATCGCAGCATGGTTGAGTCGATCCGCGGAAGCAGATTTTGTGCGTCAGCGACCTCGGTTGCCAAAAAACCGATGCTTCCCAGCAATGTTGCGGAAATTATATTCAGGCCGCTCTTTAGATTTATATTCATAGTATTTTTCTCTGTTAGATCCAGACTCGGCAATACACGTCGTCTGAATATTTCGTTATGTCGAGATAAATTCTATGCAGGTAATCTTTTATTGAATATTTACTAATCTGACTAGTTTTCGTGAATATTACCACTCCCGAGAATCCACAATCCCGTTAAATCGCGAGCTGAAGCCAACCAAAATGCGGCTTATCAGTGCTTTCGAATGCAGCTTTGAGTGAACTTGGCAACTAACCTGACTGTGAAAAGTCGCATGCAATACCCAAGCTACAAGAGAAGACGTCTCCACCTGAAAAATTAATGTCAAAAATTCAATTCAGATTCGTTATTCATTGCACAAGCCTCTTTGTACGAGGTCATTTATGAAATTCCCTCAAGTCTCTGCTATGGCGCTAATACTGTTTACTGCATTTACTACCGTGGCATGTTCAAGTGATCTCGCTAGTAGTTTACCCAGCCCACCGAATTGCTATCAGGAACTTATGAATTTGTTGATATTGCACGAATAGAAGATGGTATGAAAACTCCAGGACAATCAGTTTTCTCGAAGGCGAATATAAGCTGGGATTTCAATAGAGATGGCAACGCTGATGAGGATGAAGAAATCGACATAGTGAGTGGTTACGTGACACTAGACGTTGAGCCTGGCAATTCTGCCGATTTGAGGTCGTTGCTTTTAACATGGGATGTACTGCTTGCGGATGGGCAACCTTCGACGGGAAATTATGAGGGTGACTTCAGGCGTATAGAGTAACGTCAAGAGTATCGTAACCAACGATCAAAGCGTTCAAAGCTAAGTAGGAAGATTCAAAGAAGATTGATGGTGATCGAATTTTTCGGGTACGCCTCTCCTACAAGCTATTAGTCAGGACAAGAATATCGAACCAAATACAGCATCACCGCATGGTGACTGCTAAAAGCAGGTAACAATGAGATGCCAACAAACAAAAAACACACCAATAAACTTCCGCCCATAGTCAATTGCTAGATAGAAATTAACAGACTAGCCTGTATAGCCCCTCTTCGCTGATTGGAATGAATTCCTGAATTTTCATCCTATTCTAAAAAAGTACGTAATAATATCAAACAGATAGAAGCACATAATTCGTTAGAAAAACCAAATATTACAATTTACTGGCATTGATACCAGTAGGGTTTGTACGTATAGACAAGGAATCGTTAGCTAGTAATACTGAAAGCGTCATTAAAAATACCAAAAGGAATTGCAAGCATGAATTTGAGCATACGCACTCAAGCGCCTAAAATCCATGAATTTCTACCAACCACAAAAACACCGGAACCCACGCAGAACGTAGATTCTGGCGCTGCTCTGATCAGACAACTGAGGGATCAGAAGGCTGAGCCCGACCCACAAGTTCTTCCACGGGCAGACAGTCCAACAGGTGATACTTACCCGGGGCAAATCAAACCCATTTGGCATACAGGTACTTTTCATATTCCGGGCACCCCGGTTGTCATCGAAACACTGGCAGATGCATTGGCCCAGCTTAACGGTGGAAAAGAAGTTGAATTGGCTGACCCAGGACTCACAGATAAACACGACGAGTTAAACAATAACGATAATCCAGCGGATGACATTATCTTTCAGGATATAGACGGTGAAGTGATCGTTGATGGCGCTTCATTAACTGACATAAAACAAGGCGCTGTAGGTGATTGCTATTTTGTTGCAGCCTTGGCAAGCATTGCACATCACAATCCCGAGTATATCGAAAACATGATAACCGACAACGGTAACGGTACTTACACGGTTAGCTTTGGAGGCGATCTAGGTGATGTCACAGTTGATGACGACTTTGCCACCAACAGTTCGGGCAATTCTGTGTATGCAAGTACCGGAAGTTCCTCAAATCCTGAGCTTTGGGTAGCTATCGTAGAAAAAGCCTATGCGCAAGCAAACGGAAGCTACGAGACTATTGAAGGTGGCCGAGCTAACGAGGCCATTGCGGAGATCACCGGCCAAGATAATTTTACCGTAGATCATCCATCAGACTTCGACCCGGCAGATCTGCAAACGGCTCTTGAAAATGGTCAAAGTGTCACTGCGTCTTCATTGTCGTCCAACGATGGAAAGAAAACGCGGACTTCAGATGGATTTGTCACATCTCATGCCTATGTTGTGACCGATGTTCAGCAGAATGCTAGCGGTGAATGGGAAATCACGGTATACAACCCTTGGGGCTCAGATAGTGATACCGGAGATGGAACAAGCGACGGATTCACGACAATAAGTGTCGAAGAATTCAATACAAATTTTCGAAGTGTTCAGTTGTTGAATGAACCCGTCGGTTAACGCCCTGTCAGCGGCCGAATCGCTAATGGTATACTCAAACCGATAATTGGACAAATACAGAGAGGACTACCATGGACGATGTCTCTGGAGCCGTTGCTCCCGCCGATGGGTATTTTCTAACGGTTATGGTCTCAGCAGTCATTGCGGTTATTCTGCTATCAAGCTGCAGCAGTTCGTCTGATAAACCAGAGTCAGAGATACCCGAAATGAACAACGACAATACCTCAGAAATAAGTGATCCGACTGGTCAGATCGCGCAACTAGAATTTCTCTCAGCAGAAGATGACGCTGACTTTCAATGTTTGCTTAACGAGGCAACTGCATCAGCAACCTCCAGAGGCTTACAGGCCTATCCTGTTATTAATGAAGATAGCCCGATGTCACCTGGCGTTTTTGCAACCTGGTGTAAAACAGTCGGCTCCGGCGATGCCGTCAACGCTGACATCTCTTCGTGCAACAGATACCTTTCCGAGGATATCGTAGCCCCTGGCACCCAGGCATTACAACTTTTTGCCAGACGCGACAGACCAACTGAGCCAGTCATACAAGAATTTGGACTCAAAAGCATCACTATGCCGATCGCTGCTGAGTCTGGCGCTTTGAAAGCTGAGTACACCCGCACGAAAGGAAGGCAGGACTCATTCTTTCTGGCGATTATTCCCTTTGAGGGAAATACAATAGATCAAGACCTTCGGATAAGTATAGGAAGTAGCTATGCCTACATAGACTCCGACATTAATCTTCGTGAGTTTTACAGCCCATCTGATACTGTTGCTGAGCAGATGAACCAGTTAGCCAACTCCGAGATGCAATTCAAAGTGCTTACTGTAACAGCACTTGAAACACTTAAAAGTCAGGTCGAGCAAGCTATAGACGCAAACGCTTCTCTGGATACCGGCGCGAAACAGGCGGCGCTGGAAAAAGCTACAAATGAGTTAAACCGACGTATTGATTTCATTGATCAAAACAGCGAAGTGTTCTATAACCTGATGATCGAGCAAGTTAACATTGAACAGTGTGGGTAGTATAGGAGGTGTAAGGCGGACGCGCGTGCTGTGCAGAAGCTCAAACTTTACCTTACGGGCAGTATCCGGTCAGGTTCAGATCTGTTGTTTCAGTTTCGCCCAAAAGTCGATAGTCATCGTAAATGTTATCACCTGTTGATGTAACATTTATCATCCCCGCGAAAGCGGAGACTGGGTGCCCTTTGGGGTATCCATGTACGGCGTACAAGATTTCCGCCTACGCGGGAATAACGGTAGTGGACGCCACTGTGGTGGCTTCGGGCTCAACGACGGTACAGGTTCAGATTAACTTGTACACGGCCTTTCACATCAAGTACCGACTTTTACATTTTAAAACAACAACCCTTGCCTCGGTTCATCACTCTGCCCTGGCCCACACCATTGGTATACCTTTAAATCCAGCTTATCCTTAGCGAAATAAACGCCCTCTTCCGCCAGGAGTTTCATTTGTTTTCCCACCTCAGGATGGCTAACTTTTCCCTGTGAATTAACTACGCGTTGCCAAGGCACACCGTCAGGGCATGCCGCCATCGCCAGACCTACCCAGCGCGACGCAGACATTTGAAAATCTTCTGCACTAACACCATCAGGCTGAGGGAGAAGCTTTTTGATCTGCCCGTAAGTCGCTACTCTTCCATGGGGAATCTGCTGTACAAGTCTCCAGACCTGTTCGTAATAGAGTTGCTTGTCAGGTGGAGCTACATAGTTCATGAAAGTAAAACAATTCCCGTTGATGGGGCCTTCTTAGCACCGCTACTCAGCCGATAGAATATCGCATTTACTATGCATCACATTATCATCTGTCAGCCTCTGTGCAAGCTTGGGGAGCAATGCAGACATTTTGTCAAACAGTGTCCATGGCGGATTGATAACTATCATCCCTGATGCTGTCATGCCTCGTTCGGCAGAATCCTCAGCGATTCCCAGTTCGAACCGCTGAATATTTTTAATCTTGCTTTTTATTAGTGCAGATTCCATCGCGTCTATTTTTCGCCGATCTACCACGGGGTACCAGATGGCATAAACACCACTACTGAACTTTTGATAGCCACGCACTATATGCTCAATCACACGCTCATAATCTGATTTTATTTCATAAGATGGATCAACCAGAACAACGCCGCGTCGACTAACGGGTGGAAGCAAGGCATTGAGCCCTTCAAATCCATTTTCACAGCGCACTTTTGTCTTTCTGTTTTTATCGGTGTTTTCACGTAACAGCTCATAATCCTGTGGATGCAGCTCAAACAACCAGGCTCTGTCTTGTGGCCTTAAAAAATATTGTGCTATCACCGGAGAACCTGGATATACATTTAAATCATTAGAAGGATTAAGAGATTTTATCACCTTGAAATAATGCGCTAATTCGGGAAAATCATTCTCGTTCAATCTGCCTATTCCATTGGCATGCTCTTGCAGCTTTTGGGCATTGCCTGAACCAAAGTCATAAATTCCTGCACCAGAGTGTGTATCAATGTATTCAAAAGGTTTTTCTTTCTGAACCATGTGATTCAGTATTTCAACAAGTACAACATGCTTGACGACGTCAGCAAAATTACCTGCATGAAACGAATGGCGATAGCTCAACAAGATTGGGACTTCCAAAAATCTAGCACGGCGAGTGAAGTGGCCTGGAATGTCATTCTACATTGATTCCCCAGAAGCTCGCCAACCTAACGAAAGCCGACAGACCCACCCCACCGAATAGTCTGGAATCTCATTGTAGAAGTGACTGTCGCCGGGGCATAGTTGCCCTCGCATCGTGTATCCTCACCGGCATGAACAAACACTATGATGTCATCATAATAGGTGGTGGCGCGGCAGGCTTGATGTGTGCCTGGCAGGCTGGCTTACACGACAAACGAGTTGTAGTACTGGAGCGCAGTAAAAAAATTGGTCGGAAGATTTTAATGTCTGGCGGTGGACGTTGTAATTTCACCAACTTGTATGTCGAACCCGATAACTTCCTCTGTGCTAATCCGCATTTTGTAAAATCTGCGTTAAGCCAGTACAGTGCATGGGATTTTATCAGTAGCGTGCAATCTCACAACATTGCCTACCATGAGCGGGACCACGGTCAACTTTTTTGCGACGGTAAAGCCCGTGACATTGTCAATTTACTACAAAGCGAGTGTGACGCGGTGGGTGTTGATATTGTTCTTCAATGCAATATTGACAAAATTGATTATGAAATGGCCAGTGACCGATACCTGCTCAAGACCAGCCAGGGCAACGTCGCATCAAACGCTGTAGTAGTGGCAACAGGTGGTTTATCTATCCCACACATGAATCCCACTCCTTTCGGTTATGAAGTCGCAAGACAATTCGGACTCAACGTCCTGCCAATAAGGGCAAGCCTTGTTCCGTACACGTTCACAGGCCAGCTGAAAGAGATGTTCGC
Organism: Granulosicoccus sp.; assembly: GCA_045106855.1. GTDB lineage: Bacteria > Pseudomonadota > Gammaproteobacteria > Granulosicoccales > Granulosicoccaceae > Granulosicoccus. The sequence goes on from JBGCFI010000032.1 coordinate 20,079, forward strand.
TCGTCTTTCCGGTAATGCCATTCCAGCCACTATCCAGGCCGGTAAGCGCAGTTTTCAAGAAGCACTGTTGTTTACGCATCGAGGATTAAGTGGTCCGGTTGTTTTGCAGATTTCAAACTACTGGCAGCAGAGTGATCCGATTCATATTGATCTGCTCCCCGACGTTACGCTGCAAGACTCTCTGCAAGACGCCAAGCGACTCCAGCCCAAGAGTTTAGCCAGAACAGTCATTGCACAACTTTTACCAAAAAACGTCGTTCAGGAATTCGAAAAACTATGGTGGCCGAGTTAC
>JBGCFI010000033.1:0-180748 GCA_045106855.1 Granulosicoccus sp.
GCCTGCCAGTGCAGCTGAGAATTGCTGTCCGACTTGTGTCGCTATACCCTGAAACTCGGGAATCGCAGCAAACTGAACTCCCACATAAGGAACTTCCTGAACAGAAGGGTTGGTTGGATCAGCTGAATTGATGCTGTCCAGAGTCATCTGTGCGAATGGCACTTTACGGTACTCCGGGTTTTCGTAAAGAGAAGTCCGTGTGCCGGGTGGTACGTTGGCCCAACCCTCTTTGGAAGCTACCAGCTCAAGATAAGCCTTGGATGTTGCCCATGCTACGAATTTCTTGGCAGCCTCTACGCTGTCCGTACCGACAGGAATAGCCAGTGACCAGGCCCACAGCCAGTTGGAACGTTTGCCAAGTCCGTTGTCTGGAGCCAGTGCAAATCCGACCTTGTCAGCCACTTCAGAGTCGGCAGGGTTAGTCACGAAAGAGGCTGCAACCGTTGCATCAATCCACATGCCACATTTGCCAGTCTGGAATAGTGCCAGGTTTTCGTTGAAGCCGTTTGATGACGCTCCCGGAGGCCCCGCCTCACTCATCAGGTCAACATAGAAATTCAGCGTAGCTGCCCATTCCGCGCTGTCGAACTGAGGTTGCCAGTCCATGTCGAACCAGCGAGCACCGAAAGAGTTAGACGTTGCCGTCAGGAATGCCATATTCTCCCCCCAACCTGCCTTGCCACGCAGGCAAATGCCATAGACTTCATTGTCTTTGTCAGTCATTTTGCGCGCGGCATCAGCAATGAAATCCCAGGTCGGAGCATCAGGCATTTCAAGTCCAGCGTTTTCCATTAGGTCTGTGCGGTACATGACCATGGAAGATTCACCGTAGAAGGGCGCGGCATAAAGGCTTCCGTCAACCGACAGTCCGTCTCGAATCGCAGGCAGGATATCGTCGATATCATACTCATCGCCCAGGTCGTCAAGTGAGGCCAGCCAACCCTGATTCGCCCAGATAGGCACTTCGTAGGTACCGATAGTCATAACATCGTATTGGCCGCCCTTTGCTGCGATGTCTGTGGTTACACGCTGGCGCAGAACGTTCTCTTCCAGAGTGACCCATTCCAGTTCGATACCGGGGTTCTTCTCCGTAAAGTCAGCGGTAAGCGATAGCAAGCGAACCATATCACCGTTGTTGACCGTAGCGATGGTTACTATGTCTGCTCGAGCCGCAGCCACAACGCTGCAAAACGCAAGGCTTGCGACAAGTGTGGAATTTCGAAACTTCATCATCGCCCTATCCCCTGATTGATGTGCCGTTAATTACAGTAGTTACAGCTGAAATGTACCCATGACGCCTTTGAAGCGCAAATACTTCATGCTAAACATTTGATACTAAATTGTAATGCTAGCTTCTTTTTCTCTTTTTTTTTGCAAAATACGTTAGGTGTGTTCACTATAGTTCTGGGTGTGAATGCCCCTTAATGTTCAGCGAGTTACCAGCCACCACCAAGGCGATATGCTCGCAAATCTGCCCTAGATTCTGATGTAGCAGACCCGTTTCGTCGCAAAATCGACGGGATAGCTCCCCCATAGGTGTTACACCCATATTGGTTTCGTTGGAGACCATGATGAGGCGCGACTGGCAGGCTTTTACCGATTGTTGAAAAGCGCCGATTTCCTGACGTAAAAACGTTTCATCCGACTTCATCAACAGGTTCGTTACCCAAAGTGTCAGGCAATCGATAACGATGCATGGACGTGATTCGTCATTCGCTATTGTCTGGTCCGCTGCTGCGATGGCACTTGCAACGGCCAAGGGTTCTTCCACCACCAACCACTGTTTATTGCGATCGACTTTGTGGCGATTAATACGTTTGCGCATTTCATCATCCAGGGCTGTAGCTGTAGCTATCAAAATAACCTGATGCGAGTGCTCTTTTGAATAGGCGTCAGCCAGCCGCTCGGCATAGCCAGACTTGCCCGACTTTACGCCGCCGAGAATCAAGCTTCGATGCATATGTGCATTTACTGTCATGGAAGGGTCGGTAGTCAGTTAACGATAAGTATGAATCAGGTACTATGACGCCTCACATTCAACACTGCAAACACACATGGCAACGGTATCTTTTCTGGGTCTGGGCGTCATGGGCTATCCCATGGCAGGTTATCTGAGCAAGGCTGGTCACAGCGTGACCGTCTACAATCGCACGACCAGCAAGGCGTCGTCGTGGACTGAGGAGTTCGGCGGTAAAATGGCGGAAACCCCCGCAAAAGCTGCTGAAGGTGCGGACTTTGTTGTTGCCTGCGTGGGTAACGATGACGATTTACGGTCAGTGGTTGTCGGCGACACGGGCGCGTTTTCGGCCATGCAGAATGGTAGCGTCTTCATTGACCACACGACAGCCTCCGCGACGGTCGCCAGAGAACTCGCAGCGGCTGGTGAAGCATTGGGAGTAGGATTTGTCGATGCGCCGGTTTCGGGCGGACAGGCTGGTGCAGAAAATGGGCAGTTAGCCATTATGTGCGGCGGCAAGCAGACAGACTACGATCGCGCACTGCCAATAATGGACGCTTACGCCAAGGCATGCGAGCGCTTTGGTGATGTGGGAAGTGGCCAGATTACCAAGATGTGTAACCAGATCTGTATAGCGGGCCTGGTGCAAGGTATGTCAGAGGCTATCAACTTTGCGGAAAAAGCGGGTCTTGATGCCAAGCAGATGGCTAATCTGGTGTCTAAAGGTGCTGGTGGATCGTGGCAGTTGTCTAATCGTGCAGACACAATGGTAGATCGTAAGTTCGACTATGGTTTTGCGGTTGACTGGATGCGTAAGGATCTGGGCATCGCGCTTGATGAAGCTAAAAGTATGGGCGTCTCTTTGCCAGTCACAGCAGTCGTTGATCAATTCTATGCTGACGTACAACGGATGGGCGGTGGTCGCTGGGATACCTCGAGCCTGATTCAGCGTTTGCGTCAATTCGATGGTGAGAACTCTTGACACCAGGTGTCTTAATTAATGTGCTTAACGATAATCCACTGAGGTTTCCCTGATGCCGCAGACATCATTCGAGTTATTGTATGGTCGTGAAACCATTGATGTCACGATGCCTGATGCGGCCAGGGCGCACATCATTCAAAAGCCTGAATTCCCCCAGGCTTTGTCCGCTGATAGCGTCTTTTTATCTGCCATGGAAAATCCCATTGGCAGCCCGTCTCTCGAGACGCTTTGCAAAGGGCACACTAGTGCCTGTATTCTAATTTGCGATATCACGCGCCCCGTACCTAATCATGTTTTTCTTCGTCCCATGATTCAGACCATGATGGCGGAGGGGATTTTGGCTGAGAACATCACTGTTCTTGTTGCCACCGGGCTTCACCGCCCCAATGAAGGTGAAGAGCTGGCGGAACTTGTAGGCGATGACTGGGTATTGCAGACGGTGAACGTTGTTAATCATTTTGCACTGAACGAAGAGGATCATATCGATCTGGGTAATACCGCAACGCGCGGTACACCGGTAAAGCTGGATCGGCGATTTGTGGAAGCTGATTTGCGAATTGCCACGGGGCTGGTAGAGCCGCACTTTATGGCGGGCTACTCTGGTGGTCGTAAGGTCATAGCGCCGGGAGTGGCTCATCACGAGACTATCAGGACCTTTCACAGTGCGCGATTTATGGAAGATCCGGCTGCAACCCAGTGCAATCTTTCACACAACCCTTTGCATGAAGAACAGTTGGAAATTGTACGAATGCTGGGTGCTGTCTATGCGCTCAACACGATCATTGACGAAGACCGGAACCTGGTGCACGCCACTTTTGGGGAGGTTATTGAAAGTCATTTGAGCGCTGTTGAGTATGTACGCGGTTTTACCGAAATACCGGTTGGTCGAAAATTCAACACGGTGGTAACCTCATCTGCCGGGTATCCGCTTGATCAAACGTATTATCAAACAGTCAAGGGCATGGTGACACCTCTGGATATTCTTGCACCCGGGGGAACGCTTATTATCGCATCGGAATGTGCAGAAGGCATTGGTTCCCAGCACTATCGTGAAGCACAGGCCCGTCTTGTGTCGCTTGGCCCGGATGCCTTTCTTGATACGCTGCTTGCCAAACAGCTTGCTGATGTTGATGAATGGCAAACCGAAATGCAACTCAAACCTATGCGTACGGGTACGGTGTATTTGTACACAACTGGCTTGAGCGAAGAGGATCACAAATTAACCGGTGTGCAGTTTATCGATAACATCGAGCAGGCGATTGCAGATAGCATCAAGAAACATGATGATCCTGATGTTGCTGTTATTCCGGAAGGTCCTTACGTGGTACCCGTTTGTCGAGCTGTTGCATAGTGTCAGCTGCATCCGATAGTTATCATGTTCACCTGGATCCAGTGGGCGGAATCGCAGGTGACATGTTCATTGCGGCTATGCTCGATCTATTTCCTCAGGCTTGGGAGGATTGCCTGGCCGATCTTGGTAACAGCGGGGTGCTGGAGCACGTTGAGGTATCGCTGGAGGTCGGCAAAAGTCATGGCATAGCCGTCAAGCGTTTCTGTGTCAGGCATAAGAGCGATAAACCAAGAGCCACTGGACACTATCGTGATTTGAGGTTGCTACTACAACGTGGCTCATTGGATGAAGAGGTTCGTTCGAGAGCACTTGCCATCCTTGAGTTACTGGCTAGCGCTGAGAGCCACGTGCATGGTGTCGCTATCGATGACGTACATTTTCATGAAGTTGCAGACTGGGACTCCATCGCCGATATCGTGGCCGCTGCTAGTCTGATAGAGCGCAACGCAATAGCTAGCTGGAGTTGTGGTTGCCTGCCAGTGGGGTCTGGACTCGTTAAAACTGAACATGGAATGTTACCCGTTCCTGCACCGGCTACGGAGGTATTGTTGCGCGGGCTTGTAACTTTCGATGACGGTGAGCCGGGCGAAAGAGTGACCCCTACAGGGGCCGCCCTGGTCAAACATCTAGTCCATACGGGCAAGGGCAATGCGAAGTTTTCAGTCAGGCCGAAAGGTATTGGTGTGGCCTCTGGCACAGGTGCCGGTCAGCGCGATCTGACACAAAGACCCAACATTGTTCGATGTAGCCTTATCGAGATCAGAGAGTGGCATCATGATGGTTCAGCTGATATTGGTGCAGGTTTATCAATTGACACAGCAAACTTTGAACACGATATTGATCATGTTGCGCAATTGAGCTTTGCTATCGATGATATGACCTCGGAGGAACTGGCAGTGGCCTTGCAATACATCCGGCAATCCGATGGTGTTATTGATGTCAGTCACCACACCTCGTTTGGAAAAAAAGGCCGAATGATGTTTGACGTCAACGTGCTTTGTTTACCCCTGCATGAGCCAGATGTCAGCTGCTTGTGTTTTTCCGAAACCAGCACTCTGGGCATGCGGGTTCAGTTGCTTGCGCGTAGAGTTTTGAGGCGCGAAGAATTTCGCATTGAAGACTCGGCAGGGACTGCTGGTGTGAAAGTAGTAACACGGCCACAGCCCGGTGAGACTGATGAGCAGAGTACTTTAAAGATCGAAAGCGACGATTTACGACGACTACCCGGGTTGCAGGCTCGCCGTGAACGTTCAAGACAATTGGCTGAAAACCCACGATGCACCATCGTGACCGGGAAAAGCAACGATTAGCGATGACCAGCAATACGTCAAACCAATCGCTCGTCAACCAGGAGCGTCGCCTTGGGGCTTTGCGTGCCACGCTGGCTCAATATGATTTACTGGCCATCGCCATCAGTGGTGGTGTGGATAGCACAACGCTTGCAGCGGTCGCTCATGATGTTCTGGGTGAACGTGCATTGATGGTCCATGCGACGTCGCCGGCTGTGCCTCCCGATGCGACAAAGCGTGTTCAGCACAGCGCATCGAGTTTTGGCTGGAACCTGAAAATCGTGGATGCCGGGGAGTTTTCCGATGAGCAATACAGGCAGAACCCTGTAAACCGTTGTTATTACTGCAAGTCTAATCTCTATCATCGGATTCACGAAGTATGGGGCGGTACTGTGGCCTCAGGAGCTAATCTTGACGATCTGGGCGACTACCGGCCTGGACTACTGGCAGCGAGCGAAAAGCAGGTTGTCCATCCTTTGATTGATGCTGGTATTGATAAAGCAACCGTGCGAATCATTGCGACTGGATTGGGTCTTGAATCTGTCGCCGACCTACCAGCGCAGCCTTGTCTGTCGAGTCGTATTGAAACTGGTATTGCCATTGATGCAGGCGACCTGATGTTTGTTCACAAGGTAGAAACGCTGTTGGCGAACAGGCTAGGGCGAGGAGACATTCGATGCCGGATCACGGCGGCTGGTGTTCGGATCGAAGTTGACGACGAGCTGCAACGTGTCAATGAAGACGCCTGGCAAAAGGTCTGCATTGAAGTAACTCACATGATCATCGACAGTAACAGGATGCTGGCTGGCTTTACGGGCTACGAACGTGGTAGCGCTTTTCTCAAGGCTAGTGAGCATAACCAACATGAATGACACTGTGCGTTTCGATTGGGAGCGTACCGGGCGAACCGGCATACCCGAAGTTGTTTTCGCACAAGGTAAGACGGCGAGTCAACTGGTGAGTATTGCCAGTAGCGCTATCGATTCCGGGCAGCATGTTCTGATGACACGCGTTGATGCTGAAAAAGCGGCTGAACTTGTCAGACAATTCGATGCGCAGATCAGCTGGCATGAGCCATCCGCAACAATTACAGTTGGAACGGGCAAAGGCGGCGAGGATGTTTCAGAAAGCTCTCAAGTTGCGATCGTGGCAGCGGGAACGTCAGATCACGCATTGGTGGAAGAGGTGGCGCAATGCCTGACTTTTCTCGGCGTTCAGTCTTCCTCTTATATCGATGTGGGCGTCGCAGGCTTGTGGAGGCTGACCAGCCTTGCAGAGGAACTGAACGAATATCCCTTGCTCATCGCCGTTGCCGGAATGGAGGGGGCATTGTTCAGTGTTCTGGCTGGCCTGGTAAAGGGCCCTGTCATCGCAGTGCCCTCATCAGTTGGGTACGGGGTGTCATGTGGAGGACATGTTGCGCTGAATTGTGCACTGAGTAGTTGTGCACCGGGGATTGCTGTTGTCAATATTGACAACGGTTTTGGAGCTGCTGCGCTAGCAGTAAAAATGCTCAAGATGCACTCGCCTGTTGCACACGCTGGCACGTAGAATCCGTTTTTTTTATTGCTTTCTATCAGATAGCCGTGCGCCTGTCATTGGCAGGGTTTTTGATAGCGAAAGGTTGTTTGTCCAGCGTTTGATGCCACATGTTGACGGAATATTAACCATGCGATACGTCTTCATTGTACTGATGTGTGTGATGTTGCTGTTTGCCGGTGTTCAATACAACGATCCGGACGGGCTCATGTGGATGATTATCTATGCTGTTCCAGCAATCTGGTGTGCTATCGGCGCATTTGCACAGCGGGCATTTGAATATGGTTTAACCAAGTGGATTCTCGCTGGTAGCATTGCAGCTTCGTTTGCAGGTGTTTTATGGTTCTGGCCATTAACCCCGCGATTCTGGACAAAAGCTGTTTGGTACAACGTCGAAACCGCCCGTGAAGGTCTGGGGTTGATGATTGTGATGGGTGTTTTATTGTTGGTATTTTTTGGTTGCCACAAATCGCCTAGGAAGCCTGAGGTGGTGGCTGCCGTCGAGCAAGGATAACGCCTGCCAGAGCGACAAAAAAACCGGCAATCTGCCATGCTCCCAACGCTTCTCCATACAACGTCCAGCTCAGTAGTGCTGCCAGCGGTGGGACGATAAACAACAGACTGCTTGCACGTGTAGCGCTACCCGAGCGTACTAACCAGGTGAGTAATGTAAAGCCACCAATGGACAGAACAAACACTGCCCAGATCAGGTACCCGGCAGCTTGCGCAGTGGCAGGAAAAACCGGCTTGGCAAATACTGCAGCCATCATGAGCATCACCAGAACTGCCCCCAGAGTCTGGAAGGTGACAGAGCTCAGTAATGGTACGCTGACAATTGATGTTTTTTGTAAAAGGGTACCCGTTGTGATTGCACCAATACTTAAAACAGCGGCAAGTAAAACCCATTGAAACGCTATGTTGTTTTCTGGTGTTATCTCGCTCGTTGACGCAGAGTCGCTGAGTAAATCGGGTGCAATAGCCATCGTTACACCAATGAGTCCGATACATAAGCCCAGTATGGCAAGTCGGGTTACGCGTTCTTTGAACAGGTACCAGGCGAAAATTGCTGTTATCGGCGGTTGCATCGAGCCCATCAATGCCATGACTCCTGCCTCCAATCCTTGGGATACTGCCCAGAAACCCGGACCCAGGTAAAGTCCCTGCATAAAAGCGCCTGAGATCATAAGTTGCCAGACTTGGGTGCGACCGGGGATCGGTGTGCGTAACAGCACCATGGCAAGCGCAAATATAGCGGTTACACATGAAAATCGGACTAGCAAAAACAGGTATGGATCAATGAGATCTGTTATGCCACGAGCTACCACAAATCCGCTGGACCAGATTATGACGAAGAGCCAGGCTGCAATACTCTGGAGCATAGGGGGGAACCTGCGGGCAAGGTGGCAAGAGAGAGCAGAAACTTTGCGCGACGCCTGGAGTCGGGTTTTTGAGTAACGCTCGTCTTGATTCGGGCTGCACGATATCATGGCAAAACGACATTGGTAAGCTGCGCTTTCCAGAATCCAAAGAAGACTGCGCTTGGATCCCGGTGCGCTGACAGGCTAATTGAACTTGTTCCGGACGGATTACCCTGCCGCTGCGCAACCCTTTAGTGGGTAAACTAGGGGTGCTATGGTGTTGTGCTTGAGCTAAGATACCCTCCTGCTCATAAAGTTAGAGAACAACGCCGATGCTGATTGCAGATATTCTTCGTGAGAAAGGTGCCCATGTGGAGACGACCACCTCTGGCACTTTGCTCAAGGATGCTATTAAGATGCTGGCTTCACAGAGAATTGGCGCTTTGCTGGTCAGTGAAGATGGTCGTACCATTGACGGCATCCTCAGTGAGCGAGATGTCGTCAGGGCACTTGCGGATGAGTCTGTAGAGTTCGCATCGCAAAAAGTGGCCGACCTAATGACCCGCGGCGTATTCACTTGTGCACCAGACGCAACCATAAGTTCCGTGATGGAGTTGATGGACGAGAAGCGTATCCGCCATGTTCCGGTTACGGTTAACGATGTACTGGCCGGGGTGGTGAGTGTACGTGACATCGTTAACGCGCGATTACAGGAAGCAGAAATGGAGCGAAAAGAGCTTACTGATTACATCGCCGGTTCACCTTCATAACAGGTCGCGTCTAATGTCTTCAAAAAAACCCTACGAGATAGCATTGTTGGGTGCGGGCCGAATAGGTAAAGTGCACGCCACTAATATTCATCAGCATCCTGATACACGGATCAAATATGTCGTTGATCCCTTTGGTGAAGCTGCGTCGGAGCTTGCCGAAAAAGTCGGTGCCTCGGTTATAGAACCTGCTGACGCATTCAACGATGATTCCATAGACGCCATTGTCATCTGTTCCGCAACTGATACCCATGCCGATTTTATCGAGCAGAGCCTGTTGGCCGGCAAGGCTGTCTTCTGCGAAAAACCAATAGATCTTTCTATTGAGCGAGTCAACGCATTGTTGCTAAAAACAGCCGATTGTACAGCGCCATTGTTTGTTGCATTCAATAGACGCTTTGATCCTGCTGCCAGTACGTTGCATGAGCGTGTGGTGGCCGGTGACATCGGTGAAGTGGAGTTAGTGACGGTTATTTCGAAAGACCCGGAACCACCTCCACTTGCCTATGTCAAGGTATCAGGTGGCTTGTTTCGCGACATGACGATCCATGATTTCGACATGGCAAGGTTCATGTTGGGCGAGGAGCCCACCAGCGTCGTGGCTACAGCTTCCGCTCTAACCAGTGAAGAGATTGCTGACGCCGGTGATATCGACACAGCCTGTGTGACGCTTCAGTGTGCAAGTGGCAAGATTGCGGTAATCACCAATTCCCGGCGAGCCTGCTTCGGTTACGACCAGCGCATTGAAGTGCATGGTTCCTTTGGTTCTTTGCGCACTGAAAACGTACCTCTGACCACTCTTGTCCTGGAGCGTGCTGAAGGTGTTCGACGCGAAGCACCGGTACATTTTTTTCTGGAACGCTATGCTGATGCCTATCGTCTGGAATGGCAACACTTTGTTGATGTGCTCGATGGAAAATGTCAACCTTCATCAACGGCTATAGATGGTCAGCGAGCGCTGCTCATTGCAGAGGCCGCCTACGAATCGTTAAGGACCGGACAGCGAGTCGTTCTCGACTGACTGGTCGTATTTACTATCTGGGATAAAAGCGATGTTGCCTTCAACCCTAACTGAATTCACCCCGCTGGCATCGCTGATTGGTGGCGTCTTGATCGGGCTTTCGGCCCTGCTAGTGCTTCTGCTTTTTGGCCGCGTCACAGGTATTTCCGGCATTACCACGGCAGGGCTTCTAACACCTGCCAGAGATTGGCTATGGCGTATCACGTTTCTAGTCGGGCTGGTTCTGGCACCCTGGTTCATGACCACGCTTGGTCAGGATCAATGGGGATTAAGCTTTTTGAAATCTCTCCCGGTATCGGACAATCTTGCTGGTATGGCGCTGGCAGGTCTGGCCGTTGGGGTGGGAACGGTTCTTGGTTCTGGGTGCACTTCGGGGCATGGCGTCTGCGGCCTTGGACGTCTGTCGTTACGCTCATTAATCGCTGTCGTTACTTTTATGGTGACAGCTGCTGTAACGGTTGCCACACTGAGGCATATCATCTGATGTACAAAACCTATCTTGCGCATGTTGCACTGGGCCTGGCGTCCGGGTTGTTGTTCGGTGCCGGTTTACTCATATCAGGTATGGCTAACCCTGCCAAAGTCCTTAATTTTCTGGATGTGCTGGGTCATTGGGATCCGAGTCTGGCCTTCGTCATGGGTGGTGCTGTTGCCTGTACCGTTGTTGGATATCCGCTGGTGCAACGAAGGGCACGTCCGATGTTCAGCTTGAATTTCGAACTACCAACGCGGCGAGATGTCGACCGCCCCCTGATTGTAGGTGCCGTGCTTTTCGGTCTTGGATGGGGTGTGAGTGGATATTGTCCGGGCCCACTCTGGACCTCGCTGGCAGGGCTGGCTCCTGGCACCCTTATTTTTGCTGCCTTTATGGTACTGGGCATGTGGGGCACCGCGTTACGCAAGCAACGGCAAACGGATTAATTCTGCACTTATGGGTGCTTTGATGGTGCGGGAATGTCGCTGACGCTGCTTATATTGGCAAGCTTTGCCAGCCGCTTAAGCTCACTGTGCAAGCGTTGATTTCTGCCAGCGCTATTCTTTTCACCCGGTTCTAGCCACCACGCTTTTACATCAAGTATGTCCCTTTTTGGATCGGCGCTAAGATCAATGCGGGCGACAATTTTATCGGCTTCCAGAACAGGGTAGACGTAATATCCATATTGTCGCTTGGCCGCCGGGGTGTAAATTTCGATGCGGTAGTGCATGCCGAATAATTGTTTCAGTCGCGTTCTGTCACGGACCACCGGATCGAACGGACTCAGAATTCGTAAGCGTCGACCAGGCTGGGGAAGTGCCTGCAGGTCATCTTCGATATCTGCAGGGGCATATCGCTGAAGCAGCTTTCCATCCTGAGTCTGAACCGTGACTTCACGGATTCCGGATGCATTCTGTTGCAGCCAGCGTTTCACCTCGGTTAAGTCGCAGGCATCATAGAACTGCTGGATATCCTTTGCGGTGGCAAATCCCAGGCGTTGCAAGGCGGCATTGCACAGATAGTCAATCTGCTCTTTGTGGCTGAAAGAGGTGTCGCGTATTCTCGATGGTATTACCCGTTCGGCAAGGTCGTAATACTTGATGAAGCCCTGGCGATGAGAGACGCACAAATCGCCTTTTAGCCAGAGATAATCCAGTGCCAGTTTATGCGGTGGTCGCATCCAGGCATGGACGGATTTGTCGGCACGCTGCGTATGCGTATCTGCAAAATCCCTCGAGCATTTTGGTCCGTTGTGCCTGATCTGCTGCAACATCTGTTTCTGCACTTTAACGCCGGCTAGCTGTTTGCCAAGGGCACCTCTTTTGTAAACTTCGCTGCGCCGCTGATGTTGTCGTTGCCACCATGGATAAAGTTCAAGCGGAAGAATAACCGCATCATGGCTGAAGTGTTCGAATACGGTTGGTGCAGCACCCAGGAGCGAGTTGTAGTCTTTCTGTCGGTAACCGGGGTGTCGGCTCCATAATATATGGTGGTGGGCTCGGACCACGGTATTGATGGAATCCAGTTGCACCATACCTAGCTGGCGTACAGTATCCAGAATGTCCTGATCCGAGCGTGCCGCGCGTGGGGAGCTAAGCATGCCTTGTCTGTGTAACCACAGGCGCCTGGCTTGTTGATTGGTGAGAATGATGGGTGAGTCGGGCACGTAGGGTAAATATCTGTTTGAAATGTCTGATCAGTTACAATGCATGGTATCGCGTCGCAGTAGTGGCGTTGTCAATCACTTTAGGAGAGCTTTATGAGTCTTGTAGGAACACTTGGACGTATTGCTGTGGGCGTCGCCATGGCTAAAGGCGTGGGAAAAATGATGAGTGCCGGTCGCAGTGGTGGAGGCGGTGGTTTGGGTGGTGCTCTAGGTGGTGCTTTGGGCGGCGGAGGAGCCGGTGGAGCAGGCGGTGGTCTTGGAGGTTTGCTAGGAAGCGTATTGGGTGGCGGTGGTGCCGCTGGCGGAAGCGGTGGTGCTCTGGGCAACCTTGGATCATTATTGGGTGGCGGTGGTGCTGCCGCTGGTGGTGGCATGGCCGGCGGGCTCGGTGGATTACTCGAAAGTATCTCTGGTGGAGGTTCGGCTGCTGGCAATGCCGGTGATACAGCTCCTGCCAGTGGCAGTCTGGGTCATTTGCTCAACGGTGCCTTGCAAGGCAACAGTATTCCGGAGCCGGAGCCTGCACAGGAAGATCTCGCCAAAATACTCATTCGTGCCATGGTCAATGCGGCCAAATCAGATGGTGAAATTGACCAGACAGAACAACAGAAAATTGTTGCTAATCTGGGAGATGAGGTGAGTGATGAAGAGCGCCAGTTTGTCATCAGTGAAATGCGTTCACCACTGGATGCACAAGGCTTTATTAACAGCATTCCCCAGGGTGCGGGACCTCAGGTTTACATGATGTCCCTGCTTGGTATTGATCTCGATTCCCGCGAAGAGGCGCAGTACCTGGACACGCTTCGCAAGGGTGTGAATATGAGCGAGAACGAAGCCAACGCCATTCATCAAAAGCTGGGTGTACCAACACTCTATAGCTAGTTTGCCCCAACGCTCTTCATTCAGCCCCTGGTGGGTTGACGGAGGATCATGTTGTACCGCTCCGCTAGAGAGATTGCGGCTGCGCTTCTGATCACTATCTCCACGATCATTAGCGCAGCCTGCGTACACGATCCGGTAGACGCTGCTAATCTTGCCGTTGGTCGCTTGCCCGGCTTTGCAGTCGCAGATAGCAAAGCCAATTCCACACAGGCTTTCGAGAGCTATAGATCCTTGGTGGATCAATGGCTAGAGGTGCGCTCTATGCCGCATCGAACCTCCGAAGCACGCAAGCTTAATCTGCCGTTTGAACTCAAAGCCAATCCGGATGTTCCGTATCGTGGGCGTTATCTGCTTTTCCATGGGCTTAATGATTCAACCTATGTGTGGCAGCCATTGGCGGCAGAGCTTTCACATAGAGGCTTTGATGTCAGAGCTATCCTGTTTGATGGGCACGGCTCCACTCCTGAGGATATGCTTCATGTTCGCTGGGAATGGTGGCTGGAAACAGCCAGAGAGCATTTCGCGCTTTGGAATGAAGACGATATTCCCATGTTTATCGGCGGATTTTCAATGGGGGCAGTTATTGCCACCTGGCTCGCACTGGATAACCCGAGCGTAGCGGGTTTGTTATTGGTGTCACCGGCCTTCGAGAGTCGACTCAATCACTATTTGCGCTGGTCAGGGATCTATGCGCGATTCAAGCCCTGGGTTTTTGGCGGCATGATTCGTGAGGATAACCCGATAAAATACAACTCGATCCCCGTAAATTCAGGTTGGCAGTACTTCCAGCTGACCCGGGGATTAAAGCGCCGATGGCGATGGCAGGATCGTCTGGAGATGCCGACATTCATGGTATTGACCGAAGATGACTCTGTCGTGTCCACGAAGTACACAAAGACGTTGTTTAGAAAACGATTTATATCCGACGATTCCAGGCTCCTGAGTTACTCAGCAGAGCCTGCACGATTCACCTCTGGCGTATCTGAGCAGAGTGATGAAAGAATGGTATTTCGATCATCGTATTTTCCAGATCGTCGTTTGCTCAACCAGTCTCACCTGGGGCTGATGTATCCTCCGGATGACCCTTTGTTTGGTGAGCGTGGCAGGGTATTGGTGTGTAACGGTAACGAGTACCCGGTGTTTTCTGCGTGCATGCGCTCAACCAGTCACTGGTATGGCGCTCAACACACACCTTCACCCGACGGTGTGCCAGTCGCCCGCACCACGTACAACGCTGACTGGTCCGCCATGCTGGAACTTATGGACTCCGTACTACTGGGTACGCATTAGCCTGCCTGGCGGAACATTTACAGGTAGTGAACTGTCAGACACTCCATCCGCTACAATACTTGTTTCAATGTGTTTGAGTCTCCTGTCCACTGATGGCGTTATCGTCCAGTCATGATGTGTCGTTTGACGACCTGGTTGCCTGTCCGGGATGCGATCTGCTGCATTATCGCAGGCAGCTGCAACCGGGTGAGTGCGCACGTTGCGAGCGTTGCAACGATGTCATTCAAACCTGTAAACCGAATACGATTGATCGTTCGCTGGCGGCCACACTGGCTGCGCTGACGCTATTGCTGTTGAGTCTGTTCACTCCTTTTCTGTCGCTATCTCGCGCGGGAATCGAAAGTAGTATTTCTGTTCTGGATGCCGTTGAATCCTTGTGGGAATCGCAGATGCGCTGGCTTGGACTAACCACTCTCGCCCTGATAGTCCTGTTGCCGCTTAGCCGACTGTTACTGATGGGGTTTGTTCTCTGCAGGCTTCGTTTCAAGCGCAAAGTGCGTCGCTCCATGCGAATTGCCTTTCGCTGGGCCCTGAAGCTTGAGCCGTGGGCAATGGCTGATATCTTCATGGTAGGTGTGGTGGTATCGCTTGTAAAAATCAGCACGCTGGCCAATCTCTCCGTCGGAATCGCGTTCTGGGCACTCCTGGCGTTGGTAGGAGTTTCCTGGCTTATAAGTTCAACGCTGTGTAAGGACACAATATGGATACGACTCAGACAGTATCAGTAAGCGCTCGGGAGCTAGGGCTAAAGGCTTGCGCAAGTTGTGGTCGCCTGCAGAAGATTGCGGATGAGCGACCCTGTTACCGCTGTGGCGCATTGGTGGTGGTTCGCCGCCCCATGAGTATTCAGCGCACATGGGCATTTCTGCTGGTTGGCATGATTACCTACATTCCCGCGAATGTCATGCCGATCCTGATCACCAATTCCTACGCTGGTAATGTCGAGGACACCATCATGAGCGGGGTTTTTTCACTGATTGCCTCGGAAAGTTATTTTGTGGCGGGTGTTGTTTTCTTTGCCAGCATCTGTATTCCCATCGCCAAGTTTCTGATTATCGCCATGCTCGCGCTCAGCCTGCAGTTTGCATGGGATCTGTCAGAGCACACACGTCATCGTTTGCATACTGTTACAGAGTTTATCGGCAGGTGGTCTATGATTGATGTGTTCGTGGTGGCTGTACTGGCAGCCCTTATTCAACTTGGCACTATCATGACTATCAGGCCAGGTACAGCTGCCAGTGCATTTGCGGTATCTGTGTTGTTTACCATGCTGGCGGCCGGTTCGCTGGATCCCCGTCTGCTATGGGACAGGCAAGACTCTCGTAGTACCCACGACAAGAGCAAAACAGCAACTTCATGATCCTGATACTCGAGAAGGTTACGTATGGCCGCTAAAACGCCAGCCACCTCCAGACTGTCACATGGGCGAGACAGCTCGTTTCGAGTATCGCTTGCGTGGATCCTGCCTCTGGGTGCTGTGCTGTTCGCCGGTTGGGTACTCTGGCAGTCATACGCGCAACGCGGCCCGCTCATAGAGATTACATTTGACAACGCCGGTGGAGTGAGCGCTGGTGAGACTCGTGTGCGTCGCAATGATGTCGATGTAGGGCGGGTTGAGTCTGTGCGACTGGCCGATGATCTCAACTCGGTCGTCGTCAGTGTACGAATGGATCCCCAGGTTGCCCCATATCTGGACGACAATACGCGCTTTTGGATAGTCAACGCACGCATTAACACCACTGAAATTTCTGGCCTGGCCACCTTACTTTCCGGTTCTTATGTTGAGGTGGACTGGGACGATCAACCCGGTGAACGATCAACAGAATTCGTGGGTCTGTCTGAGCCACCGCTAACCAAGAGAGGCACCCCCGGCTTACGTTTGACCTTAGCTGCCGAAGAGGCTGGATACATCTATGTTGGCTCGCCTGTGTTTATGCGGCAGATCGAAGTGGGCAGGGTGGAGCGGCGCAGACTTTCCAGCAATGCAACGCAAGTATTGTTTGACATCTTTATAGAAGCGCCATATCACAACAATGTCTATCCGGACACGCGATTTTTTGGCGTCTCCGGTGTCGAGGGTAAAGTGGATGCCGAAGGGGCAAGCGTTCGAATCGAATCAATGTCTGCGCTATTTACCGGCGGAATTGCATTTGAAAACCCGACAGACATATCCCTTAGCCAACCGGTCGGGCAAAACGGAAAACGTTTCAAGCTATTCGACTCTCGCTCAGAAGCGCGCGACAGCATCTTTGATGGTGTAGAGGATCAGCGCTATCGCTTCATTGCTACATTTGAAGGATCCGTTAAAGGCTTAAGGCGCGATGCACCCATTGAATACAATGGCTTGAAGGTTGGGCGTGTGCATTCCGTATCGGTCACGCTTCCACAGAGTGCCGGAGATCCGGGCAGTGCCGTGGTTATGATGCAGTTTCAACCAAGCAGGCTTGGCTTTGACAACATCAGCAAAGTTCAGTGGCATGAAAAGTTCTCATCTTTGGTCGAAAACGGCATGCGAGTTCAGCTTGCTACCGGCAATTTGCTAACCGGTTCCCTTATTGTCAAGCTGGTGTCAAAACCTGAATTTGATGGTGAGCAGATAGACTTTGATGCCAAGCCTTACCCTTCGCTTCCGGTTATTGCCTCCAATGTGGAAGCCGTTACCGCTGATGTGGAAACACTGGTTAAAAACCTTTCGGAGTTACCATTGGATAGCCTGGTAAATTCCGCCACGCAACTGCTTGATGATGCGCGCCAGCTTATTGCAAGTCCTGATGTAGCGGCGCTACCCGCTCAATTATCCGACTCCATGGCTGCATTGTCTCAGGCCAGCGCCGGATTGCCGGAGATGGTTCGTTCATTGACTGCTGCTTCTGAAAACGCCAATGATGTAATGGAGGGTTTGTCACCAGATTCCGAGATTTACATTGAGTTATCAGCCGCTGCGCGCGAATTACGCATTGCGGCCAAATCCATAGCAGCATTTGCTGAACTCCTTGAAGAAAATCCTAGCGCTGTATTTACGGGTAGATAGTTTATGAAATTAATCAGTGGGAGATGGATTCTCGCCTTGCTGACAACTGTCGTGGTCAGCGTGTCGGCGTGCAGTAGTGGTCCGCCACCAAAGTTATATTTACTGGATGCCCGTACTGCTGAAGGTTCAACGTCTGAGACGGAATCTGCATCACTCACCGCTCTGGGCATCAGTCAGGTAAAGCTGCCCGGGTATGCCAGCGATCCCCGCATTGCCAGCAGTGGCGGTGATGGTTTAATCGTGTTGCTGGACTCAGAGCGCTGGGCCGAGGAACCGGAAGATGCAATTACGCGACTGTTGTCAGAGCGTTTGCGGGTCCACGCAACGGCTACGGTTCTGGTTGAGCCATGGCCACGCGATTATTCACCGCAAGCGCGCGTCGAGGTGGTGTTTGACAGGCTTTTAAGAGAAGCGGATGGAGGTGCTCACCTGGCGGGCCAGATTCAATTGTTGTCCGGCAATGGTCGTAAGCTACTTCGGTCTTTGCCGTTTGATTATCGTGCACCCGGGATCTCCACGGACATTACTGAGTTTTTCCGTATCGTTGCGCTGGGTGTGGATGACATTGCGCGAATTGCGGTTGAGTCTCTTTTGGCGATGAAGATAAAATCATGAGTATCAATGTATTGGTGTGGGGCGAAAATGTTCATGAGAACACCAACGATGACGTTCGCTCCCTTTACCCCGAAGGCATGCATGGTTGCATAGCACAAGCACTGAACAAACGCCCGGGTATTCAGGCTGCAACTGCAACCTTGCAGCAACCCGAGCATGGTCTGAGCAATGAAGCGCTGGCCGCCACGGATGTCTTGATGTGGTGGGGGCATGCTGCCCATGGCGATGTTAGCGACGATATTGTTGATCGCGTCCAGCAGCGCGTATGGGAAGGTATGGGACTGGTTGTTCTGCATTCAGGGCATTTTTCAAAAATATTTAAACGGATGATGGGGACCCCTTGTTCGCTGACCTGGCGGGAAGCGGGTGAGAAGGAGAGGTTGTGGTCAATCAATCGCTCGCATCCGATCTGTAATGGTATTGATGATTTCTTTGAATTGCCGCAATCTGAAATGTATGGAGAACCTTTTACCGTGCCGGAACCTCTGGAAACGGTTTTCATATCATGGTTTGAAGGCGGGGAGGTTTTTCGATCAGGACTCACCTGGCAGCGGGGAGCTGGAAAAATATTTTATTTTGGCCCGGGGCACGAAACCTATCCCATCTATCACGATGACAACGTACAGAAAATACTGGGCAATGCTGTGCACTGGGCGGCTACTGCATCGCCGGCCTGGGCAACTATCGAACAGGCGCCAAATCGACCTGTTGGAGAGGCGCTTGAGCCCATAGAACAACGGGGATTGAGCCTTCATCAAGACGGCGAAGAAGGATTCAAATAACGTGCTTGATATCCTGATTGTTGGCACTGGGCGTATGGCGGCAACGCATGCCGAGCGCTATGCTGAAATAGAGGGCGTACGTGTACTCGCGGCCGTTGATGTTGATAAAACTCGAGCTCAGGCATTCTCTTTAGAGCATGACATCCCCCATGCCTATGATGACTTGCAAACGGCCTTATCGCAGTATCAGTTTGCCGCGTGTTCCGTGGTGACCCCTGATGCCTGGCATGCTTCAGTATCTATTGCCTGCCTTGATGCAGGCCTTCCTGTGTTGTGTGAAAAACCATTATCAGATTCGCTGGAGCAGGCGGATGCCATGGTTAGCGCCGCTCAACGCAGCGGGCAAATGACAATGGTTAATCTCAGTTACCGCACCTCAGGTGCACTCCATACGGCGAGACAGTTTGTTGATGGTGGCAAGCTGGGTGATATCAGGCATGTGGAAGCCTCTTATCGCCAAAGCTGGCTCGCTTCTGACTATTGGGGCGACTGGAGAACCGAGGATGCCTGGCTATGGCGGCTCTCTACATCACATGGTTCGTTAGGTGTTCTGGGAGATGTAGGTATTCACATACTGGATTTTCTTTGTGCTGGTGTTGGTCAGGAAATTGCCGGTTTGCAGTGCAGACTACAAACATTCAATAAGGCACCCGATAATCGAATTGGTGAATACGAGCTGGATGCCAACGACAGTTGTGTGATGAATGTGGAACTGGGCAACGGCGCATTGGGCGTTGTGCATATGTCACGATATTATACGGGCTACATGAACGATCTTGTGTTAACCATACATGGCACAGAAGGCGCGGTAACTGTGAGTACCGGGCAGAATGGGGATAGTCTCCGTGTGTGTTTGGGTGATGATATGCATACGCAGACTTGGGCGCTAATTCCCTGCAAAGATCAACCGGATACGTTCGCACGTTTTGTAGACGCCCTGCATTCGGGTACTTGTCCAACCCCTGATTTTGCCCATGCGTCTAAACTTCAGACGTACCTGAGTCTTGGTTTTGACAGTCACGAGACGGGGCAGTGGGTTGACTGCGATTTATAGACAGGTGATTTCTGGAACGGAACGGCAAATTCGCTCATGGCTGACACTGTGATTTTTATAAACCTAAACTTGAGGTTGAGTGTCGTGCCAGATCCATTCGAGCTGTATTGATCTGAAACTCCGCAATGAGATTAACTGTGACCGTGTGATTAACGGTGATAGTGGTTAACCGTGATAGGTGGAGTCTGACCTGACACACACTGTACAAGATTGGACGGGTAAGATGGCCCATGAGAATCAAAAAATACAGTAACCTATCCGTTAGACTAAGCGACACCTGTCAATACAGATAGCCTGTTGATCACATAGGACCAATCAAAATGAACATGATCAATACATTGGCATTGGTTGTTTTATCGTCACTTGCCCTGTCATTTTCGCATTCCGCAGTGGTCGTGGAATATGAGATTGGAGGCAAGGGGCCTGCAGGAGGTATTGTCTTCTATGTCACCGAAGACCGTTCACATGGTCTGGAAGCAGCTCCTGTGGTTCTGGGGAGCGCACCATGGGGTTGCTCTGAGTCATCGATAGTTGGAGGTACTCATACGTCGCTGGGTAGTGGCAAGCTCAACACCCAGTTAATCGTTAATCAATGTGGTGAGGGGACAGCGGCGGCATTGGCTAATAATTATGCGGGTGGAGGCTACATAGATTGGTATTTGCCGTCAAAGGGTGAGTTGAGTTTGATGTATAAAAACTTAGCTGAATTAGGTGCGGGTAATTATGCCGGTGGTAACTATTGGAGTTCCTCTGAGTATGAGTTTGGAAACTCCTACGCGTGGGTCAATGACTTCGGCGTCATACTCCAAATCGAAGACGTTAAGAGTGAGGAGGTTGGAGTGCGTGCTGTGCGGGCTTTTTAACCATTTATCCCTTTAACTATTGTGTTACCGCGAAACGGTCGGTTTTTTTAGACTATGGCTCTGTACAACGAACTACCCGTGTATCGCGATACCTACCGACTGATTCTGACGATTTTTGAATGTACCAAGGATTACTCAGAAGAGTATAGGTACTCGTTAGGTCAGGACATGAAACGCGATGCCCTGACGCTAGTGAGAAGTATCTATAGAGCCAACAAAAAGACAGACAAAAAGGAGCAACTGGAAATATTTCTGGATGATTCAGGATGGCAATAGCGATTACAGCGTTGTATATGGCCAAGTTATGCGATCTACCTTGGCCAATTGGACGTGCAGAACGAGAGAGTGGCAAACACAGCGTTGCACTAAAACCGGACCGAGGCAATACGTATACAGCGTAGTTATTTTCAATCACTCGATCGTCCGCTGTGGGCAGAGACCATGCCATCAGTGTCGGTACGAAGCGGGCATTCCCAACTTGATGTGTAACAACCTTTCTAATGTACGGAATGTGGAATTTTGCCTGGCTGCCTGAAGCCGCAAATTGGATGCTGAACGGACTATTGAAATCGTTGCTGACGACAAAGTCGGTGGGTTGTTAGACCGACAGTCTCCTTTGATAATGACATTATCAAAGATTAACGGTGGTCTGTTTTTAATATTCGAACTACATCCCTGTCATTTCATTGATAGACATACGATCCTGCTCTAAGGCCCGCCGTGCATCCAGCGCATCGAGTAGCCCTTCGTGCTCTTGGAGCTGAACGACAAGCTGTTCGGCCGTAGAAATTTCGTCGTCCAGTTCATTTGCGTGCTTACTTATGCGTTGTTCGCTATCCGCTGAGTTTGCAGAAGAATAGCGTTCGATAATCATGGTGTGTAATGGATCCCCGAATCGTTTGTCACGAAGCTCAAGCTGAAGCTGTTTGAGCTGAATTTCCAAGGCATTGACAAGCTCTGTGTGGCTATTGTTGTTTAGATCATCTGGTAATTCACCAACGTGCTCGCAATACAATGTGAGTAACGCCTGGATGTCTTTTTCCTGTCTTGCTTTCAAGCACTCGCTCATCAGAATATGTTTGGCAGCTTTGGCTTCTTCGTTCTGCTCTCTATCCGGATGCAGGACTTTCGCAAGTTGGCGGAACAATCGCTCTACGGAGAGTTTGTCTTCCAGCGTTTTGACGGTTTCTTCAATGGGCGGTTCGGAAGACTGATCTTGCGGTTTGGAATCTGCCTGAGTATTGTCATCTTGTTCAGTTGTATCTTGATGTGCTTTTCCGTTGAGTGGATGTTTTAGCGGGTCGCTGGAGGCCGTTTGGTTAGGCGTGTCGTTGTCGCTCGGTTCACTATATTCGGTGAACGAGTCGTCATCAGCTTGATGCTGCTGTCCATTGGAGCTGGCATTGTGTTTTTGCGCCAGCCGTGCAAGCTGGTTTTCGACAGGACCGTCGTTGTTCAGCAGATCAAACCATTGAGTGCGCAGCGTGTGTGTTTGATCGCGATCCGCAAAAGGATGATCCTGAAGCGAATTCAAATTTTCGTTAATCCAGAGACCAAGAAGCGACTTGTCGGGAATGTCCAGTTCAGCCTCAGAGAAATGCATAATCAGTTGCGCGGTGACATTGTTCACAGCCCGTGTGAGTTGGTGTTCTCGCGGGACTATGAATTGCCGGAAAAGGGCGTCAACCTGTTGTGCCTGCCTGTTCCATTGAGCAAGCTCTTCCCGTGTTGATCTGATAGCCGCCCATAAATGCAAATGTCGCTGACTATCAACCCGGGTGCGAGTGTTAGATTTCTGGCGAGCCACGCGGGTTCTTGAGCTGCGTGGTGACAGGCGACTAAGTGGCATTATTGGACTGCTCTGTAGTGGATGTGGGAATTGTACATGCCTGAATGGTACCCTACCAAACGCTTGAATCCTGCAACCTGACTAACGTAACCGCAGTATGAATCGACTACACGCCAATGCTCTGTTACTACTGGCGGGTGCAATCTGGGGGATGGGGTTTGTCGCACAGGCGACGGCCATGGACAGCGTTGGTCCGTTTCTGTTTATAGCGTTACGGTTTCTTGTTGCCTGTGTTGTTGTTTTTCCATTTGTTTTAATGGAATCATCAAACCATCGACAACAGCATCGGGCTGCAGAATCAGGGGTGCCGTCAAGACCAGAAGCTGCCACTGAGGGTGCCAGTTATCATTTATTGACTCTCGGCGATATCGCTAAATTTGGCTTGATAGGTGTTTCGCTGTTTGTCGGCATGGCTTGCCAGCAGGTTGGGCTGCTATCCACCAGCGTTACAAATTCTGGTTTTTTGACCGGTCTTTATGTTGTTTTTACGCCGCTCATTGTTATTGCATTGTTCAAAGAAAGGCCGCATCCCATTGTATGGCCCGCAGCGAGTCTTGCGTTACTGGGCATTTTTCTACTTTCGGGTGGTGATCCCGGCGCGCTGGTCGTCGGTGATGTACTGACTATTTTCAGCGCTGTATTCTGGGCGTTGCAGGTGGTCATGATTGCCCGTTTCGTGGGCCAATCCGGAAGGCCACTGGCATTGTCGTTTGTCCAGTTTTTGGTCACTGCAGTGCTTGGCCTGCTGGCGGCAATGGTACTGGAGCCTATTGTCTGGGCGAGTATTGTCGATGCGGCTCCGGAGATACTGTATACCGGGGTATTCGCTAGCGGTATTGCATTTACACTTCAGGTGATTGGACAGCGACATACCACAGCGCCGCAAGCGGCAATTTTCTTGTCATCTGAGGCTCCTTTTGCTGCCTTGTTTGCATTTCTCTGGTTGGGAGAGCGCATAGGGATTATTGGCGTAGGTGGTTGTGTGATGATTTTCGCTGCCATGTTGCTGGTTGAGCTAGTACCGGAGTGGCAGTCCCGACGGGTTGAGGTCAAGCCCTCTTAGTCAAGAATTATTCGCTGCCCATAGGGTACAGGCTGCGCAGTTGAATCAGAGGGTACCGCCCAGACTATAGGCCAGACGGGTGCATCGCCCGCTGGTCCTTCAAGATCTGTCAGAAACAGTCCGATGTCTGGATTGAACTTAGAAGCGGCGTTTATCAACGGGATAAAATCAGTGCCACCGCCACCTTTGAACGTGATTGAACGAAGCTCGGACACACCGTGTTTCAAGATATGTTGTTCTCGTACTTTGTCGTCACCGATAATAAGCATAACTTCGGTTCGGTAGGTGCGTACTATCCGATCTATTTCGTTTGCAAAGCGTTGCATGAGCTTGTCGTTAACGGAGCCTGAGACATCTACCATGATGCACAAGCGCGGTGCGTTGCGGCTATAACTCGTGCCGGGTTGCCAGGGTAGACGGTTTCCGTTTGACGTGCGTCCACGGTTAGCAATCCAGCTGCGCGTTGGTCTTGACCAGTTGACATCCGATTGAAGACTTAAAGCGCGTTGCAAACGAGTGCGTAGAATGTGTTCCCAGGGTGTACCGGGTTTAACGTTGTCCGCTAACAATTGACGCATAAATGATTGCTCGCCATCGACCGCGTGCGCTCGGAGCAGGCGGTCGTTCCATTGCATCGCTTGCTCTGTGCGTGTCTCGGGCGATTGCGAAGCTGTAGGGATGAGGTCTCGAATTATGGTGGCTGCCAGTTGCCGCGCAGCATTTGCTTTAGGTCCATCGGTGGTATCTGAATGGATGGACGCGCTCTGACCGGATGGTTTGAAAGAGGTCGCCGACGCGGAGTTCTGCTCACTGTTTTCGGTATTCTCGGTTTGGCCTGTATTGGTTCGTGTGGAACTTGCATCTTCACCTGATTGATCGTTACCTGATTTTTGTTGAGCGGTACTGCCTCCCGAGTTTTGTCTGTCATCAATGGCACGGTAGAGAGATTCGGTGTCCCAGCGATGAAGGCTGACATCCAACGGTTGTTCGATACCCAGCACATGAAGTAGAAGCGTGTCCAGAGTGACGCTACCGTCAGGGAGACTCAACCACGTAAGATGTGATAGCGATGCATTGACGATAGCGTCGGCACAAACTGCAAATAATTCGGAGTCGATATCTCCCAAGCGTTGGTTTAATTGATGTTGGCGGTCTACGTGCCTGAGAGCAACATGCAGTACCTGATGTGCCACCAGGCCTGTTTGCTCCTCAAGTGATCGTTCAATGAAGGCGGGTCCATAAAATAGCGTTTTTCCATCATTCCCAATGATCCATCGTTTTTGGCTGTGCCGATTATCCGTATCGGCAAACTGAACCCGTGAAGGTACTTGCTGGACGTCACGATGCTGCATCCATAGTGCAAGTCCGCCACTGGCCGGAGCATATTCAACCAAGCGTTGTATGGCACGAGTGCCACGATGTCCATTCGCATCAAGTTGATAGCTGAACGGGGCTTCTTCCATGAACCCGCTACTGAGTTTAGACATGGGTGGTCTGTTTATCATTGTAGCGAGCCCATGCGGGGCTATTAACCACTTGATCCTCTACACCGGCTTCCAGTGCTTTCCTTAATATCAGTTCCATGGCCAGGGTTTGTGATTCCTGCGTGGGAAGACTGCCTGGCATATCGGGAAATTGTTCGACGATTTCAATAATACGATTTATGCGTGTCCGTTCTGTTGCCGATGAGGCCAGTGCGTATACCAGGCCATAGAGTGCATCCAGTGACTTTGGGAGTAGTGCCTTTGTTGCATCTCCCGGTAAGGCATCCAATAACGCTATTACATTGCTGCCGGCTTTTAACTCCTGAATGGCAGCCAGAAATTCTGCTGCGTTGGCAGCGCCAATACGCGCCTGAATAAACAGTTTCTGTTGTTGGTTATCCAGTGCTGATTGCAATACGCGGGATACGTCTTCCCAGCCTCTGGGGCTGGCACCTGTCAGGTGATCCTGTGCCAGTTGTTGTGAGGTGTCGTCCAGTTTGTCTGGTCTTACCTGCAAGTAGGCCATCACTTCAGGTGCAAAATTGTTCTCTAGTGCATATTCCAGAAAAGCGTCAATGACACTTTGAACATGAAAGTGAAACAGTCTGTCGGCAAGTGCTGTCCCCATGTCGTAACTGACCGCACCGTGGAATGCTGCATTGCCTGCAGCGATAATCATCCAACCGTCTGGCAATTGATAATCTCCGACGCGCCTGTCCAGGATGAGTGAGTAGGCCGAGGTCTGTAGTCGTTGATCAGCAGCGGTGAGTTCATCAAGAAACAGGATGCCGCTCTCCTGATCGGGTTTAGGCAGGAATTCTGGTGGAAACCATACGGTTTGCTTCAAGTCATCATCTGCAAACAACGCGCCTCTGAGATCGACGGGTTCTATGGTGGTCAGGCGTAAATCTATTAGTGGCACTGAGGCTTCGTCGGCCACCTGTTTCACAACGGATGATTTGCCAACACCTCGTGTACCCCAGAGCATGGTAGCGCGTGATCTTAATAGGGGATCTGAGAACTGGGCCAGGAGTGCGGTTTTTAGCGTGCTGACAGCAACAGGTGGAATATTCAGGGCTGAGGTGTTCATCGGTAGCTCAACAATTGAAAGTGGTGGCGGGTAAGGTATTCGTTGAAGCTACCTGACTCGCTCTTGATCACCGGAATAGAGTGTGTAGTCGGAGTTTAGGTGATGCATGGCCGGGCCATTGGACTTCCAGGCTGTCGCTGGTAAAGCAACGGGTCTGGGCGGTATCTCCATGACCGGTATCTCGCGGGCGGTCAACACAACAACCCCAACCATCAGTAACGGTGTGAGACCCAGTGCCAGTGGGTGAATGGTCATGGCACCGCTGGATACAAACAGCCAGCTAATTGGCATAAGCGCCAGGATACCCATGAAAACCATTACCGGCTTTAGTCTCCGGAAGTACACCTGCCAGCGCGCCTTACTGTGATTGGATTGATAGGATTCGGGCGACGCTGAAAAAACCTTGTGTAAATGATCCAGTGCCTGCTGAATGAAGTTTTCGGCTCGCCGAGTTCGGTTTTCAATTTTGGAAATTTGTCGAAGCACCCCTTTCCAATGATCACCTTGAAATCGTAGTGGTCGCCATTGCGGTCCGAGTATGGCCAGGATGTCATCAGGTAGCTTTGGCATATCAGTGGCCGTAGACGTTTCGAATGCCTTTAACCGGTACTTGCGTGCCGCTGGATGATCCAGGGGAATGTTACTGCCATCGGCGAGTGAGTCGCGTAAGTACTGACTGTTTGTGCCTATTGGTAGCAAACGCACATCAGCAGGCATGCCACCTCCGGTGCTCGTATCTACGCGCATTTCAATACCGGATACATGGGAACAGCTAAAGCGCAACTGGACAACGGCGTCATCACGGTTACCATTGTTACCTGCATCTAATGTATAGCTGTATGCACTGATATGATTTTCGTGGTGGCGAATTTGTCGCGAAAACGGTATCCGCACAAACTCATCGTAGGTTGACTGGAGGTCTTTGGCCAGAGCGGTCAGCGTACTCACCAGTCCGCATACGTGTATCACGACACGGCTGAACAATTGCTGGTTATCGTCATCTATCTGTAGTGCATGCACAACCATCAGAGTTTCATTGTCGCCCGGTAATGCTTCGAACTCGATATAGCGGGAAGCCCGGTCACAGGCAGCAAGATTTACTTTCAAGCCCATACGTGAGAGCGGTGCTGCTCGCCTGATAATGTCGTGGTGAGTAAGCGGTGGGGCTGTCATGGGAAGTCCCTTAATTCATGATGCAAGAGGTTCACTTTTTACTGTACGCCAATCTGAGGTATCTAGGTTGTCATTACAGCATCAAATGCGTTCATCTGTTGGTCATATTCAGTTAACGCTTCAAGCCTACACTCCTCGCCATGATGAAATTGAGGCAAACTCCTGGTGTAAAGCAGCTTGAGTGTAACGAAGCTGCCGGAACCCTGGGTCTTATGATTAGCGAGCGAATCAACGCTGCGCGGGTTATCTGTATTGTGATGATGATGTATGTGCATGTCCCTAGCGGGCAGCAGACAGGTGGTGGCGTTGCGACAGCTTCCAGTACGCGCCTTGATCACTGGCTGGAGTCTATTCTGATAGAGGGGCCGGGGCGCGCGAGTGCAGCGCTACTGAGTGTGGTGTCGGGATACTTGATCGTATTTACGCTGAGCCGGGTAGATGTTTCTGTTCTCGGTTTGTATGTGCGGCGCTTCAAATCAATTGTCATGCCGATGTTTTTCTGGGCTTTGCTGACCTGTTGTGTCTACTCGGTTTTGGACCAGGGTAGTGGCAGCTTTGTTGATAGTGCGGTTACCTGGCATGACAAACTAAACCTGGTGCTTTTTGTGTATGAGATGCCCTTTGGCGCTACCATGCATCTGGCCTTTTTACGCGACTTGTTCGTGTGTGTATTACTCAGCCCACTTCTACTTTGGGCACTAAAGCGTTTGCCAATGGTCACACTTGGTTCGTTGGGGCTTGTCTACCTTTTCGAGCATTCCGGGAACCTCTATATTGTTCTTCGCCCGTTGGTCATATTCGGATTTACGGCTGGCATGCTGCTGGCGCTTAAGCAAGTGCGCCTTGATAGGCTTGATGAATACTGGGCATGGTTTCTAACAATGACGGGGGTGTTTGCCGTACTGGTCGTTTGGGCGAATGCGGGTTTGCTGAATCCTGTAGAAAGCTACCTTGCTGAACGGAATGTATCCCTGAAAGAGTCAATTTTATATCCGCTTTGCCGACTATTTGGATCGTTAACTATCTGG
Organism: Granulosicoccus sp.; assembly: GCA_045106855.1. Lineage (GTDB taxonomy): Bacteria > Pseudomonadota > Gammaproteobacteria > Granulosicoccales > Granulosicoccaceae > Granulosicoccus. The sequence goes on from JBGCFI010000033.1 coordinate 28,610, forward strand.
TGCACTTTACCGTTGTTGAAAAGTACCCAACGAGCGCGCCTGGTATCTTGGTTTACGCCGTATTTGTTTGTTGCGTTCTGCAGCCATTTTCTTGTATTGAGTGTATTGTTCAATGGTATTTGGGTGCCTCTGGCTGGCGACAGAGAATCGTACGTTTACCTTATCTGGTTTTTAAGCGCTCCATTCGTTGCACTGGCGTTTTCTGTGGTCATGGTTAGTGCAGCTGCACGAATCTACCTACCCTTGGCATCTTTCATCTCTGGCGGTCGTATACCGCTGAGTAATATGTATAGTGAATCTCCCCGTACGCGTGTGTTGTCAAATCAGGTCGGGTAATAGTCTCGATTGTATCGAACTGGCAAACGTAATCAGAAGCTTCTTTCGAACATTCTGTAGAGGTCGAAGTTTATGAAGCGTGTGAGACGATGAGATGTTTCAGCGATCGAAGACCAAGCCTGCGATTCCATGTATAGGCATCCTTCACATTGCCTAACGCAAGTGGCATCTCTTGCATAAGTGTGTTGAGGACCATCGCTGTTTCGCGAAGCGCCAGATGCATACCGAAGCAGGTATGTGCGCCTGCACCAAATCCCAGGTGTTTGGATGATGCCTGAGACAAATCGAAATTGTCAGGTTTGCTAAAGGCGTTGTCGTCTCTGTTGGCTGCGCCGATAAGTACAGCGATCGTGTCGCCGCGCCTTAGTTGTGCGTTGGCAAGTTCAGTATCCTGAACTACGAAGCGGGGCTTTGTTAATTGTACCGGGCTGTTGAAACGAACAAACTCGTGAATCGACTTATCTTCCAGCGGTGCGTTAATTTGTTCGGCGATGTCGGGTTGAGTGAGGATTGACCATAGGGAGGTGGACATAAGATGGGTTGTTGTTTCATGGCCGGCGACGTAAAGCAGAAAAGCCATGGCCAGTAGTTCGTCGTCGTTCAGAGGACGACCGTCGCCCTGTTCGCTAATCAGGCGGCTTAATAGGTCATCCCTTGGTTCATGCTTACGCAGAGTGATCTCAGCTGACAACGTTTTAGAGAGTAGACGGATGGCAGGCAGGACTTTAAACAGGTCTGCCGCTCCCTGAACCGATCCCAAGGCCGACAGTGCCCGGTTCAGCGGGTTGTCTGTTTGTGTGTAGGCCATGTCCAGGCCAAGTAAATGAGAGATAACCCATTGAGGCACGGGGCGCGCCACCTGTTCCACAAAGTCTGTATGAGTATTCTTTTTCAGGCTGATCCGGAGCCCTTCAATAGCCCGATTTACGAATGTACTTATGTGTGATTGCAGATGCGACAGCTCAGTCCGTCGGAAGGCATAGTCCACCCGTTTACGAAGCGCCTTATGTTCACTGCCGTCCAGCGTCAGCAGGTTATTGGCTAACGGTTTGAATATCCCTGGTACCCACCATCGCATACCGGCAGAATGCCTGTACCCGGTTTGCCTTGCGTCCAGCGTAAACAGATCAGGATTTCGTAATACGCTTTGCGACTCTTCAAATCGGGTGGTTAGCGCGATACGACCCAGTAGCGGCTGACGTGACGTAACGACGGGGCCTTGTGCATGAAGAGTCTGCCAGGTGATTTCCGGGCTTTGCTTGAAAACGGGGGACTGCAGATCCAGTGTCTGGATTTTCTGTCGAATTGCCTGTGGCATTGTGTTTTACGCTGGGCTGTTGATGCCTTGTACGACTTCAAGGGTACACTTCGATTTTGTGATGTGTTCGATCAGAATACTGCCAACCTTGGAGGATCATTATCTTGGACACTGGGAACCGGCGAACATCGCCGCCACGCTCGCGCTCCAGTCGAGTCCGCGTCACTGACCGAGATCTGTTGTCCGAGCAGTGGGCACGCCTGGAGACGGTTGAGTTTGAATACAGGCGGGGTGACGGGCGTTGGCAAACGCAAAAACGTGAAATCTATCATCGTGGGCATGGCGCTGCCGTGCTTCTTTACAATCTGACATTGAGGAGCATTGTATTGACCAGGCAGTTCCGGTTTCCAGCGTGGGATATCGGGGATGAAGGTTTTTTATTGGAGGTACCGGCGGGGATCATCGAATCGGTTAACCCTGAGGTTACTATCCGCAAAGAGACAGAGGAAGAGACTGGATATATCATCGGGGAGCCCGAGTTTCTTTTCAAAGCCTATGTGTCGCCGGGTTCGGTAACGGAGCAGCTTCACTACTACAGCGCGCCGTACGAGCCAGAAAATCGCTCCGGACCCGGTGGTGGCCTGGAGGAGGAAGGCGAAGACATCGAAGTGCTAGAAGTTGATCTGGATCAGGCTGTTCAGTGGATACGCGACGGTAAAATTATCGATGCAAAAACTATTATTTTGATCCAGTATGCTCAACTGAGTGTATTCGCAGGTTCTTAATCAGCAGCCAGCCTTGCCCGGAAATCGAGTGCCGGGTAGGGACAGGTGCTGTATGCATTGAGCGGTTAATAAAAAATTGTTAGATGGTGGTGTTTTGGGTGAGAAGTAGCTCTGATTGCGGATGAATAGACAATCTTGGGTAAAAAATTCAGCTAGATTGCTACATTTATCAATACGAGCTATGAATACACATAATGTCAGCTAAACTCCCGTTAGGCTAATAGTGTAAATATGTCAAGTTGTTGACTCTATTGGTCTCTCACGGATCGATTGAATATCTGCAAGGACTCATCTCGTCACGTAAGTCGCTCATCGGGTTTTGAGATACATAATCCATCCGATACAGAAAGAGAATCAATTCAAATGAAACCTGCATCGCGAAAATTTAGATTAGCCAGTTGTATGACAGGTGCACTGGTGTCCTCCAGCGTTCTGGCTGCGGGTCAAGTAAGTAGCATACGTGTATCAGAGCAGCCAGCCACACCCTTCAGCTACAGCGTCGATGGCGCCGAGTACAATTGGGGGCGCGGAGACAATCAGCTGATCGAGGAATTTGTCGTCGACGGACGTACGTTCGGCTATGTAACTTCAGCGAATGAGGTTACCGTGCAGCGCGATGATATTGGTGGCATTACAACGGGTGAGCCCTGCGGTATTTTTGTCGAGCGACTGGATCTGAATCAACAGGCGTTTGACTATGCCGCTGACTTCCCGCTCGATAGTTCGGTTAATGGAAACTGTCGTCTGGAATCGCTCCTGGAGAGTCGCATTATCAATCGGGGTATTGCCGACACTTTCTCTAACAAACGCCCGGATGCAAAAAATATAGAGCGACTGGATTACGTTTTCTACTACGGAGCCCTGGCGCCCGTTACGGAGGACAATATGCGCCTCGCCGGTCATATAGTCGCTGAGAAAAAAGGTAATAATCCGGTAAAACTTGCAGCCATTCTGTCTCTGGATGTTTTCGGGCAGCCTGACGAGTATGGACCATTGGTGAGAGTCGCTGCCGCTGGATGCTCAGGTGACGAGCTCTGCTACGGGGCTACCGATCTGGTGCACAACTATTCTTTTCTACAAAATGAATTCAATGCTCCTCAGGGGCTTCCCAGTGAAACAGAGCGCTCGCGTGAAGTGGTAAACATGGCCTTCGTGTCAACTGCAGACCTTGGCCTGATGCCGGGGCAGCGCTATCACGGGATATCGATTTTCGCTGATGATGTCGATGCAGACGTACACAATTTGATCGATCCTCGTACCTTTCCTGATGACACCGCCGATGATTTCATTGTGCCCGGAGACGGAGCCGACATTTATGGTGGTCTGACTGGATACTTTCTGAGCAACGATCTGAATGTTGCAAGTGGTGCCCTTTTTCTGGATGTTGATCTTGATGGCATTCAGGATGCGGATGAAGCAGGCATTGCTGATGTCACCGTTGCACTTTATACAGACGTCAATGGCGACGGTATGCTCGATCCCGGAGTTGATCAGCAAGTTGGCGATACGGTACTGAGTAATTCCGACGGTAGCTTTGTTTTTCCGGGCCTGCCTGACGGAAATTACCTGATAGTTCTGGACGGTGCAGATCCTGACATTCCTGCCGGGCTGGTTGTCGCGCCTGGTATCAATCCTCATCCTGCAACGATTGCCGGTGGAGATTCGGAGCCTGTCAATTTTGCGTTCATCAGTGACTCAGGTACGGGGTCGGGGTCAGATGGTGATGCATCAGGTGACGGTACAGACGGTAGACCAGGTGACGGCACGGACGGCGAACCGGGTGACGGTACGGACGGTGGACCAGGCGATGGTACGGACGGCGAACCGGGTGACGGTACTGATGGTGGACCGGGAGACGGTACTGATGGTGGACCGGGTGACGGTACAGACGGCGGACCGGGTGACGGTACAGATGGTGGACCAGGTGACGGTACAGATGGTGGACCAGGTGACGGTTCAGATGGTGAGCCGGGTGACGGTACAGACGGTGGCGAATTGGACGATGGGTCGGACAGTGGACCGGGTGACGGCACTGATGGTGAGCCGGGTGACGGCACTGATGGTGAGCCGGGTGACGGTACAGATGGTGAGCCGGGTGATGGTACAGATGGTGAGCCGGGTGATGGTACAGACGGCGGACCGAATGATGGTGGTCCCGGTGCTGATGACGACGATCCTATAGCCGATGCGTCAACTGCCGCCAATTCCGATACATTCACTATTAATCAGGGTGAATCTGCGACACTCCCCGTTCTGTTTAACGACTTCGATGGCACGGGTACCGACAGCTTGACCTTGACAACTGTGTCGCGATCGGAAAATGCGGCCATTTCGATCACGGATGATAACCAGGTGCTTTATGTACCAGACCCTGGATACTTCAGCATTGATAATCAGCCCGATACATTTACCTACACCATGGAAGACAGCGATGGTACGGAGCGTACCGGTAACGTAAGTGTCAACGTGGTTCGTTTCAGTGATCTGAACAACAACGGTGAAAACGACTTTGTGGAGTGCGATTGTACCGATCTGTTTTTTGAAACAGGAGTAAACGGTTCCGGTATAGGTCGAATGTCGCAGTGGTTCATGCTGGCGCTGTTCCTCTTTGGTTTATGGCGATTGCAATCGTTACAGGTTCGCAGCCCTGCTGCATTGAAGGGAGGAGAGTGATATGAGTGCTCTTTCCATTTCATATCGACCACGTCGTGCACGCGTGTTAGGCAGCATCGTGGGGTTGCTGTTTATCTGCTTAACGCCATTGCAGGCACAGGACTTTAATCAGAGATTTTATTTGAATGGCGGCGTTGGTGTAACGCAACTCGAGCCCGAGAGTTCCTCTGATGCGCTAACCGTCAGTGACAAATCCGACTCTGGTGGCCATCTCGCTGTGGGTTTTGACGTCAGTCGTTTCTTGACGGTAGAGGGGTATGTTGCGTCACTGGGCAGCGCTCAGGCAGAATTTTTAGGCACCAGCGCAGGTAGCGTGGACTACACGGTGTTTGGTGTTAGTGCGTTGGGTTATCTACTTAATTCCCGCTCGGGTTTTATTCTTGGAGACGATAGCCAGACCGGGCTGTTTCGACGCGAGGGTGGATCGCTCTATGCCAGGGTTGGCATTGGACATATGAGAAATGACTCAACGCGTGTCGAACACAGGCGCGACTACCCAAGTCATGCGGCCTTCGGTATTGGATTTGAATATGGCTTTACCAATGGATTTGCCTTGCGAACAGAATTGATGAGTATGGATACCGATGCGCAATACCTGAACGTTGGTATTCTCAAGCGCTTCGGTAGTGCTGGTGCTTTACCTGTCGCTGCAGCGGCGTTGCCGGTAGCACCGGTCGTAGACTCACCAGAACCGCCAGCGGAGCCAATCGTTTTCAAACCTGTTCAGGCTCCCTACATTTACTTCGACACTGATGAATCCACATTGACGCCTGAATCCAACGAAAAGCTGGACGCGTTTGCAGAGCGTGTCAGGGACACCAAACTGCGTTTGAAAGTGGGAGGGCATACAGACTGGATAGCGCCGGAAGCCTACAACATGAGTCTGTCGGTGCGGCGTGCGGAAGCAGTCGCTAACTATTTGGTAAGCAAGGGCGTGCCACGCGAGCGGCTTACTACGATGGGCTACGGTGAAAATCAACCCATCAGCAACAACAATACGGAAGAGGGTCGAGCTCTGAATCGTCGCTCTGAAATTCAGTTGCTCCAACCTGATGACAGTTAAGCTCAAGGTATAGCGATCAAGGTCGGGATGTCAGGCGAAGTACAAAATCAATTTTGTTTCTTTATTGTACTTTGTCCGTCACTCCGACAGGCATAGGATCGCTTGATACTTATAAGTGCGGAATCCCGAAACGGCGTAAACGCGTCAGAGGCCTGATTGACGAATGCACCTGCTTCGCAGGCAAGAGCTGATGTCAGTTCGCGGCAACCGCCCTCTGATGGCCTGAACCGGCATCACGATTAGATATTACCCTCGTCAGGCCTTGAGCGAAATAGAGTTCGTCCGGTAAATCAATGACAAATCATGTAACAGTGATACTGTTGTAGCATCTCAGTTAATGATGTCATTCAGGAGCCTGTTATGCTGTTACTCATCGTCGGCCTTGTGATTTTTCTCGGGGTACATAGCCTACGAGTTTTGTTTCCGCAGTGGCGGGAAGATTTTATTCTTCAGCGTGGCGGAATCGCCTACAAGGGCCTGTACACGGTGCTATCGCTCCTGGGTCTTGCGCTACTCATTATTGGCTATGGACAGACGCGCCTGCTACCTCAGTCCATCTGGTTCCCACCCGCTGCGATGGCGCATATCGCGGCTTTGCTCACCTTGGTAGCGTTCGTTTTTCTGGCTGCTGCGTATGTGCCCGGAAACCGGATAAAAGCAGCTGTGGGACACCCAATGGTGCTGGGTGTAAAAGTCTGGGCATTTGCTCACTTACTGGCAAATGGCCGTTTGGGCGATATGTTGTTGTTCGGTGCTTTCCTGATCTGGGCAATTGTGGTTTATGTAAGATCACGCAAGATGGACCGTGCTCAGGGTATTGTCAGAACCAGTGCCAACAGCATTGCAAGAGACTCGATAACATTGGTCGTCGGCATTGGTGCATGGTTGGTGTTTGTGATGTGGGCGCATGTTCGCCTGATTGGCGTCAGCCCGTTCGGTAGCTAGAGAAAATTCGGATGAGTGTACTGTGGGAGTACTGCAGTCCCGATACCCACTACAGTGTCAGAAGCTCTGGGGGTTCGATACGCCTCTACACCAATCGTGTATTCCATAGTCAATGGAATCCGAAAATGCCATTTGCAGGTGGCATATGGGATTGTTTGAGTTTACCCGCCTTACATCGCTTACCGAATCAGATTCAACGCATATTATTGTTAGGCGTCGGTGGCGGTGCCGTCATTCGACAATTGCAGACTATAGGAGACTACGGTTCGATCATGGCTATCGAAATTGATGATCAGCATCTGCAGATAGCCCGAGACTGGTTCGACGTTGGTGGAGAAAATCTGTCGTTGGTTCACGATGATGCCATTGATTGGCTTTACCGCTACCAAGGAGCTCCCTTTGATCTGATCATTGATGATCTATTCGGACACGATGACGGGGAGCCTGTGCGCGCCTGTGCCTTGGAGTCGCGCTGGATGGATTGCATGCGCAGCAATCTTAGTCCTGGTGGCTTGCTGGTGGTTAACTGTATCGATTCAAAAGAGCTTTTACATGCCCTGCCGGTCATTGGCGCATCGGGTTTTCGATCAGGTTATCGCTGGCATCTGCCCACCTACGAAAACGTCATTGGTGTTTTTAGTGATGCACCCGTTCACGCCAGGCAATGGTCTCGGAACCTTGAGTCCAGTGCACTGAAAATCAAATCGCAACGTCAGGCGCGAACGATTGTTCGACGCCCGCTGCGTGGGCTTGGTCTTTACCGGGACTGATTATTTGAAGCTGAACGCGATCTGCGCACCGAATTCCAGTGCATCAGTACCTGTCAGTCTGCCACCGATATCAAGTGCGCCCAAGCCAAAGCCAAGACTCAGAGAGGTGCTTTCTGTGGGTCTGGCAGCATCATGGCTGATGCCTCCTCGTATTGCCAGTAAACGAGTTCCAAACTCGACGCCTACTCCAATTTTCTGGGTTTCGAAGTTATCCTGTTTAGCTTCGTTCAGGGCAAGATCACCTGTGACACTGAACATGCCTCGATGAAACGCAGCACCGAGAATCAGTTGCGGTGTGGTTTCAAATTCGAAGCCGGTAGTTGTCTTGATTGATTCCGGAACCAGGTTGCGAACAACGGCTGCAACTTGTATCGGGACATTCGGGAGCATCATGTATCCACCGACATCAGCGGTGAATGAGGTTTCTGTTACTTCGCTATCCTCGAATCTATCGGATGCTGACGTTTCGTCTTCCAGAAATTCGTCTCTTACGTTGATGTCAAGGTTACGGGCCAGCAGTGATGAAATTTTGGGTGTTACGCCAATGTCGACGTTGTGGCCACCAACCTTAACTGTTCTTGCAAGGCTGACACTGAGTTGCGAGCGAAGCAAAGCACCACCCGAGCCACTTGTTTCCAGTACATCTTCCGGTTGTACAACACTCAATGGCAAGCCTATTTCGTTGAACGTCAGAAACTGTGAGCTGTTAAGTTCATCCAGCGTAACGCTATCGCCATCGAGTAGGGTGTTGAATTCTGATATGTAGCTTCTGTCTCCATCAGCAATGTCTGGCGAACCTGAGCCAGCAGCGCTTACGCGAAGGTTAATGGCAAACGGAACTTTCGCCTGTGTAAACGCCATGCCGAAGTCCGCTGCACCAAACCCCTCAATGGATTCTTCGTCTACCAGATCCATGATATCCAGAAGACGACCTGCGAGATCGGATAATGGTTGTGTGCCAGACACACAAGGATCGGTTCCGGCGCTCTGGGATGGCCCGATTGGAATACAGGTGATTGGAGAGCTGCTGAGAATATCTATCTCTCGCTCGATATCGCTGATCAGGTCTTCATTTTCAGAATCAGTCAATGTATCGATGGTGTCACCGCTATCTCTGAACTCAGCGTTAAAGCCGAAACGAAAATGGACGGTCTCTTCACGGCGTTGCATAGCCATCATGGAGGCCGGGTTGGCCATCGCACCGTGGACGCCTTTGCCATTAGCGATGACAGCGCCGCCCAAAGCGATCGAGCGTGCATCACTGGCTATTGCACTGCCTGCGCTGGCAGCGAGTAAAGTCACCACTGTACTGAGTGTCAGAATCCGGTTCATGTAAATATCTCTGCGTTTCGTATTTGTGCCGTTATCTGGGAACGACACGAGTCGCTTTTTAGACTACGAACTCACTAATCGTGAGAGCCAATTATCAGATTCACAGCACATACCGTACCGGGTTTACAATTTTTTTAGCTTGTGTTTTTTATTACGGATTTGGGGCTGGCGGCGAGAACGGCCCGACTGGAGGCAATAATTGCATGTCGTGTTTGTTCCGATAGTAATGCTCTGGCCTCATTCTCAACGCGGAATAACGCAGGATTTACCCTGATCGATTTGTCTTCGCACTCGATGTAACCATGTTTTTGCATAGCCTTGATAAATGCGCCATGCAGATGTTTATCGTATAGCTCTGTTGCTAACATTCCGTGCGTTTTGGCGAGTCTCTCTGCGGCAAGCTGACATTGCTGCGCCAACAAAGAAGACTCTATCTGTCCACCGGGAGCTTGTGCCAACAGACAGGCGCATAAGTAGTCACGTTCCAGGGCAGGCGCTACAACGTTCGCCAGACGTGTCAAGGCGACAGCCTCCAGGGAGCCTGCGGAGGCTCTCGACCATTGCTTGGCGTCTTGCGAAACAAGTCCTGCATCAGCCAGACCGTTAAGCGTCTGAATTAGCGACTCCTGGTTAAATTCCGTAGGCAGGTATAATTCGCTCTGTACCACGGGAAAGGTCAGTGAAACCAGATGCTCTATCTCTTGCTCACTTCGCTCACGCCGATTGGTGAAGGTTGCTGCCACTAGTGCCGGCAGCGTCAGTAAGTGCAGTATGTTGTTTCTAAAGTAAGTCAACGGGCCTGCTTGTCCTTCGCGTAACTCGACCATAGAGCCAACATCATCGGTCGTTGTCTGAATAAATCCGAGTCTTGCACCGTGCGCAATGAGTTCCTGAGCATTAACATCGGGAATGCTTACCAGACTATTGGCATAAGCGCCTTTCAGGAAGCGTTGATAGATGCTGATCTGCTGCTCGAGTTCTTCGCAACTGATACAGCCGCGCGGCGTAGCCAGGAGGGTGGTTGCCAATAGACTGATAGGAGTAACGCTGGCTGCTTCGTTAATGCGCCGCATAATCGAGGTACCGAGATCGTCGACAACCGGTTTGATCCAGGCTGGTCGCTCCTCGCCAATTGTCATTGATCGCCAGTCCGGTTGGTGCTGTTGAAGCAGGGAGTCAAGTTCAATCGGATCGCCAAAGCTTACGTGAACACGCCCATAGTCTTCTTTTAATGTTCTGAGCGATTTAATCAAGGCAAAAATGGATTCGCGCTGTTTTTTTCCGCCAGCAAGTTCGCTGGTAAAGGCTCTGCCTTCCAGAAGCCTTTCGTAACCGAAATAGACGGGTACGAACACGACAGGTGTCTGTGGTTGCGAAAGGTAGGCATGAACTGTCATTGCCAGCATTCCGCCTTTAGGTGGTAGTAATCTACCTGTGCGGCTGCGTCCTCCCTCTACAAAGTATTCCAGGGCATGACCGCGTTGCAAGAGCTCTTTCAGGTAAGCATTAAACACAGAACTGTAAAGCGGCTTGCCGGCAAAACTGCGGCGGAGAAAGAACGCGCCGCCACGCCGCAGCAGACCACCCACAATGGGTAGATTGAGGTTCACGCCTGCTGCGATGTGCGGTAGGGAAAATCCCTGAACGTATAAAATGTAGGACAGTAGCAGGTAATCGATATGACTTCGATGGCAAGGCACGTAGACAATTTCACGTCCATCGGCGACCGCCTTTAAACGCTCGATACCGCTAAGCTCGACGCCATCGTAAAGCTCGTTCCACAAACGTTTGAGCAGTTTGTGCAGGATACGGATTGTGGGATAGGAGACATCCGCTGATATTTCATAGGCGTACTTGCGCGCACGTGCACGCGCGCGTTCTGTCTTGCCTTTGGGAGCTTCCGCAATGATTGCCTTGCGCACGGCAGAATCCGCAAGTACATGGTCGACGAGCATGCGTCGATGTGACTGGTCCGGACCGAGACTGGCAATGCGACGCTGCCTGAAATGCACTCTGAGAATTCTTGATAATTTGCGAGTGAGGATGTCGCTGCTCTCACCTGAGCTTTTCAAGGTGTTGAATGAGAGGGGCTCGCTGATGCTGAGCAGGGTGTGGCGACCATGGATAAGTGTGCTAATCAGCTTGCGCGTGCGGCCGGCTATTTGCCAGTTTTCGCTGTAGAGCAGTTTCACAATGGAAGACTCCTTGTCAGGTGCACGTCCCCAGTAAACAGACACTGGAACAATCTGGAGTTCTCCGGCGGATTCGTCAATCCCTGCCTCGACAAGCCTTGATAAGCGCCGTGACACCACATGCCGGTGTTTTCTGAACAGCAGGCCAGCGCGTTGCTGCAGTACATCTACCGACGAACGCTCGCGCGCACTGCCGAATACCAAGGTGTCAGCGGGATCCGCCAATGACAATCGCCTTGCGACAATGGCCAGCGCAGCCCGATCAGCCGCGCCGCCCACTTCAAGAACATACAAAACGGGAAGCTCCGGGTTTATCAATGCTGAAGGGGCGTCCGGAAGTACATCCGGCTTTATCCACAGGCCCATCAGGCTGGTGAGTAGCCGGTCTATGAGGGATCGTAACGTCTCAGGCATAATAGATTTCCGTTTTGCACCTTGATCATACCGTGTCTAGACTTCCAATCCGCACAGCTTCCGAACTTCAACCTGAAACGATTCAAGCACTTGAGCCTGTCAGGCTCAATGGCAAGATCTCGGATGTTTACCTGCAATTTGCCAACAGTCAGGTAGCATTACGTGCGTATTTGCACATGGAGCAGAGCCTGCGTGAAGGGTCTCTGACAATTACCGAGATTGAAGCCGTCAAATTATGGGTCAGTCAACAGACTGGTTGTAACTATTGCCTGTCAATCCACAGCTTCAAGGCAGGCCAGGCCGGTTTATCTCCAGAGAAACAGATGGCTGTGCGTGCTGGTAGATCAACCGGTGATGGTCGTGTTGACACGTTATTGAAGGTAGCCAGTACGGTCTACGAATCACCGGGTAGTATCCCACAGGCGCTTCTTGATGAGGCTCGTGGGGTGGGCCTCACTGATGAGAATCTGGTCGATCTGATGATGGCAATTTCGACTGTTTTTTTTACAAACCTGACCAATCATATCAATGATACTCAGTCGCCTCTGCCGCCAGCCCCCGTGCTTGTGTAACGGGTTACTGGTAGTGTCTCCACACTTTTTGTAACACTCTAGACCATGAAAAAACCAGCCAAGAACATTCTCGGGGAAGATTTGATTTCCTGCGGCCTTGATCCGGTAACGGGTTTCTATCGCGATGGTTGTTGTGACACCGGGCCGGAAGATATTGGTTCGCATACGGTGTGCGTTGCGGTCACCGATGATTTTCTCCGTTTCACAAAATCAGTGGGCAATGATCTGTCAACGCCCATGCCAGCCTACGGATTTCCGGGTTTGAAACAGGGCGACAGGTGGTGCTTGTGTGCAAGTCGCTGGTTGCAGGCGTTCAATGCGGGTCATGCACCCAGAGTGTACGTCCAGTCATGCCATGAGGCCTCTTTAAAGATAATTCCGCTGGAAGTGCTGACGAGTATGGCCGCGGATCTCAACTAACGCTCGCTTATTGACCGGACCAGCACCTTGCCGGTCACCGTCCCCAGCTTGCTGGCCTGGTTCCATCGTTCACGCCAGGTACCGCTCGTGCTATCCCGTTCGCTCCTGCGTCGGTTGAACTGAGTTTGCAGCGCATCGTTCTGCAACAACATGATCTGCGCTGCAACCATGTCCACATTATAGGGTTCCTGCCTGGCTGCCAGGCAGACAGGGACTGCTGGAGTAGTGTCAGCTAGTCCGATCATCTGTTTGCAACTCTCTAACGCTTGCCGGATGCTACGCGCTTTGGTGACATCGCTTTGTAGATCATAGGGCGGTTGCCATATCGCTTTTGGCTTGAGTTGATCAATATGGGTCAGGACTAGTAGCACGGGGGCGGGGCGACGCATTGGCTGATTTTTGAAGCTCTCTTGCAATGCCTTGTAAAGTGCCGCATCAGTGGCTCTTGCAGGTTGATTAGCTCGCGCAACCCAGATCAGAAGATCAGCGTTGCTGATAATATCCATGAGCGAGTTCTGCGCATCAGGCTGATCAGTTAAACCTACTGTATCTATGAGATGTAAGGGCTCAGGTGCAATTTGAGGCTCGTTGTCGCTGTTGCCGTCAACTTGCCACTGAAGCCGGTGAACGGTAGTAGTGTCGGTTGTTGGCAATACGTCCGTTTCTGCCTCCAGACGATTGATCAGTGCATTAACCAGTGATGACTTGCCTGAACTGACCTGACCAGCCAAAACCACTCTAAGTGGTTCTGCGGATACCGCACGATTTTTTATATCATCCGAGTAGCTTTCGCTGCGGAAGTTGGATAGTTCGTCTACAGAACTTTTCAGTCGGCCGCTATAAAGGTCCATACCGACTTGCACCAGCTCCTGCAGTAACAGTCGCATAAGGTCTTTCTGTATTTTTTCACTCAGGTTGGTAAAGATACGGTTGGTGAATTGCTCGCGCAGTTCCGCTGTTATTGCAGCTAGTGGATTAACAAAGCGTGTTGTTCGTCTAACGGTATTTATCCACCTCGCTCCGGTTTTTATCTGATCTTGTCTTGCGTAGAGGTTTATCAATGATGATACTTTGACTTGGTCAGCGAAGGGTATGTAGTCGATTACCAGCTGCCGGTAACGACTAGAAGTGATGGATAGCACTAGCAATACTTCCGGCAAGGTAAAACTGTATTTTCCGTCTCGATTTTGTGAGCGTTTCGCGGATGAGCTATCAATCAGCTGTTGGCTTTCGATGTTGTAGTATTCGGATACCGAGGTCAGTATTTCCAGGCTTAGTTCAGGAAGCTGTGTCCAAGGCGGTTGTTTGTTCAGCACATGCTCTACCGTTTCAACGGCACGTACCCAGACACGTCGATCGAGGTCAGTCCAGTCATCGCGCTGTTCAAGGCGTAAAGGCAGCTCTGTTGGCAGGTTGAATTCGTTTTGTGGATCGCTATCAGCTGGCACAGACGTGTTGATGAGGTCTGTGACCGGCGCTTGTGTATTGAGTTTGCCGGTGATGCTGGGTTCATCGGTTATTGTTGTTGGCCACAATCGGTAAAGCGCATAGCCAATTAATGTGGCTAGCAGCCAGGTCATACTGACGACGATCAGGAAGTTGTTTTGCCACAACATCACCAGCCCTAGAACTACTAGCGTGACAAGTGGCACGCCGGCAACCAGCAGAACGTACCAAAGGGCCGCTCTTTGTGATCTCAATAGTTGTCTGAACACCCCGGGTAAGCGCATTAGGATCGGTGTTCCCTGAATGCATTGATAAATGCTTTACGCATGAGTTCCGAGTCTACAGGCTGGTTATGATTACGTCGATAAAAGTACAGGCACGCCACTCGACCAAGCGCGTAGGTGCTGGCAAAACTGATACTTGCTGCGACGGCTGCGCCGGCGCTCTGTCCATAGAAAGGGATAAGTTTGGCGATTTGCCGAGTTCCTAGAGAGAGCACATAACGATAGAGGAAACTGGTTCCCAAAGCGGCAACAAATTCGGTGGCTATGCGTGAATTCCAGACAAGTGCGTAACGCCCCGCCAGTGCATGCAGCATTTTTCCCTGCAAACTTGGAACGGCCACTAATCCGACAGCTGGGAAGATGTCGGCTGCCGCTGTGGCACCCGCATAGCCCAGGATCTCGTTACGTACACTAAGAAACAACGCTTCTTCCTGTGATTCTGAAGCGCCGCGAGAAAGGATTCCTACCAGCTGGGGAACCATCAAGATAATAGCTCCCTGCAGTTCGGCGAGGCCCACGTCAGGATCGTCAAAACCGTCATCCGGTTCAGTAAAATCTATTTGGACGCTATCGACCTTGCGATCCAGCGCCTGTTCGATTTGCTGCGCATTGTATTGAATGGCACGGTCCCGTTCGGGTTGCGCTAGTGTATGCAATGCGGTGTGGACATGTAGTATTGCAAGATTTTCCGGCCTGGTTTTCAAACCTTGCAGTGCCTGAATAACGTTTTCCTGTGAAGGGTCATCAACGCGTGTAAGGATCAATAGCGCATGACTTCCGTTTTGCGCCATCGTGAGGTCGTCGCCGGGGTCGTAGCCAGCCTCGCCAAGGCCACGAGTGTCCAGAAAGCGCAGCACCGGAGCTGTGCCGGGATAGTCATAGTGAACTGCTGTCCGGGTGCACGGTTCAAAGCCGTTGCCGATCTGGGCGCGGGTGTCGCCGGTCAGCCGCTGGATAATCGAGGATTTACCCGAGCCCGTTTTACCCATTAGCCACAGCACTGGAAGCTGTTGTCGATGTTCATCCAGGAGCTTTTCAAGTGCCGGACTGCTTTTCGGCTCAATTAACGCTTGTAACCAGCGCCGCCAACCGGGTAACACGTTCATGTGTCTCCGCAGGCGTATAATTGTGGCTCCACCAAGAAATCGGATGCACCTTGCGCCATGCGCGAACTTATTGAGCTACAGACTGGCCAGGTCGCCTTTATCAGCGGTCTCATGTCAGGTTTTTCGATATCCATTGCTGTCCAGTTATTACGATATGGGATCAGAAACCGCCAGTCACAAGTCGTTTTCCTGATGTTTTTGATGTGTTCCCTGTTGTTTTTACTGGCACTGTTCGTTGATGTACGGTTGAGCATTGAGCTGGCAGGGTATGACACCGTCTCTGCGCAAGTTCTCCAGCAGGTCAGCATAGTCCGTAACTTGGGTACTGGCTGTGCAACTGTCGCGCTCATTCTTTTCATTCTGGCAATTGGTGCACTGGGCTGGCTGGTCTCGCGAGTAACGGGTGCTATTACCACTGTAATATCGATCGCCGTATTTAGCCTTTTCTTTATGGTCTGGACAAAAATCAATACGATCAGTGTATTGCTGCCTAACGTATAGCTGTCATGAACGTCGTTAATCGCCTGCTGAGTTTTTTCGAAGAGCGTATAGAGCCGTTTCCGGATGAACCAGTAGAACGCCCCCCGGATACCCTGGTGCCGTTCCTCTGGCACTATTCCAGAGATGCGTGGGGCTGGCTGGCGGCTATGGCCGTGTTCTCCGGCATTATTTCTGTGCTGGAGGTCAGCTTGTTTGGATTTTTGGGCAATCTGGTGGATTGGCTCAGCAATCTTGATCCGGATACCTTGGTAGCCGAGGAGTCTTCGCGCCTGATCTGGATGGGCCTGGTGATCCTGATTCTACTGCCATTGGCGGGATTCATTCAATCCTTGCTGCTACACCAGACCGTTATCAGCAACTTCGTGATGACTATCCGCTGGAAGGCGCATCGATGGATGCTCGGCCAGAGCTATTCGTTTTATCAGGATGAGTTTGCCGGGCGGGTTGCCACCAAGCTTATGCAGACATCTCTGGCTATCCGTGACGCTGTACTCAAGGTTCTGGATGTGCTGGTATATGTCAGTGTGTATTTTATCGGAGCGATGTTTCTTGTGTCATCGTTCAGTCTCTGGATGATGTTGCCGTTTGCGCTCTGGCTGGTTTGTTATGCAATGATGCTGCGTTATTTTCTACCGCGGCTGAAGGTAATCTCAAGACGACAGGCCGATGCGCGATCGGAAATGACGGGCCGGGTGGTCGATAGTTATACCAACATCATGACGGTTAAACTTTTTGCCCATGCAGGTCATGAGGCAAAATATGCGCGCGATAGCATGAAGAGCTTTCTGAGTACGGTGCACCCGCAAATGCGATTGGTCACCGGTCTGAATGTATCACTGGATATCATTAACGCGCTGTTGCTGTTCAGTGTGGGTGGTGCGGGGATACTCCTTTGGACGAAAGGGCTTGTTGGTGTAGGAGCTATCGCTGTGGGTGTTGGCCTTGTCCTTAGGCTACAAGGTATGGCGCACTGGATTATGTGGGAGTTGTCCGGCTTGTTTGAGAGTATCGGCATTATCTACGACGGTATGGATATGTTGTCTACTCGTCAGGAAATCGTTGATAAGAAAGAGGCTACTGATTTACCGGTGCCTGAGGGGCGTATCCAGCTAAAGCAAGTCAGGTTTCACTATGGTAAAGACAAGGGCGCAATTGATCGTCTTGATCTGGACATTGCGAGTGGCGAAAAAATAGGTCTTGTGGGGCGCTCTGGAGCGGGCAAAACGACACTAACCAATTTGTTGCTGCGCCTGTACGACGTAGAAGACGGAAGCATACTTATCGACGGTACGGATGTGCGTTCGGTCAAGCAGGAAAGCTTGCGCCGTCACATAGGCGTTGTAACCCAGGATACCTCGTTGCTGCATAGATCGGTGTTTGACAACATTGTCTATGGTCGTAAAGATGCTGATATCGATGAGGTAATTTTTGCAGCCAAGCGAGCCAATGCACACGATTTCATCCAGGACCTTGAGGATGGTAAAGGTAGACGTGGGTATGATGCTCATGTTGGCGAGCGTGGCGTGAAGCTTTCAGGTGGGCAACGACAACGGCTGGCGATTGCCAGAATGTTTCTCAAGAATGCACCGATTCTAATTCTAGACGAAGCGACGTCCGCATTGGATAGTGAGGTGGAAGCGGCTATTCAGGAAAACCTGTCAGCGCTTATGCAAGGCAAAACGGTAATAGCCATAGCTCATCGCTTGTCGACTATTGCCGCTATGGACAGACTTATCGTTATGGATGCAGGTGCGGTGGTGGAGGAGGGCCGGCATCAGGATCTTGCCGCAGGTAAGGGCCTCTACAGTCAGCTCTGGGCCCGTCAATCAGGTGGTTTTCTGGATACCGTTGATGAATCTGTAGCCTGAATCGGTTGATTGTTATTATCAATGCAAGGGTGGATACCCGGCAAAACGCACGCTCCAGCTGGTTTCTGGAGCGCTTAGTTCCCTGTGGATTTAATGCTTGAGCCCATCGTCTGGCTACAGATGCAAGTACTGTTCAACCGTAGACCGATCTTTTTCGAAGCTGTCTGCACTGCCTGTCCAGATGATTTCACCTTTTTCAATGACAAAGTACCGATCTGAGATGCGAGAAAGTTCGTCGAGGTTTTTGTCAATCAGCAGAATCGACAAGCCTTCTTGTTTTAACCGCGCCAGCATCGTCCATATTTCTTCCCGAATCATGGGCGCGAGCCCTTCAGTAGCTTCGTCCAGAATCAGAACGTCAGGGTTGGTCATTAAAGCACGTCCGATGGCAAGCATCTGTTGTTCTCCGCCAGACAACTGAAAGCCCATATTGCGGCGGCGTTGACCCAGACGAGGAAAGGCATCGTAAATTTTATCCTCACTCCAGCCATGAGCCACAGCACGTGCAGTGGCGCGCAGGTTTTCACTAACACTCAGAGAAGGAAAGACGTGACGACCCTCGGGAACCAGGCCAATACCAGCTTTTGCAATTTGATAAGGGGCGGCACCAGTCATGTCGCTATCACGAACGGTGATCTGTCCTGCTGAGGGTTTTAGCAGACCCATCAAGCATCGCACTGTAGTGGTTTTACCCATACCGTTTCGGCCCATCAGAGTGCTGACCTTGCCTGCAGTGATATCCAGGCTAACGCCAAAAAGCACCTGGGCATTGCCGTAGGCTGCGTGTAAGTCGGAGATGGTGATGAGTGGGCTCATAGCGTTTCTTCGCCCAGATAGGCAGCTCGTGCTGCCGGATCAGCACGTACTTCATCGGGTGATCCGCTGACGACAATACTGCCATCGACGAGCACTGATACGACATCGGCGAGTTTGAAAATTGCATCCATGTCGTGTTCTACTAACAACATTGGCAAGCTTTTGCGCAACTCCAGTAGCAGAAGTACTAACGCTGCACTCTCAGTGCGTCCAAGTCCGGCCATGGGTTCATCCAGTAACAAGAACTTTGGGTCGCCTACCAGAGCGATGCCCAATTCCAGTAGCCGGAGTTCGCCGTGTGAAAGATCAGCAGCGGTCACCTGTGCACGATCTCCCAGCCCTACGCGTACCAGAATTTCTTGTGCTTTTTTGTTCAAAGCAGTCTCATTTGCAGCGTCCGCGAAGAAGCGCATGCTTGATCCTGATTTGGATTGTGCCGCGATGGCGAGGTTTTCAAGCACGCTGAAGCTTGGCAAGACGGAAGTTATCTGAAATGTGCGTCCCAACCCTGCCTGTACACGTTTTGGAACAGACAAGCTAGAGATGTCTTGTCCTGCCAGCGATACTGAACCGGAGTCTGACTGAAGCACGCCTGATATTTGGTGGATAAGGGTAGTTTTGCCTGCACCGTTAGGTCCAATGACGGCATGACACTGGTTGGATTCAATGGTTATGCAGATATCCCGACTGACTTGGATTGCACCAAAGCTTTTATTCAGATTACGAATCTCCAGCATGCTCACGTTGCCTTACTCTCGCGATTTTTTGGTGTCAGAAGATCGCTCAGTCCACCTTTCGCAAACAGGACCATCAATACCAGCAAGGGGCCGTATATCAAACGCCACTCATGTAGAAAAGACCCGAGAACCTCTTCTACGATGACGAGAAAGAAGGCTCCGAGGATGGCACCGTTGCGTGTTGCCAGGCCACCCAGCACGACGACAACAATCAGATCGCCGGAACGCTGCCATGTCGCTAATGCCGGGCTGACAAATTCGGCGTGCTGTACCAGTAGCAGGCCCGACACACCGGCTATCATGGCAGCGATTACATACGCAATAAGGCGATAGCGTGTCACTGAGTAGCCCATGACCTCTGTGCGTTCGGGGTTATCCCGCGCGGCTCTTAATACTCGACCAAAACGTGATCGGCTGATGCGAAACACTGTCCACCAGGTGGCTGCCAAAGTGGCCAGAACGATAAAATACAACCCGTTTCCGCTTTGCACTATGTCGCTACCAAAGAGTGTGGCAAGAGACCACAAGGTAAGGCCATCATCGCCACCGTAAGCTGCAAGCGAGGTGAGAGTGAAGTAGGCCATTTGTCCAAAAGCCAATGTAATCATGAGGAAGTACACGCCGCTGGTACGTAGTGCCAGACTGCCGGTGACAAAGGCAACAAAACCCGTGAGCGCCAGGGTCAGCAGAAGCAGAACCAGAATGTTTTCGATCCCGCTTTCCAGTCCGATGGCTGCGGCATAAGCTCCAAGGGCAACAAAAGCTGCGTGGCCTAGACTGACCATCCCACCGTGCCCTATTAACAAGTCCAATGAGATTGCGGCAATTGCCAGCAGCATCGCCTTGATGATTAGCCCGCTCAGATAGCCATGACCAATCAGAGGCAATAAAACGGGCATGGCCAGCAGCACGATTAAGATGATTACTCCTGCGATCAGCGAACGATCCATCAGGCAACACCTTTGGCAGGCAGCAGCCCGCGCGGTCTGAAAATCAGGATAGCTGCCATGAGAACGTAAATCAGCATGGAGGCTAATGCCGGGCCAATTTGATTAGCAAAGGATGGAGTGAAGACCAGCGACAGAATTTCGGTGGCCAGGCTGCGGCCCAATGTATCGATAAGTCCTACCAATAGTGCGGCGACAAACGCACCGCCAACAGAACCGATACCACCGATGATAATAACGACGAAGGCGACAATAAGCATGTTATCACCCATGCCTGGTTCAACCGCGTAGATTGGGGCGGCAATGACACCCGCGAAACCTGCAAGCATGGCCCCCACACCAAACACAATCATGAAGAGCCGTTGCACGTTGACACCCAGAGCCGAGACCATTTCAGGTGTTGTTGCGCCCGCTCGAATCAACATACCGATGCGTGTGTAGCTGACAGTGAAAAAAAGCGCCAGGGCCACGAATATACCGATACCTATGGTTACAAGGCGATAGACAGGATAACGCAGCTGCTCCGTCAATTGTATTGAGCCTGCGAGAAACTCTGGCAGGGCAATTGATAGTGTGGCGGGGCCAAATACGTGCTTGGCCAGCTCGTTAAGAAAAATAATGATGCCAAAGGTTGCCAGCACCTGATCAAGGTGGGTTCGGGTGTACAGGTGTCGAAAAACGAAGTATTCGAGGATCAATCCGAATAACAGGGCCGCCCCGAGCGATAGCAGCACGGACAGCATGAAATTCCCAGTGAGCGCTGTAAAAGCGAACAGAAGGTATGCGCCCACCATGTACTGTACGCCGTGGGCGAGGTTGATAAATCCCATTACACCGAATACCAGTGTGAGTCCGGCTGAAATGAGAAAAAGCAGCATGCCGTATTGCAGCCCGTTAAGGCACAGGATCAGGAGTAGGGTTGTCGACATGTCAAGGTTGCTTTGGCCCAATGAATCGGGCCAGCATCGTCCGAAAACGGCTGGCCCGTCGTGCGTTTACATCATGCAATCCTGTTTGCCTACATTTTGCAGTCTTGATGGAAGCTGTCTGCATAGTCTTCAGCGACTGTGCGAACAAACGAGGTGTGATACTTGCCATCGTCTCGTTTCACGACACTGAGCATATGAAAATCCTGGATTGGGTAGTGGTTGTTGTTGAACGCAAAATCACCACGGATAGACCCAAAATCAGCCTCTTTCAATGCAGCGCGCACGGCATCCTTATCATTCAGGTCATCCACTTTCGCAACAGCACTGTCGATAAGACTGGCAGTTTCATAAGCTTGCATTGCGTAGCTGCCCGGGATGTAGCCGTATTTGGCCTCGAAGGCGGTAACGAAGGCGGCATTGGCATCGCCCGGCATATCAGGTGCCCATGAGCCCGCCGCAAGAAAGCCTACAGCGGCATCTTTTTGCCCCGGAAGGGTTGTCTCGTCGGTTGTGAAAACCGACATGAACTTCATGCTGTCCGCCAGACCAGCATTGGCAAACTGGTTGACCAGGCGTACGCCCATGCCTCCGGGCATGAAGGTAAAGACGGCATCGGCACCGGAGGTGGACATTCTTGCCAGCTCTGCGGAGAAGTCCTGATGACCCAGTGGCGTAAATACTTCATCGGTCAGCGATCCCTTGAAGGTCTGTTTGAAACCATCGACATTGTCTCGCCCTGCCTGGTAGTTGGGCACCATGGCAAAAACGTTTTCAAATCCTTCCTCGTTCGCGATCATGCCGCCAATTTCTGAGTTCTGGTTATTCTGGTAGGAAGTTACAAAGAAAAACGGGTTACAGTTTTTTCCGGCAAAGGTGGACGGTCCTGCATTCGGGCTGATGAGAAACGTCTTGGACTGAACGATGGGTTTGAAGATCGCTTGCAGCATGTTGGAGAACACAGTACCTACGACAAAATCCACTTCGTCTTTTTCGACCAATGACGTGGCTTTTAAAAGCGCAACGTCAGGCTTGAGTTCATCATCTTCAACGATCAGACTGACCTTTTGTCCGCCGAGCATGCCGTCTTTCTCATCCAGAGCAAGCTGGAAACCATCCACGATCTGCTGACCCAGTGCCGCCGGCGGACCCGAAAGGGTAACGACCATGCCGATTTTGAGATCATCTGCCAAGGCTGCGCTGCTGATCAGTGTGCCAAACGCAAGGCTTGCGATGGTGGTTTTTACCTGATGTTTCACTGGGTGACTCCTTATATTAATATCTGTTTTGAATTTATGGCCCGATCTATTGTACTTTGTTGATCAGGTACCTCGGGCAGTTGAAATGCTGGCGGCTGGCAAATGCTAGTTGTTTGTCTGTGCCCGGTTGTTTGCAGCAAAACCTGCCATCTTTGCGTACCCTTTGACGATAGCTTGACGCTCGTTAAAGCTCAAGACTTTATCGATATCGTCGAACCCTGCAGGGCTGAGCTTTTCCACTTCATCGATAACCCGCTCCGGCCCACCGAGGCGATTATTGCGAACTACCGCACTTGTTTTATCCAGACGCTCTTGCTCGTAGCGGTAAAGTGCCTCACGCGGGTGTTCTGCGCCAGCAAGATTATCTGCAAGACTGCGCGCGTCCAGAATGGCCTGCGCCGAGCCATTTGATCCCACGGGATACATCGGATGAGCCGCATCCCCCAGAAGTGTGATACGCCCGTGAGTCCAGCGAGGTAGAGGGTCGCGATCTGCCATCGGATATTCGAAGATGGCACCACTGGCACGCACCAGCGCCTCAAGGTCGATACCGGGGACATGAAAACGCTTTGCATAGGGAAGTACTTTGGAAAGTTGCGCCGTTCTTGACCAACTTTCCGGTGGCGGAGGTGACACACTGGCATCTGCTATACGAATGTTCACAACCCAATTCATCAATTGTTTGCCATCTTTGGCAGGCGCAATAGGGTAGAGCACCAGCTTGCCTCCAAGCCCGCCAGCAATCGCCATGGTTTCACCGTCTTCCCAGACCGGCCAATCGACTGCACCACGCCACATCACGACGCCTTGCCAGCTAGGTGGTCCCTCATCGGGATAAAACGAGCGACGTCCGACGCTGTGGATACCATCGGCGCAAATCAGTACCTCACCTCGTACCGTTTGTGAAGAACAGCCATCGTGCGAGTCCGTAAAGTGTACGCTTACACCGCCCTCGTCCTGAACAAATCCAGCCAGACGCAAACCGGTTTGCACCGCCGATGGTCCCAGGCGGTCGACAACTGCATCGTAGAGAAGTTTTTGCAGCCGCCCTCTATGAATGGAAAATTGCGGGTATTCATGGCCGGCATGTGTGCCGCGTTGCTCGCGCCAGACTTCTTGACCGGTACGCGTCAGGTATCGCAACTCGCGGGTGCGCAGGCCAACTTCATCAAGACGCTCAAGCAGGCCAAGTTGGGCAAGTTCAGCGATTGAGTGAGGTAATGTATTGATTCCTACACCGACTTCCCGTACTTGCGTTGCCTGTTCAATCACCTGCACCTTAATGCCACGCTGATGCAGCATGAGCGCGGTTGTCAGCCCACCTATTCCGGCACCGGCAATCAGGACTGTCAAGCATCTTCTCCCGTATCTGGAGGAGGTAGAAAATCAATGGCATGAGCGGCAGACACTGCCACAACCTGTGCCGGATCTGCGGAGGGTCCCATGTTGTGAAGTGCCCAGAAAAGCTCATAGAGACGCAACGAAGGGGTGACCCAGAATAGTGTCTTGATGGTGAAATCGGATTTGTTGAAGATGCCATGAGGGATGCCGCGTGGGAGCGTCACCAGATCTCCGGGTTCTGCTGTGTGTTCAGCGCCATCGAGCAGGAAGTCGAATTTGCCCTCGAGTATATAAAGGTACTCGTCCTGGTCGGGATGAATATGAGGCGGCACGAAAGTCCCGGGCGGCAAGGAGGCGTGCCAGGTAAAACAATCATCCGTCAGCTGCTTTGGCACATAAGTCTGGCCCAGGATGTTCCAGCGAACCTGCTCGAGGCTATCCCGGGATTTAATGATCCCGGCTTTGACGTTGCCTGCTTTCAAAAGATGTACTCCTCGAATTTGCATGAAAACACGATAGATGTCACACCATCCAGTGCATTGTGCATCAAGCAAAAAATTTTATCTTCAGGTTACATTGACTTCTATTGAAGTTCACGGCAATCCTGGCAGAAGAATTCGTGTCTTAGATGTTGCTTAAACTGCAAAGACACTTGCTTTTCGAAGCAGATTGAGTTTATCAGGCGATTATATTTTCTGGCAGGTAGCTACCCGGCGGAAGCTGGAAAGTTCCCGGATGGTAGATGGTTAGCAAAAAGTGGCACTTTTGGTAATGGAGCACTCAAGCTCAGTGCACGGATGGTGCAAAGGATGGTGGGGAAGTGGATGACGCTGTCCGCAAGTGCCACGCTCTGTCGGCACTTGCAGATCGAATATCGAAGATTGCGTTTTGTTGTTGGATTTTAAAATCGGGTTTAGGGGAACCAGTTAGCCCCCGGGTCACCTTCGAAGAAACCATTGGGTAGTGCTAGTAGTAATCCACCTGATTTGTAATCCGGATATAAAAGCGCTAGTTCATCGGTGACGTCCTGCACAGATGTTGCAATCCCACCAGCGCTTAACTCTCTGGTTCCCTTTATCAGACCTTGCGAGACTTCCAGATAGTCTATGTTCTCATCGAGATTTACGCTGACATCTGATCTGTATCCAGTATGCCCCATGAATACGCGACTATAGTCAGCGAACCTTGTTTTTGCATCATTCAAGGCAGCAATCCAGATGTCCAGTTCATCGACATCATCAAGTGGTGTGTAATCCCTGATAAAGCCATGTGATCGGTTAAAAACTAGGTCGCCGAGGAATAAGGCTTTTCCACTTGGGATGTAAATAAATCCGTTTTCCGGTGCTTCAGTGTTTGATACGTTATCGAACACAACTTCCAGGTCAGCAATTTGTGTAGAGCCGGTTATCGCGTTGACAGTACCGCTGAATAAACTGGTAAAGGTTGCATCTGCCAGTAGCGCAGCAGCGTTTTTGGTCTCTGCATATACGTTAGTGTCGGCGAAGCTTGCGATATTTCCAAAGTGATCGCGATGAGCGTGAGTAATTATTACGCTAAGCGGTTTGTCTAATGCATCAGCATATGCTCGCAATTCTGTGCTTGACGTAGAGGCTTCGGTGAGTTCAAACGATACATCAACGATTATCGCGCCAGTTTCAGATTCAACTATTGTGGAAGTCACTATGTCTTCGAATGTTAAAACATGATATCGAGTTGTATCGTCGGTTAATACTTCAACGGTTCCGCTGCTAATGATAGAGGCAGCCGGAGCCGCTCCGAAATCAACAATCGCGGCTTCATCGTCACTGCTGCATGCTGATAACATCAATAAGCTAATTGCCGTACTTAATATAAGTTTCTGTTTATTCATATCGATATAATCCTTTCGAGTAATGATGCAGACCAAAACCGGAATCAGCGGGTCTTTTCATCAGAAGGCATGTAATGCTGTTGGGTGCAAAAGAAAAGGCTACTCGTTATTTATTCGAGGATCATTGGTGATATAGAGGATGGTATGTTTCTTCTAACGATACAAAGGCCGGGCAACCGCCCATAGCCGGCCTCGTTCATCAGGTTGCAGTTTGATCCGAAACCCGGCTTATCGCCATGTTGGTAGTGTGTGAAGTAGCGGCTTTTATTGCGAATTTGTCAGGTAGTTTTTACACGGGAAAAATCGAGAACGGCGCTATTGAATATGGCAAGCTCAGGGCTGATACGATCTGTAGCGTGGATCGGGCGATGCAGGGAATCTGACGTGTAAGCATGTAGAATAGGCTTTGGCCGAAACGGCTTAGCCCGCTCACCCTTAGTAGTCACACCACTTTAGGCCGCCTGCAATGACATCAGATTCCCACAGTACCACCACACGTGCTGTGTTATTCATGTTGGGTGCGACTCTGATGTTGGCGTCGATGCACGGTCTGGTGCGTCAACTCAGCTCCGAAATGCATCCGTTCATGATTGTTTTTTTTCGAAACCTGTTCGGCCTGGTGGCTGTTATGCCACTACTAATGCGCGCTGGCTTCGGATCGCTTAAAACCCGACAAACAGGATTACATCTGATTCGTGCAGGTGTGGGTATTGTTGCGATGTTGGGATGGTTCTATGCTTTGTCTAAAGTACCCATCGCTAACGCAACAGCATTAAGTTTCAGTACGACGATTTTCGCCACGGTCAGTGCCTGGCTATTCCTCGGAGAAAAGCTCAGGTGGCGTCGCTCCGCCGCTATTATTGTCGGATTGGTGGGTGTATATGTTGTTTTGAGACCATCAGCCGAAGGCTTTAATATCTATGCATTACTGGTTCTGTTTACCTCTATCGCCTGGGGTTTGTCGCTTACCATAGTCAAGCACTTGTCAAAAACCGAGTCTCCCACCAGCATTGTCAGCTGGATGGGTATTACCCTGGTGGTTCTGTCTTTCTGGCCAGCGCTAGCGGTTTGGCATACGCCCACGCCGGAGCAACTAGTCTGGTTGTTTCTTATTGGTACATTGGCGACAGCCGGACATCTGTTAATGACCACGTCTATTCAGATGACCGATACCTCACTAGTCATGTCTGTGGACTTTACTCGGTTAATCTGGACCGCGATGATAGGTGCCTACTTTTTCGGCGAAGTGCTGGATGCGTGGACGTTTGTCGGAGCAAGTATTATTTTTCTGGCTGGCTGGTACATTGTTTTCAGAGAGTCGCGCATTAGTGAGATCCCGGATCCGCGAAAAATCAGCCGTTAGCTTAGCTGGGCGTAACCTTCCACCTCATTGAATCAATGCCTGGTGCCGCATTTGAGATTACTGCGGCCAGATTAAATGTGCAAAATAAATCAGATCAGTCAAAACAGACCAGTGAAATCAGAACTGCCAATTTGATTACCGAGATTTATCACTTAATTCAGGCGGCAAGTAGATTCGGGTTCGTCTAATCCAAGCGTATCCACATAATGAAGAGGATGCAGAAACTTTGGCATTGGCGCTACGGCGATAACCGCGTCGTCAGTTGTCAGCAGAATAGGTTGCCGTAACTGTTGATTCCAGCGACGGATTGATCCGCGAGTTCCCTTGTAAAGATCCACCTGCGTCTCTGGATTTTTCAGGATATTTGATACGCTGAGTGGTCCACTATGTTTGCCTATTATATTCAGGCTGTTAGTTATCAGTTTTATGGCGCTCCAGGTTGCAAATTCTGCGTCGCTCATCGCATCTGATGCTGATAACCGGGTATTTTCATCAAACAAGCGATAACGCTCATTCAATTGCGGTGCACCATAGCGTTCCAGTGTTCGATGCCAGCCTCGTGGTATCAGGCCTACATCTCCAACGACCGGGCGGGCGCGCCGTGTCCGGTACTGGATATAGCGACCATAATCACGCGCGGTATCGATAACGGCAACGACATCGTAAGATGCGCCACCCGTTATAAACTCGGGGATATTTCTGTCACGATCATCCGGGTGATGAGATAGCGTGAATTCACGGATATCGGAGATATCAGCGCCGAATTTTGTAAGGCTTTCGACAAGCGTTTTTGTTCGGGCATGATCAGCCTCGCTTGGGCCGTGCACGACCAGAACCTTACGCCAACTGCTGTAGATAAGAAACTGTACCAGTGCGTCAAAATACATACGATCTGAAGGGATCGTATGATAGAGAGTTTCCAGGCACAGGTTTTCACGTAAATCAGGGTTGGCATGACGGACGTTGATGGTCACCAGATCAAGCTGGTTTAATATTTTTGCGACCTTGATAAAGATGTCTTCTGGAGTATCGACGATAACCAGACTATCCGGATGAATCGTGGCAAGTTGTGATCGATAATCTCTGCTTGCATCTAGGTCCAATCTTTTGAGTATGGGCGTTATATCGAACGTTTTAAAACTTGTTCTGGATTCAAACAACGCAAGTTTTGCGGCGCGGTTAACGGGTCTTTCGATTTGCGTCTGAATACCTGCAAAACTTTGTCCCCGTATTGGCTTTTCCAGGCCTGATGTGCTCACTATCGTGATGTGAAACTCTGCACCTCGAGCAGCAAGGCTCATCCCGACCAGAAAAAATAGCAATAATATTCTCATGTTTATTCAAACACTTCGATGGCGTGGGGTATCAGCCCTGCCTGCCTGGTTACTCTGGGGCGACGTGAATCAATATCAATTATGGTGAAGTCATCTGATAAACCGTTAAGAACAATCAGGGATTTGTTGTCGGGTGAGAGTCCAAGCCCCCAGGCTCGCCGACCGACAAGAATATACTTCACAATATCTAATGATTCTATGTCTACAAATGCAACGTGATTAGCAGCCCCTAAAGCAACAAAGGCGAGAGTTTCGCTGCGATCAAAAAGAATATCGACGGGTGTCAGTTGCTCACTCCTGAATCCTCTAGGCGCAAATATGACTTCATCGATTTTCTCTAGAGTATCGATTGAAAAAATCTCAACGCGGCTTCCCATTTCAGATGAAACCCATAGTCGGTTCCCGAGCAGAGCAACTCGACGGGGTCTTAAATGGGTCACGATAACGGCCATTTGTTCGTAAGAAGATGCATCAAACACGTGGACCAATCCCGCGTTCTCGGATGCGATAAAGATCTTGCTACCATCGTCAGTTACCGCAATTCCATCAGGCTCGAGTCCGGTTGGTAATGTGGCGAGCGTATTACCTGAATGTAAATCAATTACAGTTGCCTGGGCTTCTCCCTCGTTTGTGATGAACAGGCGATGTGTGGCAGGGTGAATGGCGAGGGTCATCGCTCCAGGCAGATTGTCGAAGGATTGTTCGATGGTCCTGGTCTGAGTATTGAGCGCTATGACCTTGTTGTCATCTGAACATGCAATAAGTAGTTGATTCTGATGCAGCCCTTTGGTCATTCCTCTGGGGCGGTTACAGATGGGTTGTACGTGGATGATCTCTCCTTGCTGGTCAATGGATACGATATCGCCGGATCGTTCATTGGTGATGAATGCTTCGAATGCATGTACAGGTACTATGACGGATGCGGTTGAAACGGTAAAAACAATGGCCGCAGTGCTGAATACCTTACAAAGAAAAACCATAATGGCAGGGGCAGGGCGTCTGTCAGGCTGGTCTCTATGCTGGAATAGCTTGTCTCTCAAAAGATAACCTCTTTGGCCGCCGCGCCTGAAGAAAGTCCAGGCCGGTGATTTTATATTGTATAGCAGTGTGTCCCGGGCATATACAGTCAGACTCTAAAATACCCATGATGTCCATGATGTCCATGATGTCCATGATGTCCATGATGAGCTGACTAATGCTACTAATTCGTATGCGATCCGTCGAGTTGAGCGCGATTGAAGTACCATCCTGCGATTGCCAGTGGGTATAAAGTGGCATGCCGCACTTCCTTTTGGCTTGATAATCGGTCGCTTGGTCTGCTTTATTTAATCACGCTGCAGGTGTGCTGATGGCTCAGTGTTCAGAATATTGACCAATTAGCCGCGTGGTTATTTTTGTATTAACGACTTGTTCTGACATACCGCTATACTGACGTGCAATATCGCTACTATCCCGTATGCAACCTAGCAAATACGCCTTCGCTTTCATTATCGTGACGCTCGTGGTTAATGCTATGGGGATTGGCCTGATGCTGCCAGCGATGCCGGATTTGCTCGTCGGTATCAGCGGAGGCACGATAGGCAACGCAGCGATCTGGGGCGGGATTCTGTCAACCTTGTTCGCTGCAATGCAGTTCCTGTTTGGTCCGGTGGTGGGTGCTCTATCGGACAGGTTTGGCCGCCGCCCGGTATTGTTGGTGTCGTTGATTATCATGAGCCTGGACTATCTTGTCATGGCTGTTGCCGGATCTATCTGGCTTTTGCTCATGGCCAGGCTCGTGGGTGGCATGACCGCAGCTACACAATCAACGGCTGCTGCCTACATAGCCGATATCACACCCGGAAAAGACAAGGCCGCAGGATTTGGAGCCATGGGAGCTGCCTTTGGTGTTG
Source organism: Granulosicoccus sp. (assembly GCA_045106855.1). GTDB lineage: Bacteria > Pseudomonadota > Gammaproteobacteria > Granulosicoccales > Granulosicoccaceae > Granulosicoccus. The sequence goes on from JBGCFI010000033.1 coordinate 59,060, forward strand.
GTTTTGTACTCGGACCGGTTATTGGTGGAGTACTTGCCGAGTACGGAACCAGAACGCCATTTGTGGCTGCGGCGATACTAGCCGGAGCCAATGCTCTGTTTGGTTTTTTTGTATTGCCGGAAACGGTAACGGACAAGACACGTCGCGCACTCGATTGGCGACGTGCAAATCCGTTTGGCGCGTTTCGGCAAATTGGTAAACTGCCAGATACGACGCGCTTGCTGGTTTTATTTTTTTTGTATGAGTTTGCCTTTGTGGTTTATCCATCGGTATGGGCATATTTCACTAAAGCGAAATTCGGGTGGTCACCTTCCACGGTTGGATACTCGCTGGCACTGTTTGGTATCTCCATGGCAATTGTTCAGGGAGGCCTGATAAAACATGTTCTGGCTCGCCTGGGAGAACGCGGTACCATCGTTTATGGCATTGTGATCAATGGGCTGGTATTCGTGTTTTTATCACTGGTCTGGAGTGGCTGGGTCGCGCTTGCCTTCACTCCTGTCACGGCACTTGGTGCAGTCGTCACTCCGGTTGTGCAGGCACGTATGAGTCGTATTGCAGCGGATGATCAACAAGGTGAATTACAGGGCGTTATCGCCTCTGTCAGGTCACTAGCTACCATATTCTCACCACTTCTTATGACACAAGTATTCTGGCTGGCAACACCTGTCGACGGTCCGAACTTGCCCGGTGCACCATTCCTGGTGTCTGCGATATTGATGGTCGTTTGCCTCTTTGTTTTTTTACGGGACAAGAAACGTTGAGTTGACTGGATATCGCCTTTGTCCGGCACGGATTGGATAGGTAATAAGCAGGTCACACAGATTTCGGCCACTGAGCGCAATTGCACGTTCTCTCGTGATGAAATTTAATTTACGCGCGTGAGCCTGGACGTTAGGCCCAGGTGATGCAGTTTACGACCACGATGCTCACTATCCCTTGAGATCAAATTCTCGTTTTGCGATAAGGCGTACTAATTATTGAAAATAATTGAATAGTGCCTTCTATTTTGTCGCCATTGTGCATTAATTGATGATTTAGTAAGTTAACGGACATGCCTCGCGCAGTGAGTTGAGAAATAAGCCGTGAATTTCTTACCACGTTTGACGGATCAGTTGACCGAGAAGGATTTGTCAACGAGCAGCGAGATTTGTTGGCGCTAGAGGACGTTTGCAGCCCCCGTTTTTTATTAATCACTAACCATCCAAGGACATAGACAATGACTATCGACAGCCACACCATGAACGGTAATGGAGCACACTCCGCAGTCTTTCTGGCCATTATCTCGGCATCCCTGTTCAGTCTCGGCACATCCGCAAACGCAAGTACGCAAGACAACAGGAATCAGGAAGTATTGCTACTTCCACCAGCCACAGATGTGGTAGCACATGCGTGGCATACCGGTGATCCGAAGAAGCTTGTATTCCAAGGCAAACAAGTATCAATGGAAAATCCCGGCGGCGATCCTGACTTTTTAGTCGATGGAAATAAAATTTACGTTTACACCTCCACAGATGCGAACCAGAGGGTTTATCAAACTGAGGGAGATATAAACCAATTTGGCGAAACAGATGGAATCATGAATGACACCTATCTCAATATGGATGGCTACACCGTTTGGTCTTCAGAAGATATGGTGCATTGGACAAATCATGGTGTTCAGTTTGCGGCGGCAAATATGAATGAAAGAAAGTGGGCGGAAGCCTCAAATACGCCCCTTAATATGAACACAGACACCACCTTGCAGTTAGAGGTATCACCTCACGCCATGTGGGCACCATCTGCCGCCAAGTATACCGATGGGACTAACACCACCTATGTTTTGTACTACCCGAAAGGTATTGACGGTACAACCATGTTTGCCACCGGCTACGCTACGGCACCTACACCGGTTGGTCCGTTTACTGATCAAGGCCCGATTTATGGTGATATTGGTGACAATCGATTTGTTATAGGAATGGACCCCAATGTATTTCAGGATGATGATGGAAAGATCTATATCTATGGAAATGGCATAACCGATTCAAGTGCTCCTGGTGGAGTGGTTGTCGCACAACTTTCAGAGTTTGATCATATCAACAAGACCCAGTATCTGATTACAGAACCTGTATCCGTTAATTACGATATGAACAACACCATGTACGACGGTCTTGTGGGCGATGTGTTTGAAGATACAGATTTCCATGAAGGAGGGTCCATGCACAAATCCAATGGAAAGTATTATCTATCGTGGGCTGAGCATTACCACAAGCATTATAACGGCTGGTATGCGATGTGTAGTAGTCCTATGGGACCCTGTGAATGGATGGGCCCAACTGTCAAGGGTATTTACTACGGAAACCAACATGGTTCGTTTGTGGAATTTAAGGGAAAAGACTACTTTCTAACTCATATTGATCACAATCAGCCTGTCAAATCAGAATGGGAATGGGATTCTTACCGGCGAACATGGACTATTTATCCGGTTACGTACAATGCTGATAAAAGCCTCCGGGTTATGTACCCTGATGCCGCAAGCATTGAGGTTCCCAGCATAAACATTGGTGGTACGTATGCTGATGAAAGTGGCGCACTCTATTACGATTCCAGCTATATATCCTCTGGAGGTTATTCAGTAGTCGAAGAAGAAAATCTACAAAAGTTTGTTGATGCTAATCCGAACACAACGGATCTGGAGTTATATAAAGCGCAACGATTTGTTAACGCAGGCCCATTGAACGTGTCGGTGCCGGTGCAAAATGGACAATATACCGTGACACTGAAGTTTGCTGAAATCTTCGCCAACGCGGCCATTGGTACGGAACAAAACTGGTTTAGACGTGTGATGGATATTTCGGCCGAAGGAACACCTGTGAAAATCGGCTTGAATGTTTTTGATGTTGCTGGTCACTACAGTGCTCATGATGAAACCTTTACGGTTAACGTAACAGATGGCTCCCTGGATATTGAAATAATCGCCACTTCCGATAGCCCCATGTTAAATGCCGTGAAAATTTCAAAACAAGCGGATTGGGCAATAAACACGGGTGGTGGTAGAGAAGCCGTTGGTAGTACTATTTATGACGCAGATCCGGGTGTCGGGGATTTCAACGATAATACCTCTGAAAATATCACGCTGGATGCCAAACAGGTTATCGGCGCAAGTTCTGACGAACAAATCCTGTTTCAGACAACACGAATTGGCTGGGCAGGACTAGGCTATAGCAATTCATCGCTCGCTAATGGTAATTATAAAGTGACTCTCGGGTTTGCTGAGACGCATCATAACGAATCGGGATTACGACTGTTTGACGTGGAGATTGAAGACAAGCTGGTGCTCGATGATTTTGATATCCATGAAGCAGCGGGTGGTCGAAATGTTGCAGTTAAAAGAGTTTTCCCGGTTACATTGACCGATGGTGAGCTTAATATTGATTTAACCACCGTAAAGGATGCATCCAAAATCAGTTTTATAAAGGTTGTAAGGCTCCCGGATGATGTTGCAGATTCCAGTATTAGAATCAATGCCGGGCTTTTCTGGGGTGACAACAATACCGAAGGTGCCAACTTTCTATCTGATGATCAATTTCTGGATGGAGCGGCCAATGCGGGATCGACGAGAAGTGCGATTACCCGAGAAGATCTGACTCACACGGGAATGCAAACAGTGACACCTTCCGATGAAGCTGTTTACCAATCAGAGCGTTGGGCATCTAATATCAATTACAAAATACCTGTACGGGATGGTCGTTATCGTGTAAGGCTGATGTTCGCTGAACAGTTCCACTCCGCACCCGGGAAGCGTGAATTTACGATATCTCTTGAAGGTTCAGTTGTTGAGGTAGCGCCTGGTGAGACGGTCCTGGATATATACAGAGCGGCAGGTGGAAAAAACAAGGCTATTGATCGTTTCTATGAGGTTGAGGTTGTAGATCAGGAGCTTAATATCGACTTTAATGCTATAACCAACAATGCCAGCATTACAGGCATTGTAGTGACGCCTCGCTATCTTAAAAAGAATGCAACGACTCCCTCTGATCCAGCTATCTGGGAGGCAGGGTATAGGGATGATCAGCTTTGATTTCAGGGCAGGTTAATTGAGATTTGCTATTGTTGAAATGATTTGTTTCAGTTGACTAAGCATAGATTGTGATGGAAGCGTATGCTTCTATCACAGTCATCAACTTTAAGACTTGCAAAATTTGTCACGGTGGAAATATTACTAGCTCATAACCAGATTATGTAAGCGTAAATTCAACCCCATATTGTTTGTACATAATCCATAGCCATGGTTAACGCAGACTTCAACGAAAGACCTCATAAAAATTATCAACCTTAATCGATAGATCAGGAACGGGTGTTCCCGATCCACCGTCTGTAGCGATGCTGAATTGCGGACTGAGCAAGTCCATCGGCAGAATAGGTTTATATCCAGCGAGGACCCATCGCGAGACTGAGTCCGAAAATGACGGAGTAAAATGCTGCCGCTTTTTAGTGTTTTCCGTGGCGGCATTTGCAACAATTCGTTTTACAGCCATCCAATACCCCAGAGCTTCGGAGAGGTTTGAGGATAACTGTCTACATTTCTGAGATTGTTTTTGCATTCACGCCAGAGAATATGTCCGCTTTCGCAATGTTGTCATTGTCAAGTGTATCCAGCGCTGGGAAAAATATCGACTAACTCACAATTATAGTGATGGCATTGCGTCAGTGCAGATGCGCGACTTGTCCCTCTCGACGGGTAGGCTGTTGTTACTGAAAATCCTGAAAACAGCAGTAGTTCAACTATTAACAATTGTATTTAGTGCATTATTGTCGGCTGCTTGGAGCGGTGGGCCCTTTTTTTCTATGCTTGCGCCGTGGCGGCACGCGAAACCGTCAGACGCTCATACCGGGCGTACGGGCGACAGATAATATTAAATTGCAAATTAGCTAGATACTATCCACAGTCATCGGCCGATCAGCATGACTATGGGTGCGTAAAAACAACAGTAAAAAATAGTGAGAGATAGAAGGTGGCTGGTGAACAGGTGCATGTACTCCAACTACCGCAATTGCTGCCGATAGTAAGGATTGCTTTTGATATTGAATGGAAGCTTGGTATGGCTAAAAAACGTGCTTTGGTCTTATCCACAGCTGCAAATAATAGAAATTTCTTGCGTTATTACTCAAATATTGCCTATACGATATGAGCGGCTTTCGTGACAAGTGTTTCACCCTCGGGCAGTGTCATCTCATTTGGTCTACCTAGTATGGAGGTGAGGGCGTAGTTGATGAACAGTCTACTCATTAGTCAATCTCACAGATCATGCAGAATTTCAGCGTGTCTCGTCTTTGTTTGCTTTTTATTCAGTTCCAGCGTACACGCCACAATCTTTGTCATGGAAGATGCAGAAGGTGGAACGACCGGCAGCTGGGTTGTGTACGATCGGGATCCTGGCGGTGCGAGTATCGTTAATGTTCTGGATGAGGATCTAGGTTCACGCGTAATCGCCTTAACAGGTTCTGGAACCAGTAATGGCTATCGGCTTGGTGGTACAAGCAGCTCGTCCGGATTCTCTATTGCCGGACGTAACTATGCCACCTGGAGGTATAAAACCTCTGAATCCGTTGTTTTTTATATTGCCGTGACGACAACCAATGGTTACCGCTATATTTCCTATGAGTCCAGAGATATCGCGCGTGGATTTGTTTCTAATCGCTATATCTTTACCGGCCTGGGTGTCCCCGACAATACCGACCGATGGCGGACGGTGGAGCGTAACCTGGCTGCAGATCTGGAGGCTGCAGAGCCGGGCAATACCTTGTTGGCTGTTCACGGATTTCTGGTTCGTGGCTCTATGCGTCTGGATGACATCTTTTTTTCCACAGAGGCTCCCGTTGCAAATGCCTCGCCTGTCGTATCTGCGGGCGCTGATCAGAGTGTCGAATTGGGACAGAGTGTGGCTTTGTCGGGTACGGCGTCCGATGCTGATGGTTTCGTGCTGGGCTACGAGTGGAGAGATTCCACTGGCACTGTCCTGGCGACCACACCAGATTTCAGTTTTACGCCAACCAGTGGTTCGGGCGACACGACGCTTACGTTTACTGCCTTTGATGATGATGGTGCTTCTGCTTCAAGCGCACTAGTTATAACAACACGCATTACACAACCTTCAACGATTGTTTTTGATGCAGAAGATGGCACGACAAACAACTGGTCCGTATACGATCGAAGTCCAGCGGGTGCGAGTATTGTTAACGTTGCGGATGTGGATCTTGGTTCACTTGTCATCGCGCTGAGCGGCTCGGGAACCAGTAATGGCTATCGGTTTGGTGGTACGACAAGTTCGTCAGGGTTTAATATCACCGGGCGTCACCATGCATCCTGGAGGTACAAGTCCTCTCAGGCAGCAGTCTTTTACATTGCAACTACCACTACCAACGGTTTTCGATACATTTCCTATGAGTCCAAAGATAGCGGACGAGGGCTGGTGTCAGATCGTTTTATTTTTTCCGGTCTGGGCATTCCTGCAAACACCGCACGATGGCGAACGGTAGAGCGTGATCTGGAAGCTGATCTACAAGCCGCAGAACCGGGGAATACTCTGCTGGCCATTCACGGGTTTCTGGTGCGTGGCTCGATGCATATTGATGACATTAGCTTCTCTACGGAAGCACCACCGGTAAACATTGCTCCAAGTGTATTTGCGGGTGCTGATCAGAGTATCGAGGCAGGTCAAAGTGCTGCGTTGTCGGGCACGGCGTCCGATGCTGATGGTGTCATATTGGCCTATGAGTGGACAGATGCCATAGGCACCGTGTTGGCAACGACACCTGATTTGAATTTTACGCCAGCGAGTGAGGCTGGCGATACGACGCTAATATTTACCGCCTTTGACGATGATGGAGCCTCTGCGTCAAGCACACTTGTTGTAACGACAAGTGCGACACAACCTTCAACTGTTGTTTTCGATTCAGAAGATGGGGCCATGGACAACTGGGCCGTCTACGATCAAAGCCCGGCAGGTGCCAGTATTGCTAATGTTCCGGATACAGATCTTGATTCACTCGTAATCGAGCTAACCGGATCCGGAACCGGTAATGGTTATCGGCTTGGAGGTGCAACCGCCTCGTCAGGATTCAATATCACCGGACGTTATCATGCCTCGTGGAGGTACAAGTCTTCTGAATCGGTGGTTTTCTATATAGCGGCTTCAACAACAAATGGTTATCGTTACATCTCCTATGAGTCGAGAGACGTCAGTCGTGGCTTGGTGTCAAATCGCTATATCTTTACCGCTCTTGGCGTTCCTGACAATACTGGCCGATGGCGAACGGTTGAGCGTGATCTGGCAGCCGATCTGGAAGCTGCTGAGCCGGGCAATACCCTATTGGCAATACACGGGTTTCTCGTGCGCGGATCGATGCGTCTTGACGACATCAGTTTCTCTACAGATGCTCCCCCGCAAAACATTGCACCAGATGTGTTTGCGGGTGCGAATCAGATTATCGAGTCAGGTCAGAGCGTTGTGTTGTCGGGCACGGCTTCCGATACAGATGGCACCGTCCAAGCGTACGAGTGGACAGACGCCACAGGCACTGTTCTGGCAACCACACCAGAGTTTACCTTTTCACCAGCCAGTGGTTCAGGTGACACGACGCTTACGTTTACCGCCTTTGATGATGATGGTGCCTCCGCCTCTGACAGTATTGTCATTAGTATCCAGACAACAAACTCACTTCCGGATCTATCACAATTCAGTCTTGTTTTTTCTGATGAATTCAATGCTCCTGAAGGTTCTTCTTTAGACGCCACTAAATGGGATACCGGCCTGTTATGGGGACCATATTTTCCCATCAATAATGAAGAGCAACTGTATGTTGATTCCTTGGGTATGCACGGTGATTTCGACCATACGCCCTTTCACTTGACAGGCTCGACGCTAAAAATTACCGCCACTCCTACCGATGCATCGCTTCAACCTCCGCCGCGTCCCGCTGAAGACGATCCTGTCTGGAATCCGCGTTCTTATTCTGAATACCGCTATAACGGCCCTACGGCGACAACACTCGGGTACCAGCCCTCTGACATCAATTATCTGTCGGGTATCATCACAACGTATGATTCTTTGAAATTGACACACGGCTACGTTGAGATGCGTGCCAAGCTTCCTGCAGGGCGTGGTCTATGGCCCGCTTTCTGGTTGTTAAACACTCACTATGTTGAAGATGTACCCGAGATCGATGTGATGGAGTTTCTCGGGCAGGATGTTGACAGGCTCTATCACACTTACCACTACTTCGATATTGAGAACGACTGGAGTAAGGTTTCAACCCCTTCGTTTCAAACGTTTTCCAGTGACTGGACGCAGGGTTTTCATACCTTCGGGATGGCGTGGAGTCCTACGGATATTATCTGGTACGTCAATGGTATTGAAACCCGGCGTATTACTAGCGACGAATACACGATTTCAAATCAGGCCATGTATATTCTGGCGAACATAGCGGTAGGCGGGAACTGGCCAGGCGCGCCCGATAGCTATACGGTATTTCCGGCAACGTTTGAAATAGACTATATCCGCGCCTACAAACGTAAGCTTGATCCTCAGCTCGACCTGGCAACAGATTACCAGCTGATGTTTGAAGATGAGTTTAACGGCAGTACTCTGGATGCTGACAAGTGGAACACGCATTTTCTCTGGGGGCCGTATCTGACTATAAACAATGAAGAGCAGTACTATGTTGATGCTTTGGGGTCGGATAGTGATGACACTACATTGAGTAATTCACCGTTTGTACTGAATAGCGGCATTCTTTCCATCACGGCCAGAAAAGCAAGTGATCTTAATAGTTTTCAGATACCTTCATCGCTTCCTGATATCAACGATCCTGTTTGGACAAGTTATCCGCAGTTTCAAAGGTACGCAGAGTATTCCCCTGGCAATTATACGTCTGGTCTTATCACGTCGTATGATGGGTTTAAGTTCTCTTATGGATATGCCGAGATACGAGCGAAGGTGCCAGCGGGTGATGGCCTTTGGCCTGCATTCTGGCTACTCAATGGCTATTATGTCAATCGGCAACCTGAAATTGATGTCATGGAGGTTCGTGGTGAGTTTCCAACTCAGATAGTGCATAGCTATCATCGATTGGTGGATGGCGTTATGAGCTCAGAAAGTGCGCTCACCAGCACACCTTCGATTGACTACTCGCAAGCCTTTCATGACTACGGGGTTCGCTGGCAGCCAGGTCGTATTGATTGGTATATTGACGGGAGCATCGTTCATAGCTACGCGGGGGATGATGTGGGGTATCAAGTGATGTATGTGCTGGCGAATCTCGCTGTTGGCGGAGATTTCAGTAACGGTACACCCGTAGATGCAAGTCGCTTTGATGAACCCACGCTAGTAAGTCTTGATATTGACTACATTCGCGTCTACCAAGAGAAGCACAAAGACTAAAGCTTATAAAGCGACGAATCCAACGATGCTAAACTACAGTCTCGTCAGACTTCCAGTCGCCATCAATGCCCAATTCAAAATCAAGTGTTCTTTCGGCACGCGATCGAGCCTGTAGTTTCTGTAACACGTATGAGCTACGCATCCCTGTACTCATGGCGCCTATGGCGGGAGCCTGTCCCCCATCCCTGGCAACAGCCGTCTGTAATGCAGGAGGTATGGGAGCTTGCGGTGCCTTACTGATGGAGCCATCCGCTATTGAGTCATGGGTGTCTAAAGTACGGGCTAACACCAATGGTGCTTTTCAACTGAATACATGGATTCCAGATCCCGCACCCATTCGTAACGCCGAGCATGAGTATGGTTTAAGAGAATTTCTTAAGCAGTGGGGCCCTGAAGTTCCTGAAGATGCGGCAGAGGTGCGGCTGGTTGATTTCAGATCTCAATGTGATGCTATGCTGGCTGCAAGCCCTCGGGCCATCTCATCAATAATGGGACTCTACCCGGCAGAGATAGTGGCCAGAATGGAAGCTGAAGGCATTCATTGGTTTGCAACGGTAACCACAGTGACGGAGGCCTTGGCCGCAGAAGCAGCAGGAGCTGATGTCCTGATTGCACAAGGTATGGAGGCCGGAGGGCACCGTGGTACCTTCAATGCAGATGAAGCGCAAGTCAGTCTTGTCGGGCTATTTTCTTTGCTGCCAGCTGTTGTGGATGCCGTCAGTATTCCTGTGGTTGCCACTGGTGGAATTACTGATTCAAGGGCTATTGCAGCGGCATTGACCCTGGGAGCCTCGGCGGTACAGCTTGGCACAGGGCTGTTGCGCTCGGCAGAGGCTAACACCCCTTCCGTGTTGGCTGACGCCATGGCAACAGCGAAGCCAGAGGATAGCGTTGCTACAACAGCCTTTTCAGGCAGGCTTGGTCGCAGCTTGCAATCGGCTTACACGGTTGCTGCGGCCGCTGACTCAGCGCCTTTATCAGCGCCGTATCCCGTCCAGCGTAATCTGACAGCCTTGATGCGAAAACAGGCAATAGCAACCTCGGATCTATCGACCATGCAATCATGGGCTGGTCAGTCGGCAAGCTATGCTCGTGCAGGATCCGCCCACAATATCGTTGTTGATCTTTGGGAGGAAGCACAGGTACTGCTGCCCTGAGCTGCAGGGTTTTCATGAAAGCGACGTTAACTTTTTTGTCGTGCAACCCAGGCAACGTGTTTCGCAATGGTTTCGTCGTCCTTCAGTTTTTGTTCTGTATTAAACCGCGACCCTAATTCGGTTTCCGTATAAAGTCTGTGCAGACCCTTGTGGCAGCGCTGACAAACCATAATGCCTGTATTGAGTTGCTCGCGTGAGTACTGTCTGACAAAGCGTTTGCGTTTGTGAAGTTTTTTTGGAATGAGATGATGGAATGTCAGTGCTACGGAGCGCTGACACAGCAAACAGGGCCCATGTTTGACTCTACGGTTCAAATCAAATGCAGACCTTACGCATACTATCGGGAAGGATAGGCTTGTTGCATTAACAACGCAATCAAACCTGTCCATCCGGTTTGGTGGCTTGCACCCAGACCTTCACCAGTATCGCCATTGAAGTATTCGAAAAACTGGTGCAATCCTTCATTGGCTGCTGTTTTAAGCTCAGCGTTTGAGCCACACCATGCGTGTCCGTTTTTTTCATCCTGCTTGAACAGGCGAATCAGTCGCTGAGTAATATGATCGGCCACTTGATCCAGATTCATGATGTTCTCTGATCCGAGTGGACACTCTATAGTGAAGCTATCACCATAAAACGCATGGTAACGGCGAAGCGATTCGATTATCAGGTAATTGATAGGAAACCAGATGGGGCCACGCCAGTTAGAGTTTCCTCCAAACAGATCTGTTTCTCCTTCGCCCGGTTCATAACTGATCGTCAGAACTGTACCTTTGTCTGTGGTGTAGGAGAACGGATGATCTTTGTGGATTTTGGACAGCGACCGGATGCCGTAGTCGGACAAGAATTCATCCTCGTCAAGCAGGTAGGTCAGCACGCGTGTAAGTTTGTATCTGTCCATAAAGGAGAGTAGGTGATGGCGTTCCACGCCACTTGCTTCAAGGTTCGCTATGCTGCCAGCAAGCTCCGGCCGATGCTCCATTACCCAGCGCATCCGGCGAGTAAAGTCTGGAAACTTCTCATACACCTCATCGTCGATGATGGACACCGCGATTAGTGGCATCAGGCCAACAAGAGAGCGTACTTTTATCGGGGTCTGTCTTCCGTCAGGTAAATCCAGTCGATCGTAGAAAAAACCATCAGTTTCATCCCACAAACCTGGGTGTTTGTCGTCCCCGTTGATAGCGTAGGCAATTTGTAAGTAGTGTTCGAGAAATTTACTGGCCATCTCCTCATAAACAGAATTCTCACGAGCCAGCTCAAGCGCAATGGTGAGCATGCATTGCGAAAAGAAACCCATCCATCCGGTTCCGTCTGACTGGTTTAGAACGCCTCCAGTTGGAGGTTCTTCGGATCGATCAAAAATACTGATATTGTCCAGGCCTAGAAATCCACCTTCAAATATTGAATTTCCTTGTGTGTCTTTGCGATTTACCCACCATGTGAAGTTCAATAACAGTTTCTGGAAGATAGCTTCAAGAAATGGTCGGTCTGCTTCTGTGTGTGCCTGAGCCATCATGTAAACATTCCATGCAGCCCAGGCATGGACTGGCGGATTGACATCTCCATAGGCCCACTCATAAGCTGGCAGTTGTCCATTGGGATGCATATACCACTCACGCGTAATCAGCGTGAGTTGACGCTTTGCGTAGTCAGTATCCACCATTGCCAGGGGCAAGGTGTGAAAGGCCGTATCCCATACGGCGTACCATGGATACTCCCACTTGTCTGGCATCGACATAACATCGAAGTTATGCATGTGCTGCCAGTGGACGTTGCGCTCATGCGACCGATGTAAGACGGTATTCGGGTCACCTTCATGCCATTGTTTGACATCGTAATAGTACAACTGCTTAGACCACAGCATACCTGCCAGAGCCTGACGTTGAACTTGCAGTAAATCCTTGGGTAGTGCGGGTGACTGAATGTCACCGTAGTAGGTGTTCAGTTCTTTTTCGCGTTTATGTAAAGTGGGTTTGAAGCCGACAAACGGCCGCGGTTTAGCCGTTTTACACAAGCGCAGTTGAAACGTACGCGATGCTCCTGCGGCTAGAGTTGTCTGGTAGAGAAGGCCAGCTTTTGTGCCGCGCTGTGCCGGGTTGATTGCGTCGGTATTTTTATTGATCACATACTCGTGAAAAGCATCCTTGACATACACCGTATTGTTTTGCGATCCATAGAGGTTATGAAAGTTTGTCTCATTGTTGGTGATCATCACCTCCGGCCTACCTTGCCAGTAAAGATGGTAGTCGCCAAGGGCCGGGTGTTGTGCCAGTAAGGAACTACCCAGATGTTCATGTTTTTCTGTCACTATTTCCGGCATACTGTCGACATCATTCATGGGGCCTTGTGCGTAACCCCAGCTCCATGTGTTACGAAACCACAGTTGCGGAATCAGTGATACCGGAGCTGAACCGGATGCACGATTGGTGACGGTAATGCTTATCAGGATATCTTCGCCAGTTGCCTTGGCATAGGTTACTTTCACATCAAAGTAGCGGTTGTCTGCAAAGACACCAGTGTCACTGATTTCGTATTCTCGATCGGTATATCCACGGGCTGCATTCTCGATGCGTAGTTTTTCATAGGGAAATTCACTCTGCGGGTAGTAATAGCGCATGCTGGCGAAACTGTGTGTCGGCGTGCTTTCCTCGTACCAGTAAAGCTCTTTAACATCTTCACCGTGGTTACCTTCCGGACCACTGAGTCCAAATAAGCGCTCTTTCAGGTAAGGGTCCTGACCGTTCCACAAGGCAATACCAAAGCACAGGTACTGGTTACGGTCGCAGAATCCTGCAAGCGCATCTTCGTTCCAACGGTAAGTCCGGCTTCTGGCATGATCGTGGGGGAAATAAGCCCACGCGTTTCCGTCTGTGCTGTAGTCTTCACGTACTGTGCCCCAGGCGCGTTCGGCCAGATAGGGACCCCACTGTTTCCAGTTGGCGCGTTTTGCGCCATGGGCATTCAGTCGTCGCTGTTCGGCATTTTGCGGTCGCTTGAGTGGCATGGCGATTTGGGTGTCTTGGCAAAGTGTGTATTGGAGTCTGACGAGTGTATCAACTAACCGCTAGCGTCATGCAGGACTCGCTGCAGGTGCTGTCAGATCGTGACAAGTTACTTGCGGAAATCTACCAGCAATTTGGCAAGCCCCCGCTGTGGGCCCGACCTCAGAGCTTTGCAACTTTGGTGCACATTATTCTAGAGCAGAAAGTATCATTGGCGAGCGCCAATGCCGTGATGACGCGTGTTCGAACTATCTGTCCTGGTATGAAACCGTCTGCGTTTTTGCTGGTTACCGAAAACCAATTATATAAAGCGGGTGTCAGCGCAAGAAAGGTTGTCTATTGTCAATCGATAGCGAGATGTCTGGTCAACCGTGAACTGATCTTGCCCGGTTTGCGCAAACTCGACGATAATGAGGTTATAGAGACGTTAACGTCAATCAAAGGCATCGGTCCATGGACCGCAGGTGTTTACCTGATGATGGCATTACGCCGTCCTGATGCCTGGGCCAGCGGCGACAGAGCTTTGGCGGTAAGCTATGCCGAATGTGCGAGGCTTGATGAGGTACCGAGTTACGCGGAACTCGACGATATAGCCAGCGCCTGGATACCTTATCGCGCGACTGCGGCGCGTCTTTTGTGGCATGCGTATTTGAAGAAGCGTAACCGACATTAGAATAATTTGAACCGCGTAACCAGACCTTCCGCTATAACAACTGACTCACAGGAGACTGCAACCCAGTGGTTGCCAATCCTGCTGTTGTTCTTATCCGGATGTTCAGTCGCTTTGCATATCGGCAAAGTGCCTGCGGCCCTGCCACTCCTTATCGAGCAGTTGCAACTGAGCCTGACTCAGAGTGGTCTGGTGGTGTCCTTGTATTCATTGATGATCGCGATCCTGGGTGTCGTTCTGGGTCTTATGGTGAGAAGATTCGGTTATGTGGCATTTGCTATTACCGGCCTGGGCCTTGTAGCTGTTGGCTCACTGACCGGCTCGTTAAGCGTCACTTTGCAGTGGTTATTGATTACACGCGTGCTGGAAGGGCTGGGCTGGATCATGTCGGTTATTGCGTTTCCTCCTTTACTGAGCGCATTTGCAGCTGCTCGCGACCGCCCTCTGGTTCTGGGAATCTGGGGTGGCTTTGTGCCTCTGGGCGCAGGTACCATGCTAATCGTTGCCCCGTGGATTCAACACATCGGTGATTGGCAGTTGTCTTGGCAGGTGGCTGGTGCAGCAACTGCGCTGGCGTTGTTTGTTGCGTGGATAGTGACAAGAGTCAAAGAGCAGGACATCCGGCACTTGCGCGTTGGAGAGGAGGTGCTTCCGTTTGTTGAGTTGAAGAAGCCGGTTGTATGGCTTTTCAGCTTCTGTTTTTTTTCCTATTCCAGCCAGTTCACCGCCGTTACCTCGTTCTTGCCAACTCTGTTTATCGATACGTCAAACTGGACACTGGCTGACACAAGCCGAGTTGTGGCACTTATTGTCCTGAGTAACGTAATTGGCAACGTCGCCGCCGGATACCTGCTCCGGTTTGGTGCCAGCAATGTTTCGCTATTGCTTGGTAGCGCGGTGGTCATGGGGCTGTGCGCCATGATCGTGTTCGCGGAGTCGATGGGCATGCCAGTCAGAATTGCAGCCGCTTTCATGTTCTCGGCTTTTGGGGGATTGATCCCCGGTACTTTGTTCGCCAGTCTGCCTCGGGTGGCAGACAATCCTCTGGCTATCGGACTGCTAATTGGTCTTATGCTGCAGTTTGCCGGCCTGGGGCAACTGATAGGTGGTGTCGTGCTACCTGCTGTTGTGGAATACTTTGATCATTGGCAGGCTGCCGGTGTGTACTGCCTTTTGGTAGCCATCAGTGGCTGTGTGGCCGCAGCGCTTGTACCTCGATTCGAAAGATAATAGTGGCACCTAAATGCCTACGCTTGTGATGAAACTGCGAATGTGTGACGTGAATTTGTCCGCGTTCATGAAACCGACAACACGGGCTGCTGGAAGCTCACGTCCGGTTGCATCATAGAAGATAATGCCTGGCGGACCGAATAGGTCAAACTGCTTCAGCAAAGCCTGATCTAAAGCGTCGTTGGCTGTGACATCGGCTTGCAGGACAACGGCTGAACTGAGTAAGTCCTGCACCCGACTATCAGAGAAAGTAAAGGCCTCCATTTCTTTACAGCTAACGCACCAGTCAGCGTAAAAGTCGAGCATTACCGGCCGCCCCTGAGCACTTGCCTGTGCAACGATGCTTTGCAGGTTCTCAACGCTTTTAACACGTTGAAAGGGCAGTGCGTGATCGTTTATTGCCGTATCTGCTGGTGTGCTTCCGCCTGCCAGCGCACCCAGTGGAGTTGTGTAACTCTTGCCTCCGGCTAAAGCACCCACCAGTAAAGCCAGCCCGTACACGGCGACAACCAGTCCCACACCTTTGCCAAAGCGTTGCCATCCACTGCTGTCACGGGTAATCGAATCGGTAGCACCTAGATGTACGCCACTTATGAGCGCGATGATTCCGTACAGACCCATGGCGACTGTCGTGGGCAGGAAGCGAGAAATCATGTACACAGCCATGCACAACATCAGGATGCCAAAAATGTGTTTGGTAGTATTCATCCATGCACCAGCCTTGGGTACCAGCTTGCCAGCTGAGGTTCCTATGAGAAGCAATGGCGCACCCATGCCCAAACCAAGCGCAAATAATGCCGCACCGCCAACCATCGCATCGCCAGTTTTTGCGATGTAAATTAGTGCGCCTGCCAGAGGCGCTGTCACACAGGGTCCGACAATGAGTGTCGAAATGAATCCCATGGCGGCAACACCTCCAATTTGACCGCCGCCTTGACTGTTGGACCATTGCGTCAGCTTTTCTTGCATCCGCGTTGGAACTTGCAGTTCATAAAAACCAAACATGGAAAGTGACAGCAAGACGAACAGGATAGCGATCCCTGATAACACCCATGGATTTTGTAAAAATGCCTGTACGTTGTACCCGGATAATCCGACGATCACGCCCACAAGCGCATAAGTACTGGCCATGACTAAAACGTAAACCAGCGAAAGCTTGAAAGCTCGACCCGTTGTTATGGAAGATCCCTGTCCCACTATCAGGCTGGAAAGAATGGGGATCATCGGCAGCACACACGGTGTAAAGGCCAGCAAAAGACCAAGCCCGAAGAACGTTGCCACGGTTAACCAGAGGCTGCTCGATCCGAGCAAACTGAACAATCTGTCCTGCTCCGATTGAACGGGTACACCGGCTGTGTTCACTAACGATGTTGAGGCTGTAGTCTGCGCGTTTTTAGTACTCTCAGAACCTTGTGGCTGTGCATCGATATCACTACGGGTCCCGGAATCGACTAGCGGCACAAGATCACTGCTTTCAAAAGGACCGGTAGTTGCCGCGCTAAAAATGACTGGCAATGTTGTTTCAGACGGTGGAAAACAGACCCCGATATCAGCACAGCCCTGATAGTAAATGGTTAGTTCACCTTGTGTACCCAGCAACGATGCATCGCCGTTGAGCACAAGTCTGGCATCCGCCTCATGCCGAAGCACCGAAACGTTGCCGAAGAATTCATCATATTGCTCGGTACCCCGACTAACCAGATTTTCGCCCACTACAACGTTAGTGGCTGGCTTGAGTGAAAAGCTCAGTTTGTCCCGGTAAAGGTAGTATCCATCTTCGATAAACCAGCGAACATCGATGGTATCCGGACTCGCCGTCATAATTTGAGGCAGGTATGCAAGCTCAGGTGGCAGCAACTGTTCCGGCCCACCGCTTTCTCCCAGAATGTTGCCAAGCGTGAAACCTGATGTCTCGGGAAGGATGCTGGCGGCATCAGCAGGCGTTGATTGCTTACTCGTTAATGTGGCGATTGTCTCGGTGATATTTGCCCGGACAGGTAGTTCGACGTCGAGTTTTGTTGTCGTTGGCGGATAGCACAGTCCAATATCCGCGCATCCCTGAAACTTGATTGCCAAGGTGAGGTTTGGCGCTTGACCTGATGTTGAATACGGCAGGGAGATGATGGTTGAATCACGAAATATCGCCTGTTCACCGAAATAGTCATCGGTCGTCATGATGGCTTTTGCAAATTCAGGCGGGCCGAGATCGACCGGCAATGGCTGGTCGGTTTCAATCAGCGATTTAAGCGAACTTGCTTGTGTTGCAGGCTCCGCTACCTTGTCAACGGCGAAGTGCAGCTTGTCGCGGTAAAGGTAATACCCATCAGCAATCGAGAACTCTATATCGATAGTGCTGTCATTGACAGAAACGATCTCTGGCGCGAAAGCGATTTCTGGGGCTAATGGCTCATCCCCTCCAAACAGGTTTGCATTGACTGGCAGGGTGCTCGCCAGGGATGCTATCGCCACAATCAGCGTAACAGTCAGATTTCTCCAGCCTCGAAGGCACTTGTCGTTGAGCTCTTCAGTCATTTTGGATATTCGGGCACTTGCTGATTGTCTGTTGCATGGAGTTTTCTGCAAGTTAATAGCGACCAGAACACGTTCAAACCTCACGGATTGTGCCAATGTACTGAGTCTTCGACTGGCTTGGATCCCGTTGCATGGCTATTTGGGTCGTAGCGCTGGTATTGTAAGTGAAGTCATTCCTCGTTTGCTCTGTGATGACAACGCAACACTTCGCTAATTCTATGGAATACGGGTTGTAAGAGGGTGTTTGCGTCAATAGGTTCAAGTTTCCCTGCAGGAGCTGTGAATGCCGTACGCCCTTTTTTTGTTCATCGCCATGCCGATCATCGAAATCGCAGTGCTATTGCGCGTTGGCGACGCTTTTGGCTGGATACCCACGTTGCTCATTGTGGTTGTTACGGCAATCATTGGCAGCGGCATGTTACGTCAACAGGGTCTGGCGACATTGAACAAGGCTCGACAACGGATGGATTCAGGGGAAATGCCAGCGCAACAGTTGCTGGAGGGAATTCTCATCATGATCGGTGGGGTGCTTCTTCTTACACCAGGTTTCGTCACTGATGCATTTGGTTTTGCCTGCCTCATTCCGCTGACACGTCAATGGCTGGCCGGAAAATTGTCTGCGCGAGCCGTTGTCGGATTTTCCAATGCCAATCAAGGGGTTGGCCCCGAACCACGAGCCAAATCCGGCGCTCAAGCACAACCTGGTGGCGGCTACAGACCCCATTCCGGCGACATCATTGATGGTGATTTCAAGCGGCTTGACGACGATTAGCCCCGCTGATTGCCCCCATTAGATTGCTGGGTCTTCGAGATCCCGGAGCCCCCGGTTGTTGCAATCCGTTTTACTCGGCTGACCACACGCATAGGTCGTCAGACATATTGTTTGCCGGGATAACGGTTTTTTTTTCGCAAATAGTCTGCAGAAGGGGTTGATATTGTAGTTGAGGACCTTAGAATTGGCACTCGTCGGCAGAGAGTGCTAACACTTGAGCCGCTTAGTCCAATAATGATCTTTTTAAACAACAAATTCGGAGTCGTCCAAGTATGAACATTCGTCCGTTGCATGACCGTGTGGTCGTCAAGCGCATGGAAGAAGAGCGCACGAGTGCCGGTGGCATTGTGATCCCTGATTCTGCTACTGAGAAGCCAGTTCGTGGTGAAGTTCTGTCAGTTGGTAAGGGCAAAATCGCTGAAAACGGTGACGTCCGCCCACTAGACCTGAAAGTCGGCGATCAAGTGCTTTTTGGCAAGTATTCGGGTACAGAAATCAAGATTGACGGGGAAGAAGTACTGGTGATGCGTGAAGACGTCATCATGGGTGTTTTCGCGTAAAACCCTTTCCGTCGCGTTGCAGGTCGAGTTCTTGTCTCCCTGCAATTCATTGAAATCAAACTAATTTTTAGAGGAATTTAGTAATGAGTGCCAAAGAAGTACGTTTTTCCGATTCCGCCCGCCAGCGTATGCTCAAGGGTGTAGATGTCCTGGCGAATGCTGTAAAGGTTACGCTCCGCCCCAAAGGCCGTAACGTTGTCCTGGACAAATCGTTCGGCGCACCAACAGTGACTAAGGACGGTGTCTCGGTTGCGAAGGAAATCGAGCTGGAAGACAAGTTCGAAAACATGGGGGCCCAGATGGTTAAAGAGGTTGCCTCGCAGACTTCTGACATCGCTGGTGACGGAACCACGACAGCGACTGTTCTTGCTCAGAGCATCGTTCGTGAAGGGCTCAAGTCAGTTGCAGCAGGCATGAACCCGATGGATCTCAAGCGCGGTATCGACAAGGCTGTTGCGGCTGCCACTACCGAGCTTGCTTCCATGTCAAAGCCTTGCAATGACGAGAAAGCAGTTGCGCAGGTTGGAACAATCTCCGCAAACAGCGACGAATCAATTGGTTCGATCATCGCTGAAGCCATGAACAAAGTGGGCAAAGAGGGTGTCATCACCGTTGAAGAAGGCAAGTCACTCGACAACGAGTTAGATGTTGTTGAAGGTATGCAGTTTGACCGTGGCTACCTGTCTCCTTATTTCATCACTAACCAGGATGCCATGGCGGCAGAACTGGAAGACCCCTATGTACTGCTTTATGACAAGAAAATCAGCAACATCCGTGATCTTCTCCCGGCTCTGGAAGCGGTTGCCAAATCTGGCAAACCCTTACTGATTATCGCTGAAGATATCGAGGGCGAAGCTCTGGCAACTCTGGTTGTGAACAGCATGCGCGGCATCATCAAGACATGTGCAGTCAAGGCTCCAGGCTTTGGTGATCGTCGTAAAGCCATGTTGCAAGATATCGCTATTCTGACTGGCGGTCAGGTTATTTCTGAAGAGGTTGGTCTGTCTCTTGATAAGGTGACTCTGGAAGATCTGGGTACTGCCAAGCGTGTAACTGTTGACAAAGACAACACGACTGTCGTTGACGGCGCTGGTTCTTCGGATGAAATCAACGCTCGCGTTGATCAGATCCGTACCCAGATCGAGCAGGCCACATCAGATTACGACAAGGAAAAGCTGCAAGAGCGTGTTGCCAAGCTTGCCGGTGGTGTCGCTGTTATCAAGGTCGGTGCTGCGACTGAAGTTGAAATGAAAGAGAAGAAGGATCGCGTCGACGATGCTCTGCACGCAACCCGTGCAGCTGTTGAAGAAGGCATTGTTCCTGGTGGTGGTGTTGCTCTGGTCCGTGCCATTGCGGCCGTAGATGGCATCAAAGGCGACAACCATGAGCAGGATATCGGTATCGGAATTGCCAAGCGAGCAATGGAAGAGCCTCTGCGACAGATCGTCCAGAATGCTGGCGGCGAGCCTTCGGTCGTTGTTGCCAAGGTCCGTGAAGGTTCGGGTAATTTCGGATACAACGCGGCTAACGGCGAATACGGTGACATGGTTGAGCTGGGTATTCTCGATCCAACCAAGGTAACTCGTTATGCACTTCAAAACGCAGCATCTGTTGCCGGTCTCATGATCACAACTGAAGCCATGATTGCCGATCTGCCGAAGGACGAAGCTCCTGCTGGTGGTGGTATGCCTGATATGGGCGGCATGGGTGGTATGGGTGGCATGATGTAAGTAACCTCCCTGAGGTTGCGCTTGTCACCGGTCGTTTAGTCGATAGATCTGAACGGCCTGCCAAGCCTCCGGTTCCGGCCGGAAAGTTCTACCAAACCCCCGTTCAAACGGGGGTTTGACGTTTCTGCGATAGTCAAAATACTGCTTAAGGGTCGATACCTTGTGCCGATATCAGCTATGAAGGGTGAGTAGTGTTGCTCATCTCCAGGCTATTTTCGGCGATCGATCAGGTAAATTCTTTGAACCTTCGAGCATGGACAGCTAAGTTCCAGCAGTCAAGGACAGCGCTTTTGCTGTCTGGTGCCGTTGCTGCTGTTATCCTGGTCGCACAGTTGCTTTTGTACACGCCCCCAGTCGTTTTTGAATACCGATCCGAGGTGCAGCAACGCCTGGATGTTGAGCGTAATTTGCTAAACTCCACGTTCCGGTCCAGTGATCTGGCATCTCTGAAAGTACCGGAACCCCTGCTAAGTCGCACACTGGTTGGGTTGGTGCTAACCACTAACAACGACAGGCTTTTACTGAATAAGGGCGATACCCTGGGCTACGAATTTGGTGCACCCCTGCCTCAGCCATCAGGATCTGTAACCCCGCTTCCAGTTGTTATCAACACAAAGTCCGGGCCCATGAATGCTGTGGGTTTTGTTAATACCAAGAACGAACTGATTTCATTTGTGCTGGCGATATTGGGCGTTTTAATCATGGCGATCGTGATTAGTGCCTTGTCTGGTGTTGTAGCAATCTGGGGGGCTCTGCGTTACTACATCGAGCCGATGGAAAAATTGATTGCTGTGCTTCGGAGCAGTCGGGAAAACAGCGAAGGGCAGGTGCCGGAGAGTATCGACACTGAAGTAGGTGAGGATCTGAACCCGATAGCTGAGGAGTTTAACAGCCTCATCGAAGAACAGAGAAAATCGTCGCGGCAGATAAAGGTAAAACAGCAATACCTTGAGTTTGCCGCTCACCATGACACGCTGACGCATTTGCCAAACCGTCTCATGTTTGAAGACGAGTTAAAAAAGACTGTGCGGGAAGCCAACAGTGAAAAGCTGCAGTTTGCCGTTTTTCTGGTGGACCTTGACAATTTCAAGTTTTTTAACGATCAGTACGGACATCTGGTTGGCGATAAAATGGTGGCAGAAGTTGGTAACCGACTTCGCACAATGATGCGCGACATCGACCTGGTAGCACGGCTGGATGGTGATGAGTTTGTCGTTATCCAGAAAGATGTGCTAACCACCTCATCTGCTGAAGAAGTCGCCAAGCGCATCATGAGTGTTGCAACATCGCCTTATGAATATCGAGGGTTTACGCTCAAAGCAGCTGTATCGGTTGGCATATCGAGCTTTCCGGGTGATGTACATCTCAACCAGGATGAGGACTTGCTGGGAGAGGAAATTGTCAATAATGCAGCTGTGGCGCTGCAAGAAGCCAAGAGCAATGGCAAGAATCAGTACCAGCGGTTTAATGAAAAAATGCGTAGCCGGCTCACGGCAAGAATTCGTCTTGAGCAGGACCTAAAACTTGCCATGCAGGATGGACAGTTTGAGGTTTATTACCAGCCCAAAATCAATATTCATACACGCGAGTGCACAGGGTCTGAGGCGCTAGTGCGTTGGCGGCACCCGGTTAACGGCTTCGTATCTCCAGAGGCATTTGTGCCTGTTGCTGAAGAGACCGGGCTAATTATCGAGCTGGGTGAATGGATTCTACAGATGGCCTGCGATATGACTTACTCGCTGCAGCAAAAAGGCTACGACGGGTTGAATGTCGCTGTAAATATCTCTGCCGTGCAATTTACCGATGGTAATTTGCTGCCTATGGTTAGCAAAGCGCTGGAAGAGTCTCAGCTGCGCCCCGAGTCTCTCGAGTTGGAGATTACCGAAAGCGCGGTTATGCATGACCCTGAAGAGGTCATTCGTTCATTGCATGAACTGAGCAAGTACGGGATGAAGCTTGCGATTGATGATTTCGGGACGGGTTATTCGTCATTAGCTTATCTTAAGAAATTCCCGGTCAACACACTGAAAATTGACCGAGCCTTCATTACGGATATATCCAGCGATAATGATGATGTTGCAATCGTGGAAGCTGTTCTAGGTCTGGGTAAGCATTTCAATATGAAAGTGGTTGCCGAAGGTGTCGAGGATGAGGAACAGTTGAATTTCCTCAAGTCACAGGGTTGTGATATCGCTCAGGGATATTTCATCAGTAAACCGTTGAGTCCGGAGCAGTACCAGGCCTGGTTGGAGCGATGGCCTTACGGTGTGCAGGCACGCGGTGACGTGGAACAAAGCGATCTTCCTGCTCTGACTCACCGGACAGGAACGTAAAATAATCTGAAATGGTATAAACTTCTGGCCTTCCAGCAAGTGATGCTGTTTCATTGCCATGCCAGAGTCTGTCGAAAATCGCTGTCCATGGTGCCTCGGTAGTGAGCTGTATATGCGGTATCACGATACCGAGTGGGGCGTCCCCTGTCGGGATTCGTCTACGTTATTCGAGCTTATAAACCTTGAAGGTGCTCAGGCAGGGCTTAGCTGGATAACCATCCTCAATAAACGTGAAGGCTATCGAAAGCTTTTTCATGGATTTGACCCCGTCAAAGTGGCTCGGATGAGCGATTTACGTCTTGAGAAAATTGCTGCTGACCCGGCGATCGTTCGCCACAAAGGCAAGGTTGCAGCGGTAAGAGGGAACGCCCGTGCCTTGCTTGACATGCAAAAACGCGGTGACGACTTTGCCGAATTTATCTGGAATTTTGTCGATGGCAAAGTCGTGCAGAATCGTTTCTCCTCCATGGGTCAGGTCCCCGGAAGCACGCCGGCGTCGCTTGCGATGAGCAAAGCCCTGAAAAAGCAAGGCTTCAAATTTGTGGGTGCGACCATCTGTTATGCCTTCATGCAGGCAGGAGGGCTGGTTAATGACCATTTAACGAGTTGCCCTCAGCATGATGTGGTCGCGGCGCTTACCTGACTACAAGCTTGCTGTGTCTGGTTTATTGTCCAAATCGTCGTTGCTGTTTTTCAAGCCACTTGATTTCATCGGCGCTATTGACGCGTTCCAATACGTCGTTTCGATAAGGGTAGCGGCCAAACTGATCAACAATATTTTTGTGTTCGATGGCGGCATCCAATGTCTTCTGAGCAAAATCCTGCAGATTATCAGGCGCTTGCTGTATCAGTGAGCTAAACAACGCGACGGAGCGTTCCTGTGCTGCCATGGATTCGCTGTGCTCAAAAGGCAGGTACAGAAAAATACGTTGTACGAGAGGCAGCCGCTCATCGAAGCCCTGTTGCAATGCCTGTTCGCTGATGATCAGTGCCTGCGCGTCATGAGCAAAGGCTTTAGCCGTTTTACGGTGTATGTTTCGGTTGAATTGGTCGAGCACGATGACTAGAGCTAGAGCACCATTTGCACTGGTTTGCCAATGATCCAGTTTTCCCGCATTGGCATCGTCCAGGGTCTGTGTGAAACGTTTTGTTAACAAGTCATCGAATGTCTTGCCGCCATTGAACCAGCGGGCAGGTTGCGGCAAATCCATACTGCCTGTCGCTTCGTCTTCAAACCAGGTTTTGAGAACACGATCGATGGTCTGTTGGTCGTCATGTATGGTCATGGTTATTACTCAATAGCAGCCGGTCAATGCAAACAGATAGCTTGCGTTAGAAGATTTGATGTTATTTTTGACAGTTGACGTCAACTCTACTGTTAGTGTTAAGCACTGTAAAAATGCCAGGCCCCATGCATCGTTTCTGAAGTGGTGCACCTGAATGAACTGTGAATTCACAGCATATCAGCAGCGGCGGGGCGTTTACCGTTCAATGGAGCTATTGAAGATCATCACAGTGTGTCTATTCTCGGCGTGTGGGCGGCGCTTTGATATACTCTGCCCGCATGGCGGAGTCGGATTGACTCCACAGCTCTTATTTTCACACTCCCTGGAGAGATTCCCATGGCATTCGCTAGAACGCAATTCAGCCCCAGTTCAGCTGCTACCCTACTAGATACCCTGACCCCAGGGAAGCTCTCCGGCGCAGGGGCATGGGCTCGTGCTGTAACCGTGGTCATTGTCGGAAGCCTGCTGCTGACGGCGTCAGCAAAACTATCCATCCCGTTTGTACCGGTTCCCATGACCCTCCAGACACTCGTCGTCTTGTGTCTGGGCATGGTTTTAGGCCCTCGTCTTGGCGCTGCGGCAGTACTCGCGTATCTCGCTCAGGGTGCAATGGGCCTGCCAGTGTTTGCTGGCACACCTGAAAAAGGTATTGGCATCGCCTATATGTTGCAGCACACAGGCGGCTACCTTGTGGGCTTTGTCGTTGCCGCTTTCGTCGTAGGACTATTAGCTCAACGTCGATGGGATCGTTCAATGCTGACCACCATTGCCGCGATGCTAATTGGGAATGCCATCATTTACACTTTCGGCCTTCTCTGGCTCGGCACATTGATTGGCTGGGACAAACCCGTCGTAGCGCTGGGCATGACACCTTACCTGTTGGCCGATCTGGCGAAAATCCTGATTGCAGCTGCGGTTTTACCCACAATCTGGAAAGCTCTCAAGCCATGAATCTCAAGCCTTTAGGCTGTGTACTCGCCAGTTTTCTGATGGTTTCCTGTGCGGGCGATGGGCCTAAGCTGGAAGATCTTACAGCGGTTGCCACGTCTGCTCTGGAGGGTGGTGCTGCCAGTGGTCCGCTAAGCACTGATGAAATAACGCGCGGCCTCAAAGAAGCACTGGTAACGGGTTCAGGAGCGGTTGTCAGTCAGCTTGGCCAGACCAATGGCTTTAGTGGTGACCCCACTATCCGTATTCCGTTGCCCAATTCACTGCAAAAAGCCAAAGATTTAGCATCCAATTTCGGGTTGGCCAAATATTTCGACGACTTGGAATTAAAGTTAAACCGGGCTGCGGAAGAAGCTACGCCCAAAGCGCGTGAGTTGTTTGTTGGTGCAATACGCAGCATGAGCGTAGAAGATGCTAAAGGTATCCTGCAGGGGCCGGATAACGCCGCCACTGAGTACTTCCGCGAGAATACCGGGGAATCTCTACAGGCTCAAATGCGACCGATAGTCGATCAGGCGTTGTCTCAGGTTGGCGCGGTCAGCTCGTTTAACCAACTACTGGATAGTTACCATAAGATACCTCTAGCGCCAAAGGTCAATGCAGACCTTACAAGTCACGTGGTGGAAGAAGGCAGTGATGGAATATTCTATTACCTTGCCGAGGAAGAAAAGGCCATTCGTGAAAATCCTTTAAAGCGCACATCAGAAATCCTACAGCGCGTATTTGGAAGTCAATAAATTTCATGAATCCACCAGATCTGTCAGACCGCAATGCGTTTAGTCGCGATGAGCTCATCGCGTGTGGGCATGGAGAATTGTTTGGTCCAGGTAATGCGCGGTTACCGTTGCCAAACATGCTCATGTTCGATCGCATCACAAGCATTACTGCCGATGGTGGAGCTGCTGGGAAAGGCGAAATAAT
Source organism: Granulosicoccus sp. (assembly GCA_045106855.1). GTDB lineage: Bacteria > Pseudomonadota > Gammaproteobacteria > Granulosicoccales > Granulosicoccaceae > Granulosicoccus. Next base: position 85,623 of record JBGCFI010000033.1, read on the forward strand.
TGCGGAGCTGGATATCAATCCGGATCTGTGGTTTTTCGGCTGTCATTTTGAAGGAGACCCTGTCATGCCCGGCTGTCTCGGGCTTGATGCCATGTGGCAACTCGTCGGCTTTTTTCTCGGCTGGAAAGGTAATCCCGGACGAGGCCGTGCTCTGGGGTCTGGTGAAGTGAAATTTTTCGGTCAGGTGTTGCCCGCAGCCACGACGGTGCGCTACGAGCTCACAATAAACCGCCTGATTGAACGAAAGCTCGTCATGGGCATAGCCGACGGGCGCATGTTGGTCGATGATCGCGAGATTTACACCGCAAAGGACCTGCGTGTTGGCCTTTTTACCTCCACAGAAGATTTTTGACGAGTACATTCAATGCCAGAGTTGAAACGAGCGGTTATCACCGGAATCGGGATTATCTCTTGCCTGGGAAATGATAAGGCAAGCGTGACCGATTCCCTGCGTAATGCCAGATCAGGTATTACCAGCCGCGAAATCTACAAAGAAATGGGGATGCGAAGCCATGTGGCGGCAGCTCCGGAAATTGATCTCAAGGAGTCCATTGATCGAAAGCAATACAGGTTCATGGGTGGAGCCGCAGCGTATGCCTACCTTGCCATGCAGCAGGCCATCGAAGATGCCGGTCTTACGCAGGCCGAAGTATCGAACGAACGCACAGGCGTTATAGCGGGTTCGGGAGGTGGCTCATCAGCCAGCCAGGTAGAGTCCGCTGACATTCTCCGAGACAGGGGTATCCGCCGTGTAGGGCCCTACCGTGTGACACAGACCATGGGTAGCACCGTCTCGGCATGTCTGGCAACGCCTTTCAAGATCAAAGGGACAAACTATTCCATATCATCTGCGTGTTCAACCAGCGCCCACTGTATTGGTAACGCCCTGGAACTTATTCAACTCGGTAAACAGGATCGGGTTTTTGCAGGCGGTGGCGAAGAGGAGCACTGGACACTAAGTTGTCTGTTTGATGCCATGGGTGCACTGTCAACTAAATACAACGATACGCCTGAAATCGCCTCTCGAGCCTATGATTCCAATCGTGATGGTTTCGTCATTGCAGGTGGCGGAGGTATGGTTGTGGTTGAAGAGCTCGAAGCTGCGAAGGCAAGAGGCGCTGCTATTTACGCAGAGGTCGTGGGTTATGGTGCTACATCTGACGGACATGACATGGTAGCGCCTTCCGGTGAAGGAGCGGCGCGCTGCATGCGTCTGGCTAAATCAACAGTGGATACCCCGATTGATTATATTAATGCGCATGGCACCAGCACACCTGTGGGCGATATAGCTGAACTCAGCGCCGTTAAAATGGCATTTGGAGACAATATGCCGCACATAGGTTCGACTAAATCATTATCGGGCCATTCCCTGGGTGCCGCCGGCGTGCAAGAGGCGATCTACACATTGCTGATGCAACAAAACGGATTCATTGCTGAGTCTGCACACATAGAGGAACTGGATGCTGCGGCTGACGGAATGCCTATTGTTCGTCAACGAATCGATATGCCATTGAATACGGTTATGTCTAATAGCTTTGGTTTCGGTGGCACTAATGCATCACTGGTATTTCGCAGTTTGTCTTCTTAGTTAACACCGTCTTTGTCATGTAGAAAAGCCCGGCAGATAACCGGGCTTTTTTGCTCAACTTGATCCTTGCCGGGTACGGCTTGGTTCAATTCAGACCTGCGTTCATGGTCTAGAACTCATCCCATACCTCATCACCACCTACAGCGCGTTGAACGGGTGCAGGTGCCGGAGCTGCGTTATTCATGTCGTGATTTGCAGCTATGTTATCGGGCGAATTGTTGGCTTTTCGAGATTGCCATGGACGTGCTTTGGGTAGAGAGGCGGGAACAGAATGAGAGCCTGGAGCTGGCTGTTCAGAGCGCGCACTGCCGTCAGCATTGAAGTAGCCAATCTGTGTCGTGAGTTGTGTGGCCTGATCACTCATTGTGCGACTGGTCGTTGCCGCTTCTTCAACAAGGGCTGCGTTTTGCTGAGTGACGCTGTCCATGTGCACCAGCGCCTGGTTAATCTGTTCGATGCCAATTGCCTGCTCATCGGTGGCAACAGCAATCTGGCCGACAATATCCGTCAACTGCGTTACTGACCCGACAATGGTTTTGAGCTCATCACCGGATTCAGTAACAAGTCCTGTGCCGTCCTTCACTTTGGTGACACTGTCTTCGATCAGGTCCTTGATCTCCTTTGCCGCTGATGCACTTCGTCCCGCTAACTGGCGAACCTCACTGGCAACGACAGCAAAGCCTCGACCTTGTTCGCCTGCGCGAGCTGCCTCTACTGCCGCGTTCAACGCAAGCAGGTTAGTCTGAAAGGCTATTTCATCAATGACTCCGATGATGTCAGCAATACGTTCGCTGGCAGAACTGATTTCCTGCATGGCCGTGATGGCACGTGATGCAACTTCTCCGCTGGATACAGCCCGTTCGCGGGTGGTTATGGCCAGGCCATTGGCAGCGCGCGCATTCTCGGCATTTTGCTTGACCGTACTGGTAAGCTCTTCTGTGCTGGAGCCTGTCTCCTCTAGATTGGCGGCTTGTTGTTCTGTACGTTCACTTAAGCCTCGGTTGCCCTCGGAAAGCTCGGCAGCACCGGATCGTACATTCTGGGCTATTGCGTTTGCTTCCTGTAAAACGTTTCTAAGATTAGCGCGCATTTGTATCAGTTGGGCATAGGCACCCACGCGATCGTCATCTTCTGCGTGATCAGTTAAATCTCCACTGGCAATCGCTTTGGCGATTCTTGACATGTCTTGTGGATCACCACCGAGGAGTCGGAACAGGTGGTTACCCAGAATCCAGGCAAATGCGGCGACAGCAAACGTGGCACAGGCCGCAACAATGAGCGCTGTTTTTATCAGCGTCGAGACTGACGCCATTGCCTCATTTTTCTCAATCCGTGTGATCAGAGCCCAGTGAAGTGAATGATGATCAACGTTAGCATACGCCGTGATGTAATCCACGCCGTCGGTGGTTTCTTCGGTTGCCCCCGTTTTGCCTGACAAGGCCAGTTGAATGGCTTCGCTGTCAACCCGGGTTCGCATAATGCTGTTCTCATCGGAGAACCGGGATTGGGTCCGCATCAGGGAATCACCACCGATCAACATGGATTCTTTGGTGTCCGCGACCGCATCTTCCCGTGTCATCGACATCTCACGATTAAGCGTATCGATTGGCATCTGAAATGCGAGGACACCAATTACCGTTGAGCCACTGTATACTGGCGTGGCGAAAAAGGCTGCCGCAGCGTTTGATGACGGGATGTAGTTTTTAAAATCTGCAGTAGCAACTTCACCTGGCCCCAGAGCAAGTGCCTTGCGTGTGATTACAGCCAGATTAGAATCGCGGTGAGGCCCGTTGAAAAGGCTGGTTCCAAAATCGGTTTCCTTGTAGACAGAGTAGACAATGTTGCCTTGTTCTGGTTCGATCAAGAAGATGTCGTAATAACCGAACTGGCGAAGAAAGGTTCTGAACATATCATGGTGTGCGGCGTGGACTACACCATATGAATCACTCCCACTGTGCGTATCCAGCTCTTCCTTTTGTCCTACTGGATTAGAATTTTCGATAATGTACAGGAATTGCGCGAGAAGTCCCGCATCGGTACGCGGCATTAGCTGCTGGGCCGAGGCGTTGACTCCATCAGCCTCCAGATTCGGTATCAGTACACGCTCATAGAACCGCTGTAGACGCGTTTTCATTTCCTGTTTGGACGTTTGTGAATCTGCGGCCATGTCGCTCAAGTATGAAAACCCAGCTGCGAACCCGCTCATCGCATTAACAACTGTCCCGTTTTGCCCCATGGTGGCTGCTTGTCCCTCCAAAAAGCCGATGTATTGATCAACAAATGACTTTCGGGAGACAACATCTGATACAAGGCCAGACATCGTAGCCTTCGACTTTGTGTCGATGGCTTGTTTTGCAATGATCACACTAGTCACCGCCATCGGCACGAGGCCAGCGATAACCATGCAGATAATTAGTAGGGGTCTCATCTTCATAGGGGGTCTTATTTCACATTGCTTTCGTTAGGTATAACGTTGTGTCGGCGGCCGAGTAAGAACGTGCAGTGGACTATGTTAGCTCTAAGTATAAATTTTTATAAAGGGGAATCTAACAGTTACTTCCAGCCGCCTTTTACTTCAAAGGCATGAAATGTGGTCGTTATCTTTGTATGTCCAATTGCGGTAGATGAACCATGAAAGTAATGATTGTTGATGACTCTAAATCCATGCGCATGATCGTGAAGCGCACGCTCAAGCAAGCTGGATATGATGACATGGAATTTGAAGAAGCCGATGATGGCACCGATGCTCTTGAAAAAATTGACGGCTATGGGCCTGAGTTGGTTCTTTGTGACTGGAATATGCCAACCATGAACGGCATTGATTTTCTTAAAGCAATAAGAGAAGCAGGCAATAACGTCAAATTCGGGTTTGTTACTACGGAATCAACCGCAGAAATGCGCGCTGCAGCGAAAGAGGCTGGAGCACAGTTTCTGGTTGCAAAGCCATTTACCGCGGAAAGCTTCGAAAAAGCACTTCGTCCGGTAATTGGTTAATAGAAAAAGGCAGAATACATGAAATACAAAAAGCCAGATGAAGCGCAATTTACTGACATGTTGCAAATGTTCGTTGGGCCTGCAGCAGGGGCGAAGGGTGCAGGTGCGGTGGCGTCTTCAGATTTCAGTCACACGGCTATTTATATTGATCATGAAGGCGAGGCGGTGGCAACTTGCGCCGTGGGCCTGCCGACTGCTGCAGCGCTGGGGTGCTCTCTATCTATGATTCCACCTGGTGGGGCCGAAGGAATGGTTGAAGATAACGAGCTCAGCGAAATGGCAACTGACAATCTGTACGAGGTAATGAATATCCTGTCCAGCTTGTTAATGAGTGATTCAACCTCTCATTTAAAACTGTCCAAGGTGGTGCCCGGCAGTGATGCCCGAATAGCTGGCGAAGCTGAAGAAGCATATGCGCTTGAGCTTGGTGCCTATGGAAAAGGCGAACTTGTATTCAACTTCACTTGAGTGAAATTTCCACCATTAACGCATACTTAAGATCCTGTACCTATGGATGATGATCTAGAAGAGCTACGCCATATTTTTCTCGATGAGTGCAACGAGAATATTGAGTTGCTTGAGGGTGGCCTCATGCGCATGGGTGAAGGCGAGGATGACGAAGACACACTTAATGAGGTGTTTCGCGCGGCGCATTCCATCAAGGGTGGTGGTTCGACGTTCGGGTTCCTGCCTATGGCGGAGCTTACACATCATATGGAAACCCTGCTGGATGAAATGCGCTCAGGTCGTAGACCGGTTGTACCGGTTGATGTCGATTTGCTGCTGCTTGCATTGGATGTGGTTCAAGGTATTCTGAGCGAAAGCAGAAACGAGCCAGACGCAGACCATCCTGATCGGATGAGCATTCAGGCGCAGCTGGAAGCTGCTGTTATCGCTGGCGTCACCGCTAACGCTAATAATAACGCCAGTACCAATGCCGAGGAAACTGCGCAAGACAAATGCCCTGAAGTCATCAGCTGGACGGTCTCGTTTGTACCGAATTCGGATTTTTACCTACGTGGGAATGATGCGCTGCTTATTCTGCGCGAACTGCAAAGACTGGGTAGCACCAGCGTAACCGTAGACACAGAGAGACTGCCAGAATGGGAGCAGATAGATGTCAACAACAGTTATCTGGGATGGCAGATTGAACTGCCCGGCAGTGTCGATCAAGCTGACATCGTGGATGTATTTGATTGGGTTGATACCGAGTGCAACGTCACCATTACTTCTCTTCTAGAACAAGAAGACTCCCCGGCTGAGACTGTGCCGCCGCCGGTAACAGAAACAGCGCTAGCGGCTGACAACCAGCCCGCTGCCGAGCCTGCCGCCAAGCCTGCCGCCAAGCCTGCCGCCAAGAGCGCAGGTGGCGCTGGTAATAAATCATCCAGTAATGAATCAAGTTCGATTCGTATTGCTACCGACAAGATCGATCAACTGATCAACCTGGTTGGTGAACTTGTCATAACTCAGTCAATGTTAAGCCGAGTAAGTGAAAATCCTGCGGGTATCGACATCAATGAGCTGCGTGAACGCATGGCAGATCTGGAACACAATACGCGTGATTTGCAGGAAAGCGTCATGCAGGTCCGGATGCTGCCTATTTCGTCGGCATTTAGTCGTATACCCAGGTTGGTTCGTGATTTATCACGAAAGCTGAATAAAGAAGTAGACCTGCAGATGGAGGGTGGCACTACCGAGCTGGACAAGACTGTGCTTGAGAGAATGATTGATCCTCTGGTTCACCTTGTGAGAAACGGTCTGGACCATGGCATCGAAACACCTGAAGAGCGGGCTGCTGCCGGCAAGACAGGTGCTGGTCTTTTGCATTTGTCTGCTCGCCAGGAAAGTGGAAGTGTTGTCATTGAGATCAAAGATGATGGCAAAGGTATCAATGGTCCCTTTATTCTCGGCAAGGCTCGTGAGAAAGGTATTGTGGGTGCTGATGAAGAGTTGACTCCTGATCAGATCAACCAGCTTATTTTTGCACCGGGTTTTTCTACTGCGGCGGTATTAAGTGATGTATCAGGGCGCGGTGTCGGAATGGATGTGGTACGACGTAACATTCTTGATCTGGGTGGGCGTGTACATGTGTACTCCGAGTTTGGTGTCGGTACTCGTATAGAAATCAATCTACCCTTGTCGTTAGCGATTCTCGATGGTCAACTGGTGAAGGTTGCAGACCAGGTTTATGTCATACCGATTCTCAGTATCATTGAAACGCTTGAGCTTGAACAAACAGAACGATCAGATGTTCCGGGGACTGGTGAGATTTGTCGATTTCGTGGTGAGTATCTGCACATGCTCAGAGTTGCTGATCATTTTCAATTGAAAGAGCCATCGAGCGGGAAGCTTGTCGTTGTCATTGATACACATGGAAAGCGCATAGGCCTGGTTATTGACGATGTGCTTGGGCAACAGCAGGTTGTTATTAAACCCTTGGATAAAAATTACAAAAGTGTTAAAGGTTTGGCCGGAGCAACAATCATGAGCGATGGCTCAGTTGCATTGATACTGGACCCTGCCAATATCAGTGAACCTGTACCGGTCAACGAAGCCGCCTAACTGCGAGAGATAATAATGCAAGAAAATTCTAACACCTCGACTGACATCGCAGAAACAGCAGACCAATTCCTGACGTTTCTCATTGCTGGCGAGGAATACGGGATAGAGATTTTAAAGGTGCAGGAAATAAAGAGTTGGGGGCCTTACACGCCTTTACCAAAATCGCCGGATTATGTGTTGGGTGTGATAAACCTTCGTGGAGCTATCGTACCCATCATCGACCTTCGCAGTCGGTTCGGAATACCGCCTACGGACTACACCGCAACCACTGCTGTCATCATCGTTCGTACTGGTAGTGATGATCAGGCGCGCATCATTGGGCTGGTGGTCGATAGTGTATCTGAGGTTTATCATTTGTCACCCGATGCTATACAGGATGCTGCTGAGGGGTCCACTAGTGAAAAAGCCAGCTACGTCAGAGGCTTTGGTCAGATTGCGGAAAAACTGGTAATACTGGTCAATCTTGATCCCATTATTACAGAGTCGCTCGGCCAGATTCAAAAAATGGCTGATGCGGCATGAGTGGAGTAGAACCGCAGATAGTGGAGCTCCCCAGTCACTTTTCACAAGTGCAATTAACGGGATTGAAAGCTATTGTCGATCATCACATCGTAGATGGTCATTCTGTTCAATTTGATGCAAAAGAGCTGGAACGAATTGATGGTGCTGCCGTACAGTTTTTACTGGCTATCAGTATGCTGAAGTTGGTAGCTGATAGTCCGGGAGCTGTGGTCATCAATTCGAATGAAGTATTGACAAAAGCCCTGATAGACATGGGCGTGTCGGATCTTATACAGACCGAACTCAACGACAATGCCACATCAGATGCTTCGTCTGTGGATGAGTAATCCAATGAGCCAGGGGCGTGATGCGCCTCTGGACTACAACGATAGCCTTAACACGATGAGTGATGAGGAGTTTCGTGGATTTCAGCGTATTGCGCTGGAACAAACAGGTATTGAGTTGGCAGATGGAAAGCGAGCCATGATTGTCAATCGCTTCAGCCGGCGTCTTCTTGCATTGGGTCTTGGCGGTTTTAATGAATATCTGGAACTTGTAGCGCAAGCCGGCCATCCAGAGGCAAGTGAGTTCATTGATACTGTTACCACTAATCTCACCTATTTTTTTCGCGAACCTCATCATTTTGATGTTCTTGCAAATCTGGTTTTACCGCAACTTGCGAAATCGTTGAATGCACCAGCACCCATACGGATCTGGTCAGCTGGTTGCAGTGCAGGCGCAGAACCTTACTCGCTCGCCATCGTAGTAAGAGAAACTGCGGAAATGCAGGATCGCTCAGTGCGTATTCTTTGCACAGATATAGATTCAAAGATGGTGCAGACAACTCAAGCGGGTATTTATAGCGAAGAGCAAATGCGCGGTCTTGATCAGGCGCGTAAGGATCGATGGTTTTCAAAAACACCAAGTGGTTATTATCAGGCAAATGAAGAGCTTCGATCCATGCTGATTTGTAAGCAGCTCAATCTGTTTCATGCCTGGCCTATCAAAACGGGCGTTGACATCATCATGTGTCGTAATGTACTGATCTACTTTAATCCGGAGTACCGGCAAAGGCTATTGGTGAATTTTGCAGAATATCAGACATCAGGAAGTTATCTGTTTTTAGGTCACAGCGAAACCCTGGAAGGGTTCAAGGATGTCTACCGTCGTGTGGACAATACCGTCTATGAGCGAATGTAGCTTGGTTTGACGGTCAACTAGTTGTCCACTGATATGCCACTGGACAGGTTACTGAACTGAATTATCTGTTGAGAATAGAGTCCTTTGCTCAGTCGAAAAATAAAAGTACTTATTGTTGACGATTCACTTGCGTTATGTAAGTTTCTCGAGAAGATATTTTCGCGTGACCCTGAACTGGAGGTGACAGGCTACGCTTTGGATGCATTTGAAGCACGCGATATGATCAAACTGCATCATCCTGATGTTATTACGCTTGATGTTGAAATGCCTCGCATGGATGGTCTGACATTCCTGAAAAATCTTATGCGATTGCATCCTATGCCGGTTGTTATGCTGTCGTCTCTGACAGCCGCAGGTGCGTCTGTAACACTGGATGCATTGCAGGAAGGCGCAGTCGATTTCATGGTGAAAAGGCATCCTGGCAGTGAGCAGGAGTTGAAGCATTATGAGTCTGAGATTGTTGATAGAGTGAAGCAGGCTGGCCAGGTGCAGGTTGTTGCACCTGGCATCACTACAAGACACAAATCTCTGCCGGACCTTAGCGCTTTGAAGCGAAAGCTAACAGCAGGCCGACGACTGAATGCGCAGCTTGGTAAGATTGTGGCTATCGGATCTTCGACCGGTGGACCTGAGGCACTTCGGCAGATGCTCACCGGATTTGATGCTTCGCATAGTGCGTTGATGTTTGCTCAGCATATGCCGGAAAGGTTCATGGAACCCTTTGCGGAACGTCTGAATACCTGGTCGACGTTTGAAATACACATTGCCAAAAATGGCGAAGAAATTAAATCAGGTCGCGGTTACGTAGCGCCCGGGGATATGCATTTGGAATTGGTAAGTCAGGGAGGCAGATTAACATGCTTAACGCGTAAGACTGATACCGTGCAAGGGCATAGGCCGTCCGTGGACGTTCTGTTCAGAAGTGTCGCTCGGGGGGCTGGCAGTGCAAGCGTGGGTGTGTTGTTAACCGGTATGGGAGAGGATGGGGCGGTTGGGCTAAAAGCTATGCGAGATGCAGGTGCATTAACGGTGGTGCAAGATAAGAAGAGTAGTGCCGTGTGGGGAATGCCCGGAAGGGCATTTGAGATGGGCGGCGCTGATGGCGTATTAGGCCTGCAACAGATTTCACCTACTTTGACTTCCTTGCTGAAAGAGGCGGCCTGAGCTTAATCTGCTGGCGAGCCTAGTAATCCAGCCAGGGGTTGTCCAGGGCTGCTCGCTGCTCGCGCAATGTCTGTATATGCTCATCCCAAAAGCGTGGTTCTGCGAAGAAGGGGAAAGCTTTCCTGAATGCGGGGTCTTCCCAGCGTCTGGCGATCCAGGCAGCGTAGTGAATAATGCGTAAAGTACGCAAGGGTTCGATGAGTGAAATCTGGCGCGTATCGAAGGGTCGGAATTCGTTGTACCCATCCAGCAGGTCTCCCAGACGTGCCTGAGCGTAGCGGCGGTCACCGGAAATAAACATCCATAGATCCTGCATGGCCGGGCCAGTGGCGCAATCATCGAAATCGAGTAGCTGGGGCGTGTTGTCCAGCCCCCAGAGAATATTGCCCGGATGAAAGTCACCGTGCAGGCACAGCTCATGATAGGCATTTGCATCCATTTGCTCGTACACCACATCAAGCAGATCGTCGATGGTTGACTCATACACTTCTGCCTGATCATCCGGTAGCAGAGGAGAGTCCAGCAAATAATCGGCTGATTGCTCTCCAAGCCTCTCAGCATCAACAAACGGGCGATGTTGAAATTCACAGGTCTCGGCAACAAGGTGCAAGCGGGCAATAGTTCGTCCGATGACGGCAAGTTGTGACGGACTATCCAGTTCCGGTGGTCGACCGCCACTGCGCGGAAACAAGCTGAATCGAAATGGCCCGTGTCGGTGCAGGCTCTGTCCATCCGCGGACTTCAATGGTGCGACGACGGGTAGTTCATGTTCTGCGAGCGCGTAGCAGAATTCATGTTCTTCGAGAATGCTGGCATCACTCCAGCGCTCCGGACGATAAAATTTGGCAATTATGGAATCGCCATCTTCCAGTCCAATCGAGTACACCCGATTTTCATAGCTGTTCAGTGCGCTGACCCGTCCGTCTGTTACACAACCGACACTATCAATGGCATCGAGAATCTGGTGAGGATCGAGCGTCTGAAAGGCGATAGTTGCCTCATGCTCGTTTATAACAATTACTCCATTCGGTCGATAAAAGTCGCCAATTGTCTGTAAATATGCTCATTTTGATGCTATCTTTCACCTTTAGGCAGTGTTGTGTACAAACGTTGTCCTAATTTCAAGATCCGTTGCCAATCGCCTGTTAGCCGCAAGGTTTCTTGTGGCTGGATGTCAGTTGGACCGCTAACCGTCAGGAGTCGGAAGTATGTCACAGGTATTGGTGCTTAACGGCCCAAATCTTAATCTGTTAGGCACACGAGAGCCCGAAAAATACGGCAAGCTTTCCCTTGCGGATATTGAAAGAGAGCTCTACCGGCAGGCTCAGGAAACAGCAACTACTATTGAGTTTTTTCAAAGCAACAGTGAAGGCGCGCTCATAGACAGGGTGCACAAGGCTGGTGCAGACGGTGTGGGCGTCGCGATCATTAACCCCGCGGGCTACACCCATACCAGCGTTCCGCTGCGAGACGCTTTTCTCGGGGTCGCCTTGCCACTGATTGAGGTTCATCTGTCCAATATCTATCAGCGCGAACCGTTCCGCCATCATTCGTATTTTTCAGATATTGCCATCGGAACGCTCGCAGGCTTTGGTGCGTCAGGCTACAACATGGCGCTTAGCGCCGCGGTGGCTTACCTGCACGACGCAGCTCAGAAAAATAATCCATAAACAATTTAACAAGAGCCATTACGGGCTCTGCCAAGGGAAACGCTCATGGATATCCGTAAGATCAAAAAACTGATCGAATTACTCGAAGATTCGGACGTATCCGAGATCGAAATAGTCGAGGGTGAAGAATCAGTGCGCATTGCCCGGAATAGTGGCGTAACAATGGCGCCCCAGGCTCCGATGGTTAATTACGCGCCCGCGCCCGGCCCGGCAAACGCACCCGCCGCTGCGGCGCCCGCTGCACCGGCAAGCGCGCCAGCCGATGAGCTGTTGCCGCCCGGTAACATCATGGAGTCGCCAATGGTAGGAACGTTCTATCGTTCGTCATCGCCAACGTCAAAAGCCTTCATAGAAATCGGACAGACTGTTAACAAGGGTGACACTTTGTGCATTATTGAAGCTATGAAAATCATGAATCAGATTGAATCCGAGACCAGCGGTACGGTGCGAGCCATTTTGGTCGAGGATGGTCAGCCGGTGGAATACGGTGAACCACTTATCGTGATCGATTAGGCGGGCCTTATCGATGGAAACCCCTATCAAGAAAATCCTGATTGCTAATCGCGGTGAGATTGCACTGCGAATCATGCGATGCTGTCGAGACCTTGGCATCCAGACGGTGGCTGTCTATTCAACAGCTGACCGCGATCTGAAACACGTACGGCTTGCGGACGAAGCTGTCTGTATCGGTCCGCCTCCATCAACGAAAAGTTACCTGAATGTTCCGGCCATTATCAGTGCCGCGGAGATCACCCGGTCGGAGGCGATCCACCCGGGCTATGGGTTCCTGTCTGAGAATGCAGATTTCGCAGAACGGGTTGAATCCAGTGGCTTTAAATTCATAGGCCCTACCTCGGATGTCATTCGCATTATGGGGGACAAGGTTGCAGCGATAGCCGAGATGAAAGCTGCCGGAGTACCTTGTGTGCCTGGAAGCGATGGGCCTCTGGGCGATGATTTTCCGACCAATCTGAAACTGGCTAATGAGATTGGCTATCCGATAATTATCAAGGCCGCCGGTGGCGGCGGTGGACGTGGCATGCGGGTTGTACGCTCTGACGATGAGTTGGAAGAGTCCATTGCCATGACCCAGAGCGAAGCGGGAACAGCCTTTGGTAACCCGATTGTCTACATGGAGAAATTTCTCGAAACTCCGAGACATATCGAATTCCAGGTAGTTTGTGATGAGCACGGCAACGCCATACATCTTGGTGAGCGTGATTGCTCCATGCAACGACGTCATCAGAAAGTTGTCGAGGAAGCGCCTGCTCCCGGTATCGATGAGGCAACTCGTAATGAGATGGGAGCCCGCTGTGTCGCCGCCTGTCAACGCATCGGTTACCGAGGCGTAGGTACGTTTGAGTTTCTGTACGAAAAGGGCAACTTCTACTTTATCGAAATGAACACTCGCGTACAGGTCGAACACCCGGTGACAGAAATGATCACGGGTGTTGATATTATCAAGGAGCAGATTTTTGCCGCCGAGGGACGCAAACTTCGCTACAAACAAGAAGATATCCGAATAAACGGCCATGCCTTCGAATGTAGAATCAATGCCGAAGATCCAGTCACCTTCATGCCATCACCCGGCACGATAAGCCGCTACCATCCGGCAGGTGGTCTAGGTGTCAGGGTTGAGACTCACATCTACGCAGGTTACAAAGTTCCTCCACATTACGATTCCATGATTGCCAAGCTGGTTGTGGCGGGCAACACGCGAGAATCTGCGCTGGCGCGCATGCGAGGTGCGCTCAGCGAAGTTTTCATCGATGGAATAAAGACCAACATTCCTCTGCATATTGACATCTTCAATGACAGCGCGTTTCAGGAGGGCGGGACCAATATTCATTACCTGGAGAAGAAGCTGGGTCTTGACTGATGGCCATCGATGACAGTTCGCCAGAGGATTGGCTTGAAGTCAGCGTAGCTGGTACACAGTCGTCGGTAGAGTCGCTGGAGGAGTGGTTATTCGCGGCTGGAGCGTTGTCCGTGACACTCAGCGACGCGATAGACGATGAGCAACTCGTCCACGCCGTGTTGGAACCTGCTCCGGGAGAGGTCAGATTGTGGGACGAGATCACGCTAGTCGGGCTGTTTGCGCAAGGCAGCTCTGAACAGCAAGTCCATGAAGCGCTTCGTCTGGCGGCAGACGAAAACGGAGTCAAAACGCCTTCATACCGGTTCAAGAAGTTGCAGGACCAGGTTTGGGAGCGAACATGGATGGACACTTTCAAGCCTATGCGCTTTGGCCACCGATTGTGGATCTGCCCCACACAATCAGAGCCTGTCGAGCCTGATCATGTCACTATCAGACTCGACCCGGGTATGGCGTTTGGCACCGGTACCCATGCGACAACGGCCCAGTGCCTGCAATGGCTCGGTGAGCACACGCTGACTGATCTTCAACCTTTGCGCGATAAAACTGTAATCGACTTCGGTTGCGGATCTGGTGTTTTGGCTATTGCGGGGTTATTACTTGGTGCGACACGTGCATGGGCTGTTGATATCGACCAGCAAGCTCTGCAGGCAACTGCGGAAAATGCTGATACAAATGGGGTTTCGGAGAGATTGATAGTGGGTCTGCCGGATATTCTCAGTGGTGTCAAAGCAGATATCGTGATGGCCAATATATTATTTCAACCGTTGATCGAACTCGCAGACGTGGTCTCTGCAAACGTGGTTGAGGGCGGATCTCTGGTCATGTCAGGCATTCTGGAAGAACAGATGGAGCCGCTCCGCATGCGCTACAATGAGTCTTTCATGTTTACCGCGGACCGCGCCTTTGAAGGCTGGGCACTGATGACCGCGATTCGGCGGTAATTTTGGATATGGGCAACAGTTCCAACAAGCACAATTATTTGGCGCTCGAAACAGACGTTATTGATGAGGGCTCGGAAGGTAATCCGCTGGAAGACAATGCAGCCAATACCGCGGTAGGTAATCCGGAACAGGATTTCGGCGTTGATCACGGCTTGGCGCAGCCACAGACTCGCTGCGCCAATTGCCAGACCGTGTTCGAGGTCTCGTCCGAATTACTCGCCTCTAACGACACGCGTGTGCGCTGTGGTGAGTGCCTCAGTATATTTGATGCATTGATCAATCTACGTCAGGATGGTCCTGCTATCGACGACGATGGTGTTCTCGTTGATGACGATGGCAATTATGTTGACGTTGATGGGAATTACATCAGTGCAATAGCTGACGCTACTGCAGATTCCACAGGGCTCAATGACGGAACTGAAGATGTCCGCTCAGACGCCGGCACAATGCGCGGTGATGCTTCAACCCTGGATGTTACTTATTCTGATTTTGACCTGTTCTCCGGTGAAGCAAGCCTGCCTGATGTTGCCTACTTTGATCAGACACAGGACTTGAGTAGCCTGCGTTTTGATGAGCCAGATGGCGATGAAACGTTTAGCGATACGTTGTTTGCACATGACATGACCATAAAGGCGTCAGAGTTTGATGAGCAGGCGGCAGAACAATCTCCGGCACTGGAACCAAGTGCGCTTGATACGAAAGTAGATTTCGTTACCGACGACTTGCAGCGTGATCCAGTGGTGTTTGCTTATCGTGATCCTGGTGCTTTGCAAGCTGATCACGAATCGGTCCCTGAACCGGATGTTGCTGATGATTTGAAGGTTGTCCCGGAGCCCGCTGACGACGTTGAGCTGGCCTCCTTATCGACAAGCAAGACATCCGGCTCCTGGTTAATGCGCGTGTTTATCGTGTTATTGATTGTTGTTGTCTCAGCGGGACTTTATGCTTACAAAAGTCGGGATGTCCTGTTGCAGAATCCGGAAATTCGCCCCTGGGCAGCGAAAGCTTGTTCGTGGGTCGGTTGCGAGCTTAGACCGCTCGTCAGTCTTGCTGCTTTAAAACCGATGAAGCGAGCTGTGTTCGCCCATCCAACCATTGAAAACGCGTTAGTGATAGATCTTGCTTTTATGAATCAGGCGTGGTTCGACCAGCCGTATCCGGTGTTGGAAATCAGCTTGACAGACAGTCTTGGAGGGCTGGTGGTACGAAACAATGTGACACCTGCCGAATACCTTGACGGCTGGCAGTCACAAGATCTGTTTTCAGCAGGCGAACGTCTTGATCTGAGTCTTACGGTTGAAGATCCCGGACAAACCGCTACCTCTTTCGAATTGAAATTCCGCTAGTCATTACACCCGGCTGCATTATTTGTCTACTTCAAGATGTTGTGCCACTTAATTTAAAAATGACTCTTGCAACGTCTTATAGGCTTTGCTTTATAGGCTTTGCTGCCAGCATGAGGTGAGCTGGTGTTTGTAACTCATTGTTAAAGCATAATTTCCACGAACCTCAGGCAGGCCATTTCAATCATTTGGCGAGTGACTCTGTGGAAATTTGTATCAACTGCTGTTGCCCTATACGGTACTTTTAAATCCTTACATGGTTTAGGATATACGGCCGGGTTAAATCAGCGTGCTGCAATGATAGAGATAGGAACACACGTTATTGAGAACCCCGTGTTCCTGGCACCCATGGCTGGCGTTACCGACCGTCCTTTTAGAGAAGCATGTACCCGGCAGGGAGCAGGCTATGCTGCCTCGGAGATGATTTCGAGCGATACCCTTTTGTACGCAACGGCAAAGACAAGACATCGTATTGTGCGAGCTGACAACGCTGTTCCGCATGCAGTGCAAATAGCGGGCTCTGAACCACGGGCAATGGCAGAAGCCGCTGCTTTGAACGTTGCACATGGTGCCCAGATCATCGACATCAACATGGGGTGTCCGGCAAAGAAAGTGTGCAACAGGCAGGCGGGCTCTGCCTTGCTCGAATCTCCCGATCTGGTAAGAGATATTCTAAGGGCCGTGGTGGCAGCGGTTGATGTTCCAGTGACTCTCAAGATACGCACAGGACCAACACCGGCAACGCGCAACGGCGTCCAGATCGCAAAGCTGGCGCAAAGTGAGGGTATTGCCTGTCTTGCCGTTCACGGGCGAACACGAAGCGACAAGTTTCGCGGCAAGGCCGAGTACGACACCATTGCAGCAATCGTAGATAGTGTCACCATACCGGTTATCGCCAACGGTGATATCTGCAATAGTGATGATGCGCTTGACGTACTGTCTTACACGGGAGCAGCCGGCATCATGATCGGACGAGCAGCGCAAGGTAACCCATGGATATTCAGAGAGATCACCGCTCGTTTATCTGGACACAATATTCCGCCGCGCCCGTCTATCGATGAAATAGGCCAGACATTGATCACGCATTTGCAGGGTTGCCATGAACTATACGGCGAATATCGTGGGGTGCGGATAGCGCGCAAACACATTGCCTGGTACTGCAAGGGAATTCGCAATGCGGCATCGTTTCGTCAATTTATCAATCACGTCGAAGAACCGGCAGAACAACTAAAATGTGTCGAAAATTTCTTCGATCGACCAGAGTGCTATGAGGAGGTAGCGGCTTGAATATGACGTCAATCAAACAAAAGAAAAAAAGCCCCGCTCAATCCCGTGGAATCCATACTAACAATGATGCCCAAAGACCCGGAAAACTGAAAACTTCAACATCAACTAGACGAAACGGCACCAAGCCGCCTGCGTCCTCAAGCGGTGCCGCGGCCAGCGATAAAAACTCTACTCAGCGATCCTCGCGCATGAGGACCGCTTCTCCGGATGCTGTTGGTGCAAGCGGAAATCGTACGGCTATCGAGAAATGCGTGCAGAATGAGCTGCGACGTTATTTCGATATGCTGGACGGTGAAGAGCCTGCGAATCTGTACAGGATGGTGATGAGACAGGCAGAGTGTGCGCTGATCAGTATGGTTATGGAAGAGTGTCGAGGCAATCAGACCCGCGCTTCAGAATGGCTTGGTATCAGCCGTGGCAATCTCAGAACCAAACTTGCCAGTATGGACAAGTAGACCGTTTATCAATAAATAAAGAGCAAATCAAATTGGATTTAAGTGCTTGTGCCTTAATCAGTGTTTCCGACAAACGTGACATAGAAATTCTTGCCAGAGCTTTTGTTAAAGCGGGTATACGTCTGCTTTCGACGGGAGGTACTGCAACGGCATTGCGCGACGCAGGACTTGAGGTGACGGATGTGTCAGAGCATACAGGGGCTGCTGAAATGATGGCAGGCCGTGTAAAGACCCTGCACCCTGTTGTTCATGGAGGCATATTGGCCCGCCGCGGCGTTGATGAAGACGTCATGAAGGACAGAGGCATTGCGCCAATCGATTACGTTGTCGTCAACCTTTACCCATTCGAAGCCACTATTGCCCAAGAGGGTGTCAGTTTTGCCGATGCTATCGAGAATATTGATATTGGCGGACCGGCAATGGTGCGCTCGGCTGCTAAAAATCACGCTTCGGTCACCATTGTAACTGACCCTTCAGATTACTCTCGTGTTATCGAATCATTGGATGTAGATAAACGCAATACTAGTGCATTGCGGCTGGATCTGGCTGTCAAGGCATTTGAACACACCGCAAAATATGATGGAATTATCGCTGGCTATCTGGGCAAGCGAATCGGTGAAAACTCGCATGAAGATCCAGCCGGGTTTGCACGCACACTGAATGTCCAATTGAGGCTGGAGACTACTTTGCGTTATGGTGAAAATCCCCACCAGACTGCTGCTTTCTATTCAGAAGTGAATCCAGCTGCCGGCACAATCGCCGGTTCTGAGCTACGTCAAGGCAAGGCCATGTCCTATAACAACGTAATGGATGCGGATGCTGCGCTTGCCTGCGTTACGCAGTTCCGGGACGATCATGCTTGTGTCATCGTAAAGCACGCTAACCCTTGTGGTGTAGCCGTGGCAGGCAGCCAGATGGAGGCCTATGACAACGCCTACAAAACTGATCCGACATCCGCTTTCGGTGGCATCATTGCCTTTAATCAACGACTTCAGGCAGATACGGTCAGTTCGATTCTGGGCCGACAGTTTGTGGAAGTTATTATAGCGCCCGGTATATATCCGGATGCGCTAGCCCTGCTTGTGTCCAAGCCTAATGTGCGGGTACTAGACTGTCATTCGCTGGCTCCCGTTCAAGCGCAAGGTGCAACACAACAATATCGCCCGGTATCCGGAGGCTTGCTGGTACAGGATGAAGATTTGCTGGAAGTGAGTCTGTCGGATTGTCGAGTGGTCAGTAAGCGCCAGCCAAGCTCGCAGGAGCTTGCCGATCTTCTGTTTACATGGCGTGTCGCAAAACACGTCAAGTCAAACGCGATAGTCTACGGGCGCAACAATTCTACGGTCGGTGTCGGTGCCGGACAGATGAGTCGTGTTTACTCTGCACGTATCGCTGGAATCAAGGCCGCTGATGAGGGGCTGGACGTGCGCGGTGCCGTGATGGCATCCGATGCGTTTTTTCCATTCCGCGATGGTATCGACAACGCAGCAGAGGTTGGAATTCGTGCTGTCATCCAGCCGGGTGGTTCCAAAAACGATGACCAGGTAATAGCTGCAGCGGATGAGCACGACCTGGCAATGTTGTTTACTGGGGTCAGGCACTTCCGGCACTAATGGTTCTGGCACTAACGGTTTGAGCACAAACTGTCAGCCGCTGTATAACCAGACAAATCCAGCGTTGTAAGCCATGTGCAAAACAATGGATGCGTGGATGTTTGCGTACCTGTCCCGCATCCAGCCAAATACTAGTGAAGGGAAAAAAACCAGTGCTGCCATAAGTGGTGGTTGATTGATAAGATGCGTCGCAGCGAACAAAATCGATGTAAGAACATTTGCTATCGATAGACCAGCTATCGAGCGCTTTAAAAAGAGCTTAGTGAGCAGTGCCGGTTGCAAAACACCGCGAAACACATACTCCTCCACTACCGGGTAGAGTAAAACCACCCACAGTAGCGTGCCCCACGGAGCAGGACCGTCACGAAGCGGCACTCCCAGTTGGAACATCAAGAGCCAACACAAAGGCCCCAGAGACAGAGCCAGCCAGAATGGCCATTCCTGCCAGAAGACAATATCAGTTGTTTGGGATTTCAAAAACCTCTACACGATTATTTAACTGGCGACCGCTTTCCGTTCCGTTATCAAATTTGGGTTTCTTTGCTGCGAATGATCGCAATAGGAGTTGTTCGATTCGTACGCCCTTGCCAACAAGGTAGGTACCGATATTCCTTAGTCGGCTACGTGTGCGCTGCGACTGCTGATCTTCAGATCCTGTGTTGTCTGTGTGAGACACGATTTCGATTTTTGCATCAGGGTACTGGACAAGAATGCGAGCTATCTTATCCAGGTCAGCAGCACTATTGCTAACGATCGTTGTTGAGTCACTTTCATAGCGCAAGTTGCGTATCTGACCGTTTAACAGGCTACAGCCATCGTCGCCAACGGGAAAACCTCGAAGCGAGAGAGGGCAGCTATCTTCCTCATTGGGTATGTCGTCCCCATCGAGATCCCGGGATAAGTCAACACTTGTGACGGTATCTTCATTCTCATCCCCCGGTACCATGACTTCGACCTCAGGTAATGGCGCTGTCTCGGGTAGCTGTGCTATTTCAGGTAGCTGTGCAGTTTCGGGTAGCTGTGCTATTTCAGGTAGCTGTGCTGTTTCGGGTAGCTGTGCTATTTCAGGTAGCTGTGCTGTTTCGGGTAACTGTGCTATTTCGGGTAGCTGTGCTGTTTCAGGTAGCTGTGCTGTTTCGGGTAGCTGTGCAGTTTCAGGTTGCTGTGCAGTTTCAGGTAGCTGTGCTGTTTCGGGTAGCTGTGTTGTTTCAGGTAGCGGAGTTAGTCCGGGGGGGGCATCCAGTTCAGGCAGTTCCACTAACCCAGGTGGTGTAGCCAGTTCAGGTCGCTCCGCTAAATCGGCAGGTGCTGACACTTCAGGTGACTCTGCCAATTCAGGCTGCGCTTCTGCGTCAGCTTGTTCCACTGGATCCGGTTGCCCGGTTGTATCAGATTGCTTTGGCAATTCATCAGCCCCACGGGCCTCGGGCAAACTGCTTGCCGGAATTTTTACAGGCTTGGGTGGTCTTGTCGGGTTTCGGCGTATTCCACCAAAGCGACCGATAAGCGAGAGGGTGGCGGACGCCGTGTCGGTATCAAAATACTGCCCCTCCAGTCGAATCCCCACATTATGGGTAAAGTAGGTTTCTACGCCAGCGCCTGCTCCGAAGTAGATTGGTGTTTCGTTGCGCAGGGATACCACAGTATCCCTATCGAGATATCCCAAACCAAACCGGCCATAGATTGATGCACCGAACACCGGACGGCCTCGCTTGTTTTCGCGTGAATCGTAGAAGCGATACAAAAGTGTAGCCTCGGCCGCCGAATAGGTAGCCGTCTCGCCATTGTTGAAGTCAGTCTCGCCGAGAGAAAACAGCTGGAACTGCCCGCTGCTGCGAGAGTCGAAATCGCGCCCCAGAATCAGAGTGCCAACAACAGACTGATCTGAATCCCGATCAATCGCGCCGATCTCGGGATTGGGTACCAGGCGAGAAACGCCGCCACCGATGCCCAGATACCATTGATCTCCAAGTGCAAGAACCTGAGTAGACAGAAGTGTAAGAACCGCGGCAGTGGTGACTTTAAGATGTTTTAAATTGAGCACGAATTAGACGTCCTGATCTCTCGGCGACAAGGGAGGAAAAAACAAAAGTACAGTGCTATTTAACCTGACTTTAACCATGAAGCTACATCGTGTGCGTAATAGGTAAGAACGCCGTCGCATCCGGCACGGCGGAAAGCCATCATGGTTTCCATCACAATGGCTTTTTCATCAATCCATCCATTGTCTGAAGCAGCCTTTATCATGGCGTATTCACCACTGACGTGATAGGCGAATGTTGGTACCGCAAAGGTGTCGCGTGCCCGCCGGACTATATCGAGATAGGGCAGGCCGGGTTTCACCATGATCATATCAGCGCCTTCCTGTAAGTCGGCTGCTATCTCGTGCATGGCCTCGTCACTATTGGCCGGATCCATCTGGTAAGACTTTTTGTCAGATTTTCCGAAAGCGGCAGCCGTTCCAACAGCATCCTTGAAAGGCCCGTAAAAACTGGATGCATATTTTGCAGCGTAGCTCAGAATCTTGGTGTGGCGGAAATCTGCAGCTTCCAGCGTCTCTCTGATAGCGCCGATTCGGCCGTCCATCATGTCAGATGGAGCCACGATATCCGCGCCGGCCTCGGCGTGTGACAAGGCCTGTTTGACCAGCGCATCGACGGTCTCATCATTAATGATATAGCCCTCGTCATTCATTAAACCATCATGCCCATGAGGTGAATACGGGTCCAGTGCCACATCGGTAATGACCCCAAGCTCCGGCACGGCTTCCTTGAGAGCACGGATAGCGCGTTGTACGAGACCTTCTGGATCCCAGGCTCCACAACAGTCGTCGGTTTTCGATGATGGATCGGTGAGCGGGAACAAGACGATGGCAGGGACTCCGAGTGCCGCCAGGCTTACTGCCGATTCAACCAGTAAATCCACGCTCAGTCGCTCCACACCTGGCATGGATAAAACCGCTTCTCGCTTATTCTGGCCTTCGATAACAAAATAGGGCTGGATAAGCATGTCCACCGTAAAGTGGTTTTCCTGCATCAACTGCCGGCTGAAGGTATCGCGCCGCATGCGTCTTGGTCGGTTTCCAGGATACGGAGCTCTTATTCCAAAATGTGCGTTCATACCTGTCCTAGTCCAGCGTTGGCACCTGCTACTTCGCTAACCACGGAACATGGGTCAGGTGCGGTTTTTCGGGCTCCCGGATGCTTGTAGCGTTGGGATGTCTGTCGGGTTACTATAGCCAAGCGTGAGGTACGGGTTGTACCTTAACACCGGCCATGAGCTGACGTCACGCATGCGTGCTCCGACTGTCCTGTGCAGTATAAGTTAAGTCGGGCTCCGCGCCACATTTTGATGAATCACAAGGTTTGCCATGAGTTCGGGATGGACTTGGATAAATCTGTCCGACCTTGTTACTTCGCACCTCCAACATCAGTTATGAAAGGACCTATTCCCCAATTATTGCTCTTGACGGTCGTCTGCGGATTTGCGCTATGGCTGCTGAGCAAGTGGTTTGTTGAAGGTTCTGGTGATCCTTCAACAACTCTCCCTGTGAGTCAGGCGTCTAATCTGCGCACAGACGCTCCTCCCCGTAGCAAAGCCCTCATCCAACCTGACACTGTGGACGATGTCACAAAAGATTCTGATTCTTACATGAGTGACAGAATGCCAGCTAAAACATCGCTAGGCGAAGAGGAGTTGAATGCGCGCGCAGCAGCGAGGCGTCAGCGCCTGGCAGACCTCGGTATCATTGCGGAAAAGCCACCGGAACCCACTATCGCCATTGATGTCTCTCTGGATATGCCTGAGACGTGCCCTGACCATGCAATTGCCAGAGTACCCATTGGTGTAAAGTTTCGGTTCGAGTCGTCAATAATCAAAGGTGAAAGCCTGAATGCGCTTGAATCACTGGTAGCATTCTACCGGGCATGCAAGTCGGGTCAGTTTATTGTTGCGCAAAACCCGCTTGGCCGAGAAGACGCAACTGAGTCACTGGCTCAAATGCGATTTGATGAAATCAAGTACTTTTTTATTCAACACAGCGTATCGATCGACGCCGTCCAGTTTTCAGAGGAATGATGATCAACCGTTATACCGTCATCGGGCAGCCCATAGCCCACAGTCTTTCACCAGTGGTTCATCATTTGTTTGGTGAGTTGACCCAACGAAAAATCAACTATACCCGCACCGAATCAACACCTGAAGAGTTTGAGCAAACGGTGAGACACTTGAATGATTCAGGTGCAAAAGGATGTAACGTTACATCACCATTCAAGGAGCAGGCTGTACTGATCTGCGATCGACTCTCGCGTGAAGCACAAATGGCTGGATCGGTTAATACCATTCACATGCAACGCGATGGGAGTATGGTTGGGCATACGACCGACGGCCCGGGTCTGGTTGCTGACATTATTGGCAACAAGCGCCATGCTATCAAGGACGGGCGAGTACTTATACTCGGTGCCGGGGGCGCTGCCCGCGGAGTAATGCATGCAATCCTGAAACAAAGACCTGCACAATTACATGTCGCTAACCGTACAGCGGAAAAAGCTGCGACACTGGCAGAAATATTTTCCGACCTCGGCCCGGTGGCAGGTTCTGGTTTCGAGCAACTGGTGCATCTTCCAGCGTTTGATATTGTTATCAATGCAACGACTCTGGGCATGTCCGGAACCATGCCGGATCTACCTGAACACTTGATGGCATCGGGTTCGCTGGCTTACGATATGACTTATGCGCAAAGGGATACCGCTTTTATGCTTTGGGCGAAGGAGCGGGGCGCTATGGCCGCGAATGGTCTCGGCATGTTGGTTGAACAAGCGGCCGAGTCTTTTCTTATCTGGGAAGATGTACGGCCGAAAACGCGTATGGTGTACCCTCGTTTGCGCGATATGCTAGCTTGACGTTGATACTGGCGGGAGACTACAGAGATGCATGGCGATAACAGTTTGCGCAATGCCGCCCAGCTGTTCTTCTCAGGAAGATGGAGACATCTGAAAAGCGGGATGCTTGTGCTTTTTATGCTGGCGGGGTGTCTGCTGTTTTTCTTGCAGCAACGAGATGCATTTTCTGATGATTCCCCGCAGCCGCGCCTACCCACCATTCCGTTGCAGATAAACGGTAAAGTACTGATCGCTGAGGTTGCCGCTACACCACAGCAACGTTATATGGGGCTCAGCTTCAGACAGTCTTTAGCCAAGGACGAAGGGATGCTGTTCTTCTACCCAAGCGAGCAAAGCCTGACCTTCACCATGCGTAACACCTTGATCCCCTTGTCAATAGCGTTCATTTCCAAGGATCTTGTAATCAACGAAATCCATCATATGGACGTTGGCCCCGGACAGTTATTCCATTCGAAACAGAAAGCGCAGTATGCACTTGAGGTGGATCAGGGCTGGTTCGCTGACAACGGCATATCGGTGGGTGACCAGATAATCCGCCCCTAGGTTTAGCGACTAATCATCACGGCAACCGGATGATGCGTTAGCATTGAACGTCAAATCACAAAACGGTCGATTACTGTGTCTTCAGCAAACGCGATAAAAACCTACTTTCAGGATCAATGGCATGAGGGAAATGTGCCGGTTATGGGTTCTGCAGATCACGGTACATGGCTCGGGACGCTGGTTTTTGATGGCGCCCGTCAGTTTGATGGAGTCACTCCTGATCTGGAAGCACATTGCGAACGCGTTAATCGCTCCGCCCACAGCTTGGGAATGAAGCCGACGATGAGCGTCGACAACATCATGACCTGTGTTAGTGAAGGGCTATCACTGTTTGATCAGGATGCCGCTGTGTATATAAGGCCTATGTACTGGTCCACCGGTTATGGTGACGGCTTTATCAGCGCCGATCTGGAGTCAACCGCTTTTTGTCTGTGTTTGCAGGAAATTCCGATGCCTGATGCGCAGGCCAGTGCGCGTTTGACAACCACGCGTTTTCATCGGCCCACGCTTGACGTCGCGACGGTTAATGCAAAAGCTGCCTGCCTTTATCCGAACAATGCCCGTATGATCAGAGAGGCTTATGCCAAGGGCTTTACTAACGCATTGGTTTGCGATGCCCTGGGCAACGTGGCAGAGTCGGCGACCAGCAATGTTTTTATGGTTCGAGACGGTGAAGTATTCACACCTATACCTAACGGGTCGTTTTTGAACGGCATTACGCGACAGAGAATAATAGTGTTGCTGGGTGAGCTGGGTTTTAAGGTCAAAGAAACCACATTAAGCTATGACGACTTCCACGCGGCTGATGAAGTATTTCTCACAGGCAATTTGTCAAAGGTGACCCCGGTGACGGCCTTTGATTCCACAGAATATAACGTCGGCGATGTTGCAATGAAAGCACGCGCTGCTTACATGGATTGGTCCAGATCATGAAAAAGACCCCATTGGGAAACACTGACACAATGATCAGTGAAATCTGCCTTGGTAGCATGACCTGGGGCACACAGAATACGTATGAAGAAGGGGCTGAGCAGATAGCGTGCGCCCTGGATCAAGGTGTTAATTTTATTGACACCGCCGAAATGTATCCAACGACGCCACTCACGGAAAAGACCCTGGGTGACACTGAAGTCATTATCGGAAAATGGTTTGCGCAGACCGGTCGCCGTAACGAGGTTGTGCTGGCAACCAAGGTTACTGGCAATGGACGGGCCTGGATTTATGGCGGACAAGACATAACGGCCGAGAAAATTCGCATTTCTGTTGAACGTAGCTTGCAGAAATTGCAAACTGATTATATCGACTTGTACCAGTTGCACTGGCCAAACAGGGGAAGCTACCATTTCCGTCAGAACTGGACATTTGATGCAACCTCACAAGACACGGACAAAGTCAAAGAGAATATTCACGAAGTGTTGACTGAGCTTGGTGAGCAAATCAAGGCTGGCAGGATCAGACATATCGGCTTGTCGAATGAGAGTTGCTGGGGTACTGCCCAGTTTCTGTCCATTGCCGAGGCTAACAATCTGCCTCGTGTCGTCAGCATCCAGAATGAATATAACTTATTGAACCGCATTTACGATTTAGACCTTGCGGAACTTTCGCATCATGAAAACGTGGGTTTACTGGCGTTTTCTCCATTGGGAGCAGGCATACTCAGCGGTAAGTATATGGATGGACAAATGCCAGAAGGATCACGCCGCTCCTTGAATGAAAATCTTGGTGGCAGGTACACATCCAGCAGTGAACCTGTGTGTAACAAGTATGTAACCCTTGCACGTGAGCATGGATTGGATCCAGCCCAGATGGCATTAGCGTTCTGTCTGTCACGGCCATTCATGGCAAGTGTCATCATTGGCGCTACGACAATGCAGCAGTTACAGACAAATCTAGGTGCGGCCAATTTGACATTAAGCGACGAGGTGAAGCAGGGTATTCAAGCTATTTACAAAGAGCATCCATTGCCTATGTAGTCTGGTTTCCGCAGATTGTGAATGAGTCCGCCGCCGGGGATAAGTTCATCCGTATCGTTGGTTCCTGATTAAACGGTATCAGGTACTGGTGTGTCGGTAACGGCTTGTGCTTTTCTGCGCGACTCTATCCATTGACGAAGAGGGCGAGGTAGTTCGGGAGATGGCTGCTCAACCTCAAGCAATTTCAATATTTCTTCAGTATTTATGCGTTTTCCGCTTTTTGAAACAAATCGCGCGTCAAGCATTGCCCTGGCGACAATGTCTTCATCGCGGATGAAATCCTGTCCGATATACACCGATCTCTCATCCCACCCCAGAATGCGTGTTCTGATGGTAAATGCCTGACCCAGCGTTAGTGATTTTTTGTATTCGATAGTTGCCCCTGCAGCGACGGGATACCACCGTTTTTCGTGAATTTTTTTTAACGTGTTTGAGCGAAGCATCAAGTCGGTACGGCCCAGATCGGCGTAGGTGAGGTAGACGCCGTTGTTAACGTGAAGCAATACATCCAGATCATTGGGAAAGACCCGTAAGTGAGTATCAACCGGGCCCAGAACACTGCAGCGCGAACGCCATCGTTGTGTAAAAAACAGCCAGAAGAGGCGAAAAAACAGTTTCACGGGTGTCGGGTATCCTGCTCTAAGGGTTACTTTAGGCTTGCCGGAATAAATTGCTGCGCAAGCAATGTCTTGAGTGGCGGAAACAATGGCTCGGGCAGTTCATTCCAATCAAACCAATGCCAGGCTTCACACTTATCAGGCTCACAATTCACAGGTTCACCCGTGAATTTGCCTTCGGATGCTTCGACAAACAACGTGATGTAATGACTAGACTCAGCGACGAAATAATCGTCGGTAAATCCGGCGTGGCATACACTATGTAATTGAAGGGAAGTCTCTTCCATGACTTCTCGGATGGCGCACTGGGCTATGCTCTCCCCGGGATCAAGATGGCCGCCGGGCAATGCCCAAGTGCCAGCTCCGTGAGCGCCAAGACGCTTGCCTAACAATACTTTATTGTTGCGACAAAGAATAACGCCAATTCCAACAAGAGTTTGCATGTGACTGGTTTGTGGTCAATTCGGGTAAGTGAAATTGCAAGAGTTTGCTTCAAACACGTCGCATTCCGATTATTATGACGCCTGTGTCATGTATTTTTTTGAAGACTATGGAATCGCAGAAAAGAACGAAGGTCCAGGTGTTTGTGTTAGTTGTGTTGCTGGCTCTCACGCTTCCATTGATTTACGCATTGGTATCACGGGTGCTTCTTCCTCTGGAATGGGATGAACCCCAATTCAGGGATTCAGGCAGTGTGAGCCAGTAAACACCAGGTTGCCAGCAGGGGTTTTTTGCCTGATCGCATAGCGTGCAGTATGTCTGGAGGATTGTGTACGATGCCGCCTACGCCCGGTTCATGCCAGTCGCCGTTATTTTGTTGCCACTCGCCGGGTGATAGCACCAGATAGACCTCTTCTGGTGGGTGATGATGCACGGGATAGTCAATGTCAGGGGCCAACAGGCTGATACCTATCCAGACATCGTCACGTTCTTCGAGGCCACCCGGACCAATAACGGTTGTGTTGGCATGCCCTGATGCAAACGGTTCACCGATTTCACTGGCATCTGATCTGTGCCACCATTTTAGCGACGGTGCAAGTGCCCGCAGGGCCTTGGCATGTTGCTTAACTGTTGGTTCTGCCGATAGATTGTTAACCACATCATCGATCAAGGTGCATAGAGGCAGCATATGATTGATTGGGCTGGCCGGCATCTTTGGCTCGCTAAGGGCGTTCATGATTTTTTCGGTCACGAAATGGGCACGACTGCCTGTCGAAGATTTTGTAACAATGGCGTGATGCAGGGAGTCCAGGAATTGCTTAAGTTCAGGGCTACGTTGATGCATGGTTGAGCCGCTCCCGGGCTGCTATGGACCTGTAGAGTATAAGTGCATAACGTACTCAGGCATACTGAATAATAACGCGATAAAACAGAGCGACAATGAACAATAAATCAACGCCAATGCGTGCTGATTCCATTGATTTTCTGACAGGGAAAAAATCAGGCAGGCCCTGGCCTGGTGGCATTTCATTACCTGGCAAAGGGGGGAAATTTCTCAGTGACGGATCTATACAGTTGTGGCCGGGCAATACTTTCGTCAGGCATGTCGATGCGAAAAGTCCGGAGCACGACCACTTGCGCGCTCTTCAGGAAGAGGTAAAGATGAGTCGCTTCGCCCGGTTTTTTACCTTTCTGCCGCCATCGTCATTTCATATGACCGTTTTTGAAGGTGTATCTCCGCAAGCTACTGATGCCGCCCTGCTGCCAACGGGTACAAATGCTGAAATGCCGCGCGATGCTATGTCTGAAACCATGCTCAACGCGGTGGATGATATCCGCTTCGATGCAACTCAAACAGTAAAAATGGATGGCCTTTTCTGCGCATTCAGTTTGCGCGTCAGCCGGGTAGGTGAGCAGGGAGATTTGCCGCTTCGCGCTGCCAGGAAAACCTTGCGATCAGCCACAGGTATTAATCCACCAGGGTTTGACGACTATACGTTTCACATAACGTTAGCGTATTTACTTCAATGGCTAACTGAGCCCACAGCGCACGCTTTAGTCGATTTCAGTGATGAGCTTGTCATGCGTTATTCACAAAAGCTATCAGCTATTGCTTTGGGTCCAGTGGAATTCTGTAATTTCGAAACCATGCATCACTTTGAACCATTGATGCGCATGGCCTAACTCAGAATATTGATAAGCCTGTGCGCTCGGCGAACAGTCTCAGTGCTTCTGTTGCCGCAACGGAATTACCCGATGAACTCAGGGAGGGCGACCATGCGCATATCGCCATCTGGTTAGGCACAATGGCGACAATGCCGCCACCGACCCCGCTCTTTGCAGGCAAGCCTACCTCGAAGGCAAATTCTCCGGCACTATCATAGGTTCCGCAAGTCAACATTAATGCGTTTATGCGGCGAGCGCGCCGAGGTGTGACAATTTGCCGTTTGCTGCCTGGTTGGGATCCGTTGCAAGCCAGGAATGCAAATGTCTGCGCGAGCTGCACACAGGTGGATTTAATAGAGCATTGATTGAAATAGACATCCAGAACCTGGTCCACCGGGTGGTGCAGGTTGCCAAAACTTTTCATCAGATTGGCCATAGCCTCGTTACGAAAGCCCGACGCTTTTTCGGAGGCCACAACTTCCTTGTCAATGCATGCAGGTTGGCCGGTCTGCTCTTCAATGAACGACAATAACTCTTCGATAGGGCTGTCGTAGGCTTCGAGGAGTGTGTCTGCGACGAGAATTGCACCCGCGTTAATTAGAGGATTGCGGGGTATGCCACGTTCATGTTCGATTTGAACCAGGGAATTGAACGGGTCACCTGACGGTTCCAGGCCAACTCTTTGCCATAGCTTACGACCATGATGCTGGATGGTAAGCGTTAGTCCCAATACCTTGGAGATGCTTTGAATGGAGAACTCTGTCTGCGAGTCGCCAGCGTGAAAAGTCTGGCCGTCTTTGGTATACACAGCAATGCCAAATTGATTGGGATCTATGCACGCCAGAGCGGGTATGTAGTCGGCGACATTGCCTTGTCCGACAAGCGGAGCAACAGACACTGCGATATCATCGATAACTGATTGTAGTGACATGGTTGCTTGATGTGCGGCAGATTGGTCGTTCGCATAGCTTACCACCTCGTATTTACTTGACGAGAAAATCAGTTTAACCGGGAAGCAGGTCATTCAAGATTGTGGCTGACAGGTGTGCTTGTGCCGTGTACCTTTGTTGTTATTATTAACTGGGGGTAAACATTGGCTATAACGGGTGAATGTTTTTGTGGGGCTATCTCTTACAAGGTGTCCGGAAAGCTACGCGACGCAAGGTCATGTCACTGCTCGCGTTGCCGTAAGGCATTCAATTCGCAAGCTTCAGCGTATGCTCTTGTGGATACCCGTGAATTTGAATGGCTTACCGGAGAACAGTTACTAACAACTTACACCGGAGCGCATGGTGCAGGTCTAATGTTTTGTTCAAGCTGTGGATCTACGCTTTGTGGCATCGTCGATGGAGAGGTTCATGGCGTCACTCTGGGATGTGTTAATGGTAATCCGGAAGTCGCGATAGAGCGACATATATTTGTAGATTCCAAGGCATCATGGGAAATATTGCCTGAGGGAATTACCGCATTCGAAGAAGCGCCAAAAGCTACACCCAATGCTGATCCATGAATAATTCAACGGTCGATGTTCTGATCATGGGTGGCGGTATCGCGGGTGTGGGATGTGCAGCCATGTTGCCTGAACATCTATCAGTCGTTTTGCTCGAAGCTGAAACCCAGTGTGGATATCATGCCACCGGACGGTCTGCGGCTGCCTGGATAGCTGGCTACGGTGGTCCTGAAATTCGTGTGTTGACGCGCGAAAGCAAACCCTATCTGTCAAACCCTCCCGCATCATTGGGTGTCAATGGGTTTCTTCAGCCCAGAGGTGAAATGCTCCTTGCCAGAAACAGCGAGGAGGTGCGCGAACTGAATGCCTTGCTAAGCACTACCCCGGACTTGAAGGAAATCAGCGTAAGCAACGCCCTTGAGCGCGTGCCGATTCTCCAGGTTAAGGGGTTGCTGAAAGTTGCCTATGCCAGTGAAGCTTACGACATCGATGCTGACAGACTTTTACAGACCTGGCTGCGAATGTCGGCTCGTCAGGGAGTACAGCTTTTTAACGATCAATCTGTGCAGGCTCTGCGTCGCGTACAGGGACACTGGGAGGTATTGGCCAACAGCGGGCGTTCATGGCGAGCGCGCACAGTAGTCAACGCATCAGGCGCCTGGGCAGATACATTGGCCTCACTGGCAGGACTGGCTCCGCTGGGACTGACCCCACATCGTCGTTCTGCCGCGCTATTGCCCAGTCCGGATGGCTATGATGTCAATGCATGGCCCTTATTCGTCTCTGCCAGCGAAACCTGGTACGGCAGACCGACTGGTGGCAAGTTGATGGTCTCTCCTGCTGACGAGACGCCAACGGAACCCCATGATGCTTTTGCGGAAGACATCACCATTGCTGAAGGACTCGATCGATTTGAACAGGCGGTGACTATCGAGGTGGAAACGGTGGATACCACCTGGGCCGGCCTTCGAACCTTCGCGCCAGACAGGGTGCCTGTCGTGGGAGAGGACCCAAGAACGGATGGTTTTTTCTGGTTGGCGGGGCAGGGAGGGTACGGTATCCAGACAGCCCCCGCGTTATGCGAGCTTGCAGCGAAGATGTTGAGCGCACAGCCATTGGCATCGTGGCAAGACGAGCTGTTACCGCGATTGTCTGTCTCGAGATTGTTAAACGGCTGACGGTGTGACCATATGGTTTAACGCCTCAAGCAGCCTACATAACTGTTGATGCATTAACGATTGATAAACGGGTAATGCAATCAGGGATTGTTTTAGCTGTCGTGCTACCTGGCAGGCGGGTCGGAAAGTACTTTCGGCGTACGCTACCTATAACCCCAGCCAATCCTTTGCTGGCAAGAATTTGCTGGTAAGGTCCGCCTCGGCCGAGCCTTCTACGGGTTGAAAATTATAGTGCCAGCTGACATGTGGAGGAAGTGACATGAGAATGGATTCAGTTCGTCCTCCGGACTGGAGACCGAAGAGCGTGCCTCTATCGAACACCAGGTTGAACTCCACGTATCGACCCCGTCGGTACAATTGAAAATCACGTTCTCGTTGCGAATAAGGCATGCGACGGCGGCGTTCGACAATAGGTGCATAGGCTGGATAAAGATTATTGGCTACGGATTGCATAACACCAAAGGCGTGCTCAAACCCGTCGCCATTAAAATCATCGAAAAACAATCCGCCGATGCCGCGTGCTTCGTTTCTGTGCTTGAGATAGAAGTAGTCATCACACCACGCCTTGAATTTTGGATACAACTCATCGCCAAACGGCTTTAGTGCGTCGTGGGCCTTCTGGTGCCAATGCACACAGTCTTCTTCAAAGCCGTAGTACGGCGTTAAATCAAATCCTCCACCAAACCACCAGACTGGTGCTTCTCCTTCTTTGTCAGCGCGAAAAAATCGAACGTTTGCATGGGTTGTAGGTACGAACGGATTGGACGGGTGCAGCACCAGCGAGACACCCATTGCTTCCCACCCCCGACCGGCGAGTTCGGGTCTGTGTGCTGATGCTGAAGGTGGAAGTTTCGTGCCGCTGACTCTGGAAAATCCGACGCCGGCTTTTTCAAACAATGCGCCGTCTGTGAGGATGCGGGTAAGTCCACCACCACCTTCTTCTCTTGTCCAATGATCGTCAACAAATACCGCGCCGCCATCCAGTTGTGATAGTTGCAGGCAAAGTCCATCGTGGAACGATCGTAAAAACGTATAGACGGCGTCGCTATCGACCGGATCGTTACTGTGGGGGCTGGATTCACTCATGCGCAATTAATGATGAACATTCAATGGATGTATTGAGTGTAACTCAGCTATTGGCAGTGGTGCTTAACGCAGTTGCCTGCCGGTTACGAGATCGAATATGACAGTCGGCGAATCGAGCTCTCCGACGCGGGAATCCAGAACAGCATCGACTTCAGAACCCATTGCACAGGAAACATCTGCGGCTGCGCGCAATGCAGGTTCTCCGGAACGATTAGCGCTGGTGGACACGATGGCCCCACCGTATTTTTCGCACAGCGAAATGACAACAGGATGATCGCTGACTCGTACGGCGACTGTGTCTCGATAACCTGCCAGTAGAGTATTTCGGACGCTGGTGTCAGCGGGAATAACGAATGTAACAGGCCCTGGCCAGTATTTATCCAGCTTGATTTGTTGTTCAGGTGTGACAGGCGCTATGAATGGGGACAACTGCGACTGGGCCGATGCGATGAGTATGAACCCTTTGTGCGCATCGCGTCCCTTGATGTCGATGATGCGTTGTAGCGCTGCTTCATCATAGGGGTTGCAGCCCAGACCGAAAACCGCCTCGGTGGGGTAGGCAATCACCCCACCTTGTCGAAGCGTATCGACCGCCGAATCCAGCGTCACTCTTCCGGAGATGCCGTCGCTGCTGCTGCTTTCTTCTTGGCTGCTGCTGCCGCTCGCTTTTTTGCCGCCGCTTTTTTGCTGGCAGCTGACTTTTTCTTGGACTTCTTTTTAGCCGTAGCTTTCTTTTTGGTGGTAGCTTTCTTCTTTGATTCTGCTTTTGCCGCGGCCTTTTTCTTACCACGTCCTTTGCGTTCGGGCGCCTCTTCCAGCAGTTTCAGGCACATTTCCAGTTCAATTGCTGCCGGAGTCTCCTTGAGTTCTTTAGGGATTTTGGCGTTTTTGTTGCCATCAGTTATATAAGCACCCCATCGACCATTGAGTATTTGTACATCGGTGCCTTCAAAGGCCTTTACCAGTTTGTTGGCATCAGCAATTTTCTTCTCCGCGACAATCTCCAGTGCGCGTTCCAAGGTCACGGTGTAAGGATCATCTTCCTTGAGGGATACGAATTTCTGGTCGTACTTGATGTAAGGGCCAAAGCGACCGATATTGGCGACAATTTTTTCACCCTCAGGTGATTCGCCCAATTTACGCGGAAGGTCGAATAGCTGAATGGCCTCTTCAAGCGAAATCGAATTCATCCGCTGGCCAGGGCGCAAGCCTGCAAATTTCGGTTTTTCTTCGTCTTCACGAGTCCCTATCTGAACGAAAGCGCCGTATTGGCCGATGCGAACGCTAATGGGTCTGCCAGATTCCTTATCGATTCCTAATTGGCGAGCTTGGATTGCCTCATCTTTGGAGACGTTTTCCAGTTTGTCTTCAACTTGTGCATGGAAGGGTTTCCAGAAATCACTGAGTAGCGGAACCCAGTCTTTTTCGCCACGCGATACGGCATCGAGTTCATCTTCCAGTGTGGCGGTGAAATCGTAGTCGACGTAACGATCAAAATGCTTCGATAGAAAAGCGGAGACTACCCGGCCGGTATCAGTGGGAAAGAAACGCCGGCTTTCTATTTCAACGTATTCGCGTGATTGGAGCGTGGAAATAATTGAAGCGTAGGTAGACGGACGACCGATACCATATTCTTCCAGCGTTTTAACCAGGCTTGCTTCCGAGAAGCGCGGCGGTGGTTCGGTAAAGTGCTGCGTAAGCTTGATGTCCTGCATCGGTACTGAGTCTCCTTCCTGGATTTCAGGAAGCACTTTATCGTCATCCTCCGCTTTCTTTTTGTCGTCAACGTCTTCCCGATAGACCGTCATGAAGCCGGGGAATTTCACGGTCGATCCGTTTGCTCGAAACAGGTTGCCATCGCCGCAGGCAAAATCAACCGCCACCTGATCGATTGTTGCGTGAATCATCTGGCTGGCTACGGTTCGCTTCCAAATCAGGTTATAGAGCTTGTACTGATCCTCTTCCAGATATTGCTTGATCTCATCCGGCGCACGCATGACTGAGCTGGGACGAACAGCTTCGTGTGCTTCCTGTGCGTTTTTTGATTTGTTTTTGTAGACGTTTATCTGCTCTGGCAGGTAGTCCTGTCCGAAGCGCTTTGGAATCAATTCCCGCAGTTCATCAAGACAATCCTGGGACAGGGTGATGGAGTCTGTACGCATATAGGTGATCAAGCCTATGGCGCCTTCCTCACCGAGCTTTATGCCTTCGTAGAGTTTCTGGGCAGTGCGCATGGTGCGCTGTGCACCAAAGCCCAGCTTACGCGATGCCTCCTGCTGCAGGGTTGACGTAGTAAACGGTGCGGTAGGGTTGCGCTTGCGTTGTTTCTTTTCGACCTTGACGGCTTTGAGTGAGCCAGCGGCATGGCCCATAAGCATGTCCCGTGTGCTATTGGCTACTTCGCCATTTGTCACGGTGAACTGCTTCATCTTTTCACCATTCAGCAATGAGAGCCTTGCGGTAAACGGCTGGGTATCTTTTTCAAGTTCGGCCAGGATGCTCCAGTATTCCTGAGGTACGAAGGCTTCAATTTCGTTTTCACGCTCGCAGATCATGCGCAGCGCAGGAGTCTGCACACGTCCGGCTGACAAGCCACGGCTGATTTTTCGCCATAGCAAGGGTGAGAGATTGAAACCAACGAGGTAATCCAGGGCGCGTCTGGCTTGTTGGGCGTTGATCAGGTCATAGCCCAACTCGCGAGGGTTTTCCACGGCTTCCTGGACCGCGCGTTTGGTGATTTCATGAAAGACCACGCGTTGAACGGTCTTGTCACCCAGATCGCCCGATTCACGCAGGTGTTCCACCAGGTGCCAGCTGATGGCCTCGCCCTCGCGATCCGGGTCAGTTGCGAGCAGTAGCGTGTCTGCTTTTTTCAAAGCCTTCTTGATCGAGTTGACGTGTTTCTCGTTGCGCTCGATCATCTGGTACTTCATTGTAAAGTCGTTTTCCGGATCTACAGCGCCCTCTTTCGGGAGTAGATCGCGCACATGCCCATACGAGGCCAGAACCTTGTAGTCCTTACCCAGATACTTCTCGATGGTCTTGCCTTTGGCGGGAGACTCTACGATTACAAGGTTTTTGCTCATGAATTACGGGTTGGTCTGTGGTGGCTACCGCACGATGTACGGCACCGAAATTGAGGTTACAAAGGCATATAGCGTCGTCGCTTGGTCCGGCTTTGTCAACGCAGCCGTGTAATTTGACACGTATTGTTACGATATTTGCATTGAGCCAACTCCTAGCAACGCGTGTACCGACCACCCGCAGTGGCCCTGATCTTACCGTCTATTTCCATCATTCCAAGTAGCGTGCTGAGTTCGGAAACGGCGCAATCGGTATGCGTCATTAAATCGTCGATTGTGGATGGGGATACCGTCAAAGCCGCCAGGATACGGCTTTCGGGCAGGTGTGTGCTGGCGTTATCAGGCGATGTATCGTGCATTTCAGGTGGCTCAGAGAGCGGGATAACACTTGTTTCAAGATTTCTCAACAGCGGCCATGCCAGGGCATCAAGTATGTCCTGCTCAGTCTCTACCAGCGTGGCCCCTTGTTTTATCAGCGAGTGACAGCCTCGGGCTTGAGGATTATGCACCGATCCGGGAATAGCCATAACCTCACGGCCCTGATTGATGGCATGCGTTGCGGTGGTGAGAGTACCGCTGGGCAACCCTGCCTCCGCCACCAGCACACCCAGGCTGATGCCGCTGATGATTCTATTTCTTCTGGGGAAGTACCAACGCAGTGTCGGCGCTGCCAGTGGGTATTCTGTCAGGATGAGTCCTCCTTGATCGATAATGCGCTGAGACAGGCCCACATGACATCTTGGATATACCGATTCTGGCTCGGTCGCAGCCACTGCTATAGTCCGGCCTCCCGCAGCCAGTGCACCTTCATGCGCAGCCGCATCAATGCCGCGTGCCAGACCGCTGACGATGGTGACATTACGCTCGGCCATACGCGCTGCTAAATTACGCGTTAGATCGATGCTCTGCCGACTCGCCTTGCGTGAACCGACTATGGCGAGTGCAGGGTAATCCAGTGCCGCCAGATCACCTTTTGCATAGAGCAGGGGCGGTGCGTCGACGGTGTCCAGCAGCAGAGCCGGGTAGCGAGGATGGTCAAGGCCGATCAGGTGATGGGCAGGACAGGATTGTTCCCAGTCCAGAGCGTCATTGATTCGCTGTGGGAGATTGGCGTTGTCCAGGTGGGACAATCCGGCGGCGTCCAGTTTTGTGTTCAGCGCGTGCCACAGCGGCGCGGTATCGCCCTGTTGATAACGAGTGATCAGCTGGCCAATGGCGGCAGGATCGGGGGTTGCCTGCCTCAAGTGCTGGACAAGGCGAGCGCTAGCGTCAAAGGCTAGTGAAAATGCCAGCCATGCAGAAAGGGGGGTAGTGTCTGAATCATCCATGATTGTGACCGCGGTTATTGCCCGCGGCCACTATTGTGTCGAACCGTGAGCGGTTGTTAGATGCCCGTGATGATGTCGTCTACCTTCAACGGACGCGTCGATTCCATGACTAGTGCATAGCTTACCTTGTCAAAGGTCTTGAAAACCATCAAAACGCCGGTTCGCTGGTTTGGCAACCGTACATGCTCCCAGCCCAGTCTGCCGGACTTGTCGACAACGCTCTTGCCACGCGTCTCCACGGCCAGCACGTCGCCCTCCTGAATACTGGAGTTCTTGCCCACGTTGAGAACGACTACCTGGTTACGTCCAGTTTGAGCAATTGCGTCCACCAGAGAGACGATTCGTGCCTCTCCACGCAGTTCTGGCATACGCGGGGTATAGGTGTGCGTAGTCGCAGTGGAGCTCAATGGCAGAAGAACGTCACCGGCAATGGTTTCCATTTTGTTGGTGGTTAGACCCAGTGTTGACGGGTCACCGACGCTCAGTAGTTTGGCATCGGATACATGCATCATTTCATAGCCAAGAAGAGCGCCGTTGACGGGATCAATCAACGCTTTGTTCTTGCGGAATACACCATAGCCTGTCTGATCGCGATTTATACGTCCACGCACATAAATCTTGCTTCCGATTGAGCTGATGAGCCGCTCATCGTTGTTGCCGATCACGTAGGGAGCAGCCTTGATGATTTTACTGTCGACGACTCTCGGATGAACCAGAAATTGTGAAATATCAGCGCCGGAAATAGTCGGAATAGCGTCATCCAGCGATTCGGATCGAACCTTTGGCTGCAATTTAACCCGAGTGATACTGCTTATTGAGGTAGGTGTTGCGGCTCCAAGACCCGGCTCGCCAGCGCTTTGAGGAATCGTTACGCCTTTGCGAGTGAGTGACAGAGTCGGTTTGCCGTTGACATACTCCAGAGCCAGTACATCGCCAGGGTATATCAGATGAGGATTGTAGACTTGCGGGTTGTAGCCCCAGATTTCAGTCCAGCGCCATGGCTCCTTCAGAAAACGGTCTGAAATATCCCAAAGGGTATCGCCTCGGACAACTTTGTAAACTTCCGGTGCATTCGTTTCCACCAACCCGGAGTCGATGTAGACGCGGGGCACCACTTGGGTCGCATGCAGATTCTTATCGTCATCGGCGCGGTAGCGTTCGCTAACTGACGCTTCAGGAACTACGGCCATGGCGGAGGGTGCTTGTCCTGTCGAGCAGGAAGCCAGGATTGCTGACAGACTGACTGCCAGAGTCAAGCGTGCAGTCGTTGTAGTCATGTTTAGAGCCATGCTGAGGAACTCTCCCTCGTTATTCGGTGTTATCAACCGGATGAATCGGCTGTGCTGAAGAAACCTTGATATGCAAAGGCGATGCCTTGTCTGTGGCTGGTAGAATCACGGTCCCGACCATTGCTGGAAACCGTCCTGTGTCACTGCTTGATATTCTGTTCTACCCTGACCCACAGCTGCGCCGGACGGCCGCAGGGGTGAAAAATGTTGATGGCGAGGTGGCAACGCTTGTCGACAGTATGTTCGAGACGATGTACGACGCCCCCGGAATCGGGCTTGCTGCTACACAGGTCAACGTTCATCAACGTGTTGTTGTTATTGATGTTTCTGAAGAAAATGACACCCCTTTGACGTTTATTAACCCGCAAATTCTGCACAGTGAAGGTGTAGGCGAAATGCAGGAAGGCTGTTTGTCTATTCCCGGTGTTTACGAAAACGTGAAGAGGCCCGCTGAGGTCCGGATTGCTGCCATTGACCGGGAAGGCAATCCGTTTGAAATGGATGCTGACGGGCTGCTTGCGGTGTGTATCCAGCACGAAATAGACCATCTGGATGGGAAGCTTTTTGTGGATTACCTCTCGGTTTTAAAGCGAAATCGTATCCGTAAACGTATGGAAAAATGGATTCGTGACGGCGCAGATCCCGATGACTTACCTGAACGACCAGAGCGTGCCTGATTCACCGACCTTCCGAATTCAACCAAACCACTGCCGGCACCTGTCATGAACTGTGAGCGTCTGAAGGTGGCATTTGCAGGAACACCAGAATTCGCGGCGGTGGCGCTCGATGCCTTGCTTGAGAGCAGTCACGAGGTTGTGGGGGTGCTTACTCAGCCCGATCGCCCGGCTGGCCGAGGCCGCAAGCTGACCCCCGGAGCTGTTAAAAAGCGTGCGGTAGCGGCGGGTGTGCCCGTACAGCAACCGCTGTCGCTAAAAACTGCCGACGCTTTACAAGCCTTGCAGTCTCTGCGCGCCGACGTACTGGTTGTTGCCGCGTATGGGTTGATTCTGCCCAGGCCAGCGCTGGATATGCCGACGCTGGGATGTCTGAATATTCACGCATCGCTGTTGCCGCGCTGGCGGGGAGCTGCGCCTATTCATCGCGCGATACTTGCTGGCGACCGGGAAACCGGGGTTTGTATCATGCAAATGGACGAAGGCCTCGATACAGGCGATGTGTTGCTGGAGAGACGCTGTGCCATTGGCCCGGATGAAACCGTTGCGCAATTGCACGATCGTTTGGCGCAATTGGGCGCACAGGCACTTCTGGATGCCTTACCCGCACGTTGCCGAGACGAATTAGAGGCAACCGTGCAAGCCGAAACAGGGGTCACCTACGCTGAGAAGCTTACCAAGGCGGAAGCCCGTCTTGACTTTAACCTGCCGGCAGAACAAATACATCGGCGGGTCAGAGCGTTCAATCCCTGGCCGGTTGCAGAATCCATGCTTTGTGGTCAGCGAGTTCGATTCTGGCAAAGTCGCATGGTCGACGAACAATGTCAGGATATGCAGGCTACGCCCGGGACGATAGTGCAGGCAGGCTCTGAGGCTATTAGGGTGCGCACAGCTGATCGGGATATTGAATTCTTGCAACTCCAATGGCCTGGAAAAAAATCCCAGAGCGCTAAAGAATTTGCGCAAGGCCAATCGCTGGCAGGCGAAGTATTTACACCTGTGGGGTCTTGATGTCGAAGTCCGCGGCAAAGTCTGATCCTCCGTCAATCTCTGAATCGGCAACGAATCTGCGTTATCAGACACTGCAGCTTATGCTGCGTTTGCGGAGTCAGGGAGGCTCGCTCACGCGGCTGTTGCCAGAAGCGCAACTACTGGTAGCGACCAGTGAGCAGTCACAGCTACAGGCGTGGAGCTTTGGCTGGAGTCGCTGGGCGCATGAATTGGAGTGTCTGGTTGATCAGCTGCTTGATAAGCCATTAAAAACCAGGGATCTTGATGTTTATCTGCTTATGCAGTTAGGCGTGTTCCAGTTGCGCCATACCCCTACGGCCGCTCATGCCGCTGTTGATGAGACGGTCAAGGTAGTTAAACGACTGAAAAAACCCTGGGCTCGTGGCCTGGTAAATGCGGTACTGAGAAATTATCAACGTCAGGTCGAAGCCTTAACCAGCGAGTTATCCGCCTGCGCCAGACACAGTCATCCACAGTGGATGCTTGAACGATTTAGAAAAGACTGGCCCACCCGATGGGAAGCCATTTGTGCGGCCAATAATGTACAGGCACCCATGTGTCTGCGCGTTAATAGTCAAAAGAGCGAGCTGGATAGCTATCAGCAGCGGTTGACTGATGAGGGTATGCCAGCGTCAAAGGTTAACAACATGCCCAATGCCCTGTTGCTGGAATCACCAGTTCCCGTGACAAAACTTCCCGGCTTTGAGCAAGGACATGTCAGTGTTCAGGATGCGGCAGCTCAACTTGCCAATCTGCTGATGTCGAAGCATGTTGTTCCGGGAGGACGTTTGCTCGATGCTTGCGCAGCGCCTGGAGGCAAGAGTGCCCACGCAGCGGAGTGCGGATTGTTTTCAAGCATTACGGCGATTGATCACGACCAGGAGCGCCTTGGACGAGTTACCCAGACGTTGCAGAGACTGTCATTGCAAGATCAAGTGCGCGTGGTCCATGCGGATGCAGCCATGATCGATCAATGGTGGGATGGAGAGCCGTTCAATGTTGTTCTGCTGGATGCACCTTGTTCTGGTTCGGGAGTTATCCGCAGGCATCCAGATATCAAGTTGTTGCGACGCGACTCCGATATTCCCGGCCTGGTCGATATGCAGCGACGTCTACTCGAAGGACTCTGGCAAACCGTATGCTCCAGCGGTGTGCTGTTATACGCAACCTGCTCAACCTTCAAGGATGAAAACGAGCATCAGGTTACCGACTTTCTTGAACGTACGCCCGATGCTGAGTTGCTCGGGAAAATGCAGCAGATTTTCCCCGGTGAACAAGCCATGGACGGTTTCTTTTATGCAGCCCTTAAAAAACAGACAAGGTGAGCTTCCTGCCAGCACAGCCACCAGTCTATCCGCTGCGTTGTCTGGGTGGCGTCAAAGCTATTTTTCTCTGGGCGTTGCTGGGTTCAGGGCTGGCGGCTTTGGGCATTTACGGTTGGCTTTATTTGCAATCAGCACCGGTTGACGGTCAGGGAAATATTCAACTTTCGGATATCAAGGTGAGCCGGGAAGCC
Organism: Granulosicoccus sp.; assembly: GCA_045106855.1. Taxonomy (GTDB): domain Bacteria; phylum Pseudomonadota; class Gammaproteobacteria; order Granulosicoccales; family Granulosicoccaceae; genus Granulosicoccus. Next base: position 127,578 of record JBGCFI010000033.1, read on the forward strand.
AACGAGCTGGTACTTCGGGCAAACGCCCGCGTCAGGCTTCCTTCCACAATTCAGGCAGGCCTTGATAGTGGTGTACCACTGACGTTCGTTCTTGGGCTGCGAGTGTTTGAGCCAATGCCGTGGCTGCCTGACAGAACTGTGATAGAGCATGAACGGCACTACAAATTGACCTACTACGAACTTACTCGTCATTATCGCGTGCTTGCGGTTGAAAGCAATATCAGTCGTAATTTCAGATCATTGTCCTCAGCGCTATCGGGTCTTGGGGAGCTGGGGCTAATCTCGTTTACTCTGGATGAGCAACAAGTGCAGCAAATTGAGCAAACTGGCCTTGTTGGGTCGTTGAGCATGCGCCTGAGCAAGTCTGCGTTACCATTGCCATTACAGCCTATTATCCGTTCCAGTTGGACACTGGTGAGCGAGGAGTATCGATGGCCAGTTACCTGAATATATTGCGTCAGCGCTTGTTGAGCAGTGCGGTACTGATGGCGCTTTTGTTTGTCGTGCTGATTGCCTCGCTTTACGTGCTTGGTACCATTGCACTCCAGCTTGAACGCTTCGGCCAGTACTATCACTGGCTGCTGTTGGGCAACGGTCTGGCGTTGTGCTTTATTGCCGTGCTGATCATCATGAACGGATGGCGGTTAATCAAAGAGTTTCGTGCGCGTATTGCCGGTTCTCGATTAACTGTAAAGCTGGTGATTGTATCGGTACTTCTTGCTCTGGTCCCTGTGACGCTGGTGTATGGTTTCTCCATCAGATTTCTTCGCGCCAATATCAACAGTTATTTTGATCTTGAAATAGAAAAAGCACTGGACGATGCGCTCGAACTCAGTCGTGAGTCGTTGCAGTTGCAAATGAGTATGCTTCAGCGAGATACGTTGAATATCGCCGATCAGCTGGTGGGTGTGAGTGAGTCGGTTGCAGTCATCGAGTTAAACGCTCTAACGTCAGAAACCGATGCCAGTGAGATGACCTTGATTGGGCCCGACAATCGTATTATTGCCTCGACTGGCTTGATGGATAGTATTTCGGTACAACCCAACAGACCCGAAAACGATCTGATCAGTCGTGCCAAACAAGGCTTTTCGTACGTCAGCGTAGATCCTGTAGGCCGTGGTGATTTATTTATTCGTGTGGTAACTCCCGTACTGGCGGAAGATGCTACGCGTGAAAATTCAGTGTTACAGGCACTGTACCCGATTGATAACAGATCATCTGACCTTGCTGAAAGTGTGCAGTCCAGCTACCAGGAGTACCGTCAGCTGGTATTTCTGCGTCATCCTCTGATGATTAGCTCCATGTTAACGCTTTCACTGGCGTTGTTGCTGTCGGTCATGATGGCCTTGTGGTTTGCCTTGTATGCGGCAAGACGTATGATGATGCCCATACACGATCTGGTTGAAGGAACCCGGCTGGTTGCTCAGGGCAACTATGCAACTCGAATATACAAGCGCAGCAAAAACGATGAGCTGGGCTTTCTGGTGCAATCGTTTAACTACATGACCTTGCAACTGGAACAAAGCAGGAAAAGCGCTGAGCAAAGCCAGCTTCAGGTTGAGCGTCAACGCGCAAGGTTGCAGGCCGTTCTCGGACAGATATCCAGTGGTGTTATTACACTTGATGCACAGAACAATGTGCTGACCAGTAACCCCGCGGCGGCATCCATACTCGGTAGCGAGCTGGTGCAAATGCATGGACGTCCCCTGTCCCACGAAGAACAGGATAACAGCGTTTCTGCACAGTTCAGCGAACAGGTACGCATCCCGTTAAGTCTGCATGCCGACAAGGAATGGTCGGCTGAAATCGAAGTTTTTGATCAAAGTGGCCGGCGTTTCCTGTTTTGCCGAGGCACCGTACTTCTGGATTCCAGTGATCAACTCACGGGGCGCGTTATTGTCATCGATGACATGACAACGCTTATCAGTGCGCAACGAGATGCTGCGTGGAGTGAGGTGGCACGGCGTCTGGCTCACGAAATAAAGAACCCTTTGACTCCTATCCAGTTGTCTGCTGAACGACTACGGCACAAGTTTGTCAATAAACTGGAAGGGCGTGATGTAGAGCTTCTGGATCGTTTGACTCACACCATTGAAAACCAGGTTGATGCATTGAAGGGTATGGTAAATGCGTTTGCTGAATATGCATCTACGCCCAATTTGACATTGGTGCCTACCAGCATGAATGAGCTGTTGAGGGAGGTTTCGGATCTCTACTCTAATTCTCAGGAGTCAGTCCAGATCAACCTGTCGCTCTCATCAGCTGCACCCCAGATGTCGCTGGATATGCCGCGTATGCGTCAACTTACCCATAATCTGATTAAAAACGCACTTGAGGCTCAACAAGGTAAGCTACCCATGGTGGTGAATCTCACAACAAGGGTGCGAACCATGTCGGGTAACGATGTGCTGGAAATCATCGCAGAAGATGAAGGTCCGGGCTTTCCGATAGACATGATGGACAGGTTGTTTGAACCGTATGTGTCTTCAAAACCCAAAGGTACAGGCCTCGGACTTGCGATCGTTAAAAAAATTGTGGAAGAGCATAATGGTAAGATTCGCGCGGAAAACCGTGCGAGTGGAGGTGCGGCAGTGATTGTCAGTTTGCCTTATCCTTCCAGTTTGCAGCTTCGTGGAGATGCGGCATGAGTGAGCGTTCCGTTCTGGTGGTTGATGATGAGCCGGATATTCGCGGTTTGTTACAGGAAATCCTCGAAGATGAGGGGTATGTGGTGTCTGTGGCGGATACAGCGTCCGCTGCGCAGGCGGCTGTGGATGAGGCCGTACCCGATCTGGTGCTGCTCGATATCTGGATGCCCGACATGGACGGCGTGTCCTTGCTCAAATCGTGGAAAAGCAAGGGATCACTGAGTTTTCCCGTGATCATGATTTCGGGCCATGGCACGGTGGAAACAGCCGTCGAGGCAACCCGGCATGGAGCTGTTGATTTTATCGAAAAGCCACTATCACTGGCCAAGTTATTGTTGACGGTTGAAAAAGCCCTGTCCGAAGGTGCTGCTCAGGCGTCCAGTTCGGGAATGCAAGCTGAAAAACCGCGGCGCCTGCCGTTTCTGCTCGGTGTCAGTGATTATGTAAAGACACTGCGTGATCAGGTGAACGAGCAGGCCACTAAAACACATCCACTGCTGTTACTGGGCGAATCCGGGAGCGGTCGCGTATTGTTTGCCCAAAGTATTCACGATCGACACCCCGAATTCACTGGACGATTTACCCAGCTACGTTGCGACACGCTTTCTGCGGTCAATGCTCATCGAGAGTTATTCGGTGACGAGTCCTCGGGTGTCGTGAGTATGGGATTTCTGGAGTCAGCAGCGGGCGGCACGTTGTTTCTGACAGATGTCGAATTACTGCCGCCTAATGCGCAACAATGTTTGCTACAAGCTATCGAGCAACAGGGATTCCTGCGAGTGGGTTCGAATAATCGTGTGCCGTTTCGTTGTCGTTTGATCGCCTCATCAAGGCAGGATCTGTCTTTCGCCGTCAAACGCGACAGTTTTGATCCGGTACTCGCACGATTGCTGTGTGCAGAGACGCTCTCCATTAGCCCCTTGCGTGAGCACCCTGAAGATATTCCGGCTCTTCTCGAGGGGTTTGTCGATTGGCATGTCCAGGAGGAAGGCCTTCCCTACCGGCATTTCACGGTTGCTGCCCAGAATCGTCTTCGTAACCTGGATTGGCAGGGTAACCTGCTTGAATTGAAGAACCTTGTGCAACGTGTGCTTCTGCTGGGTGGACAGTCAGAGGTGGAGGTGACCGAAATCAATCGCGTATTAGGGGCAGTCGAAACGAGTGATACCGCGCTTGCGTTACGTTACGATTTACCATTGCGCGAGGCCCGCGCCGATTTCGAACGTCAATACTTGTTGCGTTGTTTAGCCAAGACTCAAGGTAACATTGGCGATCTTGCCAAACATGTCGGTATGGAGCGCACTCATCTCTATCGCAAGCTGCGAAGCCTTGATATCGATCTGGACAAAGTCCGGGTATAAGATCAAATGAAAATTATCGTATTAGGTGCCGGACAGGTCGGTCAATCGGTGGCGCGTAGTCTGGCTGCCGAGCAGAATGATCTGGTGGTAGTCGATACCGATATCGATGCATTGAAGCATCTCGAAGAAGTCGAAGAACTACAGACAGTAGTTGGCTATGCCTCGCATCCGGAAGTCCTGAAAGAGGCTGGCGCCGAAGATGCCGACATGATCATTGCCGCTACCGACTCCGATGAAACCAATATAGTCGCCGTTCAGATTGCCTACAGCCTGTACAGAACACCGCAGAAAATTGCGCGTATACGCTCTGCCGAATATGCCAGAGAAAAGGATCTATTCAAGAACGACAATATACCCATTGACACGATCATCAGTCCGGAGCAACTGATTACTGATCATGTCGAGCGCATCATAGAACACCCGGGTGCTATTCAAGTCGTGGACTTTGCCGGCGGTAGAGTAAGACTGGTGGGCGTCAGAGCACAGGAGGGTGCGCCAATGGACGGCTGGCCCCTATCGCATCTGACCCAATTGCTCAACAATATCGATACGCGAGTAGTTGCGGTTTACCGTGGATCAAAAGACAAAAGCGACGACAAATCGTCAATCGGCACATCGCGTGGGCGCAATGAGAAAAAACGTGGAGGGGCAAGGTCCGATATCCATGAGTTTGCGGAGAAGTCGATCATTCCGGATGGCAAGACGGTCATCCATTCCGACGATGTCATTTTTTTTATGGGAAAGCGCGAAGACACCATCAAGGTTATGGCGCAATTTCATCATGACGAGGTTCGTTGCAAGCGCATTATGATCGCTGGTGGTGGCAACATCGGATTGTTGTTGGCCCGCAAGCTCGAGGAGCGATACGAAGTCAAGCTTGTTGAGATGAATCCCAAGCGCGCGCAACATCTGGCATCGATGTTGGGCGAAACCCAGGTGCATACCGGGGATGCAGCGGATCTGGACTTGATGAAAAAGGAATATATCGAGGCCATGGATGTTTACTGTGCGCTGACCAACGACGATGAAGCCAATATTCTATCCGCTATGCTGGCCAAGAAAAAAGGTGCCGGCAAAGTCATGTCTTTGATCAATCGTCCTGCGTATGTGGATCTTATCGAAGACGGTATGATTGATGTCGCGATATCACCACAGCAGATCACAATCGGTGCATTGTTGACGCTGACGCGTCGTGGTGACGTCATCGCCGTGCACTCGCTTCGTCGTGGTGAAGCGGAGGCACTGGAAGGTGTGGCAAAAGGCGATCTGGAAACCTCCAAGTTGGTGGGTCGTTGCATCAGTGATATCAGCTTGCCGGAAAGCGCCAGTATCGGTGTTGTTGTTCGAGGTGATAAAGTCATGATCGCCCATCACGATCTGATGATTGAATCAGAAGATCACCTGATTCTGCTGATCACTGACAAACGCGAGATAAATGCGGTTGAGAAGCTGTTTCAGGTCGGGTTCAGTTTTGTCTAGTCCGGAGGTTTTATGGTGTTTTTCAAAACTTCCTTCGTTGATGAGTAACTGTCTCTAGTGTCGCCTATCCCTATTCAGCTTCGTGTTGTACAACGTGTTGTTGGTGTACTGTTAACGTTGTTCAGTATTACGATGTTAACGCCGGTTCTTGTCGGATTAGCCTACGGTGACCTGTTTAATGCTTTAACGCCTTTTCTCGGGGCGTTTGTTGCAACGGTGGCCGTGGGATTGCTACTTTATTTACCGGTCCGGAACCATGAAGCGGAACTTCGCATTCGCGATGGTTTTCTCATTGTAGTGTTGTTCTGGGCGGTACTGGGAATCTTCGGTGGCTTGCCTTTTTACCTTTATTCTCCTCTGGATTTAAGTGTGGCCAGGGCGATCTTCGAGTCCATGTCGGGATTGACGACGACGGGTGCAACATTAATCGTCGGATTAGACCTTCTGCCCAAATCCATTTTATTCTACCGACAACAGATGCAATGGCTGGGAGGCATGGGGATCATTGTTCTGGCCGTAGCCATCCTGCCATTGTTGGGTATTGGCGGGCAGCAGTTGTATAAGGCCGAAACTCCGGGCATCAACAAGGGCAAGCTTACACCGCGTATTGCCAGTACCGCTAAAGCCTTGTGGTACATCTATCTGGCTTTGACTATCGCGTGTGCATTGGCCTATCTGGCAGCAGGCATGAGTCTGTTTGACGCTGTTGGTCACAGTTTCTCAACCGTGGCAATTGGCGGTTTCTCCACACACGATAGCAGCATTGGATATTTCGACAGTAGCCTGATCGAAATGATCGCCGTGGTGTTCATGCTGATTTCCGGTGTCAACTTTGCACTTCACTTCACTGCGACGCGTAATATCAGTCTGAGCCACTATTGGCGTGACGAAGAGTTCAGAACCTATCTGTACATTGCCCTTACGCTCACAATAATTACCTGCGGCTACTTGTACCTTACGCAAACCTCCGAGCTTGGCAAATCGTTTCGTGATGCCTTGTTTCATGTGGTGTCCATCGGTACTACCACAGGTTTCACCTCTGAGGAATATTTCAACTGGCCCGGGTTCCTGCCGGTACTGCTGCTATTTGCAAGTTTTGCTGGTGGGTGTGCCGGTTCCACAGGGGGGGGAATGAAAGTTGTGCGCGTACTCTTGTTGTTCAAACAGGGGCAGCGCGAACTACTTCGGATGCTGCATCCTTATGGCAATGTGGTCGTCAAGGTAGGGCGTACGACCATGCCCAGTCACATGATCGATGTGGTCTGGGGATTTTTTGCCAGTTACCTGCTGGTATTGTCAGTCATGTTGCTTCTTCTCATGGCAGCAGGGCTGGATCAGGTAACCGCGTTCTCGGCCGTTGTGGCTTGTCTCAACAATCTGGGACCCGGTCTGGGGGTAGTTGCAGCGAACTACTCCAGTCTCGGGGAATTCGAACTGAGCGTGCTTAGCGTTGCCATGCTGTTTGGCCGACTGGAGATCTTTACCTTGCTTGTATTGTTTACTCCTGCATTCTGGCGTTACTAGTGAAGTCTGAAGCCAGTAAATGGAACGCACGCTATGCGTATTCAGGTCGTGGTATACCCCCTCCCGCACAGGTACTCAGTCGTGGTGTGAGGTGGTTGCCGGAGGTTGATGCGCAGGTGAGCCCACAAACTGCCGAAGCACCACGTGCCCTGGATCTGGCCTGTGGCCGGGCGGCCAATGGTCAATTTCTGGCTGATCGTGGATTCAAGGTAAGCGCCTGGGATATCAGCGAAAATGTTATCCAGGAGATCAGAACTCGCAATCCTTTCGTGCTTGAAGAGGCCCTGGTTCGTGATGTCAGTACCCACCCGCCGGAGCCTGACAGCTTCGATGTGATTGTTGTATCCCGCTTTCTTGATCGGAAACTATGTTCTGCCATATCCGGCGCTTTGAAACCGCAGGGAGTTTTGTTCTATCAAACGTTTGTTCATGGACTGAGTAATCCGGACTATCTTCTGGCTCCTAACGAACTGCTGTCATTATTCTCCGATCTTCATGTACTGGAGTATCACGAACCGGAAAAAGATGTGAACGGTAAGGCGGAAGCCCAATTTGTCGGGATGCGCAAAAGGTGAAGTTATGGCCGCATCTACTGGTGTTTGAGACACACGCTGATGAGTAGTGATTTCGGGGTGTGGTGGCGAAACCAGTTTTACAATCATATTGTGGGGTCGGTATTGCCGGTAAGCTGGTTTGCACCCAAGGTACCTGCAAGCCGTGAGTTGGGGGTCCCGTCAGGCAGATTGACGTTGCAAGTCGTCAGTCACTCCTGGCAGTACGCACACTTGTCGCAGTTTCAGCTAAGTTCTCTGGTGAATTATCCGCCTCGTGATATTGATGTGACTTATACGCTCTTCTATTCTGAAGAGGATAGGTCCATGGTTGAACTGCTGGCGCGGTTTGCACTAGTGCAGATTCCAAACGTTTCCTGGGATTTTCGCGTGCTGCCCAGGCAAGAGCTTTTCCGACGTGCCATCGGACGGCATCGTGCATCTCTGACAAGTACTGCAGATTGGTTGTGGTTTGCCGATTGCGACCTGATTTTTCATGAAGGTTGCCTGGATTCACTGGCCGCGGCGCTGCGCGGCAAACAGCTACCGCTTGTCTTTCCCGACCATGAAGGCATCACCGAGCTTTTGCCGGCAGAGCATCCGATGCTGAACCAGACCATAGAAGCATCCGGTACGGTGGATATAGATCCTAAGCTCTTTTACCGAAATGAGATAAGCAAGGCCAAAGGTGCTTTCCAGATTGTGCATGGGGATGTGGCACGTACTGTGGGTTACTGCGGCACGCTTAAGTTGTACCAGAAACCATCAGAGCTGTGGCGAAAGACCTATGAGGACACAGTCTTCAGGCGGCTGATTGAGACTGAAGGCGGTCCGGTTCCCGTTGAAAACCTTTACCGCATTCGTCATGCGGAGAAGGGGCGCTATGTCAAAGGCGGGGCTCTATCGGGCATCAGAGCCCGGATTCGGAAGTTCTTTGATTGAACTATGAGCCAGTGTTTTATGAATTAGCCTGCGTCAGCGATTCACTGATTTGTGAATGGACCGGTTTTAACTGTCATAATACGATGAGTATGGCGTAGCTCTGTCGCGTGACTAGCGCTACCTGCCGCTGTTGTCATTCAATGCCGCGCCCGGTCACACAGGAAGTCCCATGAACAAGCTACGCTTTTATATCAACAAGCTGCTCGGGAAACCGACTGTCGGCGACTTTAACCTTCTCGGGCAAACTATTACGCTGGGTATCAGCGCATCTCGAGAGATTCGTCGTGCCCACGATATCGAAATAGAATCCGAATTACTCGAACACATGCGACCCGCGATGCAGCCCGGCGACGTTTTGTACGACGTCGGTGCAAATATCGGCTTAATCAGTATCCTGATGGCCAAACATGAATCAGGTGCGTCAGCGCAGATCATGTGCTTCGAGCCGGAGCCGAGAAATTTCTCACAGCTTGCCAACAACATCAGTCTCAATCAGCTCAATGAACGCCTCAGTTGTCATCAGATTGCGCTGGGTGCCGCAGAAGGCGAGATTGCTCTGCATGTCCGGGGCACGGCGGGCGAGGGTCGACATTCCATCGCCACCGATAAAGGTGCCACCGATAGCATTCAGGTTAAGCTGACTACGATGAGCCAGTTCGCGAAAGTGTGCGGCAAACCACCCACGGTAGTAAAAATAGATGTAGAGGGTGCGGAAGGGCAAGTACTGGCGGGAATGGAACAGCTCATGGAAGCTCATCCTCCACGCGATATATTCATGGAAATTCACCCTAAGGGCGACGGCGATGCGATGCCAGATGGCGAGCTTATTCACAGCTGGTTGGCAAAACGAGGCTATGCCATGATGTGGAACAACACGCGCCGCTCAGGTGAGCATCGTCACTATAGTTACACTGCGTAAAGTGCATGCATCGAGCAGCCCGGTAAGCATTCATGAGTTGTGACAAGATATTCACTACCTACTTTACAGGCAAGCCTGATCCGCAATCCGGCGCCAAGCGCAAGGGCAATGTCATCAAGCATTTCAAAACCTGGCTGAGGAGCCAGCGTGGTGGTGCTCAGCGTGAGCTGCCGGGTGTGGCCAGGCCGGATGAATTTATCCGCATGAAACTCTGGTACGACACTCTGCTCAAGGTTGGCTGCGAAGCAGTCGTATTTCATGATGAGCTAAGCGACGGATTTGTTCAGAAGCATGCCAGCAATGAAGTGGCTTTCGAACGCTATGGGTTAAAAACGTCTCGTTCTGTCAATGATGAACGCTACCAGTGCTATTACGAGTACCTGATTGCACACCCGGAAATAGACAGGGTGTATATGCTGGATTTATTTGATATCGAGTTTTTCAGTAATCCGTTCGATCTGTTCGATAACCACAGATATGATATCTACTGTGGTGGTGATGCTGGTGAGTACAACGACAAGCTCAATCGCGCGAAAATGACCAAAGCCTTTGGTCGTGCATTTTATGAAGATCGCATCAAACTCAATGCAGGCGTGTGTGGTGGTAATCGGGATGAAATCATGAAGCTGCTGGAGACCATGATTGGTGTCTTTGACAAGCTGACTGACCAAGGCGAGCTGGACAACTTGAACATGGCTATTTTTAACAAGTGTGTTTACGATTTATTTGACAACGACAGAATCCTTTACGGTTATCCCTTGAACAGCCGTTTTAAGAAGTATGAGAGCCGCGGAAACTTTGCGTTGCGCCACAAATAGACCGTGTTACTTACTTGTGCCACCTATAACTACCTGAACATGCTGACTTTGTTGTTGGCATCGCACCATGTTAGTAATCCGGATACGGCATTACATGTTCATGCAATAGACTGGCCGGTCGATGCGTTAGGCAACATACGTTCGCTGTATCCACATGCTGTTTTTCATGCACACGACAAAGTGCTGGAAAATGGTCCTGAGGAGCTAAAAGGCCCTGTGCCTCGAACGGCAAGCATTCTCAAGCTTAAGGTAGACGTTCTCTACAAAGCCTATCAACAGAGTGACAAGCCGGTGGTGTGGGTGGATGCCGATACCTTGTTGCTGTCGTCTATACAACCGCTGATAGAGCGTGTGTCCGCTACTGGTGATTTCGGTGTTACCTACCGACGTAAAAAACGTGATCATGCCAAGTTCGCTGTCGCGGTTCTCTGCTTTACTCGCAGCAATGCGGCTGCAGCCCTGCTGGAAAGTTACGCTCAAGGTGTAGAGAATTCACAGGGTATGGTAAAGCGGAATGACAAGGGCGGCGTTGCCTGGTTTCACGATCAGCTTGGACTTTGGCAGGCGTACCGGTCGCAGTCCAGAAACCGGCTTGGCTTACCTCGGCGTGACGCTCCAAAGCTTGTCGCCCTTACTGATCAAGAGCATTCGATCGATGGCAATCCCGATGCAATCTTTGTCAGCCGCCGCGACCAGGTGTTTGATGTCGAGCACATGCAGGCAGAACTTATGAGACGTGCGATTGAGGTCAGGGTTGCGAACCCTATAGATTAGGGATAACAAAGCAAGCTGCTGTCATTATCACGACCAGGGCAGCACCTTGTGACAGGCTGTTCGCCGATCCCGGCGTGCGCCGCCGGTCGGGCAGCCACACCAGAATAAAGGCCATCGCAGCGCCTGCCATGACTCCGCCAAAGTGCCCCCAGAACGAAATACCCGGGACCAGCAACGGTAGTGCAAGGTTCAGTACGACCAGCCCGAAAACCGGTGATTGTCTCGGGCTGATGCCGCGACCCCACAGTGCGATAAACATGGCACCGGCAAGTCCCAGCACAGCGCCGGATGCACCCAGCGTTGGCTGAGTAAAACCGAACAGCAGCACCGCCAATGCTCCACCAATCAGTGAGCCGAAGTACATCAGGCTAAAGCGCAAGCTGCCAAAGCCTTGCTCAAGTTGCGGGCCTAGCATGTAGAGCAGATACATGTTGAATCCGATGTGAAGAATGCTTCCATGTAAAAAACCGGACGTCAGGATTCTCCAGTATTGGCCCGCTTTGACGGAAGGTCCGTACAGCAACCCGAGGCTAGTCAGTAAATCCTGAGTTGCGAATTGTCCAGCGAACATCGCCACGTTAATAACAATGAGCGTTAGCGTAACGGGGCAGCCTCTGGGGAGTGACGGCATCTTCTATCGATCCTGACTTGACTTATAAATAGCGTTTGCCGACGGCCTGCATCTGCTCGTTTGTAAGTCGAGCGCCCATTTGCTGGACCAGGGTGGTCGCCGCGGCTCCTGCAAGCTCTGCGCATCTGGAGAAGGGCAGGCCGTTAGTCAAGCCATGCATAAAAGCACCGGCATAAATATCCCCCGCGCCATTGGAGTCGACGGCTGTGACTTTCTCGGCTGGTATTTCATGAAGGGTTTCGCCATCGAAAACAACGGCACCTTCAGAACCCCGAGTGATCGCGAATTGCTTTGCGACGGATTTCATGGCGGCAACAGATTCTTCGATGGAGTCAGCACCGAACATGAGTTTTGCTTCCTCTTCGTTACTGAAAACCATGTCGAGGCCATCTCCGATTATTTCCAGCAACGGGTCTTTGAAGAAATTCACCATGTTGGGGTCGGATAAAGTCAGAGATGTTTTGACGCCGGCAGCTTGTGCCACTTCACGTGCCTTTACGGCCGCCGCGCGGGCATTGACTTCGGGTACCAGATAGCCTTCGATGTAGACAAACTGCGAATCCTTCAGTGCTGTTTCATCAAGCTCGGCGACACTGATCTCACGGGTGATGCCCAGAAAGGTATTCATACTGCGCTCGGCGTCGGGTGTGACCAGAACAATGCATTTGCCCGTATGCCCTTCCTCGAGCGCATCGCGAGACAAATTGGTCTGGACACCACTGGCTGCCAGATCGTCAAGGAAGTACTCGCCGGTTGTATCGTTAGCCACTTTGCACGAGTAATAGGCCTTTGAGCCAAGTTGTGCCACAGCGGTAATGGTATTTGCCGCGGAACCACCGCCACAAGGGCGCGAGTCGATGTGGAAGAGTTTGTCCAGCAGCTCGTGGTGACGCTCTTCCTCTATCAGGGTCATGAGGCCCTTATCGATGCTCAGATCGGCAAGAAGTGTCTCGGGAATCTCGTATTCGAGATCGACTAGCGCGTTACCGACACCGTAGACATGAAACTGGGGCATGAAATATCCAAATAAATGAGGTTGAGGGGGGATTATCGCTGTTTGCGAGCCGGATAACTATCAACAATTGAACATATTGTCTGATACACATTCCGCCCAATCGCGCCTTGCGGGGTAATTCGCAGATTATTTCCGCCTATTCAGCGAAAAGAGGTGTTCCGTAGGCTCGTGGTCCATCCTGCACATCTACCTCGTCAACAATTTCAAGTTGCATGGCGTCGACAATAGAGACGGTGTTATCAAACCAGTTGGCGACATAGACATGGCGATCGTCCCGGTCGGTGAAAATGCCTTCGGGGTACTCACCAACCTCGAGCACCGTCACTACCTTTAGTGTTTCTGTGTCTATTACGCTCAGGGTGTTGTCGTATTGATTGGTTGCGAACGCACGCGAATTTTTCTGGGCCAGCGCCACTGCGTACGGGCGATCTCCGACGGGCACTTCGGCTATCACCTGATAACTCTCCAAATCAACGACACTGACTGAATTGCTCCTTACATTGGCGATGTACATGCGTCTATCGTCGCTATCGAGAGTAACGCCAAAGGGTCTGTGACCGGTTGATACGCTGCGTAGTTTTTTCAATGACTCACTATCCAGTTCGTATACAGAGTCACTATCGCGATTGCTGACATGGAGTCGACTTCCGTCAGATGACAATGCCAGTCCCGATGGCGATTGACCCACTGTAGTGGTCGCCAGCGTCTGAAAATTGCTGAGTGAATAGCTACTGACCGTGTGAGCATACCAATCTGCCACATAGAGTTTGTCTTGCCCGCAGACCACGGCCAGAGGACCATCACTGACCTGGTGCCTGTCAACCTCGATCAGGTCAGGGACGCTAATGATTGATATGGTGCCGTCGCCAGGGTTGCTGATTGCCACACGGTTTGCCGATTGGCAGACAGCAACGCCTGCCGGCTCCTTGCCAACCTCGATTTCGGCTGTCACGTTTCGCGAGTCTACGTCAATAACCGATACGGTATCTGATCCCTGATTGGTTATGAATGCCAGATCGGCCGAGGATAGTGGACTCGTGGTAACACAGACGATAGCGCCGACCCGCCACCACAGACGGTGGTTTTTAAACATGGTGTCGGCGCCCGCCGCTTGGCAAGAGTAGAAATTCGATGTCTTACTGGCTTTCCAGTATTGTCTTTAAATTTGCAAGGCCCGCCTTATAGACGCCCGTAACGGCCTCTACCGCAGCCTCGTCACTAAGTTCCGGTGGTGGATCATTATTCGGGTAGCCTCGGTAGAACGCACCTTTCCAGGTAACCGTACTTTTGTCGCCGTCACCCTTGACTGAGAGTGTGGAAGAGTAATTGTTCACCGGTAAAATATTGATATCGTGTGTCTTGACCGGAATTTTATAGCTGTAGGACATTTTCTCATCACTGTGTTTTTTCAGTGATTCATAGATTTTGGCATCACCACCAAGAAGCAATACCCGGGTTGCGCCGGCAGCGTTGCCGCCTTCACTTTCAATTCCTTCAACCATGGGCAGCCATTGATCAGCAGCACCGAAGTCACCGATTACAGCCCAGACCTCTTCCGCGCTGGCATTTATTTCAATGGTTTCGGTAACTTTCTGGCGGGTAGGGCCATGGGCGAATGCCGTCTGTGTGACCAGGGAAAGCAGCAGGCCGGCTCCGAAAACGTGAATCCAACGCCTTTTCAGTGTGTTCATGTGTATTTTCAAGTAATTTCCAAGTGCGAGAGATTGTGGTGCATCGATAAACTCGATGTCAACTTCACATTCACTGATTTTCTAACCGCTTCAAAGTGATGTCGGTCACGCCACGCAGGCCGAACAAACGCTGTTTTGGTGTTACCTGAGCCGACAGTCTGGAATAGTTCGTTGTGGAAGTGAGTGTAACTATCTACAATTGCGGATTTTCCTTGTTGAGGTCTTCATGCGCACACACCCCTGCGGTGTAATCACCCTAAAACAGCTGGACGAGCAGGTTTCATTCTGTGGCTGGGTCCATCGTCGTCGAGACCATGGTGGCGTCATATTCATCGACTTGCGCGATCACACCGGACTGGTCCAGGTTGTATTCGATCCAGACCGGGCAGAGTCGTTTGCGCTGGCCGAAGAGGTGCGCAACGAATTTGTCCTGCGGATAACCGGCAAGGTCCGCAATCGTCCAGAAGGTACGATTAATCCGGACATGACGACAGGCGAGATCGAAGTGCTCGGTCATGAAATCCAGATACTCAATCGTGCCGCAACGCCGCCTTTCCAGCTGGACGACAATAACGTCAGTGAAGAGAACCGGCTGAAGTTTCGCTACATTGATATCCGACGGCCAGAGATGCAGGAGCGTTTGCGACTTCGGGCCCGTGTGGTGCGTCAACTAAGGCATGCGCTAGAAGATGATGGCTTCATTGAAGTAGATACACCCATGCTCACACGTGCCACGCCCGAGGGTGCGCGAGACTATCTGGTACCCAGCAGAAACCATCCCGGTGAGTTTTATGCGCTCCCGCAATCGCCTCAGCTGTTCAAACAACTGCTCATGATGGGCGGGATAGATCGCTACTACCAGGTGGCGCGATGTTTCCGAGATGAGGATTTGCGGGCAGACCGCCAACCCGAGTTCTCCCAGCTTGATATCGAAATGTCCTTCATTGATGAGGAGACCATCATGAGCACTATGGAAACCATGATGTCGTCTCTGTTCAAGGACGTGCTGGATGTTGATCTGGGTAGTTTTCCCCGCATGACCTACGCTGACGCCATGCTCATCTATGGTTCTGACAAGCCTGATTTACGTATCCCGCTGGTGTTGACAGAGTTATCTGATCTGGTGGAAGGGGTCGACTTCAAGGTCTTTGCTGAACCTGCCAAGAGTCCGAAAGGGCGTGTCGCGGCATTACGCGTTCCCAATGGAAATACGCTGAGCCGTAAGGAAATCGACGTGTATACAGAATTTGTCAGCCGTTACGGTGCGAAAGGGCTGGCCTACATCAAGTGCAACGACATCAAGGCGGGTCCTGAAGGTTTGCAGTCGCCTATCGTTAAATTCTTTCCGGCGGATGTACTTCAGGCCATCATCGATCGCACCGGCGCGATTGATGGCGACCTTATCTTCTTTGGTGCTGACAAAGCCAGCGTCGTGGAGGCTGCACTGGGCGCCCTGAGAATCGAAATCGGTAAGCGTATGGACATGGTTGAAGATGCATGGCGTCCGCTCTGGGTTGTCGATTTTCCCATGTTCGAACACGATGAACGTGAAAATCGCTGGCAGGCCTTGCATCATCCGTTCACAGCGCCCAGTGCCGATTCAACAGAAGCATGGCAAGCACAGCTTGATGATGATCCCGGTAAGGTGCTTTCACGGGCTTACGACATGGTCTTGAACGGAACCGAGGTTGGTGGTGGTTCCATTCGTATTCATGACACGGACATGCAGCAAAAAGCATTGGATGTGCTGGGCATCGATGCACAGGAAGCCAATGACAAGTTTGGTTTTCTACTGGAAGCATTGAAATACGGCGCTCCGCCTCATGGCGGTATCGCGTTCGGGCTCGACAGGCTGGTTATGCTGATGTGCGGTGCCGAGAGTATTCGTGATGTCATGGCGTTTCCCAAGACTCAGAGCGCAAGTTGTCTGCTAACCAGCGCACCGAGTCATGTCAGCGATCAGCAAATGAAAGATTTGCATCTTCGCACCCGCGCCCGGGCTGCTGCTTCGGATCCGAAAAAAGATGCCTGAGGAAACCGGGGCTTTGAGTAACGTCAGGCCCCTGTTCAAGCGTCCAGAGTCAGTTCTGGTCGTGGTGTACACCATCGATCTGGATGTTCTGCTGATCTGCCGGAAAATTCCTGAAGGTTTCTGGCAGTCCGTGACAGGAAGTCTGGAAGACGGTGAGCTTCCCGCACAAGCCGCTCAACGCGAGTTACGGGAAGAAACCGGAATTGATGTTCCGGTTGTGGATCTACAGAATTCCAGAACCTTTCCTATAAAGTCCGACTGGCGTAAACGCTACGCCCCCGGGGTCACGGAAAATCTGGAGCACCAGTTTAGTGCGCAGCTACCCGCGCGCTGCCCGGTCAGGCTGGATCCTGCAGAGCACGTCGATCATTGCTGGCTACCGATTCTGGACGCCATTGCAAAAGTGGATTCTCACAGTAACCGGGCTGTACTCAAGGAAATACTGGCCGCTGAAGCTTGAGAAAACGCCGTCTATTGATACTCAGCCCGATAGTTGCATCGTAAAAACAGGCTCCCGCAATCGGAAACCTGGTTTTTCCCTGATAGCACTTGTCACAATCTGTGCGTTTTTCCTTATTGAATATGCTTTAACGTTTTACCAATGGTGATAGAAAAATCGAGAATCGTCCCTGGACAGGATGAGATAACCGTGCTGGTTCACGGCATCTGGATGCAGGGTTTCATGATGACGGTAATGCGAAAGCGGTTGGAGTCCCTGGGATTCCGTACCGCAACGTTCAGTTATGACTTTCTGAACAATTCGCCAGCTGAGAATGCCTGCGATCTTCGCCGTCGAATTGGTGAACTGGGGGCGCGTAGAGTCAACCTGGTAGGACATAGCCTGGGTGGAATCGTCATTCTGCATTTGCTGGACCAGTTCGACGATCTGAACATTGACAAGATCGTGCTGGTGGGATCGCCCGTGAATGGCAGTTATGTGGCCAAACGGGTGCATGGCAACAAGGTCCTGCGTCCGCTTCTGGGCAGGAGCGCGATGGGTGGGCTACTCGATGGCGCACCCAAGTTCAAGAGTAAAAGACCGCTTGGCATCATTACAGGATCCGGGCGCCTGGGAATTCTGTCTGTGCTCTATCCAGCCGGAGGAAACAGTGACGGGGTGGTGCGTGATTGCGAGACCATGATTGAAAACGCCACCGATCGTATCTGCATACCTTTCTCCCATTCAGCGATGATCTTCTCTGATAAATGTGCGGACTACGTTGCTAATTTTCTGAATCTGGAGCGCTTCCGCCTCTAGCTGTTCGCTATTGACCGAACGATTGGCGAAGCGCGCTTGAATAGGCGACAATAGGCGAATCATCATCAGTTTAAGCAAAAAAGAGGTTGTACATGGCCGGACACAGTAAATGGGCCAATATCCAGCATCGCAAGAACGCTCAGGACGCAAAGCGGGGGAAGCTTTTCACGAAGCTTATCCGCGAGATTAACGTTGCCGCCAAGATGGGTGGTTCGGATCTCAGCGCCAACCCGAGGCTCCGCCTGGCAGTGGACAAAGCGCTGGGTGGCAACATGACCAAGGACACCATCGATAGGGCAATCAAGAAGGGTGCAGGTGAGCTTGAAGATGTGGCTTACGAAGAAAACCGTTATGAAGGCTACGGTGTCAATGGCGTTGCCATTATGGTGGATACCATGACCGATAACAGAAATCGCACGGTTTCCGAGGTCAAACATGCCTTCACGAAGTACGGTGGCAATATGGGAACACAGGGATCAGTATCCTATTTGTTTGAAAAGCAGGGTGTACTCAGTTATCCGGCTGGAACCGATGAAGACAAGGTTATGGAGGCAGCGCTTGAGGCAGGCGCTGACGACATCATTTCAGCGGATGATGGTTCTCTGGAGGTTCTCACCACTGAGGATGTTTTCGTCGACGTTAAAGAGGCGCTTGGTGCCGCCGGCCTGGAAGCAGAACATTCGGAAGTTACCATGCGTGCCGCTACGGCCGTGGAGCTGGATGTCGAGCAGGGACAGAAGCTACTAAAGCTTATCGATGCGCTTGAAGATCTCGATGATGTTCAGGATGTTTTCACTAACGCTGAAATTCCGGGCGAAGCGTACGAGGCATGAAATCATGACCGTTAAACGCCCCAACGGTCTGATTCGAGTCATGGGTATCGATCCGGGTTCGGTTGTCACCGGATACGGTGTCATTGACACAGATGGAGCTCGTAGTTTTCATCTTGCACATGGACATATCCGCGTTAAGGGTGATTGTTTTGCTGAACGGCTGGGTCATATCTTCGCTGCGCTGGGTGAGGTAATGATGCAGTGGCAACCACAAGAGGTCGCCATCGAACAAGTCTTTCTCAGCAACAATCCCATGTCAGCGCTGAAGCTTGGGCAGGCACGCGGGGCGGCGATTACGGCTGCGGTATCAAGGCAACTATCTGTGTCTGAATATGCGCCGAGGCTTGTCAAGAAGGTGGTAACCGGCTCTGGTTCTGCTGACAAAAAACAGGTACAAACCATGGTGCGGGCCCTGTTGAGCATTGTCCCTGCGGTGCAAGTTGATGCCGCAGATGGCTTGGCGATTGCGATTTGCCATGCACATTCACGAAAGGTACCTGGTGGTTCTCCACTGCCAACGCGAAAACGCACCCGGGGAAGAGGACTAAGATTGTGATCGGTCGCCTGACAGGCAAGCTGCTTGAGAAAAATCCGCCATCATTAGTTATCGATGTGGGAGGTGTAGGCTATGAAGTGGATGCACCCATGTCCACGTTTTATGCCTTACCTGCGCTCAACGAAGACATATCATTGTTCACGCATCTGGTTGTACGCGAAGATGCCCAATTGTTATACGGTTTTGCAAGCCGCACAGAGCGCGTGTTGTTTCGGGCCTTGCTCAAAGTCAATGGTGTCGGTGCCAAGGTTGCATTGTCTATCCTGTCCGGTATGAGTGCGGACGAGTTTCTCGCTTGCGTATCGTCCAAAGATATCAATGCGCTGGTACGCGTCCCTGGTATTGGCAAAAAAACAGCCGAGCGTCTTTTAATTGAGCTGCAGGACAAAGTGGAAGCGCTGGATTTGGGAGGATTACCCACAGGGACACTTCCCCGCACGAATGACCAGTCCGCGCGCACTCAAGCTGAGGAGGCATTGGCCGCACTGGGTTATAAGCCTGCTGAGGCTGTAAAACTACTGGACAACCATGCCAGTGCAGATGAGACGGTTGAGCAGATGATTCGTGCTGCACTACGTGGCGCAGCACGTTAGGCAGGCCGAGCACAATCTCCTGTTATCTGGCGTCTCTTACCGGGGATGTCCCTAGCTTTGACGTTCTACCGCTAGCGCGATACCTTGACCACCACCTATGCACATCGTGATTAAACCAAACTGTCCATCAATTCTTTCAAGCTCATGCAGGGTCTTGACAACAAGGATTGAGCCGGTGGCTCCAACCGGGTGACCCAGTGCTATAGCGCCGCCATTAGGATTGACCTTATCGGTGTTCAGCCCCAGTGCCTTGTTAACCGCACAGGCCTGAGCTGCAAATGCCTCATTAGATTCGATGACATCAAACTGCTCATGCGTCATGCCAAGCTTGTCCAGCAATGCGCGCACCGCTGGCACAGGTCCGATGCCCATGATATCCGGCCTTACACCGGCATGGGCATAGCCGAGAAATCTTGCGCGTGGTTTGAGTCCGTGCTTATCCACGGCAACTTTCGAGGCAAGCACCATGGCCGCTGCACCGTCATTGATGCCTGAGGCATTTCCCGCAGTAACGCTTCCCTCTTTCTTGAAGGCAGCTCTCAGACCGGCGAGGGTCTCGGTTGTGGTGCCCGGTTTGGGATGTTCATCGGTATCAAAACTCACCGTGTCTCTGCGTACCTTGACTTGTACCGGTGCAATCTGGTCAGCGAAGTGGCCCGCTTCAATTGCCGCTATGGCGCGCCGTTGACTCTCGGCAGCAAATTCGTCCTGTTGTTCGCGATTAATGGCATTCTCATCGGCTACGTTTTCTGCGGTAATACCCATGTGCCCTGCACCAAACGGATCCGATAGGGCGCCAAGCATCATGTCCACCATCGATACTTCCCCCATTTTCTGACCGAATCGGGCAGCGGACAGGATATGTGGCGAACGTGACATGACTTCGCTACCACCGGCTATGGCTATCTCTGCATCTCCAAGCATTAGATGCTGAGCCGCTGAGACGACGGCTTGCGCACCCGATCCACAGAGGCGGTTGACATTAAGAGCGGGTGTTTCCTGAGGTATGCCTGCCTCAATTGCTGCTACTCGAGACAAGTACATATCACGAGGCTCGGTGTTGATGACGTGACCGAATACCACATGACCGACGGTTGCCGGGTCTACTTGACTGCGGTTTAAGGCTTCTCGCGTTACCAATGTGGCCAGATCAATCGGGGTTTGTGAAGACAAGGACCCGCCAAATGTTCCTATCGCCGTGCGTACGCCGTCGACGATGTAAATGTCGCTACTCATGAGCTCGCCTTGTTCCTGCTATTTATCGGGACAACATGTATACCAGTGAATGGATAACGCGTCTACTCGGCTTTCCAAGAGCTGGTTTTACGATGGAATGTTCCACAGCGCGCTGGCGTTTCGATGCAGCAACTGGTTTTTCTCTTCAGCTGAACAATGCATGAGCAGTGCTTGTGTGGCGGCGACCCAGGTTTCCAGGTGTCCACCCAATGTACACACTGGACTATCGCTGCCCCAGATGACTCTATCCCACCCGAATTCTTTGATGGTGCGCTCGACATAGGGCCTTATGTCTTCAAGCGTCCAATGGTCTGTGTCTGTATAAGCCATGACACCGGATATTTTTCCCGTAACGTTATGGCGTTTTGATATACCGGCAATCTGTTGGCTCCATGCTGCAAAGTCTCCGCCTTTGATGTCCGGTACACCACAGTGGTCGAGAATGAATGGTACCTCCGGACAATAATCTACCAACTCTATTGCCAGGGGAATCTGGGCGGGTAGTACGCACAGATCGAACGTTAATCCTGTCCCCGACAGACGTTTGACGTTATCACGGAATACAGCGCTCGTTGATAGCTCATCAGGCATCACGTGCAAAACGCGGCGTAATCCCTTGACCTCTTTGCGGTGCAGTTGCATATCCAGCCATGCCGGAAACTCATCAGATTCTGGTCTGCATGAGGCTATTGCTCCTCTGATCAGAGAGTGGGGCGAGTCCATCAGGGAGCGTACCAGATCAGTTTCCGCATCCCGATCATCATCGGCAACATCAACTTCCATATGCAGCGCGCCGGTTATTCCCACTCTCCTGGCCGTTCGCTGGTAATCCTCGTACCTTGCATCTTTATTCAACGATTCGATGCTTTTCAGCCATGGGTATGAAAGACGGTTGCGGTAGATCAGGTGCAGGTGTGTATCAATGATCATGTTGTTACTCCAATGATTGCCGCAGCAGGTCTGGCATGTTGCGCGGCTGGCTTATTGACCCATCAAAACGAGTTTTTCTTGATTATATGTGAAAGTACAGTTTATATTTGAAATTCAAAACCGGTAGTCTTGATATTTTTCTCATGCAAGTAGAGGGTATTTTTATGAATCGACCTGTTTACTGGCTGGCATCGACGCTAGCTGCTCCGCTAATGGCAACCGCCAGCCTGGCAGGAGCGGGGGATTTCGACGGAATCACAATTGACGCAAAGCTGATAGGAGGGCAGCAATATGAAGCGCTATATGCACGAATTGCCGAGTGGGAATCAGAGACCGGTGCCAAGGTCAATGTGATTTCCAAGAAGAATCACTTTGAGCTGGATAAAGAGTTTAAATCTGATCTCGCGGCCGGATCGCTGGGTTGGTGTGTTGGTTCCAATCATTCTTCATTTGCTTCCCAGTACCCAAGTCTGTACACGGACTTGACTCCGTATCTGACACCCGAATTCATCGCCGAATATGTCCCCTCGAATATCGCAGCCTCACGAATTGGTGAAAGCCTTGTCATGTTGCCAAGAGCTCAGTTCGATGTGTCAGCGCTTTACTATCAGAAAGATCTTTATGAAAACGAGGAGAGCAAGAGCAAATTCATGGCCGAACATGGCTATGAACTGGCGCCGCCTGATACCTGGGAACAGGTTGCTGACCAGGCCATCTTTTTCAGTAATCCACCCAATTTCTATGGAACTCAGTTTGCAGGTAAGGACGAGGCAATCGTTGGCAGATTTTACGAGCTGGTCGTTGCCGAAGGTGGGCAGTTGTTTAATGAAGACTGGTCGCCAGCCTTTAATAGTGAGGCCGGGGTGCGTGCGCTTGACTGGTTTGTCAAAGTTTATCAATCGGGTGCCACACCCAAAGGTACGACTTCCTATTTATGGGATGAACTTGGGCAGGGTTTTGCCTCAGGTACTGTTGCATTAAACCTCGACTGGCCCGGTTGGGCAGGATTTTTCAACGATCCGGAAAGCTCCAAGATAGCTGGCAACGTTGGTGTCAAAGTGCAACCTCAAGGCAGTGCGGGTGTTCGTACAGGCTGGTCGGGGCATCATGGTTTCTCGGTGACTGAATCGTGTGATAACAAAGATGCTGCTGCTTCATTGGTGGCTTTTCTGACCAATGAAGAAAGCCAGGCTCTGGAAAGTTCTGCCGGTCCGTTACCAACACGTACTGCGGTCTGGGATCAGGTGGTAAAAGCTGCTGATGGCGATGCGTATCGTACAGAGGTACTTGAAGCGTTTCAGGCGGCAGCAGAGCATGCCTTTCCTGCACCTAAAACGCCTTACTGGATAGAGGCAACCAATGTTATCTATCCGGAGTTGCAGGCTGCTATCCTGGGTGACAAGACATCTGCTGAAGCGCTGGAAATTGCCTCTGAAGCCGTTGATGAAATCATGCAGGAAAACGGGGTTTATTAGGATTTTGGTTCCTGTGTTTCACGATAAGTTGATACGGCGGACATAGCATCCGCCGTGCTTAAATTTCCACTGAGACTACCGCCTTGGCTGGTTCTGGTATTGCCGGCTATTATTATATTGTCGGCGGTAGTTCTTATCCCACTGCTGCTTTCTCTGTATTCAAGCTTCACTGCGTACAGGCTTACGCGGCCCGATTCATTATTCAAATGGATTGGTGAGTATAACTACGTCAAAGTGTCGGGAGACGTTAATTTCTGGTGGGCCTTTGGCAGGACGGTATTCCTGCTGACTATTGCGCTTAATCTGGAATTGCTGCTGGGTTTAGGTCTGGCATTGCTAGTCAACAAGGTAACCTGGGGACAAAGATGGTTGCGCACCATCATGATGTTTCCGATGATGTTTTCTCCCATACTGGTCGGCTTTCAATTCAAGTTTATATTTAACGATAACGTTGGTCTGGTAAACAATGCCTTGCAGTCGATGGGTATCACGGATCAGGCAATAGCCTGGCTGGTTGATGGGAAGCTGGCAATGTTTTCGATCATATTTGCCGAAGTCTGGATGTCTACCTCTATCTTTGCCATTCTTATACTGGCCGGTCTATTTGCCATACCGCGTGATCCGCTGGAGGCAGCCAGAGTTGACGGGTGCACTCCCTGGCAATCATTCAGGCACATCACGTTACCGTTCCTCATGCCATTTATCTACATTGCATTGGCTATTCGAAGCCTTGATGTTGCAAGAGCCTACGATATTGTTCACATCATGACTAATGGAGGACCTGCCAGACGCACTGAACTGCTGTGGACATTGATTGGCCGAACGGGCTATGTCGACGCAAAAATGGGGCTTGCCAATGCGATGGGTTATATCTCTATTTTTCTGGCTATCTTTTTTACTGTCTATTTCTTTCGAAAGCTGAGTGCCTCGCGTGCAGAGCTTGGTTTTAACCATTGATGTGAATAACTGACATGGAAATTAATCAGCAGCATCGGATTAAGAAACTGGCCTTGCGATCGGCACATCTAGTGACCTTATTTGTGGCTATGTGTATTATTTGCCTGCCTGGTCTATGGGTGGTGCTTAATTCGTTCAGACCAACGGTTGAGATCATGGCTAAACCGCCAGTGTGGATTCCCCACAGTCTTAATCTGGATCACTATCGCGCGATGTTTGGCACGGTGGGTGAGGGGGGGATTCCGGTTGGCCGTTATTTCATGAACTCGCTGATAATTTCGGTATCCAGTACCGTGATCGCGATATTGGTTGGAATTGCCGGAGGCTATGCATTTGCGCGATACCGCTTTCGTGGCAAATCCGCGATCTTTGTCGGTTTCATGCTGACACGAGCCGTCCCAGGTGTCGCCTTATCATTGCCCTTGTTTATCGTGTTCGCAAGACTTGGTGTCATTGACACGCACTTCGCACTGATTCTGGTTTATGTTGCGATGAACGTACCATTTTCCATCTGGCTTATCGATGGATTTTTCCGGCAGGTGCCTCGCGAACTTGCAGAGGCTGCAGAGATCGATGGTTGTACCCGCTGGCAGGCTTTCTGGAAAGTTGAATTTCCTGTTGCCCGCGCAGGTGTTGCATCGGCTGCTATCTTTGCGTTTCTTACATCCTGGAATGAGTACGCGTTAGCCAGTCAGCTCACGCGCTCCGTGTTCAGTAAGACCATGCCGGTTGGGTTGCTGGATTTTACTTCTGAATTCACGATTAACTGGGGCGGTATGTGCGCGCTGGCAGTACTCATGATCATACCGGCGCTGATATTGACATTCATAGTGCAAAAACACCTGATCAGCGGTCTTACTTTTGGCGGGGTTAAGGGATAGTCAATGGCACGCGTTAAACTCAGCAAGATCGTAAAGCACTACGGTAAAGTGCAAGTCGTACATGGCATTGATCTGGACATCGCTCACAACGAATTCGTTGTACTGGTTGGTCCATCCGGTTGCGGAAAATCCACGACGTTACGCATGATCGCAGGTCTGGAAGAACTCAGTAGCGGGAATATTCATATTGGTGAAAACCTGGTTAACGAATTACCGCCACGTGATCGCAATATTTCGATGGTCTTTCAGAATTACGCTTTGTATCCTCACATGACGGTTGGCGAGAACCTGGGCTTCTCTCTCAAGATAGCCAATCGTAGCGATGCGGAAATAAAAGAGGCCGTTGCGCAGGCAGCTGATATTTTAAGTCTCGATGAACTACTTGACAGACGACCTGCCGAATTATCAGGTGGGCAGCGGCAGCGCGTAGCCATGGGGAGAGCTATCGTGCGTCATCCTGATGTTTTCCTTTTCGATGAACCCTTATCCAACCTGGATGCAAAGTTGCGCGCGCAGATGCGGGTGGAAATCAAGAAACTGCATCGGCGTATAGCAACCACTATTGTCTACGTGACTCACGATCAAGTCGAAGCCATGACGCTAGCCGATCGAATCGTAATCATGCGTGATGGCCGTATTGAACAGCAGGGAACACCGCTTCAAGTTTTCGAGCAACCCGTAAACACGTTTGTGGCCACCTTTATCGGTTCGCCACCTATGAACCTGTTACCGGCCAAGCTGTCCGGTGATGCTCAAACCATCATTCTGACAGATGGAACACCGATACCTTTGCCATCGCGCCTTGTTAACAAGGTGGAAGAAAACCAGAGTGTGATATTCGGTTTCCGCGCTGATAACCTGATGCCGCAAGGTCATGGTCTGTCGCTTGGACACGAAACCGCGGACTTTGCTCTGACGGTGAATCTGTCGGAGCCACTGGGCACCGAAACGGTATTATTCGGTGAAATAGCGGGTCAGGAAATTCAGGCCAAGATGCTGAACCCTCGTCCCGTTGTGATGGGCGAAACGCTGCAGTGTCAGCTTGATCTGAGTCGCGCGCATCTGTTTGATGCCAATACACAACAGAGTCTGGGTTGAAATCATGGCCTTGATCGAACACATTGAATTGTGCATGGTGGATCTGGTGCCGAAGGTTACACGCACCGATGCCATACAGTCTTTTGTTAGCCAGCAAACACCTCTGGTCAGGATAACGGATAGTGATGGTGCAGTCGGAACTGGTTATTCGTATACCATAGGGCAGGGTGGTCCCGCGATCATGTCCATGTTGCGCGATACGCTGGCACCTCAGTTGCTGGGGCAGGATGCCAATGAGATAGAGCGGCTATGGAGAATGCTGATGTTCTCCACTCATGCAACAACCGTTGGCGCTATTACTTCCCTTGCACTGGCAGCTATTGATACAGCATTGTGGGACTTGCGCTGCAAGCGTGCCAGTCTGCCCCTTTACCAGATGGCAGGTGGCGCCAAGGATTCAGTGCCAATGTACACCACCGAAGGTGGCTGGTTGCATATCGAAACACAAGCTCTGGTGGATGATGCAGTGCAGGCCAGAGAGGCAGGTTTTGCCGGATCCAAAATAAAGATTGGACGTCCCCATCTTGCGCAGGATCGCGAGCGGCTTGAAGCTGTTCGAGCAGCTGTAGGCGATACTTCAGAAATCATGGTCGATGCCAATCAAGCTTTCAGCCGTGCTGAGGCGACACGTCGTGCCCGTGTACTTGAAGAATTTAATATTGCCTGGTTTGAAGAGCCCATGCCAGCTGATGATGTCCTGGAACATGCGCGACTGGCGGCGACCACAACAGTGCCCATAGCGGTTGGGGAAAGTCTGTACTCGCTATCGCAATTCAAGGATTATCTCATGCTCGGTGGTGCATCCATTGTCCAGGTTGATGTGGCGCGCATCGGAGGTATCACGCCATGGCTGAAGGTTGCCCACCTGGCGGAGGCTCATAATGTGCCGGTGTGTCCCCACTTCCTGATGGAGTTGCACGTAAGTCTGGTATGCGCTATTCCCAACGCACCGTGGCTGGAGTACATACCGCAGCTTGATGACATCACCGTATCGGGAATGCGAATGGAATCCGGGCGTGCCTATCCGAGTCATGAACCCGGTCTTGGGATTGACTGGAACTGGGCCGAGATCAATAAACGCCGGTTCGAAAACCTTACTACGCAGATTAGTTAGAG
Organism: Granulosicoccus sp.; assembly: GCA_045106855.1. Classification (GTDB taxonomy): domain Bacteria; phylum Pseudomonadota; class Gammaproteobacteria; order Granulosicoccales; family Granulosicoccaceae; genus Granulosicoccus. The sequence continues at coordinate 154,896 of JBGCFI010000033.1, forward strand.
GGCTTTGATTATGCAACGCATGGGCATGATGATAGGGCTGAATGCAGAGCGAGTGACTGAATATAAACAGCTTCACGCAAACGTGTGGCCTGAAGTACTGAGCAAGATCACTGAGTGCAATATTCGTAACTACACCATTTTTCTCAAAGAGCCTGAGAATTTGTTATTCGGTTACTGGGAGTACCACGGAGTGGATTTTGAGGCTGATGCTGCCTTGATGGCTGCTGACCCGGTTACCCTGCGTTGGTGGGATGTATGTAAGCCCTGTCAAAAGCCATTGGACACAATAAAGGAGGGGGAATGGTGGTCAATGATGGAAAACGTCTTTCATCTTGATTAGCACGCGGTATTGTCGAGTGTGTTCAAAATCGCGTTGATGTCATGAGTGAGGTCAAACTATGAAAACACTGAGGCAACACTGGCCGCTGGCCAGTCAGCCCCGTCCTATTGTCATTTTTGGTGCGGGATCTATTGTTTCCGATGCGCATTTGCCGGCTTATCACAAAGCAGGATATAGCGTGGCTGGTATTTATGATCCTGACGTTGCAAAGTGTCAGGCTCTGGCAGCAAAGTGGGAATGCACAGCTTTTGCAAGCGTTGGTGAGGCTGTCTCTGTAGAAGGTGCTGTGTTCGATCTTGCTACACCACCTGCTGCACATGTCAGCGTGGTGGAGCAATTGCCGGCAGGTTCCGGTTGCCTTATCCAGAAGCCTATGGGTAGTGAGCTGGATGAAGCGACTCAAATCCTGACGTTGTGCCGTGAACGTAATCTTGCCGCCGCTGTGAACTTCCAGCTTAGATTTGCACCTATGATGCTGGCTTTGCAGGATGCTATAAACCAGGGTTTGCTGGGAGAGGTACTTGATTTTGATGCCTGGCTAGCGTTGGATACACCTTGGGGTCTATGGAAGTTCCTCGAAGGTCTACCCCGTGTTGAAATAGCACTGCACTCGATTCATTACCTGGATTTGATTCGAGCCATTCTTGGTAATCCGCTAGGGGTGCATGCCAAGACCTTGGGGCATCCCGCAAGCAGCATGTCTCAAACACGTACATCAGCCATTCTCGATTATGGCGATCGTGTTCGTTGTTCTTTATCCATTAATCATGATCACGCCTTCGGACGCCGTTTTCAGGCATGTGAGTTCCGGCTGTGTGGCAGTGTTGGAGCTGCCTACGTCAAGCTGGGGGTCAACCTTGATTATCCGCGTGGCGAACCCGATGAGCTTTGGCTCAAGCGTGGTGACAATGAGTGGGAGCAAGTCAAGCTGGATGGTGAATGGTTTCCAGATGCCTTTGCCTCTCGCATGTCACAGCTTCAACGCTATGTCGCCGGTGAGGAGAAACAGCTGGTGAGTGCTGTAGAGGATGCCTGGCAAACCATGTCGCTGGTAGAGGCGGCTTATACGAGCAGTGCATCGCCAGCAACACCGATCACCGCGCTACCCGCCAGAGCGCTTTAACCGTTACCACGTTGATGAAAGGCACAGCCGAAAAATCTGACAAGTACAGTGCACCTGCGCTTTCCAAGGGCCTGGATATTCTTGAATTTCTGTCCAACGAACCCGAAGCACAAAAAAAAGCGGACATTGCACGAGCGCTGAATCGTTCCATAAGCGAGATATTTCGTATGCTGGCAGTACTTGTCGAGCGCGAATATGTAGCCTTTGATGCGCATAATGAGCGGTATTCCCTAACGACTAAATTGTTCGAGCTGGCGCATAGACATCCCCCGATCCGGCGCTTGTCGACGGTGGCTGCCGCACCCATGCAGGATCTGGTGCGTACCGTTAACCAATCGGTGCATATGGCAATACTGCGTGGCTCCGATATCCTTGTGATATCGCAGATCGATTCTCCGGGAGACCATATAACGTCGGTACGATTAGGTGCCAGAATACCGCTGATTCAAACAGCATCTGGTGCTGTGCTGACAAACGCGCTTGCCGAAGACGAACTGGACACCTTGAACAAACAGTTGTCTGTATATCCTGCAAAATTGCGTAAGGCATACAACGCTAACCGTCGAACTGCGAAGGACAATGGATATTGTGAGTGTCCTTCAATGGTTATAGCCGGGGTAGTTAACGTATCGGTGCCTATTTACGATCACTCCGGACAGATAGTCGCTGCGTTGACCATTCCTTTTGTCAAGCGGCTGACCAATAAAGGTCACCTATCGCTTGCCCAGACACGTAATGCGCTGATAGCAACGGGCAATAGTGTGTCAAGTATGCTGGGAGGCTAGTTGTCTGCACATGCCTTTGTGGATACTTACTGATGTAAGCGGTATGGTTTTTGAAAATCTTCCGGCTATACCCCTTCGCCTTACTACCCGGTGTAAGCAGCTGAATCAATAAATCCGGCAACTGATTTTAATTTGTTATCAGGGTGTGTTTTTGTTTGGGGTTTTAGTATTGTGTGGGTGTTTTAGACAGCGACTGCACATTATGTTCAATCAACCGCTCGGTGGCAATGAGATGCCGCGATTCTCAGGACCATCAACCATGATGCGCCTGCCTTCGCAGCTGACTGCCGAAGGACTACATGCCTGTTTTGTAGGAATCGGTATGGATATCGGTACCTCACACCGGTCGGGCACCCGCTTCGGGCCACGCCAGATTCGCCAGGAATCTGCAATGATCCGGCCGTATAACATGAAGACAAGAATTTCGCCGTTTGATCGCATTCAGGTGGCGGATATTGGCGACGTGCCGATCAACACATTCAATCTTATCGACAGCGTCAATATTATCGAGGCCTTTTACGACTCGGTGCTTGAGTGTGGTTCCGTGCCATTTACGCTGGGTGGGGATCACACGATCGTTTTGCCAATCATCCGCGCCATGGCAAAAAAGCACGGCCCCGTTGCGCTAATTCATGTCGATGCTCACGCGGATGTTAACGATGTGATGTTTGGCGAGAAAATAGCGCACGGTACACCCTTCCGACGTATGGTGGAGGAGGGGTTGCTGGCAACAGACAAGGTTGCGCAAATTGGCTTGCGTGCAACAGGTTATGCGGACGATGATTTTGACTGGTCCCGTGACCAGGGTTTCCGCGTTGTTCAGGCGGAGGATATCTGGTACCAGTCACTTGCGCCGCTCATGCAAGAGGTTCGTCAAATGATTGGTGATCATCCAGTCTATCTATCGTTTGACATAGATTCGTTTGATCCTGCTTATGCACCGGGTACAGGGACCGCTGAACCCGGTGGATTAACATCGCATCAAGGGCTTGAAATTGTGCGAGGAACCTATGGGTTGAACCTGATTGGGGCCGATCTCGTGGAGGTCTCGCCACCGTATGACCAATCAGGCAATACTGCAATGCTGGGTGCAACCATCCTGTATGAAATGCTATGTTCTTTTGCCAATAATTTTGACATCCCCGAGAGTCAATGACGTCTCAACAATTTAACGCCAGTGAGGTCACGGCATTGAATGCCTTGGCCGAAACACGATTTGAAAGTTTCTGGCTTGACAGCTTACCGCCCGCAAACTCTGAGTCGCCGTTACAGCAGGACATAAGCTGTGATTTGCTCATCGTGGGCGGCGGGTTTTGTGGGCTTTGGGGAGCCATTCTTGCGAAGGAGAAAAACCCTGTTCGACATATCGTTCTCATAGAAGCCGTATCAATCGCTAATGGCGCAAGCGGTCGGCCAGCCGCGATTGTTTCCACCTCCGTCATGCATGGCATCGATAATACTCAGCGCATGTTTCCGGGTGAGGTTGCTGAACTGGAGAACCTTGGCAAAGAGAACATTGATGCGCTAATTCATACCCTTGAAAAATACGCTATCGATTGTGATCTTGAACTTGGTGGAGAAATGAAAGTATCTATCGGTGATGATGGTCTGGAAGCCATACAGGAGGACTATGAACTTTATAACCGGTTTGGCCACGATGCCGAGTTATTGGGAAAAGCCGATGTTCAGGCACAAGTTCGCTCACCATTATTCCATGGAGGTATCTGGTCGAAGAAGCGAAGCGGCACCCTGCATCCGGGTAAGCTTGTCCGGGAACTAAAGCGTGTAGCTTTACAACTGGGTGTTAGCATCTTCGAAAACACACCGCATATCAGCAACACGTATTCGCAAGGAAAAATACAGGTGCGCACACCCGATGCCCGGATCGAAGCTTCCCGGGTCATGCTGGCGACCAATGCTTTTGCCGCTGGCGATAAGCGTATTAGTCGAAGGGTTGTTGCCATCCGCGACCGGATAGTAGTAACGGAACCGCTAACACCTGAACAAATGTCTTTAATTGGATGGAAGCACCGTCAGGGAATCTACGATACAAGAACTCAGCTTAATTACATGAGATTAACAAGCGACAATCGTATTTTGTTTGGCGGGAGGCTGGATTACTTCTACGGAAACAATACAGCCCCGGCATTTGACATTACACCGCAACCGTATCTCCGCCTGGTCGATGCTTTCTTCAATACGTTCCCACAGCTTGAGGGACAAATCCGGATCACGCACGCCTGGAGTGGCCCGATTGGTCTGACTTCGCGAATGGCCGTCCATTACCAGCGTTATCACGATGGCAATATGATCTTCGCAGGTGGCTATTCCGGTTTTGGGGTAACGGCTACCCGGTTTGGTGCGCGTGTGGGGCTAGCGATTCTGGATGGCGACGATATTCCTGAGACCCGTATGGAGTTTGCCCGGACGATTCCAGCTTATGTTCCACCAGAGCCATTTCGCTGGATTGGCGCTAAACTGACCATGTATGCTTTGGATACGGTGGACGAAAAAGGTGGATGGCGAAGACCGTGGGTAAAGCTTGTACAGAAAATGGGCTTTCCGATTGTTCTTTAGGGGCTACCAGTATCAACAGGCCCACTATATAACGTAATGAGTATGACAAAACTATCATGAGTGATCCTGTCGCCCGCGTTCATACGCAGTTGTTCAAAGTGCCATTGCGAGAGGTGCTTAACGACGCGATGCATGGGGATCACACTCATTTCGAGTTGATAACCGTGACCATAGAGCTTGCCAGCGGATTAAGCGGCACTGGTTATTGCTACACAGGCGGAAAAGGTGGCCATGCCGTTGCCGCCATGGTTCAGCACGATCTTGCACCCTGGCTGCTTGGCAGGGATGCTGAGGATATTGAGTGGCTTAATGAGCAGATGCAGTGGCACGTACACTACGTGGGGCGAGGAGGCATTGCCAGCTTTGCGATCTCTGCTATTGATATTGCCCTGTGGGATATCCGTGGATTGTCTCAGCAGCAGCCGTTGTGGAAAATGGCGGGTGGTACCCAGGATCGATGCCATGCCTACTGTGGGGGGATTGATTTGAATCTATCGCTCGATGCTCTCATCAGCAATATTGATGGATACCTCAACCGCGGCTTTGACGGCGTAAAGATAAAAGTGGGTAAGCCCGATATCGCAGAGGATGTTGAGCGTGTTTGCGCGGTCAGGGAAAGAATCGGTCCAGGAATAAAATTCATGGTGGACGCCAACTATGCCATGCAGGTAGATCAGGCCATCGTCGCTGCGCGGGCCTTTAGTCCTTACCAGTTGCACTGGTTTGAAGAGCCTATCGAGCCAGACGATTTTGCGGGGTATGCATTGATTGCGCAGCAAACGGGGATGCCGTTGGCCATGGGTGAGAATCTGCATACGCATCACGAATTCAAGCATGCACTACAACAAGCCGGTCTGTCTCATCTGCAAGCCGACGCAGGCAATTGCTGTGGGATCACGGGTTGGTTGAAGGCTGCGCGACTTGCTGCTGAACATGACCTTCCCATTAGCAGCCATGGGATGCAGGAACTTCATGTGAGCCTGTTGTCCGCCCAGCCCAATGCCGGATTGCTAGAGGTACATTCTTTCCCTATCGACGAATACACAGAACGACCACTAATGGTTGAAAACTGTCTTGCTATTGCACCTTCTACTCCGGGCACTGGTGTCAGGTTCGATTGGCAGAAGCTGGAACCCTCGCATCAATTGAGTCTGGATACTGTGGCGTAGGCAAGAAAATTCGGGTTGCCAAGAGCGCTGAAACGCTATTATCAACTGCAAGATTCGGGTATGCTTTCGGATCACCATAATCGTGACAACCGGGAACATGGTCTGACGATTGGTTAGCCTCAGGCAGCGCTAAGCCGCACTGAATTTATATTCCGAAAAGAGAGGAGAAACCCTTGATACTGAACAATTCCGCCTTGAAGGCAACTACCGTAGGCGCAGCAGGTCTGGCGTTAGCCATGGCTGCCGGCACCGTTAGCGCAAAAGAAACCAAACTGCGCATCCAGACACATTTCTCAACAGAACAGCTGTCTGGTGAAATGGCACAGGAGTTCGTCGATGACGTGACCGAGATGTCTAACGGCGAAATTCAGATTGAGATGTTTTTCTCAGGCTCAGTCGTCAAGTCTACCGAGACTTTTGACGCTGCAGCTACTGGCATACTTGACTGTGACATGACAGGTGGTGCCTACCAGACTGGTAAAAATCCTGCGTTCCAGTTCACTGGTGATCTGCTCGGTGGTTACACAAACCCTTACCAGCAACTTGCCTGGTTGCTACACGCCGATGGATACACCCAGATCAACAAGCTGTACAATCAGCATGACATGGAATTTGTCGGTTGGTGGATCCCCGGGCCAGAGTCGCTCTCCTCAACCAAGCCCATCAGAAACACCGAAGACTTCAAGAACTGGAAATTCCGTTCGCCTCCAGGTCTGGCAACCATGGTCTTCAAGAACCTGGGTGCTTCTCCCATCGTAATGGATTTCAACGAAATCTTTACTGCGCTGGAATCAGGAATCATTGACGGTGCTGATGCTGCAAACCTGACCAACAATGTCGGCCTTGGCTTGTACGACATTGCCGAGCATACCAACTATCCTGGTTTTCACTCCATGCCTGCAGATCACCTGGCATGCCGTAAAGACATCTGGGACGAAATGCCAGCTCATCATCGCGCTATCATGAAAGTTGCGATGCAGGCCCTTGCGCTGAAAAATGCCACCATCAACGAAGTTAAAAACGCGCAAACTGCTAAAGACCTTCGCGAGAAGGGCGTAAACATGTATGAGTGGTCACCTGAAGAACTCGGCAAGTACCGTGACGCGGTACAAAAAGGCTGGGTTGAGTTCGCTACAACACCAGAAGCCAAAGATCTGCTGGAAAGTCACGTTGGTTTCCTGCGAGAACTGGGCGCCATGAAGTAGATCCTGGTAACAGGATAATTATTTCTTAACGCAACAACGGCGATGGGTGAGTGACACAATTTCACCCATCGTCCTGTTTGCACCTTGAAGTAACCTGACCAGAGCTCGTTTGGTTACCGCCGTACAAAGCACCGATTTTTACTGGCAGAAGTTATCAACGACTGCGCAGCGTTCGTTGCAAGGCTTCTGGCAGAACAATAGCCTTCGTTGCGCATCCGGTGTGTGCGGAACTACCTTGCGCATGCCACGCCAATTCAATTTCAGAGTGATTCCGGGAACCGCGGTAAAACTGCCCGGTTGAGTGATGTGCCCCAACAACTACCGACTCTTCATAGTGAACGAGATATGCCATGAAAGATGAATCCGGCAGCCTGATACAGTGGCTGATCCCGATAGCCTTTGTGTTTACATCTGGCTGGGTAATCTGGCATATACCCGCTTACATTCTCGATTTCCTGCCACCTGCCAGTGAAAGCCTGCTTAGTCAGATCAGTGAGCTGCATAAGCGTAAAGATGTGACCCCTGATATGGCTGGGCTCTTTGGTGGTTACGCCGACCCCATCGACTGGGCGGCACTAATTCTGATTCCCGTTATCTTCTACCTTGGCTTTCGCACGGTTCGTTGCGCTCCAATGGAATACCCCGACTGGCGGCCTATCGACAGATTCGCTTTGTTTGTCGGGCGGGTTACCATGGTGCTGATCATATCCATGACTATCATCATGTTGTATGAGGTGTTTCTTCGCTATGTGTTCGAGGCACCTACCTTGTGGGCCAATGAGCTGACTCTCTGGATTGCCGGGTTTGTATTTCTTTTATCCGGTTTGTACGCCATGCAGCAGCGCTGTCATATCCGCATTTTTCTGCTCTACGATGTTGTGCCTCGATGGATGCAACACTTATTCGATATCCTCTCCGTTCTGTTTATCTGGGTATTTGCTGTATTGCTGATATTTGGCAGTTACAAGCAAGTGTTCGTTAAGAAGTTCTATCACTGGGAGATGTTTGGAACGGCGTTTGATCCACCCATTCCGGCAACCTTGCAACCCATGATTCTTATCATGATTTCTCTGATTGCCATTCAGGCAACCATTAACCTGTTTGCCGACTGGAACAAGATTCCTTCCGCTACACAATCGCTTACCGATATCGATGATGATGAGCTTGAAGCCATCAAACGCAGTGTAGGAGAGAGCTGATGGATATCGCGACAATTTCGATTGTTGTTGTACTGGGCATGCTGGTGCTGCTGGCTATCGGTATGCCGCTTGGGCTTGCCTCCGCCGCACTGGCCGCGATGGTCATGGTCATGAAATTCGAACCATCCATTATCACCAACCCCGGCTCATTCGGTGAAGGTCTGCTCACTGCGCGCCCCGGTACCGGGCCGTTGTATATCCTGACACAGAAAATTTTCGATCTTTTGACCGAGTATGTGCTGATATCGGTGCCGTTGTTTATTTTCATGGCATCGCTGCTGGAGCGCTCCGGCATTGCCAAGACAATGTATAACTCACTGGATTTCTGGCTAAGCCGCATGCGTGGCGGAATCGCGGTGGTGACATCGCTGATGGCTGTACTGCTGGCCGCCATGTCAGGCATTATCGGTGGTGAAATAGTGTTATTGGGGCTCATCGCCTTACCGCAAATGCTGCGTTTAGGCTATGACCAGAATCTTGCCATCGGCACCATTTGCGCATCCGGCTCCCTGGGAACAATGATTCCGCCCTCCATTGTTCTAATCATTTATGGATTGATCACTGAGACCTCCATCAAGGCCTTGTTTACAGCGGCCTTCCTGCCGGGTTTCATGCTGGCAAGTTTCATTATCATTTACATAATTATCCGCACTCGGCTTAATCCTTCGCTGGCTCCTTTGCCGGAGGCGAAACCGGATGATCCGGAAGGCCGCGAGAAATCGATGATGTTTGGTGGCTTTCTGACATTGCTGGTTACCGCTGTGTGTGCGGTACTGCTTGTACGTGTAGCGATCTATACCTTCACGGGCATCAATACGTCGCTCTCTGAAGATGATGAGTCTATTTTTCTGGGTATGAGTCATCACCTACCTTATCTTGCAGGGTGTTTCGCGGTAGGCCTTGCACTTATATTCTTCGTGTTTGGTTTCGCAAGAACGCGTATGGGATGGACCCACGGCAAAGGGATGGTTCCGCCGTTGGTCATTATCGGGATTGTGTTGGGCTCTATTTACGGTGGTATCACCGGCATCACGGAAGCTGCTGGAATGGGGGCGTTGGCTGTGCTTGTTATCGCTGCGCTACGTGGAGAATTCTCGATAAGTCTTCTCTGGGACAGTCTGATGCGAACCTTGAAATCGACCGGTACGATTATATGGGTGACCGTCGGAGCGGCAGCTTTGTCGGGTGCCTATACCCTGGCAGGTGGGCCTTCCTACATAGCAGAGCTCATTGTAGGTGCTGATATGCCGACATTCCTGGTCTTGCTCACCATGATGTTGATACTGCTTTTCATGGGGGCTTTCATGGATTGGGTGGGTATTGTACTGCTTATCATTCCTGTGTTTCTGCCCATCGTAAAAGCACTTCCCATCGAGGAAATAGGTTTTCTGGGCCAGTTGGAACCCAGGCAGGTATCGGTCTGGTTCGGTGTTTTGTTCTGCATGAACATGCAAGTCAGTTTTCTATCGCCACCGTTTGGAGGTGCGGCTTTTTATCTTAAATCCGTTGCACCTCCACACATCTCGCTAACCGATATTTTTAGAGGTTTTCTGCCCTTTATCGGATTGCAACTCCTGGCGTTAAGCGTGTTGCTTATCTGGCCTTCGATCGTGACCGTCTTTCTCTAAAGAGTGGCCGGAATCGTTACGGCCGACAAGCAGGCTTAGTTCAAACCTGTTTGTCGGTGCCAGCAAACAGAAACTTTTTAGAGGTTTCGATGTTGCGCATTACAGCGCTAACGTCTTCACTGTGCAGGATAGCTTTAGGGCTGTCAGTAAGATTGAAATTCTGGCGATCATCAACGCCTCGTACCAGCTTTGCGTTCGTTTTGTCTCCCGTTGTCTGTTGCATGTCGGTGCTGATATACCTTATAGCAAGGCCAATGCGTCTATCGCCAGACTGATTGGCATGTGATCCATGAAAGACCCGGCCATGGTGCAAAGACATTTCACCTGGCATAAGCTGTACATCAACCGCATCTTCTTCGTTAACGTCCACGGCTATTTCCTGTCCACGTGACAGCAGGTTGTCCTTGTGAAACGTATCCCGGTGTTCGACAATATTGTGCGTGTGGCTACCGGGTACGAATTTTACACAACCGCTTTCCGGTGTTGATGCTGTGAGTGCGACCCACGCGGTAACTTCGTGGCTTTCGGTAAGTCCCCAGTAGGTGAGGTCCTGGTGCCAGCTGATGAAGTCTTTCGTATTGGCTTCCTTGATAAAAAAGCTGGCGTTCCAGACGAGAAGGTTGGGTCCCAAAATGGCTGAAACAGCATCGAGCACAGCGGGTAGTCGCGTAATCTCGTCGGCAAAGGGGAGTAGGGAGTTTGAGTGTCCTATCGCCAGTTTCCGTGTGTCTGGCTCATCCTTGTAAGCGACTTCCATGGCTTCCAGTTGCAGGCGATAATTCTTCGCCTGGTCAGGACTCATGATTTTCATTGGAAAATAATAACCATTCTGGTTATAGAGGCTGAGCCAGTCTGATGAGCCATTGGGGGGTAGCTGTGCAGAGTTCGTCATTGTAAGCTGCTCCGGGTTATATCGCGTTCGTTGGTAACGCAAATATAATTTTCATGTTAGCCACCTGTAGATGCGACTGCAAGTGCTTCTGTGCATGGTTTGTCTGGTCGGTCTATGAGATGTGGCGGTAAAAACCTGCTATTAGCCCTATGGCCGGGCTTTTCCACAATTCCAGATTACTGGTGGTTTTTTTTTGTTTGGCGTAGCTTTGCTTGTATTCATAGTCGCCTTTTAACAGGTCTACGTATTTGGCATTGTCTTGTATCGCGCGGTCGATTGTCTCCATCATGAGTAAGTGACCGGGACTAAGATGTTGAAACGCAGGATCAAAGCCGGTCTGGAAAAACGAGAGTGTGCCCTTGCACAGAAACGCATACTCGACGCCGATGGTCTTATCATCCACGATTAGACTCATCAGTCTCAGTTCATTACATGCCAGGGCTTTCTCCATCACCGCGACATGAAATTGTTGGTACCTGTCTGATTGAAAGCTGTCTGAACCACCCTTACTGGCATGGCGCAAGTGGTGAAGGCGCACCAGCTCTTTAAATGCGCTATTAATTTCAGCAAGTGACACACAGGTTTTAAATTGTATTTTTTTCGCTGCACTGCCCAATAACTGGCGGCGGCGTTTTCTGTTTTTTCGGGCATTCCTGCTCAGATTTTTCTCATACATCTCAATGGTCGATGGCAAAGCATCGACATGCCTGTGTTGTTGGTGAGTATGAGGGCGTCCCCATTTTCTCGCCAATGCAGACTTGATGAGCGACTGCTCGAAGTCTGAATTCTCATTCATATCATTGAGCTGTAAACGGGTACATTCACTGGCATGGAAAATTAACTGACAGGTGTTTTCCATAACGACATCCGTGAAGTCAGCGTTATGTAATACACCAAGGTTATCCGGTGCGGTATCCCCGCCACTGCCAATGAAGCGAAGTGTCATGACGTTGTGCAGTTTTAGCACTTTCGTGTGGCAGCGATACAGTGGTGCTATGCCTTGTACAACATTATCAACACTGACAACGATGATAAACAGCTCTCCCAGATCACCATAGTACTGCCACCATAGCCGGTTCCAGTACCAGCTGTTAAACAGGCCGGCTGTATCACTGATTTTGTGCAGACGTATCCAGTCGTCTCGCAGCAAATTGAATTCGGATTCTGTTGTGATATACCTAACGGTTAGCTCTGAGTTTTGCGTTTGCTCAACCTTTTTATCTTCGGGTTTCACAGGATAAAGTTTCTGTAACACCGTTTTAGAGCTAGGCATTTCCCAGGTCTGACCGCTTTGAAATTCGTGGATGCCCAAGGAGCGCCAACCACTGCAGCAACGGCCCCATTGCATGCTTACGTTCTTGTGGACGGAGTGCTGGTCCGGGCCAGTTGTGAGAACGATGCCGGCCGGGGTGTTTTTAACTTGCGTATTCCAAGCGGACTATCCGGATCGATCTGAAGGTCGGTGATATAGCTTGCCGAGCGATCACGTCTAGGGAATGGGCGTAGTTTATTAGCTGCACGATAGGAAAAACGTTTAAGCGCGGCTACCGCTCCGTTTTCTTCCATGCTGCGGTCCTTGATTCCAAGGTTGCGCAGCACAAAGCGATTAGCCAGTTGCACATACTGTCGTTTGTAGATTGCAGGCGTGTTATAGCTAGTGGCCAAGGAGACGTTCATGTCCTCGTTAACAATACGGTGAGGTCCGTTGTGCGGCCAGGATGCCACATCTCCAGGTGATAGCAGAAATTCCTCAGCAAATTCATCGAAGCTTGGATCGTATGGCAAGTTTTCATCGATCTCTCCTGCATAGATATCTTCCAGCAGGTTCTGTGGTACCAGATGTGTATCCATCGCAGGGTAAATCCATACACGTTTTTGGCCGCGCAAGTGCCACAGCATGTTGGGTTCGGCATCAAGGTGGTAGTAAACCTGAGCGCCCGGCGAACTGATTAACAAGGTGCTGTAGTTTGCCTTCGGGTCTTGCAGGTGAGGGCAGTTTTCCCCCAGATGCTCATACATACCGTTTATCAGCTGCGTAAAGTCGTCGCTGAATTCTTCAACGTGGGTGATGTTTAACCACAAACGTCCGTTTTCTACAGCACGCCATAATTCTTCACCGCTGGTGCCAGTGGCGATGTCCACACATCCCCATTCGCAGGGTTTGCAGGGGTCTTCTCCCATTGTGAACGCCTGCAACCATTTTTGCGGGTATTGATCCAGCAGGCTGATTAGCTCGGGTTTATCGAACAGGGACAACTGATGGTATCGGTGTCTGGCAACCATAGGGACAGTGCCAAAGGTGTCGTATTCCTGTTGTGACCATTCAATGGGGAGCGCGGCATTCATCCTTGGTGGTAACTGGTTCCAGACTGGTTCTTGAGTGCATCATATCAGGCAAGACTGATGGATACTTTGACAACCGAAGATGTGTAGTTACTTCATGGTCTCATGGAGGTATCTGGCATACTGTGAGACCTGTGAATTTTTTACAGCTTGTGTTTTGAACGAACATGCACTTTTTCAGGTATCGAATAAGGTCTGGTCGACACCTCAGGTTGGAGGCCGTGGCTGATGCACGTTGCTCGGATGCTGTACAGGATCCTGAATCGACTTTGTTGCATGGAAATTACTCGCGTGCTTATACTCGACACGAAAGCGATTTTACCAGTCCACAGCAACAATGCAGTGTCCTGTCATAGGCTTTGCCTGGATGACTTGCATACATTGGCGCATGAGAATGACTTTCAGATAAGCTCATCATTCGTTGACGATTTTTACCGCTTCGGCTTCGTGGGTGTGGCGGCAATGATTGACAGACACGTAGTCGGTTTACTCTTTCTTGTATCCGACACCGTCGCTGCTCGGCACAACTGTGGCGGGTCTCCCTTTAGAGGTATAGGGCTGGATTTACCAGAAGGCGTTCATTACCTGTTCAAAGTCGAGGTAGCGGCACGGTCAAGAGGAATGCATGTAAGTGCAGCTATGCTGACTTATGCTGTACAACAGCTTGAAGACAGTTCGCCGTGCTTTGTGGTAACCACGACTGACTGGACCAATCGTGCATTTCTGAAAAGTGTTGAACGTCTTGGATTCAGGTGTTGCGGGTTTGCCTCGGAATTCATCGTAGCAGGCCGGCATTTTTATCAATTGCCAAAGCCCATAGTGGCTGAAACTGTAGACGCATCAAGCGACCGCTCTGCATCGAGTATTGACGAAAGCAGAGCGATCCGATTCAGTGCTGAGTAATCAACACGCATAGATTTTTGCGTATTAAGGTTGGACAAAGGCTGCGAATACGCAGCCTACCTTGTTACAGGCAGGATGACATTCCTCCGTCTACAAACAAGGTATGGCCGTTGACAAAACTTGATGCCTCGGAAGACAGAAATATGCACGCACCTACCAGTTCAGGGAGTTGACCCCAGCGGCCAGTCGGCGTGCGTTTGGACACCCAGGCTGTAAATTCCGGATCGGCGACTAGTGCTGCATTTAATGGCGTATCGAAATAACCAGGTGCTATAGCATTAACTTGCAATCCGTGTTGCGCCCAGTCAGTAGCCATGCCCTTGGTAAGGTTCGCTACAGCGCCCTTGGTGGCGGTGTAAGGCGCAATGCCTGGTCGGGCCAGAGATGTCTGGATAGAGGCAATATTGATAATCTTGCCGGCATTACGCTGGATCATGTGCCGGGCAACGGCCTGGCCGACATGAAATACAGAGGCGACGTTGGTTTGCAGCAGCTTGTCGAACATCAAGGGATCGAAGTCCTCAAGCGGGGTTCGGTGTTGCATGCCGGCATTGTTGACGAGAATATCAATAGCGCCATGTTCGCTTTCGAAAGTATTGACGGCGGTGGCGCAGTCATCGTGGTTTGTGACATCAAAAGGGAGCTGATGAACCGTTGCACCTTCGGCTTCCAGTGATTGGGCAGCCTTTGACAGTTTCGCGGAATCACGGCCGTTAAGTACGACAGTAGCTCCAGCAGCTGCCAGCCCTTGCGCCAGTGTATAGCCGATGCCTTGTGAAGAGCCGGTGACGAGGGCTGTCTTACCGCTGAGGCCGAAAAGGGAGTTGATATCGGTCATGAGTGCTCGCTTGGTTTAATGGTTGAATAAGTGGGGTTTGTGGTGCAGGATACGCGGTTATAGTACAATGTTACCGCTAACATTCGCATAATGTCTATGCGTTGCCCACCCTGAAAGTTGAGATATCCCAACCTTGTTTGAAGTAAATTTGCCGAAATTGAGGGCCGAAATCCGATGAAAGCCATAGTTATTCACGGTGAAAAGGATCTTCGGATCGAAGAGCGAGAGACGTCAGCACCGAGCGCCGGTGAAGTTCAAATTACGGTTGCAACGGGTGGCGTGTGTGGTTCCGATCTGCATTATTACAATCATGGCGGAATCGGTGATCATATAAGAGTTCGGGAACCTCTAGTGCTGGGTCATGAAGTGTCGGGTCACGTTTCGGCGATTGGATCCGGTGTAACGGGACTGGCTGAGGGAGATCTTGTCGCGGTATCGCCGTCACGTCCTTGTGGCGCTTGTCGGTTCTGTTTCGAAGGCAGCCATAACCATTGCCTTAATATGCGGTTCTACGGTTCGGCCATGCCGATGCCACACATACAAGGGGCTTTCCGGCAAACACTTAATGCACGTGCCGAGCAATGCATCAAAGCTGATGGGCTGACTCCGGGAGAGGCTGCCATGGCAGAACCCTTGGCAGTGGTGCTGCACGCTACACGTAACGCTGGCGAGATGCTGGGTAAGCGAGTGCTGGTCACTGGCTGTGGCCCCATAGGTGTTCTATCCATCATTGCGGCTCGTCGTGCCGGTGCGCTTGAAATCGTCGCAACCGACTTATCCGACAATGCACTGGCGTTTGCCAGAGACGCCGGTGTCGATCTGGCCATCAATACCATGACTGATCGTGATGCCTTGCAGTCCTATTCAGCCGATAAAGGACATTTTGATGTCATGTTTGAGTGTTCCGGTGCTGTCGTTGCGCTGAGCGCAGGCATCGGGGCAATGCGACCCGGTGGCGTCATCATGCAGTTAGGGCTGAGCGGCGATATGTCCCTTCCCATGATGGCGATAACCGCAAAAGAATTACAACTTCGTGGCTCGTTCCGGTTTCACACAGAGTTCGAAATGGCCGTACGTTTGATGAGTCAGGGTCTAGTCAACCTGAAGCCTTTGGTGACACATACTTTACCCCTTGAAAAAGCCGAGGAAGCCTTCCTTATTGCTAACGATCGCAGTCAGGCAATGAAAGCACAGATAGATTTTACTGCCTGAACCAACGTCGCTGTCACAGGCTTCGATAACCGTGGATTCAAATTATGATGACAGGTTATTGCCCGATCGCACCTTGTTCCCTGAGTAAATCGGCCAGCGCTTGTGCAAGCGCTGCATAGCCTTTCGTATTGAAGTGTACCGAATCCGATTTCATTGACTGATCTCGTAAGAGCTTGCCGATGATAGTGTCTTGCAGGGGTATCTCGTGCTCCTCGGCAAGTTCGAAATAGAAGCCAGCCGTTTTACCCAGCAAGGATTTTTTTGGAACACCAATCAGGACAACTGGAATATCGCGCTGTTTCGCCAGCTGGATCATAGCGCTCAAATTGCGTTTGGTCGCCGCGAGATCCTGATTTCGTAAGATATCGTTGCCGCCTTCGAGCAGTAGAAGCAGGTCTGGATTTTCCTTGTCCAGAACCCCGGGCAATCTTGATAATCCTTCACTGGTGGTCTCCCCGGAAATGCCGGAGTTGACGACGTTGCGTGACAGGATTTTTTGCAGCACTGCCGGGTAGGCATTGGATACCGATACGCCTTTACCTGCTGTCAGGCTATCACCGAAAGCCAGGATGGTTGCCTCAGGCGCCAGCTCGGGAAGCTTTTGCTCGTCGCTACAACCAGCTAATGCAACGGCAAGGGCACAGAGCGCTGATACTCTAAGGTATTTTATAAGGTGAAATTTCAGGTAAGCGCAATATTTCTTGTAAGTGCAGTTGTCGAGTTTCACCGGATACATCGTCATGTCAACATTGTTCATATAACCCTGAAGCAAGTTTCTGTCCACGCATGTTCGGATTTGCATCCTCCGGTGCTACTCTTAGTCCGAACCCAATACTGGCAACCCTATCAGTGACTCATCCAAATCCCATCATTACCGCTGAACCTTCCGCCGAAGATGCGCAAGAGCGTGCGATGCGGCCGAAGAAGCTGGCGGACTACCATGGGCAGCGTGCTGTTACAGAGCAGATGGACCTGTTTATTTCTGCGTCCAAAATGCGAAACGAGGCCCTTGATCACGTGTTGGTTTTTGGTCCACCCGGGCTTGGCAAAACCACGCTGGCGAACATCATTGCCAATGAGCTCGATGTACGCATTTTGCACACATCGGGCCCCGTACTGGAACGCCCTGGCGATCTAGCCGCAATACTGACCAATCTGGAAGCCAATGATGTGTTGTTCATCGATGAGATTCACAGGATGAGTGCACTTGTTGAAGAGGTGCTGTATCCGGCGATGGAGGACTACCAGATTGACATTATGACGGGTGACGGTGTCAGCGCCCGCTCGTTCAAGATCGACCTGCCGCCTTTTACACTTGTGGGGGCAACGACGCGGGCAGGTCTGTTGACGTCCCCGTTACGTGATCGTTTCGGTATTGTTCAGCGACTCGAATTCTATGAGGTCGAAGATCTGGCAGGCATTGTCGCGCGTTCAGCCCGTTTGCTGGAAGTGCAAATTGACCACGAAGGTTGTGTCGAAATAGCACGCCGCGCAAGAGGTACCCCGCGAATTGCAAATCGCTTGCTAAGAAGGGTGCGCGATTTTGCAGATATTCGCGCCGATGGAACCGTCAACGTGGAAACTGCCGATCAGGCCTTAAACCTTTTGAATGTGGATAAATTGGGCCTCGATGCCAATGACAGGCGCCTGCTCAATGCCATTATTCACAAATTTGATGGTGGCCCGGTTGGTATTGACAACCTGGGCGCAGCCCTGTCTGAAGAGACAGGCACGCTGGAGGAAGTCATCGAGCCGTATCTGATACAGCAGGGTTTGTTAATGAGAACGCCGCGCGGTCGGGTAGTAACACCACGCACCTACGAACATCTGGAAATTGCTGTTGTTCAGCCTCAAAACGACACGTAAACGATGAGCTGATGGGCCTGCTGAAAACTATCCAACGAAATATCTCTTTTTGGGGGAGAGTTTCGGGTGATCACTCTTGGTGCATCACGCCTCCACATTCGTTGGTAAACGCAAATTTTGAGCCGGCAACACAACGATTGCTGCTTAGTGTCTGTATTTTCTATAGTTTGTCTGTAATAATCCTCGCATGCAGACTTTTTCGATACCGATAAGGATTTACATCGAAGATACCGATGCTGGCGGAATCGTCTATTACGCCAACTACTTGAAGTTTATGGAAAGAGCGCGAACTGAATGGCTCAGATCCATGGGTATTGAGCTTGATGAGTGGCAGGAGAAACGCAAGATGCTGTTCGTCGTCCGATCAGTGAATATTGACTATCTCTCTCCAGCCAGATTCAACGACCAGATTATTGCCACGCTTGACCCTGTTCTTGTGAAAGGTGCCAGCTTGCGCTGTGACCAAGCTATCATTCGCGGCAATAGTGTTCTAACAAGGGCCAGTGTCACGCTTGCTTGTGTGAATACCGATACACTAGGCCCGTGTGCCATTCCAACCACCATCCGAGAGGCGATGACTGTTGAACGCTGATTTATCCATCATGCATTTGATTCGGGATGCCAGCCCTGTGGTTCAAGGGGTTATGGTTATCCTGGCTATCGCTTCGATCATGTCCTGGGCCCTGATCCTGGGTAAGTCACGGCAACTGAGTCGTGCCAAAAAAGTAGCAGAAGTCTTCGAACGTGATTTCTGGGGTTCCTCCGATATAGCGGGAACCTACTCCAAACTGACGATGCGACGTGGAACGCTCGATGGGCTGGAACGTATTTTCGAGGCTGGTTTTTCTGAATTTGGCCGTTTGAGACGAAAAACAGGCAACGATGAAATCATCATGGATGGCTCTGGCAGGGCCATGCGAATAGCCCTTGCGCGCGAGGCGGACATAATAGAAACCCATTTGCCGTTTCTGGCCACGGTAGGTTCCATAAGCCCATACATCGGACTGTTCGGTACTGTCTGGGGCATCATGAATTCCTTCACCGCGTTGGGTAATGTGCAGCAAGCAACGCTTGCCATGGTTGCTCCGGGTATTGCAGAAGCCTTGATAGCGACAGCGATTGGACTCTTTGCAGCGATTCCAGCCGTCATTTTCTACAACCGATTTGCCACAGATGTCGACCGTCTCCTGAATCGGTATGAGAATTTCTCGGAAGAGTTTTCTACCGTATTGCAAAGACAAGCCATTCGTCGCGCTAAAGGCGCGGAACTGGATGATGCCTGAATGATTTTTCTGAACACTGCTGCCTTATTATTCGACAGCGTGAGCGAGCAGGGTCAACATGGCTAGGGCTGTCACCAGCGCACGTCGAGTGCGCCGTACGCGCCGTCAGGTTGCTGAAATCAATGTGGTGCCTTACATCGACGTCATGTTGGTGTTGCTTGTCATTTTCATGATCACGGCGCCACTGCTGCAGACAGGTGTGGAGATCGACTTGCCCGATGCCGCTGCGACACCGATAGCCAATGATGGTGGCGAACCTCAGGAGCCGCTAATTCTCTCTGTCGATGCAGAAGGACAATGGTTTCTGAACGTGGGAGAAGATCCAGAGTCTCCTTTATCGCGTGAGGAAGTTCAGCGTCTGGCCAGTGCCGTTCTGCGATTAACTCCGGATCGGCGAGTGCTTGTGGCTGGTGATAAGGCTATTGACTATGGGCAGATCATGCAGGCTATGGTCACCTTGCAAGTATCCGGTGCACCGGAAATCGGCCTTATGTCGGACCCGGCCCGTTAGTCATGATAGAGCTGCTGCGCAAATATCCGGTCGCTATTATCTTTTCCGTGTTATTGCACGGTGCGCTGGTCGCAGGATTGATTTTCCAGTTCAACAAAGAGCCTCCATCCGGCGAGCAGGAGTCATCTGATGATGCCCCGATACAAGCTGTCGCCGTCAGCGAAGCTGATATCGAAGCCGAGGTGCAACGTTTGCAGATGCTTGAAGAGCAACGTGAGCAGCAAGCCCTTGAAGAGCAAAGAGCGTTAGAGGAAACCGTCGCTGCTCTGGAGAGTGCACAACAAGACGCTGAACAGAGACTGCAGGAAGCTACCCAGCTAACGGAGCAGCAACGTGAAGAGTCGGAACAGGAAAAAGCCCGGATCGAAGCCTTGCAGGAACAGGCAGCAGCTCTGGAACAACAACGCGAAGAGCAGCGAGAGAATGCTGAGGCTGAAGCTGCACAATTAAAAGCCTTGCGCGAACAAGAGGCCAGCCTGACGGAACAACAGGTGCTTGAGCGCGAAGTCACGCTTGAGCGTTTACGGCAAGAGCGATTACGTGCAGAGCAACGAATCAGTGAAGCGCAGGAGCAACTTGAACGTGAAACCCAGCGTATCGAGGATGCTCGTAATCGTACGGATGCAGAGCGAGAGCGTCTGGAAGAGCAACGGCGTCAGGCAGAGGAGCGTACTCGAGCGTTGCAGGAAGAGGCGCGCATAGCCAACGAGGAAAAGGCTAAGGCTGCTGAAGAAAAAGCGCGTCTGGAGGAGCAGGCTCGTCAGGCTGCAGACGAAAAAGAGCGGCTCGAAGAGCAAGCCAGATTAGCGGAGCAGGAAAGGGAAAAGGCATTAAAAGAAAAGCAAGAGGCCGAAGCTGAGCAACAACGTATCGAAGAGGAGCGGCGTAAAGCGCTAGCAGAGCAGGAAAAAGCGGCCGCTGAAGAAGAACGAAAACGCCTTGAAGAAGAGCTTGCTGCGGCGAAAGCTGAAAAGGAACGTCTTGCACTTGAGGCGGAAAAAGTACGGGCTGCTGCTGCGCAGGCAAAGGCAGAAGCCGAGGCTGAGAGAAAACGCCTTGAGGAGCAAGCACGGGCTGAGGAACAAGCCCGTCTGGAAGAACAGGCCAGAGCTGCAGAACAAGCCCGTCTGGAAGAGGAAGCCAGAGCTGCAGAACAAGCGCGTCTGGAAGAGCAGGCCAGGGTGGAGGAACAAGCTCGTCTGGAAGAGCAGGCCAGGGTGGAGGAACAAGCGCGTCAGGAAGAGCAAGCCCGTGTAGAGGAACAAGCGCGTCAGGAAGAGCAAGCCCGTGTAGAGGAACAAGCACGTCAGGAAGAGCAAGCCCGGGTGGAGGAACAGGCCCGTCAGGAAGAGCAAGCCCGAATTGCAGAAGAACAAAAAGCGGAAGCTGCACGCGTTGCCGAGCAGGAACGAGTGCGCGAAGAGGAGCGTCAAGCTGCCATTGCAGCGGAAGCCAAAGCTGCGGAAGAAAAACGTCTGGCGGAAGAGGCTCAGGCCAGGGCCGATGAAGAGGCTGCCAGGCTTGAAGAAAAACGGCTGGCCGATGAAAAGGCCCGCAAAGAAGCGGAAGAGGCAGAAAGAGCTAAGGCTGCTTTAGAGGAGCAACGTGCTCGAGAAGCAAAAGCAGCTGCTGAAAAGGCAGAAGAAGAGCGGTTGGCGGCATTGGCAAGTGAAGAAAATTCACGTTTGGCACGACAACGGCAAACGCAGCTCGGCCAGTTACGTAAACGTTACTTTAATGCGATACGTCAGCGGGTTGAAGCCAAGTGGAGAAAGCCGCCAGGCACCACTGGCGATGTGGACTGTACTGTGAGTATTTTGCAAAACCAGGGTGGCGAAGTCATTCAGGTAGTGGCAGTTCAGTGTAAGGGCGGGGGCGCTGCATTACGAAAGTCCGTGGAAAATGCAGTGCTGGCTGCCTCACCTCTGCCCCAGGCGCCTGATAGGAGTTTGTTCGATAGCCGGGTCAAATTCTTTTTTCGTCCCAGTTGAGTGTTGCCGGGAATTTTACCCACGCAAGGCTCTCTCCTCGTATAACCTTATAAAGAGACGAAAAACGGGGTGAAAAGAGCCGATCTGGCTGCTAAGTCGCTATTTCAGGCAATTTGTGGCGTAACTGTTTTTCTGCGTATACCTTGAAACAAAAACTTACCACTACACCATAATGCCAGCTGGAATGTTCAGCCTGCTCGATGGTCTATGCTTTACGATAGCGGAAAGTTAACAAATGTCGGACATCAGAAACTTGTTTTCTAATAAACATAATCTTTTTCAAAGGCTTAGCTGTGCTTGGCTGCTTGTGCTGCTATGCGCGTTCAATCCTGCCAGAGCCGTCATCGAAATCGAGATAACTCAAGGCGGCGACAATGCTATTCCAATAGCAATAGTACCGTTCGGATGGTCCGGTAACGGCGAGCCGCCAGAGGACATCGCCGCTATTGTTGATGCCGACCTTCAACGCAGTGGCAACTTTTCACCATTGAATCGCGAGGATCTGGTTGCTACACCGGTCAGTGGTGACGTCCCGCGTTTTGCTAACTGGCGTCTTTCCGGTGTCGATTTTCTGCTGGTGGGATCGATACTGCCAAACGATGAAGGCTATATCGTGGAGTTTCAACTCTTTGACGTCATCCAGCAGACGTTAATGACCGGCTTCAGTTTCAAGGTATCTGACCAGACCTTAAGAAGTGCGGCCCACCAGATCTCAGATGAAGTGTACGAGGAGATTCTGGGGATACCCGGTGCTTTTAACACCCAGATAGCTTTTGTGTCCGTTGAGGGACAAGTCGGTAGCCGTAACTATCAGTTGCAGCTTGCTGATGCTGATGGGGAAAATCCGCAGGCCATGCTGACATCGCCGCGACCCATTCTTTCACCTGCCTGGGCACCAGACGGTGTGCGGATTGCGTATGTGTCATTCGAAAATCGAACACAGTCTGCTATCTATATTCAGGACAGGCAGAAGGGCAGTCGTGTTAAAGCCATCTCGCGAGCGGGTATAAATGGCGCGCCAAGCTGGTCACCTGACGGTGAACGTCTGGCCATGACATTGTCCCATGAAGGTAATCCGGAAGTTTACGTTTACCAGATTGATAACGGCGCGCTCCGCCGAATAACCAACAGCGGTGCTATAGATACTGAGGCGGTTTGGGCTGATAACGAGACTATCGTGTTTACGTCCGATCGCAGTGGTGGGCCACAATTGTATGAGGTCTCCGCTCGCGGTGGCAAAGCATCGCGAATCACGTTTGAAGGAAAGTACAATGCGAGCGCCACCGTATCAGCTGACGGTACTACCCTGGCATTTGTGCACGGCGCCGGAGCAGGGTTCCAGATTGCGGCTATCGATCGTCGTTCCGGATTGTTTCAGGTGCTGACGCAGGGCACGCTGGATGAGTCGCCCAGTTTCTCACCTAATGGACAGATGATCATTTATGCAACGGAAAAAAATGGTCGCGGAACGCTCGGCGCTGTATCGCTCGATGGCAGTGTGGTGCAAAGTCTGTCGCTTGATGACGGTGGATCGGTCAGAGAACCTGCCTGGTCGCCTTACGCACAATAACACCTAAACTATCTACTCTATTATTCACTTGATGATTCAAGGTACAGGAAAATGACGAGAATTCATCTTATTGCGGCACTGGCTTTAAGTTTTGGCCTGAGCGCATGCGGCTCTAATCCATCACGTGATGAGGGCATCGTGGATACCACCACTCAAACCAGTGCAGTGGTGCAACCTGTTACTATCGACGGGCTTCAGGACGGGTCGCAAATCGATCCGAACTCCATCGCCGGTAGAGCACCTTTGGAACGGGTCATCTACTTCGATTATGACCAGGCCGAATTACGACCGGAGTTTCTGGATATTGTGGCGCAGCATGGTCGTTTCATGGCTGAAAATCCCGATGCACGAGTCCGTCTCGAAGGACATACCGACGAGCGTGGAAGTCGCGAATACAACATAGCACTTGGTGAAGAGCGAGCCAAAACCATCTCGCGCATGTTGCAATTACAAGGCGTTGGAACGTCGCAACTGCGTACAGTAAGTTATGGTGAAGAACTCCCGGTTGACGAGGCGCATAACAGTGACGCCTGGGCGAAAAACCGGCGTGTTAATGTCATTTATGAAGTTGCTATACAGAACTAGCAACTGATGGTGTCTGTGTGATTGATAACGTGCTGATTGCGGCTTGTATCATTTGGTTTGGCCGAAGTGCAAATAAGCTAATGCAGGTTTTTATGCGATTTCGCACGTGAATAAAAGCTAATGAGGATTTGATGAACGATATCTGGCTGAAAAATGCGATCTTCCTGCCGTTGGCACTAGCTTTAACCGGGCTTTTTGCGCCCAGCAGTGTGCTGGCACAGGCCAGGCCGACAATAGAATCCATCGATTCGCGCGTCAGCCGCATCGAGCGCGTGCTCGATCAATCGCTGCTTGAACAACTGCAGCGTGTCGATAGTTTGCAGCAGGAAATCCGAATACTGCGTGGTGAAATCGAAAGCCTCGCCTATGAGGTTAATACGCTCAAAAAACGTAACAGTGACCTTTACGCAGATTCTGACCGGCGTATTACTGATCTGGAAGAGATGCAGGGCTCGCTGGATTTTTTTGACGAAGATGGAAATCTGGTTGAAGGCGCATTGCTGGATGAAACATCCGGATTCCTGGACGAGACGGCTGGTGACGGTGCGTTCGGTGGTGACTCAGACGCTGTTAAGAGTACACCTGCACCGGCTGCAGTCATTGTATCCGAAGGCGGCCCGGCAATACCGGTTTCAAACCTGGAAGAGTTTGGAGACGGCCCCAAGCCACCAACCGGTGTTCTGCGAGACACGGCAACCAACGCCGAAAAGCTTGCCTACAACAGTGCTTATGATCAGTTAGCACGCGGACAGGTGCAGGAGTCCACCAAGTCATTTGACAGCTTCCTTACCCAATATCCCGATGGCCCTTACTCAGACAACGCCTGGTACTGGCAGGGCGAGGCTATGTACGCAGCGCGCGATTTTGAGAAGTCCCTCAGAAACTTCGGCGTTGTCATAAATGCATTTCCCAACAGCCCGAAAGTCCCCGACGCCCGCCTGAAAATCGGTTTTGCCCTATTTGAGCAGCAACAGTACGACCAGGCCAGGGCGATTCTGACGGGCGTTCAGGATGATTACCCCGGACGGTCAGCGTCAGTACTGGCCCGAAAGCGCCTCCAGCGCATGGATCGCGAAGGTTTGTAGGAACAGGTTAATTTCCTTCGCAAGAGATACCCACACGCCTCATTGATGCGGTATCATATGCGGCTTCAGTGTTGAGGCACTGGTGTCCGCCTTTGGGGGCGTTAGCTCAGTTGGTAGAGCATCTGACTTTTAATCAGGTGGTCGTAGGTTCGAATCCTACACGCCCCACCATATAAGTGCTTAATATCCCGGCTCTACCCACTTAACGGGGGAACGGGCAATCGTTAAACTCGATTGATAATACCATCCCACCCGCAGTGGGCCATGACTCTGCGCCTGTAGTTCTCGAAATCTCTGAATCCATAGGCACCTCTTGAGATCATTTCCATTTTGGCGTGAAAGCCTTCAGTAATGCCATTACTTTTACTGTATCGCCACATGGCCACGATGGGCTCGATCCAAGATTCCAGCGTTCTGGCTAGTGCTCTTAGCGGGCTTTGATTCAGTTTTTCGATGAGCTTGAGAAAGCCACATGGTAACGATGTGTACTAACGACGATTTCAGGGTTCCGGCTAAAGCTCTTAGCGGGGGCTCTACCCAATTGATGGGGAATGGGCATTAACCAATCGCGACTGACAATGCAATTCCATCCTCCTTGAGCCATGACCCTGTGCCTGTCGTTCTCGAAGTTCCTAAACCCACAAGCTCGCTTCGAGATCATTTCCATCTTGACGCGGGTACCAAAGCGTTCGGCTTGCTTGCGGAAGTCTTCCATCATTTGAGGTCCCATAATACCATCTGGATAGCC
>JBGCFI010000034.1:0-34176 GCA_045106855.1 Granulosicoccus sp.
ACACTTCGAACCAGGTCATTAGTTGAGTCGAACGATTGTGGATCGACCACCGGTACCTGGTCGTAAAACAGATAGAAATCGTTCATGCCGTCATAGGCCCACTGTTTTTGCGAGGCAGCATTGCAGGCGTTTGGATCATCAGTAACTGGCGGATCGTCGTTCTCCGGAACGTCGGGATCGTCATTGTCGATGACGGGGGGGGGCGTCGATTCGCCACCCGGCGTGCCACCATCGCCACTGCTGCCTCCACAGGCGCTCAGCGTCAGGATAAATGTGATGGCTATCAGCAACTGCGTGCCGGGAGCTGCGACTGTTCTTGATAGGGCGGGTGCCATGAACGTTTTCATGCGTGATCACTCCTTGTGATTCTTCAAAATGGATTTAGCAACAATACCATTATCGGGCATTCTGCAAACTAGCCTCGATAGACGAGGAAATTGGCTACTTTGAAATTCGCTACCTGATTAGTGAAATTCGCCACTTTATAAATATCGAGAGCCCGTGGAAAAAATCAACCACGGGCCGCATGGTTGAACAGGCGATAAAAATTATCAGTCGTCGCTTCAGCCAGACTCTCAAGCGAAATTCCTCTGAGTTGAGCAATAAACTCTGCGGTATGGCGCACATAGGCTGGCTCATTCATCTTGCCACGATGCGGCGTGGGAGCAAGATACGGGGCATCAGTTTCCACAAGAAGCCTGTCCAACGGGACTTTCAAGGCGGCATCCTGAACATCTTTGGCGTTTTTGAAAGTCACGATGCCAGAAAACGAAACATAGAAACCGATATCCAGGGCTTGTTTTGCAATATCCCAGTTTTCGGCAAAACAGTGCATCACACCACCGGCATCGCGTGCCTGATGGTCTCGTAATGTATCCATCGTGTCTTGCGCTGCGGCACGGGTATGAATGATCAAAGGTTTCTGGCAGGTCTTCGCCACCTCTATATGCCGGTGAAATCGTTCATGCTGCCATGTAAGATCACCTTCGGAGCGAAAATAGTCCAGACCGGTTTCGCCAATTCCCACAACCAGCGGATTGTTGGCAGCTTCCAGAAGTTCGGCTGTGTTCGGTTCATACCCGCCCTCAGTTGTGGGGTGTATACCCACAGAGGCGCTGATTTGCGGATTATTGCGCGCCAGCATCATGACATCTTCGCGATTTTCCCAGCTGGTCGCGATACACAACATATGGCTTATCTGGTTGTCTTCCGCGTTCTGTAGAATATCCGGGATACGGTCGGCGAAATCCGGAAAGTTGATATGGCAGTGCGAATCCACAAGTTGCATAAGGGGGCGTGAGAGTTTCGTAGAATTAAGTGCCGGAGTTTACGTAAGCAGGTCTGTATTGAACAGGCTCGGTGAGACAAGGTATTCGGATTTGTCCAGTCTTTGACCGGTGTGTGTTTTGGCGCGGGTTTTAAGATGGCTAAATTTTTTTCAGATGGATGTACTTAGTGAGTGAAAATGTGAACAAGCAGGACGATAACGCTAAGCTGGATGTTCGAACGTATGTTCGCGGTCTTGGCAAGGCTGCACGTGCAGCGGCGAGTAGTTTGTCTATCGCAAGCTCCAGGCAGAAAGACAATGCTCTTATGCATATGGCTGATGCAATCATGTCAGCACAATCCGAATTGCTTGCCGCTAATGCGAAGGACCTCGCGACGGCAAGCGCTAAGGGAATCGATGCAGCGTTACTTGACCGTCTGGAACTAACGCCCCAGCGTGTCGCTTCCATGGCGGACGGCTTGCGCAGCGTGGCGGCACAAACCGATCCCGTTGGGGCGTTGTCTGAGACATCACTGCGTCCTTCGGGCCTGGAGATCGCGCGCATGCGCGTGCCATTGGGAGTTATTGGTGTTATCTACGAGTCACGCCCCAATGTCACAGCGGATGCCGCAGGCTTGTGTATTAAATCCGGCAATGTCGTGATCTTACGAGGCGGCTCGGAGGCAGCGCTATCCAATCAGGCCATTGCCCGATGCGTTAAGGCAGGTCTGGTTGCGGCGCAATTGCCCGAAGCGGCCGCACAGCTTGTTCAAACCACCGATCGTGAGGCTGTAGGTGCGCTGCTGGAAATGGATGATTATGTGGATGTCATCATTCCTCGCGGTGGCAAAGGCCTGGTGCAACGTGTGAGTGAACAGGCTCGTGTACCGGTTATCAAACATCTTGATGGCATTTGCCATGTGTTTATTGATGAAGGCGCGGACCGTTCACGGGCTATTGATGTTGCTCTTAATGCAAAAACATATCGATATGGTATTTGCGGATCGATGGAAACTTTGCTTCTACATGAGAGTGAAGCGCAACTTATGTTGCCCGAGCTAATCGCCGCTTTTACTGAAAAAAATGTGGAGCTTCGCGGCTGCGCGTTATGCCTGCAGATAGCTCCGGATATGAAAGCGGCGACGCCGGCAGATTGGGATACCGAGTATCTGGGGCCAATTCTGTCTGTTCGCATTGTGGCGGACATCGATGTGGCCATGGAGCATATCGCCAGGCACGGCTCCTCGCATACCGATGCCATCGTGACAGAAAACATGGCCCGTGCCCGGCGTTTCGTGCGTCAGGTCGATTCAAGCTCGGTCATGGTCAATGCCGCCACTTGCTTTGCTGATGGCGCAGAGTATGGTCTGGGCGCCGAGATAGGTATTAGTACTAACCGGATGCACGTACGTGGGCCGGTGGGTGCTCTGGGTCTAACCTGTGAAAAATACGTGGTGACTGGCGATTACACCACTCGTGGTTAGGCATCAGGTCAGGCCTGCACGTATTGGTTTGTTTGGTGGCACCTTCGATCCTGTACATTTTGGTCATCTTCGACCTGCTGTCGAGCTGGCAGAGGCATATTCACTGGATACGCTGTATTTGTTGCCGAACCACAGACCGGCACATCGCAGTCCGGCAAGGGCAAGTACCGACCATCGCATTGCCATGCTTGAGTTGGCTATTGAAGGTGCCGACGCTCTGGCGATTGATGCACGCGAGGCGTTAAGGGAAAAGCCCAGCTATACGTTTGACACTTTGACGGAAATCCACGCAGAGCAACCACAGGCGACCCTGCTGTTTTTTATGGGGCTGGATGCGTTTGCAAAATACGATACCTGGCATCACTGGGAGGAAATTCTTCAGCTGGCCAACCTGGTGGTTGTTGATCGCCCTGATGCGGAGCACTCGGACTTTTCTACCGGGCTACTGGCAAGGCAGCAAAAGAGCTCCGGACATTCCATTGTCAACGGACAATGCGGAGTTATCGAACAATGTAACGTGACCCAACTGTCAATTTCCGCCACCGAGATTAGGCGTCGTATGGCAAATGAGCTTACCGTGCGTTTTTTGCTCCCGGATGCCGTATCGGAGTATATTGTCGGTAATTCGTTGTATCGGACGCCATCCTTGTCCTGACGACGACCATTCGGGTCTGGGTAAACGTAACATCCAGACACTTTCAAGGCCCGTTTGTGTAACGCGGCACGGCCAGGAGTCAGAATTCGCATTGGGTATGAATAGTAAAGAAGTCATCGAGATGGCTGTAAAAGCGCTCGAAGACATGAAAGGCATCGATCTGAGCGTGATCGATATTGTGGGTAAATCCAGCATCGCTGATGCCATGATCGTGGTGACGGGCACCTCGCAGCGCCATGTGCGCTCGCTCGCCGAGTCGGTAAGGTTGTCGGCTAAAGAAGCTGATCATCCACCCCTGGGTGTCGAAGGTGCCGATTCCAGTGACTGGGTTCTGGTTGATCTGGGGGATGTCATCGTGCACGTCATGACTGAGGAAAAGCGTGAATTTTATTCGCTGGAGAAACTCTGGTCTGTAGGGCCGGATGACCAGGCGCCATCGAGCAGCGCTGCCAGCTCAGTCTGACGGTTTCACCGGCGAGACGCCCGTGCAAATCAGTGTTTTCGCGATCGGCCGAAAAATGCCGGATTGGGTCGAGAAAGCCTCCCGCGACTATGTAAAACGTCTGCCGGGACGATGGAAATTTACCGTCCGTGAATTCACTCAGGCTCAAGGCCCTAACCGCGATGTGGTCATGGCCAAGGAGGCAACGATGTTGCTGGACGCCATTCCGGAAAAGACCCATGTGATAGCACTCGATAACCGGGGCACTTCGTGGTCCACCGAGCAGCTTGCCGGTCAGCTTCGTGGATGGCAGGAGATTGGCAAGAATATCGTTCTGATTATCGGCGGTGCCGAAGGGCTTCATAGTCGGGTGCGTGAACGGGCTGACCAGCAATGGTGTCTGTCACCATTGACCTTTCCACACCCGTTGGTGCGCGTGATATTGATCGAACAGCTTTATCGTGGGCAGTCACTGCTTGATAACCATCCTTATCACCGGGCGTGACTAATACAGGCATCAGTGACGAAAACGCGCCTGTTCTGGTGCTGGCCTCGCAATCTCCGCGCAGGCTGGAACTGCTAAAACAGATTGGCTTTACGCCGCAATGTCTACCTGCTGATGTTGACGAAACACCGCTGGACAACGAAACACCGAATGAGCTGGTCATGCGTCTGGCGAGCTTGAAAGCCAGCGCTTGTATTGATAAACCGGGTTTTTCCAGCCTGATAAGGCCGGACGGAAAAACGGTGATTCTGGCCGCCGATACGGTGATCGATCTGGATGGCCAGCTATTAGGCAAACCGACCGATGAGGCACATGCCCTGGATATGTTGCAACAATTATCGGGTCGGGAGCATCTTGTACATAGCGGCGTATGCGTTCTGGAGGCAGACACCGGAAAGCGGCGCGCAGCGCTTGTGACAACTTCAGTGCAGTTTACGACCCTGACCCGACAGGTCGCCCAGCGTTATTGGCGCACCGGCGAACCTCTTGGCAAGTCCGGTAGTTACGCGATCCAGGGAACTGGTGCACAATTTGTGGTTCAACTATCCGGGAGCTACAGTAATGTAGTGGGATTACCATTGTATGAAACAACCCAATTGCTGGCGCGGTCAGGACTCTCCTCGCTATAACGTTATCCACTGTGTGAACGGCTCAACCTCCGATTGAAGGTAAGCGCTTTTCAAAGGCATCCAATGCAACATGACTGAAGAACTACTGATCAACGTAACACCGCAGGAAACGCGAGTTGCAACGGTCGAGAACGGTATGCTTACCGAGATCTGGATAGAACGGGTGCGCAAGATTGGTCTTGTCGGCACCATGTTTCAAGGAACGGTCAAACGTGTTCTTCCGGGTATGGAGGCGGCTTTTGTTGATATCGGTCTGGAGAAAGCGGCGTTTTTGCATGTATCGGATATCCGCTTACCTGCAGATGCTGACGAGGATTCACCGCCCAGCATTGCCAGGTTGCTCAATGAGGGGCAGACACTGGCAGTCCAGGTTACTAAAGACCCCCTGGGCACGAAGGGTGCGCGTGTAACCAGCAACCTCACGGCACCCAGTCGTTTTCTGGTCATGATGCCTTATGAGGAGAACATCGGTGTATCGGTGCGTATCGAGAATGAGGAGGAGCGGGAACGCCTGAAATCTCTGGTGGAGGAGCTGCGTGGCGATCGACCTGTGGGATATATCCTTCGAACCGCTGCCGAAGGGGCGCAACGTGAAGAACTGCTACAGGACATGCAATACCTGGATAAAGTGTGGGCCGGAGTTCACAAGCGACGACAGGACAGTGCTCCCGGTTCGGTCATTTTTAGAGACCTGCCTCTGGTGCAACGCATGATGCGTGATCTGAATCGCAATAACGTTGAGCGGATTCGCATCGACTCGCGTGAAACCTATCGTCAGTGTGTGAACTTTTGTGACGAATACGTGCCCGAATTGTCCTCATGTCTGGAGCATTATCCAGGCGAAAGACCCATATTTGACCTGCATGGGGTTGAGGATGAGATCGATAAAGCCTTGAATCGCAGGGTAATGCTGAAATCCGGTGGTTATCTGATAATCGATCAAACCGAATCCATGACTACCATCGACGTTAATACAGGTGGCTTCGTCGGAAAACGCAACCTTGAAGAAACCATATTCAAGACTAATCTTGAATCAGCACAGACCATTGCCCGTCAGTTGCGGTTACGCAATCTGGGAGGCATCATAATTATCGATTTCATCGATATGGGTGTGCTTGAGCATCGACGCCAGGTGCTCAGGGCGTTGGAGAAAGCCCTGGAACGAGACCATGCCCGGACGCAGGTCAGTGAGGTGTCGCAGTTGGGTCTTGTGGAGATGACGCGAAAACGTACTCGCGAAAGTCTTGAGCAAGTGTTGTGTACGGAGTGCGGCGTTTGTGACGGACGCGGTATGCAAAAAACACTGGAAACCGTAGGATTCGAGGTTGCCCGTGAAATTATTCGTCAGGTCAGGCAGTTTGAGATTGATTCGGTGACCGTACTGGCTTCATCCGAGGTGGTGGAATGGTTTACCGAAGAGCGCTCCGACGATCTGGCGGAACTACAGGATTTTGTAGGGGTGCCTATCCGCCTGCAAGCAGAGCAGTTTTATACACGTGAACACTACGATGTTGTCTTACAGTAACAGTCCGAATTCTGATTCACAGCGTCAATGATCAAGTCTGCGGCCCGCCACACGGTGCGGGTGTCTTATCTGATTACAGGCTTCCTGCTCATTCTGCTGGCATTGTTCACGCTGACAGCCAGAGTGGGCTTGCCGTTAGCATCCGGCTATAAGAGCCATATTGAATCGCGTGTAAGTGATTACCTGCGCAGCCCGGTGCAAATCGGCGATTTATCGCTGCGCTGGGATGGCTTCGGCCCATTACTGCGCGCCAAGGAAGTCACTGTATTTGAAACTGCCGAACGGGTAGTGACGCTTGATGAGATATTAATTGATATTAATCTTGCTAAATCGCTCATGCGTGGGCTGCCCATCATTACCGAGCTGAGTCTTGTGGGTGCCAGCCTCGTGGTTGAGGCGGATAGTGACGGGCAATTGCGCTTGCATGGTATGGAGTCCATGAGAACTGCAGCCACGGATAACAGTGTCGCTGCGGTGCCAGCAACATCCGAAGGCGTCGATGTTGTTGCCTGGCTGTTCAATGCCGGCAAGGTGGGTTTGCTGGATACACAGCTCACCTTGATCGATATGAAAAATGAAAGTCAGGTTGTCTTCGAAAATCTCAATATACGTGCTGAAAATGAAAATAATCTGCATCAGCTACGTGTCGATGCAGACTTGCCTGCATCATTGGGAGGTCGCCGACTGGAAGCGGGTATTGACCTGATAGGTAGCCCACGCAGGCTGTCCGAATCGGATGGCAATTTGTACCTCTCTGCAGAGTCGGTTGATGTTCCCGGGCTAAGGGACTTGTTAGCGCTGGGTGGTGTCGCCCACGAAGAATGGTCTCGTTCATTAAACGTTGAAACAATGGCGACGGTTGAGCTTTGGGGCCAGTGGAAGAATGGCGAGTTTGTGTCTGCTCGTGGCCCCGTAGAGTTTGGTGCGATTAGCAATGCCGATACGGGGCAGCGCTTGCTCGATAGCGCAAGTGCACAATTAAAATTCTGGCGCGCCGACAATTCCACCGATATTCAAGTGACAGGCTTTCAAGCCGCATTGGGTGACGCGGCGATGAGTATGGAGCAATTTCAACTCAGTAAGGCAACGCAACATCAGGAAACTTTGCCGCCTGTGTCAGACGATATTGCGCTTGATGAGAACTTACCGTCGGTTGCCTCGGCTGACAATCGTAAGGCTTCATGGGAGTTAAGCGCCTCAGCGAGTGTCGTGCCTGCTGAACTGGCAACGCGCCTTGCAGCGCTTGCACTGACATCTGGTCAACCCGATATAGCGCAGGCAGTGTGGAACAGCTCTTCTGAGGGTGGCATAAAGAATCTCGAAATACGCGTGTCGGATACGGCCAATGTACCGATGATAAATCTGTCTGCGCAATTTGATGACCTGGCCTTCAAGGGCAAAGGTCCGCTGCCTGCCCTGGGGCCCGTAAACGGCAAACTGGATATAAAGAATTCTGTCGGAACACTGAATCTGGCAGCTGTACAGATGCCTTTGGCATGGTCAGCCGTTACTGATCAACAACTGAGTATTGATTCATTACAAACGACGATTGATATAAATCTTGTTGACTGGAAAAGAGTGTTGCTGGGCGCTGACGTGCAGCTAGCGGATAATGGTATCGACACCAGTACACGCATCAAGGCGACTTTTGCATCGGGTGCGTCACCCCATCTGGATGTCCAAAGCAGGTTTTCAGCAACCGACATTACCGAGCTGAAGGCCTGGTTGCCACGCAAGAAACTTAACAAGGCGGCAACGCAGTGGCTGGATAATGCGATTGCCGCAGGTAGTGCAAGTGATGGGTCGCTTTTGTTGTTCGGTAATGTATCGGATTTTCCTTTTGATCAAGGCAAAGGTGCGTTTCAGGCAAGTGTAGATATCAAGGATGGCAAGCTTGCCTTCCTGCCAAATTGGCCATCAGCCAGCAATATCAATGGCACGCTTGAACTTAACGGACTCACTCTTACAGGTGTCGCAGAGAACTCATCGCTTGATCGATTCAACGTGTCTAAAACCAGTGCCACAATTGGCAACCTGGCTGTGCCGGTTCTCAGCGTGACCAGTACCGCATCCGGCAGCCTTCAGGATGTGGTCAATTTTGGTGTTACCGGGCCGCTTCGAGGCTTTCTGGAGCCAGCGATCGGCGACATGTCTGGTACAGGTGATACTGAGATGGACCTTAGTCTGGCCGTGTCGTTGTTCAAACGACCAGCGGATACGGATATCGGCGCGAAGGCGCTTAGCTGGCGACCATTTTCGGTTGATGGTTCTGTGTTCCTGGAGAACAACGACGTAACATTCGGTCGTGCAGAGCTTGTGCTCGACAACGCGAAGGGTGCCGTCAACTTTAATGAACAAGGAATACTGATTAACAATATCGGTGGTCGTTTACTGGGCCATGATGTCCGACTGTCCGGAGCTACGGCGGGCCGCGGCAAAGATGCCGATACCCGGTTGATTATCAAAGGAGCCATGGAAGCCAACGACTTGCTGGCCCACTATGGCAATCCACTGGATCGGTTTATCCGTGGGGCATCACAATGGACTGCAACGATCACGGCACCACATTCTGCGCAAAGAATTCTCACTGAAGGCGTCGGCCTGGATATCGAAAGTGATCTTGTCGGCTCGGAGTTGTTGCTACCTACACCTTTTAACAAAGGTACATCGGTTGCGAAAACATTCAGCTTGAGCACGGCATTTCGTGATCCTGATGTCGATCAATTCTGGCAGGCGCGCTATGGAGATGAGCTTACGGCTCAGGTGAGAGTCGTTGATCAGACTTTGTACTCACTATTGATTGAGCTTGGAGAGTCAAGAGTTGCTGATGCATCAGCCGCGCTCAGCCAACCGGGAATTCGCTTGCAAGGTAATGTTCAACGACTGGCAGCTGATCGCTGGATCGAAACCATTGCCCAGTACATCGACTCCATCCCGGAAGGTGAAGGTGAGCCTGAGCTGATACTTCCCGTGTTTGCCAAACTCAATACGGATTCGCTCGTGCTTGGCAGTCGCTCCCTGGGTAAAGCTGCTCTGCAAGCCAATACCGATGATACCTATCTGAATTTCGTGGTCTCCAATCAGGCACTAACAGGCAATATGCGCTATCCGCGCAAGCACTGGGAGAAGAGTACGGCTCTCAAAGCACGTATTGATAAACTCGACTGGTCAGTCATCGATGCACTGCGTGAAGAGACTCCACTAACTCGCGCAAGCACTGTCAGTTCTCGTGAACTTGATCCTCGAATATTGCCGCCGGTGGAAGCCCGTGTACGTACATTGATCAGGGATGATGTTCGCATTCGTGACCTTGTACTGCGCGCACAACCCAATGTTAGTGGCCTTGACATAACAACGTTAGGGTTTGCGTACGAGACTATGCGTATGGTGGGTCAGGGGCATTGGTATTTGCGCGATCCCCAGAGTGTCGGTACCGGTCTTGCCGGTAAACATACAACTCAACTCAATCTGGTGCTGCAAAGTGACGATTTCGGTATTGGCTTTGACGAAGTGGGATTGTCCGGCATCATTGATGATGCCGAAGGCAGTATAGAAATGAAAATTGACTGGCCGGGTCCTTTATACAAACCCGAAATTGCCAAGCTGGATGGCAGCATCAAAGTTGATATGCGCTCTGGCAGTATTGTGCCGCTGGAGCCCGGTGCGGGTCGTATGGTGGGGTTGTTTGCGTTTCAGGCACTGCCGCGCAGACTCAATCTCGATTTCAAGGACATGACGGCTGCAGGACTGGCGTTCGAGAGTATTGCAGGCAGAATCGATATCGACAATGGAGTTGCGCAAGTGCCGTTGTTACAGCTTAAAGGGCCCATCGGTGTCGTGGATATCGTCGGTAACTCTGACTTGAATACACAGCAATTTGACCAGCAAGTCACCGTGTTACCCAGAGTCAGCGCGGCATTGCCAATTATTGGTGCAATTTCGGGTGGTGCAAGTGCGGGTATTGGTGCCCTGGTTGCTGCCGGCCTTTTGAAAGCATTGGGTATTGATTTTGATCGGCTCGGTTTGCGCACTTATCACCTGACCGGTAACTGGATGCAGCCTGTTTTTACCCCGATGACATCGGATTCTCTAGGAAGGCGATAATGCGCAGGTGGATAATCCCGGCACTGGTGTGTCTTGTTTGTACAACTTTCGGAATAGCGATTGCAGACTCATCGCAACCTG
This sequence comes from Granulosicoccus sp., assembly GCA_045106855.1. Classification (GTDB taxonomy): domain Bacteria; phylum Pseudomonadota; class Gammaproteobacteria; order Granulosicoccales; family Granulosicoccaceae; genus Granulosicoccus. The sequence goes on from JBGCFI010000034.1 coordinate 10,693, forward strand.
CACAACCCGACGCAGGAATAACAGTGCACTCTGTTAATTCCACCAACCCCGTTCTGGAAGAACAGGTTAAGTTCATGGCAGAGCTCTTACGCTTTGCGAAACCTGTGCGCGTGCTGCATGAGGTTGAAGAGGGACCTCTGTATGATCCGGAAACGCAAGAGATCTGGATGCCCGAGAGCTTTGCGGACAATATTCGAGCCTATTTCGACGATGAAGATGCACCTGTTGGGGATGTCTATTTTCATACACTGATGCACGAGATTGGCCACGTCATGTTTGAACAATATGATTTGCCCATGTTGGCAAGAGAGGAAGACGCCGCAGATGCACTTGCCAGTGTGCTTTTACTCGAATATGTAGAAGACGGTGCGCAGATAGCGCTGAATGCGGCCGACATGTTTGGTTTGGAAAGTGAAGAATACGAATGGTTTGATGAGTCCGATTTCTGGAGCGAACACAGTCTTGATATTCAGCGTTATTACACGACACTGTGTCATGTCTATGGTTCGGATCCTGACATGCACGAGGATCTGATCAATGACGAATACGGTTTGTCCGCAGAACGTGCCGAGGATTGTGAGGAGGAGTATCAGCGAGTACGGGCCGGATGGCTCGGTGTGCTTAAGCCATACCTGAAATATTAGGATGTGGGTTAACAACACGCTACTTGTTTGCTGTCAGCGACCGCCGCTGACATCCACGAAAGAGGCCGTGCTGTAGGAAGCATCGGCAGAAGCTAACCAGAGTATTGCACGAGCTACCTCTTCAGCGCCGCCACCGCGCTGCTTGTGGCATGATGAATGATCAATCGATCACTGAGTGTTTACAGGGCATGAGTAGTCAGCACATAGCATCCATAGTGGTTAAAACCGTACTTGTACCGATCACTCCTGCACATCGCACAGCAAGTGGTGTTGTGGAGAAATCACCACTCGTACTCGTTGACATTCATTGTACGGGAGGGCTGACGGGACACGCTATTCTCTTCACGTATACGCCGATTGCGCTAAAGCCTGTGGCTGATCTGGTGCTGGGCTTCGGTGACATGCTGGTAGGGCAGCCACTGAATCCACGTGCGCTTAATCAATTGCTGCTGCAACGCACGCGTCTAATCGGATCACAAGGACTGGTCGGGATGGCAATCGCTGGTATCGATATGGCCTTATGGGATGCTATGGCAAGGCATCACTGTTTGCCTTTGTGTCAATTGCTGGGTGGCGAAATAAGACCTGTAAAAGCCTACGGAGGTACGGGCTACGATGGTGAGCTTGAAACTGCTCGCCAGGCTGAGAACTGGGCAAAACGCGGTTACAGCGGTGTGAAGGCGAAAATCGGGTATCCCACGGTTGAGCAAGATATCAAGGTGGTGCGGGCAATGCGCGCGGCGGTCGGACCCGATATCGATGTAATGGTGGACTACAACCAGTCATTATCACCAACCGATGCTATTCAACGATTGTCTGCTCTCGACGATGAGGGACTTTTATGGATCGAAGAACCTGTGCTGGCTCACGACTACATCAACACTGCCAAAGTCAAGGACGCCATTCATACGCCAGTGCAAAGTGGAGAGAACTGGTGGGGGCCAGCTGACATGCAACTCGCTTTGCAAGCGGATGCCTCAGATTTTGTCATGCCCGATGTCATGAAAATTGGTGGCGTAACCGGCTGGATGTCTGCGGTTTCTCTGGCTGAGGCGGCAGGTAAGCAGGTATCCAGTCATTTATGGCCTGAAGTCAGTGCTCATTTACTGGCGATCGGCCAAACCTCTCATCGACTGGAATATGTGGATTGGTGGAATGAAATTCTGCAAGAGCCCTTGCTGATAGAGAAAGGCTTGAGCGTCATTGACCCCGACAGTTACGGCAGCGGTATCCATTGGAACACAACGAAGGTTGCGCAATACAGCGTATAGATTATTAACATCTGTTTGGCTATAGGAAATAAGATGAATTTGCATTACCTTGGTGTTCTTTGTTAGCGTTTACTCACCATAGAGCTGAGGATAGAGCGTTATGATGGAACTCACCAGTCAGCAATCTTTTAAAGCGCCAGGCCTGTTTGTAGGCGTCGTGTTCCTTGTCCAGCTGGTTGCCTGTTCCGGCGTGGAGACTGACAAGGCAGCCCCGGATGCAGATTCACCAACGGTAATACTTGCCCCGACAGATACCGGGCTTCAGGCGACCATCCGTCGCACGACCAATGGCGTCCCCCATATAAGCTCCGATACGCTGGAAGGTGCCGCATTCGGCGCCGGTTTTGCGCAGGCGCAGGACAATGTCTGTCTACTGGCAGAGTCGTTCGTAAAAGCGCGCGGTGAACGCGCAAAATATTTTGGTCCGGGTGAAAACGACATCAACATCATCAATGATTTCAGTTACCGCTCTTTGCGTATTCTGAGCGGAGCAGAGTCTGAGTATGCCCAACTTAGTCCCGAGTCCTTAGCGCTGCTTGATGGATTCACCGCAGGCTATAACCAGTATGTCGAAGATACCGCACCGGAAGATCTGCCCCGACAGTGTAATGGCGCACCTTGGGTAAGACCTATTCGCCCGCAGGACCTACAAGCGTATTATCGGATAGTTGGTCAATATGCCAGTGGTAATCTGTTTGCAAACGGTGCTGTGTTTCTCGCTGTACCTCCAGGTGATTCGGCAGAGCCCACACTGGGAATGGACTCCGCCATGCTGAAAGCGGTTGATCCTTTGAAGTCGGCAACACTCGATAAGGTCTTTGCAAACGCGGCCAGTGGTGCATCCACCGCGTTACAGATACAAGAACACGAAGTAGGCAGTAATGCCTGGGGTATCGGCAGCGAGCTGACCGAAAATGGTAAGGGTGCACTTCTGGCTAATCCGCATTTTCCGTATACCGGAGCAAGACGCTTCTATCAGATGCACATGACGGTGCCGGGCTATCTAGACGTTACCGGTGCCGGTATATCAGGCACCGCACTGCCATTGATCGGTTTTAATCAGAACCTTGGCTGGTCACACACCGTCAGTACCAGTCGCAGGTTTACGTTCTATGAGCTGACATTGAAAGAAGACGATGATCTTGTCTATATCAAGGATGGCGAAGAAAGACCCATCACAAGTGAAATGTTCCGCATTGAAGTAGCCAATGGGTCACCCACTCCAACGGTGCTTGAGCGAGAGTTCTATTTTTCCGAGTACGGTCCGATGTTGCCGGCTGAATTATTGTCTAACGGCTTGTTGGGTGCCTGGGGTGACGATCGAAAAGCTTATACGTTCAGGGATGCTAACGCGGACATGAGCAACTTTCTGGATACCTGGCTGGCTATGAGCCAGGCATCCAGTCTGGCCGAGTTTCAGCAGGTCTTTGAAGAGTGTGGACATACTCGTTGGACCAACACGACATACGCAGATGATCAGGGTAATGCGTTTTATATCGACAGTTCTGCTGTGGCCGATCTGTCGGATGAGGCATTGGCCGTGATAGAACTCAAACGCGCAGCATCGCCAGAATTCAATTCTTCATTCGTAGGTGGTTTAACCCTGCTCGATGGCAGTACATCTCGAGATGATTGGCAAAACAGTGGTTGCAATGGGCTTGTACCTTATGAGAAACGGCCCAAACTGGTACGCACGGATTTTGTCCAGAATTCCAACGATAGTTACTGGTCTACTAATCCCGCTGAATTCCTGACGGGATTCTCACCGCTGTTCGGATTTGAACAAACCATGCTCTCTGCAAGAACTCGCCTCGGCTTGACCATGGTGCAGAACCCTCTGGAAGCTGGCTTTGCAGATTCGCCTCCGGCTGGCCAGGATGGAAAGTTCAGTGCAGAGGATCTGATCAACGTTATCTATAACAATCGATCCTTCTTTGCCGAGACGCTACTGTTTGAATTGCTCGAACGATGTAAGCTTATTGCCGAGGCTCCAGTGTCAACAGGCATGGATGAGGAACGCTCTGTTACTCAAGCGTGTGACGTTCTGGCTGGATGGAATGGCGTCTACGATATTGATAGTGTCGGCGCGCATGTTTTCAGGGTGTTTATGGGGCAATTTCTGAGCGATCCCAATGCGCAGTACACAGTACCTTTTGATCCTGCAGATCCGGTTGGTACGCCTTCAACACCGACTGATTCCAACCGAGGTACCGCCAACGATGTCATGCTGGTTGCGCTGGCAAGAGCCTCTGACCTGATAGAGTCAGTGTCCATACCTTATCAAGCAGCATTGGGTAGTGTTCAGGTTGTTCAGAAAACCGGCGGAGTACCACCGGGTGGTGAAGCTGAGTTACTAGACGCGCCCATTGCCTGGCACGGTGCCACAAGTGATCCAGATGGGGGATTCAATGCAATCGGAGCTGTCGGACAAGCAGTGGCCGAAGACACCGTGTTCCCGCGTATTGGACAAAATAATCTACAAGGCAGTGGTGGTTTATCGGACACCCCGGGAGTTGGTTGGCGTATTGACCGGGGCACAAGCTGGCATTTTGGTCTGGAATTTGGAGATGCGGGACCACGTGCTTTTGGTCTATTGAGCTATTCGCAATCAACCGATCCAGCATCGCCGTTCTTTAATGATCAATCACAGCGTTACTCTGATAAAAACTTCCGTCAGCTGTTTTTCACAGATGCAGATATCACGAGTAATCTGTTGACCGACGGTACAACGGAGCTCACAGGCGTAAGAGTGCAAAAGCCGTAGTTAAGCCAGTGAGTGTCCTATAAGGGCGCTTCAAGCGGAATTGCCCATATTGGTGCGCCTGCCTTCTCCGAGGTAAACCAGATAGCGCGTCCTTCAGCCAGCGTCAGTGCTTCTGCCTGAGCCAGTTTGTGCCAGAGCAGACGCCTGGCGGGCTGTGCAAATGCATCAGCCCATGTTTGCCCTGCGGTTCGTTGTACATGCAACACTTCACGATAAGTGAGTACGTATGCCGAATTTCTAGTGGCATCGAACGCCAGAGCCGTGGGATGTGACAGATCCACACCGGCAAGAGCTGCTGCAAGTCTTGCTTCAAGACCACCTGTACGTGGAGGCATGCTACCGATGCGAGTAGCGATCAACGGTTCTTCCTCTATGGAAGACTGGTGAATGCTCTCAGGTAGCTCTAGTTGGTAAATTCCGGAGGGCGCGGGGCCGCTGACGCCCACTGGCTCTTTGCTTAAAAGATAAATCGAATTGTCGATGGCCGCAAATGCTTCTACATTGCGGGGGCCATCTTCGTATCTGAACCGGATCGAGAATGCCGGATCCAGGCTATTGGTCTCAGCAGGTACAGCGGGTTCCGTGAAAAAATGCAGTGACGCAAATTTGTGTACGCGCAGATTGTCACCGGTGTCTCCCACCACAAGATAGGTTTTATTGGCCAGCCTGATTCGGGTCATGTCTTCCCAGTCGCGATTTCTGGCATTGATATGCCATTGCTCTACAAGCTGACCTGTCTCTGAGATGGCATACAACGCGGGTTGATTGCCGCTATCGTTAATCGCATAAAGCAATCCCGGATATCGGTTGGCTGCCGCAAGGCCACTGATTTCGGACAGTTGTTTATTCTGCAGTTTGCCAACCATTCTGGTGCGCGTAATAGTCAGCGGATTGACGTTCAGCTTGCTTTGCAAGTTGCCTTGTGTGTTTTTCTTTGGTGCGCCCTCTTGTACGTTGTCCTGCAGGGCTTCCTGGGGATTGATGTCAGGGGTACCTTGTGGATTAATCTCCGAGGTGCCTTGCAAGTTGTTTAAAGATACCGGCGGAGGCGGTTTAGACGCAACAAGGCTTGATTGCTGTTCACTGACATTAACGCCTTTTGTATCTTCAGGTGCAACGGTGTTCGCAGCACAGGCACACAGCGATAGCGTCATGGAAAAAAGCACAAGGTGTTGTGTAAAACGCCTTGTTGATTTCAAGCAAATCAATACGGTACATCCGGATCGACTATTGTCTGCTCACGGATAGCCTTGAAAAGTTGTCTTGCTGCGGCTGGCGATCGTTTGTTCTGGCGTTCCTTGAGAGCCTGGGCCTGAAGATGCCGAAAATGTTGTCTGTCCGCCGTTTTAAACTCTTCCAGGAATGCAGTTAGAGCCTCTTTAGGGCTTTCGTTATCAACGTCGCCCAGCAATCGGTCGCGCCAGTTTTCCACTTTATGCAGGCTGATTGTATTGTTGCGAGCTACTTGCCGTATTTTCTCAAGCGCAATATAGATCGGTTCGACATCCACATTACGAAGCCGCTTTGCAAGAAAGCCAAGCTGCCGTTTTCGAGCCCCATGCGCCTTGATACGCGAGAATTCTTCGATGGCATTTGCCACTGCGTCGGGCAGTGGAATGGTTGCCAGCTCGCTAGCACCTAATTCGGTCAGGCGCTCACCAAGATCGCGAATCTCATCAGCGTCACGTTTACGTTGGCTTTTACTGATTTCATCATCGACGTCATCACTTTGATCATCAACGTTGGAATTGTCACTGGAATTTGTCAAATCATTAGCTACCATATAGTCAAGCGATTCTCAGTCTCAGGTGTTTTTCCGTAAACCTAACCATCTGATTAGTGTTTTGCCAACAAATTCCGTTGTTTTTTTGCGACATTCACGGTTTAATTGGTGATGCAGTTCGGTCGTTCATCACGACGATGAACTTTCAGTGTAATTAGGCTCAAGAGCAATACGCTACGATGGCAGATTCTCTACAACGGTGGTGGATGATAGCGCCTTTGCTGGTGATAGGTTCGTTGGCGCACGCAAATGAGCCATTGTTTGTACCCCCCGGCACTGATCCTTTCAATTTTGATCCTGCCGAACTAGACACTATCCGGTTTACACGTTCGCAAGAAGACTTTGCTTCGAGCATCAGACTGGGTTCAGATTTGCCTATAGACCGTCCGGCGGATTTCCGTAGCCTGACACACCAGACAGCGTTCTCGTTCAAGCTCAAGCCCAAACTGCCCAATTTTTCCAGAGAAGGCGCCTACGGTCTGGATCTGTTTGATTCGCCCCGTCTCGATGTTAAAAGCAATCTTTTGGGAATGGGTGCGTTGAACTCAGCCACCTCCACACTGCACGATGGACTGGAATATTCAGCCGGTGTGCGTCTTGAGCATGAGGATGCGCACATAGACGGAACCGCCTATGTCAGCTCCAGTCTCCTGGGTTTGTCCTACGGTCGCCTGGGTCGGCTGTGGTACGGAGCCATTGACGTCAATCTGGAGCAGTTCGCATCTGATGGCCTCGGAAGCTCTGTCTCAGATGTGCTTTCGCTGGATGTCACTACTGGTCGTCGTTTTGGATTTACCGGCCTGGATGCACATTCACCGCTGTGGATGCTGTCAGTTCAGGGCAATCTGGATGTTGACCAATGGGAAGACAACGACGACCTTGACGCCAGTAGCGATTGGTACATCAACCCCAGCCTTTTCTGGCAACAACCGGGTTTCATGTTCTCGGCACAGATGCAGGTGCCAGTTGAGTTCGAGACTCTGGACGATAAGGGCGAACCCGATTATCGACTACGCGCAGTCTTCGAAAAGCAGTTCAAGTAAGGCTTGATTCGTCGCATCGCCGACTTACTTGTTGTCGGTTTCAGAATCCATTTCGATATTTTTCATACGATTACTGAGTCGCTGCAAGTTGAATCTGGCGACCAGCTCACCGCGCTTTCGATGCTCTATTTTGACGGGCATGTAATCCAGTGACGGTGCAAACCATGTTGTGGTCTGACGGCTGCCTCCGGTGGCGTTCTGATTGGTGACGCGGATGGTTTCGATTTGTCCCAGCGGCGTCTCAAGGGTTTCTGTGCCGGCATTGTTAAACGCCACAGCCTTTACCCGACCTGTATCGAATACCTGCAGCTCGGCTGACTGGAAGTCACGACGAAGTGCGTTCATGATCAACAACGTTGCAGACAGACGGTCGATTATGGGTGTATCGAAATTCTCTACTTTTTCTTCTCCTCGATACAAATGCGTGATTTTGTTATTTTCCCAGTCGAACGTGGCATCCACAGCGCGGCGGCGTTCGTCGTCTTGCCTGAAAGTATAAGCCTGAGTCTGAATAAGAAGTTCGCCATCCTGTTCTGCGAGTTGAAAGGTGCTGGATTCGTTTATCTTGCCTTTACCGGCGAGTTTGATTAGACCGCGAGGTGTTGTCTTCAGGCTGTAAGTCCAGAGCTCACCGTCGTTTGTCAGCGAAAGTTGTGCTGTGCCTGCGTTGATCAAGTGGTTACCTACCTGATAGACAACTTCGAAAGGGGCAATGTCCCCGACTTGAAGTGTCTGGGCCCGGGCAGGACCAAAACCCAGTAAGCCTGTGATGCATACTGTAAACAAAGTGGCATAGCGCAAAGACATCGTGCGACTCATCCATTGGCACTGAAAACTGCAGAAAAGGCGGTTTTGCATGGTGATCATGATGCGGTCCTGGCTTGGTGAGGAAGGGCCTTTATTCCTGTGCAAAGACAACGGACGTGTAATTCTGCCGCGCACAAGTAGGGTCTGACTATTGTAGCTGGATCACGGACGGGCAATATTGACACATTGTTTCAAGGCATTGACGTACAAGATATGTTCCTGTTCGATGACACGTTGCGCAAGGGTCTCAGGCGTATCGGTGGGTAAAACGGGAACTCTTACTTGTTCGACAACAGGACCTGCATCCAGTTCAGGGGTGACCAGATGCACACTGGCGCCTGCTTCCTTGTCACCGGCCTTGATGGCACGTTCGTGGGTGTTCAGACCAGGATAGGCGGGTAGCAGGGAAGGATGTATGTTGAGGATTCGACCTTTCCAGCGCTGCACAAAATCCTTGCCCAGAATGCGCATGAAGCCTGCCAGAACAATCCAGTCCGGGTCGACAAGCTCCAGTCGTGCTCGCAAACTTGAGTCGAAGTCGTCCCTTGAAGTAAAGGCCGTATGCTCAATGACGTCCGTGGAGATTCCTAACGCATCTGCGGCACTTATACCGGCAGCATCGCGGCGGTTACTGAGCACGAGAGCGATTTGCGCATTCAGCTCGCCACTCTCACAGGCACGTGCGATGGCCAGCATATTGGAACCACGCCCCGATATGAGAATGGCCAGTTTTGGTTTGCCACTACCGGACGTCACGTTACAGGTATCTGACCGCGGCCTCTGACTGGCTGGATTCGATGCGGCCAATGACAAAGGCCTGCTCACCAGCGGCTTGCAGAGTTTTTACAATTTCGGATTCATTACTCTGCTCAACAACGATGACCATGCCGATACCGCAATTAAATGTCTTGAGCATTTCCTGATCAGAGATATTGCCTGTATTTTGCAGCCACTGGAACACGTCAGGTAGCTGCCAGCTTTGTCGATTTATCACGGCTTCGGTATTCTCGGGAAGCACCCGAGGTAGATTTTCTGTCAAGCCACCACCTGTTATATGCGCAAGCGCGTGGACTTCGTGAGTAGCCAGAAGGGTCGATACTGATTTTGCGTATATGCGAGTTGGAGCCAGCAGCGCATCGCCAAGCGAGGTCTTGCCCAACTGCTGGGACATATCCTGTTTTTCAAGCAGTTTTCTGATGAGTGAGTAGCCGTTGGAATGCGGCCCTGAGGACGCCAGCCCGATAAGCGTGTTACCAGCGACCACTTTGCTGCCATCGATGATGTCTGATTTTTCGACCACACCAACCGCGAAACCCGCCAGGTCATAGTCATTCTCAGCGTACATTCCCGGCATTTCGGCAGTCTCGCCACCCAGTAATGCCGCTCCCGATTGCAGGCAACCCTCAACGATGCCTTTGATGACATCCTGAGCCTGATCGATATCAAGTTTGCCGGAGGCGTAATAGTCCAGGAACCACAACGGCTCGGCGCCACACACAATAATATCGTTGACGCACATGGCAACCAGATCGATGCCGATGGTGTCGTGAATGCCAAGTTCGATGGCCAATCTGAGTTTGGTGCCGACCCCATCTGCTCCGGAAACCATGACGGGTTGTCGATACCGGTCCACTGGCAGCTCGAACAAGCCACCAAATCCGCCAATGCCACCCAACACGCCTGGACGTCGGGTTTTGGCGACTAGAGGCTTTATGCGCTCGATTAGCGTATTGCCAGCTTCAATGTCCACGCCCGCGTCGGCGTAGGTCATGGTGTTGGCGGAATTTCGCCTTGAGGCATCGGGATTGTGGTTGGTCGCCTCGTTGTCTGTAGAGGAATGTGTGGTTTTCTGGGTCATTTTTAGTGGTGGGACAAAGGCCACTTGAGGCGCAGCAATCTGGCGCTCAATGATACGCTAAAGTGGTGCCAGCGGTTACACTTACCCGGGAGGGTCCTCGGGTTCTCACAACACGAATCTGGACTGACCTGGACTGTTCATGAAATCTGCAATTGCATTCGCTAACCATTGTGCAAACCTGCGCGGTTTGCTCGTACTTATCGTCGCGTTGTTGCTCAATATGGCAACGTTTTCCGCGCATGCTCAAAATGATGCCTTCACCATCGAGGTTGCAGTATCCGAGCGCAGCGAAGAAGAACAGCAGGATGCTTACATGGCCGGCTTGCGTCGTGTGGTACTGAACAACAGTGGCGACAAGACGGTCCTGAATCGTGATCTGATCCGTCAGGGACTCAAGCGCGCCGAAGACTACGTGCAAGCGTTCAGCTACCGCCGCCCCCCGCCGGGAACTGTCATCGCCAGCGATACGCCCGTAACGCGCAAGGTGCTGCAGACCGGGCAGGCGACGCAACTGATGCTGGTCAGCTTTGATCGGCAGCTGGTCAATCAACTGATCAGCGAATCAGCGCCTGCCAGAGCTGCACGTGAGCAACAACAAGAGCCAGTGCCAGCCTCTGATGCTTTTCAGGCCACTGATTCGGCGCTGGTTTTTTTATTGATACGTGACCAGGGGCGCGACATTCTGGTGAGCGATCCGGTCGCTGCTAATGTGCAGAAGCGGGCACGTGAGATATCAGGTGCTGCCGGAATTACTCTGGTCTACCCCACGGGTGACGATGAAGATCGGCAATTGATGTCCGTTGAGGAAATTAGTGCACAGACATTCAATGCCGACAATCTGGCATCTCTCTCTGGACGCTATGCACAGGATACTATTCTGGTTGGCTATCTGACCCGGCTGGGGGTTCGTGGCTGGCGTGGTCAGTGGACGCGAATTGACGGTGAGCAGCAACAGCAGTCCCAGTTTGATACATCGAGTCTGGATGAAGGCTTGCAACAAGGCCTGGGTGTTCTGAGTTCAGTTGCCCAAATCGATGAAACCTATCGCTATGGTGGCAATGCGATCTCGGATACCGAAGGGCTGGTATGGGTCGGATCGCTGGACTCCATCAATGACTATGCTCGCATGATGAAATTCTTCGACAGCATACAGGCCATTGGTACTGTCTATCCAAAGGAGGTGAAAACCACCTCCATGGTGTTCTCGGTTGTGCCGCGCAGCGCGTTGGTTGATATCGAATCCGCGCTGTTTGATGTGTCCTGGTTACAACGTTCTGCACTACCACTCACGAATGATCCGAATTCGCTGGCTCGCAGCGCAGATATGGCCATCGAATACTCCCGATAGCTGTCTGTTTCGTAGAACATCATCATGCGTGAGCACCCGCAACTGACGTTGTCCCTGGATACAGCGCCCGCCACCTCGTTTGACAGTTTCCATGTTGATGAGCAAAACGCGCTGACCCGCGATGCTGTGCGTGCCTTCGTCAATGGCGAGCTTGATGATGTGCAGATGTATCTCTGGGGTAGTGCAGGCACAGGTAAGTCTCATCTGCTTAGTGCGGCCTGCGATACCTACAACCGTCAGGGCTACCGGATTGCCTATCTTCCAGGAGAGATGATCAATCATTCGGAATCAATCGTCGGCATGGAAACTCTTGATCTTCTATGCATTGACGATTTGCAGAGGCTCGATCACGCAGCCGAAGTGGATCTATTCAACCTTATCAACCGATGCAGAGCCCTGGGCACGCAGTTGATCGTTGCCGCCGACCGCTCAGTAGAAGAGCTGGGTCTGGCGCTAAGCGACCTGAAAACCCGATTGGCCTGGGGGCTGGTTTTTCAACTCAGGCCGTTGAGCGAGGAAGGGCTTCACAAGGCCTTTCGCGAAGAAATAGAGTTGCGTTCACTGGAAGTGAGCGATGAAGTTATTGGCTATGTGCTGAAACGTTTTCCAAGACGCATGAACATCCTTAAGCAGGTTGTCGATGAGCTGGATGAGGTGTCATTGATGGAGCAACGGAAAATTACGGTGCCGTTTATAAAAAGCGTGTTTGGTGAAGCAGAACGTGCAGCGTTGGCTGATCGGATTCGTTAGCCGTATTACCGGGCATTCAATCTTCGGGAGGAGGCTTGCGCTGGTCTGGCGGTGTGGGCGTGTAGCGCGCATACATGCTACTGCCGATCATCAAAAGCATACTGAATATGACCATGCTCATTCCCAGTAGCTGTTCTGTTTCCTGATGGTTGTACCAGACGTCCACGCCGACCATGAAATAGAACATGCTGAGAAAACCAATCCATTGGTGTGTGTAACGGCGTGCGTGAAGAATGCCCCGAAGAGGAAACAACAAAGGGATGGCGAGGGCCGCCAGTACGATTGAACGTGGAACGCGCTCAGGTGGTGCAAGCCAGGTGAACCAGTTAAGAATGAGTATCAGCAGTCCAAAGTAACCTGTCAATGTAAGGATGCGGCCAATACGCGCATGCCTGGGTGACTCAAAACGAGGTTTGCGTACCTTCTTGGTGTCACTCATGAATTATCTACGTTGTCTCAATTACGCCTTGAGTTTCAGGGCATGGACGGCTATCCGTTCACCCAGTGCTTTGCACAAGTCTACCTCGGTATCGCTCATGGCTGTATTGCCTTGCTCTCCCGACACATGGCTAGCGCCATAAGGTGTGCCACCGCGAAGCGTTTGCATGAGTCCGGGGTTGGAATAGGGCAGACCACAGATCAGCATGCCGTGATGTAGCAGGGGAATCATCATGGTAAGCAGCGTGGATTCCTGGCCGCCATGCATACTCCCGGTGGATGTAAACAACCCGGCAGGCTTGCCTGCCAGCGAGCCTTTGAACCAGTGCTCGGTTGTCTGGTCGAGAAAATGCTTCAGCGATGCCGACATATTTCCGAAATGTGTGGGTCCGCCCAGAATTAACGCATCGCAGCTCGATAGCTCTTCCAGCTGCACATAGGGTGCGCCCTCATCGGGCACTGCAGGTAGCCGCTGCGAGCTGCGATCGCCGACTTTGGGCACAGCTCGAATAATGGCCTCGCAATGCTTAACCGACTCCACACCCCGGCCGATTATCTGAGCCATGTGGTAGGCATTTCCACCGTTTGTGTCATAGACGATCAGTACATTGCTTGTGTTAGTGCTCACGGATTCTCTGGGTGTCTGTGTTGCATGAACAATATCAAAGTTCGAATGTGCACTGGTACTCGTTACCGGGCCTAATGGTTCATGCGGTGTGTCACATCGGATCAGCGCTTCGTGACGTGGGCGATAAGTTCTTCCTGATTTGTTCACGCATCGCACGGTTGCGCCGCTAACAGACGCATAATAAGAACAACAAGTGAACCCGACGTGCTGATAGAAAACTCCAAACGCTTCGCCCATCCTGTCACTGGCAAGCTAGAGCTTGAAGCAATCCTCGATGGTCTATTGATTGATGGGCTGATAGAGGAATCCAATAATGCTCTTCTCAGATCCATTTCCAAGCCGCATTCCGGTCGGCAAGTTGCCAGTCCCCTGGAGCGAATTGCGGCAAGTGGGTGGACCAATGCACGAAATGACAAGGAAAAAATCGACCTGGATTTTCTGACTCGCTGGTTGTCGAAGAAAGTGGATATACCGTGGAAGCGGATCGACCCATTGCAGATTGATGTGCCTGCAGTGACATCGGTCACCTCGCATGCCTACGCATCCAGATTCAATATTATCTGTGTCGAGGTGAATGATGACCATGTTGTTTTCGGCACCTCAGAGCCCTTTTTTATTGAATGGCAAACAGAGCTGCAGCGTATCCTGAACAAGGAGATCCGTCTGGTCATCTGCAACCCGGCGGACATCAAGCGATATCTGAAAGAACTTTATTCGGTATCAAAATCGGTTCTTGGTGCCAAGAACGATCAGCGACATCAATCCAGTGCTGTGCAGAATCTTGAACAGCTCATGGAGCTCGGCCGCCACGGCAAGCTGGAAGCCAATGACAGCCATGTCGTTAGTCTGGTTGACTGGTTATTGCAATATGCCTATGAACAGCGTGCCAGTGATATTCATCTTGAGCCGCGCCGTGAGACTGGCGCTGTACGTTTTCGTATTGACGGGGTCATGCAGCAGGTCTATGACATGCCAGCGGGCGTTATGGCTGCGGTCACCAGCCGATTGAAAATACTCGGAAGACTGGATGTTGCCGAAAAGCGGCGCCCTCAGGATGGCAGGCTCAAGACGCGCAACAACGATGGCAAGGAGGTGGAATTGCGAATATCCACGATGCCAACAGCGTTTGGTGAAAAGATGGTTATGCGCATCTTTGACCCGGAGGTTTTGCTGCGTGATCAAAGTCAGTTGGGATTTGACAAGCGCGAGGCTGATATCTGGAACTCGATGATCCAGCAGCCTAACGGAATACTCCTGGTAACAGGTCCTACGGGTTCGGGTAAAACCACGACCTTGTACAGTTCATTGCAGCAGCTTGCAACGCCTGATGTAAACGTCTGCACCATTGAGGATCCCATTGAACTGGTAGTACCGGCGTTCAATCAGATGCAGGTACAGCACAATATAGAGCTGGACTTTGCTTCAGGTGTAAGAACTCTGCTGCGTCAGGATCCGGACATCATTATGGTGGGTGAAATACGTGATCTGGAAACTGCACAGATGGCAGTTCAGGCAGCACTGACCGGTCATCTGGTGTTATCAACTTTGCATACTAACGATGCGGCATCAGCCGTAACTCGCTTACTGGAACTGGGCGTACCTTATTACCTTATTCGTTCAACACTGATAGGCGTTGTGGCGCAAAGACTGGTGCGTACTTTCTGTCCATCCTGTGTTGCAAAAGCCGACGCGGATGAGGCACGTTGGAACGAGCTGATGGCGCCGTGGAAATCTCCGGCACCGGAATATATTAACCAGCCGGTCGGGTGTCTTGAATGCCGTAACTCTGGTTTCATGGGCCGTGCAGGAATCTATGAGCTATTCCAGATGAACCCGGCCGTCAAGGAGATGATCACGCCAACGGTTCATCTGGAGGAATTGCGCAAACAAGCTTATAAGAGTGGTATGCGACCCATGCGCGTCAGTGGCTTGAACAAGGTTGCGCAAGGGATGACTAGCTATGACGAGATCATGAAGGTTACGCCTGCGCCACTACTTGGGTAGTGACTTTTAGGGGTGGCGATGGCTGATGGTTTGTTTTCCCGGGCTGAGGTTCGGGTATGCTTTACATCGATCCAGGTTTTTCGGTATTTAACTCGTGAGTCAGTCATCTCCGGTAGTCACTCTAGCTTCGGCTGAAAATATCCCGGCCATGTGTGAAGTCTATGGCTATCATGTTCTGCACGGTACCGGCAGTTTTGAAGAAGTACCGCCATCTGTGGATGAAATGCACGAACGCTGGCAGCAGCGAGAGTCATGTAATCATCCAACGCTGGTCGTGCATCAGAATGGGGCGTTTGCAGGTTTCGCCTATGCGGCTTCGCACAAGCAACGTTCCGCCTATCGCTATACCGTAGAAGATTCAATTTACGTCGCTCCGGACTTTGCCGGGCAGGGGCTTGGGCGTGTATTGCTCCGCACGCTCATAGAAATTTGTACTGAGCGCAAATTCAAGCAGATGATTGCTGTTATCGGCGATAGCGCTAACAGGCAATCCATCGGCTTGCATGAATCCTGTGGTTTTAAACACGTGGGTACTGCAAGCGGTATTGGTTACAAGTTCGATCGATGGCTGGATATCGTATACATGCAGCGCTCGCTAGGGTAAGCTTTTTAGTGAAATAAAATACACAGATAGTATTTTAATAAAAAGCAGTGGATGGCGGGTACACATGAAGCCTTTTGGAATTCTGGAGTTGCCTTTCGGCCGGAAAATAACAGCGATGATGCTAGTGATACCCGTTTTGGGTTCACTTGCCTCTTGTGGAGGAAGTAATGCGCCTATCGCTGCAGAAATGTCTCAGCAAGACCCCACACCGCTGGATCCGACACAGCAAGACCCAACCCAGGTAGATCCAACCCCGTCTGTGCCGGTAGTTTCTGATGGCAACGGTCCAATAGATTCTGAATCACCTGTTATGGTCGGTACTTCATCACCCGGCGAGTCTGATCCGGAAGATCAGGAAGGGCGAATTAGTCTTGTGGTTGAACCGTCTCTAAGATGCGCGAAAGTCAACGAACCTCTGGAGCTTGTCTTTACCCGAAGGCTGGCTGAAGATGAGTTGCCCGCAGAGTCCGGACAACTTCCCAACGTATCGGGGTTGGTGAGTCTGGAACAGGGCTACGGAACCTCGTTGTATCTCATCTCGCGAACCGATGAGAGTATAAATTTTCAAATGACTAGCCAGGATATCGTCGGGCTCACTGCCAGTATCGAGAATGGCTCCCTCACCACTTATGTGGCGGGATATAACCCGGATGCTGCACCTCGATTCATTATGCGCAAGCCTGTCCCCAGAGGTTGTCTCTATGCTTTCAAGGTTGATGACTACTGTGTGTCGGGTTTAACCCGATCAGCCCCCATCTCTTTCAGCCGTTACGGCGTTTCCATGACGGCCAGTGGTTGTGAACTGGAAAACCCCGATGATCTATCCGTCATCGATGTACCGGCCAGTGAGGACTAGCGTGTCGCCAGTCACGAAAGCGTTTCTTGTCTAAACCCATAGCAATTTTTTGATAACCAGTCTTGTGTTATTGAATATCGTGATGGTGTTCATTCTTTGGTTTCTTGTGCCAGGGCATTAATAGAATACAGGTACCAAAGTTGGAACAAAGTAGGAATGCTTTTCCGTTGTGTCGTGTACATTCCACCGTAATTCACTCTCGGGGTATGACATGGCACAAACACAGGGCGGAATGACGCCTGAACAAATGCGCGATCCTAACTATTTTCCGGGTATCGTAAAAGGCACTCCGCTGGGTATTCAACATGTTCTGGCCATGTTTGTCAGCAACGTGACACCGGCAATTATCGTGTCCGGTGCAGCCGGATTCGGTTTTGGGTCTGGTGACATCTCAAACATGATCTACATGATTCAGATGTCCATGGTGTTCGCCGGTATAGCGACGCTTATTCAAACCATTGGCCTGGGTCCCATGGGTGCACGTTTGCCTGTTGTTCAGGGTACTAGCTTCGCTTTCATTCCCATCATGATTCCTATTGCACTCCAGTTTGGTATGCCTGCTTTAATGGGGGGTATTGTTGCGGGTGGTATCTTTCACTTTTTTCTGGGAACCTTTATCGGACGTATCCGGCATTGGTTACCACCGCTGGTCACCGGCCTTATCGTGCTTATGATTGGTCTTGCTCTGGTTAAGGTGGGTGTACAGTACGCAGCTGGTGGTGTTCCATTGATGAATGATCCGGAGTTTGGAACGTTCAAGCATTGGGGTCTGGCGCTTGTTGTAATTGTAGTTACGTTGGGATTAAAGTTTTTTACGCGTGGCATGTTGTCTGTTTCAGCTGTGCTGCTGGGTTTGCTGGCTGGCTACGCCGTAGCGTTTGTGTCAGGTATGGTTAACTTCGACAACGTTGGTCGTGCGGCCTGGTTCTCTGCACCAAATCCCTTGCACTTCGGCATAGAGTTTAATGTTGCCGCGATTATTGGTATGTGCTTGATGGGTGTAATCTCCGCTATTGAAACAGTGGGTGATATTTCAGGCATCACCAAAGGTGGAGCAGGTCGCGAAGCTACTGACAAGGAAATTACCGGCGGTACACTCGCCGATGGTTTTGGTACAGCAATCTCTGGCGTATTCGGAGCACTACCTAATACATCGTTTAGTCAGAACGTGGGTCTGGTATCCATGACGGGCGTCATGAGCCGCCACGTTGTCACTATTGGTGCAATTTTCCTCGTCGTTTGTGGGTTGGTACCTAAGTTTGGTGCAGTAATTTCCAGCATGCCTATCGCTGTTCTGGGCGGTGGCGTCATTGTCATGTTTGGCATGATCGCGGCGGCAGGCGCAAGCATGTTGTCCGATGTCGTATGGAACCGGCGCAACATGATGATCTTTGCCATTGCCTTGTCAGTGGGTCTTGGTCTTCAGTTGGTGCCCAGTGCGTTGCAGCACTTACCTGCAACGCTTAAGGTTCTCATGACATCGGGTTTGCTCCCGGCTGCCCTGATTGCCATTGTTCTCAATCTCATCATTCCTCAGGAAGAAGAGGAAGCGCATCAGGAATGATGCTGATGCCAATGCTCGGCGATATCGATTCGGCGCGTTACCCAGACTTGGTCAAACTCGCTGATGTAGTCCAGAAAACGAGCCAGTGACGCAATTCGGCCTGGACGTCCGATGAGTCGACAGTGTAGTCCGATGGACAAGACACGTGGTGTGTCTTGTCCTTCGGCATAGAGCGTATCGAAACTGTCTTTCAGATAATTGAAAAACTGGTCACCGGCATTGAATCCTTGCGGTGATGCAAAACGCATATCGTTGGCATCGAGCGTATACGGAACGATAAGCTGGGGTTTGTCACTATGGCTGCTATCCCAGTAAGGAAGATCATCTGCGTAGCTATCGGCGTTATAGCGGAACCCGCCTTCTTCTGCCACCAGCCTGTGCGAATTGGGGCTGCAACGACCCAGATACCAGCCTCGTGGTCTTTCCCCGGTGGCACGTGTATGAGCCTCTATGGCAAGCTTCAGATGTTCGCGTTCTGTGGCCTCATCGATAAACTGATAGTCGATCCATCGATACCCGTGGCTGGCAATTTCCCAATCAGAATCCAGCATCGCTGCAACGGCTTCCGGGTTGCGTTCCAGGGCCATGGCTACGCCAAATACAGTTACCGGAAGTTGTCTTTGTGAAAACAGCTTGTGCAAGCGCCAGAATCCAACTCGTGAGCCATACTCGTAGATCGATTCCATATTCATGTGTCTGACGCCTTGTAGTGCCTGAGCACCGACAATTTCAGACAAAAAAGCTTCAGAGGCAGGGTCACCGTGGAGCACACAGTTTTCTGCGCCCTCTTCGTAATTGATGACAAACTGCACGGCAATACGCGCGTTATCAGGCCAGTTGGCAGCGGGTGGTTTGTTGGCATAACCAACGAGATCACGCGGGTATCCCTCATGAGCCAGCGTCGTCAGTCTGAGCAAGGCAATCCGGTTGATTTCCGTTAGTGCTCTGTTAAATTCCACATCTGGATCGTTGTTTATGCGTTCCTCGAATCCGGCAATAATCTGGTGACGGTTGCTGCCGCGAACCGCCATGATGAATGGCATGTTGAATTTGTTTTTGTACGCATCGTTAAGTAGCTGGAAACGCTCAAGCTCTTGTGCAGAACACTGATCAAGACCGGCACTGGATTGTTCGTTGGTTGAATCGCTGGTGAGTTCGCCGCGCTTGGCAGCTCGTCCTGCCAGATCGGGGTGTGCCCGAATCAGGGTCAGTTTTTCTTCATCAGAGGCACTTGCAAGCACCGCGGCCATGGCTTCGGCCAGAGTGGATATCCTGGTATGACGGCCATCGAGCCCATTTTGCAAGGTGCGCTCCGCAACCCAGGGAGAGTGCTCATAGACGCCGCCGAAGCGAGCCATGAAGGCTGACGATGTCAGCGAGGCTGGTGCTTCTCGAAAATAGGTCGTAGGAGAGCAGCTGGTCATGTTCTGGGATGTCCTTGTGGGTGGTAGTTTTTTTAACGAGAAACGTAAATTAACCGAAACTTTGCGGCCGTTGTCATTATCGACGGGTCATGGTTTGAATAATGTATACAATATAGAATACAATTTAAAGTACAAGGCTGTGGGCAAGAATTGGTCGGCCGCCTTAGCCCTTGCAGTGGTTCATCGATGTGCCTCTTCCCGTGATTGGGGGCAATATCAACTTTATGGCCACATTATTGATACCTGTTCTAGATACGATCAACAAGCGATCAGGCACTGTAATTGACTTTGCAGAGTTCGTTGTTGGCTGAGCATGGCGGCTGCCGACGTTACTGTTTTACCGTCTGATCCGGAGGTCAGCACGATGGAAGGCTACATTATCGAATGGCTCAGTTTGCTGGGTCGATGGGTGCACCTGGTGACAGGTATTGCGTGGATTGGAGCCTCTTTCTATTTTGTCTGGCTGGACAACAGCCTGCAGGCACCGAAGCTTGCTGATGACGAACAGCAAGGCGTTGGCGGTGAAATCTGGTCGGTTCACGGTGGCGGCTTTTATCACGCGCAAAAATACAAGGTTGCCCCTCCCGAATTACCCGACACCCTGCATTGGTTCAAGTGGGAGGCCTACACCACCTGGATAACCGGGATGTTCCTCATCAGCCTGTTGTACTGGTATCAGGCAGAGATCTACCTGATCGATCCGGGTGTTATGGAGCTCAGTAAACCGGTCGCGGTATTTTTGGGTATGTTGACACTGATTGTCGGGTGGATTATCTACGACTTCCTGTGCAAGTCACCCATAGGTACTCAGGAAGCCAGGCTAAGTGCTGCGATGTTCGTTTTTGTATCGCTTGCGGCGTGGGGGCTTTGCCAGATCTTCAGTGGTCGGGGAGCCTATCTTCACTACGGCGCAATGCTGGGCACCATCATGGTCGCCAATGTGTTCTTTGTCATAATGCCGGGGCAGCGGGATCTTGTCGCGGCCAAGCAAGAGGGGCGTGCCCCGGATCCCATTCATGGTATCCGTGCCAAGCAACGTTCGGTGCACAATACCTATTTTACGTTGCCGGTGTTGTTCGTCATGATCAGCAACCATTACGCCATGACGTGGGGACATGCATATAACTGGCTTATCCTCATTGCCTTGTCGGTAGCCGGTGCTTTGATTCGTGTGTTTTTCGTGCAACGGCATCACGGTAAGAGCCAACCGCTAACACTCATTGCCGCGGCAGTGTTGATTATGGGTGTTGCCGCCGCTATAGCGCCCAGGCAAAGAGCTGTAGTTGAAAGCAATACAGGTGTCAGCACCGCTGAGCTCTTTGCACAAGTACAAGGCATCATGGATAAACGTTGTGTTGCCTGTCATGCAGATGAACCCACCCAGCCTGGTTTTGCCGCTCCGCCCAAAGGCATTGTCATTGAAAACGCCGATGATATTCTTCGGCAGGCTGACACTATCTATCAACAGGTGGTAGTAACCAAAGCGATGCCTATCGGTAACCTGACGCAGATAACAGATGATGAACGTGCCGCCATTGAGCAATGGTTTCTTACAGGAGCTAAAGCCCAATGAATAATCCAGGCTACTACTCATCAGTAGGCGGGCTTCCGGCTCAAACCCAGTTGCTTACCGATCGTGCAATGGTTAAAGAGGCCTTCACTGTCATACCCAAAGGGGTGTTCAGTGATATCGTCGCCAGCCTTCTGCCACACTGGACAAAGACGCGTTGCTGGATCATTGCAAAACCCATTGCTGGTTTTTCCACCACATTCAGTCAAACCATAGTTGAGCTACAAGCAGGTGGTGGCAGTGAGAAACCTGAACTCGATCCCCGTGTGCAGGGTTCTCTGTTTGTCGTGGAAGGCTGCGTTGATGTCTGCGTTGATGGTCAGACGCACACGCTTGAACCAGGTGGATATGCCTATCTGCCCGCAGGATGTCAATGGACTATAAAAAACAATACGTCCGGGTTAGCCCGCTTTCACTGGATACGAAAAGTGTATGAGAAGGTGGAGGGAATAGAGCTTCCGACGGTTATCATTTCCAGTGATCAGCAAGTTGATCCGACGCCAATGCCCGATACCGACGGACGATGGGCAACAACACTGTTTGTTGATGCGGAAGACATGCGGCATGACATGCACATTACCATCGTTACACTACAACCTGGCGCTGTGATTCCTTTTCTGGAAACACACGTGATGGAGCATGGTTTGTATGTTCTGGAGGGTAAAGGCGTTTACCGGCTTAACGAAGAATGGGTAGAGGTGGAAGCCGGAGACTTTATGTGGCTGCGGGCCTTTTGTCCTCAGGCTTGCTATGCAGGAGGACCTGGACCGTTCAGGTATCTTCTTTACAAGGATGTTAATCGACATCCTGCCCTGTAAGTATCGATGCTTTTGCCAGTGCTGAATATAATTTGTTGTTTTGGACAACCCTGAGGGATACAGGAGTCATCGGATAAGCTATGGTCGTTAAATCACGAATTCAGTCCAGAAAGTCCAAACCTGATGAGCCCCTATTGGTTCCGAACGGGCATGACAACAGCGCAACACAGGATGAACGACTCTACAATGAAATTCTGGATGCTATTCTCGATCACCGTTTAAGTCCAGGCATCAAACTTAAGGAAGACGAGCTGGCAGATATATTCTCGGTTAGCAGAACGGTGGTGCGTCGCGCGTTATTGAGGCTTTGCCATGATCACATCGTCGACATCCAGCCCAATCGCGGGGCTACCATCATGCAACCCGATGTTCGTAAAGCGCGTGAGATTTTAGGGGCACGCCGACTGATAGAACGCGAACTGATTAAAGAGGCTATCCAGAACGCAACCAAGGCTTCGCTTGAAAATTTGCGGGCCTGTGTTGAAGGGGAACGGGACCAGGTTCAAAGAGAGCAAGTGGGCAGCGGCCTGCGTCTGTCAGGAGATTTTCACATACAGCTTGCCTTGCTTTCGCAAAATTCAACACTCATTGCCTACCTGAAAGAGTTGGTACCACAAACCTCTCTTATCATTGCCATGTACCAGACACCACACCACAAGCTATGCGCTCATCAGGAGCACTTTGATCTTATAGATGTTATCGAAACCGGCGATACTGAAGCAGCGCAATTGCAGATGGAGACGCATCTACGTAACGTTGAAGCCAAACTTGATCTTGGCAATGAGCGCTCACCCGGAGATCTCTATTCAGCGTTTGCGCATGTCAGGAAGCCTGGATGAGTTGAATAATTTCAACGTTTGAATAACAGCAGCGGTTTAGTGTTACTGGTACCAGATGTAAAAAACCTCGTCATCTACAGCCCCTTCGTGTCCAGCCCCATCATCTACAGTCCCTTCGCGTCCGGCCCCGTCATCTAAAGCCCCGTCATCTCCAGTCCCGTCATCTCCGCGGAGGCGGAGATCCAATGTGTGGCTTGCAAGATTCCCGTATTCACGGGAATGACTGTAGGCTGGTCATCTACCGCCCCTTCGTGTCCGGCCCCGTCATCTACAGCCCCGTCATCTCCGCGGATGCGGAGATCCAATGTTTGGCTTGCAAGATTCCCGTATTCACGGGAATGACTGTAGGCTGGTCATCTTCAGTCCCTTCGTGTCCAGCCCCGTCATCTCCAGTCCCGTCATCTCCGCGGATGCGGAGATCCAATGTTTGGCTTGCAAGATTCCCGTATTCACGGGAATGACTGTAGGCTG
>JBGCFI010000035.1:0-115448 GCA_045106855.1 Granulosicoccus sp.
TGTACTGCAGCGCGTGAGCGAACATCCGGCCAAGGATGTTAACGAGTTGACGCCGCGCGTGTGGAAAACACGATTCGCCGACAATCCGCTTGGATCAGATCTGGACAGGGCTGTCTAGCACGGGCGGAAATGACCGCTTACTCTACTCCGGAGTGGTTTTCTTCCTATTGTAAATTGCATGGTATGCCGCATAGCTATGAGCAGTGTCGGCAAACAGTTCTTGACATCATCTCCCCCGGAAGCGATGAGTCTGATGGAAAGGACTTGAGCTTTATCATACGTGATGGTGGTGGCAGTGGGGCCAGTGATTTTAGTGGAGGCGACGGAGGAGGGTTTGACGGCTAGTAGCTCAGAAGAACCTGGTTGTTTCGATTTTGCATGTTTTGTAGCGGGTAGAATGAATTCCTGGTCGCAGCAGATATAATTTAGTGTACGCTTGATATCTAGTTGTGATAACAAGTTTGAGTTCAATCGGTATATGACGACATCTAATAGCAATTAGCGACATAAGTTTTTTACACTTGCCAGTAAAATAATACTAGCCTGGCGCTCAGTGTCAGGATGCAAGAATTAGAAATGGTCTGGAGGTACTAGTCAGATGTCGATTTCACTGTATCGTGAGATAACTGATGATCAGAATTAGCACAGAGCCAACGCCAGAAGAATTGAGAAAGCTCGATGAGCGTCTTGAAGAGTACAACGCTCAAAGAACAGGTATCGTTGATTCCCGGGCTATAGGCTTCACTGTCTACGATACGGAAGTGCTGATAGGTGGTTTAAACGGAGTGACAAGCTTTGGCTGGCTTTACATAGAGACACTCTGGCTTGACGAGGCACATCGCCACAGTGGTATTGGTTCTCAGCTCCTGCTAGCCGCTGAAAAAGAAGCCCTGAGTCGTGGTTGTCAACAATCCTGTCTATCATCGTTTTCATTTCAGGCAAAACCCTTTTATGAACAACATGGTTATGAGGTGTTCGGCCAGCTTGATGATTACCCAGCAGGTGAGAATTTGTACTTTATGCGGAAAAATCTGAATGACGTGTGAGGAAAATGAGCTGTATTCGCTGTACCGAATAAGCTACCTTCCTGATTGCTGGGAAGAGCAAAAGCGTTGTTCAAAACTCAGTTGGCTGTTACGATCAAACAAATGGTTTGAATCAAGTGAAAGCCCTCATCAGTTTTATGGGTGAGAGCCATGAGAATCTGACTTTTTATTGAATGTACCGTTGTCTTAACAGTGGAGAGGTTTCCAGTGGCAAATTATGTATTAGTTCATGGCGCATGGCACGGTGGTTGGTGCTATCGGGATACTGCAGCCGCCTTGCGAAGAGCAGGGCACAATGTCTTCACTCCCACACATACCGGCGTTGGCGAGAGGGCGCATCAGGCCAATGAATCAATAACTCTGGAAACTCACGTACGTGATGTTCTGGGGTGCATTGAAGCTGAAGAGCTGGATGAGGTAATTCTATGTGGACATTCCTACGGCGGTATGGTCATTACCCAGTTGGCTGATCGCATACCCGATAAGATCAGCGCTCTGGTATACATTGATGCGTTCGTACCAGAGCATGGTGAGTCTCTCATAGACTTGTTAAGCAAAGCACTTGAACCGGAAATTGCAGCACAATTCATTGTCGGGTTTCGTGGGGATGGTAGCCAACCCAGCGATGGCATGATGCAGCCTATTCCGGCAGAAATGTTTGGTATTCTGGAGCAAAACAGGCCTTGGGTAGAGCGTCGTTGCGTTCCTCAATCCCTCGCTACGTTTGAAATGCCCGTGTTAATAGGTGGGAACGCTAACAAGATAGCCAACCGCACGTACCTGTTGGCCGACAACTGGGATCCAAGTCCATTCAGATATTTTGCTGATAAATTCTCTGCAGACAGCTCCTGGAAGATTGTAAAGATGCCCAGTAGCCACGATATCATGGTGGATATGCCTGAAGAACTCGCGACCGAATTATTGAAACTCTCTTAGTCGTGAATTGGAGGCTATAAATTGTGCGGTTCTGGTGAACGATGCAATGTCTGGTACTAAGGCGTTGTGCCACCACCTGTGAATAAAAACATACAAAAGGGTCTGGCAACTCTGGTCATAAGAACGATTGGAGGTATACATGGAAAAGGTGTCTGCTCCGCATAGGGAAACTATTTGTTTAGCAACGCTTTCACGCCAGGAATGGTGCCGCACGAAGTTCTGACATGGCACGTTCTGTCGATTCACGGATGCCTATTTTTCAGCCAGTCAGGATGCCGGGGATCTATCTTACGAATCGACGGCGTGTACGTTCACTGTACGTAGGTGAATACAGAGTCGATTAAGAGGGATTGCAGCTAAACTACGAGTATGGTTAACGTTTGAGATGCTATGGTGAATGAGATTGGCTATTCCGGCACACCACTGGCTAAGAAGTTGGGTATCAAAAGTTAGTTCCGGGTTAAAACAAAGAACACACCGTGTAATTATCTAGACTTACTCAGCCCAATACCAGAGGCTGTAAAATTCTCAAACCGTTTTAGAGCTAATGTAAATATTTGGCATCTATTTACAACTTCCAGAGCAGAGCTTCAACTTGTGTTGACTGTTGCTATCAGCGAGATTCGGCAAGATGGGGCTATCTGGGTGTCCTGGCCAAAGAAAAGCTCTGGTACTCCTTCTGAGGTTACCGAGGATACTATAAGGGAGTTGGCTTTACCGATGGGATTGGTAGATGTAAAAGTCTGTGCGGTAGATGCCACGTGGTCAGTATTGAAACTAGTGATTCGCAAAGAGCTACGTTTCGAGTAGTTACGGGTTCTAACGGTGCCCTGTAGATTTTGCTGGTTGTCGGCCGGTTACATGAATATCGGATCAGACGCAAGTGTTGGGTTAACAACGAATAGCCGATGGGGTCGGCCTTGATGAAGTGCGGCTTAGAATCGAGAGGCAGCATTTTTCTATCTGTTTGTAATAGGCATGATTTGCTGGTGGTACCTCTGAAGGGGTAGGGGAATTAGCGGTTTGGGTAGTAGGTGTCATGTAGCCTGAGTAAGCCTCCACCTTCGTATACAAAATTTGATAGGTATTGCCCTTAACAGCTATATCCCTAACAGAACATCCGATATGCTGACCCCGTCACAATCAATGCTAATTTGCACATGTGTTCAACGATTATATTTGCAGCAGGCGGCCGTAAATGCCTGGCTGAAAATTACGATTATCTGCTCGATCACGGTCTTATCGGAACAAATCTGCGGGGCACTAGAAAATCGAATGGTCACGTTGCGGCAGATCAGAGCATCGATTGGGTTGTAAGGTTCGGAAGCGTTACGTTTAACCAGTTTTCGTTAGAAATGCCTGTATCTGGAATGAACGAAGCGGGGTTGGCGGTAGCGTTGATGTGGCACGAGGAAGGCTATTATGGAAATGATGATAAACAGTGTCGTCGGCTGAGCTCTTTACAGTGGATTCAGTATCTACTGGATAATTTTGACAGCATAGACGACGTCGTCACTAGCCTTCAAACAATCAGGCCAGAGCGGGGGCCGATACCGTTGCACTTCATATTGCTTGATTCCTCTGGCAACAGCTTAATGGTTGAGTTTATTCGCGGTAACCTGGTGTTATGGAAAAATGTGAAGAATCCGATTTTGACCAACTCCAGTTATGACAAATGCTTAGCCGCCTCCGAAAATAGTGATGGTACCAACGATGAGTTTCTAGGAAACTCAATGGGGCGATTTGTACATCTCTACAAACAACTAAAAAATCACAAGGAAGACGAAGACAGTGCAATAAGCGGATTTCGTTTTCTGGATTCAGTGAGTCAATCGTCGATTAAAAACGATGCAGCTGCTTTTCCATGGAAGGCACTTGATAATGAAACTATTACAGCCTGGAGTATTGTTTTTGATCCAGTCAAGAAATCGATAATGTTCAAGACTGAGCAGAATCAAACGATTCGGAAACTGAATTTGCTGGGGATTGATTTCGGCGCTGAGAGCGATTTTCAGATTGTCGATATTAACGCGGGTGTTGCCGGCGATATGTTGCCTTACCTGGAGCCGTATTCGATGGAGAGGAATCAAGCAATTCTGAAGCTCTCCGCACCGGCGGTCGGGTTACCTGACGAAGCTGTAGCAGGGTTAGCTGGTGCCGTGGATTACCTGTACCGCGAACGGCGAATGAGCTGAAACTGTTTAATTTCCAGTTACGGTATTCAAACCTAATGTGTTGCCAATGCGGCCTGAATGGTCATTTTCAACTAATAGAGCGGGCACAGATTCGTGAAACGCATCACAAAGTTGCTTGCGTTTGGCTTCAGAAATAGGGATTGCCTTACAATACATCAACAATAAGGAAAATACAAATGAGAGTTATTGGTATTAATAGGTAGACTGTAACCTTTCAACCGACAGCTCAATCCGAAAATAATGCCTGACAGATCTCCCCTGATTCAAAAAATGGATGTTTTCAATTGCCGGTTATTGCTGCTTCCACTGATCATCGGCATAGCTGGTTGTTCGGAAACCACTGATAACTCGCCTAACATTGTCAGAAGCGCGGATTCTGTTGAATTGGCCGTTATTGGTGATGTCCCTTACGAGCCTGATGACTATGTCGATATCGGGGAGTTTCCACAGCTTGTTAATTCTATTAACAATGACCCTTTTGCGATGATGACAGTCCACGTCGGTGATATTAAAGGGGGCGAAACTCCTTGTGTTGATCAAAAGTTCCAGGATGTATTCAACGTTTTCCAGACTTTCGATGAACCTCTGGTCTACTCAATTGGTGATAACGAGTGGACAGATTGCGATCGGGTCAGTGCAGGCTCCTATGAGCCCGAGGAAAGGCTTGGCAAGTTGCGCGAAATATTTTTTGCAACTCCCGGACAGTCCCTCGGTGGGAATCCAAGGTCGGTTGATGCGCAAGATAATTACCCGGAAAACCAGGTGTGGGAAGACAAAGGTATCGTGTTTGGTACCCTTCACGTCGTGGGGACGAACAACAACCTGATTACAGGTTCTGGAAGGCCCGGTGCTGCCGAACAGAGTGCAACGGGTACGTCCGAATACGCAAGACGCACGGCCGCAAATATCACCTGGTTGCGCGGTATTTTCGAACGGGCCACGCAAAATCAATCCGCGGGAATCGCGTTGTTTTTTCACGCCGATATGTCGAAAGAACTGGTTGCATTTGATGAGAAAGTTCTGGGTGGTTTCTCTGAATTCGTTCAGGAACTGTCCATACAGGCAGAAGCATTTAGCAAGCCGGTTGTGATTGTGAGTGGTGACAATCGCTATCGAGTGGATGTTGGCGTAGAGTGGTTCAGCCTGTATGACGTTAACCCGGTCAGCAATATCACTCAGATTATTGTACCGAGAGGTGTTGAGTATCAAAGCAATAGTTCGAGAGTCAAAACTAGCTGGTTAAGGCTAGAGGCCGATGCTGATTTGGAGGCCAGCAGGGTATTTGAATGGGAGCTTGTTACTCGCACATACGCTGTGGCAGCGCCACAATAGCTTTGGCGTGGCCAAGCGGCAGGGCGGTGACGGTAGCCCTGTAAAATCCTGGTATGACCACTGCAGTGCGCTCATCAGGTAGAGCTGCACGATGAACAGTATTTTCTTATTCGGCGGTCGCGTTATCCGCCGATATAACGATCGGTGGTAGTTAGTCAGGTATCGATGAAAGTTTCAAGCATGAATCGAATTTTCAGCCTGATCGGGTGATATCTGAGTGACAGATTCCCGACAGTTGTCGCACAGCTCAGGCTATTGCTGGTCCATCAACAGAGTGCTGTAATCTGCGGTTTTAAAATCCCCGCTAAATCCAGCACTTTGAACCCCGAGGGTAGGGGTCAATCGTC
Source organism: Granulosicoccus sp. (assembly GCA_045106855.1). Lineage (GTDB taxonomy): Bacteria > Pseudomonadota > Gammaproteobacteria > Granulosicoccales > Granulosicoccaceae > Granulosicoccus. The sequence continues at coordinate 5,857 of JBGCFI010000035.1, forward strand.
AAATTCCGGGCTGAAGACGAGAAATCCCTCAGGATGTTGCTTTCCAAAGCTTTTCCACTGTACGTGCTTATCCGGAAGGCCTTCATAGTGGATACTTCCATCGGATACGAATCCGAATCTGCAGTAGTAGTTAGGGTCGCCGATGAGTGCACACCCGGCAGCTCCCATATTTTCAAGTTTACGTAGCCCATCGTTTATCAAGGCAGAGCCTATGCCGGTACGTTGAAGCCCTGGTTGGACAGATACGGGTCCCAGGCCATACCAGCTGTCAGCGACATCGCCGATGCTAACAGGAGAAAAAGCCACATGGCCAACCAGTACATAGTTTTTCAAGGCAACCAGAGAAATTGATAGATTGCCAGCGGCACGAAGTTTATCGATAATATCTGGCTCTGTTCCATCACTGAATGTCATCGGTGCAAATGCCTCAGCCGTCAATTGATGGATTAAGAGATGATCCTCAGGCTGTTCGCGACGAATATGCATAGGCCGAGTATATTTATCAGTATTTTTTTAGTCAACCGTCATATTTGACACTACAAGGTCAGAGAACTTTGTGGTTCGGTGGGCTGGTTTGGTTGATGCGCATGCAACTACGTCAACGTTTCGAGTAATGATATGAAGAGAATGATAATCGTTTGTGGGCCTACCGGTGCAGGTAAAACCACCTATTCCATATCATTGTCTAAAGACATTCGTGCTATTCGCTTTTCGATTGATCCGTGGATGCAAACACTGTTCGCTGATGATATGAAATCATTGGATTACACATGGATGATAGAACGAGTACATCGATGCTACGAGCAAATTTGGGATACCTGCGAGAAGTTATTTTCCATAGACCAGGGCGTAGTTCTCGACCTCGGGTTTACGGAAAAAAAACAAAGAGATCTATTTGCAGATCGCGCCAAGGCATTGGGTATTGTCGCCGAGGTTCATTACCTTGATGTGCCAAAAAACGTGCGAAAGGCGCGAGTAAGTCGAAGAAATAACGAAAAAGATCCGGATGTTTATGCCTTCGATGTAACGGATGAGATGTTCAATTTCATGGAACCAAGGTTTGAAGCGCCAGACGATATCGAACTGAAAAATGGACGTCGGGTCGATGTGCGTTGATAGTGGGGAGGTGAAAGATGTCAGGCAAATGGGCATCACGCATGCGGATTTCTTTCGTCTTTTACCCCGCGCAATGGGTGAGAATCCATACGAGCTGAATGATCTAACTGTTCGCGCAACCCTGGAGGCGGGTACCGTGCTGATCTCGCTCGGAGAAGAGCAGGAACGAAGGTTGAGCGAACACGTCATCATGCCGTATACCGATGTCACGTTTTTGTTTTGTGGGGTGCCCACCGAGGTACGTGCAGCGTTTGAACGCTATTTTCACATGCGGTATATGCGTGGGTTGGGCTGACGTCGCCTTACGGTTTTTATACTCTGGGTTTTCGACAATTCAAAACCCTTCCGCCCGGGGTAGCATATCTGGAGACTCGTCTGGCATGTTTTCCAGCCATCGCTCTAACATGGCCGATAGATCATTCATAAGTACGGGTTTGGCGAGAAAATCATCCATACCTGACGCAATACAACGTTCTCTGTCACCTTTCATTGCATTGGCAGTGAGTGCCACGATAGCGCAGCGTGGTTTATTATTTTCCGATTCAAAGTCGCGTATAGCGTGTGTTGCTTTCAAGCCATTGAGCACAGGCATGGAAATATCCATCAAAACAAGATCGGGCGGATCGGCGGAATATGCGTCCACACCCTCCTGGCCATTGTCGGCTATGTCTGGCGTGAACCCGAGGTTCTCCAGCATGCCGGTAATAACCATTTGATTCACCAGATTATCCTCGACGACGAGTATCCTCGCAGCAGGACGGGTTTGTTCGTCGGTATTCGAACTGGACAGTTCCGCTGGCTCGTCAAGTACGATATGACATTCCGGAGTTTCGCCGGTACTACTGCCAGCCAGCACGTTGGTTACTTTTTCCAGCAGAACTTCCGTTCGAACAGGCTTGACCATGGTGCCTGCAAAGCCTAATTCTCTTACCCGAGCGCCTTGTACTGATTGATCAACGGACGAAATAAGTACAATGGGGATGTCTGCCAGAGAAGGGTCAGCCTTGAAGGCTACACACAGTTCATGACCATCCATCACCGGCATCTGAAAATCGATAAGCGCCAGATCGCACTTATGAATTTTGGCGATTTTTAGTGCTTCCTGGGCGCTATGGGCAACCAGCGGTCTCATACCCCACAGCTTGATTCGCCGACTTAAGATTTCGGTATTCAGTGGCAGATCGTCAACTACCAGTACGCTCAGGCCAAGCAAATTGACGTTGCGTACAGAGGCTTGTTCAAAGGATTGATTTTTATCAACAGAGAGTTTGATGTTGAACGAGAATGTGGAACCTACCCCGAGTTCTGACTTTAGACCAATATCGGTATCCATCAAGTGCAATAGTCGTCGGGAAATTGCCAGCCCGAGGCCGCTACCTTCAAATCTGCGATTTGACGCACCATCCACTTGTTCGAACATTCTGAACACGTGCTCTTGCTTGTCCAGTGGTATTCCTATCCCCGTATCACTAACTTCAACGAGAAGAGTGAGGTTCTCGGCAGTGCCATTATTGACATCAGTAACCGCGGTAACATGTACAGCTACATAACCGCTATCAGTAAATTTAACGGCGTTGCCGACCAGGTTGGTTACGATTTGTCTCAGTCTGCTTTCATCAGCGATAAAACGAGAAGGTAGTTCGGGAGCATAGTTCATGACCAGTTCAACCCCTTTGCTATGCGCGCGAGTTGCCAGCATTGCGGCGATATCGTCAAACATCCTGCGCAAGTCAAACGCCTGTGAGTCCAGTTCCAATTTGCCAGCTTCTACCTTTGAAAAATCAAGAATGTCGTTTATCAATGTCAATAGCGACTGAGCTGATGTAGAAACCGTAGACGCATACAGTCGTTGGTCGTCCGTCAGCCTGCTATCGAGAAGTAATTCGGTCATTCCCACAACCCCGTTCATGGGGGTACGAATTTCATGACTCATGTTAGCCAGAAATTCTGACTTGGCGCGATTAGATGCCTGTGCTTCATCCCTTGAATTTTCTAGCTCTTTCTCGTGTACAGCGAGTGCGATTTCTTTCAATTTCAGGGCGGTAACATCTGTGCGCATCTCCACCAGTTCACCTGTCTTTAATTTGGCTAGGGAGACTTGTAGATGTTGAGCCGTTTTCGGGTCTTCATTCTTTTTCAGCGGGATTGTCAGCGGTATCCCGCTTTCAACATGTTGTTGTCGCAACGTGACAAAGTGATCAATCCACTGTTGTTTTTCTTCCGCACTCTCAAAACAATCCTCTGCAGCTAGTTCAAGCAGCTGAAGCTCGGGAATTCCGGATTTTAGAATAGTATTGCGGGTCTTGTAGTATTCGTAGGCTGACTGGTTGAATTGAACGACCTTACGATTTTCACCGTAAATGATTAACGGAGCGCCGACAACGTTTAGTGCTGATCGTAGACGATTGAAGCGCCTGAACAGGGTTTTCAAATAAAGTGAGATAATGACGCCAAAACTGAACACACTGGTAGCGCCGATTGTCGTTGCACCGAGAACAATGTTCGAATCCAGCCCGCTTCTATGGGCTAGGTACCACCAGATCGCAGAGCCCGTGAAAACGGCAACTATGACAGGTGACAGAACCAGCACGATCCAGGTTCGCCCGTCCAGGAATCGTTCAATGCGTCTGAGTAATGACGGTTGTGAGCTCTGGTCTGCGTAAATTGATGCAGCCGTCTTGGCGTTGCTTTCCACTAGTGATTTCCATGTTTAAAACCTGAGCAATATAAACGCTGATCACATCGTGTTTATAACGTCTGCTCCAACATGATCTATCGGCAGATGGGTTGTCAGGTGAGGGATATGGATGGTTACTTGTGATTGAGTTCTCTTTTCTATCCTTTTCAGGTGAAGACAGGTAGCTATGCTGGTTGTGAATATTCTATTTACCCGATATTGCGAAAGGGCTGCTGGCGGAGAGCAGCCAGTCATAGTTGATATTTTTAATCGTAGTCTATCGAGTCCAGGTAGCCATTGTGGTTGGAGAACCCGGCCATGGATTTTTTAAGACATCGGGTGTCAATAGCAGTTGAGCCTCTTCCGGCTCTCCTTCAGATTCCGGTAGGTTGATAGCAATAGTTATGTAGCTTGCCTCCGAGAACCTTGATTTTTCATGTGGCCAGGCTTGTGTCGAGGAATTCCAGTCGATGGTTCTCTCTAGTACATACACTTTCCAGATGCCATCTCGTTTTACGCGAACGCTGAAATCACAGAATGATTGTATTTCGTCGCACATCCCGGCTCCCAAAGCGGTATCTCTTTCGGTCGGATTGCTGGGATCGAAGAGTGATTTTGTGCGACTGGCGTAAGGGCCTATTGGCGGATATACCTTTGCTACCGGGGTAATGTCCATCACTTTGACACCGCCGGGTTTGTCCAGAAGCTCAGTTGCAGTGCTCGCCTGCATCAGTATTGAGTACACCGACTGTTCAATGCCTGTGTCGGAAGGCGATGTTGAAATGGCATTATTCTTACTGATCACTTGTTGCATAATTGAATTCGCTGACCAATCTGAAAGATGGGTGAGATTCATGCCAACTTCTCTGTGCGCATCTCTACTGCCTTTCCTCTCTGGCGCAATTCTCCAACGCGGGTATCCATTCTGTTGCATGATTGTTGGAGAAAGAAACTCGTTAGAGCGCGCGTCGAATCCCCACGAAGGCCCAACGTGTCCCAGTGTCTTATCTGCGTCAACACCTAGATACTGTCCAATGTACGGGTATTTTTCAGCTCCCTTCAAACCGTTTCTACCAAACTGTCCCCAATGAGCCAGGCCATACATATGCAGTGATTCATGCCAGGCCAGACCGAAACTTCCCTTACGTGGCATGACAGAGGTCGCCATGCCGTTGCTTGCTCCTCTGCCTTTAGCTCCCGGGAACTTCATTCCCATCAACATAATCGAATCATGGGGTGTGTCACTGGCGTTAGAGAGTGCGCGGTTCCAGGCAGATCCAGTATCAAGCTGATTAATCCATATGACTTTTCCATCCGCTTTTCGGCTTGTTATGAGTCGCGGAGGAAAGCCTGCCTGTGCGCTTACGAGTACCTCGTTAACGTCGTAATAATTGGGTAGAGGTCCTTTTACAATCAACTCACTTACAGGAAGTTTCTGAGCCATTTCATCTAACAGAGATTGAACATTAGCTCCAACCCGATTCCAGTCCCAGCCAAAAAGTTCGAAAGGGAACACGTTTAGCGTCAGATCTACCGCCTCGCGAACTTTGAGTGCTTTTTCATTTTCTTTGTTACAGCGATAGCCAGCGTCTGAGTTAAGGCACCATTCTACTGCCCATGTCATGCCAGGTTTCATTAATTCCCTGGGTATGGTGGTTGAATAACTATCTTCAAAACCATGATGTATGCTCTCAGGGCTAGTATTAAATTCTGTTGATATGATTGGGTTTGAGGGAGCATCCAGTGCGAATTGTGTTTCTATGTCGCCTTGTCGTATCACTAGCGTAACGTCTAGGTCACTGGATGCTATGCTGCCGTCTGCTCCATTGTGAGTAAAATTGACTTTAAAGAGCATGTCCCGATTAGCAAGTATCGGAAATTCCCTGCGGATGTCTAACCCATCTTCTATCGTTGCATAGCTCTGATCATTGAGATCAAGGACATGCGATTGAGCTCCGTATACTCCGGCCAATGCAATATTGCTAAGCGAGTTTGCATGGCTTGATCCCAGGGTAAGCAATAGCATACATGATGATATGAGTTGTACTGGTGTGAACCGTAGTATTTTCATGGATTTTTTAAAAACGTGTTGTGGCGATAGTCTGGTGAGGCTGTTAAAGGAACATTCGTGTGTGCATTGATTAGTTCATGACACCGTGTTTAATTCGATGAAATTCTATTTTACGTACGATGTAAGGCGCACTTTATTCCTTGCTTGATTGTTGCTTTATTCAAAAAAAATGTATCGCGAATGCTGTTTATGAATGGTCAATTAAGTAATGTGCTTTGAAGCGTTTCGCCAGTTGATAATCAGTGATGATAGATGTGTATTTACTTGCGAATATGGCTGTTTTAACGCTGTATAAATACAACAATCGTGGAGTCTACTGAATTATATTTTTATGGATAATTAATATTCGGTATGTTTTTTTGCGTGTGTTAGCGAGGTATGAATATCGTTACTGTTAGGCGATAAGTGGCTTCCCGGCACGTTGTAGGCGTGTGCGAGATGAGGGCTGACAGACTTGTATTACTGCTTAGATAGCCATTTTTGTAATGTGCTAATTTTTCTATGCAGTCGAGTAAGGAGGCTTTTTAGCGTCGTCGTATTTAATGACAAGCAGGCAAGTTGGGGTTGTTAGTACGATTGAGGTTGTCTGAGAGTCGCGCAAGGAGTCGCCGCAGCACTTTCGCAGCGCTTGTCTAGACAGCTGTTTGTATAGTGTTGAAAATCAGCCTTGATGATTCAAGGGGCGATCGGATTGCCTGGGGTTGTGTGTTGGCTGATTCGGTTTAAACAAGAAGATGATGTTTGTAGGTTTTCACGGGGTGTGAAAAAGCATGGCTCTGTTGTGGAGGCAGGTGCGCAGTGTTTGGCGCAATGGATTCCCGCTTTCGCGGGAATGACCGAGTGTTTTGGGGATGACGGGGTGTTGTGGGAATGAGCGGGTGTTGTGGGAATGACGGGGGGTTGTGGAGGCGGGTGCGCAGTGTTCGGCGCAATGGATTCCCGCTTTCGCGGGAATGACGGGGTGTTTTGGGGATGACCGGGTGTTGTGTACGCAGGTGCGCAGTGTTTGGCGCAATGGATTCCCGCTTTCGCGGGAATGACGGGGTGTTGTGGGAATGACGGGGGGTGGTGTTTAGGTAAACACGGTTCCGTCAAACAGTTTCCGGGCAGTTCTGATAATGGCGGTAGAACCTACTGTGCCGTCTTGGTTCATTCTGGCCTCAATGGCGGTATTGCCAATGGGGTGTTCGATCATCATGTGTTTGGTGTTTCCGTCCGGGATAGAGACGATGTCAGCGGCTACGGAACCTGGTAGCAAGCCTGCGGTTGCAACACTGACGGCTCCCAGTACGCCAATACTGGCATGACAGCGATGCGGTATGAATGTGCGAGTTGAAATGGCTCCACCGTTGAGCGCCGGGCTTACCATGGTCATTTTTGGAACGGTTTTCTGGCTGACATCTTCCAGGTTCATTAACGGGCCGCAAGTGAGGCGAATGGATTCAAGGCGTGCTTTGAGCTGAGTATCGGCCTCCAGTGCTTCACGGCTTTCCTGGCCGGTAATGCCCATGTCGTCGGCACGAAGTACCACGACCGGCATACCGTTATCTATCATGGTGACGTTGAAACCGTCGATCTCATCTATCACATTGCCTGTTGGAAGCAGGGCGCCGCAACTTGAGCCTGCCGTATCTTTGAACTCGAGGGCAATGGCGGAGGCTGTACCGGGTACACCGTCTATTGATGATTGGCCGCTATAGTCTGGCAATGCATTTTTAACCGGTACGCGTGCCACAGCTATCTGTCCGGTATTCTCCATGTAGATGCTGACCTCGGTCAGTTCTGATGTGGCCGCTACTAATCCGCGTTCTATAGCGAAAGGGCCGACACCTGCGAGGATATTGCCGCAGTTTTGTGCTGCTGATACCAATGGTTCATCAACCGACACTTGCAGGAATAGATAGTCGACATCAATACCGGGGCGGGATGATGCCTTAACAATGGCAACTTTCGAGGTGAGTGGGTCTGCACCTCCAATACCATCAATTTGCCGAGGGTCAGGCGAACCCATGATACGTAACAGAAATCTATCACGCTCGGCAGGGAGTTCATCGTCTAGAAAGTAGGCGCCTTTGGACGTGCCACCGCGCATCCACAGGCAGCGTACCGATTCAGACATACTTGAGTCCTTTTTCTGCAAGTCGCTCTCGCATCTTGTACATGTCCAGGCCCAGTTCACCGCTTTCAAGGCGTTGGCGTTTGGCGTCTTCATTGGCTACCCGGTCTTGCGCTGCGGCGAGTACCTCAGCAGCTTCTTCGCGTTTGACCACGCAGACCCCGTCATCGTCAGCGATGATCACATCACCGGCATCCACATATGCACCCGCACATACGACCGGAACATTCACCGAACCCAGCGTTTCTTTTACTGTGCCTTGTACACCGATAGTTTTCGCCCAGACAGGAAACTTCATTTCCGTCAGGTCGCGTACGTCACGTACTCCCGCATCAATAACCAATCCTGCGCATCCACGCGCCTTGGCAGAGGTTGCCAGGAGATCACCAAAGTAGCCTGCATCGGATGGGGAGGTTGTTGCCAACACCATGATGTCGCCAGCTTGTAGTTGTTCGATGGCCACATGCAACATCCAGTTATCACACGGTGGCGCAAGGATAGTAACGGCTGATCCTGCCACAGAGACGCCGGGGTAGATTGGTCGCATGTAGCTTGCCAACAAGCCTTTGCGTCCCTGTGCCTCGTGGACGGTTGCAACACCACATTGCGCCAGTGCCGATATCACTGACTTGTCGGCTCTTTCGATATGCTGTTTAACTATGTTCATTAGAGTTCGTCCACGCAACGGGGATAGATTGATTGAAAACCTTCTGCGTACTTTGCTGCCCGGCCGCCAGCTTGCCCACCTGAGTTTCGTCTGAAATGGTTGCCTCTGTTCTCTGCTACATTTGTGTAAAAATCCCACAAGTGATGTTGTCCTTCCATACACTCAATGGCCGCGCGTTTCTGATCCCATACATCAGTGATATCGAGAAAGGTATCTGGTTTCCAACCCATCTGTTCTGTCTGGTGAGGTTCAAACAGATACAGTTGCGGAGCACCAAGAACTTTTTCTCCCGGGTTATGGCCCCATGCCTGCGCAATCATACGTGCCTCCATGACAACCTCGGTGGTGTACATATGATCGGTGTTGTAGGGGTCGTATTGTGAATGACTCATTAAAAAGGAGGGCTGTAGCGCCCGCATCAGATCCACAAGCTTGAATTTGTCGTCTTTTTCCAGCTTCAAAGGGTAATCACCCAGGTCAAAGAACTGAATGTCATGTACGTTAAGTGCAGCCGCTGCATTCTCGGCTTCACCTCGACGTATCGATTTTACCTGGTCCAGTGTTTTTCCTTCTTTCCATAGTCGTGCACTCTCGCCGCGTTCACCATAGGACAAGCACGCAACAGTGACTTCATAACCAAGCTTCTGGTGCAAGGCGATGGATCCACCGCAACGCCAGACAAAATCAGCAGCGTGGGCAGAAATGACAAGTGCAGTTTTTTTATCAGACACGAGATTGAGTTCTCTTGAAAGTAGTGGGTTTAGACTTTGAGTACGCCCATTTGATCCTCGAGTAGCTGCATCACTTGCATGACGGCAAGCCCTTGTGCGAAGCTGGAATTCGGCTCGCGACCTTCCTGGATTGAGGTGATGAATTCGCGATCGATCAATTCGATACCGTTGTTTGACACGGCAACATCAGATAAATCAATCGGATTCTTTTTTCCATCGAACAGATCATCATAGTTGGCGATATACGTACCGGTATCACCTATGTAACGAAAAAAAGAACCGAACGGCCCATCGTTGTTAAATGACAACGATAATGTGCAAAGCTTGCCTGAAGGAGTTTTAAGCCCGATTGTCATATCCATGGCAATACCCAGATCGGGGTGCGCCGGGCCTTGCAGGCCAAACACGTGACTGGGAATTTCGCCGGTTTGATACAGAAACAAATCGATGGTGTGGCAGGCATGATGCCATAGCAGATGATCTGTCCAGCTACGTGGTTCACCTTTGGCATTGGTGTTGGTTCGCCTGAAGAAGTACGTTTGCGCATCCAGTTGCTGAATGTTGAACTCACCGGCATCGATGCGGTTTTTAATCCATTGATGCGATGGATTAAAGCGACGTACATGCCCGACCATGCCAACCATGCCGGTCTCTTTTTGTACGGTATCCATCATTTGTGCGTCGGCCAGACTATCGGCCATGGGAATTTCACAGAACGTGTGCTTGCCCGCACGCATTGCCTGCACCGATTGCTCGCAATGCAGTTGTGTGGGCGTTGACAGGATGACAGCATCAATATCTTGATCGAGAAATTCGCCGAAATCTGCGCAGGCAACCGGTATGTTGCGCTCTTTTGCCAAAGCCGTAATCTTGTCTTTGTTGGGGCCAAAAACCACCTTGACGTTCGCGTCATCGATGTTGGCCAAGGCATCCAGGTGTTTGAGCCCGAATGCACCGTAAGCGCCAGCTACACCAATATTGATCATGCTATCTATTCTCCAGTATCAAATGACCGACCGCTGTATTGGATGCAGGGACGTGATAAAACCGGTGTATCTCTTCAACGTTTGCATTCAGTGCACCGCGCATGACGTACCACATAACCAGCTCAATGCCTTCAGAACCTGCCTCGCGCAAATACTCGATATGTTCGATCTCCGAGCCTTTATCCGGCTCGTTGACCAACAGATCCATGAACCGCGCGTCCCATTCTGAGTTGATGAGTCCGGCTCGTTTGTGTTGTAACTGATGGCTCATGCCGCCAGTGCCAAAGACGCAGACTTTCAGATCTGCGGGAAAAGAGTCAATCGCTTTGCGAATCGATTTACCCAGTGCATAACACCGGCTGCCTAGTGGGGCAGGGTATTGCACAACGTTGACCGCCAGCGGTACTACCTGGCAGGGCCATTGCTCGGGTTGGCCAAACATCATGGTAAGTGGAACCGTAAGCCCGTGATCAACTTCCATCTCGTTCATGATAGTGATATCGAACGAATCGAGAACAAGCGCTTGGGCAATATGTGCAGACAGTTCGCGATGACCTTTTACTACTGGTACCGGGCGTGGGCCCCAGCCTTCGTCCGCCGGTGTGTATTCGGCAGCACATCCCAGCGCAAAGGTGGGAATAATACGTGCATCGAACGCTGTGCAATGATCGTTATAAACCAGGAAAATGACGTCGGGTTTTTCTTGCGCAATCCATTGCTTTGAAAAATCAAAACCTTTGAATATGGGGCCGTAGTAGTCGTCATTGGAAATGCCGGTATCGGAGGCAACACCCAGGGCAGGCACATGTGAACACGCCACCCCTGAAGTAATATGTGCCATTAATCTTTCTCCCACTCGGATGTATAACGGTTCCCCTCAATAGAGCGTCCGCCTTTGACCATCATGGCGCGATAGTCTGCTCCCATACCCGTCATCAGGCCGGCAAGGTTCTGGAAATTGATGCCGTGGTAGGCAGCGAGTTTGGAGGTGTAATAAATATTGCCGCCCAGCTCCAACAACAGGTTCCACTCCTGGTTCAAGGCGGCCTTGCGCTGTTCGGGAGTCATGGGATACTTGTCGATGTAGCCTTCCGGGTCAGCCTTGAACGCTTCGCGGTTGGGAGCCAGGCGCAGGCTGATACAAAATTGATTCAGGTGGTATCCCTTGGAAGCCTGATCGCTGTCGAATACGATAGTGCCAGGAATATCATCGTAGATTTTGTCGATTGCCATGAGTCAAATTTCGCCGCTGGTTATATACAAGGATACAGATTTATTTGCGTATGCATGCATAAACGTAAATATATTGTCGTATATGCTTGCATTTTAACTTAATTGCATGCAAAAGTATCGTATGAGTGAACTTCAGTGGAAATCAGCCCTTTACCATTTGCGTAGCCAGATAGTCTCGGGGGCATTGTTGGGCGGGACCAAGCTGCGGGCCAGCCACCTGGCGGGTGAAATGGGAATATCCCGCACCCCGATTGGTGAAGCCTTGATAAAGCTCGAAGGCGAAGGTTTGTTAATTCGGGACAAATCGGGCTTTACTGTACGCAGCTTTGCGTTGGAGGAGGTACGAGATGCCATTGACTTGCGTGGTCTTCTGGAGGGGGCAGCAGTGCAGCGAGCAGCAGAGCGAGGTATCGGTGATAGTGAACTAAAACAGCTAAGTAGCATGCTGCTTGAATTTGACCGGGTAATTCACGATGGTCACGTTGCCGAATATGATCAGCTCAATCTGGAATTTCATGATTACCTGACCTCGCTATCGCGCAGCGACATATTGATTGCAGAGGTTAAGCGATCCTATCGTTTCCCATTCGCAGGCCCTTCTGCATTTCCGACGCAAAATAATGATTCTGAAAGATTCCGAGCCTCATTGATTGTGGGCCAGCAGCACCATCATCAGATTGTATCCGCATTATCCAATCGTGAAGGTGCACGAGCGTTTGCACTGATGTGCGAGCACGCACGCCTTGCGCATGACAATGTGCGTGCGGCAGTCGAAGCCCGCGAACTGGCACCACAGCTGGCGCTGGTAAAGAACGCCGAGTAAGCAGGCGGGCAGGCAGCATCGCTTACGACCAGTAGAGTCGCGTCGGGTTATCGACCAGCAGCTTGCGTTGCTTCTCTTCGTTATCAGCAATCAGGGGAATCAACTCAACGAGTTGGCCATCATCCGGCATGTGTGACTTCATATTGGGATGTGGCCAGTCAGTGCCCCACAGAACCCGGTCTGGGTAAAGATCCACAAGGTGCTTCATGTACGGCAATACATCTGAATAGTTTGCGTGATTACCACCTTGTCGGGTGAGTCGTTCAGGGCAGGACACCTTGCTCCAGAATTTTTCGTCGGCCATAAGATCCACAAACTTTGAAAAATCGGGATGCTGGACACCCTGGCTGACATCGGGTCTAGCCATGTGATCGAATACCACAGTGACTGGCAGGTCGTGCAAAAAGGGCAGTTGCTCCGCGAAATCGGCAGCCTCCATATAAACAATGATATGCCAGCCAAACGGTGCAATCTTCTCCACAATGCGCTCGTAGTGGTCGCGAGGTTTGGGGTCGACGAGTCTGCGTACGAAATTGAAGCGTACGCCGCGAACTCCGGCATCGTTCATAGTGACAAGTTCGTCATGGGTAATGGTGTCGTCTACGACGGCGATGCCACGCGCAAGTTCGCCGGCAGCGATTAGCCCATCAATCAGGGCATCATTGTTGCGGCCATGACAGGATGCCTGCACGATTACATTGCGGGAGAGGCCCAGATGGTCGCGTAATGCAAACAGATCGTCTTTCGATCCAGTGCAGGGCGTGTATTTACGCTCGGCTGCGTAGGGAAACACCTCCTCAGGTCCGAAGATATGACAATGCGCATCAACCGCACCCGCCGGTGGCTGGTAGCGTGGTTTTCGCGGATTGCGGTGCCAAACCATCCAGTCAGCATCCATGGGCATAGTATTTCTCGCTAAATTTTCAGAATATCAATCAGGGTAACTTGCGCTCATTCCCTATTCAGACATCAAACTGGTGCACTATGAGCCGTGGTTTGCGCCACAGAATCCGTATCTGTCATTGAGGTGTGAGTTTGCTCCTTACCCGTTATAACTGCGTTCCGTTTAATGAAGCCGTTAACCGGGTTGGGCGAGATATTACCATGCTCATAAGTCATGGCTTCAGCCGGTTCTCATGACTAATGGGCGCAGCGCTTAGGCTCTCAGGTAATCAAATCCCTCAAATTGTTTGGTGATATTGAATCGATGAATGTCACATCTGCTGCTGCCGTGCAGGATGAAGTCCGCCCTGTTTTGTTCCATGGCATTGCTCAGAATATTGCCTTATATCCATGCATATTTGAAAAAAGAAGCACCAAATTAGTGCTGGCTTTGGGCCGTTTAGCCGTGGATATTGTCCGGTGAACGCGGTAACTTACTGTTTACCTTAGGTGTTCTCGCTGTGGCATTTCAATTGCGCAGTTAACCGTTACTTGCATTCGACAGTGATAACCACACACCATGAAAAGACTTTTAACCCTGACGTTGTTAACCTCCATGTGCCTGCCTGTTCAGGCCGCAGACAAGTTCAGCCTATGCTGGTCAATCTACGTTGGCTGGATGCCATGGGCTTACGGTGATGAACAGGGAATTGTCAAGAAGTGGGCTGACAAGTACGACATCGACATTGATGTCGTGCAGATAAACGACTATATCGAGTCCATCAATCAATATACGGCTGGTCAGTTTGACGCTTGTACCATGACTAATATGGATGCGTTGACTATTCCGGCCGCTGGGGGCGTGGATAGCACGGCGTTAATCGTGGGTGATTTTTCAAACGGCAATGATGGCGTTGTTCTTAAAGGCGCTGACTCGCTCGAAAGCATCAAAGGGCAGAATGTTAATCTGGTTGAACTCAGTGTTTCTCACTACCTGTTAGCACGTGGTCTGGATTCGGTGGGCCTGAGTGAGGCTGATGTCACGGTGGTCAATACCTCAGATGCTGATCTGGTTGGCGTTTACGGCACATCGGATGTCACCTCGGTCGTTACCTGGAATCCTTTGTTAAGTGAGGTTGCAGCGATGCCGGATAGCAATCTGGTTTACGACTCGTCGGATATCCCGGGCGAAATTATCGACCTGCTTGTGATCAACACGAAAACACTCGAAGAAAACCCTGATCTGGGTAAGGCCCTGGTTGGAGCCTGGTACGAAATCATGGCCTCCATGTCGGCAGAGGATGATGAGGGAATAGCTGCCCGTAGTTTTATGGCAGATGCATCGGGTACTGATCTGGCGGGCTATGAGTCTCAGCTTGATAGTACAACCTTGTTTTATCAGGCTGAGGATGCAGTGACATTCACCAATAGCGATGATCTTGTCCAAACAATGCAATATGTGGCTGAGTTTTCCTTCGAACATGGGTTGCTGGGAGAAGGGGCGCCAGATGCTGGATTTATTGGCATAGAAATGCCGACGGCCACCTATGGCGACAGCGGAAATGTAAAGTTCCGATTTGATCCCACCTTTATGCAGATGGCCGTCGACGGAAAACTCTAGCAACGGCATTGTGTGAATCCTCTGGTCAAATCCCCTACGGAAGTTACCAATACCACCTGACATGATTAATTTCTCGCCTCTAGATGCAATAACATCAACCTTTGTAAGACTGTCCCTCCACTCATGAAAAGGCTGGTAAACCTGTATCCGTCAGAAACCCTCCGGTGGATATTAGGTTTCGCGCCTTTTATTGCTCTACTCGTGCTTTATATTGTGGCCTCGGAGGCCAGGCTGGAGATTAATCCCTCGGACAAGCTCCTGCCATCGTTCACCACTATGAAAGATGCGATGGTCAGGATGGCATTTGAACCCAGCAAGAGAACGGGTGAATACCTTTTCTGGGGAGATACTTTCAGCAGTCTTAAACGGTTGAGTACCGGTGTGCTCATTGCTGCATTTCTGGGTTTGATTATCGGTATTTTGACGGGTGCGTTACCCTTGGTGTCGGCTCTTTTTTCACCACTGCTGACGATTGTTTCGCTGATACCCTGTCTTGCGCTGCTACCCATCCTGTTTATTGTTCTGGGTCTGGGTGAATTGTCAAAGGTGTCGTTGATCGTTATTGGCATTACGCCCTTCATAGCCCGGGATTTACAACGCCGTGCGCGGGAAATCCCGGTGGAGCAGGTTATCAAGGCACAAACGCTCGGTGCAAATTCTGCACAGATTATCTTTCGGGTGCTGCTTCCTCAGCTGATGCCGAAACTCATCAATGCGGTACGTCTTTCACTGGGTACCGGTTGGTTGTTTCTCATTGCCGCCGAGGCCATAGCATCGACTGATGGTTTGGGATACCGAATTTTTCTGGTGCGACGTTATCTTTCCATGGATGTCATCTTGCCTTATGTGTTGTGGATTACGCTTCTGGCTTTTCTGTTCGATTGGTGTCTGCGTCGCTTGAGTCGTCGTCTATACCCCTGGGAGCTAGCCGAATGATCGAGGCGAAAAATGTTTGGAAAAGCTTCGGTGAGAACTCGGTTCTGGAGCGCATCAATGTCAATGTCGATGAAGGCGAATTCGTGACATTGGTGGGTGCATCGGGATGTGGCAAGACAACGTTTTTAAGAATGCTCCTTGGTGTCGAGGATGTGTCGCGTGGTGTCATTAATATGGATGGTCGCACCATACCCGCCGAGCCGGGGCCGGATCGAGGGATCGTGTTTCAGCAGTACTCGGTCTTCTCTCATATGACGGTTCTGGACAACGTGACTGCCGCTATCGGTTTTGCCAAACGCAGTGCAACGGGCTATCTGTTTGGTGCGGAAAAAAAAGCTGCGATTGAACAATCCATGCTCATGCTTGAGAAGGTCGGTTTAGCCGGGTCGTCAACCAAGTACCCTCATGAGCTGTCAGGTGGAATGCGTCAACGGCTTGCGATTGCGCAGGCGTTGTTGGCAAAGCCTCGAATTTTGTTGCTGGACGAACCCTTTGGTGCGCTCGATCCGGGGATCCGAGCGGATATGCACACGCTGGTCATTGATCTGTGGCGAGAGCATGCCCTGACTATTTTTATGGTGACCCACGATTTACAGGAAGGATTTCATCTGGGGACACGACTCTGGGTATTCGATAAACCACGCATAGATCCACATAAACCCGAGGCGTATGGTGCAACGATTACCTATGATTTACCTATCGCCAGAGAGCCTCGTGAGCGTGAAACTGTTGAGTCGTTAGTGGCGGAACGAACGCTTGCTCAAACCCTGTGACCACATTGATAGACAGAGCTTCGCAATGACAAGCAAACCAATAGACATGGCACCACATTATGAGACCGTCCTGTCCAGTGGAAAACACTGGTCTTTACGTGTGCGGCGGGGGTTGTCCCTGCAACTGACCGATGTAAGTGGAAACGCCAACGTGGGCATGGTGTTTTTTAATCCGCATAATCTTCTGGAGCGATACAACGCGCCGGACACTCTGAAGTGCCAGCACACATTTCATCTGACTCAGGCTCACTGTCTGTATTCTGATATGGGACGAGTCATGGCGTCTATTACCCTGGACACAGCCGGGGGGCATGAAACGATCTGTGGGAATAGCCATCGAGAAGGTGTCGCCAAAGTGTTCGGTGAGAGGAGTTACCAGAATGATCGAAACAACTGGTATCAGAACGGATCCGATGCGTTCGCGGTTGAACTTTCAAAATATGGACTCGGCAAAGCTGATTTGCCCTCGAACATCAATTGGTTTAATCGGTGTGATATCGGTGAGGATGGAGAGATTTCATTGCATGAAGAATCTGCGCAGCCAGGTCGCACCGTTCACCTGCGCATGGAGATGGATTGCCTTGTCATACTGCATACCTGTCCTCACCCCATGCTGGCAGCAGAAAATTATCCTGATATGCAGATAGCAGTGGCATTGTCTGATGCACCGCCTATCGAGGCAGGCGATGAGTGCTGGAATAGCTGCGAAGAGAATATTCGAGGCTTCCAGAACAATCGTTTATATCATCTGGGTATGGCTTGAGTGATAACGCAATGATCAAAGAAAGCTTTAGAGAAACCAGTCGTGCCATTAGCCGTTGTTCTGTGGATGCAGGTGATTATTATCTTGCCCGGCTAGAAGATGGCGACACCATCAGAATAGTGGATCTTGAAGGAAACCAGGCAGCCGACACCTTGTTTTACGCCGCAGATGATCCGTCCATCCATTACAGCGCAAGCAACACGGTGCGTGAGCAAGGCAACTTGTACCTGACGGCTGGTACCGATCTACGCTCAAACGACAATCGTGTGTTGCTCAGTATTGTCGCTGACACCTGCGGCAGGCATGACACATTAGGTGGTGCTTGTTCAACCGAAAGCAATACGGTTCGCTACGATCTGGAGAAGCGATGCATGCATGCCTGCAGGGATAGCTGGATGCTTGCGATAGCTGAAAACCCCGAGTTTGGTATCCACAAGCGGGACATCGCGCACAATATCAATTTTTTCATGAACGTACCGGTAACACCGGATGGTGGCTTGACCTTTGAGGACGGCATATCCGCTCCAGGCAAGTACGTTGAACTTACTGCAAGAATGGATGTGTTGGTGCTGATCTCCAACTGCCCGCAACTGAACAATCCCTGTAACGGATACAACCCGACACCGATAGAGATTTTCACGTGGAATCAATAACTATCTGATGGGTGTTTTCAATAAAATTCTCATCGCCAATCGTGGTGCCATCGCTACTCGAATCATTCGTACGCTCGACAGAATGGGAATTGAATCTGTTGCTGTTTTTGCAGATAGCGATAGAGAAAGTCTGCATGTGCAACGTGCTACCGAAGCCTGTTCATTGGGCGAGGGTAGTGCCGTTGATACCTATCTTGATATTGACAAGCTCATCGCCATTGCTCAGCAGACTGGCTGTGAGGCGATACACCCTGGCTATGGATTTCTGAGTGAGAACACGGAGTTTGTTGCTCGTTGTGAGGCTGCCGATCTAGCCTTTATAGGACCCACTACGCGTCAGATCGAGGTATTCGGGCAAAAGCACCTGGCGCGTGAATTAGCGGAAGCTGCCGGTATTTCTTTACCACCGGGTACAGCGTTGCTGAATGATGTTGATGAAGCGGTTGAGGCTGCACAACGCATTGGCTATCCCGTCATGCTGAAGAGCACGGCGGGAGGTGGTGGTATTGGCATGCAGTTATGCAAGGATTCGCAACAGCTTGCTGATGCCTTCGCCACGGTAAAAAGGCAGGGCGCTGTCAGTTTTTCCAATGACGGTGTTTTTCTTGAAAAAGCGATTGTCAGCGCCCGTCATATCGAGGTGCAGGTTTTTGGCGATGGATTGGGTAACGCTATATCGCTGGGTGAGCGTGACTGTTCAGCGCAGCGGCGAAACCAGAAAGTGGTTGAGGAAAGTCCTGCTCCCAATCTGTCTGATGAACTGCGTGAACGATTTCACGGTACCGCGCAAACGTTGCTCGCCAGTGTTGACTATCGTAATGCGGGAACCGTGGAGTTCATTCTGGATGTTGATACGGGAGAATTCTATTTCCTTGAAGTTAATACACGACTACAGGTAGAGCACGGCGTTACCGAAATGGTTTTTGGTGTTGATCTGGTTGAGTGGATGGTACGCCAGGCCAGCCAGACTCTCGGTAACCTTGAAGAACTGAGAGCGGGAAAGCAATCGCATGGTCATGCTATACAGGTGCGCGTCTATGCCGAGGATCCATACCGTCAATTTCAACCCTGTGCAGGTCCATTGACTGAGGTCGTCTTTCCTGAAGCCGAAGGATTGCGTATTGACCATTGGATAGAATCCGGTATTCATGTGCCGGCTACGTTTGATCCCTTGTTAGCCAAGGTTATCGTGCACGCTGATACACGGCAGCAAGCACTTGAAAAGTTGCAACACAGTCTCGGTGCGGTAAGGCTGTATGGTAGCGAGACCAATCTGGACTATTTGCGTGCGCTTTGCTGCGAGGAGCCATTGACGCAAGGTTTGGTTACCACGCGTTATCTGGACAGTTATGAATTTAAGCCCCGGCGGATTGATGTGATTCGCGGAGGCACGATGACAACCATTCAGGATATTCCTGGGCGAGTTGGTTACTGGTCGGTTGGTATACCCCCATCAGGTCCTTTTGATTCTCTGTCTTTCCAGTTGGCCAATAGTCTGCTTGGTAACGATCAAAGCGCGGCAGGTCTGGAAATGACACTTGACGGTCCGGCACTCAGATTCACCAGTGCCGTTGAGGCCGTTGTCGCAGGTGGCAAGGTTGCGCTGACTATCGACGACAAGCCCGCCGATATGTGGTCCGTTCTGCAAATTCAAGCCGGCCAGACTCTAGAGATCGGCACACTCAAGGAGCAAGGTGCGCGCGCGTACTTATGCATAAAGGGTGGTATCCACTGTCCGGATTATCTCGGGTCCAGATCGACTTTCACGCTAGGTAGGTTTGGAGGTCACAATGGCGAATCACTCAAAGCCGGCGATGTACTGCATTTACCGGATCACAATGAAACTGCCGCTTCGCTAACCGGGACACGTAAAGTTCTGCCCAAAGTACTACCGGTCGCTCTGCGGCCGGCGTTGACCCACAACTGGTGCCTACACGTTATCTATGGACCACACGGTGCGCCTGATTTCTTTACCGATGAAGACATTGAGATGCTCTTTAACACGCAGTGGGAAGTGCACTACAACTCAAGTCGTACCGGTGTCAGATTGATTGGCCCCACCCCCACATGGGCACGCAGCGATGGTGGTGAAGCGGGATTGCATCCATCCAATATCCACGACAATGCCTACGCCTTTGGCAGCATCGATTTCACCGGAGACATGCCTGTCATTCTTGGTCCGGATGGTCCTTCGCTGGGTGGTTTTGTCTGTCCGGCAACGGTGATCACTGCAGATCTGTGGAAGCTTGGACAACTGCGAGCTGGTGATACCTTGTCATTCAAGGCGGTTACTGTCGAATACGCTGTGGAGGCTGACAGGCAGCAGACAATGCATGGGCTGAACCCTTTCGATGGAAACATCACAACCCTATCGGTAGTTTCTCCCGAATGCCCGTCAGTCGTTGTGTCAGACATTAGCCCTGTGGTTGCCCGTCGTGATTCGGTGAAGACACCGGCAGTTTATCGCGTAGCGGGTGATCGTTTTCTGCTGATCGAGTACGGTGAGCCGGTACTTGATCTTATATCCCGATTCCGGGTTCATGCGTTAATGCAATGGCTCGAAGAGCACCCCTTGGCGGGAATTATTGAACAAACGCCGGGTATTCGCTCTTTACAATTGCACTACGATAGTCAGAGCCTGGCGTTGGCGGCACTGCTGGAGCATTTACTGAAGGCAGAAAGCCATCTGGATAATATTGTTGATGCTGTGACGGTGCCATCACGCATTGTGCATCTGCCTCTTTCATGGGATGACGAGGCGTGCAGACTGGCCGTTGATAAGTACGATCAGTCGGTCAGAAAAGATGCACCCTGGTATCCGAGTAATCTGGAATTCATTCGTCGCATCAATGGGCTTGACTCTATCTACGATGTAAAGAAGATCGTGTTCGATGCCTCCTATCTGGTGATGGGCCTGGGTGATGTGTACCTTGGTGCGCCAGTGGCAACTCCTGTCAATCCAGCGCATCGTCTGGTTACTACCAAATACAATCCAGCCCGAACCTGGACGGCTGAAAACTCGGTAGGCATTGGTGGTTCGTATCTGTGTGTTTATGGCATGGAGGGGCCGGGTGGGTATCAGTTTGTAGGACGGACCTTGCAAATGTGGAATCGATTCAAACCAACACGAGAGTTCACCAAACCATGGCTTTTACGCTTCTTTGACCAGATACGCTTCTATGAAGTCAGCCACGATGAGCTCATGGGCATTCGTCATGACTTCCCCCATGGCCGTTACCCTCTGAGAATCGAAGATACTGAATTCTCAATGGCAGAGTTTGAAAAACTGGTGGCCGAGCAGCAGGGGCCAATTGAACAGTTTCAAGTGCAACGACAAGCTGCTTTCGAGCAGGAGCTTGATGACTGGCGAGCCACAGGACAATTTCATATCTCCACTAGCGAACCTGCTGTCGCAACGGTACAGATGGATTGGCCGGAGGGTTGTATAGTGATTGAAAGTCCTGTTTCGGGCAGTCTGTGGCAGCGCTGTGTCAAACCGGATGACATTGTACAGCCGGGACAGACCTTGCTAATTCTGGAATCCATGAAAATGGAGATCAACATACCAGCGCCCAAAGAGCTTCGTGTGAAGGAAATTCTGTTTGAATCGAGTCAGCAGATTGCTGCAGGCCAACCACTGATAGTCCTGGAATCAATATGAGTCAGACCTACGATATGACGCTAGCGGGCGTTAAGGCGCAGTATGCATCCGGTGTTACACCTACTGAGCTGATAAACCGGTTGCGAGTCGAGGCGCAACAGTATGCAGGGCGCAATATTTTCATTCACCTGTTAACCGAAGAAGAGCTTGCACCGTGGATAAGTGCATTGATGGATAAAGATCCTGAGACCACCCCGTTGTGGGGTGTACCGTTCGTTCTGAAGGACAACATGGATCTGGCTGGCATTCCCACAACAGCAGCCTGCGAAGCCTTTGCGTATACACCGGATACTTCAGCGGTTGTCGTGCAACAACTGATCGATCAAGGGGCTTTGCCAGTGGGTAAAGCCAATCTTGATCAGTTTGCAACCGGGTTGAATGGTACTCGTTCTCCCTACGGTCCTTGCGGCAACAGCTTTGATCAAACCCTGGTAAGTGGAGGATCCAGTGCAGGCTCTGCCGTGTCTGTTGCTCTGGGTTTAGCTACCTTCAGTCTGGGCACGGATACGGCAGGTTCGGGGCGAGTACCCGCCTGTTTCAACAATCTCGTCGGCGTTAAACCTACCCGTGGACTCTTATCCACCAGTGGCGTAGTGCCTGCCTGCAGGAGTCTGGATTGTGTCAGCATCTTTGCTTTACATTGTGATGATGCTAACGCTGTGCTGGCTGTGGCTGAGGGAAAAGACGCCAGTGATGGATACAGCCGTGCGAATCCCTATGATAACCGGGAACATACTTACGGTTTTTTTGAAGGGCCGCTGACGCTGGGTGTGATACCTGAACATCAATTAAAGTTCTTTGGCGATTCTCAGTATCAGAAGGCTTATCAAACCACGATTGATAAACTTGGCGCTGCAGGTATGCAGTTGAAGGAAATTGACTATACCCCCTTCGATGAAGCGGCCAGATTGCTCTATGAAGGTCCCTGGGTAGCGGAACGCTATGTGGCAACGCTACCGTTGATAGAAGAACAACCAGAAGCCATTTTTCCTGTGGTGCGTGAAATCATTGAGAAAGGTGGCAAGCCAACTGCTGCCGAACTGTTTAAGGCGCAGTATCGATTGAGGGATCTTGTGCAACTT
Source organism: Granulosicoccus sp. (assembly GCA_045106855.1). Lineage (GTDB taxonomy): Bacteria > Pseudomonadota > Gammaproteobacteria > Granulosicoccales > Granulosicoccaceae > Granulosicoccus. The sequence goes on from JBGCFI010000035.1 coordinate 28,648, forward strand.
TGCAGCAGCCAGCTTGAACAGGTGGATGCCTTGATGACGCCTACTGCAGGTTCTCTATTCAGCATTGAACAGATGTTGGCTGAGCCTATACGGCACAATAGTGAGCTGGGTTATTACATGAACTATGTCAATCTGCTGGATCTGGCAGCGTTGGCTGTACCAACCGCATTCACAGACGATGGTTTGCCATTCGGTGTCACTCTAAGTTCTGCAGCTTTTAGCGACCGACGTCTGTTAGCCGTGGGCAATCGTATCCAGCAAACGTTTAACCTGCCTTTAGGGACGAGTGACATTCGATTGCCAGCTTGTTCCAAAACGCCTGTGGGTCGTTCTGATTGGACAGAACTGGTTGTCTGCGGCGCACACATGCACGGTATGCCATTGAACCATCAGTTAACTGATCGAGGTGCACGATTCGTGGAGAAGACACAAACCTCTGACTACTATTCGCTGTATGCATTAACGGAGGGTGCCATAAAGCGTCCTGCGCTGGTGCGCTCAGACCAGGGTGGGGCGGCTATTGATGTTGAAGTGTGGTGTATGCCCAGCGCCGATCTGGGGAGCTTTCTGACAGGCATACCAGCTCCGTTAGGGCTTGGCACCGTCGTGCTCTCTGACGGTCGCTCAGTGTGTGGTTTTATCGCTGAAGCTTGTGCAAGCGACATGGGCGAGGACATCACTCACCTGGGTGGATGGCGACGTTATTGTGATGCATAAGCCACTTATGCCGGTGTCTTCAGGTGTGCTGCGTTTTATGCATCACCCTGCTGCAAATTGAGCAATAGAGGTTAATGACACAAGCGTTCATGATCTCCCATGAAATCCGGTCACAGGCCCTCGGGCAGTTGATTGAACGATAAATCTTTAGTATCAATGGAGTAGTAGTATGAAGACCTCGCGTCGGGATTTTTTGAAAATAAGCGGCGGCTGTGTCAGCGCTTCGATGTTACCGTTTTTGAAATCCGTCCCCGCTCATGCTGCTGGTAGCGATGTCCTGGTTGCCGTTACCGGGCAAACTATAAACAGCCTTGATCTGCACAGAACCGGAACCAACCGTGCCTCTTACCAGGTGGCTGTTAATTGCTATGACCGTCTCGTCTCTTTTGGTACAAAAGAAGCTGAAACTGGTGGTCTTGCCTATGACTATTCAGTGATAGAGCCTGAGCTTGCAGAAAGCTGGACGGTATCGGAAGATGGCTTGACGTTGACGTTCAAGCTTAAGTCGGATGCAACGTTCTGGGATGGCAAGAAGGTCACGGCAGCTGATGTCAAATGGTCATTTGATAGAGCGGTGTCAGTGGGTGGTTTTCCGGCAGTACAGATGAAAGCCGGGGGCCTGGTACGTCCTGATCAGTTTGCTGCCATCGATGAGGAAACCTTCGAGATAACACTTGACCAGCCATCAAAACTTACCATTCCGGATCTGGCAGTGCCTGTGCCGTTCGTGATTAATTCTGCGGTAGCGATTGAAAATGCGACAGACGATGATCCCTGGGCCATGGAATATCTGCATAAGACGCCTGCTGGATCCGGCGCTTACAAGGTTGCCAAATGGGCGTCAGGCGAGCAATTGGTTTACGAAAGAAACGACGCCTGGGTGGGTGGTCCGTTACCAGCGTTCAAACGTGTTGTGCTTCGCGAAGTTCCCAGTCCGTCAACGCGCCGTGCCTTGTTGGAACGTGGTGATGTGCAACTGTCCTTTAATATCCCTAACAAGGATGCTTCCGAGCTGAGCTCCAAGGTCGATGTATTCTCAACGCCTATTGACAACTGTATGAATTGTCTTTGTCCCAACTCGACGTTTGAGGCATTCCAGGATCCGGATGTCCGCAAGGCCATTGCCTATGCCGTACCTTATGAGGCCATTTTTCAAACTGCGGCCTATGGCCAAGGTGCCCCACTTTGGGGTGGAAAGGCACAAATCGACGATATTGCCTGGCCCCGTAAATCGCCGTATTACACGGATATGGACAAGGCCAGAGAACATCTGGAAAAGTCGGCATTCGCAGGCGGTTTTGAAGTGCCCTTGTCAATCAGTCTTGATCTGGCTGGCTGGATGGAACCGACGGCACTACTCATACAGGAAAGTCTGAATACCATTGGCATCAAGACAGAGATAGAGAAGATTCCCGGCGCTAACTGGCGAACCGCAGCTTTAGTGGAAAAACGACTACCGCTGCACCTGGAGAATTTTGGTGGCTGGTTGAATACACCCGATTACTACTTTTTCTGGGCTTACAAGAACGGACATCTATTCAATTCCTCCAATTACATGAATCAGGAAATCGAAGATCTGGTGGACGCCACACTACACATGCCTGTGGATGATCCGGAATACGCACCAAAGATCAAACGCATGATTGAAATTGCCTTTGAGGACATACCGCGAATTCCGTTGTGGCAACCATCACTTAACGTAGCCGCTAATGGCGCGAGTGATTATGAATTCTGGTTTCACCGACAATTGGATATACGTCCGTTAAAGGCAGTTTAACCCGTGCCATCGAGTACCGTCGCCACACGATTCAGAGTAATCGCAGCACGTGTGGCACAGACGGTACCTGTGGTAATGGGTGTCGTGGTCATCAGCTTTGTCCTGACTCGTGCGCTGCCTGGTGACCCTGCCGCCTACTTTGCCGGAGCTGCAGCGGATGCGGCATCGATAGAAGAGGTGAGGGTGAATCTGGGTCTGGACAAACCCTTGCTACAGCAATTTTTCATCTACCTTGGAGACCTTTTACAAGGTGACCTCGGGCAATCCTTATCAACCGGGCAACCGGTTGCAGTTGATCTTGCTAATCGCTTGCCGGCTTCCCTGGAGCTGACGCTTGTCGCGCTGGTTCTGTCCTGTGGTTTAGCGATTCCTCTTGGAGTGCTGGCGGCTACGCATCCGGGCTCAGCCATTGATCACGCCTGCAGAATGCTGGTAACAGCAGGGGTATCTTTACCCACGTTTTTTACCGGTATCCTGCTTATTTATATCTTTTACTATCTGCTGGGAATATCACCATCGCCGCTTGGGCGGCTCGATTTCATGTATATCGAGCCAGACCATGTGACAGGCTTCTACCTGATCGATGCAGCATTGGCACGCGATTGGGAAACCTGGCGTGCTGCATTGGCCCAGCTGATATTGCCGGCAACGACACTAGCGCTGTTTACGCTTGCGCCAATTGCCCGTATGACTCGAGCCGCCATGCTGGGTGCGTTGTCATCAGAGTACATTCGCACCGCGCGGGCAGCAGGTCTTAACGAACGCAAAGTGCTCTTTGGATATGCTTTTCGCAATGCGTTGCTGCCGGTTGTCACCACACTGGGTATGGTTTTCTCGTTTACGCTGGGTGCCAATGTGCTGGTTGAGAAAGTCTTTGCATGGCCGGGTATCGGCTCTTACGCCGTAGAAGCTCTAGTGGTATCTGACTACGCTGCTGTACAAGGCTTCGTATTGGCGATGGCATTGTTGTTCGTGATGTTGAATCTGCTTATCGACCTTGCCTACTCGGCGATTGATCCACGCATCGGCTTCAGCGCCAGATGACGGACCTTGGCGGATCATCAGCGACAGGGCTACCTGCTGATGCAAAAATGTCACCGGCTAATGCCCAAATCGGTGCTCTGGAGCATGTTCTGTATGTACTTCGCACCAATCCGGTAACTCTTATCGCGTTTATTCTTTTCCTGCTTATCGTGATGTGTGCGGTATTTGGTCCTGCCCTGGTGCCGTTTGATCCATTACAAACGAATGCATCCAACGCGCTGGTTCCACCGTCGATGACACATTGGTTTGGTACTGATAGTGTTGGTCGTGATGTGTTCAGTCGTGTGGTGGTGGCAACCCGTCTTGATTTGTCGATTTCCATAGCAGCGGTTGCTCTATCGTTTGTAGTGGGTTCTGTGCTTGGCGCTATCGCAGGCTATTGGGGTGGATGGCTGGATAGCGTCCTTAACCGCGTGCTCGACACTATTATGGCTTTTCCATTGTTTGTATTGGCAATGGGGATTGTGGCGGCATTGGGCAACACGATAGAAAACATTATCTATGCAACGGCGATTATCAATGTTCCATTTTATGCAAGGCTGGTTCGTGCTGAAGTTAACATAAGGCGTGATGCTGGATTTGTCCGGGCTGCCAGACTGGCAGGCAATACCGATATTCGTGTACTGGTGATGCATATTTTTCCTAATGCATTGCCACCGATGATGGTGCAGATATCATTGAATATGGGTTGGGCGATACTTAACGCAGCAGGATTGTCTTTCATAGGTCTTGGTGTACGTCCGCCGACGCCGGAGTGGGGCATTATGGTGGCAGAGGGCGCCAACTTCATCGTCTCTGGTGAGTGGTGGCTGGCTGTATTCCCCGGATTGTGGCTGATGATTGCCGTGTTTACGTTTAACCTCCTGGGTGATGGTTTACGTGACATGGTGGACCCTCGTAAACGGACATAACAACGCGATGACAGACATGCTAACAGTCGACAATCTCGCGGTTGCATTCCAGACTCGTCGTGGTGAAGTCGTAGCGGTACGTCGACTGGACCTTCGTCTGGCCAAGGGCGAGATACTCGGCATTGTAGGAGAAAGCGGGTCGGGTAAGTCCGTCTCATCGTATGCGTTGTTGCGTGTCCTGGATACAGGTGGCGCAATTACCGCAGGGGACATACGGTATGGAGGGTTGGATCTACGCAAAATCACGGAAAAAGAAATGCGGGATATTCGTGGTCGCGAAATTTCCATGATCTTCCAGAATCCGCGTGCGGCGTTAAATCCTGTTCGCAAAGTGGGTGTTCAGATTGAAGATGTACTGCGACGCCATGCACAGGCAAGCGCACAGAACGCTAAATCAAAGGCCATCGATGCACTGAAAGCTGTACAGATAAATGATGCAGAAGCCCGATATCACGCCTATCCGTTTGAGCTATCGGGAGGCATGTGCCAACGCGTGGTCATTGCCATCGCGCTGGCCTGCAACCCACAGCTATTGATTGCTGATGAACCCACAACAGGTCTTGATATCACAACGCAGAAAATTGTTATGGATCTTGTATGTGATCTGATCCATCAACGACAGATGAGCTCCATTCTTATCACTCACGATCTCGGTCTCGCTGCCCAGTACTGCGACCGGATCATGGTGATGAAGGATGGGGAAATCGTAGAAGAAGGCGACCCTTTACAGTTGTTCGCCGAGCCTGCTCACCGATATACGCGCAAGTTGGTGGATGCCACCCCTCGCGTGGGTGACTCCGTCCGGGAGTTGCTGCCACCGGAGGAACGTACTATCGAGGTTCCTCATACGGTATCAAACGACTGCTTGCTTGAAGTAAGCAACTTGTACAAAACCTACGCAGGAAAATCCGGCCCGATACAGGCGGTGAAGGGTATCTCGTTTACGATTCTTCGCGGGCAGAGTGTAGGGTTGGTAGGTGAATCTGGCAGTGGCAAGTCGACAACTGCCGAAATGCTGGTTCGTTTGCTGGATCCCACTGACGGGAGCATTGTGTTCGATGGAGAGGATCTGACGTTGAGCCCGGCTAGTTCATTTGCAAAGCATCCACGTAGAGAAGACATCCAGATGGTGTTTCAGGATGCCACCGATAGTCTCAATCCACGTCACACCGCACGCCAGACGCTAGAGGAACCGCTTCGACTGCTCGGTGATATGCCCGGTAAACAACGTGCTGCTCGCGTCGTAGAGCTGGCGCGTCTTGTGGGCTTGCCATTACATTTACTCGATCGATTTCCACATCAGCTGTCGGGTGGACAGAAAGCCAGGGTGGGTATTGCAAGAGCAATTGCTCTGGACCCTGTGTTATTGATTCTGGACGAACCCACTGCCGCGCTGGATGTATCCATTCAGGCGGTTGTATTGAATCTGTTGGTTGATTTACGGGCCAAGCTGGGAATGAGCTATCTATTTGTCAGCCATGATCTGCATGTTGTCAGATTGCTCTGTGATCACGTAATCGTGATGAAAGAGGGGGAAATCGTCGAGGCTGGAGATTCTGATTCTGTGATGTCGAGCCCGGGTCATCATTATACGCAACAACTTCTGGCGGCGGCGCCATCCCCGCCAGTTCGCAGTGAAATGCCGCGTTTGTAATTAGTCATGAAGACTTCCTGTTTAGCAATAGCTGGCGTGAGCGAACATAAGTCTGCTGTATGATCCATGCATCATGGCTTGCCCGGTGACGGGTAACAGCAAGCTCTCGGATCATCTGTTTTTTGATGTCATCCCAGTCTGAAAACTGGCTTTCATGCATGACCTGCTCGATTGGGCTAAGGGCGAACTGAACGGGTATTCGGGCTGCTGAAAAAAGCCGGGTCAGCCAGGGCTTGTCCACGACCCATCCGTCAGAGTATGTCTGTTGTGCGTGTAGCAAGGTGTTAAGTTGATTAGCGACCACTTTGATGGGTTTACCGTGTTGGCAAAGCGTCTTTCGAGAAATGCCATGTATTCGTTCCGCTTCTATATCCCAGTGAGTCCAGTTGGGCTCCGGGCGAATGAGCATGCTATGTCTTTCACCCTCTGCGAGAGCGACGCCGATTTCAATTGGATAGCTGCCAGCCTGAAACCCGGATGCCTCGATATCAATAATGGTTATCATCCAGCCTTGATACCTTTTTGAGCAAAATTGCCTCCTCAAGTCGGATATCGGCAATTGGCCGTGGAAAATAAAGACATGATTACATCAACATTCTTGATTATGCACCTCGCACCAACAGGGCAGCAAAGCTGACATGGTCACTTTTGCTGCCCTTGATGCTCATTATATGAGCCTATGATAATTTATCTATTCAACGCAGTACCCGCGATCATACAGTTCACGAGATAGACGACGTTCAATTATAGAGTTGGTAGTGCCGGTAGAGACTGACCAAACCACTTTTCGGATAACCCGTTAAGTTCACCACCAAGTGTCTTGTGCAAAATAAACACATTGACCCATTGCAGCATATTCATTTCTCCTGATTTAACCCCGATGAATGCTGGCGAATTTTTGATAATGAACTTGGTTTTCAGTGACAACTTGGGATTGTCTTCGGCAACTTTTGCAGCGACCGTGTTACCTGTAACCAACACGTCCACTTGGCCGGAAACGTAAGCCGTAATCGTGGCAGCATTGTCGCCAAATCTTATAATTTCAGCGGCTTCTGGAGCCGTCTTGGAGAGTTCCAAGTCTTCCAGAGTACCACCGGTCAGGCCGACTTTTTTTCCGGACAGATCAGCAGGAGACGATATATCCATTGCTTCTGCAGCAAATACACCTGAGAAGAACGGAGCGTATGCAGAAGAGAACCAGATGGACTTGGCACGCTCGGGGTTTGCGCCCATGGAAGAAATAACGAGATCTACTTTTCCGGATGAGAGAAACGGTATGCGTTGTTTGGACGATACCGGCACTATCTCAACCTTGACGCCAAGATCCTCAGCAATCAGGGAGGCAACGTCAACGTCGTAACCTTCGTGTTCAAGGCTTGAGCCTACCGACCCGAAGGGAGGAAAATTTTCGGGCACTGCAATTTTTATAACACCGGCATCAAGCACCGCCTGAAGCTGATCGGCTTTGACGACAGGTGATAACGCTGCAACGGAAAAGATGAGGGCTAACGTTCTAAATAATTTCATGGTTATGCTCCTTGAGCGAGAGTGGTGGGCGCTTTAATGCCCTGTTTAGACAACATGGTTTTTTCCAGTTTTCGCGACAGCATGGATAGCGGAAAACACAGACAGAAATAGATCAGTGCCACCATGGGAAAAATGATGAATGGCTCAGCTCCATCAAGTTGTGAGTTGGCGATTTTCTTTCCCCAACGCATCACATCGTTAAAATCAATGATGTAGGCAAGCGAGGTTCCTTTTATGATTTGCACCAGGAATCCGACGGTGGGAGGCGTTGCAATTCGAATGGCTTGTGGGGAAACAATAAGTCTTAAAGTAAGCCAGAAGGACAGACCGAGGGACATACCGCCCTCCCATTGACCCTGAGGTACGGCCTCCAGAGCACCTCGCCAGACTTCGGCCAGATACGCGCTGGTAAACAAGGTCAGGGCGAGCCCTGCCGCTAACCATGCAGGAACATTGATTTCAAAAAAAACAGGAACACCCAGCCCCAGAATGAATAGCAGCATGAGCAAGGGAATCGATTGAAACAACCAGACATAGGTTGTCGCCAGATTGCTCCAGAACAGTGATGCCGAAATTCTGGATATCGTGAGTAACAGGCCCAGCAAGCCCCCGCCGATAAAAGCGGTTAGGGAGAGATAAATGGTGTATTGCGTTGCGCTTATCAGGGTGGAAAGTACTTTGCCGTGGAACTCGCCCAGAATCAATTGAAGAAATTCCGTCATTTTGTTTCAATCCACGGGAAGAACTTTTTACCACCGAAGTGAAAGGCCGCTTTGAACATCATGGCAAGCAACACGTAGATAAGCGTTAATAGCAGAAACACCTCAAAATCCCTGAATGTTCTGTCAGCGATAAACCTGCCACTCCAGGTCAGTTCCTCTATGCCCAGTTCGGAAATAATGCCTGTTGTCAAAAATAGAAAAACAAATTGGCTGACAAGCGATGGATAGACCTTGCCTAATGCTTGCGGTAGCACGATCAGAATGAAGGCCTTTAGCTTTGGCAAGGCTAACGCTTTGTAGGCGTCAGTCTGACCGGTATCGACATTATCCAGACCGGCTCTGACTATCTCCGCGTAGTACGCTGAAAAATTGAGCGATAACGCCAACAGAGCGGATGCCTCAAACGGCCAGCGGTAGCCCAACAACAAGGGCAAACCGAAGGCTATGAAAAAGAGCTGAACAATAAGCGGTGTATTTCGGATGATCTCGATGTAAGTTGCCGACACCCAGGATAAAACGCGCAACTTGCGAGAACGTCTTGTTACAGCCAGTACGATGGCGAAGGAGAAGCCGAGAATACCTGCAAGCACAGTGAGCCAGACACTTAGCCATATGCCGTCCAGGAGGCGCACAACGTATTCCGGGTTGCGCCAGATCTCGTAAAACCGAAAGTCCATGTTGGCAGCGTGTTATGTAAAGGAAAATGTATACGAATGGGTTAGCCAGGACTCTTGATGCGCAATGGGCATGCCATTGAATTGTCACGTCCAAGATGGCTGCTAAGAGGCTGAAATCATTCTGAATATGGAAAAATGACAAGTGCAGATACTTATCTGCTGATTTTCATTCACGCTCTTTTCTGGTGCGTTGTATGGTTTTGGTGCATTTATTTAATGCGCTACACAAGTTAACTCACTACACAATTCGGTGTTGTTTTTCCGCGCCATCAAAGGTTTGCTGTCGCCATAGGATGCCGTCATCGCTTTGGTCAAGTACGGCATGACCTTCACGAAATGGATTGGTGCTCAGCTCTACAACACCAAGGTCTCCATCCCAAAGACCGATACAATACTCGGAGGCAAAGTGGGTGCTTGCCTCTGTTGGGAGCACAGGGTTTATTTGTTCTTTGTTAGTGGCCGGGCCTGAGATGTTCTTGTTTCCGATTCCCAATACAAACATAGCGCTTGAAGAAAGCAGGATGCCGGACATCTCCTCAACCTGGAATGTTTGCGCACTGAACTCCGGGGTTGAAACTTTTCGCCATTGTTCACGGTAGTGTGCATGCACACCATCCTCGATCAAAACCTCAGCCAGTTGGTCAAACCAGAGATGCCCGGCGTCGATGCTATCGGTTTTTCCCTGCCAGTTGATTTGCCGATGCCATGTGCATATGTCGTCCGCTAAGGTAGTGGTACCTGCGAAGCCCTCGGAACGCATCAGAATTTCCAGTGAGTTTGTATCGAGCTGTGCAAGGCAGTTCTTGTTTTTAACATCGGCGCGTTTCAATGGGATTCGGACATCGACGAATAGATTGCCGCATTGAGCCCAGTATACTCTGGTCGTATTGTCCTCATAATCGTCCGTGCGCAACCAGTCACGGCGCCAAAGTCCCTGTAGCTGTTCAGTTTTCAATGCAATGGTTTCTTCTTATCTGAAAGTAGTGTGTGCGGCTATGCTGCTACAACGGCGTGTTGCTTCAACTCTGAAATAATCTCACTAGATTCTCGAAGAGCACCTGTCTGTAAGTATTCCATAGCGTTGAGTGATGCCTGGTGTGCTTCGGGAGATGTTCCGCCTACGCAATCCTTTGCTACACGTACATAGTAGTCGTGTTGATGGGCATCCACGAACGTGTAGTGCACGCAAACATCCGTCATACCACCTACGAGAATCAATGTTTGTGCTTTGAGTCCTTTCAATAGTATCTCCAGCTCGGTGCCGAAAAAGCAGGAGTAGCGACGTTTATGGATAAAATAATCGGAGTCACGCATATCCATCTCCTCGGCAGCGACAGGTGTTCCGGGTTCGCCTTCCAGACAATGAATATCTTCACTGCCGTCCAGTTCTCGTCCATAGTCAATCAAATTTCGACGATGAATTTCCTGGAAAAATATAATAGGCATGCTCACGTCATGTGCTGCATCGACCAGAGCGCGTGCATTGCGCATATTGTCTGAATATCCGGGCATTACCGGAATTCCGGCTTTGATATCCATAAAGGCTGATTTTTGGATATCTATAACAACGAGTACGGTATTGCCTACGAGCATGGGTTGTGTTGGCATAATTTGAATCCTTAGTCTGAGCGGGCTTCATCGGCACCCATTAGGCGAGGCAAGTCGCCAAAGCGTGCGATAAGTCCGAATACCAAAATGGAAGAAATAATAAAAGTAACGGCGGCCACTGCCATCGTTGGTGTAAAACCGTTTCTTAATGAATTGAATATTTTCAGTGTGACGGTTGAATAGGATGATGCCGAAACGAAGAACATCACAATGAACTCATTAAAACTTAAAATGAGTGCGAAGAAAAAACCTGATGCCGTATAAGGAATTGTCAGAGGCATAACAATGGTACGGAAAGTGATTGCCTCGGTAGCCCCCATGGTAGATGCTGCGTCGAGGTGAGAACGGTCGATCGCTTGTAGGCCAATGGAGATGGTTGCAACAGGCAGGGCCGCGAGTAGTACTGCATGGCTGATAACGCCAGCCCATATACTGCCAAGTGCACCCATGAAAGCCCACATGAAACCGAGGCCAACGCCGAAGACAATCGGAGGCAAGGCAAACGGTAAACTTGCCAGCATTGCCAGTGTTTTGGACAATTTGCTGTTTTTACGCCAAACCATATAGGCGGTTGGCCAGGCGATCAGTACGGCTAGGGCAGCGCTGAAAGTCGCTATGAAAATGGAATTCTTTAACGATGTTCGCCACTCATCTTCCGTGAGAAAAAATTCCACGAATCGGGCGAATGTTGGATCCTGAGGCGGGAACAGCATGGTACGTCCACCGTTTAATGCTGAAGCACAAACAACGAGAACGGGCAGGGCAATGACAACAGCCGCCAATGATAAGTAGAGTAGTTCGAGTATCCTTGACAGGCTGCGCACAGGATTACACCCCGACCTTTGTGCGTTTGTCTATGGCGAGCGCACTAACCAGAAACAGAGCCGCCGTGAGCAGCAAGATAATGGCTTGCGCCGCTCCGAATGGCGAATTAAGTGTTGCACCGCGAACTGACTCATACACTGATACAGCAAGAGTTTGTCGTGATGGATGCGCAAACACCGTTATGGCCACATAGGCACCAAGTAAAAACACAAACAATAAAAGGGTGGTTCCAATCAACGCCAACCTTACCGAAGGAATAATGACACTTGTAATTACTCTCAGTGGGCTTGCGCCCATGGTGGCTGCTGCTTCCAGTGTGGAGCGATCCAGTCGTGAGAGAGCGGGGTAGAGCAGGATGACCGCGTAGGGCCAGGTGAGGTAGCACAGCGTCAGCAGCGTTGCAAAGTCTGTGGGTTTGAATCTTACATTACGCGGGTTTGCCAGCCCCCAGTCTCTCAAGGTTTGAAACCATCCGACATCCTTTAGCCAATCCGTAAATCCTGTTTCCTTGAAAAGCATGGGCAAGCCGGAACGATTGGATAACAGAATATCCCAGCCCATCACAACAAACACTTCAGATAAAGATACTGCCGATAGTAAAAATACCAGCCATATCGTTTGCCACTTTCGCGTCTGCCGGGTCATGAGATAGGCGAAAGGGAAAGCTGTGCAAACGGTCAGTATGGAGGCTACGATGGCGTAGTAAAAAGAAAAGCCGAGGCGTTTCAGGTATAAAAATGAAGTGGAGTTCGGCCAGTCAGCCCCGACAAAGAATCGTTGATAGTTTGACCAGTCGAATGACCAGCGCCATCCCGCACCTTCAATTTTTTCACCAAAACTGATTGTTAGCACCAACAGGAAAGGCACGGTGCACAGGAGAACAACACTAAGGGAGAAAACTGTTTTTAATGCTGTACGAGAATTGAAGTATGAAGACGTTCTGTCCTGATGAAGTGCGTGAACCTGGTCTTCAATTGCTGCCATGCTGTTCATGCGGCGGAGGCAGAGTCAGGAAATATTTTTAATGAGTCGCCTGGCATTTTTACATGAACAGTTTGTCCGATTTTATAGGTTGAGGCTTGTTGGTAATTGGGTGTATCGATAAGGATCTGGCCAAGCTCACTGTCCAGGTGTATTTCCAGAGAAGGGCCGATGTTTCGTACATAGAGGATCTTTGCGGGAATTGTATTCTTGCCGTATTCGTCAACAATGGCAGTACGCTCCGGTCTTGAGAAAATATGAACCTTTGCGCCATCCAGAAAATTAACGGGATGATTGGTTTCCAGGGTGCAAGCCCCGACTCGAATTTTTCCGCCGACAACCATACCCGTAAATAAATTGGCCTTTCCAATGAATGTTGCGACGAACGGGCTGTTGGGATTGTTGTATATTTCGTTGGGAGAGCCGGTTTGTTCGGTCCTGCCATGCGTCATGACAACAACGTTGTCGGCGATAGTCATCGCTTCGCGTTGATCGTGAGTAACAACAATGGTCGTTATGCCGACTCGCTGTTGCAGCAGGCGAAGTTCAATCTGCATTTCCTCGCGCAGTTTGGCATCCAGTGCTGACATGGGTTCGTCGAGTAAAAATACCGTTGGCTTCTGAGCAAGCGCTCGCGCTATGGCAACACGTTGACGTTGTCCGCCCGAAAGTTCACCGATACGACGATTGCCAAAGTCGGCCAATTGAACAAGCTCCAGCAGGTGTCTGCCTTGCTCAAATCTTTCTGGTTTGGGGATTCCTGCAATAGTCAAAGCATAGACAACGTTCTCGATAACAGACAAGTGTGGAAACAGGGCAAAAGATTGGAATACCATGCCAAACTTTCGTTGGTGAGCCGGTTGTTCAGTGATGTCAATGCCATCGAGCATGATGTTGCCGGAGCTGGGCTTTTCCAGTCCGGCAATCATTCTCAGCAGCGTAGTCTTGCCACAGCCTGATGGTCCCAGAAGTGCGGTAAGCTCTCCCGATCGGAACGTAAGATCAGTGGGTTCGACGGCAGTTGAAGTGCCGAAGCGCTTGTGTAGACGCTTCAGTACCAGTTCTGACACGATACTAGTGTCTAGCTGGATGCCAGCATTTTGTCCCAGCTTTCTTTGATAAAGGTTTCCTCATCCAGATAGGCCTCGTAAGCGGGCTGTATCGCTGGTATGCCGGAAACCGAGGTAAATTCTTCATCTGTAAGATCCGTCTTGGCTTGGTCAATCAGAGGTGCCGTGCCGATCTTGCGACTCATTAACGCCTGAATGCCGGGGTCCGATGAAAAGTTTATGAATTCCTGAGCCTCGGCTGTTTTCTCAGACAATGTTGACAGGCACCATGATCCGTAAGCTTGCGGGTTACCTTCTTTAGGAAAGATGGACTTAATGGGGAAACCATCGGCTGCCATGAGTGTTGCCACATCGTGGTAGTACATACCACCAATGACATCACCGTTTTTCATGCCCTGTTCCATCTGGCTTTCCCCTGACCACCAGAGCGTTACGTTCGGCTTGATTTCAGCAGCTTTTTCGATGATCGCAGCGATACCATCTCTTGAACTAAACGTTGAAGGTCCATCAAAGAATGTCGTCGCTACAATATCGAGGAAATTCGAGTTGAAATTTTTCGAAAAGCCAAGACTTGCTTCGTATTTTTCGGTATCCCAGAATTCTGCCCAGCTGGCGGGTATCTCCGTCTCTTCAGGATTGACGACCATCGAAGTAAACCATGACATGGCGCCTACTCCCAGAACTTCATCACCATCTTTGAACAGGAAATAAGGGTCGAGATTGTCGGTAGAGGCCATCGCCGACTTATCCAACGCCGCAAGCAGGCCACCGATACGCGAAGCCTTTATCATGGTATCCCTTGAATATAAGGATAGATCCGCGGGTGCGGTGCCAGCTGATGCAGCTTGTTGCATTGTTACCAGCCAATCTGTTGAGTTCGGTTGTGTAACGCTCTCTACCGTTATGCCCGTGGCCTCAGTAAATACCGGGTATACGTGCTCTTTGAAACTATCTTCGAAGTATCCACCGTAGGAGCCGATTTTTAATGAGCGTGCCTGTGCGTACACAGGTGCTGCCGTAATGCCGGCACCTGCAGCAGCGGTGACAGCAGCGGCTTTTAGAAAGGTACGTCTGGATTGAGAATTATTGCTACGTTGGGTCATCGGGTATTCCTGATAGAGACTATCCGATGAGACTAAATACCACTGCTATTTTTGCCTAGTGCTAATAACTTTCCGGTCTGCTGCAAAATTTGCAGCACGGGCTCTACCACGTTCCGATATAGCTTGCCAGTTAGCGCCTCGTCAAGTAGTCAGCCCGGTATTGCTTTTGCGTCTCTCTTGAATGGACTTTCCTTTGGGATGTCATATCCGAGACTTAATTCACCTTTGTCGACAAGATCGCTCATATAGCGAAATGTCGGAACACTCATTCTCATCAGGTGTTCGCCTGCTTTAATAGGCGGGTATTTTGCCAAGGTTTCCGGTGTGCAGAATTTATCCAGCGTTTTTACTGTTGTGTGGTAGTCGAGACCAAAAAATAGCGGAAACGAGTATCTGGATTTGCCGGTATTGACAACACGGTGCTGGGTTGATTTATAGAGACCGCCAGACCATATTTCAAATATGTCTCCAATATTGACGATAAAGGTGCCTGGTAATGGTGGTGCCTCTATCCAATGGTCTTCAGAGTTCATCACCTGCAATCCAGGCGCGCCTTGCAGGAGTATGGTGAAGCATTCGAAATCTGAGTGTGAGTCTATACCAGCTGTAGAATCGGATGTTTGCTGGTTGTTCTCGACATAGCTGAGCATGCGCAGCTGAGAGGTAGGGCAGGTGATATGCTTTCGAAGCTCGCCTGGCTCAACACCGAGTTCTAGTGCAAGGGCATCAAGCATCTTCAAACCAAGCTCGAATACCGCGTCATAATATCCAGAGACGGTCTCTTTCCAGCCTTTGAGATCAGGCCAGATGTTAGGTCCCGTCATACGCCATTGGGCCAGATAATCCGGGTGATCGGCTGGTGCTTCGTATGACATATCCCAGGCTTCGTAAAAATTTATTCGCTCGGGAAACGTGGCTCCATTTTCTTCAAAAGGAACATAGCCTCTATGATGGGTGGTGAATCCGCACCAATACTTCATCTTGTAGGATCGTGGCATTGAATGGAATTGCCGGGATGCTGCGAAAATGGCATCGATCTGTTGTTGTGGTATTCCGTGACCGGATATGTAGAAGAATCCGGATGTTCTCGCGGCGGCTCCCAGAGCTTTGGCGACTGACTCGATATCACCGTTAAAAAGTCCCGACAGGTCGACGACAGGCAGTTGAGCATCGTCAATTTTCAATACATCTGTTTGTGGTGTTGCGCTGATAGCCATGAAGATACGGTTTTCTTGTGAACGGTTGACTTGGAATTATCAACCATCGATTACGTCAGGATGATGCTATTTTTTTCCTGGGGCTGTGCATTTTATGCAGCATTCAGAGTCCATGATATTAGCTGGCTATTTATAAAGTCCGGTTCTCGATGGTGTCGATGACAACCCTCTGCTTGACATTACAGGAACTAGTTACGAATAGATTGTCCAAGTTTTGCGACGATGACTATTCCGGATAACCCGATATGACCAGATTTGCTATGTTTTTGTTTGGTCTTCTGTTTTTCGGTAATAGCCTTGCGCAATCAGCCGGGTTTCTGCCCAAGGGCGAATTTCCAAAAACCGATTTTGAGAATCGCTCGGTAGAGCTGAGTAGTATTCTTTCCGGTGGTCCACCCAAGGACGGTATTCCATCAATAGATCAGCCCGGGTTTTCCTCTGTAGTTGAAGTTCAGGAATGGCTAAGCGGGGATGAACCCGTCATCGCCTATATTGATGGTTCCGATGCACGGGCCTATCCGCTACAGATACTGATATTTCACGAGATCGTCAACGATGTTGTAAACGACAAACCGGTATTGGTAACCTTTTGCCCGTTGTGTAATGCATCTATCGTTTTTGAGCGGACAGTGGATGATCAGGTGCTGGATTTTGGTACCACCGGGCGATTACGTAAAAGCGACATGATTATGTATGATCGTCAAAGCGAATCCTGGTGGCAGCAGTTTACAGGTCGTGGCATTGTCGGAAAATACAACGAAACCAAATTGATTCAGAAACCCTCTCAAATAGTATCGTTTGATACCTTTAGAATGCATTATCCGGAAGGCAAAATACTGAATAGAAAAACCGGGCATGTTCGATCTTACGGAAACAATCCGTACAGTGGCTATGATGACATCAATAGCAGTCCTTTCTTATACAACGGCCCGGAAGATAAACGCTTGCCGCCTATGGAGCGTGTGCTTAGCCTGACATCAAAGAACAAATCGTCACTCTTAATACCCTCAGCCAGGCTTAAGGATAATCCTCTTCTGAATATAACGTTTGATGACAAGCCTGTCGTTGTATTTGCTACAACCAGTGCTGCATCTGCCCTGGATAAAACAGACATCGCTGAATCCAGAGCAGTGCCGGCGGCTGCGGCATTTTCATCAACGTTTGATAATAAAACACTGGAATTTGAAATAAGAGATGGAAACATCGTAGACACCTCTACCGCTAGTGTCTGGAATGTTTTTGGAGTTGCTGTCAGCGGTCCTTTGAAGGCGAGAAAATTAACGCAGATAGATAGCGGAGTTCACTTTGCATTCGCCTGGCTGGCATTTGAACCAGAGTCGACTATCTACAGCTCACCAGATTAGTACGAGTCCATACTCACTCAGGGCGTGCACATAGTGGCCACGTTTGTTAAGTGGAATTCGCTGAGCACCTGAATCTAATTGGGGTGTCAGTTAAGGGCGCGCTGGTCGATGGTTCCGTGTCGTAGAATTATCGCTTGCCGGATGCATCCGAGGGTAGGGGTTTGCGTGTAGGTTGGCCCCGTTCAGGGTGCGGAGAATGTCCCCGCTCGGTTGGATGGTTTAATTTTCTCAGGAGCACCCCCCGAAGTTTCGTGCTATCCAGACTGTCTTTTTTCGATGGGTTTCGTCACGATTATCGTGATTAGCGCTTGCCAGATCGTTCAGCTGCAGTAAACTGATTAGAGGGCCAATTCAACAATAATAATGATGTTAATGTCTCATCACTCCGTATTAGTCGTTTTAGCGGCATTGTTGCTCAGCTCTTGTGGTGCGCTTGCACCGCATAAAGCACCAACAGTGGCAAGGGGGCATGTAGGTCAGGTCATGGCGGCGTCAAGCCTGGTAGCAGAGGGACAATCGCTGCTCGGGCATGCCAGTAATATGGTCCAGCGAGTGAGTAGTATCAACAATGATATGAAGCGTCAGGCGCAAACGGAAGACTTCCTCAGTGCTAAACGATTGATGTTTGACATGCTTGAAGTCATTGAGCCGCGTGACAATACACCGCAATCCGGGCAACCTGGTCTCAGACAGACGGTAGAACTTGCACGAGAGCACACCCAGCTTGCCGTCAATGCAAGTGGTGCCTCCGAAGCGATTCGTCGCTTAGCCCCAGAGATAAGAAGTCGGGCTGGCAAGCTGCTGGAACAGATAACAACGTTAACAACGTACATAAACATTGGCCTCAATGTTAACTCGCTTGAATCCCTTATCATTATTTCGGATGAGATAGAGAGTTCGGCATCACTTCTCAGTGGCGATCTCTCTGTCGAGGATGGATACAGCTTACGTGGGTATCAAACAGACCTTGAACTTATGCTGGCCAGTAGCGATGAACAGTTTGTCGAGGAGGATATATGGTACCTCCAGAATTTCGAAACCACTCCAGAGTCGTCGCAGTGGAGATTCAAGAAGAAGCCTCAGGTACAACGAAGAGACTTGCTAAACAGTGACAACGATGGTGATCTCGGTACGTCACGTGGCGGGGATGACGATGACGACGATGATGATGACGACGACGATGACGATTAGAAAACCGGTTGCTGGATGAGACGTTGGGTCTGGTAAGCCCGGTTGTGACTAACCCTGTTTTGTAACTAACACTGTCGGTGATTGCTAGATACGTCCCTGGAGATTCCCGGGAAGTGGGTTATCGCCAAGATAGCAACCGAACACCAAAATCCGCCAAGTCGTGCGGATGTTATACGTCAATGAAAACCATAGAACTTCCCGGCTTGCCTGTGTCATTATCGTGCTCGGGTTTTGCTGCGGCTTGAGGGCAGCCGAGTGCCCTTCGTTCGGTACAAAATTCGTGCAACAAAAAAATTGATGCATCCAGCGCGGTTGGCTTGGGCAGCTTTCACTCGATCTAAACGCATTTAACTCACGCGATATTTTTTAAAAGTCGTCACTACGGCTGAGTTAACTCTTGCAAATCATAGGATTTGATCTGTAAAGAGGTGCGGTGCCGGTCCTACTGACGTTTCATTATGTCCTCAGGGCAATAAATAAGCCCGATTTCATCTATTTACTATCCGTATGTGACATATTTTGGGGTTATATGCCGAATATATGCATAAAAACATAGAAAATAAAGTATTTAGTATTAGCAGTACATTTGTTCTTACCGTACATTAGTGCTGTTGCAAATTCAGCAGCAATCCTGAATCCCTCGGAGGAGTACCTATATGCGTAAGCAGAAAAACGCCATCGCTCTCGCAGTCGCCGCCTTATGCGGAGGTCTGTCGCTGGCTGCAAGTGCAGATACACTAACAATCGCAACCGTTAACAACGGTGACATGATTCGTATGCAGGGTCTTACAGAAGACTTCACTGCAAAAACTGGCCACACAGTAGAGTGGGTCACACTGGAAGAGAATGTTCTTCGCCAGCGTGTTACAACAGACATCACGACTAAAGGTGGTGCTTTCGACATCATGACCATCGGTATGTACGAAACACCTATCTGGGGCAAGAACGAGTGGTTAGTTCCGCTTGATGATTTGTCTGCCGACTACAATGCCGATGACATCCTGCCTGCCATGAGCGGTGGTCTGTCATACGACGGTACATTGTACGCAGCACCATTCTACGGTGAGTCTTCAATGATCATGTACCGCACAGACCTCATGGAGCAAGCTGGCCTTGAAATGCCAAACGCTCCGTCCTGGTCATTCATTGCCAAGGCTGCGCGTTCAATGACTGATCGTGATAATGAAATTAACGGTATTTGCCTTCGCGGTAAAGCCGGTTGGGGTGAAGGCGGTGCTTTCATCACTGCGATGTCAAACTCCTTTGGAGCACGTTGGTTCGACGAAAACTGGGACGCACAGTTCGATACACGTGAATGGTCAGATACGTTGAACTTCTATGTCAACATGATGAACGATGCAGGACCTCCGGGCTTCGCTACTAACGGTTTTAACGAAAACCTGTCGCTGTTCCAACAAGGCAAATGTGGCATGTGGATCGACGCAACTGTTGCGGCTTCATTCGTAACTAACCCTGATGATTCAACCGTGGCTGACAAGGTCGGATTTGCACTTGCTCCGGACAATGGCATGGGTGTTCGTTCAAACTGGCTTTGGGCCTGGGCACTGGCAATACCTGCAGGAACCCAAAAAGAAGCTGCAGCCAAGCAGTTTATTGAATGGGCAACATCCACTAGTTACATCGAGCTGGTTGCCGAAAAAGAAGGCTGGGCGAATGTACCCCCAGGTGCACGCATCTCACTGTACGAGAACGAAAACTACAAAGACATCCCTTTCGCGGCGATGACTCTGGAGTCTATTCTGTCAGCTGATCCAGCCAACTCCACTGTAGATCCAAGCCCTTACGTGGGTGTTCAATTCGCTGCAATTCCTGAGTTCGCTGGAATCGCAACTGAAGTGAGCCAGGAATTCTCGGCAGCTTATGCAGGTCAGCAAACCATCGCGGAGGCACTGGAAAAAGCACAAGCTTTGACTAACGACGCTATGGAAGCAGCAGGCTACAGATAAGTTCAAGAGCCTGAAAGCGGGTCGGCACAAGAGCTGACCCGCTCTGTTTGTGATTGTCCCAAGAGCATAAGCTACTGTTTGTCAATGTAGCCAAGAGTGCAACCGCTCTTTGTTAATGTATTTAAATTGCTATGTGATGGTTCCGTAGTTTTAAATTTGCAGGTATATCTTTAAACAAGATAGTCCCTGGACACGGGCCGCCTTTATTCTCAGTATAGACTTCGGGCTTTGTAACCCACGAGCTAACTATGGCAACTCAACACTCTAGAAGTGCTGCGCGCTTAATGCTAACGCCAGCTGTCGTCCTTCTACTCGGTTGGATGCTCGTCCCGCTAACGATGACCTTATGGTTTTCGTTCAGGAAATACCTTCCTCTGCGCGGTGGAGATCTGGGTTGGGTCGGCTTTGACAACTATGTCAGCTTC
Source organism: Granulosicoccus sp. (assembly GCA_045106855.1). GTDB lineage: Bacteria > Pseudomonadota > Gammaproteobacteria > Granulosicoccales > Granulosicoccaceae > Granulosicoccus. The sequence continues at coordinate 49,428 of JBGCFI010000035.1, forward strand.
ATCAGTTCGAGCTCTTTCTGGCCAAGTGTTCAAACGACTCTCATCATCGTTGGCGGCGTACTCGCAATCACCGTAGTATTCGGCGTGTTGCTTGCTCTGCTGCTCGACCAGCCAATGTGGGGGCAGGGCATTGTCCGAATTCTCGTCATTGCGCCGTTTTTTGTCATGCCAACGGTTTCAGCGTTGGTGTGGAAAAACATTTTTATGGATCCGGTTAATGGTTTGTTTGCCCACCTTTGGAAATTTTTCGGGGCAGAGCCGCTTGTGTGGTTGTCACAAGCCTCCGTGGAATCGATCATACTGATCGTCAGTTGGCAATGGCTGCCCTTTGCCACGCTCATTCTACTCACTGCCGTGCAGTCACTGGATGGCGAGCAACTTGAGGCATCCGAGATTGATGGTGCACGTCCCCTGCAGCGTTTCGCCTACATAATTCTGCCGCATCTGGGACGAGCACTAACCATCGTAATCCTGATTCAGACGATCTTCCTTCTCGCCATATTTGCCGAAATTTTTGTGACGACAGGCGGTGCGTTTGGAACCAAAACGCTATCTTATCTAGTCTTTCAACGCGTGTTGGAGAGTCAGAATATAGGACTAGGTTCTGCGGGCGGAATCTACGCTGTCATCCTCGCCAATATCGTTGCCATCTTCCTGATGCGCATCGTTGGCAAGAACCTGGACGCATGAGGGGAATCTGATTATGGCTCGCGCAATTACAAACAATCGCAAGATCATCAATACAGTGGCTGCATGGTGTGTCGGACTGCTGATTTTCTTCCCTATTCTGTGGACAATCCTGACCAGCTTTAAATCAGAGGCACAGGCGATCGCCAGCCCTCCGATTTTTCTCGGTTTTGACTGGACTCTGGAAAACTACTCGGTAGTTATGGATCGATCTAACTACGGTCGTTTCCTGTGGAATTCTATTTTTATAGCGGGCGGCTCGACGCTGCTGGGTATTCTGGTTGCGGTGCCTGCCGCCTGGTCCATGGCATTTGTGCCATCCCGACGGACCAAGGATATTCTCTTATGGATGCTCTCCACCAAGATGCTACCGGCAGTCGGTGTGCTCTACCCGATCTACCTTCTGTTTATCAAACTCGGTTTACTCGACAGTATTCTGGGTCTGACCATCGTATTGATGTTGATCAACTTACCGATTATTGTCTGGATGCTCTATACGTATTTCAAAGAGATTCCGGTGGATATTCTGGAAGCCTCAAGAATGGATGGGGCATCACTCAGATCTGAAATTCTGTACGTCTTGACGCCAATGGCGTTGCCCGGCATCGCTTCTACCATGCTGCTCAACTTCATCCTGGCCTGGAACGAGGCGTTCTGGACGTTAAATCTAACGGCTGCAAAGGCAGCGCCATTGACGGCATTCATTGCCAGCTATTCCAGTCCGGAAGGGTTGTTCTATGCCAAGTTATCCGCAGCTTCAACCATGGCTATTGCACCTATCCTGATACTCGGCTGGTTCAGCCAGAAGCAGCTAGTACGCGGACTCACATTTGGAGCAGTTAAATGATTGTAATTACTGTAAAGATCAAGGGGATATAAATGGGCAGCATAACTCTCAAGAATGTGACAAAAAGCTTCGGCAAAACCGAAGTCATCCGCCCTCTTGATCTTCAGATCGATGATGGTGAATTCGTGGTGTTTGTCGGCCCATCGGGTTGCGGCAAATCCACTCTGCTGCGCCTGATAGCGGGCCTGGAAGATATTACCAGCGGCACAATCGACATTAATGGCAAAGATGCCACCGCTGTTCCACCTGCCAAACGCGGGTTGGCCATGGTGTTTCAGTCGTACGCACTGTACCCGCACATGTCGGTTCGCAAGAACATTGCCTTCCCACTGAAAATGGCAGGACTGGAAAAAGCAGATCGAGACCGTAAGGTGACTGATGCAGCAAAGATTCTGAATCTCACCGATTATCTCGATAGACGGCCTGGTCAGTTATCAGGCGGTCAGCGACAACGCGTGGCCATTGGGCGTGCTATTGTTCGCGAACCCGATGCTTTCTTGTTTGATGAACCACTGTCTAATCTGGATGCAGCCTTACGCGGCAATATGCGTCTTGAGATTGCTGAATTGCATCAGACACTGGACACAACCATGATTTACGTTACCCATGATCAAGTGGAAGCGATGACCATGGCGGACAAAATCGTTGTCCTTCAGGCAGGTGTTATTGAGCAAGTGGGTTCGCCACTGGATCTCTATCGTGAGCCTGCCAATATTTTTGTTGCAGGTTTTATCGGAAGTCCCGCCATGAACCTGATTGAAGGTGATGCTGCTTCCAGTCGTGGCGCGAAAACGATTGGTGTACGACCCGAACATTTCGAGCTGTCTACTGATGGTGGTGAATGGCGCGGTGTTGTTGGTGTGTCCGAGCATCTGGGTTCAGATACTTTCCTGCGTGTGGATGTCGATGGCGTAGGAACGCTGACGGCTCGTGCTGATGGTGAGTTTCCGGCTCGGCATGGAGACATCGTCGGGTTAACTCCAGACCCCGGGCGCATCCATCGATTCGATGATGCCGGATTACGCATCACATCGTAATAGTTCAGAGAAAACTGAGATCGTGATAGATACTTCCACTAAATCGAATGTCGCGCTGACACTGAGTCTGGAAACGCTGGAGCATTTGCCAGAGAACGTTGCGCGGCCACAATACTCTCGCGAAGATCTCTCTGCCGGAATCCTGCATTTTGGTCCTGGAAATTTTCATAAAGCGCATCAGGCAGTTTATCTCGACAGGCTCATGAATGAGGGTGCTGATCACGACTGGGGCATTGTTGGTGCGAGTGTCATGCTCGGTGATGCCAAGTTGCGAGATACCATGCTCGATCAGAACTTGTTATCTACGGTAGTCACACAATCAGCGACGGTGAGTGAGGCGCAAGTGATTGGTCCCATGATTGACTATCTGCCTATTGGTGACGGAGAAGCCATACTGGTAGCCATGTCTGACCCTTCCATTCGTATCGTGTCACTTACGGTGACCGAAGGTGGGTATTTCGTGAATGCCGCTACAGGAAAATTTGATAAAGATCATCCCGTAATACAAGCCGATGTTGCGGCCTACAATAATCCCCAAACTGTCTTTGGGCTAATAGTCAAAGGGTTGGAACAACGTCGTGCGGCCGGCAAAGCTGCGTTTACTGTCATGTCTTGCGACAACTTGCCACACAATGGTCATGCTGCACGAGAAGCCGTCGTCGGATTTGCAGAATTGGTCGACTCCTCTCTTGCCACGTGGATACGTGAAAACTCAAGTTTTCCAAATGGCATGGTCGATAGAATTACGCCTGCAACGGGTGCAAACGAGCGCGATAGGGTGCAAGAACTGTTTGGGGTGAGTGATCAGGCACCGGTTTTTTGCGAAGATTATATTCAATGGGTTCTCGAGGATAGTTTTGTTGCGGGCAGGCCCGCTTTTGAACGTGCTGGTGTACAAATAGTTGCTGATGTTGCTCCCTACGAAATGATGAAAATTCGCATTTTAAATGGCGGTCATGCGGTATTGGCTTACCCGGCAGCCTTACTGGGAATAGAGTACGCACACGAAGCCCTGCAGGATAGTCGCATCAGGAAATTCCTGAAAACTGTAGAGCTACGTGAAATCCTTCCAGTTGTCCCGCAAGTTCCCGGGGTTAACCTTTATGATTACTGCGAGAGTGTTCTGAGTCGATTTGCCAACCCGGCAATTGCCGATACTATCAGTCGCTTGTGTTTTGATGGATCGAATCGTCAACCTAAATTCATCGTTTCCACTTTGTCTGATCGTCTTGATCGTGATGAAAGCATTGATGGGCTGGCACTTGCCTCGGCATTCTGGTGTCGTTATTGTGAAGGCACTGATGAACTGGGTAACGTCATTGCACCCAATGATCCTTCCTGGGACCGTTTACAGGCAAAAGCTGCCGAATCCTTGCAAGATCCCAATGCCTGGATAGGGATGCACGATGTCTATGGGAACCTTGGCGAAGACCCACGATTTCAACAGAGCTTTATCAACGCTCTGGAAGGTGTGCGATCAAAAGGTGTCGCGCAGATGTTAAACCAGTACTGCGAAGATTTTTAATGATTGAGCTTACTGCATCAAACGAAAACAAGGTTCGGGAGTAGTATCCGTGCCGGTTGGGTTACATCCGACATCGAATAAAGTGCCGGAACTTGAAATTACGGATGGTACCAAAAGGTCCATGCGGTATATCGAGCATGGCTTTCCAAACCCATTGGTACGTTGGCATTACCATGATGACTATGAACTTCATTTAATTGTTGCAAGCACAGGCAAAGTATTTGTCGGTGATCATGTAGGCCGATTCTCTCCCGGGCACCTGGTGCTGACAGGGCCACGACTACCCCATAACTGGATCAGTCAGACTGAGCCCGGTGAAGTCATAGAGCTTCGAGATCTGGTCATTCAGTTCCGAATGGATCTAATACCTAGAATGGCAGATATGGCACCTGAGCTTACCTCCATCCTGCCTCTGCTTGATCGCGCAAGACATGGCGTTGAGTTTTTATCCGTAGATACCCAATGGGCGAAGTCGATGTTTCAGTCGGTTCGTGATGCGGAAGGACCTCGGAGGATTTCATTGTTAATCGATTTTTTAAATTATCTTTCCGACGAGCACGACTATGCGCTGCTTTCGACGCTGGCTATTCGATCGCGCGCTGATCAAGCTTCACAAGACAAAATTGAAGAAGTCACGCAGTACATCAGCGAGAATTTTTCTCGTGAGATAACACTTGGAGAGATGGCAAAACGTGTGGGCATGAACGACAGTGCGTTTTCACGCTTCTTTGCCAAAGCGACAGGAAACAGCTTTAATCGTTTCGTTAATCGCGTTCGCATCAGCAAGGCTTGCGAGCTGCTCTCGGATACGGAAATACCTATTACAGAGATTTGCTACCAGGCTGGTTTTAACAATATCGCTAATTTTAATCGGCGGTTCCGGGAGCTGAAGGAAAACACGCCAAGAGAATATCGCCGCCAATCAAGGTTTCGTCACGGTGTTCGCAGCATTAGAAACTGAGTGTCTCATTGCATTGCGACTAGCTATTGAGGTTTCTGTGCCGTCCGCTTCCTGTCGGCGAAATTGGTCGTCCCGTATTCTGGGACTATGTACACCCAAAGATGTGCCAGTGGGCACAGCTTGCATAGACTGACGGGCAATGCGGCGGTAATACCTGGACGAATGTCTAACTGAATTTGAAACCGCAAACTACAGTGCCATTCTTTTTGCACTGTACTGAAACTTCTCTACCTGATGCCTCTGCAAAAAAAGAGGCCACCATATGGCAGGTGAGGGGCTCTTTATGAACCAGTGTTGCCACCGGGCAGCTGTGACAGACAACGTAGTGATTCTTGCCTTTTTTGGTGAGTTCGGCCGTTGCACCTAGTGAATTGACCGTGTCGACAGACTGTTGAATGCTGACTGTGAGATTGGGACCCGGCTGTAATCCGCTGGCTTTTGCTAGAGAGCGGCCTGTCTTTTCGAGCAATTGCAGGCGTCCTTTTTCCGGAAAATCTGTGCTGATGGTTTGCATAAGCACATCGAGCACGGGTTTGTAGGCCGTTGAATGAACATCTTCATGGCCTGCGCTTGTTTTGTATTGGTAGGCGGGTTTGCCGGCGCCGTTAGGGTGTCGTTGTTCATGCTTTACGATGACACCTGCGGCTTCGAGCTTGCGCACTTGCACATGTGCTGAATTTTTTGAAATTCCCAGCTCTGTCGCGAGCTCCTGGATGGTTAATGGAGATCTATTCAGAAGGTCCGTAATTTTGTTGGTCGTGCCCATAGTGACTAGAGTGGTGGCGAGGACCAATATTAACTCATTTGCAGCTTGCTGGATAATAAGTAATATAATACTATTACTTATAATAATTAATGCGTTTGATGAGATCGCCGGAATTGTCGAGCCGAGAATGCTCAAACTTTCAAAAAGAGGAGATTGTTATGCGAAAACTTACAACGGTAGTGGGTGCGTCAGCACTTTTGATGATGACGTCAGCGCTTGCCGATGGTGAAAGAGTTCCTTATCCCGAAGATTACCGTACAACGTTCACTAACTATCTGAGTCTTGATCGTACTCAGAACCCTGATCAGATTATTCGCCTTTTCGGCAATGATCTTGCCATGCAAGGTCCTGGTGAAGATGGAAAGTTGCCGTATGGGTCCATCATTGTCGGTGAAGTCTACAAGGCAAAGCTGGATGAGGAGGGCAATGTGATGACAACAGCGCTCGGCCGCAGAATAAAAGACAAATTTGCTTTGATAGCCGTTATGCAACGCGGTGAAGGATGGGGTCAGCAGCATCCGGATGGGATCAGGAACGGCAATTGGGAAATGGCAGCTTTCAAACCGGATGGTTCAAAAGCCGACAAGGATTTAAATGCGTGCATGGCATGTCATGCACCGCTGGAATCGAGCAATTATTTGTTCTCTTTCGAGCATCTGGATAAGCGTTAATACAAGCAGTAACCGGGAAATAGCCCTTTGTTGTTGGCCAGGGTACTGCCTAAGTCCTGGTCGAATACTTGCGCACCTGAGCAAAGTAACATCGCTCAGGCGCGGGAGGCCTGCGCGTATCTAGTCTCGATTCAAGAGGCTAAATTGGCAATGCAGGCCATACCTCACCATGTAGGATGCTGTTCACTTTTTGAGGATTGCGGTCGTCAGTTTGGCCACTTGGCACTAGCTTCTGGTGGTTGTTGGTACAAATATTCACAGTTGTAGGTATTCTCTCTCAAGTCCGCCAAACCCGATCAAGGCTACAATAGAGGTCGCTGAGTTACAGGCCGCTAAGCTGACATCCGTCACAGCGCTTAGTCACGTTGCTGATAGGTTGGTTGTCTGTAAGTCGCGTTAGGATAGAGTCGATACGGAAGATACAGAACTCCGAAAGGACGGTGCATCTAACGCCGATTTCGCTTTAAGGCGGACCGGTCTAACACAACTGATGGGCAGCCAAATTACAACTGAATCACAAAATCCAACGCGATTGGCTGCGCTGCCTAGATACCTGTCTGCGGTGCTGAGTCAGGGCCTGGTCAGTGGTTTCCATTTCGTGTTGAATCTGCTGTTGGTGCGATTGCTAAGCGCAACGGATTTTGGCATTTATGCCTTAACCTTTGTGCTTGCTATTATGGCCTCATCGGTTAGTAATGCGTTAATCAGTACTCCATTGTGTGTGTTTGCACCGGCTGCTAAAACCGCACAAGAGCGCACGAGAATGGAGTCGATGCTAACAACGCTTATGGCGCTTTTGCTAGGAGTCACTCTTGTCGTCGGTCTCATTGTTTGCATGGGGCTTGGTAGCGGTGAGACTGATATTCGCGTTTTGATTAGTGCACTGAGCTTTATCGTGGCCTACCTTGCCCGTCAGTATTCCCGCAGTTTCGGATATTCTCGTTTCGATGTCATTGCGGTGCTCTATGGCGATGTAACTTATGTGACTATTGGCGTGCTGATCCTTAGCAGTGTGTGGATGCTGGGCATGCCGATTACTGCCGTCGAAGTGTTTACCGCACTCACCCTCGCCAACCTGATTGCCGTCATTCTTGAGTTAAGCAGATTGCCTGTCCGCATCTCGTTGCAATCATTATCCCAGGCTTTGAGTCAATATACGCCGGTGTGGACTCAGGCAAAATGGGCGTTGATAGGCGCAGTTACTACCGTCGTGGTATCGCAGGCTCACAGCTTGGTCGTATCGGTAATGAAAAGCCCTGCGGATTACGCGCCTCTGGCTGCCGGATTCGTGCTTTTCGGGCCTGTGCGCGTCATTTTCAACACGATTCAAAACGTGATGAAGCCCGAGATGTCGTTGGCGATTTCACAAGATCGACCGCAGGATGCAAAACGCCAGATGATTTTGGCCAGTGGAATGTCCTTTGTGGCTGTTGCCGGGCTTATCCTGCTCACTATGCTTGTATGGCCATTACTGGATAAATGGCTGTATAGCGAGCAGTACAGCGATGCTCCTATGCGGCAAATTGTGCTTATCTGGGGCGCCATCACGCTGGTTTCAGCGATTCAGAATGGTCCATTTGCGGCGTTACAATCCCTGCGCGCGTTTCGCCAGCTTGCCATGAGTACTATCTACGGCTCTGCCCTAAGTCTGGCGCTGGTTGCAATATTGTTGTTTATTGCTCCCATCCATTGGTCGATTACGGGCATATTCATCGCTGAAGGGTTTGTTGCCGTTTGGGTGGTCTGGTTGTCGATGAAGCTGTTTCGCGCAAAAGTTACGATTCCGAAGACGGTTCATTCATGAGTATTGTTATCCTGGTTGGTGGTCAAAGTATTGATGGCAATTATGAGCATCGCTATCTGGTCGATGCTTTTCTGGCGACATTTGGCGACCAGGTAACGCGCATTATCTCGGCCGAGCCTGTCCGCCGGTCAATCGGTTTGAAAATCAAACGTACACTGAAACGTGGAAACTATCGGGAACGCATTGCTCGCGCCAGGTGGAAGGGGCCATTTGGGCCCGATGCTGAGTTACTAGGTAAAGCCTTGTTTGGTGATAATCCGCTTCAATCGATGCCGGGTGGCGACAAGCGTGTGGTTGTGCCCAGTCATAATGGTCCTGAATGCGAAGCTATTCTGGATGCTGACAAGCCTGATGTGATCGTCGTATATGGTACGGCCATTATCCGTGACAATATATTTCGTCGAGCGCGGCTGGTCACGCTTAACATGCATACAGGGCTTTCTCCCTACTATCGCGGTGACAGTACACTTTTCTGGCCTGTTTACCATGATGATCCTGATCACCTGGGCGTTACGGTACACAAACTGGTGCCGGAGGTTGATGGTGGTGATATTGTCTACACGGGCATGGTCAACTACTCGGCTGGAGACACCGAAGCCGATATTTTTGCCAAGGGCGTCAAGGTGGGAACAGAACTGTACTGTAAGGCTGTTCAGGAAGCGTTGAACGGAACGATAGAGTATCACCCGCAAGACTTGTCACTCGGCCGCGAATTCCGCTGGATTAACCGTACCGTAGCTGCAGAGAAACAGGTATTAGCCAATCTTGCACGTTGGGCAAAAAAATCAAAATGACTGATGGCAAACCCAACAATGTATTGAGGAAAGTATTACGCGGCGTAGGGGTTTTCGCCTACCGGGCAGGATTGGCACCGGTCGTTATCAAGCTTAATTCGAATCGCGTTCGGACTTTGCTTTATCACGCTGTAGAGCCCGAATCCGACTCGTTTACCGAAGGACTCAATGTTAGCGTCACCCCCGAAGTTTTTGCGGCTAACCTGGATTATTTCAAAAAACACTACAACGTGGTCCCGATGAGTGCAATTGAGTCCGGTGAACTTCCAGACAAGCCGCTAGTAATCACCTTTGACGATGGTTATCTGAGTGTTTATGAACATGCCATGCCAGCATTGCGTGAACGTGGCTTACCAGCATGCATCTACCTTATTTCACGAGCAGTGCAGGGTGGTATTGTCTGGGTGAATCTGCTCAATCATGCCCTGTCCAAGCATGCTGAGAAAACCCATGAGGTACTTCAGAAATTTAATGCGCTATCAACGCTAACAGACAAATCCAGCATAATTGCTTGTGTACAAAATTCTTTTACACCTGGTCAAATCGAAGTCTTGTGCTCATCGCTTACAGAGGCGTTACCGGAGATAAACTTTGATAGTTTGTATGCAAACAAAGCGCAGATTCTGGAAATGCAGGAATACGGTCTTCAGTTCGGTTTTCATACGCGCGATCATTATAATTTACGCAACTGCAGTGACTCAGAGCTAGAAGAACAGTTTGATAATGCCGGCTGTGAATCCGTCATGAATTCAAATACCTTTGCCTACCCATTCGGGTACTTTAATCGCAGAGCATTGGTACATCTTGAAGACAAGCCGTACCAGAGAATAATGACAGTTGGTAACAATAATGACATGTATTGGGACAAACACCAGGACAGAGCAGAATTGTTCACAGGAAATCCTGCGGAACTGTTTGCTCAACTTGAGGTTGTGGAACCAGTAATAGCCCGGCTTCGCAAGTGGATGGTTAAACCTGCAGATGAGTTGCTGGAATCATCCTAGCGATATAGAGCGTAGATTTTTTGAGTAAAATCGCGGGAAAAGCGATCGGGTAAAATTGGGAGCCGATGTTCATTCCAGGGTGTGATTGACTTACTGAAGCGCAGGATCAGACCAGATCAACTCGTAGCCGGAAAACTATTAAGGATGTCAGGCTTAATAGATTCATAGGGTATCCGTCCTTGTAAATAAGACGGTACTTTCGATGCAGATAAATGATCATGCCAAGATAGTGTAGTAATTCCCAGTAAGTCGTGATGTAGTTCACTAATCAGTCGCATAACCTGACAATCTTAAAGTGCTTGTCGGTAAACCTAGTCAGAGCAAGTCCATGGCTGCCGACATCATGGCCGTTACCGGTTATTTACTGATTCCAATGTTCTCTGCTTCTCGCTCGGTTGAGCGCTGTCTTCTCTTCGTGTTTCTGCTGCTTATCGCGCCAGCGGCAATCGCGCAATCATCCTCCAATGATGGATATACCGGTTACTCTATTGAGGAGACACCGGATTGGGTAAAACGTTTTCCGGACTTCAATCCTGATCTTGATAGTGATGACAAAGGTCAACATGGATATCAATTCCGGTTTAGTGATGTCCAGATAGATGCTCGTAAGCCCGGGGAGCGTTCAATCTATCGCATGAGCGAATACAAACTGACCAGTACACGTGGCGTGGAGAATTTGTCTCAACTGGAATTCGAGTTTGACCCAAGCTACGAGAGACTGGTTTTGCACGATGTGAGCATTCTCCGTGGTGAGGAGGTAATCAATAAGCTCGACAGTGCAAATATAAAATTACTGCATCGTGAGCGGGAGCTCGACTCACTTATCTACGATGGCAGACAGACCTTGATGCTGCTCCTGAACGACATCCGCGTGGGTGATACGCTTCGTTATGCAATGAACCGGGTAGGTGAAAACCCTGTGTTTCAAGGTAACAGGGAGTTTACGGTAAGCACACAATCCGGTGGAGCCATAAAACGACTGCATCGTCGTGTTTTGACGGACAATAGTCAACCACTTGTAATGCGTCGCTTAAACACCGATGTTGTTCCCGTCGTATCAGAGCTGAATGGTGTTACCGATACGTCCTTTGTTGTAGACAATGTAGAGCCCTATTACGATCCAGAGCAAACACCTGCCTGGCGCAATTGGCGAGGTCGTCTGGTATTTAGTGATATGCAGAATTGGTCTGATGTTGTTGATTGGGCTTTACCTATGTATGCAATGGAGTCACAAACGCCAGTTGAACTTACCAACGTGGCAGAGCAGATTCGCAGTGCATACCAGACCCCTGAGGAACAGATTGGTGTTGCCTTGCAATGGGTACAGGATGAGGTTCGTTACTTTGGTATTGAGCTGGGAACCAACTCGCACCGGCCTTCCGCTCCGCATGAGACACTCAGCCGTCGTTTTGGTGACTGTAAAGACAAAACCGTATTGCTAATCGCATTGTTGAATGAACTTGGATATACGGCACAGCCAGCGCTTGTAGATACCAGTCATGGCTTACGCAACGAGGATCAACCCTATCGCCTACACGCTTTTGATCACGTTATTGCTCACATGGAATTGAATGGGGTTGATCACTGGCTTGATCCGACGAAAACCGGGCAGCGAGGCAAGGTTGGGGAAATGGCGGAACCCGATTACGGTAAAGCACTGATCCTCAAAGCAGGAACTACCGAGTTGACTTCTATGGCGAACGAATACTCTGTCTGGAACATTTCGGTTAATAAGTCTATGACAATATCCGAATCAGATACCGCAAGTTTCACCGTTAGTACTATCAAGAATAGATCTGCGGCAGAATCGATTCGAGATGAAATTCAAAATACGCCAGTCGATGAATTAACCGCTGAATATGAAAATTACTACCGGTACTATTTTCCTACTCTGACAAGCACTCATCCTTTGCAGTACGATGAACTTGGGGGTAATCAGAATCGGGTTGCAGAAAGCTATGATATTGCTTCGTTCTGGGAGTTGGATGAAGATGGTGATAGCAGTCAGTGGATTATCGCCGACGAAGTAAGGCATATGCTTGAAAAGCCTGCGGATTCGCAACTTCGACGAGAACCATACCGACTTAGCCATCCGGAATACATCACAGAGACTATTGTTGTTGATGTCCCATGGGGCGTCAAACATAACACTTCTGACAAGGTGGTTTCCAACCCATACTTTCGTTTTGAACAACACAGGGTTGATGACGCGGCTGCAGGTACCATCACCCTGAAAACCACTTACCAATCACTGGCACATGAAGTACCTGCTGTCGATGTGCCAGAATTTGCAAATGCTGTTGATGAGGCGTATCGCCAGAGTTCAATGTATTTACTCAATATGAATTTGGTAACGTCGGCTAATTTGTATAATCTTGGCGAATTCAGTTCAGTCTATTTGCAACTTGAATGGCTTGTATTAGCAATACCTTTGTTGTTTATCGCATCTATGGTCGTCTGGGTATTGCAATTAAGGCATAAAAGACCTCTCTCACAGGCATATTTCTATCCAGTATCGTCTGCGAAATTCATGATTTTATCGATCGCAACTGCGGGCCTGTATGCAGCCCTTTGGTTTTACCGTAACTTCAGGTATGTAAAAGCTAGTGGAGTAAAATTAGTTCCCTGGCTCCGTGCTCTGTTCTCTTCTCTGTTTTTCTATTCACTCTGTCAACACGTAGATCGCGTAGTTACGCCTGAAAATCCGGTTTCTTGGAGCAAGCGATTATCATATCTATTGATAACCATTCTTATTTTGGTTTTGTATTTGGTAAGCGGTCAAGCGAACTCACTACTATCTATGTCTGTGTCTATTGGCTTTGCCAGTTTGTTGATGCTTCCTTTGCTGAAACGCATTAACGATGCGAATTCAGCTCACCCTGAAATTGAAACTAATAACTCGCGTTGGCGTGCGTACCATTTTCTATGGATTGCCGCAATAGTACCAATGTTTGCATACGATACAGCCGTCATTACCCGTATTTTAGCTGTGGGTGAGCCTATTGAAGGATCAGATCTCTGGGATTTTCAGGCTAGCTACTTAGGCGAGGTTATTCCAATGGGCGAAGATGAAACCGTACAACTATTCTATAGTGCGGAGTTTGTTGACTTTCGCCGGGATGGAAACGGGGTGACAGATCAACGCGTGTTCAGTTATTGGGCAGATGATGCAGGCAATGTGCAAGTAGACATTGGTGATCGCCATGCTATTACAGACGTTGCTACGATCCCGGCCGAGAGTGCTTTTGAAAGTAGAACGGCTCGTATCAGTTTTTCGGACGGCGAAGAAATAATTATGTATCTACCTGATGAGCCAGCACATGCGAGAAAACTGTTAGGTATGCTGCGCAGCGGGCTTGATACTCAGATGTCTAGTAATGCAAGGTTTTAGTCTGACGTATATTTTATGTCTCAGGAACCTTTTGATAGGCGATAGTTTCTATTTAACTAGCTGACCGCTGCTGAGACAGAAGTATTATTACGATACTTGTATAGTCGGGGAGCTTCACGTGCGCTCGAATTCAAGGCCGAGCTGGATGCGCTCACAACGCAAAGTTTGCAACAACGATTGAGCTCGGCTTTTCCTGAAGCTGATGATTTACTGGTAATAGTGAGTTCACCGGACGCCGAAGCCTTGGGTAATGCTTGCGTTATCACGAAACCTGAACAGGCGATTGATTGTTAGTGATATTGATTTTATTCGGGTAGGAGTTTTAGGTGCATAGCTAGAAGTTCTTATCGGGAATTTCCAAATTTTTCGAATTGAACTTCGTTCGCGTTATCAATAGATATCTGATGTTAGATAGCGGTAGGCAGATATACTACGCAGCTTGTGGATTCAGAAAGAGTAGCCGATTTGATCACTCGCCAGGCAGTACAGTCTGATATTCAAGACATGTGTCAGTTGTTGAACCAGATTATTGACATTGGGGGCACCACTGCATACGAAGTAAAATTAAGTGATGCCGAATTCTCTTCACACTTTCTCAGTGGCCCGAATTGTATGTCACTGATGGTTTGTTTGTCAGAGGGTGATGAAATACTTGGATTTCAAGCACTGTTAAAAACACCCGGACTCGAACCTGATTGGGTTGATATCGCTACGTTCGCCAGAGTCGAGCCAAAAGTTAAGGGAGTGGGTACCATGCTGTTCGGAGCTACACTCAAGCTAGCCCGGGAATCCGATATTGTGTCTATAAATGCCACCATTAGAAGTGACAATACATCGGGGTTGGCATACTACTCCAAGTTGGGGTTCGTCGATTACCGTGTTGATAAAGCGATTCCTTTGAAATACGGCACCCCGGTAGATCGCGTGTCGAAAAAATATGTCCTGATACATTGCGAGGAAACGTAGCTGACAGCCAACTCCTCAGTTATCACTTTTCGCGACTGTTGGCTGGGAGCTATCTGATGCGAAAAAGGCTCGTTTTGGTCCAGCAGCCCCTGGTAGCGATAAATATGGAGGTGCGTCCACAGGTACAAAAACTGTACGGGGAGAGAGAAAAGCACCTAAATGGTGCTCAGCAGCCATAAAAAAAGGTAGTATACGACAATTTCGACCAGTTTGTCAATCAAAATGGTGAGTAAACACCATATTAATGCTATATTGCGCTCATGGTCGAGAATCAAAGCATACTTTTAAGAGCGCTGGAGACGCTACTCCGGCCACTCGTGCGAATTCTTTTACGCCATGGCATTGCTTGCGACGATTTTGTTGATGTTGTCCGGCGCACTTTTGTCATTGTTGCAGATCAGGAATTCCCGCCCGAAGGGCGCAAGCAGTCATTAACCAATATTGCTCTCGTCACCGGCATTCACCGGCATGAAGTGAAGAAATTAATGCAGTCAGCGGAGCAGGGTACTCCTTCCCCACCACAGCATCATCGCGCGGCACGAGTCATCAATGGATGGCTGACAGATCCTGATCTATCGGAAGATGGCATCGCAAAAACGCTGGACATCGGCACCGAGTTCAAGCTTTTGGTGAGCAAATACAGCGGTGACATAACTCCGCGACCCATACTCGATGAGTTGTTGCGTGTTGGCGCTGTTGAAAAGCCGACTAACGACACAGTGACACTGCTGGTACCTGCTTATATACCTCGGCACAGTGATGATGATCTGATTCGGATTTTTGGCGACAGTGTTGCTGACTTGATATCCACACTCGATTTCAATTTGAAGTCTGAGCCGGATGTGCGTCGTCTACAGCTTAGTGTTGTACATGACAATTTGCCAGATGAGGTCCTGTCCAACCTCGAGTTGGTTAGCCGGGATAAGTCACTTGTTTTTCTCAAGGACATCAATCAATTTTTCGAAACACAAGATCGGGATGCCAATCCCAATGTCAAGGGTAGTGGACGAAATCGTGCTGGCATTGGGCTCTATTATTTTCAAGAGAAAACGGATGATCGATAGTGTGAATTGCCGCGAAAAATACAGAACAATACGCGGGGCTTTACCGTTTTTATCTGTGCTGGCAGCAATAAGTTTGAGTGGCTGCCTACAGGGTAGTGAAGTTGTAGAGACCGAAGGTGGAGTTATAGGCAGTGGAGGAGGGCCAACGGCCGGGATATACGAATTGAAAAACTTGCCGAGTCGCATAAGTCCCGATATCCCGAAGACATTATTAAAGGGTGAAGAACTTGCGCCATCTCAGCCAGAAAATCGGGATGTTGTTAAAGAGAAAATATCAACTCGGATGGTTGATGGTAATTTCGGCAAAGCAGAAGGCTGGAGACGGATGAATGCTCAACTCGAGGAATCCAGTTTAATGCGGGTGAATGCTGAGATAAATTCAACGATAATTGACATCGCGTTTGACGATATCCAGGCGATGTGCGAGGACCAACCGATGAATTGCACCATACCGGCTGACCAGGTCAAAGTGAAATTGACTCAGAACGTGATTAATCGCCTGATTGAAGTATCAAAAGATTGGGTGGAGAGCCTTCCGTCTGAAACCTTGAATGACTTTGAGCGTATGGATGCTGCGGCTTTGATTACAGAACAATTCACCTCACTACTTGACAGTGAGGTTGTGTTAGGTGAGACAGACTATTCGCAACTTGACGGCGCGCCTTACCATCATTCGGTGCGCACTTTCCTGAAGCGTTCTGCGGTGTCGGACCCAGATTTTACTTCTCTGCTTTGGAAAGACGAGGAATTCGATGCCCGGTGGCGCGACGACGGGGATGTTGCCAAATTTGTTTTCGATGCTGCAAATGCTCCAACCCGGGAATATTTCTATCAAAATGGAATTCCGAGTGAGATAGTCATAGCCACTGCCGAGACACCGTTCGATGACGGTCGACGACTCTTCGGGCACGTTAAAATATTGGCGAGCGATCCGACTAACGCAGGGGTCCTTGTTGAGATTGCTCGAGCCGGAACTGTTCCAGTGTTTGTTGACGATGAGCCGTTTGCTCGATTGGATCATGGCCTCGTTCAAGGGCGTATGGATAGTGGCGGAGGATATTCAGTATTTGATGGAATCAGTTTTATACTTGCGGAGACTCCCAGAGCAGTTGGTTATACCGGGCTTCGTGAATCCTTTGACAACGTCGGTAACTTGATTGCGGTTACTGGATGTAATGCGCGCGTATCCCCTCAAGGATTCGAGATTTGCGATGAAGAGGACTTCGTTCCCACTGGTCCCATCGGGAGCTCGATCATTGATAGCCCCTACTTTTTTCAATCGGGAGAATTTGATTCATTGCTTGCGGTAAATGATGCTATCCGATGGACGGTGGAAGGGCTGCCGATTGAAATCAAAGAATTTGCAGTAGTGCCGGCAGATTCAGCGATCGAGCTTTCCGAACGCGAATTGCTTTGCAGGGGATTTCAGTCCCTCGGCGATGAAGTACGCATTTTCTGTAGCGCCACGGATGAACAGCTTGACAATACCGTTGTGTTGGAGCTGGTTGATGGAAAGCCGGGCAATATCATTCCGACAGCGACGCTTGTACAAATTCAATAGCGCGGATAGTAAACGGCAATCACTATTATTGCCTAAGCGCATCGTCACCTGTTCCGCCAATTGTCTTTGATGTACACCCGATCTCTCTATGCTGGTGGCGATGATCCTGACGCCCGTTATCGGGCATGAATCCTGACAGAGACGCTGAGTGTTGGCCGCAAAAAAGGTTAACTTTGATATATAGCGTAGCGTCGTCTGACCCTCCAACACGTGGTAGCTAACCTGGTCTCAAGTGGTTTACAGTTCCAGGGTATGTCCCGTGCGTTGTATAAATTTCTAACAGAAAACTACATACATACCCGGTATTAAACCAATACGCAGGATGCTGTTGCCTGGCAAGCGTTGTCTCTGTCAGTATTTCCGTAACGCAAAAAAGCGTTGTGCAAAAGTTGATTATCAACGTCGCTCGTTTTGCACTGTAAAACAGGAAATTACGCAATGAAATGTATAAGTCCACGACAAATACTAAGAGATACGGTTTCAATGGCGAGAGTTATGGTGTTTGCCATAGAAGCAACTACACAGATCCCGGAGAGTGAGGTCTATCTCCTTGCCTAGTTGCGATGTCAACAATCTGTAGTTGTGCAACAACACCATTGAAGCAAAGGGTTTACTTTTTCCTGGGTGCCGTTCAAGAAGTGTATGTGCCAGCGTCCTTCGTCAACTTACTCCGTGACAATGTACTTTTTTGGACGTGCAATTTATCGATTATATGTTGGGGGGGGGGGCACCAGGTACATAGCTCTCTTAGCGAATACATCGAATAGCCGCACGGATCGAAATTTTAGATTTTCCGATACTTTTTAAGTAATCGTCAGATTACATCAGAACCTAAATTTGGAGAACCGCTATGTTCAGATATTCAAGGAATATATCCAGTAGTAAAGCAATTACGTTGTCTTTTATTACCTCATTGCTGATGGTCGCAGGTTGTTCGAGTAGTAACGATGATGGAGGGGGGGTGTTCGTCATGAGCAACACACTTGAGGAAAATACCATTGTTGCGTACCAACGCGCAGGCAACGGCAGGCTCACACTTGCAGGAGAATTCGCGACTGGTGGCCAGGGCGGAGTTTTCGATGGCGGTGAAGGGCTTGATCCGCTCATCTCTGCCTATTCGCTTCTCATTACTCCCGACAATAAATATCTGATGGCTGTAAACGCAGGTAGCAATACTGTTTCCGTGATGCGTATCAATGCGGATATGACACTGGAACTTATTGATACTGAGAGTACCAATGGCACAGGCCCCAATAGCATTGCCTATAGCAATGGTTTTGTATATGTCACCAATGTCGACGCGGATGGGGTTTTTATGGGTGAACCAGACCAGGAAGGCTCGATAACCGCATATAGCTTTGCTAATGGTGATTTAACGTCTTTGGAAAATTCGACACGCAATTTACCGAACCGTCCTTCAGCCATTCGAATTTCACCGGATGGTGAATATCTCATCACAAGCAGCGTTAACGCAGGCTCAGCTGCACTCGCTAGTGAGAACAAGGATGCAATAATTGTGTTTGGACTTGATGACAACGGGATACCTACTGAAGCACCGGTGAGTGGTGCATCATCAACCGAAGTCGGAAATGCTGAAAACCGGAACTTGCCCACTAGTATTGGGTTTGACGTAGTTAATCGCGCAAATCGTACGTTTGTCATTGCCACAGAAGCGCGCGAGTTCAGATCGCAAGGTGAACCGCCTGCATTCCCCGAATTGCAAACCGGTTCGATATCTGTATATGAACTGGGCGAGGGTGGCGCGCTGACCGGTGCACAGCTTGACTTGCTCGCGGGGCAGAGCGTAACAGTGGGGCAGCGTACTTCCTGCTGGATAGTGATGTCGCCGGACGATGAATTTTTCTGGGTTGCGAACGCGCTGGAGGCTAGTATCTCGTCATTTCGATTCACCGATGCCACCGGAAACATAGAGCTGGTTCAGGAGCTTGCGGCAGTAGGAATGCAGCCCACGAGTCCTGAACCTGCCGTAGCGATTGCGACTTCTGATGGCTTCATTGATCTGGATATCACTGACGATGGTCAGTATCTATATCAGCTTTACGGATTGTCAGGAGTAGTTGGTGTCTTTCGTGTTGATGGAGGCAATCTGACTTTGGTTGAGAAAGTTTCTGGTGATTTACCTGATCGGGATACACAAGGTATTGTTGCATTTTGACAGTTTATTAGTAGTAACCTTGGCAGTTAAGTAGTCTTACCCGGATCAATGCGGTAGTCAATCCGGGTGAAAGTTGAATTGACGGGGAGAAAATCAAGTGATGGTAGTAGCGGATGGTCAGTACTTAGAGTGCTGATCGTGCGCTTGCTCCTGAGACAGAGTAGTAAATGCAGATGCAGTTGAACGGGCAAGATTTGTGAATACCCGGTGAATGGCTTTGGCGTCACGTGGTGGACCACGTTGTGCGTTGTCTTGGACAGTGGGCAGCCCTGGTGCCGAGACTTACCTGAGAGCACTGATTCTAAAATAAATCCTGTTGCCCGCTGGCATCTAATGGCTTAGGTGCTTTAAAAAGCGTTGTATCCAGAGAATCATCTGAGTGACTGGTTTTGAGACCGTAACGTTTGCATGCCAGTCTGAAAGTCTGTTGAATGAGATCGGCACGTGGTCCCGTTCCTGAAAAGCGCTGGCCAAAACTGCTGTCGTTCAAGTCGTTACCCTGGTTCTTGTCACCCCGAAGCATGCGAATGGCTTTTAATATTCTCTCGCTGCGCAAAGGATAATGTTCGTTCAACCATTCGGGAAAAAGTGTTGCAAGCTCATGTGGCAATCGAAGTAGCAGGCAAGTGGCCATCGTTGCGCCATGTTCGGCGGATTCCTTCATGACTCGATCAATTTCCGGTTCATTGAGTGCGGGGATAATGGGTGACATGGAAACCCGAACGGGTATGTCTGCAGCAGCCAGGGTTTGCATTGTCCGTAGTCTGCGATGTGGAGCTGATGCCCTGGGTTCCAGCAAATGGGCAAGTTTGTTGTCTAGGGTTGTCAATGAGATGGCCGCTGTCACCAGGTTTAACCGCGCGAATTCCTGTAACAGATCGATATCTCGCTCTATCAGCGAAGACTTGGTAATCATGTACACCGGATGACGGCATTCGAGCAGAACTTCCAGTAATTGGCGGGTAATCTTGTGTGTTCGCTCGAGAGGCTGATAGGCATCGGTGTTGACGCCAATGGCTATTGGTTTACATTGATAGGAGCGCTTGGCCAATTCATTACGTAACAGCAGCGCGGCGTTTTTTTTGACATACAACAGACGCTCGAAATCCAGCCCAGCGGAATGACCAAGGTAGGTATGCGATGGTCTGGCAAAGCAATAGATACATCCGTGTTCGCATCCCCGGTAGGGATTAATGGACTGGTCAAAATGAATGTCTGGAGACTGATTACGCGAGATAACCGTCTTGGCGCGATCCTCATACCAAAGGGTCTGTAGCGATGATTCCTCGGCCATATCGCTTTGCCAACCATCGTTGACATCGATACGTTGCGTTGGCTCGAAGCGTCCGACGGAGTTGCTTTGTGCGCCGCGACCCCGTCTCGCTCGAGGAGTATTATGCATGAACAAATCCAATATACTGTATGCAAAAACAGTGTACAATCACTCATCGCCGCTTGCAAGGCCCGGACGAGTCAACATTTCGATGAACTGTCAGGCGTGTTTTCCCTTAGTTGTCTCCCGGTAGCTAGTGTTGAATCGAAACAAACGGAAATTTACTCCTCATCGAAAAACTACCAAAATCCACTAATCGTGTGTGCCAACCCTGAGAAAACCTGAAAAATAACCTGATCTCACCTCTACGGTACAATTGTAGTCTCCGCGAAACGGATACAGCGGTTACTAAGATTTGGCCGAGAGTTATAGAAATGACTGCGATTTTCAAACGCTGCACTGACGCGGCATTGGCATTGGTACAGCCGTACGACTCTTCGGGGGAAGCGCCATCAGCCCAGGTATGGCCGTACCTGAAATCGCATATACTTCCTTTGCGGCGTGTGTTGTTGTTGAGTATTTGCATTACCGTATTTGCCGCTAGTATTGAGGTCTGGCTTATAAGTTACGCGGGATGGTTGATCGATGTGTTGGCTGCAACTCCCGCCAGTCAAATCTGGGATCAGCATGGATATGATTTATTGTTTGCCGCACTGATTGTACTTTTGCTACGGCCGGCATCTCAATTTATTCGGCATGCTGTCAATGACATAGGCTTCCAATGTAACGCCGCTACACTTTTTCGCTGGCGTGCACATGAGCATATTTCGCAGCAATCAGTAGGTTGGTTTCAACAGGATCTCACCGGGCGAACTGCAACCAGACTGGTTGATATTGGAAACTACGCATCGGATGTTATTTTTCATCTATTCAACACATTGGCCTTTGGACTGGTGTACATGGTTGGTATCGTCATGCTGATGGCTGGAACTGACGTTCGTCTTGCCTTACCACTGTTTTTCTGGCTGGCGTTGTATATCGGGCTAATGGTCTTTGTTATTCCAAGAATGGTTCGGGCCCAGCAAAAATTCCAAAGTGCCAAGTCAGCTTTGGTCGGTCATGTAGTTGATAGTTTTTCGAATTTTGATACTCTAAAACTCTTTGCGGATCATGAAAGTATCGTAAAAGATCATAAGGCTGATCTGGAAAACACGCGAAGGGCCTTGTTTGTAACAAGAAAAATAGGGGTTTCGCTAAGGACGACGATCACGGTGCTTGAAGGTGTGATCATGGTCGGGTTTGTGGGCTATGCCATTCTGCTATGGTCTAAAGGGGCTGCTTCAATCGGAATCATCGGTGCGACAGTCGCATTGAGCCTAAGAATAACGACAATGGCTGAATGGATACTTGATTCCGTCTGGGTAATATTTCAGCGCGTGGGTAGCTTGCGAGAAGCGCTGAAAACCGTTGCGCAGCCAACTACGATACCTATTAAAGCTGAAGCTCCTTTATTGGAAGTGTCCGGTGGAGAAATTACGATTACCAACGTAAGGCATCATTATGGATTAGACCGAGGAGGGCTTAATGATGTCTCATTGACGATTGGATCGGGAGAAAAAGTGGGTCTTGTAGGTCGCTCCGGTGCGGGCAAGTCTACTCTGGTGAATCTGATTCTGCGCTTTTTTGAAACCGAAAGCGGCGAAATAGAAATTGACGGACAGGAAATAGGTAGCGTTGATCAGGACAGCCTGCGGGCGGCAATCGGCATGGTCTCTCAACAAGCAGCCTTGTTGCACCGATCTGTTCGAGACAACATTGCACTGGGCCGCGGCGACATTACGTTCGATCAGATAATAAAAGCAGCCAATGAGGCAAGGGCGCATGATTTCATCATTCAGCTAAAGGACAATGCAGGACGTAGTGGTTACGATGCCCACGTTGGAGAGAGAGGTGTGAAGCTTTCAGGTGGCCAACGGCAAAGAATAGCGCTGGCACGAGTCATTCTGAAAGATGCCCCTATTCTGATTCTTGATGAGGCAACCAGTGCGCTGGATAGTGACGTGGAGGCCGAAATCCAGCAATCCCTGCAAGCGATCATGCGCGACAAGACAGTGATTGCCATAGCACATCGATTATCGACAATTTCGCAAATGGATCGAATACTGGTTATCGATGATGGAAAAATTGTTGAACAGGGTAGCCATGAGAAATTGCTAAGTGCTGATACGCTTTACGCAAAATTCTGGAATCGCCAGTCAGGTGGGTTCATTGGTTTGGATTAGTCTATGAGAGTCCCAGGCGACTATCATGAGAAACTACCGTTTCCATCCTGATCGGCGATTACTCAGTTAACAAGGGGATTTTAAAAATGACCGATGTACCCGGTAAAGACATCAAGTCTCTGCGCAGTGCTAGATGGTTTGCACCGGATGACTTACGCAGCTTCGGCCACCGATCCCGGCTGATGCAGATGGGTTATGCGCCCGCGGATTGGGAAGGACGACCGATCATTGCCATTATCAATACCTGGTCTGACCTCAATCCGTGCCACGCTCATTTTCGCAGCAGGGTAGATGACATCAAACGAGGTGTTCTTCAGGCAGGCGGATTTCCTGTCGAGCTACCCGCTTTGTCCGTCGATGAAAGTTTTACCAAACCCACGTCCATGTTGTATCGCAACTTGCTGGCCATGGAAGCCGAGGAGCAATTGCGTTCTCACCCTGTAGATGGTGCTGTGCTGATGGGCGGTTGTGACAAGACAACGCCCGCATTGCTGATGGGTGCATTGTCTGCGGGGTTGCCGATGATCTTCATGCCGGCAGGTCCCATGTTGCGTGGCAACTACGCCGGTCAGATTCTCGGCTCTGGCTCTGATGCATGGAAGTATTGGGACGAGCGACGTGCCGGTAACATCTCTGACGAAGAATGGTTAGGCATTGAAGGAGGTATCGCTCGTTCGTATGGCACGTGTATGACCATGGGTACGGCGTCCACCATGACAGCCATCGCTGAAGCACTGGGTTTTACCATGCCAAATGCATCGGCCATGCCAGCGGCAGATGCCGGCCATATGCGCATGGCCAGTGATTGTGGCCGTCGTATTGTCGAAATGGTTTGGGAGGATTTATCACCAGATCGTATCCTTACGAATTCAGCTATGCGCAATGCGGCCATTGTCGCTATGGCTACCGGCTGTTCGACCAATGCAGTGGTTCATCTTATCGCGATCTCCCGTCGGGCAAACGTGAGCCTTACACTTGATGATCTGGATATGCTGGGCCGGGAGACACCACTGATAGCGAATGTGCGTCCATCAGGTAAAGATTACCTGATGGAAGACTTCTACTATGCCGGTGGCCTAAGCGCATTGATGCTCGAACTGGGCAATAAACTTGATGTTAGCGCTTTGACCGTAACAGGCAAAACCCTGGGTGAAAATATCAGTAGCGCCAGAGTATTTAACGCGGATGTCATCAGGCCGCTGTCTAACCCTGTTTATCACGAAGGTTCGCTCGCCATATTGCGTGGCAACTTGTGCCCCGACGGGGCTGTCATAAAACCTGCGGCATGTGACCCGAAATTTTATGTGCACGAAGGCCCGGCGTTAGTGTTCGATAGTTACCCGGAAATGAAATTGGCGGTCGATGATGAGAACTTGCAGGTCACGCCACAGCATGTCATGGTACTAAGAAATGCAGGGCCGCTAGGAGGTCCCGGTATGCCGGAGTGGGGCATGTTACCAATCCCCAAAGCGCTGATCATGCAAGGATATAGAGACATGCTGCGCATTTCAGATGCGCGAATGTCCGGCACTTCCTATGGTGCCTGCGTTCTCCATGTCGCTCCTGAATCGCATGTGGGCGGACCATTGGCCTTTGTACAAAATGGTGACATGATCCGGTTGGATGTACCCAACAGGCGTCTTGACATGCTGGTGGATGAAGATGAACTTGCTGCGCGAAAGGCTGCATGGGTGCAACCTCCTGCACCTTATGCAAGAGGTTACGGATGGTTGTTCTCACGTCATGTTACGCAGGCGAACGAGGGCTGTGACTTTGATTTTCTGGAATCCGGCTTTGGTCCTGCTGCCGATGAGCCGGTTATCTTCTAGCTTGATCTACTGCATTGAAACGAACTCTACTGGTCGGCTGATTCCGGAGATAAACCAGGGTCTACGATGCGCGTAAGGTGTTCTGCTAAATTAACTCGTCCCATGTTTGTTTTCGATGTGCATGCTGTGTCCAGTTGATGGGTTCGGACACGACAATGAGATGTGAGTCAAAAGTAATAGCGGGTAAGGGCGAGATATATGTATAAAGTTATAGTTTATAGGTGGCAAGAGACAGGCAGCTGGAAGCAACTCAGGTCAACACGATACAAGCCACTGGATAACTTGGTGTGACACTAACATTTGTTGAGAAAAAGCCATTTTTTTAACAAAAATTGCGTGTGACCCTTAACTTTAAGCAACCTTGATTTCGGATTGATCTATTGAAATATTAGTGCCGTAAGCTCATGGTGGTTTACCGAACATATTCCAAAAAAAAGTCTCTCACAAAACTACAACGGCACATCTCTAAATAATGATTTCACCAAACCGAAAACTAACCATCCCACTTGCAGCCATTGCGCTGGTTACGACAATGGGGGCCGCTCATGCCACTTCAAATCACTGGTATGGACATCATGGTCACGATAGCTCACGGGGAACAATCACTGAGATTGTCAGCAGTAGTGGCGATGAGTTTGACAATAACGACTTCGATTTCGATATCTTGTTGCAGGCTGTCAAGGATGCTGGCTTGGCGGATGCATTGTCTGATAGAGATTCTGATCTAACATTGCTGGCACCGTTTGACAAAGCCTTCATTCGGCTCGCGCAAGATCTGGGTTACGGTGGGGATGATGAAGCGGGTTCGTATGACACTATTGTTGCGGCTCTAACAGGCTTGGGTAATGGTGATCCCATCCCGGTGTTACGAATTGTGCTGCTGTATCACGTTGTTCCAGAACGAGCACGTGCGCGTAATCTATCGTACCGCGATAGCATAGCAACCTTGCTAGAAGGTGGCACAATAACTCCCGACCGATGGCGTCTGATTGATAACGAACCTGATATCAGAAATGCCGTATTTGTCAGGCCTGCAAATAGAAGAGCAGCTAATGGCTATATTCATACGATTAATCGCGTAATGCTGCCTGTAGATATTCCCGGCAACACAATTAGCCCCACTGCCACTATCGCGGAAATAGTATCTGCCAGCGCTGGTGAGTTTGATAGGAACAGGCGGGACTTTGACATCCTGTTAAATGCGGTGATAGCTGCAGATCTGGTTGGTGCTCTGTCAGATCCGGCGGCGGACTTGACGGTTTTTGCGCCCACCGACAGAGCATTCCTGCGTTTAGCTCGTGATCTCGGATACAGAGGCTACAGTGAATCAGGCGCGTTCGATGCCATCGTTGCAGCGCTTGACGAGTTGAGTGGCGGTGACCCTATTTCGTTGTTAACAGATATTCTTCTTTATCATGTGTCGCCAGGCAGCAAAACTTTAAAAGAGGTTACTGATGCTGAATCCGTTGATACGTTGCTAGCGGATGCAACATTCGAATCTTTCGGTACGTTCCTTGTTGACAACGCACCAAAGTTACGCGCTCCCAACATGCTTTCATCAGCAAGTAATATCCGGGCAACAAACGGTATTGTCCACACCATAAACCGTGTATTGGTCCCGGTGGATATAGCACCATCAAGAAGATACTGGCATTAGTGCCTGTTGGATTTTAACGAAGTATGGATGTGGCCCAAGCCTGGTTGGGTCACGTTCTCTAGCATGAAGGGCTCACCTGGACGTTGCTATGGTTGTTCAATTCAGGAATAGAAGTCGTTGCAAGATTTACGTCTAGCCTGGACTATTCATGAAACGCCGAATGTTACCGGAAGGGTTTGGCGATTTCATGAATAATCCAGGCAAGGGTGTGCTGCCTGGTGCATATATGTCCGCGTACAAACATCCGCACCTAATGAACAGTGTAAAATCAGCAAGAAGAAAACGCTGGTGTATATTTTGAAGAAAGCGGATAGAAAGATAGAGCGCAAAATTGTCAGAGCATTGACTGATATCTGCAATTGCCTGAAGCCAGATACTGAAGGGTTCAGTTGGTTAACGCATTTTGTAGACTATGCGAATGCGTCAAATAGCCTCCGAATTGTTTGTGTTTTTGACACAGATCAGGCTTTGAACAGAGCCCGAGACGCAGGGTTCATCCAACGCTTTCCAACCTTGGCGAAGAACCAGTTGGAAACAGAGGGGCTTGACATTCTACATATCGAGAAAGTCGTGTATTTTGATACTGTGGAAAATGGTGCTGATGTCAGTGACACACGGTGGTGCAGAAAATACGCCAGATAGGCCTCAGAGTGATGCTCCATCCACTTTGCTTTGGTAGAACTCCGGGTCGCAGACAAGCGTATCGCTACCGACAGGATCCTCCCCAAGGATCCAGGCATCACGGTTGGCTTTAGCGGTCGTAAAACTGCCTGCTCTGGCCGGCTAGTAGACCTCACCGCGGTGCCTGCCGTAGCAGGGCGCGATTATCGCTAATTTCAGGCGGAACCAGATTGACTATACTAAAACGGCTAATGCCGGAAGGCCGGCTTTCCGGCATTGTAGTAACAGATTGAGAACACTGGCAGCATGTTTCAGGGTGTAAAAGACCAGCCTGACTCGCCTGTTAAATTCAATATTCTAATTCCAGTGTTTATGCTGGACTTTTACAAGATTAAAACAACCTAGATAAATTGTTGTCAGTGGCGATAGATTAAGGCTGCCGGCAGGGTGTAACCCAGCACCAGGATATCTAGCGCCGCGCTAAACGGTAAATCGAGCAAAGGATACGTTGGCGGGGAAACACCGTATCGTTGCGACACAGCTGTTTCATTTTTCAGGGACGCCAGATTAAGTCTGACACCACTTAGCACCAGAGGTTTGCCCACGTGCACGGGTTGGCCGAGTGTGGATGTTGTTGCGCAACCACCGAGTGAAGAAAACAGTGATAACAGTAGAAGTGCTTTGGCTGAATAGTTAGCGAACTGATTACAAGGTAATCGGGCTGTTCCGGACCAGGAAATACGGTTTAATGCATGCATGGTGATCAATTCTCTCAGCTAGTGTTAAATTAAATCACATAGTCGAAGTACGAAGCATTCACAGCATACTGTTTTTACATCACTAATTCATACGTTACAAACTATAGCGTGCTGTGACTAGAAATGAATTGAACCAGGCAAAGTTATACACATCGTCTGTATCCGCACCGCCCTCTAGTGTGCGTACTTCAACGCCTAACCTCAGTGTATCAGTTGTCTGATAATTCAGACCAATACCCAGATCGATAGCACGGCCTGGACCACCAGCTAGACCATCCAGATCGGCACTGATGGACAAAGGACTATTGAAGCGGTATTCGCCAGCGAGATGTAGTAACGGCACGAACCCGACATTATCATCAGAACTACTTGCCCCGTTTTGTGTCAGTTTAATTTCGGCATCGCGAACTTTTAGTGTGCCGCCTATCCATAAATCCCAATTATCATGTGCGCGTAAGTGATATCGGTAGCCTAAGCGCCATGAGTTGAAGCGATACTCACCTGTAACAGCCTGGTCCATTGAGAAAGTGCCGCCTGCGAAAAGAACAGGTTCCGTTATGATCCCCACCTCACTAAAATTAAGCGGTGCTAGAAGCACACGAATAGCATGTCGATCGCGAACATTCCAGATGCCCTCCAGGCGTACCCCAGGCCATGGTCCGGAGCCTGTTACCTCGTTTAACGAAAAGCGCGTACCTTCATTGTCATTGGGTATCTGGATATCGTTGCTTGACTGCCAGACACCACCCAGTGATAGCTTTAGTTCGAAAGTGCTGTTATTTGCAGCAGCGTTGTTCGTCGCAAGCAATGCTCCTGGCAGGACAAGGTACCTGATTGTCCTTGAGAGCGTTTGAAGAATTGACATGATTGTTACGTGTTAACGGAGTGGTGAGAAGATGCTATTAGTACGAGCCTTCTTATGCGCATGATCATATCAGCGACCGCTTACCTCAGACACGCCTGATGCTGCGTGCGCCACTTTGATTTTTTGTAAGGTAGACGTGCTGAAATCGTTGAAATACAGCGCACACAAACTCCAATTCCCTAACCGGGCGTTTGCAATTCACCAATATCCCAATACAGCCCAGTCATGGTTTTTAGAGCGTTGCTGCATAGCGGCATCAATATGTGTTCATCCGGAGCATGCTGCGAACAGCCAGTATACGAATGCGGTATCCAGATTGAAGGCAACTGAAGCAGGTCTGTGAAAAGGTCGTTGCAGATAGAGCCACCCATGCTGGGAAGAACAACAGGTGGTTTGTTGTTACTACGCTGCATAGACTCTTTTACGAACACGACCCACGGATGGTCAGGATCTGTACGAGACGCTGCAAAGCTGACGCCGTTGTGTTCCGGTTCTTCGTCAATAAAAACGTTTTCAAAGCCATTGGCATCAAGGTGTTCTCTAAGTGCTGGAATCATCCTTTGCATGTCAGTGCCTGCAAAAAATCGTAATTGGCACTGTGCGCGTGCTGTTGGTGATATGGCGTTGACAGGCTTGTCTGGATTACCAGAAATCATGGCCAGGACTGCAAAACTGTTCCAGCTATAGACTTTTTCCGCAGGGGTTAAGCCGGGTTCTCCCCAATCCTTGTCTATCGCAGGCGCATCTGCACCGCCTGTTACTTCAACACCTTTTAACGCAGCTTTTACCGATGCGGACGTTTCAGGTGGTAGCCAGTCTTTAATCTGTATTTGGCCTTTAGCGTCAGCGATGCATGCTATAGCATTTGAAAGAATTATTGCAGGGTCGGCAATAAGTCCTCCCCAGTTACCGGAGTGGTGTGCGCCTTCTCGTAAGTTAACTACAAGATCAAAGTTGGTGCCGCCTCTTGCTCCAAGGGTGAGCGTTGGGCTTTCCGGATTAACTCTCGGCCCGTCAGATGCTATGAAAACGTCCGCCGAAAACAAGTCTTTATTATCAGTGATCACTTCACGCAAGCCTGGTGAACCAGTTTCCTCACCCATCTCAATGATAAAGCGTGCATTGAAGCCCAGATGCCCACGCTCTTCGATAACGCATCTAAGCGCCGCCATATTAATGGTGTGTTGTGCTTTGTTATCTGCTGTGCCTCGGCCATAAAGCCGATCTTGGTCGCGGTATGTAACCCATGGCCCTTTGCCTTTTTGCCATTTGTCATCTTGCCCGAGCACCACGTCACCATGTCCATATCCCAGTACGGTGGTGTAATCGGGGTCTTCAATTCGTTCTGCTAAAAGTATGGGACCGAACCCGGTAATGGGGTTGTCAAATTGCTTGCATACAAACCCTAGTTGCTCGAAAGAGGGCACCATTTCTTCAGATAGATAGTGTGCTAGTGCGGAAACATTATCGGGCTTCTGGCTTTCAGTTCTGAGTGCGACTCGTCGGGCTAATTCGTTTTCAAATTTCCCGTCTTCCAGGTAAGTTATGGCGCGCCCGATTGCGGTTTTTCGCTGCCCTTTCAAAATTTGATCTCCATCGCGTTTGAGTCCCCGAGTTGTTATTATAGGGGCACACACCTGTGATTTGGGTGGGGTTTGGGTGGATATGTGCCGTCTCATTGGCCAGGAGAGTAAATAGTTGCGCTGACCTCCGTTCAAGTGCCGAATGTCGACAGACTGCGCATTAAAAATGTGTAAGAATGAAAAACTGGTGGCTGGGGTGATAATCGCAGCCCTTAGCAAAACCGGCCTAGGCAATCCAGAGGCAGGAATTCCCAAAACCGCTAGCAATAATGGAACAGGAAGGTATTAATGAAGAACCATAAACATTTAGTCGCAGTTGCCGTTGCACTTGCAATGTCATCTGGCCAGGTCATGGCGGAAAACGTGCTGCGCTGGACTAGCCAGGGCGATGCACTCACACTTGATCCGCATTCGCAAAACGAATCACCGACCATCGCCATGAACGGCATGATGTACGAGTCGTTGGTTACTCGCGACACGGAAATGAACTTATTGCCGGAGCTTGCAGAGTCCTGGTCCAATGATGGTGACGTCTGGACATTTAACCTGCGTAAGGGTGTGAATTTCCACGGCGGTGAAGATTTTACAGCGGAAGACGTGGTGTTTAGTTTTGAGCGCGCCAGACATGAATCATCAGATTACAAAGAGCAAATCAAGTCTGTACTTGAAATCAACGTGGTGGATGATCACACGATTGAATTGAAGACCGATGGTCCGAACCCGATACTGCCAAATCAGCTGACGTCTTTGTATATGATGGACAAGGGCTGGTCAGAAGCCAACAACGTTGTCAACCCCCAGGATTTTGCAGCTAAAGAAGAAACTTTTGCTGTTAGAAATAACAATGGTACAGGTCCGTTCAAACTAATCTCACGTGCACCTGACGAACTCACCGTTATGGAAGCAAATGCTGACTGGTGGGGAAAAGGTCAATTCCCAGGAAACGTGGACAAGATTGAATATCGTCCTATCAGCAATGCAGCCACCCGGGTCGCGGCGTTACTGTCGAACGAAGTCGACTTTGTCCTGGATCCGCCACTGCAAGATCTTAAGCGCATTGAAGGTGCTGATGGCCTGAAGACGACTACGGTGCCGCAAGTACGGACTATCTTTTTTGGTATGGATGCAGGCGTAGAGGAGCTTCGTACGTCGGATGTAAAAGGTAAAAACCCATTCTCGGATGTCAGGGTTCGTGAAGCGATGAACCTAGCGATTGATCGGAAAGCTATCCAGCGTGTAGTCATGGAAGGCCTGAGTTTTCCTGCGGGCATGATCACATCGCCTGGTGTACTTGGTAATACGCCAGATCAAGATGCTGAAATTGCTTTTGATCCGGAAAGGGCTAAAGCTCTAATGGCCGAAGCCGGATACCCTGATGGTTTCAGTGTGCAGCTTGATTGCCCTAATAATCGTTATAACAATGACGAGAAAATTTGTCAGGCAGCAGTTGCTATGCTTGCGAAGGTAGGGGTTGACGTTAAGTTGGAGGCCATTCCCAAGGCACAGCATTTTCCGAAAATCCAGAACAGAGTCTCTGATTTCTATATGCTGGGTTGGGGTGTGCCAACGCTTGATAGCCACTATGTGTTCTCATATCTTCTCGATTCAGAAGGTTCATGGAATGCAGTGGGTTATAACAATGCCAAAGTCAATGAAATTACCAAGGCTATCGAGTCTGAAACCGATCTGGACAAGCGTACAATGATGATTGATGAGGCATGGACAGAAGTCAGAAATGATATGCCGTACATTCCTGTTCATCATCAGGTAATCGCCTGGGGAATGACTGACGCTGTTGATGCGCCTATCGCATCTGACGACGCTTTGCGTCCACGCTATATACAAATGAAGTAAAACCGATTAAGTAAGGGCCGCAATCGCGGCCCTTACTTATCGTACAAAGAATAAAAACAAAACATGTTTGCCTACATACTGAGAAGACTTGGTCAATCCGTATTGGTAATGGCCGCAGTCTCACTAATTTCCTTTTCCTTGTTCAATTTTGTTGGCGATCCTGTTAACAATATGGTTGGCCAGGAAGCTACGCGAGAGGATCGCGTAAAAATCAGGCAGGATCTCGGCCTGGATGATCCTGTTCCGGTTCAGTACTTCAGATTCGTGAATAACGCCATTCGTGGTGATTTTGGTCTTAGCTACCGTATTAAAAGACCCGTAGACCAACTCATAAAAGAACGCCTACCAGCAACGCTGGAATTAGTGTTGGTCTCCGCAGTTATCGCCTTGGTGGTGGGCATTACAGCGGGCATTTACACTGGAATTCGGCGTAATGGCTGGTTGTCCAAATCCATATTATCCAGCTCGCTTATCGGTGTATCTTTACCGACTTTTATCATCGGTATAGGGTTGATCTATTTATTCGCTGTAACGCTGCGCTGGCTGCCGTCTTCAGGGCGTACAGGGATAGTCGAATTAGGTTGGTGGAAAACCAGTTTTCTTACCGTTGATGGTTGGCGTTCACTGATACTCCCCGCCATTACACTCAGTCTGTTTCAGTTAACAATGATCTTGCGCCTTGTGCGTTCTGAAATGCTGGAGGTGATGCAGACTGACTACATCAAGTTTGCACGCGCTCGAGGCTTGTCCGAGCGGGCAATTAATTTTGTTCATGCCCTAAAAAACACACTGGTGCCGGTAATTACCATTATTGGGTTGAATATCGGTGGTCTCATCGCTTTTTCCGTGATTACCGAAACAGTGTTTCAGTGGCCAGGTACTGGCTTAATGTTTATTCAGGCGGTAGATTTTGCTGACGTTCCCATTATGGCAGCCTACCTGTGTTTCGTAGCACTAGTGTTCGTCATAGTAAATCTGGTGGTCGATCTACTGTATGTGTTTATCGATCCGCGTATTCGAATAGCAGGGCGTTGACATAAATACTTCAACACAAGTTCAAGGCAGCAAAGGCTTCTTTAAGCGACTGGTAGATAACGATATTGCCTGGTCATTTTTTCATTCGCCGACTGCAATTATCGCTACTATTGTTACCGTCGTATGCATATTGGCGACAATGTTCGCGCCGTGGATAGCGCCGTTTGACCCTTTTGATCCGGCACAAATTTCCCTTTGGGACGGCAAGCTTCCGCCTGCATGGGTGGAAGGGGGGCAAGCACAGTACTTACTCGGTACGGACAATCAAGGCAGAGACATGCTATCCACCATTCTCTACGGTGGTCGCCTCTCTATTCTTGTAGGGCTCGCTGCTGTCTGCCTGGGGATGGTGTTAGGTGTAACGCTGGGTGTGTTGTCAGGGTATTTTGGCGGTATCACTGACGCCATCATTATGCGTATTGCTGATATCCAGCTTACGATTCCGGGTATCCTGTTGGCCATTTTGATAAACGGTATTGGACGTACCCTTTTGCCGCTGGAAATGCGAGAGGATTTCGCCATCATTGTGGTTATTATTGCTATCGGCCTAACGGATTGGCCCCAGTTTGCGCGTGTTGCACGTGGTGCGACTCTGGTTGAATCTCAAAAAGAATACGTGCAGGCAGCCAAGGTCATTGGTTTACCGCAAAGGCTTATTATTCTGCGGCATGTGCTACCCAATACACTAAGACCCGTGTTGGTGATAGCGACAATAGGTTTGGCATTGGCCATCATAGCCGAAGCAACATTGTCATTTCTTGGACAAGGCATACCACCGACTACACCCAGCCTTGGTACTTTGATAAGGGTGGGTAACGAATATCTGTTCTCAGGTCTCTGGTGGATAACCTTGTTTCCAGCTATTGCCCTGGTGGTTCTGGTGTTTGCCGTTAACTTACTTGGAGATTGGATGCGCGATGCACTCAATCCCAAGCTACGATAAACGGGTCTGTCATGCTGTTAGAAATTGATAACCTGGATGTAGATTTTCTAACCCGTCGTGGGACCATTCACGCGGCTAAAAATGTATCGCTCCAGGTAGCACCCGGTGAGGTGTTGGGATTAGTCGGTGAGTCAGGTGCCGGAAAGTCCACTATTGGCAATGCAATTATAGATTTACTTGAATCGCCCGGAATAGTGAGCAACGGAAGCATTCGCTTTGAAGGCGAAGAGTTGCGCGGTAAAGATGAAGACGCAATGCGCCATATCCGTGGTGACCGAATTGGTATGATCTTTCAGGACCCGCAAACGTCGCTTAATCCGTTGCTTCGTATTGGGGAGCAGCTAACCGAAACGATACGTAAAACCAAGCGGATAGGGCAGTCACAAGCGGATAAAAATGCTATTGAATTGCTTGAGTCTGTCGGTATTACGGAGGCACGAGCAAGGCTGCGCTCCTATCCACACCAGTTTTCAGGTGGTATGCGTCAGCGTGTAGTGATTGCATTGGCACTGGCTGGTGATCCGGATTTAATCATTGCAGATGAGCCGACAACGGCGCTGGATGTGTCGGTGCAAGCCCAGATACTGGACTTGATCCGTGGTCTATGTAAGTCACGCAACTTGGGAGTTATTATCGTGACGCACGATATTGGTGTGATAGCCAATATTGCGGATAGAGTGGCTGTGATGTTTCGCGGTAATGTTGTAGAGACTGGTGAGGTGGCGCAAATTATTGGTAATCCGCAGCATGAATACACCAAAAGCCTGATTGCCGCAGTACCACGTGCTGACAAGCGCTTACATCGCTTTGCCAGTGTAGATTATATAGATGGCAGTGGCATTGATGACCATCTACAGCGCATTGATATCAATACGCATTGGCTGGGCAGGAAAAGTCAGTTGCAGCAAGTTGCGGATGAAAATCATGTAGATGTCGCACGGTTACCTGCCATCGAAGTTAGAGATCTGTCTTTAGCCTTTAAACTTCAGGGGGCTATTTTAAAACGTAACCGGCGGATGTTGCAGGCAGTCGATAAGGTCAGTTTTTCAATTGCTCAAGGTGAATCATTTGGTTTGGTCGGTGAGTCAGGTTCGGGTAAATCTACGGTAGCCAGATTAATCGCAGGTTTGCATAAACCGGATAGTGGCTCTGTCGAAATAATCGGTCAAAATGTACTAGGCAGCCAAAAGGATCCTCTGGTAAAAGCCGCCAGATTGAACTTGCAGATGATTTTTCAGGATCCATACAGTAGTTTGAATGGGCGCCTGCGGGTTATGGATATAGTGGCGGAGCCTATCCGGTTTTATAAGCAATCAGATAACGAGAAGCATACCCGGCAACTGGTTAATGATCTGTTGAATCATGTCGGTCTCGGTGAATCCGCAGCATTGCGTTATCCGCATGAGTTTTCCGGTGGTCAGCGGCAGCGTATATCCATTGCACGCGCTTTGGCATCCCGGCCACGCATTCTGATATGCGATGAGCCGACATCTGCGCTTGATGTGTCTATCCAGGCGCAAATATTAAATCTGCTAAAAGACCTGCAAGATGAACTTGGATTAACCTTACTGTTTATATCTCACGATTTGCCCGTGATCCGCCAGATGTGCGACAGAGTTGCGGTAATGCGCAATGGTGCGATTTGCGAAGTTGCTGCTACTGAGGATCTGTTTAGTGCGCCACAACATGAATATTCACAGCACCTGTTAGAACTTATGCCACGTATGGATGTTATAGGTTCTTAGAGTAGGGCTATATCTGGCAGTCATTTACCACCTACCGTGCTTCACTTTTTGAGTGTCGCACCGGCGCGAAAACATAAAGAGTTAACTTCAATAGTTTGAAAGCTACTGCTGTCACTTGTATGCGAAGGCAGGGCGACTAAGGTTAATCGCCCTCCCTAATGGTTAAGCCAGTTTGCTAGAGAAAAATTCCAGCGTTCTATCCCACGCAATTTTGGCTTGTTCTTCGTTGTAGCGCTTGGTTGAGTTGTTGTGAAATCCGTGGCCTGTACCTGGGTAGATATGCCGCTGAAACTCAATTTTGTTAGCCTTTAACGCCGTTTCAAAATCTGGCCATTGCGCATTAATGCGGTCATCATTTTCAGCAGTTTGAATCATCAAAGCGCCTTTAATATTAGCGATTTCCTCCGCGGGAGGGGCACTGCCATAAAACGGTACACCGGCTAACATATCGTTGCCCATTTTGGTCGCCAGAAAATTAACCACACCCCCACCAAAGCAAAAACCTACTGAGCCCAGTTTTCCTGTGGATAGTTCGTGGTTTTGGACAAATTGCGCGCTGTTAAGCATGTCAATCATGAGTTTCGCCCGATCTAAACTTTTTTGCATGGCGCGTCCATCATCATCGTTTCCCGGATAGCCACCAGCCGGATGCAAACCGTCAGGCGCTAGCGCTAAAAAACCCTGCGTTGCCAGCCGGCGAGCAACGTCTTCGATGTATGGATTAAGTCCTCGATTTTCGTGAATAACCAAAACTGCAGGGTGTGGGCCGGCGCTAGTTGGCTGAACCAGGTAGCCACGCATTTCTCCAGAGTTACCTCCCGGAGATGCGTATTCAACATAATTTGCTTTTATGCGTTCGTCGGTGAATGAAATGGTTTGCGCTTGTGCGTAACGAGGAAACAACGCTTGGGCCATTGTCAGGCCCGAAACGCCCGCAACAGTTATGGCACTGGCTTTTTTTAAAAATTCACGGCGACTCATAAACCCGTGACAGTACTTATCATAAAGATCGTAGATTCTGCTATCGATCTCGAGATCTTCTATGTCTATATCGTGTGGGGCTTCTTTAGTAGCAACATCGATCATGGCAATCTCCTGGTCTGAGTTCGTTTTGTTGAACCTTGATTTAGCTTTGATTTTTACGTTTGAGTTAGGTTTCGGATCCTCCCCTTATGGCCAGACTTGTCAAAAGAACATCAGATAACTCGGGTTTTGATAATCCAGACTCCGAATATTCCGTTTTTATCAGCTATCAACATATGCGGTGTGTCTGAAACCAATCCCCTTACGATACGGTCAATACCGTTCGGCAGGCATTGGATAATTTACGCTCGCGGGCCAGTTAGTATTTGGCCGTCTTTGCGTATTCCAATGGGCGTGCTAGGGCCACAATCAGTGGAATTTAACAAGTACTGATAGGTCGATGATTCTCCCAGGGGGTTCGATCACGATTTAAGATAACACAATCCGACCAGAGTTCCGCTACCATGAAACAGGAGGAGTAGGGTTTTGCCTTGTTCTACAAGAGCACGACGGATGCGGTTACAGTCCGGTGAAAGCGGCGGATTCGGATATGTCAGATCCGAATCCGTTACCTACTTGTTTTATTCGTGACAGTTCCGTTATCGATTGTCTCTATTTACTTCTTTTCTGCTCTGAAGTCGTCGTGACAACCTTTGCATGAACCACCTAAATCACCCATAGCACCCTGTAGTGCGCTTAGGCCGTTTCCCGCTTGAGCAGCCATGACTTCAGCTGCTTTTTGAAAAGCAGCACCTTTGTCAGCAACTGCGGGATAGGTCGTCCAGATTTCAGGTAATGCGCGAGTGCGCGCGTTGGCAGGGTTGGTGTTGTCGGAGCCTTCAGGCCACATGGCAGACTGTCCAAAGTTGGCGGCTGCTAACAGGTTGGTCGCAGCTTCGCTTGCCTTCTCGGCATCGTATTCCATTTTTTCTTTGGCCATCGCGCCAAGAATACCCATGTTAAAACCATAGGTCTGGAACATAGCCTGACGACCCTTGATCGCATCATCATGCGGTCCTTTGTCAGCGGCTGTAGCTAGCAAACCACCGCAAAAGGTTGCCAGTGCTACGGTTGTTGCCAGTATTTTTTTCATCATGACTTTTGTTCAGCTAGTTATCGGGGTCTCAACCTTAGCAAATGATTTGCGCTCTCAGGCATTAATGGGCTTGCGTTTATGCACAGAAGTTGTGCAGAATTGAACCGGTGTTGGTTTCCATACCGACCTGAGCTTTGGGAGTACTTCGTGAACTGGAATTGGGACCACATTCGCTTCTTTCTCGCGCTTGCAGAGCACGGTACTTTATCAACGGCTGGCAAGTCTCTAGGGGTAAGTCATAGCACGGTACTACGTCGCATTCGTGCCTTTGAGGATCAGCTGCAGTCTCAGCTGTTCGATCATACTAATGACGGCTATAGTCTGACCACCGCAGGACGCTCGCTACACGTGGAAGCGCGTAAGATGCAGGGCACTTTGTCCGCGTTGTCTCGTGAAATTTCAGGCGCTGACGGATCGTTAGTTGGTGAGGTCGCTATAACCACTACCGATACTCTGGCTCGTTATGTGTTGCCTAAGCTTCTGGCAAAGCTCACCCGCAAATATGAAGGTATTCGATTTTCGTTATTCATGGCTAATAGCATGAGCGATATCAATAACAGGGAGGCTGACATAGCCATAAGAACTTGCAAAGTTCCTCCTGAGAACCTGATAGGTCGCAAGGTGGGTGAAATTGAATTCTGTGTTGTTGCCTCGCGCAGTTATGTTAAACAGCATGGCTTATCATCGTTGCCTGAGAGCATCGCTGATCACAGTTATATTATGCTGGATGATTCTTATTCGTCGTCACCTTTTTACCAATGGTTTGAGAAAAGAGTCGATGTGCAAGGTAAGTACACGAAGGTGAATAATTTTTTATCGGCGGCGGCTTTGACAAGAGAAGGCATGGGCATCACTGTTTTGCCATCTTACGTACTGGCAAACGAGTCTACTCTTGTCAAGCTCGATACCAGCGACAAAATCACCAGCAACGACTTATGGGTTTTATCGCACTCAGATTTACGAGCAACCGAGAAGGTCAGGGTAGTA
Organism: Granulosicoccus sp.; assembly: GCA_045106855.1. Taxonomy (GTDB): domain Bacteria; phylum Pseudomonadota; class Gammaproteobacteria; order Granulosicoccales; family Granulosicoccaceae; genus Granulosicoccus. The sequence continues at coordinate 88,233 of JBGCFI010000035.1, forward strand.
CGTCAGTACTTGTACGATGAATTACCGCGTTTTCTGGCCGCTTCCTAGCGGCGGTCAAGGCAGTATGGACTAAAGACGGGTTGCGTGACTCGTGTACGTATCAGTGACCCTTCAGGCAACTCGCCAGCCAGTTAATTCAATACGCACCCTATTACTGGAGTTCAGTGCCTGGTAATGGGTGGGTTGGCTGGATCGGCTGTATCTCGGTATCCAAAACCCCGACTTGAATCCAAAGATAGGATTGTCACGACTCAGAGGCATTTCAGAGCTTTTTTCAAAGCGGTATCCAAGTCTGACATAGAGTATTATGCAACTGTGAATATCCACCCGATCACGGGTACATGAGAGGCCACATCATGACAGATCTTGCTATGGGCGGGAACGCGCCAATTGCATCTCCAGAGTTTGAGCTGAACATACATCTGCCACAAGGAAGTCAAATCGATGTAAGCGCTTTACTGCTCTATCCCGGCGGCAAGGTACGCAGTGATGGCGATATGTGTTTTTTCAACCAGCCGTCGATAGGCGCGGGCGCAATTTCTCTGTCAGCGAAGGACAACATACAGAGCTTTACGTTGAACTTCGCTAACGTTGACAACGAAGTCGAGAAAATTGTAGTTAATGCCACACTGGAAAACGGTGAATTCAGTGCTGTTGGTGACTTGAAGTTAACAACGTCATGTGGCGCCAATATGCTTGTGGAGACCGCCGGTCGCACAGAGGCTGCACTGATACTTTGCGAGATTTACAATCGTAATGGCCAATGGAAGATTCGCAATGTAAGCCAGGGGTTTAACGGTGGGCTGCAAGCGCTTGCCGAACATTTCGGCGTAGAAGTCGATGTGCCGGCAAGTCCTGAGCCTGTCGCAACGCAACCTTCATCAACTTCAGGTTCTGTATCCAGCTCAGCGCCAGATTCGGTATCGGGCTCAGCACCTGTTCCTACTGCAGCTCCAGGTTCCACGTCGAGTTCTGTTTCTGATCCGACGTCCAGTTCTTCTACGAATTCTGATTCTGGATCTACATCAGGCTCCACGGCGCCCGATCTATTCAACCGACTAAAACAAACTGCCGCGCTGGCGGGTTCAAGACTTTCGACGGAGGCATCCAAATTCAGGAATCGCTCATTTATGGAAGCCGTGGTCAATGGCTGCGTATTGGTGGCTGCTGCTGATGGCAGCATTGACGCCACTGAAAAGCAGAAGATGGCAGGTTATATTGAGCGTTCAGACGAGCTAAAGCACTTTGAAATAGGTGAAGTTATCAAAGTATTCCAGAGCGCGGCTGCGGTCTATGAGTCTGACAACGTCATTGGCAAGGCCTGCGCGTTGGAGAAAATTCGCAAAGTTAAATCCAATGAAGAACAGGCGCGCCTGCTCGTTAGAGTAGTTTCCGCTATTGGTGCAGCTGACGGTGATTTCGATGCGCAAGAGAAGAACATGGTTTCAGAAATAGCTCGTGAGCTTGGGCTTAATCCGGCTGATTTCAATGTTTAGAGAGTAGCAGTGCCTATTGATTAAGATCGGTTTCATCGTGAATGATCTATCAGAAAATTCCATCCGGTCGGCAATTAACATGCAGCTCGGCGACGCTTGTCGTGTTCGACATTCCGACAACATCAAGTGTCAATTGTGCAAGTTCCTCCGGTTGCGTCATCTCTTCCCTTTGGCGTGTTCCAGCGGATGCAGTTTCTCCCATATCGGTAGCAACCAGACCCGGGCAAATAGCAGTAGCGCGAATACCGTCATCCCAGCCTTCGTACCGTAACGCATGTGCCAGGCCGACAGCCGCAAATTTACTCACAGAATAGAGTGCAGAATTTTTAGAGGCGACGCGTTTGCCGGAGAGGGAGCCCAGAATGACAACCCGCCCACAACCAGAGGCTTTAAGAGCCGGCCAGGCGGCCATAGCAAGGCGGCGAGGTGCGCGCAGATTAACTTCCAGCAATTCGTCGACGGTGGTTTCGCTCGCCTCAATAATCGAGTCCGCGGTATAAATTCCGGCGCTGGCAACTATCGCATTTATGTGTCCATGCCTGTGCAGTGTCTCATTCACCCATAAAGAGTCTGCTTGCCGATTTGTAGCATCATAGTGGAATACATCGCTCGTATCAGGGTCCAGCGATTCGGGTAGTTCTGTGGGTTCACGAACACCCAGACAGACAAACCATCCACGATGTTGTGCTTCTTGCGCAATCTTCAAACCGATGCCTCGGCTGGCACCTGTAATCATCATTAAACGTTTTGGTGAAGAAGTCATAGTGGAAGTGTACGTTTGACGGCTTGTCCTTGCTTCATTATTAGAGGGATATGTGCCCCTTGACGTGTCAGAAGGTCGAGGTTTTCCAACGGGTTGCCATCAACCGCGATCAAATCAGCTGATGCGCCAGCCACTAGTGCACCAATTTCACCTTCCATTCGCAACACCTTGGCTGCATCCACCGTGGCCGAACGAATTACGGCATCCGCTGGAAGATATCGCCCACGTAGCGGAAACTCGCCCGACTGCTCGCTCTGCATTCCTCCTAGCAGGTCTGACCCGTAGCCCATCGTGACGCCCGCCTTGTACATTTTTTCCAAACGGTCCAGGCCGGCTTCACGAACATCTGCCACCTTCGCCACAGATTCTGGTGCCATGCCGAATTCAACACCTTTGCGCGTGAGCAGGTCGTAGGTAATGTTCGTGGGAACAACGACAATTCCCTCTTGCGCAACTCGCGCAATGGTTTTGTCACTCATCAAATTGCCATGCTCTATGCATTCGATACCACAATCCAGTGCACGCACAATTGCCTCATCAGCATAGAGATGACCCGCTACGTAGGTTCCGAAACCATTGGCGATTTCTACCATGGCTTTAAGCTCCTCAACGGAAAAAACAAGGTATCCCACCGGATCGGAAGGTGACGAGATGCCACCGTCTGCCATCACTTTGATAAATTGCGCTCCGCCCTTGAGCTCTTCACGCGCAGCGCGTTGTACCTCTGCAACGCCGTCACAAATGCGCCCCATTGCACCAAGTTGATTTTGATACCAGCTCACATTATGGTTGTTGTACGGGCCTCGGTAGTCGGTATGTCCGCCTGATTGGGACAATGCCTTGCCGCAAATCACCAAGCGCGGGCCGACGAAATACCCTTGTTCCACTGCTTGTTGCAAGCCTATGTCTGCGCCGCCCAGATCACGTACCGTAGTGAAACCACGCATGAGCATCTGGTTCATAAGCCTGGCACCTTTAGCGGCAATGAGAGACGATGGCAAAGAGGCGTTTTCGCCAAGGTTGGCCGTTGTCGCTATGGTATGGACATGACAGTCAATCAGGCCTGGCATAACTGTCAGGCCAGCCAGATCTAGCTGTTCGTCAGCGCTGAATGACACAGAAGGACCGAGTTCCTTGATCCTGCCGTCTTCCACTGCTATCTGCATGGGATCTGTCGGTCGATCCTGTGTGCCATCGACAATACGAGCGTTCGAGATAAGGAATGAGGTCATGGTTTGTCTCGGTTTTAGTTATGGCCCGGCGATACCGGTATTAGTAATGCAGGCGCGAGTGTTTGTGCTATCAGCGACATTGACGATAAGTCGTCAGAGGTATAACAGTGGCGCGCGGCGATAAGTGATAAATCCCCTGGCGCTTGCCCATCCCATAAGACCGTTGCGCAGGCGCAAGCCTCACAACCATTCGACAATATCAATTGCGCGTCAGGAAAGGCCGAGAGTACTTCTTCACAACTATTGCCGTGCCCTGGTTGGTCACCATCGAGAACAACTTTGCCCCAGAGTGTTACACCCATCGGTTGTAATGCTCCGACAATATAATTGTCAGTTTAAGAGCTATGCATTCGTATGCCGAGGCGATGATGACTCGCGGATCGTCGAAGGTCATGCCTACTTCTTCAATCGTGTTGGATACTGGCTGATCACTGGGTGTATATTGAGCAAAGTGACCTTCTACATCTGTTGATCCGTCGGCAATTTCTGAAAGGTTGCCAGTGGAGGATACTCGTGCCCATCCCAGCGCAACGTTCGCTGTCAGAATACCGTCTGAATGATGCTCAAGGCGCTCTGCAAAGAATGTATTGAAACTGAACTCGAGTCAAGCCTTTTTCTTACTTTTGGTCATGCCCAACAAGGCCGCCGGGAACGGGAGGGCAATTTGTCGATCCGGGCGTTTAATGGTCACGGTTTATATTCAGAGGCTACCAGTCTTGTGCATTGGCAATTCTCGGATATGCTCGGCATCAGGCGTGTGATAATTCTGCTGGCACACGATGTCAACTTATCCAGTCGCAAATGGTCGTTACACTGCAGGTCGTCGATATGCGGTAACTGCATTAGCGTGCTGCGCCGCGCCGATACTATCTGTCATTGTTTGCACTACGTGGTCGATGAAAACAGGGTTTATCGGATCTTGCCTACCATTGATCGATGGTTGCACATCGATCAGTCGCACATGCCGTCAGATACCTGTCCTGTATTTTTTTCGTACCTTCATGCTGCCTTGTTCCGTGCTACTTTTTCTCTTTTGGTGGCAGGAGATATCCCTGCTGTTGCAGCTTGCGCCTGAACGCATTTTTCTCCAGCGATTGGCAATCATGCTGGCACTCGCCGGTGCCACCTGTCTCACGCCCTATGTAGTATTTCTGGGTACCCTTGGCCCAGTGTATGAATTTCTTCGTCGTATCGGCATCTACTTCTTCTTTGCGGGTACTGGTATCGCTCAGTCTATCGTCACTCTCGGGTAGAAAGGGGTGTTATCAATCACAATGAACGCAGACTACCTTCTATTCGCCGGTTTTTGGTTATTGTGATGCTTGCGCTCGGCCCTGAATCTTATCCTCAAATCGTTGCTGGTGGATCCCGATGCTGCGGAAAACATTATTGAATGGTGGTTCGCGCTTGCTATGTTCTTATGGTTTGGAGCAATGGCACTAACCCGGCGTTACGCTTATAGCTGACAGCGTAACGTCAATCAACACCAGCCTCCAAAGGGCGGCACGTCTCTCCGCCCCGGATGCCCTTTCTGGTATGACAGTTCTTCGGCGACAGGTGTTTCTGTTTTGTTTGCACGTGCGAAGTCAGGTAGTCGATGATAACTCGCCGAGTGATATTGGGGTGTCTGCAAATGCCTGTTTTGACACAGCAACAACGCCGTTACTTGAAATCTGGAAACGGGTCATGTCGGCGAGCTGATTAAAACCGATCTCAGTACCAGGCGGTATGCGAACATCTTTATCGACGATACATCGTTGAAGCCTTGCACCTCGTCCAACATGCACATTGTCAAACAGAATGCAAGAATCCACAACTGCTCCGGGTTCGACACAAACTCGCGCGGACAAGATCGAGTTATCAACAATACCTCCTGCTATCGTGCAACCATTACACAACATTGAATTGTTTACTTTGCCTCGGTTGCCAGTGGTAATTCTGGCAGGTGGATGTTGTCCTTGAAACGTTCTTATTGGCCACGAATTCTGATAGAGATCAAGCGGTGGATGTGTTGATAGAAGATCCATGTTAGCGCTGTAGTAAGAGTCCAGAGTACCGACATCACGCCAATAACGATCAGGTGTTACTCTGCCTTCCACGCCACCAAACGTATAGCTGAAGACGCGCCGTGATTGAATTAACCGAGGTAACAGATCGATACCAAAATCATGTGAGGAATTCTTGTTCCCGTAATCATCAGTAAGTTCCTTGCATAAGATATCTATATTGAAGACATAGATTCCCATCGAGGCGAGCGCATGGTCCGGATCGCCAGGTAATGCCTGAGGAAATTTCGGCTTCTCCTCGAACTCGACAATACGGCCATTGTCATCTACCTTCAGAACACCAAACTCCGTGGCATCAGCGATAGGTACCTTCATACAGGCAACCGACAGATCTGCGTGCAGTTCATTATGCCTGTTTACCATTTCTGCATAATCCATGCGATAGACATGATCACCAGACAGAATGAGTGCCCGCCTCGCGCCACTACGTTCCAGCAAATACAAATTCTGGTAGATGGCATCTGCCGTGCCGGAATACCAGGAATCTCCTGTGCGCATCTGCGGTGGCACCGAGGTAATATATTCGCCCAGATCGGGACTGAAAATGGACCATGCATCACGCAGATGTTTTTGCAGTGAATGCGACTTGTATTGCGTTAGAACCAGTATGCGACGAAGTCCCGAATGCAAACAATTACTGAGCGCAAAATCAATAACCCGATACTTTCCACCGAATGGCACACTCGGCTTGGCGCGGTCGGCTGTCAGCGGATGCAGGCGCGAGCCTTGTCCGCCTGCAAGTATCACGCTGATAGTTTCTTTAGCCATGATAAGTTACACAACGGCACTGGTTATGAAGTCAATATAAGTCTGTAGTTTCAGCTCACGTTACCTTTTTTGAAATTTACATGCCATCGTCCTGGCGGCACACGACATTGATAGCATCGCACGTTACCGTATGACTTTGTCAACAGCAAAGTTATTAAGACACTTGGGAGCACGCAGCACCAATTGCCCGATTACTTTGTTATGAACGTACGTTCCGGCTTAGCGTTATTGGCGCCGACGGAGGTCTGTCATCCCAGTAAAAGTGCGTCTTTGGACGGTACACCACGTTTCAAGATCACGATGTGGCGAGATTCTGCAACAGTTTGATATTCAACATGTGTTTGAAACTGTAGTTTCAGCGTCATTGCTATCAAGTCATTACCAATTTGGTCGATACCACTGGAAAGGGAAGAGCGCGTTAAAACGGCATGGGGAGTGATGTAAGCATATTGTGGCTCATCATGGCTACCGTGCTGGTTTTGTCGATGCAGGCTGGCTTCCTGATGCTGGAAGGCGGACGGGTACGGGCCAAGAACTCGATCAATGTCGCTCAGAAAAACGTCACCGACATGATGATCGTCTGGGCCGTTTTCTTCAGCGGTGGCAGCCTGCTGATGTTTGGCGCCTCTATAAGTTCCCTGGTCGGCGATGCCGCTCTTGAAGCAACTGTTACACACAGCGAACTTACACCGTTACATTTTATTTTTCAGGTCGCGTTCTGTAGCACCGCCGCCACCATTGTCTCCGGTGCAGTCGCTGAGAGAATCACGTTTCGCGCTTACCTTGCCATCACGGTTGTTGTAGCTGGACTCATCTACCCGATCGCCGGCAGGCTGGTCTGGGGTAACATTTATAATCCTGAAGTCAGCGCCTGGCTGGCTGATCTCGGTTTCATCGATTTTGCTGGCGCAACTGTCGTTCATGGTGTTGGTGCCTGGGTAGGTCTGGTTGCCATCCTGATGATCGGACCCCGGATCGGTCGCTTCGACGAAGACGGTAAGCCAAGGGTCATGCCAGCGCACAATGCCGTGATTGCACTATTTGGTGTGTTCATTCTGTTGATCGGATGGCTGGGTTTCAATGGAGGATCGGTATCTCCCGAGGATCCCCGACTGAGCAGAATTCTGTTCAACACCATAACAGCAGGCGTCTTTGGTGGTTGCGCAGGCATGCTGATGGGGGTGCTGATGGACAAGGGCGTATTCAACCCTGCACGAGTCATAAGTGGTCTGCTTGGTGGCCTAGTTGCTTGCACTGCCAGTATTCATTTTCTCAGTATGCATGAAGCCATGGTTATCGGTGCCACTGGAGGCGGGATTGCCACATATGCCGCTCAAGCGTTGCTTTATCGCTATAAACTGGATGACCCACTCGATGTGGTTGCTACACACGGTATCGCCGGCGCTCTGGGTACCTTGAGTGTGGCGTTTGTTATGCCGGTATCGGCCATGCAATCGCAATCCCGTCTGGTACAGTTCGGAGTTCAACTTACCGGAATAGTCGTAATAGCAGTATTCACCTGTCTGGTTACCTGGATAACCATCGCCTTACTTAAGCGATTCATGGAAGTACGGGTATCTGCCGAGGCGGAACAACTCGGGCTGAACTACACCGAACACGGTGAATCTATCGGAATCAATCGCTTGCAAAAAGCACTGACCGATAAACTCAGTAACCATTCGAGTTTTGCCAGCGGTATTAACATCAATGACGATGAGCATTCAGAGTTAGCGAGTACGTTAAATCAGGTTATCGACAAATATGAATCAGCCAGTGAACAGATTCGGGCTGCTCAACATCGTTTTAGACAATTTGCTGAAACCGCCTCCGACTGGCTTTGGGAATCGGACCTGAACCTGCAGTTGAGCTTTGTTCACGCCAATACAGACACTCTCTACGAGGGTTTTTGCCCGGACAAAATACGTGGCGCCAATCTGCTGGATGTACTGGAGTTTTCCGAGCAAGAACTGGAGCAGCTGCGCTGTTGTCTGGGACAGGGACAACGGACTCCGGTATTCGAAGCAACTTTGAGGATAAGCCAGCATCCTGGGGATGCCGTTGCGGTAGAAGTAAGAGCGATTCCCAGTCATGACAATCACGGCAATGCTACCGGGTACAGAGGCACTATTACCGATATTTCGGTGCGTAAAGCTGCCGAGGGTAAAGCTCTATACTTGTCGATGCATGATGAGCTGACGGGGTTGCCGAACCGGCGTGCTTTATCACGGGATCTTGGCAAGGCCATTGACAAAGCCGAGGCATCACGACACTCAGTCGTAGTGGCTGGTATCGATCTCGATGGTTTTAAGGCCGTAAACGACGCTTATGGTCATGGAGTAGGGGATGAATTATTGATACAAGTCTCTGACCGCTTACATCACATTTTGCGTCCTCTGGATATAGCTTACCGCACCGGCGGCGACGAGTTCGTTATTGTGTTTGACGAACTAGAGTCGCGCGCAGCAACAAAGATAAGTGAGTCGGTGTCTACACGTCTGGTTGCCCAGCTTAGCGAACCCTTTCAGGTTCAGAATCTGACCCTGCGTGTGGGTGCCAGCGTTGGTTTGTCCAGATACCCCCAGGACGATCATGCTGCCGAGAACTTATTACGAATGGCTGATCTTGCATTGTACGTGGCGAAAGATTCCGGCAAGGGATGTGTCGTTAGTTTTAAGCCCTTGCATGACAAAGATGCTGACGAACAACGACAGACTGAACAGGACCTGTTACAGGCAATCAAGAACAAGGAGTTTTACCTGATGTATCAACCACAGATTGATACGTCAACGGAAGCAGTTATCGGCTACGAAGCATTGATACGCTGGGCTCACCCTTTGCGTGGCGAGATTTCGCCTGCTGATTTCATCCCTATTGCTGAAAAACTGTATCTCATGGACAGAATTGGCGAGTATGTGTTGGACAATGCCTGTGCATTCGCATCCACCTGGACATGTGCGGATGGTGGCAAACTGCCCAGCGTCTCGGTAAACGTATCACCGCAACAGTTCAAGGACAGAAACTTCTTTACGAAAGTGGTAGATATTCTTACTCGTTACCAGCTCGAACCAGACCGGCTGGAGCTTGAAATAACCGAGGACGTCCTGGTTGATGATTTTACATCGGTGTCCAGCATATTACGTGAACTGCGTGATTATGGTGTTGCCATAGCTGTTGACGATTTTGGCACAGGACAGACCTCACTGCGTTACCTGAATCAGTTTCCATTGAGTACGATCAAGATCGATCGTTCGTTTATTCGAAATCTGGGTACCAGCGATATGGCTGCTGAAATTACCCGGACAATTGTCATGCTGGGCCAAAAGCTTGGCATCAATGTCATAGCCGAAGGTGTTGAAGAGTCCGATCAACTTAATCTGCTTAAACAATGGAAGTGCGATCAGATTCAGGGTTTCCTGTTTTCAAAACCGGTATCAAGTGATGCGGTTACTCGGTGGATGGACGAGCGCAACGTACGACTGCGTGACGGGTCAGTGCAATGAAGGTGCAAGCCGATGAATAGCTTCGTTCCACAGAGCAACAGGAAGGTTTCCTCAGCGTCTTGACGGTTGGGAGCAACGGATCAACGCCCTGTCTGCTGAGTCATGAAATATACTATCTGTCATTCAAAAATTCCAGACAGGGCTTAACTGATGTGCATTACAAGGTGTGAGGTGATGGAGGGATTAGCAGCAGGCCTATCATGTTATGAAGTGCGGTTCTGTTTTGTAGTTCGGTGGTGAAAAGGGAAATGGTAGCGTGTGATGATGTGCTATTCGGAGAGAGTGGGCTGAGGTTTTTCCATAGCGACTGAAATGTCTGCTCAAGAAATGCCCGGTCAGTGGTTTCATCAACAAAAAACACGATCCTGCTAAGATCAACTTTCTCCAGCAATACGCTTATTTCGAAGATACAACCCTGATTGATTGACGAGAAGCTTCGCAGGTCCATGAGGATAGCGTCACTGCTGTTCGCGAGTGTCTGCATGGTCATTTGCCAAGTATCATCGTGACAGAAGAATTCATGTACCCGATATCGACCATCAGGATCAGGCAGTTGATCACGGGCGTGCAAGCGTTGGTTTAGATCATCTTCATCGAGTACGAATCGTCGCGACAGATTACCGCCAGCAAACTCTAAAAATTCATGCGGTTCAATTGCTGTGGTCACAAGATCGGGCCCTGCAATCATATCGATGACACCTACCTGGCGCCACAGCTTTGAAAACTTATCGAAAAAACGATTACTGCGTCGACCTAACGAAAATACCCTCAACAGAAGCAGATTGGGGAAGTTTTGTCTATCCGAGAGTGGGACATGAATCCATCGAAAACCTAAGCTAACCACCAGCCGGTAACTCATAAAGGCGATGGGGGCGGTCAGGATCCATCGGATATCCTCGAGGACAAAGCCGATAGACTGGATAACAGCAAACATGAGCCACATAGAGTCGGTGGTGATTGAGATATCGCTACATAGCTTGCGTTTATAGGCATCACCCAGTCGATGTAATAGAAAACGCCCTGCGAACGCGAATAGTGTAAACCCGATGAGATGCATAAGGATAAACACGGAAATGGCGTTGATGCCGATTGCATGGCCTGCGCTGGCTATCGTCGATAATGATGCGTCGTTGTTGCCGATAAGCTGCACGAGTACCACTGCACCACTTACTCCACAAAGCAAAAAAATGAATACTATGGGGCCTACTGATCGTATGCGATTGTGGAGAAAGAAGAGAAAGAAAACACTGGGTATTAGATTAAATATGGCCCAAAGATAGAGAGGCGTAGTAAACGGTAAGTCAGGATTTCGTTGCAATGTGAAATAGATTGTCAATGCCAGCAATATGCAATAACTGCACAGATAGAATAAAACGTCTCTGATTCCAATAGCGGTTACTATGCTTAGTGTGATGACTGTTGGCCATAGAAAAAAAATGATCAACAACAATGTGCGACTCAAGGGAGGAGGGCCACCCGACATGATAAGCCAGGCGATCGTCATCACAAAGGCATAGGCGAGGCCACCGGCAAGATACACCAATGTAGTACACCGGTGAGATCGTTTCATGTTATCGAGAACTGTTCGAGCGTGAGTGCCGGTTTCTAAATCATGTCTTTTACTGTGCTGATCTGTTGTTTCATGGAAGTTTAAGATAGAGGTCGGGTGGTTATTTAGTGCCGTTGCGTATCCGACGGAGCGGTCATTGGGTTGAGGTTTGTTGTCACTGCCTGCAGCTTGTGCCATTCCCCGCAACGTTGCGCGGCGATACAGCCATAGAAGAAACGTTGAAACAAACAGCGTCAGCACTGCGGTAACTATCAGGATGAACGCTTGCATACCCACGAGAGCTGTTTGAGTATCCATAACCACATCTGCATATCTCAAGATAAACATTAAGCATGGTCAAGCTTTCGCTTTCTTACAACTCGACTTTTGGTCAGGACGGGAAAATTAACGCACCACCGTAGAGTGTTTGGTGGGTGACCTGATTTATATTATGGGTTGGGTAAGCCACTGGGTTCGATACCATAGGCAGGGCAATTCAATGAAAATGTGGATTCTTTCAATGTTGGTTGCGACGTCGATCTACTCCGTCAGCAGTGCTGCTGACGAGATGTCGGGCTGCTTTACAGGACAAGATCAGTTAGGGGCAACAACTCGAATGGCACTTCGTGCGGAGCGTATTGGCGATTACTTTGAGATTTTCGGGCAGGTTATGTCACCGAATATCGGGGTCATGAAAATCAAGGCTGACGGCTGGTCTGGTGCTGGTCGGATGTATTACCAGCATGAATACGAAAGTGGGGCGTACTATATCAAGATCAGCAATTACTCCGCTTCAGGGTTGCTACTAGAAGTGAAAGGATTCGGGCACTTTCCTTTTTATACGAGTGCCTGTTGATGGGTATTAACGCTATTTAATGCAACCCATTCGTTGGGCGAAACGGCATCTGCCATGCACAATATTTCCCGCGCTAGTTAGCATGTATCACCTGCGAACATCCTGTTGAGAATAGGCAAACAGAGCCCTGGAACATGCCGGGGCTCTCTTTACATCATCAGGAACAAATTCGCAAACTAAGCACCCGCTGGCCAGACAAATTCCGGTCGCAGACCTTCGTGCACCGGGAGTCCATCATTCGGACGAGCATAACCTTTGCTATCGTCATAGAACGCATGATAATCGGCTGGCATAGCGTCACTATCCATACCCATCAGTTTTGGTACAACAACGCGAATGCGTTTTTCTTTATCGTCGAGCATGATGGGTATGCCGCAATCTTTGCAGGTACGCAGGCTCAGTGGGCCATCTGGGTTGTCTACATTGAACGGTTGGCGATTAAGATTGTCTTCATTTGATACTTGCAGTTCGCCATGATTAAAAAATGCCACATGGGTTGTAATCTGCCCCGTCACGTCCTTGCAAATGTTGCAGTGACAAGTGTGATTATCAATTGGGCCTGCTTTAAAAACCGTTTTGACATGCGCACAACCACCAGCATATTTACCTTTCTTTGACAGCACGCCTGCAATCTCACCTGAGACGTAGCCCAGAACGTTACCGATAATCATGGAGACAGCAGCGGCTGAGCCCACTTTAACGATACCGCCAACATCCTCGCCGTAGCTTGCGCCAGCCATTAGGAACAATGCTGCGGTAGCAGCATACCCATAAACGGCGGATGGTATGGCTGCCAGTGCAGAGCTGTGTGCTCCAAGAATCATAATGAGACTGTGACACCAACACATAATGCAGCGTTGATGGCATTTACGCCAAGGGATGTCAACAGGATGAACGCGATAGACGCCATGATAACGCCCCAGATGTTGGCCACGACGGACGATTTAAGTCCATCCATGCCACCAACGCAGTGGAAAAAGCTGGCCCACGCGATAAAAATCGTCCAGATAAGCACACTCGGATTTATTTAATGTCATTGATGTTGGCTCTGTCAGCATTAGACGCCAAAACGGTCATAATTGAAACTGATCTATAGAACTCGCACTTGGCATAGTCGTCGCTCCCTAGCTCATTGAAGGTGATAAAAAATCTATCCAGGATTCGAGACCAAGCCCAATTGTTGTGATCTTTAAATTGTTGAAAGAATAGTCGCATGGCAATATGGGCTATCCACTTTTAACATTTGGTTAATGTCACTTTGGGCCGTCTTGTTCACGCTGCTCATAGTTTCAAATTACACTGCGAATCAATGTGAATGCTTGGTGCACTATAGTCAATGGTACTAGTAGCCTGATTTTCTAATTCCCCCTATAGCACTTACGAGATAAGTATGATTTAGCTATCAGTATTGGGTCGTTCATTGTTATAGGTCCATAAACCCCCTCGGCAAGATTTCGAGCCTGTCCGGCAGATTCAAAATCAAGCAGATCCAGCCACTTCTAGAAATATCCGGGGTTGAGGTATGTAATGTGCGTCTGACTGCTAAGTTGTTACTTGACCCGTTAGTTAGGCCTGTATATGCTCACGCCTTGTATAAAAAAACAACATTCTGGAGATTTTCTTGGCTTTTCTAATTACGCGATTTTTCTGCCTTTTTCTTGTTTGCACAAGCTTGTTTGCTGTGGCGGTTCCCGCGTCGGCTGCAAACGTGCTGATGGTCCGCGAAAAAGTGGCCTTTAATAAAACTGCTGACGAGGTGTGGAAGCGAATAGGCGATTTCTGTGCGATTGCGGATTGGCATCCTGCTGTTGCCAATTGTGTCGTAGAGGGTGAAACCCGTATTCTGACTCTGGTCGATGGTGGTGCTATCGAAGAAGCCAGAACTGATGCCAGTGCAATGAGCTATAAGTACACAATTAGTAGTGGGCCCTTACCTGTTGATCACTACAAAGCATCATTCAAAATCAAGGACAAGAAAGACGGAACTTCAATGTTGATATGGTCTGCATCCTTTTCACCCAAGGGCGCAAGTGAGGATGAAGCCAAGGCTGTAGTTCAGGGTATATTCGATGCTGGTATCAAGGGTATGCAGGAACTGTTTATGTAGCCGAAACTTTCCGCTGACAAAGATGGATAAAGTCTAATTTCTGTTAGGATTCTCTGACAAGCTTATCCATGTTTGTCTCAAGAGCCAGCGAAACGATGTTTTGTTTTCAACGAACTGTTCCACGAACCGTCTATATCCCAATTGGCACAGCCAATCAAATACTTCCTGAATTGCATGAGCGGATTTTCCAGTCATAGTCCATTTGTCGGTATGACATTAACCACCTCAGGGTAACGCCTCATCGGGAGCTAATCGCTAATCGCACACTTTCTTTCTAAATCGGTTATCAATTTGGTTGCGCACGATTACCACGACGGCATTTTCCTACTGAACAAGTAGAGAATCTACGAACAACCTCGTTGTCCGCTAAAGGTTATGCTCGCCCACATTAAATAATTCTGATAACGGCCTCTGTGATAGCCGTTATTGTCGTCAGCGATATATATCCCGAAAGAAAAAATGCAGTCAGTAGTGACAAATGAATTATGGGGCAGTAGTGCTTGGTATGCATAATATTGATCTCTAAATTTGCCACTGATAAGCCAGTGGTACTACTCAAGCTAAACGAAGGTATAGGGCTTTAGATTAAAACCATCACACCTGGCAACGAAATATTGCTAGCTTAGAAAAATGCACTACCCCAACGCAATACATGAATTGGATTAGCTCATTCATAGCTACATGACCGCCACATTCTTCAAAATCTAATGAGCATACGATTTTATTCTTAACAACCTCCTGTATATGAAATAGTGACAAGCCGACATTAATTAAGTTCTACCTCAATTTCCGACCAGCAATCTAATCCACACCCTGCCGACGCAGCTTAGGTACAGATGATCTGATTTAGCAAACACTATAATTTTTTTCTCCTCTGGAAAAATAGCTACATACTGTTTTTAACACTTTGGTGATGAGCTGTTTTTAATCACTTCCGCGCATCTTGCCAAACAGACTAGAGTAGTCCCAGCCCTTGTATAGCAAGCATAGATGGTCGCACACACCGATCATTCGGCTATGCCGGAACACTATGGCTAGCTGCATGATGTGATAATTACTCGACAAATTGTTGAGCTATAACGGCAGCAATCATGAATTTGTAAAGATATTTAGTACGCCTGTGTAACTTATAATATATTCACATAGCATGTACACATAAAAGCTATACCGTAGAACTATATCGAGCCTTCAAATTGACGATATTAACGAATCATCGTCCGTGTTAAAAAAATATGAACAGTTTTATCAAAGCAGAAGCAGAAGTGAAAACACGATGAAATCAGACATTCCTTTATTTGGATTGATGTCTGTAGGTTGTATGAGTATGGCTGGCCAGATTTAGCCGGTCTGTGATATCGGGGATTTTATTTGCGATTTCGAAGCGGCCACTGGCGTGGAGTCACTGGAATAGCCAGAAAGAGAGCTTCCATGATTCTATTCACGATCCTGGATTGGAAATCTAGCTGAGTAAACGAACATTTTTTCTTGTCACCTCCATTCGGGAGTTTAAAAAAACACCAGCCATTGACGAATGATGAGTAATTCGGTAAGCAGCAATACAACGAGACTCACACGTAATACAGTTCGCGTGTGTCTTCGCCACAATACAAACCCGCATATTGTCGCAAGCAAACCTTCTAGAGGCGCTACCCATGCGGCATGGTGCGCACTGTCCCAGTAACTTATTGGACTGGCAAATCGCCAATCTGACAAAGGCCAGAAATGCGCTCTGGCATCGTCATGATGCATCATGAAGTCGGTGAGCACATGCAATAACGCGGAAGCTACGAATGCTATCAGAACTGGCTGCTTACGTTTCACAGCGATGAATAGAAAAACACTCCACAAGACAAAAGAGTTATCAATACTGAATATCTTTTGCCAGCTGTTCGAGAAATACAGCTCGTCAAAAACAACTTGTGGCGATATACCCAATATCAGAATCGATACGCCACATAATACATACAATGAAACATCTGGCACCAACGCACCAAGTAACGCAGCGATTGAAATATTGCGCGAATTTTCTCGACCAAACGCAGCGGTACCGAGAAGCAAATGTGCAGTGGTATTCAAAATCTTAGTGCGCTTTTGTAGTACAACGGTACGCTCACTACTGATTCAGTAAGCCGCCCAGTATAAAACTGCGGTACATGAAAGCTAAGCATATTGCCTGTTTTCAGAACGACAGTATGCTCTTCCCACAGGGTGACACCTCTGTTTGAGTACCCAACGAATCCTTCGTAATCCATATCTAGCTCTGTAGCGGTTGTCGTGCTCAGATATTTGGCGTTTTTGTTAATGCGCGGGAAACGAGCTGTCGGCCGTAAATGAGTGGGAGAGAGCATCGGCATTGTAGGGTACCTGTATCTTGGACTACGAAGTCTGACTCGAATTCAAAATTATTGTTACTCGTGAAGTTTATCAAATTAGCTGCATGATTGACTGCGTATTGACTAAGGGCCACTGAGCTGACATACGCCACTCCACACGTTCAATATAAGGTTGGCTTTCTGCTTAGTATTTTCGAAAAGAAATACTATTTGACGCTTCTGGTTGGCATTTCCACTCTAACCAAAAATATTTACACTCATGAGCTGGTACAAATTATTTTAGAACAGCCTTATTGCGGTATCAGTACTTCATAGACAGTGGCTTGGCCAAACGACAAGCGGCATCTTCCTACCTGAAACGACTAGTGGATATTGGCGTGCTTGAAGAGCGCCAGGCAGGGCGTGAAGATCTGTTCGTCAATCCACGCTTTGTGTGTTTGATAACTGAACACAGCAATACTTCTGAATCGCTCGGCAAGCTTTGATCAATCCCTGCGAGATGACTGTATACCCTGATACGCGATAACTATTTTATGTAAGCCGATAACTATTCCAGAGAAAAATAACAATACATGAATATCTGGACTGACCTAAAACACTGCTATAGAGAATTCAACAGTACTTTGAAAACCAATACATATGTTTTTACTGAACACTGATTGGTCGATGGAGGAACCTTTGCTTTATGAATGAATCTATTAAATAGCTGTATATATAGACCCATACTAATTATTAATCGCTAGGCAAAGATCTATTAACAACGTATCCGAATCTGCTAAACAAGTTTCAACATCAAGTTACTCAGTCATTAGTGAACCGCATCACGCTGCAATGCTAACACTCTAATCTATCGTTCCAAACTGTCATATTCAGTAACGAACACTAACGCGAGTGTCGCTGTAGGCTTGTCTAAGAATTATTGATTCAACTTCATAACAACCCAATCAGCGTAACAACTCATGGTTAAAGTCATTCGTAGTGCGCGCATCAGTTTTCCGAGCAGGCGGCAGACGCTGTTTACCCTGATGATTTCCTCTATGCTGTTTGCACCCGCTACTGGCGCGCTAGCAGACGAACCATTCGAGCCGTTGTTCAACGGAGAGAACCTCGATGGTTGGTTTACTTTTGACAGCACCTACGGTGTTGGCAACGACGTCGAGGAATACTACAAAGTCGAAGATGGCGAACTGGTTATCCTGGACATCCCCGAATCAAGTGACAACAAGGCATTTGGCTATTTGTCGACAATCCATTTGGCTATTTGTCGACAATCGATGACTATGCCAACTACCACCTGCGCTTCGAGTATCAATGGGGAGAGAAGAAATTCGCACCGCGCGCTAACGATATACGTGACAGTGGAGTGCTCTATCACTTGGTTGGAACTGACAGAATCTGGCCCAACAGTCTTGAATCCCAGGTGCAGGAGGGAGATACAGGTGACTTCTTCGGATTGGGTGGGGCAAGAATAACCTCGACTGACAATGGGGGCGCTTACTCAAGCACTGGCACGGTTCGCTCAGACAGAGCCACTCTCAGGGCAAGCTCCGTGGCTGATACACTCGACGGCTGGAATGTGTCTGAAGTTGTGGTGCGCGGCGACAGCGCCGTGCACATTGTAAACGGGCAAGTAGTCAATCGTATTTGGGATGCCCGTCTGAATGGCGAATCGCTAACGGCCGGTCGCATTGCCTTCCAGGCTGAGGGCGCAACCATCCGTTATCGCAATATCGAAATTCGCGAGCTGGCGTCCAGTGCGCCACGTATCTTGTTGTTCAGCGAAACTCGCGGTTTCCGACATAATTCGATTCCGAATGCGCTTGATTCGCTGGAAGAACTTGCAACGTCCGCGGGTATGCAAGTGGACCGTGCCAGTGATTCTACTGACGTTTTCACAGACTCAAATCTGGCTGGATACGACGCTGTTGTATGGGTCATGACGACGGGTGATGTACTTGACGACGACGAACAGGACGTGTTCGAACATTACATTCGTTCCGGTGGTGGCTATGCCGGTATTCATGCGGCAAGTGACACGGAATACGAGTGGCCCTGGTACGGCAATCTTGTGGGTGCCTGGTTTGATCGACATCCCAACATTCAATCAGCACTACAAAATGTTGAAGATCAGACTCATCCGTCAACTGCGCATCTAGGTTCAACATGGACGCGCACCGATGAGTGGTACGATTTTCGAAGCAATCCGCGTTCAAATGTGAACGTACTGCTTTCGCTTGATGAAAATTCCTACTCCGGTGGTGGTATGGGCGACGATCACCCGATCGCGTGGTACCACGAATACGATGGAGGACGTGCCTGGTATACAGGCGGTGGTCACACCGTCTCAAGTTATGCCGAAGATGATTTCCGAACTCATCTGCTTGGTGGAATACTCTATGCGGCAGGTATCGATGAGCTTCCGGTAGATCCGGTAGATCCGGTAGATCCGGTAGATCCGGTAGATCCAGTAGATCCAGTAGATCCAGTAGATCCAGTAGATCCAGTAGATCCGGTAGATCCGGTAGATCCGGTAGATCCGGTAGATCCGGTAGATCCAGTAGATCCCACGGACGACTCGCTTGATCGCAGTGGCTGGGTGGTGAGCGCGTCGCAATCACACAATGGCGAAGGTCCGAGCAATGCGATCGATGGAGCTTCCAACACGCGTTGGTCCACAGGTACCGCGCAAACTGCAGGGATGTACTTCCAGGTTGATCTGGGTTTGGTAACAGCCATCGACGGTATCGTGCTCGACTCCGGACCGGAAGCCACCGATTACCCACGCGGTTATGAGGTTCTGGTGTCTGACGACGGTGTTGATTTCTCCAACATGGTCGCCAGTGGTTCATCGACTCTGCGTACGACCACTATCGATTTTTCGCCAGTGCAGACGCGTTTCGTGCGAATCATACAAACTGGATCGGATGTATTCCGCTGGTGGTCTATTCACGAAATCAACATTAGTGCGGCTGGAGACACGCCGCCGATTGAAACCAGCACTCCGCTAGATCGCGCCGGATGGAGCGCAACAGCGTCTAGCCAGGAAGGTCCCGCAGGAACGCTTGCAAACGCGTTTGACAACGACCCGAACAGTCGCTGGTCAACTGGCACCAAGCAAGCACCTGGTCAATGGTTCCTGATCGACCTCGGCGCTATTACCAGTTTCGATCGGCTTGTGCTCTCCACTTCGGCTGCACAACCGATGGATTATCCACGAGGTTATGAGGTAACCGCGTCGAATGATGGTGTTAACTTTGGCGAACCGATTGCTTCGGGTGTTGGTAGTGCTACTACTGACATACAGTTCGACAATACGACCGCTCGGTACCTGCGCATCGAACAGACAGGCAACGATGTGTTCCGTTGGTGGTCGATATACGACGCAGTGCTGTACGGGATTGAATAGTTTGTAGGGGAGAGGGGGGCAGCATGCAGCCTAATGTAGCCGTGTTATTGCTGGTGAGTCTGGGGAGCGCGTGGTGGATTGGATCGCGCTTCACAGAGTTGCTGCCCACCCAACCGAATGTTCTTGTAGAAAACGCGGTAGGTCGATCCGATGACTTAGTTCAGTCAGCGCCTGTCAAGGTCACCTCACCCTTCGATATTGTTGAAACTGTATCGCACAAGAACATATCGCTCACTGAGAAGACTAATGCGTCGGATGCGGATTCGATACTGAAACCTGTTGCAAGTGAACGCTCGCTACAGGCAATCCTTGCACAACCCCTGACGGGTGAATCCGAAACGGCCTTGCTTGACAAACTAGAGTTCTGGTCGGTTACAAGGCCTGCTGACACAGCGCTTTGGATCGAGCAAACGTTAAGCAATGCATGGCAGGGTTCTGCAGCTGACGCACTGCGTTATCCCTTGCTTTCCCTTTGGGTAGAGATCGAACCGGAAGTAGCGCTCGCTAAACTGAGTGCGTTTGCTGATGAGACAGAGATTCCTTATCTGATGTTGAGCCATGCCACGCGACTGGCTGACGAAAGTTCACCATCAGAGGCTATTGAATGGGCGCGATCAATAGAAGACAAAGCCTCAAGTGAGGTAATCGTGGACGGTCTGTTACAGCGTTGGCTGGAGAGTGATGTCAGGGACTTGGCAACTTACATTGAATCAGATTTACTGCTGTTGCAATTCGGGTTCGACACGCCTGAGAACACAGCACTCAACGATAATCAAACTGGTTTTTTCATTCCAGACCACTTTAAAAAACGGGTAGCGACGGCACTGATCGCTCAGGATCCTGCTCGCGCGTTACGGTGGGCAGATGCGCTACCGAGCAAAGTTGCAGAGGAGGTTCGCAGCGAAGTTATCGATAACTGGCTGGTTCATGATCCTGTCAGTGCCGGTGATTGGCTTTCAGGTGTTCTCAACGACACCGGTACACTTGCTGTATCGCTTGCCTCTACCATCCCTCAACATGACATTGATCTGGCGATCAATACCTTGCCTTCGTTGTCCGGTGCTTCACAGAGTGCGATGACCGTTTCGATTGTCGAAACGCTGTCGGAAATTGACCCTGAAAATGCTCGGGTATGGATTGATGGATTAGTGGATCCACAGGAGCGTTCAGCCGCGACAGCTGTCTGGGCAAGAGCCAACGCAGAACGGCAACCGGCTGAGGCATTGAACGGCGCTCTCTTGTCAACGTCGAGCCCGAGCAGACTGGATACACTGGTGGATGTGGCAGCGACGGTTGCGCGTGTCGATCAGCCATTGGTTGAAAGCTGGCTAGCCGCGGCTCCACTGAGTGATTATGAGCGTTCACAGATTGCCAGTGTAGTGCTGAACACCGATGACTATCCATTTCACTAGTGGAGAGCCACAGGATACATATAAGGTTACTTTGCTGAGCTCATCGCAAGTATCCATTGCAGTTTCTTAGTCTCTTTACCCTGGGTTGATAACTTCTCGTAACTAATGTGGCTGCCAATCCCTGCCAGCGATAATTTCTGCTCTGTGGGCAAGCAACTATGAGCACATCGAACAGATGCCGAGTAATGTTGTTCATCGACGGTGTTTAATAGCTCAAGGGCCATGGACAGCTGAAATTTCATTGGGTTAATACCCCGACGAAAAAATGGCTCAACGCGTTGATAGCTGCGATCAGCGAGCGTGTTGCCCGATCACTTGAATGCCGAGGACCCGGCCAGCGTTGATCGATAGATACTGTACAAGGAGGGGGGGTGTGGGGTGCCCTGCCAGGGCCACGGCTGCGCAGTAGCGACTGATCAAGCAATGACGGTCCAGTCTGATTCAACGTTGGAGGATAGGTTTCAATTTGCCTATGCCAAAGATGCTTTAACGGTATGGAGGGCGATGAGTATTCATGATTAAATAAGACATCACCACTGCGAGCAACATAAGCTGTATGGGCTTGGTGCAATTTGAAACAATGGATGATCTGGAAGGTATTGCACGGATCTCGTCTACACAGTTCATAGTTATTGGCTCGCACAAGAAAGCCAGTCGTGGTAAAGATCCGGACCGTGAGAAAATAGTGCTCTTCAGTGTAGACGGTGATGAGATATCAGGTGCTTTTGATCGGCGTGATCTGTTTGATCAGCTTGAAACATACTATCCTGCGCTGGTGCATGTAATGACACAGAAAGGCGGTAACAAACACAATCGCAGACCGCTTAACATTGAAGCGATTGCCTTTGATCGCAAGCGAAAGCACCTGTATATAGGTCTCAGAACGCCCGTCGTGGGTGATGACGCTGTCATTATCAGACTCGACAACGCGCTGGATTTCATGGCCGGTAGAGATCCGGTCTTTGCGCCTGAACCGCGCTATGTTCACCTTGACGAGGGTGGAATCAGATCGCTAGCTTACGACGATCACTCTGATCAGTTGTTGATTATCAGCGCGCAGGACTCTGTTGAAAATGTGCCAACAAGTCTTTGGTCACTTTCGCTGCTGGCTGATGCCATGCCGATAAAGTGGACGAGCGATGACGAGTATCTGTTTGACAAGGTGGAAGGGGTAGCACCGTTCTCAGACGGTTTCCTATTTGTACGCGATCAGGGTGACGAACGGAGTCTAGACGATTGGTTTGTACTCGATCGGAGACAACTCGGTCTGGATGTTCGTGTAAATTGAAGCACTTGTTGTCAGATCACTGAAAGCGATTCGCGAAAATGGAGCCGCACACTTTGGTCTGATCAGAACATGATCAGGCCGCGGGATTGTCATAACGATAAATTCCACAGCATCCAGGGGTGTGCTCCTCACTCAAAGAGTCGACGCCTTATCTTGGGAAGCCACCGTTAAATCAGAGATAGCGCTCCCGATTTTCGTTTAGCCAAGACAAAACCATTCTGAACAACTACCTTTCTCTGGCTAGTGTTTAATCGCGGTGAATCCGTTTTCCAAGGTACTTCTCGGGTATCTGGATGCGCTTTATACGTGAATTTTCTGTTTTTTGTCGCTTGGACTTTGGCAGTCGCTCAAATCGCTTTTTAGACTGATTTGGAGCGGGCATCACACGAGGCCACTGACTCAACTGCTTGTGGGATAATAACGTATGGATATTGACTGAATATTAACCGCGTACCGAAGGCCCGCATGGTCAATCGGTGCCATGCACCTGCAAAACGTCCAATTGGAGAGACTTGATGAAAAGCCTGTCGAAGACCCGACGAACACTGATATCCACAGGAGCAGTAGCCGCAGGTGCGGCTCTGTTGGGTGGCGCATCCGGGATAATCCGTCCCACGTATGCACAATCCCTTGCGCCCACACCGACCATGCGTGGTGGGGCCAACAACTACCTTCCCGGAGCGCCTGTTGTTGCGCGTATCGGCGGTGGTGGTTTCTGGATGACAGGTACTGTGCAACGCGCAGGGGATGGCGCACCTTTGCCAGGCATTCGTATACAAATGTGGGCACATACAACGGAAGGTCATGAGCGAGACGAGCGCAGCCACGGTGCAACACTTACAGACAATGACGGAATTTTTCGGCTGGAAATGCCACAGATAGTTCCGGCATTCGGTCAGCCGCACGGCCACCTCGCCTATGATGCTGAGTATGACGACAGCGGGTTCAAGACCGTGTTTCTACGTCCGGTAATGTCAAGCTCGAAAGAAACCACATTGAATGTCGCCTTTGTTCTGGAACCGGTCTGATTCCGGACACGCGCTGAATGATGGTTGAACGCCAACGACTGGGCGTTACCACTGCTGCCAGCCTGAACGTTTTATTGTGGCTTTTGCTGGTGGTTGCTGTTGTAGTTCCGGTTGCTATTGCTGCTAACAGTCCGCTTCTCGCCTGGCGTGATCCGATTTACGTGGCTGCTGGACTCGCAGGCGTAATAGCCATGGTGTTGTTGTTGATTCAGCCACTTTTGGCAGGAGGATACCTTGTAGGCGCCAGAGGTGCGCGCGGGCGTCGAATACATCGATGGGTTGGTGTCGGGCTGCTCTCGTCTGTCTTTATTCATGTGGTGGGATTGTGGCTTACAAGTCCCCCGGATGTAGTCGATGCTCTGCTACTTCGCTCGCCAACGCTTTTTTCTGTGTGGGGTGTCGTTGCGATGTGGGCAACAATTGCCGCTGCGTTTCTGGCAGTTTTTCGTCGACGACTGCCTATCAGAAGAGCGCTTTGGCGTTTCATGCACTCGGTATTAGCGATTATCGTTGTGGTCGGCAGTGTAGTGCATGCACTGCAAATAGAGGGCACAATGGGAACCTGGTCGAAGGTGATGTTGTGTGCACTTGTTGTGATTGCAACCGGGTGGGTTGTTCTCGAATTGCGCAGCTGGGTAGTTTTACGCCTTGAGTAATATTGAAAGGAGGGGGCAGGCTACCCGTTTTATCCACTGCGTTACCTCCGAAAATTGGAGATAGCTTTGGCGGTTTTTTGAGTGCAACAATTGCAAATGCATTTGCCAGAAGGATCGTCACGCTACTGGATAAGCGCGCTTTAAAAAATTTGATACTCAAAGCTATTATAGGCAATGGAAATGATATTCGGAAGCCGTGGAATCGCCCGCGACAGATCGGTAGCTTTGAGTATCGCAAGATGATCTAAAGTGAAGTAACTCAGTTTTTTTTGCAACTAGTTAATCCAACGTTAAGCCACCATAATCGTCATGAATGTCGCTTAGGTTTAGCGCTTGATTGCATTGTTTGCCTCGAGCCAGTAGCTGAGCATTAGAAAGCTCATGGTCAGGTTTATCTAGAAATCTTCCGCTCTAAAAGCGTTGAAATCGGCCTTGCGGGTATCCACGATACCCGACAAAAAAATACACAGCCTCCCCATACGCACAACCGTGCAGGCACAGCCACCGCTAGGTAGGTGTGGTGGCTATTAAGACGATAAGAAAAATACATGGCACGTTGCTTTGAAAAATTATTCCTACTTCTAGTGCCATAAGTAACCAGTAAGTTAAAGCGTTATGTGTTTCTTCATGGCCGAGTTTGGAAGAATTGAACTTTCTTTAGTGCGAAGTCTAAAAGCCATGGTTAGAACTATGTTTGAAAACTATGAAAAATTCTGCTCTAGCTAAGACACCATCAAGAATTAGCTGTTCGCGAATGTAGTTATACCGATCGGGAAGCGTACAACCCAAACGCTCAAAAGCCAGAGCCGCTGACATGTTATCCGTATTTAAACAAACCTGGGCCCTAATGCTGGGCATGCTGCTACTCATGTTGGGCAATGGGCTGCAAGGCACTTTGCTAGGCGTCCGTGGATCTCTGGAACAGATCGATTCATCGACCATGGGCTACATCATGGCTGGATATTTCATCGGGGTCCTGGGCGGTTCGAAAATAACGCCTTTACTCCTTCAACGCGTCGGTCATGTGCGAGTCTTTGCTGCATTTGGCTCATTGATATCAGCGGCCTCTATCTTGTATGCGGCTGTGGTCGATCCATTAGCCTGGTGGCTGCTGCGTGTGATTGTTGGCTTTTGTTTTTCTGGCGTATATGTGGTTGCCGAGAGCTGGCTAAACCACTCCTCGTCGAATAGTTCTCGAGGTACGGCTCTGTCCCTGTATCTATTGGTGCAGATGCTCGGCATGTTCTTGGGTCAACTATTGCTTAATGTGGGTAATCCGGCTGACTATTCATTGTTTATTTTGATCACTGTGCTGGTGTCTGTGTCAATTGCACCGATTCTGTTGTCAGCTAGTACCACCGCACCGATAGAAATTTCAGCCAGGGCGATTCCATTAAAAGAGCTGATTAGAACATCACCGTTAGCGTCCTTCGGTATGTTGATGCTGGGTGGCATCTATGCCGGGTTGTATGCAATGTCACCGATATATGCCACGGAGCGTGGATTAAGTGTTGCGCAGACCTCCTATTTCATCATGGCTATCTTCGCTGGCGCCATGTGCTTTCAGATACCCATCGGCTGGCTTTCCGACAAAATCGACAGATGCTATCTCATCATTGGTACGACTGGGGTCGGAGCCATGACTGCGTGGATGGCCATGTATGCTGCCGATAGTTATCTTCTCCTACTAGTTATAAGCTTCATACTGGGTGGCACCGCCAATCCGCTGTACGCTTTGCTTGTGGCATATGCCAACGACTATCTGGAGCATGATCAAATGGCAGCGGCAGCAGGTGGTCTGTTGTTCCTCAATGGCCTCGGTGCAATAGCCGGCCCGATTCTGGTGGGTTATGCCATGTCTAATATGGGTATCGAATGGTATTTCATCATTCTGTTATTTCTAAAGAGCACCATTTGCGTATACGGGATCTACCGGATTAGCATTCGACCACATACCGTTATTGTTGGGCCGGCACCGTATCTGCCGATAACGTCGAACACCTCTGGACTGGCAACCGCCTATGCGATAGAAGCGGCGGAAGAGAAGCTGCTGGCTCAACTAGAAGAGGCTGAAGAGATGTTTCAGCAAGAATCTTACAATGAGAAAGTCTCTAACCGGTTTAATCAAAAAATGGATAGCGCTTTTTAGTCTTTTTGCTTCCGCCCAGTACCTTTGGTTTTCGTCACATTGGGGATACTGACTGGAGCATAGGAATATTCCATTAGACCCGATGGCTAGTACCATTTTTTGGCGATCTTAAAGGCGTTCTGCGCAAATTTGCGCTCAAACGATATTTTTTGGCCGCGTGCTTCGTTACTCGATCGAAGGACTAGGGTTTTCCCCTATATACAGCTTTCACAAGCCTTGCTCTAATGCATTGCGGTTAATAGAAAGACGCCACGTTCGTCATTGGCAATTAATCAGGCCTGTAGCTCAAAACCTGAGCCCACTTTGCCTTTGCCATTGCATTTTCATCAAATAGGATCTCTGTTGAGTCAAGAGTACAATGCAGTTTCGCAAGAGATGTCGTGGAATGAGTGGCTAAGCCATACTATAGCGCGCAACTGCGCTCTTGATGGGCTCCGGGCAGAGCTTCTCAAGAGATGAAGAATTAGAGCCGACGAACAACACGACAAATACATCTCCTGCAACCGAGCCAGCCCCGCAACTTGCCAACACGTCTGATGGCCCTGCTGGCGGCGATCCAGACGAATTCGAAGAGCTGACGGGCATCTCATCGGATTGGTCAATAAAC
>JBGCFI010000036.1:0-133894 GCA_045106855.1 Granulosicoccus sp.
GATGGTCCGTTCACCAGGCGACATGTACATTTTGCTCATGTGTTCAAGGACCAACTTAATTGGCAAGACACCCTGGTTCAATTCAGAAAGGGTGGTGGTGCGCTTTATGATTTAGAGTATTTAACCGAAGAGTCAGGGCAACGCATTGCCGCGTTTGGCTATTGGGCCGGATATGTCGGCGCGGCATTGGCCGTGCTTGGTTACA
This sequence comes from Granulosicoccus sp., assembly GCA_045106855.1. Lineage (GTDB taxonomy): Bacteria > Pseudomonadota > Gammaproteobacteria > Granulosicoccales > Granulosicoccaceae > Granulosicoccus. The sequence goes on from JBGCFI010000036.1 coordinate 206, forward strand.
GTGCAAATTCTCATGGTGAATCTCTGGATGCCTTGACATCCTGGGGTAACAAGCAGGCTTTGCTGTCGTCGGTGCAAAGTTCACTTCCGGAGTTAGCCAGAAAACCCGATGCCCTGGTCATTGGTGCACTTGGACGTTGTGGTTCCGGAGCTGTAGAGCTGTTGTCGGGATGCGGTATCGAAGTCACTAAGTGGGATCAGAAAGAGACTGCACAGGGTGGGCCTTTTGATGATCTTCTTGATCATGACATACTGGTCAACTGCGTTTATATCAACTCAGCTCTACCACCGTTTACCACCCTGGATCATCTGAACAATTCTGCTCGACGATTGCAGCTGATCAGCGATGTTAGTTGTGATCCGTTCGGTCAGTACAATCCGTTACCGATTTACAATCGCTGCACAACGATGAACCAACCGACTGAGCGGATTATCCCTGGCAGTAAAACCCAACCCTCATTGGAAATTATCGCCATAGATCATCTGCCATCTCTGCTGCCTCGTGAAAGCAGTGAACAATTTTCAGCGGATCTTTTTCCTGCCTTGCTCAACTTACGGCTACTGGAAACGGGAGTCTGGAAGCGAGCGCATGAGGTCTTCAGTTACCATCTAAAGCGTTTGCCATAAGAGTGAGCCTGGTGTTGGAGCGATTTACCATGGACTTGATAGGTAAGTACCTGAAGTTGCGCTAAGCCGTATCAATACCGGATTGTCAGTCTTTGAAATTCAGACATGGTGGATTAACGGCACGGTTCTAATGCTTGCCGAGATCTATTTAGTGCACGTTACCCAATAAACCAATTAAAAGGCTCGTGATTGCTCCTGATGTCAGGATAAGCCGGAGTCTGAGAAACCACGCTGGTATTTCGTTGCGTTTACCGGCCTTCACGTCCAGCGCGTATTGCAATGTAAATCCGGCGGATAACAAGGCCAGTTGAGGGACAGGTGAGAGCAATAGGGCAGGCCAGGCAATCAGGCTGGGTAGCACGCTGAGGGTCAATGGCATCCAGCGCTTCAGATTGTTTTCGTCGAATAGAAGGTTACCCCAGCGGACTCCGCCAAGAAAACTCAGAATGACAGCACCGTAGGTTCCTAGCGCAAGGGTTGCCAGCTGCGCGGAATTGGCATTGGGCGACACAATCCAGGTTGGCAGCCCTGAATTAATGTCTGGCTGCAACCATACAAGTAGTGCAGCTGTGAAAAAGGGAATTAAACCGCCAAATCCAAGAATGAGTGCCGGCGTGGGAATGGACTGATTTTCTGCACTCATAGGGCCATCGTGACAAAGAGGAGACGACTCAGCATTGTAAGCTACAGTAAGGCTTCAATGTCGTTGATCATCTGCCTGCTCATCGGCATCGCCCCTGAAGGGTAGTGTGAGACGACATTGCCATTTCTGTCTACAAGGTACTTATTGAAATTCCACTGCGGGTAAACACCGGTCGCTTTCGCCAGCTCCTGGTAAAGCGGATGAGCCTTGACACCGGAGACCGGTATTTTTTCAAACATGGGAAAAGTGACTCCGTAGTTCAACTCACAGAACTCGGCTACCTCGGCTTCGCTGGTCAGCTCTTGCCGAAAGTCTCCGGATGGGAAACCCAATACCTGAAACCCACGTTTGGAGTAGCGCTTATGAAGTTTCTCTAGGTCTTCGAACTGCGGCGTGAAGCCACACTTGCTGGCCGTGTTGACGATCAGGAGTACCTGATCGGCATATTGGTCACAAAGCGGGCGCCGCGTGGGTCCCATGAGCGGACGTAGCTCGTGACTCAAGAGATCATTACAGGCATTATTGTCAGTTGATGAACCAACAGACAGCGTATTGCCGGGTTCGGTGGTGCCCGAATCTGCATAGACTGGTGAGGGGGATACCGATGCTGCGCCTGCCAGAACCAGTAGACTGGCGATGGCGCGCAGTCCAAACTGACGACGTGAAGTGATCATGATTTTCTACCCGTGGATGGAAAGCTACTGGTGCCATGAGTGAGCGGCAAGCCCCAGATCTGGAAGACGACTACTATCTTGTCAATTTTCATACGATTTCCGGATTCGTTGTTGACACGTACCACGACCTGTTGAGCAGTGAGGAGCATCAATGGGTCGATATGATTCGCACTGCCTCGAAACCAGCGCAACGATTATATATTCGTTTGTTAACTCGCAGAGGATCAACTTTTCGCCGCAGTCGTCTTAGATATGAGGAAATCGAAGATATCAGTGCTGCCGCGTCGGAATTGGCGGAGTGTGGTCTTGCTGGTCTTCGGGCGCCGGGGGACTGGGCCACTTTACTAGGATGTTTTACTAAGCCTGAATTGCTGAATTTGCTTGCGTTATCTCGCTTGCGAAACATGTGTCGTGTTGATTTGACCGCTCATATTACCAGTGCAGAGCCTGCACTTCAGAGTCAATACCGGGAGGTGTTACAGGCAGCGGATCATTGGATTACGCTTGATGGACACGCACACTGGATGCTCATGCAACTGTGCTTCTTTGGCAACCTCTATCAGGACAGCAGCGAACTGGTGCTGCGTCAGTTAGGTGCCTTGACCTATGAAGATTACCAATTGGACCCTTCCGCTCGCGCATTTACATCGCGTGAGCATATCGAAGCCCACTGGCGATACTTCGAATGCGCAACGCTACTCGACTGTGCAGATCAGCGTGACCCGAAGGCGCTCTTGAGCGTGGCTGATTCGCTTCCTCAGGCTGGTGTGCACGATGCCATCCTGCGGCGTCGGACGGACCGGATAAGAAACCGGGTAGCGCGACAGCTTGAGCGATTATCGTGCCTTGAAGAGGCGATGTGTTTGTACAAGTCATCCATCCATCCTCCTGCTCGTGAGCGATGTGTTCGAATATTATTGGCCAGCGAACGGTGGACTGAGGCCCTGTTGTTGACAGGGGACATGATAGACAGCTCATACAATGAAACTGAAAAGCTGGTCGGACTCAAATTACAAGCCCGGTGCGAAAAGGCGCTTGGCAGGGTACCAATCAGGAACCGGGTGTTCAAACCCGCCACGAAAAAAATAGTGTTACGAAATGATGGTTCGCGAGTTGAAGAATTGGCCAGAAGGTTTTACGCAGGTCAGGGACCGTGTTTTCACACGGAGAACACTCTGGTAAATGGTGTACTCGGACTGTTTATATGGGACATCATCTTCCATCCATTGCCCGGTGTATTTTTTAATCCGTTTCAGATGGCACCTGCTGATTTCCATGAACCTGAATTCTGCGTCAATCGGGCAGGGCTGTTGAAAACACGATTTTTAGAACTTGATGACCGTATCAAGCTGGGTGCTCGAGTGCATGAGGCTTATGAGCTGCACTTCGGTAAATTAAACCCTTTGGTTAGATGGAGTCACCTGACGCCGGACATGCTTGCCCTGGCTGTTGACCGTATCCCAATGAAGCATTGGCATGCATTATTTACAAGGATTCTGGCTGATACACGCGACAATACCGCAGGCTTTCCCGATCTAGTCTTATTCCCTGAGAACGGGGGGTACGAATTTATAGAGATCAAGGGACCGGGTGATGCACTTCAATCCAATCAGCGGCGGTGGATGCAGCATTTCAGTCAGAATGGCATTGCCTGTCGGCTTGTGCATGTGCGTTATCGCACCAGCGAACTCCTTTCTGACACAGATGATAAGGAGGCACCCTGAAGACCACCGATGGCATAACGTTATCTGTCACGCAACTGGCTGACTTTGCCTGCCGCGAAGGGGATCTGATGCCCGATGCTGTCGTAGGGCCATCGGCGCGTGAAGGCATGCAGGCACACAAAAAACTCCAGAAAGAGCGACAGCTCTCTGCGGGCCATCCCGATTGGCTTCAGGCTGAAGTCAAAGTGAGCTGCCAGTGCCTCGTTCAGAACACACTGATTAATCTGGGTGGACGCATCGATCTTGTCGATACACGCAAGCCTTTATTGTCAGAAATCAAGACGACTCTAGTGCCATCTTCGGCACTTCCTGAATCACATCGGTCATTGCAGTGGGCACAGTTGTATCTGTACGGGTACCTGTTTTGTCAACAATCTGATCAATTGGGCTGCGCAAAAACGGATGGGCCACTTTTGAAGCCATCTGGCGAGTCGTTTGGCCAGCCATCTGGCGAGCCATCTGGCGAGCTTGAACTTGAGTTGATTCACGTCAATATTCTGGACTCAACCCAAAGTTGTGAAACGCGGAATGTAACGATCGGGGAGCTGGCTGACTTTGCCTACACAGCGATGCTTTGTTATGTTCAATGGATTTTGAAAACGCAAGACTGGCACCAACGGATGGTATCCAGCACGAAAAATCTGGCGTTCCCTTTTGAACAGTTCAGACAGGGACAGCGGGATATGGCGGCGGCCATCTATAGGGCAAGTCGAGACTCAACCAGCTTGATGTGTGAAGCGCCAACCGGAATCGGCAAAACCATCAGCAGCTTGTACCCAGCACTTAAATCAATGGGTGAGAGCACCATTGATCAGGTAGTTTATCTGACAGCAAAGGTTGCTGGTCGACAGAGCGCTGAACAAGCCATTCAAAAAATGAACAACAACGGTCTGGAAACCACCATGATTCAGATCAGGGCAAAAGAGCAGACTTGCTTTTGCTCAAACGGCAAATGCGAGCGTGACGCTACCGGTCGATGTCCCATGACCCTGGGTTTCTTTGATCGCCTCCCACAGGCCAGAGAAGAGTTGCTTGCTCATGGCATTATCGACAATGTCATTCTTGATAACGTAGCGTGGGAGTATCAGTTGTGTCCGTTTGAACTTGTACAGCGGCTTTTACCCTGGGTACATGTTGTGGTAGCCGACTACAACTATGTATTTGATCCGTTGGTCAGGCTTCCTCACTTCTCCGGTGGTGGGCGCGATACCTTGCTATTAATTGATGAAGCGCATAATCTGGTAGATCGCTCTCGTTCGATGTACTCGGCTCAACTATCCCGTCAACACTGTATGGCCGCTGCACACGAATGCAGGGTACTGCATCCATTATTGGCTACGGAACTTGATCGACTTTCACGTTCGCTGTTAACTACCGTCGACGAGACTGCCGATATCCCTTGTGTGTCCCGTGAGGCTCCTATGTCGCTTGCGCGTGGTGTCTCTGCCGTGCTCTCGCGAATGGGCGAGACAGCTGACGGACGTACTGTACTCGGTGACCATGCCTCAACGCTATGGAAGGAGTTGTGTCGCTATTCGGTCATCAATGACTTGTTTTCCGACGGGCACAGATGTATCACACAGACACAGCGTGTCGGTAGAAGACGGGAAGTTATCGTTTCGCTGTATTGTGTCGACGCATCCAATGCCCTCAGCGGGACGCATCGTCTTTTTAAGTCATCGGTTATCTTTTCAGCCACGTTACGACCCGGACCTTTTTATCGGGACACCTTAGGTTTGGATCTGGATACGGCTTATATGCAGCTACCGTCCCCATTTGACGCAGCCAGATGTTTTCGCGGCGTCGTCGATTGGGTGGATACACGGTTTCGTCATCGGCAGGCGTCCATGGCTAAGCTGGTATCACTGATATACGAAACGACGGTCTTGAAGCCTGGTAATTATCTGGTTTTTCTGCCTTCGTATGCCTATCTTGAACAGCTTCATGAACTATTTGAGCAGACCTACCCGAACCGCAATACATGGGTTCAAACGCGTGACCAGACCAGACAGGAGCGCCAGACTCTGTTTGAGAATCTGGACACACAAGGTCATCGGGTGGGATTCGCCATACAAGGTGGCGTGTTCGGTGAAGGAATCGACTACATCGGGGACCGGTTGATCGGAACGATCATTGTCGGAACCGGGCTACCAGCGATGGATACGCACAGTGAATTGATTGAAGAACATAACAAGCAACTGGGACACAATGGTTATGACTTTACCTACCGATATCCGGGCTTTACTAGAGTATTACAAACGGCTGGACGTGTAATCCGGGATGAGTCTGATAAGGGTTTTGTGTTGCTGGTGGATGTCAGGTTCAAGCAGGCCACCTATCGGCAGTTGTTTCCAGATGACTGGAAGGTTGATTATCCTGCGAATCAGGATGCACTGGTTTATTCACTGAATTCATTCTGGGCCGAGGCTCAGTGAAATTTTTAATGATACGTTTATTTGCCCCCGGGAAATGACAGCGACGCTATTCAAGTCGCTATCATTTCCAGGTGTTTTCCGGGTACGTATGCAGTGAGCAGCTCTGAGTGGGCTAGCTTGCTTTGCGAACTCGTCGTACAGCAGGTTTGTTCGGGGCCACACTTGACTTACGGGCAGGTTTTGCCCTAGTTTTTTTAGCCGTCTTCTTTCTAGTTACAGAAGCTTTGCGTGCTGTCGCTTTAGCAACTGGCTTTTTTGCAACAGTTTTCTTAGGTGCAGATCCAGTGGCAGGCTTTTTAGCCGCCGCTGTCTTGCTTACTGGCTTGGCAGCAGTTTTCTTCACTGTAGCGGTTTTGGCTTTAGGCTTTTTAGCGGCAGCTGTCTTGCGTACTGGCTTGGCAGCAGTTTTCTTTGCTGCAGAGGCTTTGGCTGTAGGCTTTTTAGCGACAGCTGACTTGCGCACTGGCTTGGTAGCAGTTTTCTTCGCTACCGAGGCTTTGGCTGTAGGCTTTTTAGCGACGGCGGCCTTGCGTACTGGCTTAGTAGCAGCTGGCTTCTTTGCTGCAGATGCTTTGGCTGTAGGCTTTTTAACCACAGCTGTTTTACGAGCTGGTTTCGCTGCGCCTGATTTCTTGGCCGTAGCTGTCTTGACTGCTGGCTTTTTCGCAACAGCCTGCTTTCTTACAGGTTTGGCTGAGGCAGATTTCTTAGTGGCAGTCGATTTTGTGGCTGAAGAGGTTGTGCGCTTACGAGCGGCGCTCGCCTTTCCAGCAGATGACTTTTTTCCAGATGTTCCTGTTGGCTTAGCCGTTGGTTTTTTCCGGGTTACAGATTTTTTTTCAGAATTGGTTTTCATGATATGTGCCTCAGTATTTATCTTAAGTGTGAGCGGCAAAAGCAAATAGCGTACACATTCGGCAAAACTGAAGCTTAAAATGCGAAAAAACCGCACTTTATTTTAAAACGATGTCTATACCTTTTGTCTATGTGGAGTCAAATTGATGAAACTACAGTGAACTTAGCGCATTAAATTTGAATAAAGCTGCACAACTTGTTCGTTGATATAGTGTCTTGATGGGCAGTATGGGTCATACTATAGGGGTGGAAGGGCAATTGGTGTTTGATGTTTGTGTCTATATCACCAATGACGGTGTAGGCTGCCCGAACCATAAGACCAATCGGCCTATGCGAAAGGACATGCTGTGGTTTCACTAATATTTTTTTGTTTTAGTTTTAGGGGGTACTCGAATGTTGATTCTGAGCAGACGGACTGACGAATCAATTGTTATTGGTGATGAGGTAACAATCACCATTCTTAGTGTCAAAGGTAAGCAGGTGAGAATTGGTATAACCGCTCCACCAGATGTCAGTGTGCATCGGGAAGAGATCTACCAGCGAATCCAGGCTGGTGATCCAAACGCCACAACTTCCGAGCAGTCGCCAGTTGCTGATAGTGACTCTACAGTCAAGTAGGCAGTAGTATGCGTATCGTAGCGGCTGCGTCCTCGCCGCACGAGTACAAAAATAATGGTCGCTGAAACTGGATGTAGAGCAAGTCTCACAGCGCAGCAATCCACAAATCATTAAACACCCACAAAATTCAATCAGACCCCGACAAACTGTCGAGGTCTGAGTCATGCGCTAAAGGGGGTGAACGTTTAGCCCAAGCGCTTCAACTTCGCTTTGCCTGGCACGGCTCTCACTACTCAATACTCCAGTGCTGGCGTTTTCTGCGTCGAAATAGGTACCGCCAACTCGTTTGAGGTCCTCCAGGGTGACTTGCAGAATACGTTGCCTGAACGCGCGGCGTCGCTCCGCAGTTCGATCAAACAACTCAGCCTGATACGCGCTACGTGCCTCTCCGGCAGGTGAGCCCGGTTTGTCGATACCGCTGACCACACTCAGAATAGCCTCTTCAAGCTCACGAGCCTCATGTGCTGTGTTTTGTAACCAGTCGATAGAAGCATCAAAATCCTGCAGTGTCTCGTTAAGACGTGGGTCACGGTAGCTATAGAATCTGAACGAGGCGGTATCGGCGTCCTGTGAAGCGCCTCCACCATAAGCACCTCCGGTCTCTCGAATGGCTCTATGCAGATAGCCATTTCTTAAAAACGGGCCCAAAACGGCAAGCGCTGCAGCATCGTTATGCGAACTGGACACGGTTGGATAGGCCTTGGCACTAAAGTTAACGTCGGTGCTGGTTGTCCAGAGTTGCTCTACCTTTTCTCGAACCGGAGCGGGACAGAATGCCTTGAAGTCAGTAACAGTGTATGCCTGGCCGAAAGTCTTAACAAGGCTGTCCTGACAGATTTGTAAATTTTCGTCTTCGGCAACAATCATGAATTGACGCGGTGCGGATTTCAGAATTTCGTGGATGCTGGCAAATCGTTCTGCCAGTGAGTCAAGTTCGGCTTTGTTATTGAGAGAATCATCCAGTTTTTTGAGCTTTCTGATACCTTCAAGGCCGTTCTGCTCGTGCGACATTCGCGCAGTCGGGTTCATGCCACTGCCCGCAGCCATCATGGCAAGGACATGCCCGCTCCCCGTGATGCGTTGCTCACGACTCGCTCTCGTTTGAGATATCAATTCGCGAATTCGGGAGAGTTCATCAAACCGGACATCGGTCAGAGTATCCAGCATCAATTGTGAAAGGGCTTCGGTATTACGCAGAAGCGCTTTGCCGCGAACCACCAGATACCCGGAAACAGACTGTTCGTCATCCACGGTGCCTCGTTGCAGCGTGTAAGTGCCGATACCACCAGTGACGGCTGCTTGCAGTGACTGCGTTTGCAAATAGTCACGCCCGCCTGATCCTAGTTCCCCCACAAAACTGGTATACAGAGGTAACAAGCTCTGCAGTTCTTCATCCATATGAGGCAATTGCAGGACGACATGCTGATAGACAATGCCGTTGGTTCCTTGTGCAAACATTGTTGCGGGCGAACCACCCAGAGTCGCTTTGGTGTTGACAGGAATATGCAGGTCAGCCGGAACATCAGCCAACGTGACCTTAGGAAGAATCTCAGGGTCATCTTCCTGAGTCTGACGTTCAGCAAGTGCTTTGGCGCGCTCTACTATGTCTCTGGCCTGACTGTCATCCAGAGAGCTCTTCATCATGGCAAGCCGTGCACTTTCAGCAAGATTGCGTCTTTCGCTGATTTTTGTATCCGGAGACAGTGTCAAAGTGACCCTGTGGGGATTGTCCAGGAGTAGTTTGCGGATAAGCCCGGGTATGAAATCCGGATCCTGCGCCTCAATGCGAAGTTTCTCGAGTGCTGGATCCAGGTCAATCGCTGCAAGTGTGTCGCCTCGCTGCATGGCTGCAGATAATCCGCTGAGCACCAGTTGGAGACCGAAGGGCATACCATCTCCCCGGATCTCACGTTGGCTCATCTCCAGTTGATGTAGCATTGCATCAACCTCTTCCTGAGGCACGCCGTCCCGGGCAATGGTTTCCAGCGTATCAATGATCATCTTCTCTGCATTCAGAGTGTTTTCAGGATTAGCCCCGTCCAGACCACACGCGAGGACCATCTCCAGATTACTGTCTTCCAGACCGCACATAGGTGATGGTGAACTTCCCAGCTCGCTTTGCTCCAGAACTTTCATTAAGGGTGATGCGCTATTGGCGAGCAAGACACTGGATAGCAGATCGGCGCGTAGCCGCTCCTCCAGATCGATACTTTTTCCTAATAGCCAGGCGACGACGATATGCGTTTTGTCGGCAGTATCTGCCTCCTGCGTGGAATAGAATTCCTGCACGCGAATAGGTGCATGATAGCGTTTGGCTGGTTGCACACTGATGGTAGTGCCAAGTTTTTCAAAGCGCTTGAGCACTTGTTCTTCAAAGCGAGTCTGCAGTACCTCCGGCGAAAGATTACCGTAGGTCATGAAGACGGCGTTAGAAGGGTGGTAGTGCGTATCGTAAAATGATTTGAGCTGGGTATAGGTCAAATCCGGGATGTCTTCCGGGTCGCCACCACTATTGAAATGGTAGGTGTTGTTGGGATAAAGGTGTTTGCACAAGGTTTGCCAAAGAACGCTGGTGGGTGCGCTCATGGCACCTTTCATCTCGTTGAACACAACACCCTTGAATACGAGGTCGCTGGCCGGATCATCCGGTTTTTCGAATTCCACGCGATGACCTTCCTGGGCGAAATCAAGCTCGTGCAATCTCGAGAAAAATACCGCATCGAGGTAAACATCCAGCAGGTTGAAAAAGTCTTTTTCATTCTGGCTGGCAAACGGATAGGCGGTCCAGTCGCTGGACGTGAAAGCGTTCATGAAAGTATTAAGAGAGCGTCTGATCATCATGAAAAAGGGGTCGCGAACCGGGTATTTTTCACTACCGCAGAGCACCGTGTGCTCCAGAATATGCGCGACACCGGTCGAATCGGTGGGAATCGTGCGTAAGCCAACCAGAAACACGTTTTCCGGGTTGTCCGCCGCCAGATGCACATGAGATGTGCCGGTAACGCTGTGTCGGTATTCGTGGACATCGATGTCCAGGGACTGAATGTGCTCGCTTCGCACATGTACGAATGCTGGATGGCTGACCGGCATGTTCATTTTTAAGGCGGACTCCTGCTTGTCTGGAAAACGTAATTGTGACGTAGTTCTGTCACTTTGTACCACGTTGGAAGGAATAGACGCTATCAAAGGTGACTTGCCAGGTGTTCGCTGGCGGTTTGTCAGCCTTGAATGCATAACGGGCTCGATTTATGGCTCTCGTTGGACACCGTACAGAAATCGCTATGCCAATTACATCGCTGCGATGTCTGCGCCGGGTTGATTCTGCCAACTCCCACGTAAAGAGTGGGGTTATACACGCCGATACGCAAGAGATGCCGCGAGGGATTGTGTTTCACGGTTTCGCGGGAGGTTTTCCAAAGGTGCCGCAGCGCTCGATGCCGAGTCTGTTGCGATTCAGGTTGTCCACTAATTGTGTCGAGAGTTGTGTGAAGCCGTTAATCATACTGCTGGCCATGCTTGGAACCATTGCCGGAGCCGTGCATAGTTGGCATATGCGAGGCCTGTTGGTCGAAGCCGCGCTGCTTTCCGAAGGATTCAGTTTATCCGCTCCGGTAAAGCTGCGCGTGGCAGACTTCTTTTCAAGGCAGGGAATCTTACCCGCTCACAACAGCGAAATTGATTTGCCCCCGGCCAAGAGTCTGTTCGGCACCAGCGTACGTCGGATAGCGGTAATCCATGGTGGCGTTCTCATGGTCGACTTCCAGGAAACAATCGGTGCACAAACCATGATGTTTACGCCATCTGTAAGCCCGGTAAGTGGCCTGCTCACCTGGAAATGTACCAGTGATTCCATAGACCCTGCGGTCCTGGACATGCTTAAACCCTCGTGCGCACTTCAACCTGCCTCCGACGGCCGTGAACTGATGTACGCCATCGCCAACAACAACGGTGTTGCGGTGGATAGCTTATTGGCTGCGGGTACAAGTCCGGACATACTCGTCGGTGGTAACACGCCGCTGAGACTGGCCGCCAGCTCCGGCGACTCGACTATTGTAGAAAGCCTTCTCATTGCCGGCGCTGACGTGGACAATCCCGCTCTGAGCGCGAAAAGGCATTCTCCCTTGATGGTTGCCATCATCAATAATAATCATGAGGCAGCGGCAATGCTTCTGGACCATGGCGCAAACGTAAATCATCTGGACTATCGTGGTTTGAGCGCTATGGAGCACGCTGTCATCACCGATCAACGACAGGGGAGTGAGACTTTTGGAGATCTCTTATCCATGCACATAAATTCCCGAATTGAGGGGACTGGTGATCTGGCGATCAGAGAGGTAGTTGATCAGAATGCCGAGGAAAAACGTCTGCGAAAGCTCTATGCGGAATATCTGGGAGCGGCAAATACCTGTCATGTGCAGCGCATTAGCTCTCTCCTGGCGCAAGAGGGAGAGCTGGGATCCAACGAGATGGTTAATGGTGTTCCACTGGCGGAAAATTTTCGCAAGCCGGAATGTTCAACGTTGTTGCATGATCATTTACGCACTAAAAGAAGTTATCTGAACGCCTCGCGTGCTTATCTTGTCGCGCGCATTCAACGCTGCGATGCTACCGGTGTCAGCCGTGCTCTTGCAGATAATCCGGATCTGGACGTAACGCGGCGGTATTCCGGGAAAACGCCTATCGAGATATCAGTAAGTTCAGGTTGCTATGACGTACTTCGTTTGATGGTGCGTAATCAGAAACTGGCCGGTAAGCTCAAGGAAGACATCATCGTGCAGGCAATTACCCAAGCCCCTCAGGAGGCCATGTTAAAGGTGGTTGGAAATCTGATCGCGGCCGATGCAAATATCAACGGCGTTGACAGAATTGGTCAGTCACCATTGCCTGTGGCTATCGCTATGGAGCAACCCGTGGTTGCAAAGTATCTTTTGGATGCCGGTGCCGCAATCAACCAAAAGACCAGCAACGGTTCTTATCCGGTCATCGAGGCCACCAAAAAAGGCTATGAGCATCTGGTTTTACAGATGGTTGCCAAAGGCGCTGATCTCAATGCTCGAGATAGCCTTGGTCGCACCGCCTTGTTTGCAGCGATCAATCGCGGGCAGCGGCGGCTGGTGCAGTCGTTGATACTGGCAGGAGCCGATATCAGAGTGACCGACAATAATGGTATCAACCTTGTGGCACTAGCGGAAAGTCAGGATCTGAAAACGATTAAATCCATGCTCACCGCCAGCGTAGACTAATTGCCAGCAGGTTCATTCCAGCTTTAACGTACCCATAAAAGACGGATCAACAATTGTGTTATCAACGTCCGAATTTATTCTGTTCGGGTGTTTCCAGCCCCATTTAGAGTCCCTGCCCATCCCGTCGTCGTCATCGTTAACCTGAAGCTCGAAACCGAAGGGGGCATCAGTGGAAATTCCTGCTGACTCCAGATCAAGACGAAGCTCGTAAACGTCCTGTTCGTAGTTCCAGCGGCGCAAACCATCAGGGCCAATTCCGGGACCTGTCGCGAAATTTACAATCAGTGGCTTGCGTGACGAGTTTGGCCCTACGGCTTCACCAGTGGAAACACCACTTTTGGATGCTCTGGCACCAGCCTCACGTAGTGGAAAGATACGATGATAATCGTTGTCGCCATATCGCACGGACTTGCTATTGTCTGCATCCAGAAACAGCTCGAGGCTATCATCGTCATTCAGGCTTGCACCTGAGTCGCGATAGCGTTGTCCATTGTCATCGACGATCACGACAACATAAAGGTAGCGCCCATCATGCATTGCCGCCCAACGCCTGTAGGGCAAACTATTTGTGTCTTCCGCGTTTATATCGATCATCAGCTGATCGATAAGCAACGTGGTACCACTGGTATCAGATTGAACGGCGCGCGCCCATTCCCCGGAAAATTTATTGTCGGCACCAAGAGTGACACCAAGACCATCAATTACTGGAGCGTTGGCTTCACTGATACGAGGAACCATTACGTCTGCGATAACGGGTAGCGTTGGATTCAAATCGGTTACTGGCGCATCGCTATCTGGCTCTGATGGTGAATCCGGACCTTCATTTGCCGGAGTGTCTGCAGGTTCGGGCTGGGAGTCGGGTTGTGCCGCGTTAGGTACCAGTGGGTTGGAACCTGCACGCCGCTCGGCAAGATTGGTAGGCCCATCGTTGTCGCTATCAAACTCTACGTTATAGCCAGTTGAATTTGATTGCACGGCAGAACCATCATTTCCTACCGCCAGATCAAAAGTCCGGCTGGTTAACGGCAAATCCTGGTCCATGAATCGCTCTACCCACGTGACTGTGACTTTGTACACAGCGCCAGCAGGAACATTGACTAGACCCGACCAGCGTTGTTCGCCTTGTCGAATCATGGTGATTACCGCACCGTTGGATAAAGACACAACAGGTCGCAGATTGTCCAAGTCGAGAAAATCTGCATCTGCAAGAGTATCGGGAAAACCGAACACAAGTGGAGGAGCCGGGTCGAGCGTTGTTGTGGAATCACCTCCGGAGCAAGCTGACAACAAGGATAATGTACCGATTGCCAGATACCGAAGCCACGCCGCGGATTCTGTTTGATGCTTGGATAAAGAGTCTCTCATTACCTATTCCCAGGCTTGTCTTGTTATTCGAAGGTGAAAGTAACTGGCACGAGTCGGGTATCTTCTCCATCCTCACTCAGAGTGCTGGCTAGCGCACCGACGGCGATAACGCCCAGTGTGACTTGAAACCAGCGCCGCTTGTAGAATGGGGTGGCGGTCGTGATGGTGGGGACGGGTGCAATTTCTTCGACCTCTTCCGGTACTGCTTCCTGGCGCTGTTGAATCCGTTCTGCGGTGTCTGGTGTTAATCTGCGGCTGAAGGGGTCAAAAGAGAATCCGCTGACGGTGCGGTTGTCGGAAGTGTCCCTTGCCTGCACGTAGTATTCGATTGATCGCAAATCTTCGGGATCGGTTGGGATAGACGCCGTATAGAAGCCTGTGGTACCCAGTGGAATCATGGGAGCTTCTTTATACGACTGCTCTCCGCTTCTTCTGTGGTAGAGCGTTGCCTCCTGTAGTTCAGTTTCTTCGGCGATCTGTACGGTGAATACCTGCGTGCTGGACGCCACACTCTGAACCAGCTCCTCCAGCTCAATGATTGGAGCGGACGTGTCTGGCGCAGAATTTTGTGCCTGAACACCGCTGCACGCAAGCAGAAGGATGATTCCGATGAGCCATCGATCGAGCCGTGGGCGGTTGCAGAATCTGGAAAATATAACTGTCATCTAGAGTTCCTGGCCTTTACAGCTGATGAATTTTGAACCTGTGCGAGTCCCTGAGAATTTTACTCGACGACTTGTATTGCGAACCTTTATTCTGTCGTCGTCTCTAAAAGTGCCACTACGTCAGGTTTGACCACAGACTAACGCAGTGGGTTCTGACTTTCCTGAGTAATTTTGGTGAATACATGCCGTGTCTGTGTCCAGTATACGAAACCTTCCGGTACTTGCCGTGATCAATGCATCGGTTCAGACAGCCAAGTTTGTGAACAGACGTCCATAACCTGATGCTGCGAACCTTCTGCCTGATTCTGATTGGTGTCGTTGTCGTTGTCTGCTATCGCGGTTACGTCAATCGGCCAATTGTTGTACTAAATGGTCAATTTCTAACCATGGACGCCAGTAACACTGTGGTGACAGCCTTGGGGCTGCGCTCTGACCGGATTCTCGCCACCGGAGATCCGGAATCGGTCGAGGCCAGAATATCTGGCATGCAGGCAGGAATGTCCTGGCTTGAGCGCATTTTTGGCATACGGTATGTTGACCTGCAGGGTCAAGTTGTTCTTCCGGGGTTTGTCGACGCACACAGCCATTTTCCTGCTAGTGGTATAACCGGTCTTGGGATCGATCTGTCCTCACCTCCGTTTGGAAAAGTCGGGGATATCCCGACCTTGTTAAGGAACGTTGAGACCCAGTCACGACACCAGTCGGAATCCCGCTGGATAATCGGATTTAATTATGATGATTCGGCCCTGGGCGAACAACGTCACCCGACGCGAACCGAACTGGATCAGGCAGCTCCAGATCATGCGGTGTATCTGCGGCATCGTTCTGGTCATATGGGGGTTGCCAATTCGCGCGCACTGAGTCAGTTGGGGCATGATCCCGTTGATCCACCCAACCCCCATTCAATGAACACTGATGGACTACTTCGGGAAAAGGCTGCGCCGGGGATGTCGCGGTTGTTGAAGGAAATTCCCTGGTGGCAATTACCGGCTACTGTGTTTCGGGCCCGTGATGAATATCTGGCTGCCGGAGTTACGACCGTACAGAACGGTTTCGCAGATAAACTGACGTTGCAGTTGTTACGCTACGCATCCAGTCTCGGCCTGATACCTCAACGAATAGTCGTCTGGCCGGCACACGATAAACTCGACGTAGTTCCTTCTGCATCGTTCTCTCGGCTCGATGAGCCGGTATCGACAACCATGTGGCAGCATCTTGCGGATGCGATCAACTGGCCGTCCGATGATCGAAGCAAAGTAGCTATTGGCGCCATCAAGTTGATCGCGGATGGAAGTCCGCAGGGCCGCACAGCATGGCTGTCGGAACCCTATTTGTTTGATGAGACGCTCGATTCCGGCTACCGCGGTTTTCCGAATATTCAACGCGATTCGCTTCACGAACTAATCATGAATTATCATGGCGCCGGGTTTCAGTTGGCGTTGCATGGTAATGGTGATGCCGCGATAGAGAGCATAATTGATGGCCTGCAGATGGCACAGAGTCGCCACCCGCGAGAAGATGCAAGGCATATAATCGTACACGCTCAAACGATTAGGCAGGCGCAGCTAAAAAGAATTTCCGGATTAGGCGTCAGCGTGTCTTTTTTTCCTACCCACACCTTCTACTGGGGGGACTGGTACCGTAACAGAGTTCTTGGAGAGGCGAGGGCAGCATTGATAAGTCCAATGGCGACGGCTGACGCCAACGATGTGCGATACACCATACACGCTGACTCTCCTGTAACACCTATAAATCCCATGCAAATGTTGTGGAGTGCAACCCGCAGGCTTACATGGGGAGGGGATTTGATCGGAGGTGACGAACGTGTGAGTCGGCTTCGCGCGTTGCGAGCGATGACAATCGATGCTGCCTGGCAAAATCATCTGGATAACGACAGAGGCTCAATCGAGGTTGGAAAGCTGGCCGATTTCATTGTCATGTCCGATAATCCGCTTGATATTGCTGATGTCCGTAATATTGATGTCAGGCAAGTCTGGATAGGCGGTAGCAGACGCTTTATGAGAACACCGTAGATTAAGGGTACGTACTTTTGTGTCACTCCCGCTTGCGTTATGCTTGCATCGTACCGAATCCAGATTTGTTATGAACAGGCAATGAAGTGCCTGAAAACACCTTTCGCCTATGCGATTTTCACCGATATCGCCTGATAATGTCTAACAATAGACTCTACTGCGTTATTTTTTAACTTTTGTACCAGCGAAATTCTAAATAAGGATATAAGTAGCAGCATGAAGCGTCGAGAATTTATCCATCAGGCAACGGCAGTCAGTGCGGTTACGAGTGCTGCGCTGATAACCGGTGCGCCGGTTATTGCGAGCGGCAGAATCGAGTGGAAACTTCCCACCTCCTTTCCGGTAAACGCTCCCGGGATTGGTACCAATGTAACCAGTTTTGCCAAACGGGTATCCGCCATGTCTGATGGCAGGTTGAATTTCAAGGTGAGCTCCGGTGGGGAGCTGGTGCCGCCATTCGGTGTCGAAGATGCTGTACAACGCGGCATTGTTGAAATCGGTCATTCCACACCGTACTATGCAGCGGGAAAAAATCCTGCATTGCATTTTTTCAGCACGGTACCCTTTGGTATGTCAGCCAATGAGCATACCGCATGGTTGCAATTTGGTGGTGGGCAGCTTCTGTGGAACTCGTTGTATGACGAACGGGGTCTTGTTCCATTCTATTCAGGTAACAGTGGCACACAGAGTGGTGGCTGGTTCAAAAAGCCTGTCAACACTGTGGAAGATCTGAAAGGACTGACCATGCGCATTGCAGGTCTGGGTGGAGACGCTATGCGGATGTTAGGTGTCAATGCTGTATTGTTGTCTCCGGATGAAATATTCCCCGCCTTCAAGTCCGGTGCGATTGATGCCGCTGAGTGGGTCGGACCACTGCTGGATCAGTCTTTCGGTTTGCACGAAATTACGAAGTTGTGTTATGTGCCCGCATTCCACGAACCGGCTGCTGCACTTGAAATTGTGGTCAATGCTGATGCATACAATGAGTTGCCATCAGATCTGCAAGCTATAATTGCTAACGCGGCTCAGGCAACATCGGTAGAGACATTGGCACAGTTTGACTATTTCAACGCTCAGGCTACCAATCAACTGAAAGGTGAGGGTGTTGAATTTCGAGAGTTTCCGGATGACGTTGTATCAGCATTACGCGAGGCAACAGCGACAGTAATCACCAAGCTTGCTGAGGACAACGAAAAATTCAAAGAAGTCATGCTGAGCTACAACGCGTTTCTTGAAGTAGCTCGTGATTATGCGAACATGATGCAAGGCGCCATGTATCGTCAACGCACTATATAAGACGAAACCATTGTGAAAAACAGATTTGAGCGCCTGCTGTCGCCGCAGAGTATCGCGGTTTTCGGAGGCCAGTGGGCGGCCTCTGTCGCCTCGCAGTGCCGGAAGCTAGGCTACAAAGGAGAAATCTGGCCAGTACATCCCAGCCATACCTCATTGGAAGGTTTTGACTGTTTTGCATCAGTGGACGAATTGCCTGCAGCCCCCGACGCCTGTTTCCTGGGCGTAAATAACGAAAGCACGATAGATATCGTCGGGCAGCTGAGTTTGAAAGGTGCAGGTGGTGCAGTCTGTTTTGCTGCGGGGTTCAGTGAAACTGCCAGTCGCGATACACAGGCTGAGTCGCGTCAGGCCAGATTAATTGAGGCTGCCGGCGCCATGCCACTGCTGGGTCCAAACTGCTACGGATTAATCAACTACGTCGATAGAGTGGCTCTGTGGCCAGATCAGCATGGTGGTCGACCAGCGGACAGCGGCGTCGCCATCATTACCCAGTCTTCCAATATCGCCATCAACCTGACAATGCAGCAACGTGGACTACCAGTGTCTTACGTAGTGACGGTTGGAAATCAGGCACAGACAACTCATGCAGAGCTTGCCGCTTCGATCATCGAAGACGAACGTGTAACTGCATTGGGTTTGCATATCGAAGGCTTCTCAGACATCCGCGCGTTCGAAGCTCTTGCCTCAAGAGCTCGGGAAATCGGCAAGCACATTGTTGTTCTGAAAACCGGTGTGACACAGCTTTCCAGGGCTGCCTTGTTATCGCATACACGTTCGCTATCTGGTGATGACGCTGCTGCCGGTGCGTTTCTGGAAAGACTCAATATGATTCGTGTGCACGGCCTGGGAGAATTTGTGGAGACTCTCAAGGTATTGAATAGTCAGCGTCCTGTTGGTGGTTATCGACTGTTATCCATGAGTTGTTCCGGTGGCGAGGCTGCCATGATGGGCGACGTTGCCCAGTCGGTCGGTCTGACATTTCCAGTTTTGAGTACTGCACAAAAAACTGATCTGGATGCTGTGCTGGGTAAACAGCTACGCCTGTCCAATCCGCTGGATTATCACACCGCTATCTGGGACGATTCAGACGCCATGGAAGGGATGGTCAGAGCGATGTTGCAAGCTAGGCCTGTACCGGGAAGTGACACCGTATCGGCCAACGACCAATTCGAATCCATTGCTGATATAGCGCTTCTGGTTCTGGACTTTCCGCGACAGGACCGATGTAACTCAGTGCAGTGGAAGGCGGCTGCTGACGCCTACATCGAGGCGACGCGTGATTGGCAAGGTTTTAGCGCGGTGCTTGCCACCATGCCCGAGAACATGCCGGAATCCATGGCGGACTATCTGATCGCCGCAGGTGTTGTTCCACTGGCAGGTATGCGTGATGGTCTTCTGGCTTTGCGTAACGCTGCCTGGCTGAATATTGCCGCGCAAACTGATGAGTCGCCTCCGGTTTGGCTGGCCGATCAACAAACCGTCACTGCACGTGCGGCGGTACTCTCATTACTGGGTGGACAGGGCAGTAGTTCTCAAGCTGTAGACAAGCCCAGTGCACGGCGAGCAAGTCAGCAGGCATGGGGATTGGTTAAAGCCGCCAGATCTGATCCACAGGCACCGCGTATGCTTGATGAAAGTATCGCAAAACGCTGGTTAAATCGATTTGGTGTTCGAGTGCCGGTCAGTGTTCGGCTCTCTTTCGCTGATGTTCGTTCATCGTTGATGCTTAGTAAAGCACTGGATAAAGCTTCGCCAACGTTCAGTTATCCTGTTGTGGCTAAAGGATTGGGACTCGTACATAAAAGCGAAGCTAACGCTATTGAACTGCATATAGAAAACCGTCGCGAACTTGAGCGGGCTATACAGCGCATTGACTGCGAAGGTGGCTGCCTGATAGAGGAGTATGTGGGGGGCGGCGTTGCCGAGTTACTGGTTAGCGTTGTGTATGACCCGGTGCATGGTCTGTTGATGACGCTCAGCGCTGGAGGTATCTTCACAGAAATGTTACGTGATTCCGAATTTTGCCTTTTACCCGCTAGTCGTAAGGAGCTTGACAGACGCTTGCAGCGACTCCGTTGCGCCCCGTTGCTGAACGGTTTCCGGGGGCGTGCCGTTATCGACAGGGAATGCCTGCTGGATGCTTTGGAAGCTGTACAGCAGGCTGCACTGCAATTGGGTGAGCGGCTCGTTGAACTGGAGGTCAACCCACTTATCTGTACGTCAGACTCATGTATCGCTGTGGATGCGCTGTTGGCTGTCAGGGATGCCTAGCATGAGCGAGCACGAATTGAGGGTTCTTGCACGACTGGCTAGTCTGCCGGGACACCGATTCAGACTACACCGTCAAGTATTGTCGAACCAGGTCATCACCCAGATTCTCCATGGCGCCGTTGGCTACAATATGGCCGCGATCCATGATGGCAAAGTCATCTCCCACTCGACGGGCAAAAGGTAGTTTCTGTTCGACCAGTAAAACGGTCAAACCAATTTCCTTGTTCAGCGTCTGAATGATGTTGCCAATATCCTGGACAACGTTGGGCTGAATGCCTTCTGTGGGTTCGTCCAGCAAAAGAACCTGTGGCTCTGTAGCCAGTGCCCGGCCTATTGCCAGTTGTTGCTGCTGACCTCCCGAAAGATCTCCGCCACGCCGTCTACGCATATCTTTGAGAACTGGAAACAGTGTGTAGATGAGATCAGGAATACTGCGTTTTCCATCATTTCTGGCGCACAGGCCGATGGCGAGGTTTTCCTCAACCGTAAGCAATGGGAAAATCTGTCGTCCTTGCGGAACATACCCTATCCCCATAAAGGCACGCCGTTCAGCGGGTACTTTTGTCAATGACTGGCCATCGCCTAATGTAATATTGCCCTTGCTAATTGGCAGCAGGCCGGTGATGCATTGCAGCAGCGTTGTTTTGCCAACGCCGTTTCTGCCCATAAGTACGGTACACGAGCCCTCTTTAACCGATAGATTGACATCTTTCAGTGTATGAGACGACCCGTAGTACTGCTCAATATTGTCAAGCTTTATCATGTTGTGCTCTCGGTGCCCAGGTAGACGCGCATGACTTCAGCATTATTCTGGATATCGCTCATACTGCCTTCGGCAAGGACACTTCCCTGATGGAGCACAGTTACAGGAGATTGCAACGCTCTGACAAACTCCATATCGTGCTCAACCACTACAATGGCACGTTCACCGGAAAGGTTGCGCAATAGTTCGACTGTCTTGTCCATTTCCTGGTGTGTCATGCCAGCTGCCGGTTCGTCAACCAGCAGCAATATTGGATTTTGCATAATTAACATACCAATCTCCAGCCACTGTTTTTGACCATGGGAGAGTAAGCCGGCGTTTCTGTGTAATTGATTCAGCAGATTGATGGTGTCGGCAATAGCTTCAATTCTGTCCTGGCTCTCGCTGTCCAGTCTGGCTTTGTAGGTGCCCCACACGGTTCGGGTTCCCGCCATTGATAGTTCCAGGTTGTCAAATACGCTCAGGTTTTCAAACACGGACGGCTTCTGAAATTTTCTTCCAATTCCCGCTTGTGCAATTTCAGCCTCGTCCATTCGCAACAGGTTAATGCGCTGTCCGAACCAGGCGCTACCAGTATCCGGACGGGTCTTGCCGGTAACGATATCCATCAAAGTGGTTTTGCCGGCTCCGTTTGGACCTATCAGGCAGCGAAGCTCACCTGTGTTAACGTAAAAATTAAGCTTGTTGATAGCCTGGAAGCCGTCAAAATTTACGGATATATCTTCAAGGTACAACGCGGTGCCGTGTGAAAGATCAAGACCATCAACGTATCGAGGTATCAGAAATTCGAAGACGCGATCTCGTTTAATTAGTGGTTTGTGATACGGGGTTGTAGAGCTCATACGCCTTTCTCTGGCACAGCGTCAGGTTCATTGTGATTTTTTCTAATGCGGATGCCCGCGATTCCCTTTGGCAACAGTAAGGTAACCACGACAAACAAAAGACCAAGTGCAAACAGCCAGGCTTCTGGATACGCCCCGGTAAACCATGTTTTTGCATAGTTGACACCCAATGCACCTATGACTGCCCCGTAGAGAGTGCCGCGCCCGCCAATCGCCACCCAGACAACGACTTCGATGGAATTAAGAGGCGAAAATTCACCGGGATTGATGATGCCAACCTGCGGGACATACAAGGCTCCTGCAAGTCCGGCAATCATTGCTGATAGCGTAAATAATGCAAGTTTGACTCTTTCCACGCGGTAGCCGATAAATCGGGTTCTGTCTTCGGCATCGCGAATCGCTACCGCAACTTTCCCCAATCTTGAACGCAAAATGCTGTCGCATAAGAGATATACGAATATCAATGCAACACCCGATGCGATAAAGAGCCCGAGGCGCACACTATCGGAACGTAAATCAAATCCCAGTAAATCTTTAAAGTCAGTGAGACCGTTGTTCCCACCAAAGCCCATTTCATTGCGAAAGAACGCCAACATCAATGCGTAGGTCAATGCCTGGGTAATTATCGATAAATAGACGCCATTGACTCTTGAACGAAAAGCGAACCAGCCGAACACGAATGCCAGGAGACCGGGTATTAGCAAGATCATAAGAGCTGTAAATAAAAAGCTGTCAAAGCCAAACCAGTACCAGGGAAGTTCCGTCCAGTTGAGGAAAACCATGAAGTCAGGTAGTTCGGGATTGCCGTACACTCCACGATCGCCAATCTGCCGCATTAAGTACATACCCATCGCATATCCACCCAGCGCAAAAAATGCAGCATGCCCCAGGCTTAAAATACCGAGATAGCCCCACACTAAATCGACGGCGACTGCCAGAATTGCATAAGTGAGGTATTTGCCTAACAGGCCGACCATGTAATTCCCAACATGCAATTCATGGTCGCCGGGTAATTGATTGAAGGTAACAACGCTGACCAGCAAGGTAACCACTGCGCTTATAAACAGTAAAGTAGATAGTCTGGATTTTCCGGCTCGCATGTCTATCACCCCTCAACCGCGCGGCCGCGTTGCGGAAACAGTCCGCGCGGGTGTTTCTGGATAAACATGATTAGAAAAACAAGTACAAGAATTTTCGCCAGAATGGCACCTGCCCATGGCTCCATGATCTTGTTGGCTATGCCCAGTGTCATCCCGCTGATCAAAGTGCCCCATAAATTGCCGACACCACCAAACACCACTACCATGAAGCTGTCGACTATGTAGGCCTGACCCAGGTTGGGTCCGACGTTGGTAAGCTGTGACAGTGCGACGCCTGCAATACCTGCAATGCCGGCACCCAGCCCGAAGGTGAGTGAGTCGATACGCGATGAGCGTACGCCCATTGCCCGGGCCATTGCACGATTTTGAGAAACTGCACGTACCTCAAGCCCGAAGCGACTGTTTTTCAGCAATACAACCAGAGCTGCGAACACAACAAGACAGAATGCAAGAATATAGAGGCGGTTGAGTGTCAGGCTGAACACACCGTTGATATGCAATACACCGCTCATGAATTCGGGATTGGCGACCGGTACGTTTTGAGGAGACACAAATGTGCGGACCAGCTGTTGCAGAATCAGACTGATTCCAAATGTAGCGAGTAGTGTTTCCAGCGGTCTTCCATAGAGAAACCTGATAACGGTTCTCTCGATGATTATCCCCACAATGCCGGTAACCAGAAATGCGACAGGAATAGACAGGAGCAGGGCGCTGGTTATGGACTGTGGCAGCAACTGTTGCATGGCCCAGGCGCAATACGCACCCAGCATGATAAGTTCTCCATGCGCCATGTTAATCACACCCATAACTCCAAAGCTGATGGCCAGCCCGATTGCGGCAAGAACCAGCACAGAACCTAGGCTAAGACCGAAAAACAATGTTTCCAGCCAACCGAACAGTCTGACTTGCTGGTCATGATAAATTTGTACGGCTAGCGCTGCAGCGCGAACATTCTCATCTTCATCGTTCGCCTCGATCCTGGAAATTGCGCTGCGAGCGTCTGATGACAGATCCGTGCGTAGCGCATTTACTGCTGCCAGGCGAAGCAGTGGATCATCGGAGCTGAGTTTCTTTCGTGTATCCAGAAGACGTAACGCCTCTAACACGGTTTCATCCTTTTCATTGCCAAGCAATGTATCCAGCGTTTCCTGCTCGATAGACTGTGGATTATCAATCAGTGAATCGATCGCGGCCAGACGCTCCCCCGCATCTGTCGAGTACAAGCCAAGTCCTGCTATCAATTGACGTAAATAGCCGCGAATGCTGTTAGTGAGTTTCAGGCGCTTGACTCGGCGACTGCTGTCGCGTCCCAGATCCTCGGTGCGATCGAGCGATGTCATCGTGAACTCACGCCCATCCTTCACCGCCCATACGATGGTAAATGATGGTTTGTGGAACATGAGTTCGCCATCGAGTATGCCTTGCAGCAGCTCTCGGGTGTCCTCCCTGGGAAGCGAGGCAAGCGTATCGAGTGCTTCTGTTCTTGTTTTTCCCTTGCCTTCTACAAAAGCTTCGAATATGGGATCAAGCTCTGTAATACCGGTAGTTACATCTGCATGAGAAAAATGACTGCTAACCAGAAGGCAAAGAAATGCCAGGCTAGTAAAGGCGGAGCGCAGGAACATGAAAAGACTCTGATTACGTTGTGGGCGCGCATCCTTGCGCTGATTAACTACACGTTCATGTCGGACTTAACTTAAAGATTCTGTCCCGAACAAACACCTGTGCTGACGTTGTAGTTACCACAAGAGAGAGGTGCTCTCCAGTCGGAGATCAGCTCTTTACTGCTATCCAGGAAGTCAGACCAGGCATCACCGGCAACCAGTCCGGGTGTTTCCCATACAACTTCGAACTGACCGTCATCCTGAATCTCGCCAATCAGTACTGGCTTCGTGATGTGGTGGTTGGGCATCATCGCCGAGTATCCACCGGTAAGATTCGGTACAGAAACACCGATGATGGCATCCTGTACGGCAGATGGATCAGTCGTGCCTGCTTTCTCAACGGCTTTTACCCACATGTTGAAGCCGATATAATGAGCTTCCATGGGATCGTTGGTTACCCGTGCATCGTCGCCGATAAATTCCAGCCAGTTGTCGATAAATGCATCGTTAGCTTCTGCATCAACACTCATGAAGTAATTCCACGCAGCAAGATGTCCCACCAGAGGTGCAGTGTCGAAACCCGATAGCTCCTCTTCACCAACCGAGAATGCGATAACAGGAATATCCTCTGCTGAGATTCCCTGATTACCCAGCTCTTTGTAGAACGGCACATTCGCATCACCGTTAACCGTAGATACAACGGCAGTTTTCTTTCCTTCAGAGCCGAAGCTTTTGATTTCCGAGACGATGGACTGCCAGTCAGCGTGTCCGAATGGCGTGTAGTTGATCATGATATCTTCGCTGGCGACGCCAGCAGCTTTCAGATAGGCTTCCAGAATCTTGTTGGTGGTACGCGGATATACATAGTCGGTACCTGCAAGAACCCAACGCTCAACGCCAATCTCATTGGTCAGATAATCAACAGCGGGTATCGCTTGTTGGTTTGGTGCTGCGCCAGTGTAGAAGACGTTCTTGGACGATTCTTCGCCTTCGTATTGAACAGGATAGAACAAGAGACTGTTGAGCTCCTCGAATACAGGTAGAACAGATTTTCGGGATACGGAGGTCCAGGCACCAAAGGTTGCTACCACACCTTCCTGTTCAATTAATTCGCGTGCTTTTTCCGCGAAAAGCGGCCAGTCCGAGGCAGGATCGACCACAACGGCCTCGAGTTGTTTGCCCAACAGCCCACCGTTTGCATTTTGCTGATCGATCAGCATTAACATGGTGTCTTTTAACGTCGTCTCGGATATTGCCATCGTGCCTGAGAGCGAATGCAGTACACCGACTTTGATAGTCTCGTCCTGCGCCTGAAGTGAAAAACTTGCCCCGGCAATACTCAGACCGGCAGCTGTTAGCAGCGATAGTTTAAGACTGTTTTTTAACAGCATAGATTTTGTTTCCCTGAAAGATGAAGACAGCGTTGTTCTTTTTCGAACAATCGAAGCTGTTATTACAGGGACTGTGCCATCATGGTTTTACTATAATTTACAAAGGTTTAGCGCAGGGGTAAGTGTTGTAATGCTGAGCCTTTGTTTTATATTGGTGCAATCGTTGCCGTGTAATGGTGCGATCTACTCCACCGTGACACTTTTTGCCAGATTGCGTGGCCGGTCTATATCGCGATTAAGTAGTAACGCCACATGGTATGCCAGTAGCTGTAGTGGAATGCTCATTACAATGGGGCGGGTAAGTTCCTCGCCGGGTGGCGTGAGCAATACATGATCGGACAGCTCGGCAATGCGTTCGTGCGTGCTGTCAGTTACAGTGATGATGGGTGCTCCGCGTGTTTTGAGCTCCTCTAGTGAGGATAAGGATTTCTCCAGTAATTCATTGTCAGGCAAAATTACAACGCAGGGTGTTTTCTTGCTGACGAGTGCAAGTGGCCCGTGTTTGAGTTCAGAGGAGGGGTAGGCTTCGGCATGGATATACGATATTTCCTTAAGTTTCTGTGCACCTTCCATCGCGATAGGGTACGCCGTAGTGCGCCCCAGGAAAAACATGCTCTTGGCTTTGATAATATCCTGTGCGATGCTGCTTATCCGGGATTCAAGTTGAAGCGCATCGGTAATAAGGGATGGTAGCTTGCTTATCGAATCCACCAGTGTGCTACCGCGTTGAGGTGATACATCGCGCAATCTTCCCAGCATTATTGCTAACAGCGCGAACACCGTAAGGGTGCTGGTATAAGCCTTGGTGGACGCCACTGATATTTCTGCCCCCGCATGCAAGTAAACACCCCCATCGACTTCGCGCGCTATAGTACTGCCAACACTATTCACTACTCCGAGAACAAAGCCGCCCTTGCGTTTGACTTCTCGAACCGCTGCCAACGTATCAAAGGTTTCACCCGACTGGCTGACGGCGATATACAGTGTGTCGCTCTCTATAAGCGGGTTTCTATAGCGAAATTCGGCGGCGGGTTCGGCATCCGACGGAAGTCTAGCCAATTGTTCAATCATATTGGCACCGGCAATGCCGGCATAATAAGCAGAGCCACAACCCAGCACTTTGATGCGCTTGATATCTAAAAGCTCCCTGGGTTGGAGGTTGAGTCCGCCGAGATGGGCAGTCGAGAATTGCCGATTAAGTCTGCCGCTGAGTACGCGTTCTATAACGTCAGGCTGGTCGCGTATTTCGCGGTGTAAATAGTGCGCATAGTCTCCACGCTCATAGTCCTCTTCCGAGTGCTGGATGCGCGTGGTGCACTTGTCACTACGCATGGCATCAAGAGTGGTAATCTTGAATCCCTGTGTTGTCAGGGTGGCAATTTCCCCGTCGTCAAGATGCACGATGTCGCGGGTATGTCTTGCCATTGCGGAAGTATCTGATGCTGCCCACATCTGGCCATCGCCAACGCCTAGAATGACGGGACTGCCCAAACGACCAACAACGATCGTGCCCGGTGTTTGCGCATCGATAACGGCAATGCCGCAGGTACCGCGAATTTGCAGGAGTATCTGGCGCACAGCGCCGGCTAAGTCTTGATCAGTTGACTGCAGTTTGTGCGCGATAAGGTGTGCTAACAATTCAGAATCGGTTTCAGAGGTCAGTTTCGTATCGATACGTCTGAGCTGCTTGCGTAGCAACGACGCATTTTCGACAATACCGTTGTGGACGATTGCGATGCGCTCACTGGCGTCGGTGTGCGGGTGCGCGTTGATATCGGTAGCGGCGCCGTGTGTCGCCCAGCGTGTGTGACCAATGCCATAGTTACCCTGAATGGATTCCGGCAGCTGTTGCTCCAGCATGGTCAGATTGCCTGCAGCTTTCCAGGTACGCAGTTTCTTTCGGTGTGCCACTGCGACTCCTGCTGAGTCATAGCCGCGATATTCAAGGCGGCGCAGACCATCCGTCAGCATGCTGCGCACTGAGCCTGGTCCGGTATAGGCGATAATTCCACACATATTGTCAACTCGGGTGAGAGCGCTTTGTTGTGCACTATCCGTAGATGGCGCGACGAATCTGGCGGGTGGTTAGTGGCTCAGACGCAAAACGGTGCTGGCCAAGCTCCTCTGCGATAATGCTGTAAATAAGTTCATTCGCTAATCCTGATTTCTGCAGCTCGGAGTGGCGTCTGCGAATATACAGTTGCGGCGTCTCGCTATAGAACGCAACAATTTCGTTGATCAGACGAATTGCCTGAGAACTCGAGAGTCCACTGTGACGAACCAGGTGTTCGATGAGCTGCGGGTCGGGGCTTGAAGGAAGCATGAGGCGTATTTTGAACAATTGGGCCGAGAAAAACCAATAATTTGCCCGTATTCGGGTTAAAAAATCAAAGAATTCGTTAAAATGGATGATTTACTCTCTCAAGTAGTTGAAATATGTCCCGGTGTATATGTATTGCCACGATTTGCCGATTCCAACTTGCTCGTTGCTCCGCTTAACCGGGTGCTTGAACACTCGCCGCTCCGGCAGATGCAGACCCGCCGCGGTTATCTGATGTCAGTACACACCAGTAATTGCGGCGAAGTCGGTTGGATATCGGATCGAAAAGGCTATCGCTACTCCCAACTGGACCCGCTAAGCGGTGAGCCCTGGCATGTCATGCCAGAGGCTTTTGCTACGCTTGCGAGTCGCGCAGCAACAGCCGCCGGATTCCCGGGTTTTTCGCCGGATGCCTGCCTCATCAATCACTATCAACCAGGCACTCAAATGGGCGCGCATCAGGATCGGGACGAGTCCGATTTCAGTCAACCTATCGTGTCTGTATCACTGGGAATCGATGCGCGTTTCTTTGTAATTGGTCCGGAGAAACGTGGAAAATCCATACCAATAGATTTATCTGATGGCGACGTGGTGGTATTTGGTGGAACGGCTCGTCGCTTTTTTCATGGTGTCAGAAAGTTGAAAGAGTCCACACATTCGCAATTTGGCGCTGTGCGTTGGAACCTTACATTTCGAAAAGCACTATAAACTGCAAGTCCGAAAAGTGCTGTGAACTGCAAGGATGCGTACATCAATCACATCTGTAATCTGTCTCGTCACCGCCATGGTGTTTGCTCCGGCATCGGTGGCAGGTATTCTCCCGGAATTCAATCCGGTTAGCGTTGAACCAGGCGATCTTCTTGAGCAGGATATCGCTGTTGATCGCAGTAGTGGTATGAGGTTGGAAATCTCATTGTTATCTCCACCCGTTGGAGCAAGGCTTGCGGTTAGTGATGATGGACAATTGAAGCTGCAGTGGGCGACCGGATCAGATCTGCCCGAAAAAACGCGCTTAATGATCCAGGCGAAAAATATTGACACGCAGGATGTCGTGGAAACCGGTGTACTGCAAGTCAGCAAATTCTATGATGCGAAGGCACCTCAAGTGATGTCAGCCGTCACCGGCGAGGCCAGCGAAGTAGCAGGAAATCAAAAAAGCGCTGTCATCAGTTTTAATCCGATGTCCAATCAGATCGTGAGCAGCGGGCAAATCATCTCACTGCAGATTAGTGCCTTAAGCAGTGACGACAAAGACCCATTGATCAGTATCGATCGCGTACCTCGTAACGCAAGCTTCGACAAGAATCTGGTAAACGGTTATACGTTTTTCTGGGAGACCAGCGACAGCGATCAAGGTGAGCATGTATTCCGTGTTAGCGCAACGCACCCATCCCAAAGTGAGGTATTTGCGACTGCTCTAGTGACGATGTTTGTCGGCGACCCCTCGCGTCGGACAACCTTGCCCGTTAATAAAGATAAATAACGCAAGTCAAGCCTTCAGGAACATTATGCTTGCCATCCTGGTGTAAGCTCGTGCTTCACCCGAACAGACCCAGCATTCTTGCAACCCATCGACAATCAAGCAGATAACGTCAAGGGTGCCTTGATCCTCATGATCGCGGCATTGGGATTTGCGTTAATGGTTGCGCTGATCAAATTGGTCGGTCAGCGTATGCCAGTGACACAGATTTTGTTTGTGAGGCAGTTGGGGATGACTATCATGCTGGTGCCGTTTCTGATTAAGAGTTTTCCTGCATCACTCAAGACAGATCATTTATCCCTGCAGTTTTTACGCATTGTCTTTGCCTTGATTGCCATGCTGACGGGCTTCACTGCGGTGGTCAACATGCCATTGGCCGATGCCACAGCTATCGCTTTTGCCAAAAGTTTTTTTGTTACTATTTTTGCCGTTTTTTTCCTGAAAGAGACGGTTGGCTTGTATCGATGGTCTGCCGTGTTCGTGGGTTTTATCGGTGTGCTTGTCATGGTGCGTCCTGGTACAGAAGGATTTTCTATTTTTGGATTGTTTGCCGTCGTGGGTGCAGCCAGTGCAGGACTCGTCATGGTGATCATTCGCAAGCTGACACGCATTGATCCGCCGGCAACCATACTGGCGTACCAGGCTATCGGTGTTGGACTGGTCATGACTATTCCGGCGTATATCCAATGGGTAACGCCCACCGCTACGGAGTGGCTGATGCTTGCAGCGATTGCCGTGGTTTCCTATTTTGCCCAGAAAGCGAATATTCTGGCCTACACCTACGGTGAAGCTTCTCTACTGGCATCACTCGACTACGTGCGATTGCTTTATGCGACGGTATTTGGATGGATTCTATTTAGTGAGTTACCCGGCTTTAGTACGTGGGTAGGGGCGGGTATCATTACAGTGGCATCGGTGTATACCGTTTACCGTGAACGACGACGTAAGCAGCTTCTGGCCAGTGACCCTGCAGCACGAAGTTTTAATCAGCAATAATGCCGGTGCGCTCGTGTTGTATTGTTATTCAGGGTTTCGTTGTTGAGCGTTCGATATCGTATTTTTGCAATTTATCACTCAGCGTTCGACGCGGCAGTCCAAGGTAATCGGCACTATCGCTGATGTTACCGTTGCAATGTTTTATTGCATATTCAATGATGGACTTTTCGAAGGCCTGTACTTGCTGGGCAAAGCCTGGTCGCTGCTGCGAAGTCTCTCCCGGTAAAATCAGATTGGATACCGGTTCTACCTGATAGAGAACAAATCGTTCAGCCACGTTCTTGAGTTCGCGGACATTGCCGGGCCAGTTATGCGCTCTTAGTGCCGTGATGTCCTGACTATTGATGGCCGGGACTTCGCGTTGATAGTTGGCACTGGCGCGTGAGGTAAAGTGCTCGAATAGCAGGACACAGTCATCATCGCGTTCTCGAAGCGGTGGTAAACGCATCTCTACCGTATTGAGTCTGAAAAGCAGATCGCTTCGAAACTCTCCCAGGCTGACGTGTTGATCCAGGGATGCGTTGGCAGCGCTTAGTACGCGGATGTCCAGAGCACGCGTATTATTCTCTCCGATACGCTGAACCTCGCGTTGTTCAAGCACGCGCAACAATTTGACCTGTTGCTCGGCTGGCATATTCGTTACTTCATCAAGAAACACCGTACCACCTTCCGCCAGTTCGAAGGGACCTGCGGCGATGCTCTTGCCGCTGCTTCCAAACAACGCTTGCTCAATATGGTTCTGCGCTATGGCTCCGCAGTCTATTGCCTTGAACGAGCTGTTTTTACGGGTACTAAAATCATGTAGTGCCCTGGCAGCCACTTCCTTGCCGGTACCGGTTTCACCGATGATCAGTACATCCACGTCCACATCGGCAAACTGGATAATGTTCTGGCGTATCGATCGCATGCTGGGGCATTCGCCGAGCAGCCGCTCCTCGATTGAACGCCCCGATTCTGCCTGCCTGAGCAACTGGCGGTTTTGAAGAATGAGTTCGCGTTTCTCGCCTGCTCGTTTTATGGTCGAGAGCAGTCTTTCCGGTTGAAATGGTTTTTCGATAAAATCATAAGCGCCGTGCTGCATGGCGTCCACAGCGCTGGTAACGTCACCATGCCCGGTAATCAGAACCACGGGTATATCCTGATCGATTTCCATGATAGCTCTAAGCACACCCATGCCATCGACTATTGGCATACGAAGATCGGTAACCACGACGCCATCGAACCGATCAGTAATGTGTGTTAGTGCTTCATGGCTGTCTGCAAAACTCTCAACGGTGCAATCCGCCAGTGATAGCCATTGTGAGATGGATTCGCGCATGGCACGTTCATCATCTATCAGCAAAACGCGAAGATTCATGGCTTGGGCTCTTCATGGTAAGGCAGTCGTACAGAGAACAGCGCTCCCCCTTCATTGGAATTTCTAACCCGTAGCTGTCCTCCCATCTCCTCGATAATTCCGTACGCGATAGATAAGCCGAGTCCGACACCTTCACCCATAGGCTTGGTCGTAAAGAAGGGTTCGAAAACATGGGAAATATCTGCCTCTATCATGCCACTACCGTTGTCCTGTACACGTATGACTGCCTCATTTTCTTCCCGGCAAACACTAAGTTTGACAATGCCTTTTTCAATCACGTCGTTGGTCGCATCCATGGCGTTACGCAACAGATTACTTAATACCTGTTCTATGCGTATGGCGTTGCCCGATACGCATACCGGGTAGTCCGGGGTCACAATGACCAGTTCGATCTGGCGTTCATGCAGATCAGTCTTCAGTGTACTTGTGATGCGCTCAATACAGCTTTGTAAGGATACGAGTTCACGCGGGACGTCTGATTTTCTGGCGAAAGTTTTCAGGTCGTAGGTCAGAATGGCGAGTCTTTCTATCAACGCGTGAATTTCATCAAGGTTCTTATGGGCCTCAGACACTCTGTCACGGTCGAGAAGCAGTTTAGCGCTGGCGCTGAACGTTCTAATGGCTGACAAAGGTTGGTTAACCTCATGGGCAATCGCCGCAGACATCTGGCCAAGAGCTGCAAGTTTGGATGCCTGGATAAGCTCGGTTTGTGCCTCCTTCAGATGTTGTTCGGCCTTGCGCCGTTCACTTATCTGGGCCTGCAACTCCTGATTCAAAGAGCGCATCCTGGCAGCGTCCTGAGCGGCCAGGCTAAGTATGTTCTTGCGTTGTCGCTCGCGTCGATACAGAAAAATAACAGTACTTAATCCGGCCAGCAGGCCGCTCACCAGCGCTGCAATAATGCCAGCGTTGTAAACCGGGGCTATGGGGGTCAGTTGAACAAGACGCCAGTTCTGCAGAGGCAGTTTAATGGTCGAGCTCAAGAACGGTTGTCCGTCAATACGTAGTCTGGGTTCGGTTAAAGGGTGACTTGCATCCAGAGCCTGCAAGGTTCGATTGGCATACTTTCGTTGATTTTCAAAATCATTCAGTTGCTCCGTACTTAGTGATCGTGTGGTTCTGAAGCGCCATTGCGGATTACTGCTAAGTATCGTTACGCCTTCTTCGTCAATCAGCAGGCTATGCGGTTTTTTTTCCTGCCACTGGTGTTGCAAAGACTCTAGCTCGAGCTTGGCCACCGCAACGCCGACCAGGGTGCCTTTACTGTGCACGGGTTGCGCGAAATAGTACCCGGCTTCGCCCGTCGTCACACCGACAGCATAGTAGCGAACCTCGTTTCCCAGCATGGCTTGCTGAAAGTAAGGTCTGAACTGGTAACGGTTGCCGACGAGCGAGTCCGGGCTGCGCCAATTGTTGGCGGCTCGCGTTCGCCCTGTGGTATCGATGATGTATAGCAGGCTGGTGCCAGCGGCTTCGCTAACGGTTTGCAAGTAACGGTTAGAGAGCATATCCAGCCTTTCCTGGGTTGCCGAGCCTTGCACTGCGGAACTCGCCAGGGATGCAATGACATGAGGGTGGTGGGCGACGGCGACGGGCAGGTGACGCAGTCGATCGACGCTGGCACTGATTAACTCGCCTTCGCTGACCAGATCCAGGTCGGCGTCGCGACGCAGCCGGGTTTCCGTCAATTTCATGATACTCACGGCAATGACCGTGATAAGCAGAATGCCAATCAACGGAATCAGCAATGTTGGCCTGCGGAGGGCGGAAGGTAAGGGTTTAGTCAGATTGAGACTGTCAGGGAGCGCGTTAATAGCCGGGATTCGCTTTTTGACTGTTTTGAGAGGAGGGTGTGCTTTGGAATTATGTGACAAATCCTACCGCGACCTAGTGCTTTACGGGGTGAATTCCCACTCACCAGGTCTCATCTGGCAGCTTTTCGCCATCGCATATTGGCCAGTAGCAGAAATCCGCCGACTTTGGCCCTGTAAAACTACGTCAGGGAGGCGTAGTATTCGCACCAGCACGTATTGCGGACGAAATGTTACCAATCTTGCGACAAATGGGAATAGGCTCCCGTCGCGTCACAATAGTGCCCACATGAAAAAGAGGAATTACTATGAAATTGCGTACAAGCGCTCTAATCACAGCCATGGCGCTAGCCGGCCTTTCCGGTGCGGCCATCGCTGATTGCGACGACGGTGAAATGGTTATCAAATTCAGCCATGTCACAAATACCGACAAGCACCCCAAGGGTATCGCTGCCACGCTGCTGCAGCAACGGGTTAACGATGAAATGAACGGCACAGCCTGTATGGAAGTGTTCCCCAATTCGACGCTTTATGATGATGACAAAGTGCTGGAAGCCATGCTCAATGGCGATGTTCAGTTAGCAGCACCTTCGCTGTCCAAATTTGAGAAATTCACCAAGCAGTACAGAATTTTCGATCTGCCGTTCATGTTCAAGAACATCGAGCATGTTGATGCATTCCAGAGCTCAGAGGCGGGACAGGCGATGAAGGATTCCATGCAACGTCGTGGCTTACAGGGACTGGAGTTCTGGCACAACGGCATGAAGCAGATTTCCGCAAACCAGCCGCTGGTCATGCCCGGCGATGCCAGTGGTCTGAAATTCCGGGTACAGGCTTCGGATGTGCTGGTTGCTCAATTCGAGGCGCTAGGTGCAAGCCCGCAGAAAATGTCGTTCAGTGAAGTCTATGGCGCACTGCAAACAGGTGTTGTCGATGGCCAGGAAAATACGTGGTCAAACATTTATGGCAAGAAATTCTTCGAAGTGCAGGACGGAACAACCGAGTCTAATCACGGCATTATCGATTATCTGGTTGTGACATCTTTCGAATGGTGGGATGGCCTGGATAGCGCTGTTCGTGATCAGCTATCAACGATTCTTTCGGAAGTTACAGAAACGCGTAACGCTGAGTCATTTGCCGTTAATGAAGCTAACAAGCAGTCCATCATTGACGCGGGCGGTGTTGTACGAACGTTGACTGATGAGCAGCGTACAGCCTGGGTGGATGCGCTCAAGCCAGTTTGGAAGCAGTTCGAAGGCGATGTCGGTGCAGACATGATCGACGCTGCGCAGAGCATGATCGCTAACTAATCGGCGCTTGGTAAAAAGGATGCGGGGCGGCTCTCCAGGCCCCGCATTTATTACTGTTTTACGGCCGAGGTAGCCTATGTCAGATTCAGTAACCCGCGCGAAAAGCTTCGGCGATCGCATTGAAGAGAATCTCATTGCATTCTTTCTTGGCACGATGACGCTGATAACGTTTGCCAACGTTGTGGCCAGAATGCTCGATACCAATATACTCTGGGCACTGGAAGCGACCGTATTTCTGTTCGCGTTTCTCGTTCTTATCGGTGCCTCTTATGCCGTCAAACATACGTTCCACATTGGCGTCGATGTTGTGGTTAATCTGTTGCCACCAGCCAGTCGACGCAAGATCACATTAGCTGCGGTCGCGGTTTGTATCATTTTTAGTGTCCTTCTGTTCAAAGGCAGCTGGGACTACTGGTGGGCGTTCGTCACTAAACGCGCTTTTTACGAAGTGAACGACATTCCCATGCCCGGCTTCCTGCAGTTCTTCGCCCACTGGCTTAACGAAGGCGAACTCTACGAAAAAATGCCACGTTTCCTTCCATACACCGTGATGCCGGTCAGTACGTTTTTACTGACAGTACGCTTTATACAAGCCGGCATACGCATCTGGCGAGGTGAGCAGGATCTTCTCATTGAGAGTCATGAAGGTGCCGACCTGATAGAAAAGCAGGAAGGAGCCAACTAACATGGATGCTTTTCTCCTGTTTCTTTTCGTCATCAGTCTGATGCTGATGGGCGTGCCCATAGCCGTATCGCTTGGCGTATCCAGTATTGGTTTTTTACTGATTTTTTCCGATGCATCACTGGCATCGGTTTCGCAAACCTTGCTTAGCGCGTTCACCGGTCATTACACGCTTCTGGCTATTCCGTTTTTTGTACTCGCTTCCGGTTTCATGTCTACTGGTGGTGTTGCTAAACGTATTATTCGGTTTTCCATTTCCATCGTTGGGCACCTTCGCGGTGGTCTTGCTATCGCTTCAGTGTTTGCCTGCATGATGTTTGCGGCACTATCCGGATCATCACCAGCCACCGTAGTGGCTATTGGCACCATTGTCATTGCTGGCATGCGCCAGGTGGGCTACTCAAAGGATTTCGCAGCCGGCGTTATTTGCAGTGCCGGAACACTGGGTATCCTGATTCCACCCTCTATTGTCATGGTCGTCTATGCAGCAGCTACCGACGTCTCGGTAGGTCGCTTGTTTCTAGCAGGCGTATTTCCC
The DNA here is from genome assembly GCA_045106855.1 of Granulosicoccus sp. GTDB lineage: Bacteria > Pseudomonadota > Gammaproteobacteria > Granulosicoccales > Granulosicoccaceae > Granulosicoccus. Next base: position 36,848 of record JBGCFI010000036.1, read on the forward strand.
GGCCTGACTGCTGGTCTGTTTTTGATGATCGGCATTTACATTATGGCGCGTATCAAAAAATTGCCGAAACAGCCCTGGACCGGGTGGAAGGAAATTGCGTTATCCGGGCTTGATGCATTGTGGGGCTTGTTGCTCATTGTCATTATTCTTGGTGGGATTTACAGCGGGGTATTTACGCCTACCGAAGCTGCCGCAGTGGCCGCGATGTATGCGTTTTTCATTGCCAACTTTGTGTACCGAGATATGGGGCCACTGCATATCGACGATGATAACTCGAAGTCATTCTGGAGAAACCCACAGAGCCTGGTTACTGTCTGGCTGCACAAGGACACTCGCCGTGTTTTGTTTGAATCAGGCAAGCTGACGATCATGTTGATGTTCATCATCGCTAACGCGTTGATTCTCAAGCACGTACTCACCGAGGAACAGATTCCACAGTCAATAGCAGACACCATGTTAGCTGCAGGCCTGGGTCCCATCATGTTCCTGGTCGTTGTAAATCTGTTATTGCTGATCGGTGGTCAGTTCATGGAACCTTCGGGGCTGCTTATCATTGTTGCGCCACTGGTGTTTCCCATTGCCATTGAACTGGGAATCGACCCCATTCATCTGGGAATAATAATGGTCGTCAATATGGAGATCGGCATGATTACACCGCCGGTTGGTCTCAATCTGTTCGTGACAGCTGGTGTTTCCAAACTTTCGATTCTGAATGTTGTCAGGGCCTCACTGCCATTCGTGGCCATCTTGTTCCTCTTCTTGATATTAGTCACTTACTATCCACCGCTGTCCACCTGGCTGCCGACGCTGATCATGGGACCGGAGATTGTTATCAAGTAAGGTTATATTCATGGCAAAACGAAAAAGCCCGCGGCATGCTTTGACATGTCGCGGGCTTTTTCGTTATTGGCTGATATCGAGCCTTGTCATACGCCCGTTCGGCGTCTGTGATCACGTGTGATCAGGGACGAAACTGTCAGACAGTTTGCCCACTCTCGCCATCATGTTCCTGCTGGCCTTGAGCACCCTGTTTGTTGAGTTTGATGGCCAGTTCATTGAGCTTTTCGGCATACTCGTTATACATGTCCAGATCGCCCTTACGCAATTTGACTCGACTTGAGTAGTCTCCCTCGGTCAGCTTCTCGACATGTCTGACAAACGGGCGAAGAGGGCCAATGAGACGGTGTGTGTATGCAACACAGACTGATGCCAGCAACACAATGTAAAGCACGAAAAGAGCTCCGCAGTAGCGGAACAAGTGAACAAGCTGGATCTCAATCATCTCACCATAGTAGGTGGTGGCTTCAGTTTTACCGGTTACGACGTTAACGAGATCGCTGAAGGCGTAGTACAGAAATGCCGCCAGTAGTATTGCCACAAATGCCGTGGAACCCAGCATGTACATCAGCAATTTGAACTGCAGAAACGGTTGCCAGACTGCATTGAGAACGCGTCGTTTTTGAACGCCCTCACCCTTATCGCTCGGGGTTGCGCCGTTATCCAATGCCTCGGAATGACTCATGGTGATCTGCCAATGGAAGTTACCCTTTGGTTATCGGATTAAGCGGCAGATGACTGAAGCTGCCGTCCAGGCGATAGTGAGCTGTTGTGCACATTTCGGACTTATTTGGGCAGGCAATCCATTATGCTTGGTGTCATCACTATTCTCGAGAACGGCAATATGATTTATGCATTGGGAGATTACGCTCCGGAGATTGGAGAACACTGCTTTGTGGCTCCGGACGCCGCTGTTATAGGCCAGGTCGTCACCGGGTGCGATGTGAGCATCTGGTTCAATGTCGTGGTGCGTGGCGACAATGCCACGATCAGTATTGGTGATGCCAGCAATGTACAGGATGGCGCCGTACTGCACGTGGACCCCGGAATACCCCTGACGATCGGTAAACGCGTAACCATCGGTCACAAGGTGATGCTGCACGGTTGTACCATTGGCGATGACAGCCTGATTGGCATGAATGCGGTCATTCTGAACAATGCTGTCATTGGCAGGAATTGCCTTATCGGTGCCAATGCCCTGGTCACCGAAAACATGCAGATTCCTGATGGCTCGCTTGTGTTGGGGTCACCGGCAAAGATAGTAAAGACGGTAAGCGAGGAGGCGATGGCTATGATCTCGTCAGGAGTTCAAAGCTATGTTGGAAAGATTGACCGATACAATAACGAATTGCGGGCGATTTGATGTTAGACGTCAATAGTTAGTCGCCGATTGGCTTGTCATCATGGTCTTGAACGCACGCGCGCAAAAGAAGAAATTGTAAGGAGTAACGGGGCGAAGGTTCTGTAAACGGTGTTGCAGTTGCCCCGATACTCCCTGGCGTATTGGCGTTACACCTTCAGTGCTGGTTGAGCGGCATCAATCGGGGTGACGTGGATACGGGATTCAAATGCCTGGAGTCGTTTGTAAATCGATATCAGCTCAACAATTGTTGTCCACGAATTGACCAGAAACTGAAATGAATTCTCGACGCGATCGAACGCCATGCGAATTTGCTGATAGACACCGAATGTGATTGTCCCTGCAACGAAGGTCGGGACCAGTGCGATCAATGGAATCAGACTAGCCCCTTGCAGGTAAGCGTAGCGGAAAATATTGAAATACAGATAATTGAAGTACAGTTTGAAATAGTTTTTACGAACCCCGTTGAATAGTTCCTTGACGCTGGGTGGTGCACATCGCTCTTCATCATCCTCACCATAAACAAGCTCTTTTCGATAGGCCGCTTCCACCTTTTGATTGTTGAATTCCAATCCCGGTAGCCGGTATCCAACAGCGGCAAGTAATACTGTTCCGAATATGGATGAAATCAATGCGAGGAATACCAATGAACCGTCTATTGCGCCAATAATGGGTAATTCCGTGACTTGCGCTGACAGCGACCACAGTAGCGGCAAAAAGGCGATGAGCGTCATAATGGCACTGACGAACTGCGAGCCCAATCCTTCGACAATACCTGCAAAGCGCATGGTGTCCTCCTGAACACGTTGCGCTGCCCCTTCGATAGTGCGAAGTTTGGTCCAGTGTGACATGTAATAGTCGTTCATCGCTGTACGCCAACGGAACACGTAATGCGAAACATAGAAGCTGAAAAATACCAGTGTCAGGATGTTGGGGATGAGTACGACAACAATCGTTGTCATCTTGTCATAGAACTGCGCGGCGTCGACGGTTCCGGGCGTCGTCAACGAGACCTGCACCAGGTCAAACAGTTCGCCATAAATCTGGTTGAACCATACGCCTACCTGAACCTGAAAATACGTCACCAGCAGGATGATCGCTGTTCCGCAAACCGACCACCGGTACCAGCGGGTGCGGTCGATGAAAAACCAAAATACGCAGAACAAGATAGTGACAAACACGATGTACTGGTATACCCAGACTTTATCCGGATTCAGAAACGGGGGGCGTTGCCCCTCAACGGTTGGCCATGCCTCTCGCATCAGGCTCAGTTGTGCCGCAAAACCGTCTGCGAATCCGTACCAGATGCCCAAGGTGATGAAGAACCATGCGACTGCCGACAGAAAGAATACGTTTGGTCTCGGAAAAAATGACTGGAACATAGCTAGGTTCGCTTTAGTTGTGGCCCATGAGTTTCAGTAAGAACGCACTGAACCTCGTTTGTAACATTAGTGTAGTGCCGAAGCCTCAAGTTCGCTATTCAGCACCAATTAGGCCATCGCCCAGGCCATCGCCAGTTTCTACAGGCGAGAGCAGTTGAAATTCCGTATACACTATGCCCTTTTACCCACGTGGATAACTAATGGCTCAGTACGTCTACACGATGAATCGGGTTGGTAAAATCGTGCCGCCCAAGCGTCAGATTCTTAAAAATATCTCTCTGTCTTTCTTTCCGGGCGCCAAAATCGGGGTTCTGGGGTTAAACGGAGCAGGCAAATCCACTCTGCTGAAGATCATGGCGGGGCTGGACGAGGAAATCGAGGGTGAAGCGCGCCCTATGCCTGGTATCAAAGTGGGTTACCTGGAGCAGGAGCCCCAGCTGGATCCGTCAAAGACGGTTAAAGAGGTGGTGGAAGAGGCAGTGGACGAGATCAAGGCAGCGCAGGCGCGTCTTGATGAGGTCTATGCCGCTTATGCTGAGCCTGATGCAGACTTCGATGCGCTCGCATCGGAGCAAGCGCGGTTGGAGGCAATCATAGAGGCATCGGATGCGCATAACCTGCAAATGCAGATGGATATAGCAGCAGATGCGCTGCGCTTGCCGCCCTGGGATGAGAATGTGGCGCACCTGTCGGGTGGAGAGAAGAGACGTGTAGCGCTATGTCGCTTGTTGCTTTCGGGGCCCGACATGCTGTTGCTGGATGAGCCGACTAACCATCTGGATGCAGATTCCGTGGCGTGGCTTGAGCACTTTCTGCACGATTTCAACGGCACAGTCGTTGCCATTACGCACGACCGTTATTTTCTGGATAACGTGGCTGGCTGGATTCTGGAACTCGATAGAGGGTCTGGCATTCCTTACGAGGGTAATTATTCGGGCTGGCTGGATCAAAAGTCTGCCAGGCTGGAACAGGAATCCAAGCAGGAATCATCACATGCCAAGGCCATGAAGGCGGAACTGGAATGGGTACGTCAGGGTGCGAAGGGACGTCAGTCAAAATCCAAGGCACGCCTGCAGCGTTTTGAAGAGATGCAATCGCAAGAGTTTCAGAAGCGATCTGAAACCAACGAGATTTATATTCCACCGGGTGAGCGTCTGGGAGACAAGGTCATTGACTTTGTCAATGTAACCAAAAGCTATGGTGACAGAGTGCTGATCGAGGATTTGTCGTTCAGCATGCCCAAAGGAGCAATTGTGGGTGTTATTGGCGGCAATGGCGCTGGTAAGTCCACGCTTTTTCGGATGTTGATGGGGCGGGAAGAGCCGGATAGCGGTCAGATAGAGTTGGGCGAAACTGTACAGTTGGCTTATGTAGATCAGAGCAGGGATGATCTGGACGGTGACAAAACGGTGTTTGATGTACTCGCTGAAGGCAGTGACATCATCAGTATCAATAACTATGAGATGCCCGCCCGTCAATACGTGGGCCGCTTTAATTTCAAGGGGAGTGACCAGCAGAAATTTGTCAAGGATCTCTCAGGTGGAGAACGAGGACGATTACACCTGGCCATGACATTGAAACAAGGCGCTAATGTTCTCCTGCTGGATGAGCCCTCAAACGATCTGGATGTGGAAACCCTGCGGGCGCTTGAGGAGGCATTACTGGATTTTGCAGGTAGTGCCATCGTGATCTCGCACGATCGCTGGTTTCTGGACCGAGTTGCCACGCACATACTCGCCTATGAAGATCCTGGTGAAATCAATTTCTTTGCTGGCAACTACACGGAGTATGAAGCAGACCGGCGCGATCGACTCGGGGATGCGGCTGTACAACCCAAGCGTGTACGTTACAAGAAGCTGGCAAGTTAACCCCAGACAGATACCGGAGATTTAACATCATGCTGACCGAACAGGACCTTCAGGATAAAGGGTTGTCTGCTACGCTTGTAAGACACCCGCTAGTCCAGCACAAGCTGACATTGATGCGGCGCAAAGAGCAGTCCTCATCAGCGTTCAGAGCACTGCTACGCGAAATTTCATGGCTGCTCTGTTTTGAGGTCACAAAAGACTTGCCTCTGACAACAACATCTATCGAGACTCCCGTGCAGGAGATGGATGCGCCAACCCTGAAGGGCAGAAAGCTTGCCTTTATCTCGATCCTGCGCGCTGGTAATGGCATGCTCGATGGGATGCTGGACGTCATACCTTCCGCCAGAGTAGGCCACGTCGGATTGTATCGGGACCCTGACACACTTAAAGCTGTGGAGTACTACTACAAGGTCCCCGGCCATATGGAGGATCGGTTAATCGTGGTCGTTGACCCGATGCTGGCCACTGCAAACTCGGCTATTGCCGCTGTTCAAAGGCTCAAGCAAGGCGGCGCTAAAGATATGCGATTCGTTTGTCTGATATCTGCACCGGAAGGTATCAAGGCATTCAACAATGCGCATCCCGATGTGCCTGTAGTTACCGCCGCTATCGATGAGAAACTGAATGATCATGGGTACATTGTGCCTGGCCTTGGGGATGCTGGAGATCGAATTTTCGGGACTAAGTAGCAGTCGGATCTAACCAGGCTGGTTAATTCAGATAGCTCGAAAGATGCTTGCTTCGTTTTTATTCAGGCGGATGATCGATGATGATTTCGCAAAGGAAATTTAAATAATGAGTAAGCGATGTAATTTTCTTATCCTGATGGTCGATCAGCTCACTGGGTCTTTCTGGAGTGATGGGCCTGCTGATTTTTTACACGCTCCCAATTTACGTGCCTTGCACGAGCGCAGTGTCAATTTCAACAACGCCTACTCACCAAGTCCGTTGTGCACACCGGCACGCGCATCTTTCATGACAGGTTTGTTGCCCTCCGGTACCACCGTATATGACAATGCTGCAGAGTTTGCATCCAACCTGCCAACGTTTGCCCACTACTTGCGCCGTGCAGGCTATTACACTGCGCTGAGCGGTAAAATGCACTTTGTGGGTGCTGATCAACTGCATGGTTTTGAAGATCGTCTGACTACAGACATATACCCGGCGGATTTTGGCTGGACACCTGATTGGCGAGTTCCCTATGAGCGGGTGGACTGGTGGTACCACAATTTGTCTTCGGTGACTGAGGCCGGCGTAGCGCATACTTCCAATCAGCTGGAGTATGACGATGAAGTTGTTTATCACGCCCGGCGAACGCTACTGGACATTGCCAGGCGCAAAGATGACAGACCATTTTGTTTGACAGCAAGTTTTACGCATCCGCACGATCCTTACACGGCCAGGCCCAGGTATTGGGATCTCTATGAGGGTGTTGATATTCCGGATCCTAAGGTCGGCCCCTTGGGTGAGAAACAACGCGATCCGCATAGCCAGCGTATTTTCAATGCGGTAGATGCCAATCGATTCAACGTCACTGATGAGCATGTAAGCAATGCTCGCCGTGCCTATTGTGCCAATATCAGCTACCTTGACGAAAAGGTTGGTGAACTTCTCGACACGCTGGACGAATGTGGACTTGGTGACGATACCGTCGTAGTGTTTCTATCAGATCATGGCGACATGTTGGGTGAGAGAGGTTTATGGTACAAAATGAATTTCTTCGAGGGGGCAGGCAGAATTCCACTAGCCATCAGTGCGCCTGATCGGTTTTCTAATCGCAATGTTTCGATGCCAGTTACTGCCATGGATGTGGTGCCCACATTGCTGGAATTGGCAGGTATCGACCAGAGCGAGGTTGCCATAGCGTTGGATGGGCAAAGTCTTGTAGCTGCTGCCATGGGCCAGGAAACACCCGATCGCCTGATTGCCTGCGAGTACATGGCTGAAGGCTCGGTATCCACGATGATAATGCTCAGGCAAGGTCCATGGAAGTACATTTTCTGTCAGGCTGATCCAGTGCAACTGTATAACCTGGCGTCTGATCCATCGGAACTCACCAATCTTGCGGGTATGGCAGAACATGCTGATACGCTTACGCACTTCAATGCGATCCTCGAAACGCATTGGAGCCTCGATGCACTTGACGAGGATATCCGTGAGAATCAGCAACGACGCATTCTCTGCTATGAAGCATTAAGAAGAGGCAGGTTTACTGCGTGGGATCATCAACCGGTCCAGGATGCATCAGAGCGTTTCATGCGTAATCACATGGACTTGAATGAGGTCGAGGCTGGCAACCGTGTTCCTGTACGTCCAATTACTCCTCCTATGAATCATGGAAGTAACTAATGAATGAATTTGATTACGTCATAGTCGGTGCGGGATCTGCCGGATGTGTCTTGGCTGCACGGCTATCCGAAGACCCGAGTATCAAAGTTGCATTGCTCGAAGCGGGCGGTTCGGACGGCAGCTTGTTTATCCGCATGCCTACAGCCCTGTCCATACCCATGAACATGGATCAGTACAACTGGGGGTATGAGTCAGAGGCTGAGCCAGGGCTTGACGGTCGTAAACTCGATTGTCCACGTGGCAAGGTGATTGGAGGATCTTCTTCGATCAATGGTATGGCCTTTGTACGTGGCAATGCCCACGATATTGATCAGTGGGAAGAGCAAGGTGCACAGGGTTGGAATTACAAGAATTGCCTGCCTTACTACAAACGCATGGAGAAATGGTATCTAGGTGAAAATCGCTATCGCGGAGGTTTAGGGCCTGTAGGGGTTAATGCTGGCAATGACATGAAACTCAATCCGCTTTATCAGGCTTTTATCAGTTCCGGTGAAGATGCAGGCTATCCGTTTACTGCTGATTTCAATGGATTTCAACAGGAAGGCTTCGGACAAAAGCATATGTCAGTTGACGCTGGAGAACGCGCGTCGGCATCAAGAGCCTATCTCGGTCCAGCCAGATCAAGAGCCAATCTCAAGATCATTCCACGTGTAACAATCGATCAAATCTTGTTTGAGGGTGATAGTGCGGTAGGCGTTCGTTACAGGACATCGGGTAGGTATCTGAAGATATTTGCGCACACAGAGGTTATCCTCAGCGCCGGTTCCATAGGCTCACCATCCATATTGCAACGCTCAGGCATTGGTCCAGCAGAGGTGTTGAATGCGGCTGATGTACCTGTAAGAGTAAATTCACCCGGGGTCGGGGCAAATTTGCAGGATCACCTGGAAGTATATTTTCAATACGAATGCAATGAGCCTGTGTCGCTTAATCGCCATCTTAGCTGGTGGCGCAAAGGGTTGATTGGTGCTCGTTGGGTAATGACACGACAAGGCCTGGGTGCAACTAACCATTTCGAGTCCTGCGGCTTTATACGCTCACGTGCCGGACTCAAGTGGCCTAATATTCAATATCACTTCTTACCCGGTGCGATGCGCTATGACGGACGTGCAGCATTCGCAGGAGATGGTTTTCAAGTGCATGTGGGTCCCAATAAACCATTGAGTCGTGGTTCTGTGTCTATTCGTACCAGTGATGCATACACAGCACCAAAAATTCAATTTAATTATCTTCAGGAAAAACAGGACATTCAGGATTGGCGGGACACCATTCGGCTTACCAGAGAGGTTCTGCAGCAGGAATCGTTAGCGCCATTTCGCGGCAACGAAATACAACCTGGTATGCAAGTCGAATCTGATGAGGCTATTGATTCGTGGGTGCGAGCTAATGTTGAAAGTGCCTATCATCCATCGTGCAGTGTAAAAATGGGTGCGGATAAAGATCCTATGGCAGTGCTTGACGAACAGTGTCGTGTGCGTGGCGTCAAGCGGTTAAGAGTTGTTGATTCATCTATTTTTCCAACCATCACCAATGGCAATCTGAATGCACCCAGCATGATGGTGGGTGAGAGAGCTGCCGACCTGATACTGGGTAGGCACCTGCCGGTGGAGGAGGTGCCTGTCTGGGTCGCTGACGATTGGCAGACCTTGCAGCGTAATACCAAAGGAGGCGATAGAGCTGGCTAGACTTTCCTTAAACGCTTAGTTCCTTAAAGCAGGAAGGCCAACACCCGTACTTTCGAATCCACCGTCAACGGCAATAGTTTGTCCGTTGACGTAACTGGCTTCATCAGAGCATAGAAACGCAATGACGTTGGCTATTTCGTTTTCATTGCCATAGCGGTTGAGCGGAATAGCGTCGTGATAGGCGTCGATGATGTCTTTCGTATGCACAGCCATGGCGAGTTTGGTTCTGACGGGACCCGGGGCAACACAATTGGCACGTACGCCATGTTCCGCTAGCTCTGCGGCTTGTTGTTGCGTGAATTGTATGACAGCCGCTTTCGAGGTGCCGTAGGCCACCCTCAAAGTGGATGCGCGCAACCCTGAAATACTGGCGATGTTGACGATACACCCCTGCGTTTTTATCAGTGCCTCTGTTGCGGCCTGGGAGCAGAGGAATGTGCCATCCAGGTTAGTTGACATAACGCGGCGCCATTGCTCGAAAGTTGTGCCTTCGATGGGGCCGAATTCCGCAACCCCCGCATTGTTGACCAGGCAATCGATACGGCCAAATTTCGCAAGAGTGGTATCTATTATCTTGTCGACATCGGCCGGAATGGATATGTCATACGTGAGCGGTAATACCGGACCAAGTGCCGCAGCGGACTCTGACAGAGCTTCGCTGTCTCGGTCGACCATCGAAATGGAGAACCCTTGCGCCAGCATCAGTTTGCTTGTGGCAAGTCCGATTCCGCGTGCAGCGCCGGTTATCAGGGCAACTTTTTCACTCATACCGGTGTCATTCGTTTTTCTAACTCGGGCGGTGATCGTTTGTTCACCGCCCGAGAGATGGGCCAGGGTTATTTGATTTCGAGTAATTCCACTTCGAAAATCAACGTCTCACCGGGACCTATTGCCTGGCCCGCCCCGCGTTCGCCATAAGCCAGGTCAGATGGAATGACAAAGCGGTACTTGCTGCCGACAGGCATGAGTTGCAGACCTTCGGTCCAACCGGGAATCACACCTTTCAGTGGGAATGATGCGGGCTCGCCGCGAGCGACAGAACTGTCAAATTCTGTACCGTCCATCAGAGTTCCGACATAATGCACGCTGACTGTACTGTCTTCAGTGGGCATGTCACCGTCGGCTGGCGTTATTACTTCATATTGCAAACCACTCTCGGTAACACTGACGCCTTCACGTGCCGCATTTTCGGCCAGGTAGGCTTCACCGGCCTTGCTTGCTGCCATAGAAGCTTCTGCCGCTGCTTTTTCCTGTTGTGCCTGCAGCACCATTTGAGCATCGTCCATACTCATGAGCGTCTCTTCGCCAGCATGTTGTGCTTTCATGGCTTCCACGAGAAGATCGTAGTCGAGTTCGCCATAATTCTTCAGTACTCGCTCTCCAATCATCATTCCGAGACCGTAGCTGACTTTCGCGTCATCATTGGCAAGCTTGTCATCCTGGGCAAACACAGCGCCCGACAAAGTGCCAGCCAGAAGCGCTGCGGTGGCTGTTGCAACAAGGGTTCTCTTGGCCGTTAAAATTCGAATCATAAGTTGGTCGTATCCAGCTGTTTTCGTGAGTCAAGGGTAAAAGTCGGCACTATGTCATAGATAGACTTATTCTGCTTTGGTTCCTTGCTCTGGACGTGTGTCCCGGATACTGGGTTGAACGGTCCCTGGTGTGCCTCTCAGCCTCGTTTTCACCAGCGATCTAACGCGTATGGTCTTGGTTTTCTTACGAAGTAACCCCTCTACCTGGCGGTGTAGGTGTGTTGGATACAAGGACAGAATGTCTCTTCGATGCCCTTCGCAGTAGTGAGCACTGTTGGTTTCAAACCTTTGCAGACAGCGGGTCCAGCGCTCCAATACGGCTTGTTTCTCGTCGGTATTGTAAGGTTCCGGACCAAGTGCGCAGCCTTGCAGGATAATCATGGCAGTGATGCAAGCAACGAGCGTTTTCTGTCTGACCCCCCCCATCTAGACCCTCGCGCGCAGGTGCGAATCTGCTCTTGCCAGTTGATCCACCAGAAAACCAGTGTTGCTGGTGTGTAATTAAACTAACGGCGAGTTGGGCTAACGCATGGAGTTAAAGATCACATTTATTGGTTCTGAAGGGTCACTCAATGCTGGATTTGTGCATTATTTCTCTAATCTGAAAGAATTTTCTAGAAGCGTTTGGATTTTTTTCGCGCCTGTGCCGTTTTTCGAGCGGTTTGTTTGTCGAGTTTGCGTTGCTCGCGCCTGGCGGTTATGAGTGCTATCCGTTTTCCGGTCTCCGCTAACTCTTCCTGTCTCATTAACGGGGTCTCAAGAGTAATATGCCCCAGCACGCCCTGACGAAATTCCTGCAGCAGCAAGCGACCGGCTCTATCGAAGTCCACCATCGCTCCCGCACCCAGGCACCCTCGCAAACGGCCTATTTCCTCCAGTGTTTCTACACTTTGGGTAACCGGCAGATTTGCACTGTAACGACACTTGAGCAGATCGGCATAGGTCGTATTGAGGTAGTCCAGCAGATGTGTTGCAACCTCGGCGCTGTCCATGGCCGTATCGCGAACAGCCCCTGTTGCTGCCAGGCGGAAACCGCTGGCTTCGTTGTCTACTTTCGGCCAAAGAACACCGGGTGTATCTCGCAGCGACCATCCTCCAGTCAGTGAAATGAGTTGCTGACGTTTAGTGATAGCGGGTTCATTGCCTGTTTTTGCGATGACCTTGCCAGTCAACTTGTTTATGAGAGTAGATTTACCAACATTAGGTATGCCAACGACCATCGCTACCCGGGGCTTTAGGCGATCGGAGGTATCATCGGGGTAAAACGCCTTAAGGCGTTTGAGAATGCCCTTATAGGTGTGCACATCGGCGGTGGATACTGCCATGGCGTCCTGTGCGCTGGATTGGCTATGGATTTGAAGCCATTGTGAGGTCATTGCCGGATCTGCCAGGTCTGCTTTGGTCAAGACCCGCAGCACTGGCTTATCCTTGCCTATCTCGGCAAGCATGGGGTTCTCGCTGCTCCAGGGAATCCGCGCGTCGAGTACCTCCAGTACCACGTCTATCTCAGGCAGTACTTTGGCCATCTCCTTGCGGGCCTTGTGCATATGACCCGGAAACCACTGAATAGCCATCAGTCTTGATTTTTATTGAGCGTGATCTGGTCGGCTTCGATAATGATTCGCCGTTGTTTATACAAGGTACCCAGCGCTTTTTTGAAATTCTTTTTGCTGACCTGAAATGTCGCTTGTATGGCCTCTGGTGAACTCTTGTCGCTCAAGGTACAGACTCCATCGTGCTGTTCAAGGTAGGCCATGATTTCTTCGGTCAGATCCGGTTGTAACTGCTTACTGGGCGGCTGTAGCGCAAGATCAATTCGACCATCGTGACGCAGACGTTTGATAAAGCCGCTGACCGTATCCCCGACGCGTACTTGCCTGAATATTTCATCCTTGTACAGCAGGCCCAGTGCACGATTATCAACGACAGCTTTCAGTCCCAGATCGGTGCGCTGATAGATTAGCAATGATACCGGTTGCCAGGGACGGTAATCTGTTGCTAGTTCGGGTAAATGATGATCCAGGCGACTACTGGCGGCTAGTCTGCCACTATTGTCCAGATAGACAAGCACCGTTTCATAGCGACCGACCTCGGCTGGCCGGCGTTGTTCAGCAAAAGGCAGCAACAGGTTTTTTTCCAGCCCCCAATCAAGAAATGCGCCTGCGTTGGTGATGTCCATGATTTTCAGCGATGCACACTGGTCCCGTTCGGCCATTGGCTTACGCGTTGTTGCCAGCGGCTTACCCTGGGAATCGGTGTATACGAATGCCTCAACGGTATCACCCACTTCAGCCATGCCGGCCTCTTTGGCTGGCAGTGGCAAGCGACCAAGTTCAGCCCCATCGAGCAATAGCGAGCTCTGGTTCCGTTCGAGTACTTTGAGCGTGTAGGTGTTGCCGATTTGCATAATGTGATGAGTCTAGAGCTTCAAAAGGTAAGTGGCTAGCAGGGGTTGCAAACGGGTACGTAATCGATCCATCCGGGAAGCTTTGATAGTGTACGCTTGCCGATCCGTTGGAGAACGTTGATTGATGAATTATCAAGCCTCTGCCTGTTTTTCGCCGGCAAGACAGTCAGAGCCGGTCGCTGAATCGTCGCTGCGAGTGGTGTTAGCGCCCATGGAAGGTGTCATTGATGCTCCCATGCGCAGGCTTCTTACAGGTATCGGGGGGTATGATCGTTGTGTTACCGAATTCATCCGTGTAACCGATGTGCTTTTGCCGGAAAGAGTGTTTTTACGCTTATGTCCTGAACTTGAAAGTGACGGCTGCACCGAACACGGTGTGCCGGTTTATACACAGTTACTGGGCAGTAATCCCGTGGCCCTGGCGCGCAACGCCAAACGCGCTGTCGCTCTGGGTGCGCGAGGCGTCGATTTGAATTTCGGCTGTCCGGCCAAGACCGTCAATAATAGTATGGGTGGTTCGATTTTATTGCGAGATCCGGCTCATGTTGGCGTTATCGTGAAGTCCGTGCGTGATGAAGTTGACCCGCGAGTGCCGGTGACTGCGAAAATTCGTCTTGGTTATGATAATCATGACGCACTGCCTGAGATAGTCGACGCTATCAGGGAGGCGGGGGCCACAGAACTTGCCATTCATGCCCGAACCAAATTTGACGGCTATAAGCCTCCAGCGTGGTGGTCGACCGTGCGCCCCGTAATGAATCGTGGTGTAAACACGACTTACATCAATGGCGAGATCTGGAACGTTAGCGATGCTGTATGTGCTCGCCAGCAAAGTGGATGCGAGCATGTGATGCTGGGTCGGAGTGCGTTAGCAGCGCCTGATCTTGCCAGGCGTATCCGGGCTGATGAGTGCGGTGAATGCATGGAGCTCATGCCATGGTTAGCCGTTTCTCACCTGGTGGAAGCACAGTTTTTACGCTCTGATTGTCACAGTGAGCGGCATATCGGAAATCGCACGAAGCAATGGCTGGCCTATCTGAAACGTACTTACCCTGAAGCCAGCCAACTTTTTGCCAGCTTGCGAACCTTGCACGACACTCGCAGCATAGTCGCGGCGTTCAGAACCCATCGACATTCTTTGAAAGAAAATCCGCTTGCCAGTGAGACGGATCAGGTTTTCTCCGGATCCACAAGACAACCCTTGGATGGGTCTCCTGCCACCTGAAACGAGGGCTCATCCTTGGCGATTGCAGCCAGCGTCGACCCAAGTTTGGACATCCACTGACTGACCGTTTCACGTTGTTGTGATGTCATGCTTTGTAAAAACCGGTGCGCTGTCTTTTTCCATAAGTCCCTGTTCGCTTGCAATTCCTGAGGATGCTCGGCGTCCAGTTGGCCCCACATCAAGCTAAGGTGAGTAAGCAGGTCCTGTTCATAAACAGGATTGTCCTTTGCCCGGGCCAGTTCGAACAGCTTGTCGTTCCACTCTGCGGACAGACTAAAATACTCCTGGCGCAGGCTGATCTGCTGTTTGAAAGTACTCAGCAGCATTGCTCGCTGCGCGGGTGTGAGATCCAATCCTACCCGGCCCGACCATTTTGTCACGTTGTTGATCCGGCGCTCGATACGCTCTTCCGGTGTTCTGGATTCGTAGCGGGCCACATCTTCCTCATGTTCTTCGTCAAACTTTTTTTCTATGGATGTCAATTGGTCGTCGCTAAGCGATTTGATCAGGTCAATAGAAAAATTGACAGGATGGCAATCCCGGGCGGCCCGGGAGTGCATTTCAACGGTGTCCATCCATTGCTGGATGTCGGCATCGGTTGTGTCCGCCGCCGCAATGGAACTGGCCAGTGATCTGATAAGCATTGCGTATTGAGGAAGTTCAGATTGGCGGTGCCAGACGTGGAAGGTGCCGAGCGATTGTTCAAATGCTTTGGTTTGTTCGTCAGTGAAATCGCCAAGCTCGTTGAACTGGTCTTTCATACGGTCGTCCAGCCGGTTGTAAAGAGGGCTGATCACCAGTTTGCTGTTTGTGCACGAAGCCATCAGGACGCTCATCAGCAGTATCGAAACCCACTGCAATGCACGAAAATTCAGGAGTTGTCTCATGTAAGAACTCGCAGTCTTGCCAAACACCGAAAGTCGCGCCAGTCTCAGGTGGGTCCGCACCGTCTTGTGCTCCCGTATCTGTTCGTTCATCACCCGACTTTTGTCCGTTGTGGGTATCATAATGTCAGTTTAGGGCCTGCTAAAGCGTTCAGACGGTTACAAAGGTTCAATATTATGACGATGGAGTAATGACTATGACCACTATCCCTGAAGAAGTTCAGGACGGCACCCCTGCGGCCCTTGTCGTTGACAGCAAAGCTGATTCTGTCAACACCTCTCAACTGGCAGCCGGGCCGGGTACGGTCATCGCCTTTCACTATGATTTGTACGACAAAGACGCTGTTAAGATCGAATCCTCGAGAAAAACTGACCCCGTTTTGTGCCTGTATGGGGAACGTGGCGTACTTCTGGCCCTGCAGGATGCCTTTCAGGGGAAGGTGGCAGGCGACGATTTTTCCATTGCTATCCCGCATCAGAAAGCTTACGGCAGACATTATCCTGAGCGACGACAGCGTATTGCTCGAAAGAAGATTGACGGTGGCAAAAATCAGTCGTTTCGATCAGGGCAGATCATTACTCTGCGGGGTGAGCAGGGGCCCAGCCCAGCAACTGTTGTCAAAGTGGGAAAATTCAATCTGGACGTCGACACTAACCATCCTCTTGCCGGAGTTGATCTTACGTTCGATGTCTCTATTGTGGACGTGCGGGAAGCCAGTGACGAGGAACGAGCGCATGGCCATGCCCACGGAGCTGGCGGACATCAGCATTAGGCGCTATCGAGTAGCGAGTTGTTAGACCAACAGGTAAAACAGGAAGACGATTCAATGCAGGTAAATGTGAATAAGCCAAGCAGACGACATCGACCATGGTTTGTATTTCTGGTCAGTTTCTTTACCGCGATTTTCATCTCCGCTTGCGTGCAGAATCCGGTCACTGGCAAAAAGGAAATATTGCTGGTTGATGAAGGCTGGGAGAAGCAGATTGGCGCACAGCAGTATCTACCCTTAAGGCAACAACAGGGCGGCGACTACACCGCCGATCCAAACGTTGAAAGCTATGTCCGCTCAGTGGGCATGAAGCTGGCGGCCAAGAGTGATCGTAAACTTCCTTACGAATTTAACGTCATCAACGATTCCACCCCGAATGCCTGGGCACTGCCGGGTGGCAAAATCAGTATCAACCGTGGCTTGCTGGTTGAGCTTAAGAGCGAGGCCGAACTGGCAGCAGTCCTGGGTCACGAAATTGTCCATGCAGCGGCCAAGCATGGAGCCAGAGGTGTCACACGCGGTATGGGACTGCAGTTAGGTGTGGTGACCGCGACAATACTGGCGCAACAGAATGGCTACGATGGTCAAGTGGCGCAGCTGGCCTCTTCAGTCGGTGCTCAGATTATCAATAGTCAATACGGGCAGAGTGCCGAGCTGGAATCGGATCGCTACGGCATGGAATATATGGCCAGGGCAGGCTACGATCCGGAGGGTGCTGTGGGCCTGCAGCGAACGTTCCTGAGGTTATCGAAAGGACAACCCAACAATCCGCTTAACCGTTTATTTGCCAGTCATCCTCCATCACAGAAGCGTGTTGAGGAAAATATCAAGACAGCCGCGCAGTTATCGAAAGGTGGTGTCACTGGTGAGCGGGAATACAAGCAGGCGATGGCAAGGCTATTCAAAACCAAAGATGCCTACGAGGCTCACCAGCAGGCGCAACAAGCAGTCAAAAAGGGCAATCTGCGGCAGGCATCGACGCTTCTGAGCAAGGCTATGAAGCTGGAGCCCAGAGAGTCTTTATTTCACTCGCTTGCAGGCGATATTGCTTTGTCGCAAAAGAACCTCGGTGCGGCTAAGCGCTCATACGATAAAGCCATATCGCTGAATGGTGAATATTTCTATAACTATGTTCAACGTGGTCGTATTAACGAGGCCCAAAATAATCCCAAAGCTGCCCAGGCAGACTATGCGCGTAGCGTCAAACTACTGCCTACAGCTACAGCGCAACTTGGGCTGGGTCTGGCTGCGGAGCGTCAAGGCAAGACTCAAGTGGCGAGGCGATACTTCAGTATGGCTGCGCAAGCCGGAAACAATGAAGGTCAGCGTGCCAGACAGGCGCTGGCGCGGCTACAACCTGATACTTCTGCTAACCCCGCAAATACCAGGCTGCTGGTGCGGCAGGGTCTTTCGCGCCAAGGGGAATTCATTATCGAGATCATCAATCAGACCTCAAAACCTGTTGGCAATATCAAGCTGGGTGTCAAAGCTGGCAATGCGCCACAACGCGTACTGGGAGTGAATGGCGTTGTGAATTCTGGTAAGCGCAGGCTCATCGAAACCGGCCAGAAGCTGACGCAGGCACAGGCCAATCGCGTGACTGTCGTAATTCTCAGTGCGTCTAGAGTCGGGCGATAACCTTACGAGTATTTATCACGCGATATGCCCGTGCAGCTCGTGCAATGAGCGAACACTGACATCGGTAATCTCAGGCCAGGCGAATTCACCACTGACATCCATGTGAACCGTTGCAGTGCCAGCGCTGTGCCCGGCTTGCAGGTCGAACAGATAGTCGCCGACCATGACAGCGTGTTCGGCTTTACCTTGCCAGCGGGAAAGTAGAAGTTTCACGCCGGCAGGGTCGGGTTTTGCCGTACAACAATCTCGGCTGATGATGGACTGTTCATCGAAAAAACCATCGAGGCCACAGGCTTTCAATGTGACGTCTGCAATCTCACGCCCGTTCCGCGTCACGATTCCCAGCTTCGCACCAGTTGACTGCAGGTAGTTGAGTAGTTCGGTGCTACCGGGCTGGGGTGTGGCTTCGGCTGCCATACGCAGCTCCATTTCGTCCAGTTCGCGGTGTTTCAGGGCAGCGCTTGCTGGATCCATGGCGGCCAGTGCTTCCAGGATGGGGACCCCGGCTGGCAAATTCAGTTCAGCGCGCATGGCGTCGAAATCATGCATGGCGTTCGTCAGTGTGCCGTCCATGTCGAATAGCCAGTAATTTTTAGTTTTAAGCATAAGGGTGGCAACGTATTCGCGCTGGAGGTGAAAGTGGTTTTGGGATTGAAAAGTGACGTTCTGATATAAACCGAGCGCCGTTCAGTCTGTTGGCTGCGTGTAGGATAGGCGCCATATTGACGACGCTATCTTATCACTGGCACCACATATTCTCCGCAGAGGGTCATGACCGATGTTCCTGAGTATTTTTGACATCTTCAAGGTCGGCATAGGACCCTCCAGCTCGCACACGATGGGTCCCATGACGGCTGCGGCCCGTTTCCTGGATTCGTTACGAGAACAAGCCGCCCCGGCCAGCCGTATCCGCGTAACGTTGTATGGCTCACTGTCTTTTACTGGCAAAGGACACGCTACAGACCGGGCTGTTATTCTCGGATTGATCGGCCTGCTCCCGGACACACTGGATCCGGACGACGCAGAAAATCTGGAAGAACAGGTACGGCTGAACAAAAAAATAGAACCTTACGGACTTTCTGTTATTGCATTCGATCCAGACACTGATCTGGTTTTTGACTATGGACCCGCATTACCGGGTCATGCCAACGGGTTGATATTCCAGGCCATTGACGAATCGGGAAGGCTTCTATTAGAGGAGACCTATTACTCTATTGGTGGTGGCTTTGTTGTCAATGAAGATGAGCTTGCGGCGACACTGCACGACAAGAGTGATGAGCTTGCAGAGGAAAAACGTGAGCATGGATACCCCTTTCCCTTCGGCAATGCGAAGCAGATGCTACAGATGGGTAGTGAGTCGGGGCTGACGATCGCCCAGATGAAGCGCGCTAACGAGATCGCCCACTCCGGAGAGGATTTACTGACAACACGCCTGACGAATCTCTGCGAAACGATGATTTGCTGCATCGATCGCGGGCTTCGCATGCAAGGGACGTTACCCGGTGGGCTTAAGGTTCAACGACGCGCGCATGCCATACATCAGCAGTTGCTGGCTGAACGTGGCCGAAACTTCGTGCAGCCGCATGCCGAGAACGACTGGCTGTCAGTGTATGCCATGGCAGTGAATGAAGAGAACGCCGCTGGTGGGCGAGTGGTGACATCACCGACTAATGGTGCGGCAGGGGTAGTACCTGCAGTACTGCGTTATTATCGGGATCATTGTGTGGGGGCCACTGAGGAAGGAGTTGTTAATTGCCTGTTAACCGCCGCTGCCATAGGTGGCCTGATTAAGCATAATGCGTCTATATCCGGTGCTGAAGTTGGATGTCAGGGGGAAGTAGGGTCAGCATCCGCCATGGCTGCGGCCGGTCTTTGTGCTGCTTTGGGAGGTAATAACGAGCAAATAGAAAATGCCGCCGAAATTGCGCTTGAACATCATCTGGGCATGACTTGCGATCCTGCCGGCGGGCTTGTTCAAGTGCCTTGTATCGAGCGAAATGCCATGGGAGCTATCAAAGCAGTATCTGCCGCATCACTGGCATTGCGTGGTGATGGTAATCACTTTATGCCTCTGGATAACTGTATTGAAACCATGCGTCAAACCGGACTGGATATGAACCACAAGTACAAGGAAACTTCCTTGGGTGGAATAGCCGTTAATTTTCCTGCATGCTGACAATCTCGGTATTTCACCATCATTACTTTGAACTTCTGTGCTCCGTAGGTGCCGGGTCATCGATTGCCTGACGGTCAAAATCAGGTTTGAAGCGTTTTGCTTCAGCCGGGTGTCGTTGTTCGAAAAGGCTGTATTCGTCGCGTGCTTTTTGTGTGTCGCCATTCACGATCAGTACTTTGATTTCATTTATCCACTTTTCTGCTGATTCGCGGTAGGACAATGTTGGCGCTGAATTGAATGTATTTTCTCGGGTCATGGGGCTTGCACTCAGTTGGGGTTGTGAATCCACAGTTTGATCTGCTTTTAACGATTTGTTTGCTTCCACTCCGCTGGTGAGACGACCGATTTCACGGGACTGGGTAAGTCTGGAACTCATAGTTATTGCATCGCTATCCACCGCTACGATGTCGGATTGCTCGGTCGCAACTTCAGCTAATTGCTCCATTTCCTCGGCGTCTGTAGCCTGTAAAGCTGACACTGCGGATTGCGAAATTTCGGCATCTGCCCGCGTCAATGAATCGGTGTCATAGCTATCGAGTTCGGACTCAGGCGATTTAAGCATCATAGGCGTTAAAATAGCTGCTATTAAAAATGTCGCAGCGATGCCTAATCCACGAGTCCATCCCCGAGTTGCTGCTGGATGTGCATCTACAGGCCGGTGCGCTTTGATTTTTTTTACGTTGTTGTCCTGCTCGCATTCCAATGCTGCGTTTTGCAGTATGGACTGCCTGAGATGGTCAGGTACATTGACAGACTGCGCAGTAATTAACTGAGCAATGTCTTCATCGTCCGGATGAGCATCGATGAGAGTGTTTTTTTTCACGATAGCTCCTTAAGGTTTTGCCTGAGTTTGACCATGGCGTATCGTAATCGGCTTTTCACGGCTTGCGAACCTTGTCCTTGCATTTGTGCTATTTCACTGATGCTGAGACCGGCAATGTGCTTGAGCATGACAGCTTCTCGCTGAGCGAGTGGCAGGGATTGTAAAGCGTCGCGCAGGATAGTATTTTGTTCAGAGGCGCAAGCAATTTGTTCCGGTGTCAATGGTGCACGAGACCATGTGTCCGGAATCGAGCTGAAGCTGTCTTGTGGCAGCGTGTCCGGATCGGCGTAAGCGTCGTTGCCAGCGCGATTGTCAAGAGCGGTTCTGGATTGTGATCGGTAGTTGTCGATAAGCAGGTTTCTGGCTATCGTGAACAACCAGGCTTTGAATGGTTGAGATGGCTTGAAACTTTTGCGCGCTTTGATAACCCTTAGCCAGATTTCCTGGAAAAGTTCACTGGCACGTGCTTCATTATTACAGCCGTTAAAGGCAAAGCGATAAACTGACTGTTCATACCGCGAATACAATTGCTTGAACGCCTGCACTTCTCCGCTTGAATACTCGAGCATGAGTTGTTCGTCATCCGTGTCGATGAATGCCTCCCTCCGTTCAATGACTTGCGTGGCTTGAATGATCACGGTCTTATTGATCTGAAGCACCATTAGGGAATTTGGCCCCACAAAAGCGCCTGTTAATACACTCAGAAGATTAACAGGACTGTGCGCTCTGTCCAGCAACAGCGAGTGCTTAGAGCCGTAACCTTGCGGGGCAGATGCACTTTATGGCTGCACCAGATCATGTGTTTTAGTGTAGCTGAACTCATCATGCCGTGTTTTTCTTTGGGAGGGCGGAAAGTATCCATGGTTAAAGGGATAACGAGCAGATGCAAAAAACGGGGTTAAACAATTGCCATAGAAATTCGAAAAGACGGGATTTCCTGCCATGTTGGTCGAAACCGTCTCAATCTGTGGCTCAGCGCCGTATACTGGCAGTTATGTCCATAGATACAAATAACGTCATGAGTTTTGATCAATCGATAGTAAAGGCAGCTGTTTTATCACGTTTGGCCGGAATCATTCGATGTAAAGGTATTCATCGAACAATAGACGTTTTGCTGGTTTTGGCCCTGTTGGGAGGGTTCGGGGTTGTTCCCGCGCTTGCCCAGTCCAGTGAAAAGGTCCCTCGCGTTTTACTGGAGAACATGGCACGTGGTCAGTACGCTGTGCTTTGCGATTCGTCTGTATTCACGGGTTGTATGGGTTTTAGTGGCACTGAGTGTCTCGATTTATCAGAGATTGCCATCGAGCAGTGCCTCTTGCCGCTACCTGAGGCAATCAGTCCAGATGAGCTTGACAACGCAGCCATTGAGTCCTGCCCCAAGAAAGTGTTTGAGGATGCAGGTTTCAGCGAAGAAAAAGCGGGTATGTGTTTTGACAAGGCAATGGAGTCACAGTAAATCTGCGCCTCGGTATTTGCCCGGCGAGCTACTTATTCCACTCTGGTATTCGTTTTTCCAGAAAAGCACCAAGGCCCTCTTGAGCTTCGTTGCCAGTCCGGATAGTCGCCAGTCGTGATGCAAGCTGTTCTCGCAATGTATCGTTGACTTCTGCTCCGCTGACATCGCCAATGAGTATTTTAGCGGCGCTCTGGGCAAGCGGGGCTCCACTGAGTAACGATGTAATTTTCTCTTCCACCCGGTTGTTCAGATTGTCGGCAGAACATACGTCGTGAATCAGCCCGATTCGGTAGGCTTCCACGGCATCAATCTTTTCGCCGGTAAGAAAATACCGGCGGGCTGCACGTGCGCCGATAGCAGCCAGTGCATATGGACTGATTGTGGCGGGAATGATGCCGAGCTTGACTTCAGAAAATGCGAATCTTGCATCCTCGGATGCCACCACAATGTCACAGCAGCAAACAACGCCGGTTCCGCCACCTAAAGCGGCACCGTGAACTTTGGCAATCGTAGGGTAATTGATGGTATTCAGTCTTTGCAGCATGTTGGATAAGGCCATGGCATCCGCCTGGTTTTCCTTGTCGGTGAGCTTGGCAGATTGCTTCATCCAGTTTATATCGGCGCCTGCGCAGAAGTGCTTTCCGTTTGCAGCCAGTACCACGATACGAGTGTTGCCCGGAAGCTCCTCCAGGCTGATGGTTAGTTCTTCCATGAACTCACGATTCATGGCATTGAACGTTTGCACATGATCAAATGTAATGGTTGTGACGCCGCGATCATCGGTCTGGATACTGAGATAGCTCATGGATAAATTTCAGGTTATTTGGATCAGGGTTATCGTCAGGTGATTTCTGATTACAGGAATCTTGTAATTTCTGATTTACCACGCCAGTGGTGGACATTGATAAAAAGTCGGTAAAACACCCAAGCTAAAACAGCTAACACTGCATAGGGGTACTGGTACGCTGACCATACATAGAATCCCATGGCGTACCCTGCCAGTCCTAGCCAGAAAGTGGCAATTTGCCAGCGCAAATGTGAGTGGTAAACAGTTTCCTGCGTGCTGTTGATTTTTGTATGCGCTACCAGCACACTTATGATCGCTGTAATGCCGAACAGCAAATGCAACGCCAGCAGCACGATACCGAGCAGTGCCAGTTGTCTTGCTCTATGCTCCCAGGCTGAAGTTGAAACAACGTCCTGTTTATCAACAACAGGCTTACCAGCCACCTGTGCTCAACCAGCGATCTACTTGTTCAAGGCGGTCGTGTCCCCAGAACGGTTCGCCGTCGACATGTATCATCGGTGAGCCAAAAACACCCGCCTGGATCGCGTTGTCTACCTCTTTGAAAAGTGCATCCTTGACAGCTTGTTCGCCCAAGGCTGTGCTCATCTGAGCCGGATCTATTCCAACTGAATCGGCAAGCCTGCCAAGCAGCGACACATCAGTTATATCTTGTCCTTGCGTATAGTACGCCCTGAAAACAGCGTGTAAAAAGTCGCCGGTCTTTGCACTGATTGTAGTGTCCGGGTTGTCACGCATCCATATCGTCGCCCGGCATGCGGCAACGGCAGCTATTGGAAACATGTCCGGATGCTGATAGGAAAGTTGATGCTCCCGGGCAGAGCGAGAAAAATCGCGTATCGAATAATCGCCTTTAAGGGGGGCTTGCGTAAGTGGCGCTTGCTTCGTAATTTTAAATACCGCTCCCAGTAATATCGGGTGCCAGACAACGTCTCTGTTATGTTTGAGTGCTATGGCCTCGATTCGCTCGCTTGCCAGATAACCGAACGGAGATGAGTAGTCGAAGTAGAAATCTATGGTATTTTGCATGTGTTTTTTTTCATATCGGAAAGGGTGATCAGCAGGCTTATTGTGAAGTTCCGAGAGCACGACTAATGACCAGTTTTTGTATTTCAGAGGTGCCCTCGTACAATTGGCAAACGCGCACGTCGCGTGCAATACGTTCTACTGCGTAGTCACGTAAATAGCCATAGCCTCCATGAATCTGAATTGCCTGGGAACAGACTTCTTCAGCCATTTCACTGGCAAACAGTTTTGCCATGGAGGCTTCTACCAGGCACGGTTGGTTCTTGTCTTTCATCGCTGCCGCTCTTAGCACGAGTAAACGGGCGGCGTCCAGGCGAGTTGCCATATCGGCAAGCTTGAACGCAATTGCCTGATGTTTGATTATCGGCTGGCCAAAGCTCTCTCGGGTCGCCGAGAAATTCAACGCAAGCTGATAAGCGCTTCGTGCCATACCGACAGCTTGTGCGGCAATGCCGATTCGTCCACCTTCAAGGTTGGACAAGGCGATTTTATAACCTTCACCTTCCGCGCCCAGCCGTTGATCAGCTGCAACTTCACAATTGTCAAACGTTATCTGACAAGTATCAGATGCCCGTTGCCCCAGTTTCTCTTCCACTCGACTGACGATATAACCTGGATTGTCTGTGTTTACCAGGAAGGCAGAAATTCCGCGTTTTCCTTCACCGGTACGTGCAAACACGATGGCGACACTGGCGTGCTTTCCGGAGGTGATGAATTGCTTGGTGCCGTTTATTACATAGCCATTATCGGTTCTGGTTGCGGTGGTGCGCAGCGCTGAAGCATCCGACCCGGCATCGGGTTCGGTGAGACAGAATGCTGCCAGCTTTTCGCCCGTGGCCATGGTTGGCAGGTATTGCGCCTGCTGCTGCTCGGTTCCGAAACTCAGAACTGGCATACACCCCACGGAATTGTGCACGCTCATGATGGTGGAGCATGCGCCATCACCTGCAGCGACCTCTTCCAGAGCCAACGCGTAGGAGATATTGTCTGCGCCGGCTCCATTGAATTTTTCTGGCATCAGCATGCCAAGAAAGCCAAGTTCGCCCATCTGCTTTAAAGCTTCAGCGGGGAAGCGTGACTGGGCATCGTTGTCTGCCGCCTGAGGCTCGAGGACCTCGGCGGCAAAACTTCGTGCCGTCTGTTGTATCAATAATTGTTCTTCGCTAAGGTGCATCAAAGCGTCTATTTGATCCGTTCAATTGCGATGGCGACGGCTTCTCCTCCGCCAATACATAAAGAAGCCACGCCACAGTTCAGAGCATGTGTTTCCAGCGCGTTCATCAGGGTTACCACTATGCGAGCTCCGGATGCGCCTATCGGATGGCCCAATGCACAGGCCCCGCCATGGATATTCACTTTGTCATGCGGCAATCCAAGCTCCTTTATTGCGGCCATGGCAACGACGGCAAAAGCTTCGTTGATTTCATATAGATCGATGTCTGAAGTGTCTCGCTCAAGCCTGGCCAGTAGTTTTTGAATGGCATATATCGGTGCTGTGGTGAACCATTCGGGCGCTTGTGCATGACTGGCGTGCCCCAGTATCCTTGCGCGAGGGCTTAGTCCACGTCTCTCGGCTTCGCTTTGTTTCATGAGTACCAGTGCGGCAGCGCCATCGGAAATGGAACTGGCATTGGCGGCAGTTACCGTGCCGTCTTCCGTAAATGCCGGACGCAATGCGCGTATGCGCTCCAGATTGGCTTTTGGCGGTTGTTCATCGGAGGATATGACGTTGCTTCCCTTGCGGGTTGTCAGCGTGACTGGCTCAATTTCTTTGTCGAGAACTCCAGATTTCATCGCTTTCTGTGCTCTGTCCAGTGAAGTAATCGCGAAGTCATCTTGCGATTCGCGGGTAAACTGATAACGGGTGGCAGTGTCTTCTGCGAAATGTCCCATGAGTTTGCCAGGTGTGTAAGCATCTTCAAGGCCGTCCAGAAACATGTGGTCTTTTACATGGTCATGTCCCATACGCAGTCCCGCGCGCGCTTTAGGCAGAAGGTAGGGGGCATTACTCATGCTTTCCTGTCCGCCTGCTACGATCACGTTTTGACTGCCTGCCAGCAAAGCGTCATGGGCGAACATCATGGCTTTCATCCCTGAACCGCACATTTTATTGACTGTGGTGCAACCTGCGTCGAGTGTTACACCTGCACCGAGTGCCGCTTGACGAGCGGGTGCCTGGCCAATCCCTGCGGATAGCACACATCCCATGATGATTTCGTCAACATCATCGCCACTCACGCCGGCGCGCGCCAGTGCTGCGCGAATTGCGACGGCCCCCAGTTCTGGTGAGTTCAATGTTGCAAAATCGCCCTGAAATCCACCCATGGGTGTTCTGGAGCCATCAACGATGACTATTGGATCAGCAGCGATGTTGCTCATGGTGCAATTTTCCTGGTTACAGCAGAACTTATTCTCTTTCTGGCATTATGTCATCTCCTCACCCTCAGGATTGTCATATGTCGCGAGCTGCGTTGGATATTACGGCGGGCGGGCTTGGGCCGGACGCGGGGCAAGTGCCGTTACGCTTTATCACTGCGGCCAGTCTGTTCGATGGTCATGACGCATCTATCAATATCATGCGCCGCATGCTGCAGGCTTCCGGTGTTGAAGTTATTCATCTGGGTCACAACCGTTCTGTAGCTGAGATTGTGTCTGCGGCTATTCAGGAAGATGCGCAGGGTATTGCCATCAGCTCTTATCAAGGCGGGCACGTCGAATATTTCAAGTATATGATCGACAGCCTCAAAAAGCGGGACGCTGCGCACATTCAGGTTTATGGTGGCGGTGGCGGCGTCATAGTGCCCGATGAAATAGAGACCTTGCATCAATACGGGGTCGCACGAATCTTCTCACCGCAAGATGGCCAGTCGATGGGGTTGCAAGGGATGATCTCGCACATGATCGAACATGCTGCGGATTGTGCACACGGTCACGAAGCCACCGGTTCGATGTCAGGGGCCCAGTTTTTCGTTTCCAGACCGCCTGAATTTACTCAGCATTCCCACACACAGCTCTCCCGGCTGCTTACCGAAATAGAAAACAAGACGCTCAGCGCTACCGATAGTGAACGAATACTGAGTGGTGCCGCGCGTCTGGAATCCATTGCCCCCGTGCTCGGTATCACCGGCACCGGTGGTTCTGGCAAATCATCGGTAACCGATGAGCTTATCCGTCGTTTGCGGCTGGATCAGAATGATTCCATATCCGTTGCCCTGCTGGCGATCGATCCCACACGCAGAAAGAGTGGTGGTGCACTTTTAGGTGATCGAATTCGCATGAATGCCATCGAACACGAGCGAATATTCATGCGCTCACTGGCCACGCGGGAAGCGGGTGGTGAAGTACCGTCCTGCCTGCCGCATATGATAGCCGCGTGCCAGTTGGCAGGTGTCGATCTCATTATTGTAGAGACCCCGGGTATTGGTCAGGGTGATGCCGGCATTGTTGACGTCAGTGATGTATCTTTGTACGTAATGACACCCGAGTTTGGCGCTGCCAGCCAGTTGGAAAAAATCGATATGCTCGATTTTGCCGATATCGTTGCGATCAACAAGCTGGAGCGAAAGGGAGGCGAGGATGCGCTCAGGGATGTACGCAAGCAGGTTCAACGTAATCGCTCAGCATTTGACCAGTCGCCAGAGAACATGCCAGTCATCGGAACTATCGCTGCGCGATTTAACGATGATGGCATTTCTGCTTTATATCAGCATCTCAAGCAGTGTCTGATTGCTCAGGGTCTCGGTTTGTCCGCAGGGACCCTGCCGCAGGTGAGCGTTAATGCAAGCACGATACAATCGACCATCATCCCCAGCTCGCGTCAGCGCTACCTGTCAGATATTTCGCAGTGTGTTCGTGACTACCACGATACAACACAACAACAAGCCCTTCTGGCAAGGCAGATACAACAGCTTGAAGCAACGGCTGGAATGCTGCAAACGGGCGCATCGGAGATGGATGTCGAATCTAGCTCTTCGTTTGACCGGTTACAGGCAGCTCTGGATAGTCGACGAGCCCGGATGATGGAATCGTGCTCCTCTTTATTGCAGGCCTGGCCCCAAGTGCGAGACGTCTATTCGCAGGATGAACTGGTTACCCGAGTTCGTGATAATGAGTTGCGAACCCTTACCTCGGTGACCACGCTAAGTGGCACACGCGTCAGTAAGGTGTCGTTGCCACGATATTCTGACGCTGGAGACCTTTTGACGTGGTTGCGTGCCGAAAATCTGCCGGGTCACTTCCCGTTCACTGCAGGTGTTTTTCCCTTCAAGCGTGATAGTGAAGACCCTACGCGTATGTTTGCCGGAGAGGGTGGGCCTCTGCGTACCAATCGAAGGTTTAAAAAACTGTCGGAGCACGCCCAGGCGACGCGTCTTTCTACCGCATTTGACTCGGTGACGCTTTATGGCCGCGATCCTGCCATTCGTCCCGATATCTATGGGAAGGTGGGTAACGCAGGCGTTTCAATAGCCACGGTTGAAGATCTTGAAGATCTGTACGAGGGATTTGATCTGTGCGCAAATGATACGTCGGTGTCCATGACAATAAACGGCCCTGCACCAACGATCCTTGCGTTTTATTTTGTCACAGCCGTTCGCCAGCAATGTCAGAAGTTCGTTGCAGAACATGGCAGAAACCCAGATGCGGCAGAGTTGGATACGCTGCGTGAATCCACTTACCAAAGCGTTCGCGGCACTGTTCAGGCGGACATCCTGAAGGAGGATCAGGGGCAGAACACCTGCATCTTCTCTACTGAATTCAGCCTGAAAATGATGGCAGATATTCAGGAGTGGTTCATTCAGAACAAGGTGCGAAATTTCTATTCAGTGTCTATTTCCGGATATCACATCGCCGAAGCCGGAGCCAATCCGATCACTCAGTTGGCGTTAACGTTAAGCAATGGATTTACTTACGTTGAAAGTTATCTTGCGCGCGGTATGAATATTGACGACTTTGCGCCCAGTCTTTCGTTCTTTTTCAGCAATGGAATGGATCCGGAGTACACCGTGATGGGACGAGTGGCCAGACGTATCTGGGCAATCGCCATGCGTGAGCGTTATGGTGCCAGTGAGCGAAGTCAGAAACTGAAATACCACATACAGACTTCAGGGCGCTCCTTGCATGCGCAGGAGATGGCTTTCAACGACATCCGAACTACTTTGCAGGCTTTGATTGCCGTGTACGATAATTGTAATTCATTACATACTAATGCCTTTGATGAGGCGGTGACGACACCCACCGATGAGTCAGTGCGGCGGGCCATGGCCATCCAGCTGATCATTAACCGTGAATGGGGGCTGGCTTTCAACGAGAATCCGAATCAGGGCAGTTTCATTGTTGATGAGTTGACAGATCTTGTTGAGGAGGCCGTTCTGTCTGAGTTTGACAAATTGTCCGATCGAGGTGGAGTACTTGGTGCCATGGAAACCGGCTATCAACGAGGCAAAATCCAGGACGAATCGATGCTGTACGAGCATAAAAAGCATGATGGAAGTCTGCCGATTATCGGCGTGAATACATTTCGTAATCCAGCCGGTGATGAACAAAATCTCATCGAACTGGCGCGTTCGGATGATGATGAAAAAAACGATCAGATCAGGAGGCTTGCTGACTTCCACGCCAGAAACGATCAGCACAGCGAAGCGGCGCTCGAACGCGTCAAGCAAGCCGCCATACAGGGGGACAACGTTTTCGCCGAACTCATTGCTGCTGTTGAGTATTGTTCGTTGGGGCAGCTGACTCAGGTCCTGTTTGAGGTTGGTGGGCAATACAGGCGCAACCTTTAGCAGTTTGATCGCCCGGTAGCTTTGCAGGTTGTGCAAACGCTACTGGTGTTGTGGTGAAAATCCAACAGAAACCTTAGGTAATATGACATTTGTTTTTGGCCTCGTGCTTTATACTTGAGGACATGAACAACGCTGGTCAGGTCCGAAGTTGAGTGATCAAATTTTCAATGCTGAATCGCCTGTAAAATGCTGAATCGCCCTTTAATGGATGGCCAGGCCAGTGACCGCGTAGCTTTAAAGGACGAGAGGCTGATTTATCGGGCGTGCACTCTGGCATTTGCCAGAAGCATTGGCCGGGAATCGCCCGATGAAGTCATCGGCAAGACCGATTTTGATTTATTTCCCGGTGCATTGGCGCGTGAGCAGATGGCGCTGGATAGCCAGGCCATCTTTGCTGCAAAAGCCGAAATCAGCGCAATTGAACTGGGTTCCGTTGGCGGTACTGGCGAACGTATTCAGGCAATGATTGTGCGCACACCTGTCATCGCAGATGACCAGCAGGTACGCGGTATCGATATCAGGTTATTGGGCGGGCCAGTTTACAGTGCACCTAAATCGGCCGTAACCATCGACTACCAGACACTGGTTAACGATGGCATCCAGGGCAGCCTGATTATCGCCCGTCAATCCATTCTGTTCGCCAATGACAATGCCGCCCGAGTCATGGGGTATGCAAGTGCACAAGCGCTCATCGACAACGCCAAGGTCGCTGACCTTTTTACGCAGGATGAGCATGACAAAGCCATTGACAAAGCGGTGACCGATCTTTCCGCGACAGCGGACACTACTCGCGACCGTGTCACATTGATTGCCCGCTCGCGCACTGGTGGTCAGGTAAGGCTTATTGCTCGCGCAACCCATGTTCAGTGGGGGGCATCACGCGCTTTATTGCTCTCTTTTGTCGATGTGGCGCTGGTTGACAGTGCCGCTGAGCAACGACGTATTGACCAGGTGCCTGTCGTTATGGGCGGGCATCATTCCCTGGCGTCTCTGTCAGTTAAGCAGATCGATGACTGGCGCCGCTTACGCTCCAATGAACAGCGCTATCGTCACTATGCCAGTGCAGGTGCCGATTTTTTCTGGGAGACCGATGCCAAGCTTACCTTTCGAGTGGCTTCAGATGGTCTGTCAAAGGTGCTGGGTATTCCACGAGAGCATATTCTCGGGCGCACTCACACACAGCTCCTGGATCATCCGGCCAATGTCAATGATGACGCACACTGGAAGAATCATCTACAGCAACTGGAGGATGCATTACCTTTTCGGGATTTCGAGTTTCGCTGGTCAACCGGAGGGGAGACTAGAGTCATCAGATACAGCGGTATACCGGTTTTCAATCGATCCCGTCAATTCGTCGGTTACCGTGGGGTGGGGTGTGATGTCACAACATCCGTCAGACAAGCGGAAACTACCGCCTACCATGCCAATCATGATGCGTTGACAGGTATTCTGAATCGCCGCAGTTTCGAAAATACGGTGCGTGATGCTCTGGAGGCGTCGCGACTTAGTCGAGAAGCGCATGCACTTTGTTTTATGGACCTGGATTCATTCAAGATAGTGAATGACACCTGCGGTCACCAGGCCGGAGACGAGCTGCTCCGACAACTCACTCAGTTGTTTGATTCGCTGGTGCGCAAAAGTGATGTACTGGCCCGCCTGGGAGGTGATGAATTTGGTGTGCTGTTGTACAAATGCAGTGTGCCAGAGGCACTCAAACTGGCCAACCAGATTCGCCACGAGGTGGAGAATTTTCATTTTATCTGGGATGAAAACCGTTTTACCATAGGCGTAAGTGTGGGGCTTGTTGTTGTTGATGATCGTTGGGAGAGTATCGAGTCCTTGTTTAGCGCTGTCGATTCGGCTTGTTACATTGCCAAGAACGAAGGGCGAAATCGTGTTGTGGTATACCGCGAGGGCGAGGGCAATGCGAGCAACCGAAAGGTGGCGACGCACTGGGTAGAGGAAATCAACACCGCGCTAGAGGCAGGTCGCATGCGGCTCGCGGCCCAGAAAATAATTCCCTTGCATGATCAGCCAGAGGGTTTGCGCTTCGAAATGTTTTTGCGGCTGGAAATGCCCAACGGTGATCTGATCAGTCCCCATGCCTTCTTACCTACTGCTGAGCGCTATGGCCTGGTATCTGCGCTTGATGATCGGGCCATAGAGTTGACACTCAGCTGGCTTTCTTCCAACCCGGCACTACAGCACTCAATACGCCACGTGAGTATTAATCTATCGGCTGGCTCTTGTACAGATCCGGAGTTTTCCGAGCGATTGCTGCAGACGATTGCTGATAGTGGGGTTGAACCAAGCAAGCTATGCTTTGAAATTACCGAAACTACGGCTATTGCCAATTTGTCAAAGTTGAGTGATTTTATGGAGGCGCTGTCGGCAATCGGGTGTCGATTCAGCATCGACGGTTTCGGTTCAGGTCTGTCATCTTTCGCGTTCCTGCGAAAGCTGCCAATCGATTTTCTTAAAATTGACGGCTTATTAGTCAAGAACATTCTCAATGACCCGACTGATTTCACCATGGTCAAGGCTATCAGCGATATCAGTAAATCGATGGGCAAGCGCACGGTTGCAGAATTTATCGAAACTCCCAAGCTGCTCGATGCTGTCAAAGATATTGGTATTGATTTCGGGCAAGGCTACCACCTGGGTGAACCCGAGCTGATTTCCTGACGCCGAGTTGCAAAGTCCAGCGCTATGTCGATAGCTTGCATCGGCAAAAATACCAACTATCCGATTTGTAACTTATGTTGATCAGCCGACATACAAGGCGGGGAGCACCTGTTTGTGCGGTGGCGTCAAGCAGCGCGAATAATTCAGGAAGTTCATGTACGGATGTTCATAAATGAACGTGTATTTTTGGACAGCTTCACCGGTAGACTCCTCTCTCGTTGGATGACCTGCAGCACGCAGGGCCTATGGTGGCAATGATTGGGGCTTGCATTATTTCCTCATCATATAAAAGGAGGAGGCGATTACTGGAGTCGCGTCCCACCCCGACAAACTATGGATCCTGTCAGGCTCGTAACGAGCCAGATAAACCTTTGGCCCGTATGTAGCTGCGGATTGACTCGACGATTACAATTTTTGAAGAAAGAGATAATGGGAAAGATCAAGTTAGTAAGACTGCCTCAAACCTTTCTTGTCGCATGCGTGATGTACGCAAGCGCGGCGCTTGCGGTAGATGTACCGCGTGAGTTAAGGGGTACAGAAGTTCGCCAGAACACAGTCAAATGGGAATGGGAGCGCGTTTCCGGTGCGGCCAAGTACGAGGTGACTGTCAACGGCAAGCGTCAGGGTTCAACTGGCGAAACAAAATTCTATAGCTACGACCTGCCGCCTGGCGAACACTCGATGTACGTCGCTGCGGTGGATTGGAATGGCAAGACTTCAGCGCCCACCCTGCAGGCCAAGATCCGAGTTAGTAATATGTTCAAGTTTGGATCGCACGGCCGCAGTACGCTGGTCTCGAATGCGGCCAGCAGCGCCTCTCCACGATCAAGCGACGGTAGCGTCGCGGTGCCTCAGAATCCCAGAGGCTTTGAATTCAGTGCATCTGATATTCGCTGGCAGTGGGATAGTGTTTCCGGTGCCGTTGCATACGAAGTCACCGTGGACGGCAAGTACGCTGGCAAAACCGAAGGCACCAGCTGGGAGAGTAAAGGGCTTTGGAAAGGCACTCACAGCATGACCGTCAAGTCGATCAGCTCGTCGGGCGCTTTGTCGGAGCAATCTGACACCGTGAAGTTGCAAGTCACCTGGAATGTTGGATCCGCCCCAGCAGCGGCGCCAGAGCCAGAGCGTGCGCCGACATCTTCATCTCCTTCTGGTAGCTTCAGCCGGGTTCAGGGTCTTGCCGCCAAGGAATATTCAGGTGGTGACGTGCGTTGGACATGGAACGCGGTATCTGGCGCCGTCAATTATGAAGTCACCGTTGATGGAAAGGTCGCTGGGAGTACAGGTAGCACTGAATGGGTCAGTAAAGACCTATGGACAGGTTCTCACTCGCTAACAGTGAAAGCCGAAAATTCTTCCGGTCAAAAAACCGAACAGTCTGACACACTCAAAATTCGGGTTACCGGAAATGGCAGCGGATCAGTTGGCGGTTCGTCACCGGCTGTGGACGATCAACCGTCCAATGAGCCGGTTGCATCTTCACCTCCACCCCCGCAGGACAATGGGGGTGATCCAAATGCCGCCGATGTGAAAAGCCTGATAGATCCAGCCTCATATAACTATTCGGAAGTCAGCAATAAATCGGGCTATGAGCTTGTGTTCAGTGATGAGTTCAATGGTAACGCAGTGAACCCATACCGCTGGCATACGCAGTTGCGTTGGGATGGTGACTGGAACGGTGAACGTTATGAATATCGACTCATCAACGGCGAAGATCAGTTCTACGTCAACACCCTGAGTCCTGACCCAGAACACCAGAAGGATATTGTCCCCGTTTACAATCCGTTTAAATTTAATGGCAGCCACTTGTCAATCCAGGCGACCCGTAATCCGCTCAAGAACCGCGATTCAGACAGGACGCATGGCAAGCTGGACGATATCGTGCATCAGCAGCCGTTCTTGTCGGGCGTGCTCTCTACGCACAAGAAGTTTGCTCGGAAATACGGGTATTTTGAAGCCAGCATCAAGATTCCTGATCACGTAGGAACCTTCCCTGCTTTCTGGTTGTTCCATGAAAAGCGTTCATGGGAGGGCACCCAGCGAACTGAAATCGATATCATGGAAAATCTTGGGCACGCGCCGCACTACATTTACAACTCGTTTCATTACTTCAAGAACGTCTCAAGAAACTACGGTGGTGATGCAAATTTCGTCAAGCCGAAGCCTTCAGGACAGATCTACACGGGAATTGACTACAGTCAGAACTTCCATGTCTACGCCGTTGAATGGTCGCCGGGCAAGATCACCTGGTTTATCGATGGCGAGAAAGTTAGCGAGCTTTACGAAAAGGAAGCTGACTTTGAAGAGCTTTACTTGATGATTAATCTGGCAATGGGCGGAAACTGGACTAATTTCCCGAAGAATGCCGGTGGACTGGGTCGTCCAAGTGGCGAGCGGTATCCAACATCGAATGACATTCGCAATTTCAGTGACCCCTCACTGAAGATCGACTACGTTCGGGTATACAAGCGAAAATAGAGATACTTGGACAGGCGCGGCGGATGACTGCGGATTGTAATCGTCAAACGCTGCGGTAAAAGACCAGAAAAGGCGACTGGATTTGTTTTATATCCAGTCGCCTTTTTTGTGGGTGTCACGGTCAAAACTTCGGAGTGTGCGACTTCCTGTCAGATTTCCTGAGATCCGACTGGGTGAGTTTTGTTAGTCGCTTTGAGGAAAGCAAAGTGCCTCAGGATCTATCTGGTAATAGTCGCCTTTGTCACGGGTATAAATATGTCGTTCCACGACCAGCCCGGTCGGAGCCTCAAGACAGCCTGCCATTACTGAGGTTCTCGTCGAATCCTTACTGCGCCAGAACAGAACTGAGCCGCAATGCCTGCAGAATCCACGCTCAGCGCTGTCGCTGGATGCGTACCACGTGATGTTGTCTGCTCCCGAGACAGTCAGTTGATCATTGGCTGTTCGAGTGGCTGCGACAAAGTGGCCTGTCTGTTTACGGCACTGTTTGCAATGGCAGGCCACCACCGGACGATCGGGAATCATGGCAAGAGACACTGCCCCGCACAGACAGCTTCCAGAGAGACGGTTAGTTGATTCTGAAGGCATGTGCAGGTTCTCGACGTTGGCGCGGTAATTATCATCATAAGACTATGACGATCCTGCCTTGAGACGAGAACCGTCCGGGTATTTTAACCTCTACGCCATGCGTGAAATTTTTCAATGAACGCCAACAGCTTCTCGGGTTGATGAGCGCGTTTCCATTCCCCGGCAGCGTACTTGTTACTCTCTGACAGGGTAGGGTAGATGTGGATGGTACCCAGAATCTTGTTTAGACCAAGACCATGTTTCATTGCCAATACGTACTCAGCGATTAAATCTCCAGCGTGCTCTCCCACAATGGTTACGCCCAGTATCTTATCCTTGCCGGGTACTGTCAGAACCTTGACCACGCCGTAATCGCTACTATCGGCGATTGCCCGGTCCAGATCATCAATGCCGTATGTGGTGAGTTCGTACGCTATGTTGGCAGCCTTTGCATCTGTTTCGTTAAGGCCCACCCGAGCCACTTCCGGATCGGTAAAAGTCGCCCAGGGAATGACTCGATAGTCTGCACGGAATTTCTTGAAAATGCCGAACAGCGCGTTGACTGCGGCATACCAGGCCTGATGCGCGGCGACATGCGTGAACTGATAGGGGCCTGCGACGTCACCCACCGCATAGATATTCGGAAAGTCGGTTTGCAGGAACTCGTTGACAGCGATGGTGCCCTTGTCCGTTAGCGTGACCCCCAGCTCTTCCAGCCCAAATCCTGAAGTATTAGCCTTTCGTCCCACCGCAACCATGATTTCGTCAAAGCCGACTTTGATGGTTTGCCCGCCATGTTCACAGACCAGCACTTTCTCATCACCTGAAACTTCTACGGCAATGGCCTTGGTATCCACCATGACCTTGATGCCTTCAGCTTCAAATCGTTGCTGCACCATATCGGCAACATCCGGATCTTCTCGTCCCATGATGCGCGGTGCCATTTCGATTTGTGTGACTTCGCTGCCAAGTCTGTGAAAAGCCTGCGTCAGCTCGCTACCTATAGGGCCACCGCCCAATACGATGAGTCGTTTAGGCTGAGTGGTCATTTCCCAAAGGTTTTCCGAGGTCAGATACTCGATATTTTCCAGGCCCGGTATTGGTGGTACGAAGGGGGAGCCGCCAGTCGCTATGACAATGTTTCGGGTGACCAGGGTCTGACCATTGACCTCTACTGTCCAGGGGGAAGTAATGCGACCTTCACCCTCGATGACATTGACGCCCAGGTTTGTATAACGCTCAACCGAATCATGTGGCTCGATCTTGCTGATGACTTCGTGAACACGTTGCATGGTTTTGGCAAAATCGATAGCCCCATGCGCACTCTGGACGCCGTACTTGTCGCTGTGCTTGATGTTGTTCATGAGCTTGCCGCTGCGAATTAGCGCTTTTGAAGGCACACAACCTGTGTTAAGGCAATCACCGCCCATCTTGTGTTTTTCGATCAAGGTTACTTTGGCTTTGACGACAGCGCCGATATAAGAGGTAACCAATCCACCTGAGCCTGCTCCTAACACCACGATGTCGTGGTCGAAACTTGCGGGTTTGCTATACGCTTCGTAAACTTTACGTGCTTTGACCATGTCAACGATTTTCTTGGCGATTAGTGGGAAAATACCCAGAAGGGCGAATGAGAATATAAGTCCCGGGGACACAATGCCGCCAAGGCTATCAATTTGGGCCAGTTGAGTACCGGCGTTAACAAATACCAGCGTGCCTGCCAACATACCAATCTGACTGACGAGGTAGAAAACTCCCGTTTTGAGTCTTGTCAGACCCATAACCAGATTGACCAGGAAAAATGGGAAAACCGGAACTAACCTGACGGTGAACAGATAAAAGGCACCATCTTTTTCGATATTGCGATTAAACGTGTCGAGTTTTTCGCCAAACCGTTTCTCGATAGCATCTTGTAACAGGTAACGCGACACCAGAAACGCAAGGGTAGCTCCGATGGTTGAAGCAAATGAGACGATAAGCGTTCCCAAAAGCAGGCCGAATTGCGCGCCGGCTGCGAGTGTTAGAATAGCGGCACCGGGCAAAGACAAGGCGGTCACCGCTATATAACCGAGAAAGAAAACCGCGATCACCATCAGGGGCCGACTTTCGTAAAGTGCGTTCAGTGCGGCCTGCTCGCTTTTCAGATACTCAAGACTAAAGAACCGTCCAAGATCAAAAATAAAAAATGCAGCTACCAACGCCACTAGCAGAACGATGAGCAGCTTGCGGTTTTTCATGGACTGTTCCCAAAATTGGTTAGATTCATTGATTGACTCGCTGCTAACCGTGTATGCAGTTTGTCCGTGCGACGGGCTGGGTTTTACTAAAGAATGACTATTTGCCCTTCCAGGCGACTATATCTGCAAGCGGCTGAATTATGTGATTTAGCGTTTGCAAAAGAGTTCCATACTTAATGTGCGAGAGGTCGATACCTTACGTGAACCAACAAATGGTTTTTCTACTAGTGCCTGGTTTTACCACCGATCCTGTCAGTACAGCAGATCCGTCTCAGGCGCTGGATACCGATCATCCCGGAGCTGCCCACGATCAGTCTTCCCTGAGCGGTGATCTGCCAGACGAACATGCTGCGGGCCCGGCCGCTGCGGCTGCGGCATTTCGATTTTCACAAGATCTGGAAAAACAGCCCTGGCAGGCGCAGTTAGCGCGATTATTTAATGTGGATACCCGTGGTGGGCAACGCTTGCCAGATGCCAGACTTGGAATGCTTCACACGAAGAATAACTCGGGTTCTTTCGAGTCCTCCTTCGATGACGGACTTGTGCGGGCCGATCCGATATTTCTTAAAGCCGATAGAGACAGCGCAACGCTGATACCACCCGAGCAAATAGGGTTATCCGCAGAAGAGGATTCCATGCTGGTCGCCGCGTTGAATGATTTTTTCGCTGAAGATGGCTTAAAATTTTTCAGCCGTAGATCGACCACTCATACCAGTGCGTGGTTCATGAGTGGCAGATCTGCTCGTGATCTGGACAGTTATCCACCTTCTTTTCTGGCAAATCGAAATGCATCCTCGTTTCTACCGGCTGGTGACTCCGCTGCTCCCTGGCGAAGCTTGATGTCTGAAATCCAGATGTTGCTACATTCTCATCCAGTCAATCAGCAGCGTGAACAACATGGACTCATGCCTGTTAATAGTGTCTGGTTCTGGGGTGGCGCAGATCTGCCCCAAGCGGATTCCGACCGCGGAGAGGTTGTGCTGTACGCTGACGATGAGCTGGCTCGCTCGTTCGCACAACACCTGCGAATTAAATGTCTTCCCCTGAAGGACGTTAATTTTCTTGTTGATGATTTACCGTCGGCAGACAAAATCATTGTTCTCGACCTGAGCATCTTCCAAGCCTGGTTGAATGCTGATGCACAGCAGCTCGCAAGTGAACATCAGCGTATTCATGAAGCGTGGCTTGAACCTTTGTCCAGACAGATTCGCACTGGTCACCTTGAGAGCGTGCACCTACTGACCGAAGATGGTCTTCAAGGACTGTGTAATATGAGCACTCAGCCAGCCTCAACGAGCAACTGGCAAGCCGTTGTAAAGCGCATTCGCGCTTTGTTCCAGCGATGAGTCTCCAGTTGCGTGCCGCACCGGAAGCACTTATACGTCAACGTACGGTGCCAACACTCAATGAACCCCTTAGTGAAAACGCACTGGTTCATCGTATTCTGGCCGCACGTGGAGTTCGTCAGCGGCAAGAGCTGAGTTTTGCATTGGCTGATATTCCAAGGCCCGACACGCTGCCGTCCATTGTTGAGGCGGTACAACGTTTGTTGTCGGCGCGTGACAATAATGAACGTGTGCTGATCGTTGGTGACTATGACTGCGACGGCGCAACCAGTACAGTTGTCGCCTTGCAGGGGCTTGCAATGCTCGGCTTCAGAGACGTTGACTATCTGATACCTGATCGTTTCGAATTCGGCTATGGATTATCCCCTGCCATAACCGATGTAGCACATCAGCAATATCAGCCTCAACTCATAGTCACTGTTGACAACGGCGTGGCGTCAGTCGAAGGCGTTGAACGTGCTCGGGAGCATGGAATCGATGTTGTGGTAACGGATCATCATCTTGCGCCTGAGATACTTCCCGACGCTGTTTCCATTGTCAACCCTAATCTGCCGGGTGCCAGTTTTCCGGGCAACAACCTGGCAGGCGTGGGTGTTATTTTTTACACTTTGCTGGCTGTCAGAGCGCAACTGAAAGAGCGGGGTGATCCCTATGCGAATGCAAGATTAACCGAGCTGCTCGATCTGGTTGCCATAGGCACCGTCGCGGACGTCGTGCCACTGGATGCGATAAATCGAACGCTGGTCGAACAGGGGTTGCGACGTATCCGTGCGGGTAGCACACGGCCAGGTATTCTGGCGTTACTTAAAATTGCCGGTCGGGATAGTGAAACAATCACCACCGAGGCGATTGGTTTTGGGATTGGCCCCAGGCTTAATGCCGCTGGACGTCTGGATGACATGCGCATCGGAGTCCAATGTCTGCTCAGTGAAACAAATCACACGGCCAGCGAGTTTGCGGAACAATTGAATTCCCTTAACTCATCGCGCCAAAGCATTGAAAGTGATATGCGCAGTGATGCCGTTGCACAGCTCGACAATTTACAACTGGAGGGCAGATCCGGTGTAGATACCTTTGCAATATGCCTGATGAACGAAAGCTGGCACCAGGGGGTCATCGGAATTCTCGCGGGACGTGTAAAAGAGGCGACTTACAAGCCCGTGGCGCTGTTTACGGTGGATGATGGTGAACACTTAAAGGGCTCAGTCCGGTCAATCCCCGGTGTACATATTCGTGATGTATTGCAGAATATCGCTGTTCAATATCCACAGATGATTGCAAAATTTGGTGGACACGCCATGGCTGCTGGCCTGACCTTGCCAATCGGCATGTTTGATTCTTTTCGTGACGCATTTGATGCTGAGGTCAGGCGGGTTATGAACGGCGAGTTGTCCGTGCGTGAGTACCTGACGGACGGACAACTCACCGAGAGTGAAAGAACACTGGACAATGCCAGATTACTGGCCAGGTTCATGCCCTGGGGCCAAGGTTTTGAAGCCCCGCTGTTTGATGATGTTTTTCGGGTGATCAGGCAAAAGGCGGTGGGTCGTGACCAGTCTCATCTAAAGCTTACGCTTGAGTCGCCTGAGTCGGGTCGCAGTATTGATGCCATTGCGTTTAATCAGGAGAAAGT
Source organism: Granulosicoccus sp. (assembly GCA_045106855.1). Classification (GTDB taxonomy): domain Bacteria; phylum Pseudomonadota; class Gammaproteobacteria; order Granulosicoccales; family Granulosicoccaceae; genus Granulosicoccus. The sequence continues at coordinate 77,803 of JBGCFI010000036.1, forward strand.
GAACGCACCGGAAGGTCTCGTCAGGGTCGTATATTCGCTGGACGCAAACCTGTTTCGGGGGGCCTACACTTTGCAACTGCGCGTTCAATATCTTGAAGCCTGCTCTTTGCGGTAAACTTCGGTATCCGGTGGGCGAGCTTTCCCGACTGCACTGGAAAACACGCATGAGGCTAAACCACCTCATCGATACACCAATCACAATTACCCGACCTACCACATGATAGAAATCAATCCTTATCTGACGCACATCGAGGATCTTCGGCAACGCGCCGACTCCCTCCGGGGGTATCTTTGACTATGACGGCAAAAAGGAAGAACTAGAGGAAGTTCTGCGCGAGCTTGAGGATCCGGCTGTGTGGAACAATCCTGAGCATGCCCAGAAACTTGGGCAAAGACGATCATCCCTACAGGAAACCATCGATGTAATCGAAGCCCTGGATACCGGTCTTGTCGATGCCTCCGATCTACTCGAAATGGCGCGCGAAGAGAACGATGAAGACACTGTCTCAGCGGTGGCAAGCGATCTTGCCTCCCTTGAGGAGCGAGTTGCCGGTCTTGAGTTTCGGCGCATGTTTTCCGGTGATGCCGATGCCTCGCCTGCGTTTCTGGATATACAGTCTGGTAGCGGAGGCACAGAGGCACAGGACTGGGCTGAAATGCTGTTGCGAATGTATCTGCGCTGGGGTGAATCCCAGGGTTTTAAAACAGAGCTGATCGAAGCATCTCCCGGTGATGTCGCTGGCATCAAGTCGGCCACTATCCGATTCGAAGGAGATCATGCTTTCGGCTGGTTACGTACCGAAACCGGGGTGCACCGGCTTGTGCGCAAAAGCCCGTTTGATTCCGGCTCAAGACGGCATACCTCGTTCGCTGCTGTGTTTGTGTCTCCGGAAGTAGACGATGACATCGATATAGACATCAACCCTGCGGATTTACGCATCGATGTTTACCGCGCCAGCGGTGCAGGCGGGCAGCACGTTAATCGCACAGAGTCTGCTGTTCGTATTACCCACGAACCCAGTGGTATTGTTGTGCAGTGCCAGAATGACCGCTCGCAACACAAGAATAAGGCGACGGCCATGAAGCAACTCAAATCCAAGCTGTACGAGGCTGAGTTGATGCGCCGGCAGGGCGATCAACAAGTCGTTGAAGAAGGGAAGTCCGACATTGGCTGGGGTAGTCAGATCCGCTCGTATGTGCTGGACCAATCTCGCATCAAGGATCTTCGCACCAATCTGGAAACCAGTAATACGCAAGCGGTTCTGGACGGCGATATCACAAAATTTCTTATCGAAAGTCTTAAGGCCGGGCTTTGATCCGGCGTCTCAAAAGTCCCCAGGACATACCAGAAAAAACATGAGTGACGACGACAATCAGTTAATTGCCCAAAGGCGTGCGAAGCTAAACGAGGCGCGCAGTCACGGAAACGCTTTCCCGAATACCTTCAGGCCAACCCACAAAGCGCGTGACTTGCACGACGAGCACGCTGAGAAAGAGAAAGAGGCGCTGGCTGCCGAAGGTGTGGCTGTAAATGTTGCCGGGCGTATGATGTTTCAACGTATCATGGGCAAGGCAAGTTTTGCCGACTTGCAGGATTCATCGGGCTCTATTCAATTATTCTTTCACCAGGGAACTCTGGGAGAGGAGCAGTACGAACAGTTCAAGCATCTTGACTTGGGCGATGTCCTTGGCATAAGTGGTTCGCTTTTCATAACCAAGACTGGAGAGTTGTCAATCAAGGTAGGCAGTTTTCAACTGCTGACCAAGTCGCTTCGTCCTTTGCCGGAAAAATTTCATGGTTTGAGTGACCAGGAAACGCGCTACCGTCAACGCTATGTGGATCTGATCACCAGTGAAGAGACCCGAAGCCGATTCCGGCTGCGTTCAGCCATCATTGCCTACATCAGAAATTTTTTCATTGAGCGTGAGTTTCTGGAAGTGGAAACTCCGATGATGCAGGTCATCCCCGGCGGTGCTGCTGCCAAACCCTTCGTGACTCACCATAATGCGCTGGACCTGGATTTATACTTGCGAATTGCACCGGAGCTTTATCTGAAACGCCTGGTCGTCGGGGGATTTGACCGGGTCTTCGAGATAAACCGGAATTTTCGTAATGAAGGTTTAAGCACCCGGCATAATCCTGAGTTTACGATGCTCGAGTTCTATCAGGCTTATGCAGATTACAACGACCTGATGGACATGACCGAACTCCTGTTCAGGGGGCTTGCGAACGATGTCGTTGGTACGCTGAAGATCATGTCTGACGATGGCCAGACAGAATACGATTTTGAAAAGCCGTTTTCTCGCTTGAGTATGTCAGACGCCATACTTGCCCACAATGAGAGCATAAACGCTGAGCAACTGTTAACGCTGGAATCAATTACAGCGGTAGCAGGCGCTTTGCAGATCGAGGTAAAACCTAATTGGGGCGTCGGTAAGATTCAGACCGAGATTTTTGAAGCCACGGTCGAGCATAAGCTAATGGATCCCACTTTCATAACGCGCTACCCCACCGAGGTATCGCCACTTTCAAGACGAAACGATGAGGATCCCAGTGTTACTGACAGATTTGAACTATTCGTGGGTGGTCGTGAGATTGCCAATGGATTCTCTGAGCTGAACGATGCCGAGGATCAGGCAGAGCGGTTCAAGGCACAAGTTGCAGATATGGAGGCTGGCGATGAAGAGGCAATGCATTTTGATGCTGACTACATTCGAGCGCTTGAATACGGGTTGCCGCCGACAGCGGGTGAAGGAATCGGCATTGATCGATTGGTAATGTTGCTGACAGCATCAGCCAGCATACGCGACGTAGTATTGTTTCCTCATATGCGGCCTGAGGCGTAGTCCCGGTAATCGTATGAGTCTCTGTGATCGTATCGTTTAACTGACATCACTCGAAAACATCAGAGTATCGGAGCATTGAACGGCACAACGGCAATTGTTTTAGAGGGCGGTGGGCAGCGAGGCATCTACACTGCCGGCGTGCTTGATGCCTTTATGGCTGCCTCATTCAATCCGTTCGATACCGGTGTCGGGGTTTCCGCTGGCGCACAAAATCTGTTGGCGTATATTCTTCAGCAACCGGGATATGCCAGACGTGCCATCATGGAGCTGACAACGCGACCGGAGTTTCTGGTAATGCACCGGTGCCTGATGTCTGGCAATATTCTGGATCTGGATGGATACTTTGAAACCAGTATGAAGGTCCCCGAATATCAGCTGCCTTATCACCGAGTTGCAACCGTTGCAGGGCAGACAGAGTTTGCGGTGGTTGCCACAGACAGTAACAGTCTGGATGCTGTCTACCTCAAACCCGGCCCTGCCACCGTGATGAATTACATCAAGGCGTCTAGCGCCGTACCCATTTTATACCGACCCGGAGTTATCGTTAAAGGGCAGACGCTTATCGATGGTGGCATTGCCGATCCCTTGCCCGTACGCTATGCATACGAGCAAGGTGCGCGACGAATTGTTGTCATACGCACGGCGCGTTTGTTAAGCGCTGGCCAAGTGCGCAGTCCCAGGCGCGGTTTGCTTGAGCGAACTTGGCACCTGCCCATAACTCCACCACGTGTGAAACGGATGTTTCGGCGGCGAGATAAAGCAATGAGGGAGTCACTGGATTTTCTGGAGCGCCCGCCTGATGATTTGCAACTACACATCGTAGCTCCTCGTTTCGCACTGAAAAGTCGTGAGTTTTGCAGTCGGACCGAACACATGATGGAGGATTACGAGCAAGGGACTGAAGACGGTGTTAGATCTATCCGCGCACTTGAGAGCTGGTCAACTGAAAAAAGTGAAGTTACGCAACAGCCGGAGATTAGCGCATAGCGACTGCTGTCGTTTGCTCGACACTGCATAAGTGAAATAACTGCTCACGATATAGTAGGCCGGTGTTTCAATATTCCCGTGAACGAAGATCACGGGCAGGGTATTTGTTCTACCCATAACTGACTCACTGGATGAGCATGATAAAAAGTATTCAATGAAACTAATCGTTATTGCCATAAATGAAGTGATACGTCTGTTTTCGACACGGCGTGGCCTCTTGTCGCTTATCGGCTTTTGTTTGTTATGGCTTGCTGTTCTCATCTACGGTGTGATACCGGCTGCGCGCTTTTTCAGCGGTGCATCCGAATCCGGGCTGGCAGATTTAATCCTGCCACAATTGGGTTTGTCCGGGGTTCGGTTCTGGCCGACACCCGAGCTGACAGTTTACTGGGTAAGCAGCCTCTATCTTTTACCGTTTCTGGCTATCATGACAGCAGCAGATCAGACCGCTTCTGATCGTGCCAGAGGTACATTGCGGTATTTGATACTGCGTTGCAGTCGGTTGGAAATATTCTTTGGCCGTTATGTCGGACAACTGGTTATTCTGCTTCTGGTAGTACTGGTGACGCTAATGAGTGTTTACATCGTGGTTGCGATTAACTCTGCCGAGAATCTACCTGCTGCTGTTGCCACAAGTCCGGTTATCGTGATTAATCTCATGCTCACTCTAGCTCCGTATATCGCATTGATGGCATTGGTATCGGTGTTGGCCAGCACGGCTCGTCAAGCAACGATGTATGCGATTGTAATCTGGATAGCCGTATCGTTTCTCGTCAGTTACCTGCAAGCGGTTTTACCGGGTGCCAGTTGGCTAGACTGGGTGTTACCCGGTTCTCAAATTGGTCAATTGACGGTGTTGACAGGTTGGCAGACCTTATCGGTAGCCCCCATACCTGTCGTGCATACGCTCGTGTTGCTATTCGTCGGTGCAATCATCATGAGAAAACGCGACCTATGAGTCTCATTAGCTGCGATGCACTGACCAAGCGCTATGGTAATACTATGGCTCTGGATGCCCTGAGTCTTGAACTTACAGCGGGTGATCCAGTTGCTCTAATCGGGCCCAATGGCGCGGGCAAGACAACTTTTCTTAGCCTTGTGTGTGGATTTATACAGCCCTCCGAAGGTCAGCTGAATATTCTTGGGTATGCGCCCGGCTCTCGTGAGCTGAGTGGGAAGCTGGCTTCATTGCCTCAAGATGCGCTGCTCGATCCGCGCTTGAGTGTGGGTCGTCAGCTACGGTTTTTTGCACGTCTTCAAGGGATGGATAAGCGAGAAGCCAACTCTGAAGTAGCCAGGGTGCTCGAGATGGTAGATTTAAAAGAATCATTGAACACCAGGCCGACCGATCTCAGTCACGGTATGCGCAAACGCATCTCCATTGCTCAGTCATTAATGGGTTCCCCAAGTCTGGTACTGCTTGATGAGCCAACAGCCGGCATAGATCCGCCCAATGCCAAGATGATCCGGGATCTGGTACGAGAACAGTCTGTTCATACAACGTTTATTGTCAGTTCGCATAATCTTGATGAGCTGGAGCGTTTGTGTAACTCGGTTATCTATCTGGAGAAGGGCAAGCTGATCAGTTTTGGTAAAGTCTCCGATGATGCAGATCATGATGTGCTGACACTTCGAGCGCCGTCGGTACCAGCAGATCTATTTGTACCCTTGTGTCAGCAGTTGGCACATGTCATCCGCATTGACAAAACTGCTCAAGGTGATTTCCTCATTGAAACAGATAATGAAATGCAGGCGAGCATAGCGCTCTTGCAATTGCTTGCAGACAATGATTGGCGGTATCGTCAGTTATCGCGTGGCAAAACACTGGAAGAGCGTTTGTACGGCAATGCCTGAGAGTCATGTTCACGCATCACTTGACGGACTACGCACAGGGTTTCAGTGGGAAATACCCGAGTTTTTTAATATCGGTGTCGATATTTGCGACAAATGGGCAGAGCGAACACCCGATAATCCGGCAATTATAAGTTGCGAAAATGATCAATCCGGGACAACCACGTTCCTTGAGTTGCAACAGCTGTCAAATCGTATGGCTAACCTGCTGCTTGCCTGTGATTTTAAACGAGGTGACAGGGTAGCGGTATTTCTGGAGCAATCCCTGGAGGTTGTCATTAGTCATACTGCTATCTATAAAGCAGGTGGAATAGCGGTGCCATTGTTTTACCTGTTTGGTGTTGATGCTCTGCAGTATCGTCTTCAGGATTCAGGTGCAAGCATTGTTATCACCGACACTCAGAAGGCTCCCAAGCTCAATAAATTGCGCAAGCAATTACCTTGTCTGACCCATATCATAGTCGTCGATAGTAATGCTGAAGGAGCAGAAGGAGCAGAAGGAGCAGAAGGAGCAGAAGGAGCAGAAGGAGCAGAAGGAGCAGAAGGAGCAGAAGGAGCAGAAGGAGCAGAAGGAGCAGAAGGAGCAGAAGGAGCTTGCGTGTACTGGCGTGAGCTTGGAGCGCAACAATCCAGCGAATTTCTACCGGTCGTTACTCGTGCTGAAGAGCCGGCGCTTATCATTTATACATCAGGTACTACCGGGCAGCCAAAGGGGGCATTACATGCGCATCGGGTGTTGCTGGGTCATTTACCGGGAGTGGAGATTTCTCACAACGGTTTTCCGCACGAAGGTGATCTTATCTGGACACCCGCCGACTGGGCATGGATAGGTGGTTTGCTTGATGTATTGCTTCCAGCCCTGCATCATGGTGTCCCGGTGGTTGCTCATCGTTTTGCCAGGTTTGATCCTCATGCTGCTTTTGCATTGATAGCAAAGCTGCGTATCCGCAACATGTTTCTGCCGCCTACGGCAATCAGAGCGCTTAGCAAGGTATCTGACGCCAGCGAACGCTGGAAGCTGAATGTGCGTTCGATCGCCAGCGGTGGCGAGCCGTTGGGCACTGACTTGCAACAATTCTGTCGCCAGACATTCAATCTTGAGGTAAACGAATTTTACGGTCAGACAGAGTGCAACATGACGCTCTCATCCTGTAACGCTTTATATGACACTAAACCCGGATATATTGGCAAGGCTGTACCGGGTCATCTGGTCTCAATCCTTGATGAAGATGGACGACATGTGGCGGTTGATCAGATTGGGCATATAGCGGTTCGCTCTCCCGATCCCGTGATGATGCTTGAGTACTGGAAACGTCCGGATGCAACCAGCGCAAAGTTCATCGGTGAATGGTTAATCACCGGTGATCTGGGTTCGATAGATACCGACGGCTATATCAGATTTATCGGTCGCGATGATGACATCATTACTAGTTCAGGTTACCGCATAGGGCCCGCTGAAATTGAGCATTGCCTGAATGCACATGCCTCTGTATTTCGAAGTGCTGTCATTGGCAAGCCTGATGCTGAGCGTACACAAATTGTCATGGCCTATGTCATTCTCGCCGAAGGGTATGAGCCATCACAAGAGCTGACTATGCAACTTCAGGAGCATGTCAAGAGCCGTTTGGCCGCACACGAATATCCAAGGCAGATAGCCTATGTCACTGAGCTGCCAATGACAACAACCGGCAAAATCATGCGAAACGTGCTGCGCGCCAATGCACATCTGACGCCCGAGTAGAGGGCAGCACGCAGCCCCTTTTTGGGGTGTTGGCCGTTAGGCGATCAGTCAGAACTTCTTTGGGCTGCCGAGTTACAGGGACTGTTCGGTTTCGATAATATCGACTATCGCCGGCATGACATGTTCCGCCAGCAGAGGCTGCGCTTCGGCTGTTGGATGGATTCCGTCTGCCTGAAAGTAATTCCGGTCCTGCGCAATCGGCTCCAGGAAGAAGGGGACGAAGGCACTTTCAGTGTTGGCTGCCGCATTGGCGAAAGCCTGACTGAACATCTTCAGATAAGCCTGACCGTAGTTAGATGGAATCAGCATACCCAGTATCAGCACGCGCGCGTCGCTGTCAATTGCCAGGTTTGCCATGTCTTCGATATTTTGCTGCATGGCGTTTGTCGGATAGCCTCGTAAGCCGTCGTTGCCGCCCAGTTCGATTATCAGGAGGTCCGGGTCAAAGCGCTCGAGCGCAGCGGGAAGCCTGCGCAGCCCACCGCCAGTGGTATCACCGCTGATGCTGGCATTGATGAAAGTGACGTCGTGGCCTTTGTCGCGCAGTTGCTGCTGGGCTACTGCCACCCAGCCTTCGCTTTCCCGCAGTCCGTACGCTGCGCTGATGCTGTCGCCTACGACCAATGCCGTAAAAGTATCGGCGCGGGCGGTGCTCGCAAAGGCAAATACCATCATTGAGATGGTCATCAGAATAATTCGTAGTGTCGTTGTCAATCTCATCGCTTGTTCAACTCGAATAAAGCCCCATTATTAATCTTTACCGGATTATTGGGGTGGAACGTGTCAGTTCCAGCCCCTTTCCCGGAAAAACGTTAACTTTCTCTTGTTCTAGCTGTCTCAGTTCTTGCAGCGCCAATTGAACAGCCCGGAAATCTGCGAGTTATCATGAATAGTCCGACCCCAGCGACGCAAATTAGTGCCCCAGAGACGGCAGATGAGGCCGTTCTCAGCGGTAAAAACATCAGTAAGAGAGTGTCGGGGCCCGAAGGCACCTTGACCATACTTCATGCTCTGGATATCGATATTCATTCTGGCGAGGCTGTCGCCATAGTGGGGCCTTCCGGTTCTGGCAAGTCTACACTTCTGGGCATCCTTGCCGGGCTTGATACGCCTTCGGAAGGGGTTGTGGACTTGCTTGGCCACCCACTGTCCACCATGGATGAAGACCAGCGGGCGAGGCTACGCGCCGGCAGGGTGGGTTTCGTATTCCAGAGTTTTCAGTTGTTGCCTGGTCTTACCGCGCTTGAGAACGTTATGTTACCTCTGGAGCTGACCGGCGATTCTGAAGCCGCTTCGCGTGCCACAGCGATGCTCGACAAGGTCGGACTCAGCCATCGCTCTGGTCATCAGCCCCTGCAGCTATCAGGTGGTGAGCAGCAGCGAGTCGCGTTGGCTCGTGCTTTCGTCTCCCAGCCATCGTTGCTGTTTGCCGATGAGCCAACGGGTAACCTTGATAGTGATACCGGAGACAAAGTCATTGAACTGATGTTCTCTCTGCGAAAGCAGCATGGCTCGGCGGTTGTCCTGGTAACTCATGACGATTCGCTGGCAGCACGTTGTGATCGCACACTGCGGATGGGCAACGGACGGCTGGAGCCAGCATGAGTACGGTATCTACCGACGTTACTGCGCACCCGTCAGCGAACGGTAGTGTCGTGAGTACCGGCAGTGCAGCCAGCATGATGCGGCAATTTCGGTTTGCTGTGCGTTCACTTGTGCGTGATCTTCGTGCCGGTGAATTACGGGTGCTTGCGCTGTCGCTTCTTGTGGCAGTGGCCTCGGTAACCGCGGTTGGATTTTTCACGGACAGAATTGGTCGTGCAGTTGAGCGGCAGGCGGGCGATGTGATTGCAGCTGATCTGGTCGCAAGTTCCGGATTCAGGTTGCCAGCGGCTTTGCTGGACGACATCAAGAGCATGGATTTACAAACGGCTCAACATGTTCGCTTTCCCAGCGTGGTCATTAATGAACGCGATGAGTCCCAGTTGGTTGCGATGAAAGCGGTGTCTGATGGATACCCTTTGCGTGGCAGCATCCGGATTGCCAATATTGAGGACCCGGCAACCGATCTGAACAGTGGCCAGGGCGCGCCTGACGCTGGCAAGGTCTGGGTTGATGCTCAGCTAAAATCTGCACTGGATTTGAAGCCGGGCGATAAACTAACACTCGGTGAGGCCGATTTCGAAGTTAGCAAAATTATTCTCTTCGAGCCGGACCGCGGCGAGAATGCGTTTGAATTTGCGCCCAGAGTCATGATCAATCTGTCAGATCTGGAAAAATCAGCACTCTTGGGTGAAGGTAGCAGGGCGACTTACACCTTGCTAATGGCAGGTGCCGAGACTCAGCTTGAGCAGGCGCGTGACCTGATGCGCGACCAGTACCTGTCGGAAGTTCGTGTGCGGGGTGTGCGCGATGGCAGCCCGCAAATGAAACGGGCACTGGACAGGGCGCAGCGCTTTCTAGGCCTGGCATCGGTTGTTACCGTGCTGCTGGCAGGGGCAGCCATCGCTTTGGCCGTGAGACAGTTTGCGTTACGTCAGGCAGACGCCAGTGCGGTGATGAGAACTCTAGGTGCAACGCGATCAGAAGTCATCGTGTGGTTGTCGACACGGTTGGCGTTGATTGCTTTGGTGGCTTCAATACTGGGTATCGTGGTTGGCTGGTTTGCGCAACTAGTGTTGGCTAATCTGCTCAAGGGCTGGTTTGGTCTTGAATTGCCAGCGCCAGGTTTCATGCCTCCATTGATAGGTACGTTGACAGCGTTCATTGCCTTGGCCGGGTTCGGCTTGCTGCCTATAGTCAAAGCCGGCAGGGTCAATGTCATGAGGGTCTTGCAACGAGATTACTCTGGTCTCAACAGCAGTTCTGTTTTAGCAGGGGTATTTGGCCTGTTGGCAACGTTCACGATTGTTTTTCTACTCTCGGGCGATTTACTTCTCAGTGCTATCGTTGTGATGGGTGTGGTAGCGATGCTTCTGGTCTTTGCCCTGTTTGGCCGTTTGATTATTTTCGCTGTTCGCAGGCTCGCCGGGCCGCGTTTTCGAATGAGTACAGCAGGACTACAGCGTCGCTCGGCCAGTAGCATCGTTCAGCTTGCGGCGTTTGCCATGGGGATCATGGCGCTGCTGCTTATCAGTATTGTGCGCGTGGACCTGCTTGCCGCCTGGGAGCAGGACTTGCCTGAGGACGCACCAAACGTATTTGTGGTTAACATACAACCCGATCAAGTCGAAGGATTTGCCGCCCAGCTGGAAACACAGGGAATCAAGTCAACCGGAATCTACCCTATGGTCAGGGCGCGGCTGGTAGCCCATAACGGTAATAGTGTACTTGGTAGCGGTGCCAGCGAGCGAGAAGAGCGACGTGCAAGGCGTGAATACAATCTCTCGTTCTCCAATACAGTTCCGTTGAATAACAAGATCGTCTCTGGTGAATGGTGGGTAGAAGATGGCAGTGCGCCGCCGCTACTATCCATTGAGCAGGAATGGGCCGAGGAAAACGGCTTTCAGGTCGGTGATACCTTGACCTTCAAAAGTGCCGGTGTAGAAACGACGGCGACCGTCGCTAACTGGCGGGAAGTGGACTGGGAGTCTTTCCAGGTTAACTTTTTTGCAGTGTCTTCGCCTGCCATGCTGGAGAGTCTTCCTGCAACCTATGTAACCAGCTTTCACATCGAAGATGATTTTGTGTCAGCTACCACCGGCTGGGCGCGCCAGTTTCCAGGGATCGCAACGCTCGACATTGGTGCAATCATCACCAGGGTAAAGTCTTTGATGGATCGGGCCTCTTTAGCGGTAGAATACGTCTTTCTGTTCACGCTGCTTGCAGGGTTCTGTGTTCTGCTGGCAGCTGTTCAAAGTAGTCAGGGAGAGCGCATCCGAGAGTCGGCCTTACTTCGTGCCCTGGGTGCGTCGCATAAACAGCTTCGCGAAGCTGTTATTGCCGAGTTTGCAATATTGGGTGCGATAGCAGGTTTGCTGGCAGTGGTGTTTGCCACCATCATCGCCTGGTCTTTAAGTCAGTTCGTATTCGAACTGCCGTTCAAATTAAATATCTGGTTATGGATCATTGGGATTGTCGGAGGAGCTTTGGGTATTGCAGCTGCGGGCTATCTGGCCACGCGCAAGGTCTTGTATACGCCGCCTATAGTGGCCTTGCGACACTCAAGCTAGTGCACAACCCGGTAATAGACGAGCAGGCGGTTTTCGTTGCCTTGCGCGCCTCGCATGCGTTGACAGCCAGGCGTGTGTTTATATGAAACATGCCTTCAGTGCTGATGAGTCTGTCTTTGAATCTCTGCAATCATCGCAGGACTATCTGGCTGATAATTTTACTCGTAATCAAGCGCTGGTTATACGGCGAGCGGTGGAGCATGCGTGGGGCATCCGTGACGCAAGAACCGGCTACCCCGAAGCTCTGTACGTTGCGGCTCAACTAAAGTCCATGCGAGCAGACATGCCCATAATCGTGTCGGCACTGTTTGGTACAGACGTCTCCACTGCCACACACTCCATAGAGTATGTTCATGAGCATTTTGGTCATGAAATCGCCACGCTGACCGCGGGTGTGCGTTGGCTGAATGAGCTGAATATCAGCGATACATTCAGCAGTGGTGCAAAGGCTGAAACACTGCGTCGCATGGTACTTTCAATGGTTGAAGATGTACGGGTTGTCCTCGTCAAGCTTGCCTATCGTACGCAACGGCTTTATACGCTGGCCAAAACCGATTCCGGTTCTGCTAAAAACATTGCCCAGGAAACGCTGGCAATCTATGCGCCGTTGGCCAATCGTCTTGGTTTAGGTCAACTGAAATGGGAGCTTGAGGATGTAGCGTTTCGCATTGTCGAGCCTGAGGCCTACAAGCGAGTCGCCAAAGCGCTGGAAGAGAACCGTTCATCGCGCGAAACCTACATCCGGGATTTTGTGGCAGATCTTGATTCTCGCATTACCAGGCATGGTATTGCCAATACTCATGTTTTTGGCAGACCTAAGCACATCTACAGTATCTGGAAAAAGATGAATGCCAAGCACATCGAATTTTCGGATCTTTTCGATGTACGGGCTGTGCGCGTACTGGTCGATGATTTACAGCAGTGTTACGGCGTATTGGGGGTTGCCCATAGCATCTGGCAGCCCATCAGCCGGGAGTTCGATGACTACATTGCCAATCCCAAGGATAACGGGTATCGCTCATTGCACACCGCAGTAATAGGACCACACGGCAAGCCAGTCGAAATTCAGATTCGTACACGCGAGATGGATGATCATGCCGAGAACGGTGTCGCTGCTCATTGGGCCTACAAGGAAGGCAGCGTGGTGGATGCTAATTTGCAGAAGAGCATCAACGCGCTAAGACAGTTGCTTGAAGACAATGACGATGACGAGCAATTAATTGAAGGCTTTTCACAACAGCTCGACTCCCAGCGTGTTTATGTGTTTACTCCGAAAGGAGAAGTGATCGATCTGATCAATGGCGCAACACCCCTGGATTTCGCCTATCACATACATTCTGAAATTGGACATCGATGCCGTGGTGCCAAGGTCAATGGCCGTATCGTACCGCTAACCTATATTTTGTGTAACGGCGATCAGGTGGATGTTCTAACTACCCGCGAGCCAGGTCCAAGTCGTGACTGGCTCAATAAATCACTCGGCTATGTAACTAGTAGCCGCGCGCGTGGAAAAATTCGCGCCTGGTTTAATCATCAGGACCATGACCAGCACGTGATTGACGGGCGAGCTCTGCTGGATCGGGAGCTGAAGCGATTCAAGGCCGTTTCAATTGCCGTAGAAACATTGGCAAAGCGTTTGAAGTTTGACAAATCCGTCGACCTGTTTGCTGCCATAGGCCGCAATGATGTCACTGTTGCTCAAATTGCGGGTGCAATCGATCATCTGACAGAGCCATCCAGAAAACCATCGGAAATAGTCAGTCGGTCCGCTACGCAGGAAAAACAACCGGGCGGAATCAACGTCCGTGGTGTCGGAAACCTGTTGACACAAATAGCTCCCTGTTGCAGTCCGGTGCCACCTGACAGCATTGTCGGCTTTATAACGCGTGGCAAAGGCGTTACCATCCACCGGGCTGACTGTAGCAACATTCTCAATCTGCGGGACCATGAAAGAGAACGGTTAATCGATGTTGACTGGGGTGACGACAACGCCGGTCGCTATCACGTCGAAATATTCGTCAAGGCCATTGACCGTCACGGTTTGTTGCGTGATGTGTCTACCATGTTATCCAGCCTGGATATCGACGTTGTTTCGGTCAACACCCTGAGTAACAAAGAGATGCAAACGGCTGACATGAAAATCGGACTACACATCTCTCATACCGGCGAACTGGCGCTGGCGATGGACAAGATCCGTCAGTTGAGCAACGTTCAGGATGTGGAGCGAGTTTCCTAGTCCGGGTTGTGAAATCGATAACCTTGTCGTAAACAGATTAGAAGAACTGCTGCCCTGAGGTAGGGCGCCCCCTGTATACTTGTGCGATGGCAGGTAATACATTTGGCAAACTCTTCTCCGTCACAACCTTCGGCGAGAGTCACGGCTTAGCATTGGGTTGTATCGTGGACGGTTGCCCTCCGGGGTTGCCGTTATCCAGTAGCGATCTGCAACGCGATCTTGATCGGCGTAGACCCGGGCAAAGCCGTTATACAACCCAACGCCGCGAGAGCGACGAAGTCGAGATCCTTTCAGGTGTGTTCGAGGGCCTGACCACCGGCACTCCCATAGGTCTGCTGATCCGAAACACCGACCAAAGGTCCCGTGATTACGACAAAATCAAACAGCAATTTCGTCCAGCGCACGCCGATTACACTTATTTGCACAAATACGGCCTGCGTGATTACCGAGGTGGTGGTCGCTCGTCTGCCCGAGAAACAGCGATGCGGGTAGCAGCGGGATCTGTCGCCAAGATAGCCTTGGCCCAGCCTTCGATGGGCGGCGTCGTCATACGCGGATATCTTTCGCAGCTTGGGCCCATCAAGCTCGATTACTCGGGATTTGACTGGAACGAGATAGAAAACAACGCATTCTTCTGGCCTAATGCTGCTCAAGTGCCAGAACTTGAGCAATTCATGAAAAAGCTCAGTAAGGATGGTGATTCCATTGGTGCGAAGGTATCTGTTCAGGCGGACAATGTTCCGGTTGGCTGGGGAGAGCCTGTTTTTGACCGGCTCGATGCAGACATTGCTCACGCGCTAATGAGTATCAATGCGGTGAAAGGTGTGGAGGTAGGAGCAGGCTTTGCCAGTGTCGAGCAGCGTGGCACGGAACACCGGGATGAAATGACCTCGCAGGGGTTCCTGTCCAATAATGCTGGTGGTGTGCTAGGAGGCATATCCTCGGGCCAGAGTATCAAAGCCGCGTTGGCGTTAAAGCCTACATCGAGCGTGAGGCTGCCGGGTAAGAGTATCGATATCGAAGGTCGTGATATCGAGGTCATTACAACAGGCCGCCACGATCCTTGCGTTGGTATACGTGCTACACCCATTGCGGAGGCCATGCTTGCATTAGTGCTGGTGGATCACGCCTTGCGCCACCGTGCACAGAATCAGGACGTCAACTGCACAACCCCCGTCATCCATCCAGGTGCCGGTAGTGACTAATCGAACTACATCAGAGTAAAGAACATGGGCTACAAAGCCGAAGGCAAGATTGAAAAAATATTTGACACTGAGCAAAAGAGTGCAAGCTTCACTGCACGGGAATTTGTTATCGAGGTGGCGGACGGGCAATATCCGCAAATGGTTAAATTCCAGTTGGTTCAGGACAAGTGTTCCTTAGTGGATGACTACAACGAAGGTGACCAGATAGAAGTTGAATTTGATCTGCGTGGTCGTGAATGGAACGGCAAATACTTCACTAATCTCCAAGCGTGGAGAATCTCACGCGCCGGTGAAGGCGGTGGTGCAGACACGAATGCCAGCACGCAAAGCGGATCGTCGAAGCCAGCCACTACGACAGGTGCTGCCAGCAGCGCAACGACTGATTTTGACGACGACATCCCGTTCTGACGCACACCTATTTTAAAATGTTTAGTTAAAGTGATAGTGATCTATGGCCGATTTGCAGACGACAATGGAATGTTATGTTGCCGACTGGCTGGCGATAGGGTAATGGAAAAAAATCATCAATTAATCTGAAATTTTTCCATATTTTTAGTCACCATTCCTTCGTTCGGATAAATTGCTTTGCAATGTAGTGTTGACGAGCCGGAGAACATCTGGACTACCGTTTTTATGAGTTTATACAAAGGGCATTGATTGCCAATACCGACAAGTCAATAGAAATAATCATCGAGAAGATAGGATAAGGCGAAGCCAACCCCGGCTAAACCTGCAACCCAGTAAGTAAAACGGCTTGCTGGCCGACCTTTGGATTTTGCCTGAATCAGTAGCCCGAACGCCAGGCAACAATAAGCCAGGGCGGTAGCAAGTAACCCGATGGAAATTCCAAATGAATACGCATCACGCGGTGTAACGGGTTCGATGGCAGTTTCACCCGCAGCCACCGGGTGAGGTTCGATCCCGTCAGGATTGATCCGCTCAGACCAGTTTCCAAGGGCCATGGCTACCGCAATCATGATCACGGCAAGTACCGCCAGAAATATTTTTTGAGTGTTCGACATGTGCATGGATAGTCTGTTTATAGGTGTGTCCAATGAATGGCAGGGTGCAAGCTGTAATCATCAGAAAACATATGTCATGGCAAAAGCTCCTTGAAAGCAATGGCGGCTCTTGACAAGGTTTTGCCTTTCAAGTTTACATAGCCTAGTTGACGTTCCATATACAAGTCTTTAATAACTACCTCGACAATATCCTCGTCAAGCATATTGGCTGGTAAAGCGCTCCAGCCTAGTCCCACCGACACCATCATTTTGATGGTTTCCAGATAATTTGTTTCCAGACTTGTTTCTACCACCACGCCAAAGGGATCTAGTGCCCGGAGCAAAATGTCACGCGTTACAGTGCCACGCGCGGGTAATACCGCATTGTGTCTGGTCAGTTGTTTTGCCGTTACCGGTTTCTTGCGGCTCAATGCAGTTAACGGATGATCTCTTGCGCACACGATGACTAACGGGTCCGGCCACACCAGCCTCGCTTCTAAAGTCACCTGAAGAGGGTCTGGCAGGGTTACGACTGCCAGCTCGATATTGCCACGAGCAACACCGTCGCAAGCCAGTTCCGAGTCCATGAAAAGCAAGTCGAGTTCGACATCGGGATAGGCCTGCGTGAATGACTTGAGAATCGGAGGTAGACGATGGATACCAACGTGATGGCTTGTTGCAAGCCTGAGTCTTCCGCTAACTGCTGTCGACAATGAGTGGACCTCTTCACGGCTGACAATAATATCGTCGAGAATTCGGCGAGCGCTAACAAGAAATTTCTCTCCCGCCTCCGTAAGCTCGATGTTGCGGCCGAGTCGGTCGAAAAGAGTCACACCCAGATCTTCCTCAAGAGCTGCAACACGTTTGCTGATGGCGGGTTGCGTAATAAAAAGCTTTTCCGCGGCTAGTGAGAATGACCGACATTCGGCCACTTTGACGAATGCTTGGAGTGAGGGAAAATCCATGTCAGAGGCGTATCGTAGTATTTGCAGGTAATGCGGCTAGCGTCATGCCGGAGAGGCGCAGCTTAGCTAGCTATGTTATTCCACAAAGGAATTCATTGAATAATAAATATGAATTGGAGTTATTTCAATCTCGTCGATACAATGTACTGCGACAGAGCGAACATTCGTTTGGGAAATGAGGTGAAGAGATGGCCGGCAAGACGCTATATGACAAAGTATGGGATGCCCATGTGGTTCATCAGCAGGATGATGGCACGGTGCTTCTGTACATAGACAGACATCTGGTGCATGAAGTGACATCACCGCAGGCGTTTGAGGGTCTGCAGCTGGCTGGGCGCAAGCCCTGGCGCACCAGCTCCATGCTGGCAGTTGCTGATCACAATGTCCCCACCACCAACCGTGCCGATGGTATTGAAGATCCCGTATCGCGCCTCCAGATCGAAACGCTGGATGCCAATTGCGAGACATTTGGTGTCACCGAATTCAAGATGAATGATCTGCGACAGGGGATCGTGCACGTTATCGGGCCTGAGCAGGGCGCTACGTTGCCTGGCATGACTGTCGTTTGCGGAGACTCGCATACGTCCACACACGGGGCTTTTGGCGCGTTGGCCTTTGGCATCGGCACCTCTGAGGTGGAACATGTCATGGCCACACAGACACTGTTACAGAAAAAAGCCCGCAACATGCTCATCACTGTGGATGGAGAGGTGGGGCCTGGTGTTACCGCCAAGGACATCGTGCTGGCGGTTATTGGCAGGATCGGCACTGCTGGTGGCACAGGGTGTACGATTGAATTCGCCGGAGACGCCATTCGTGCCTTGTCGATGGAAGGGCGTATGAGTGTTTGCAATATGTCGATCGAAGCTGGTGCTCGCGCTGGCATGATTGCGGTGGACGACACTACCATCAATTACCTCAAAGACCGGCCATTTTCACCAAAAGGTGATGTGCTGGTGCAGGCTGAGAGAGCTTGGCGTGAACTCAGAAGCGACGACGATGCGCACTTTGATGAAGTCGTGCATCTGGACGCTGCTAGCATTGAACCGCAGGTATCCTGGGGAACATCGCCGGAGATGGTTACCTCGGTGAACGGGCAGGTACCCGATCCGTCATCCGATGATTTCGCCGCAAAGCGCGAGGGCTATTCACGGGCGCTTGAGTATATGGACTTGCAACCTTCCACACCGATATCCGACATCACGCTTGATCGGGTGTTTATCGGCTCCTGTACAAATTCACGCATAGAAGACTTACGCGCCGCCGCGGCCGTGATCAAGGATCGTAAGGTGGCCAGCAGCGTCAAGCAGGCGATGGTGGTACCGGGTTCCGGTCTGGTGAAGAAACAGGCCGAAGCGGAAGGTCTGGACAAGCTTTTCGTTGAAGCCGGGTTCGAATGGCGCGAGCCGGGTTGTTCCATGTGCCTAGCCATGAATGCGGACAGACTGGAACCGGGTGAACGTTGTGCATCTACCTCCAATCGCAATTTCGAGGGGCGGCAAGGGCAAGGTGGTCGTACGCACCTGGTGAGCCCCGCAATGGCTGCCGCTGCAGCAATTGCGGGTCACTTCGTTGATGTTCGTACGTTTTAAGTAAGCGCTAACGCAGGAGCACGATATGCAAGAATTTAAAAAAATGACCGGCAAAGCGGTGCCATTGTCACGCGCTAATGTAGACACCGATGCCATCATTCCAAAGCAGTTTCTCAAATCCATCAAGCGTTCAGGATTTGGCGTCAACTTGTTCGATGAGTGGCGTTACCTGGATGCAGGATATCCTGGTCAGGATCCCACGACTCGTCAGCCGAACCCTGATTTTGTTCTTAACAAAGCACGTTACGCAGGCGCTCAGGTATTGATTGCCGGTGAAAATTTCGGTTGCGGTTCATCTCGCGAGCATGCGGTCTGGGCGTTGGATGACTACGGTATCAGAAGCGTTATAGCTCCGGGTTTTGCAGACATTTTTCATAACAACTCGTTCAAGAGCGGGTTGCTACCTATTGTTCTGGAAAAAAACATCGTCGAAAAACTGGCTGCTGAGTGCGAAGCGAGTGAAGGCTACGCCCTGACGATCGATCTCGTGGAGCAGAGTGTAACTACACCTGGTGGTGAGGTATTCAAGTTTGAAGTGGACAGCTTCCGAAAACACTGTTTGCTTAACGGATTTGATGATATCGAACTTACCCTGCAACAACGATTTCGTATCGAGGAGTACGAAGCCAGTCGCCGACAGTCTGCGCCCTGGTTGTTCGATTCTCCCTCATGAAGTTAGTTATCGGTAACAAGAACTATTCGTCCTGGTCATTGCGACCCTGGATACTGATGCATCATGCCAGGCTCGATTTTGAAGAGATCAATGTCGCACTGTTCACAGAGCATGGAGCCAGTCTTATAGAGAAGTGGTGTCCGGCAAAACGTGTACCTGTTTTGCACGATGGGCCATTGGTGTTGTGGGATTCGCTGGCAATTTGCGAATATATAGCCGATAAAGTGACAAACATCTCACTTTGGCCAGAACGATCTGATGAACGCGCTCGTGCGAGGGCGTTAAGCGCTGAAATGCATGCAGGTTTTGCTGACATGCGGCGAGCTATGCCAATGAATTGCAGGCGTGTTGTCGAAGGATTCAGGCCACCCCTTGAGGTTCAGATTGATATCAATCGTATTGTGCAGTTGTTCGAGGATGCCCTTCAACAAAGTGGTGGACCTTGGTTGTTCGGTCACTATACGGTGGCCGATGCCATGTACGCACCCGTTGCCTCGCGATTTCACACTTATAAGATAAAGGTGCCAGTGCTCTCTCAAGGATACATTGAGCGAACTCTGAACGATGCACCTATGCAGGACTGGTATGCAGCTGCCCGTCTTGAAACCGCCGTTATTGCCAAATCAGAGATTCAAGATGTCGTCGAATAGAAAAATAGTTGTGTTGCCCGGTGATGGAATCGGGCCGGAAATCATAACCGAAGCCAAACGGGTGCTGGATGCCGTCAACACGAGTCATGCGCTCGGGCTTACCACTCGCACCTGCGTGTTTGGTGGCGCTGCGTATGATGAGACAGGGCGGCCTTTGCCCGATGAAACTTTGACTGCTTGTCGGGAAGCTGACGCGATTCTGTTGGGTTCCATCGGTGGCCCTCAATACGATGTAGCACCGCGTGACCTCAGGCCCGAGCGTGGGTTGTTGCAGTTGCGCTCAGAATTAAAACTGTTCGCCAACCTGCGCCCTGCAATGCTCTATCCGGAACTGGCTGCGGCCTCGTCGTTAAAAGCCGAGCTGGTTGCCGGTCTCGATCTGATGATCTTGCGTGAGTTAACCGGAGGTATTTATTTTGGACAACCGCGTGGCATCGAGGAGCGTGAAGGTGAGCGTGTTGGCTTCAATACCATGGTTTACAAAGAGTCTGAAATCAGACGCATTGGTGTGCGCGCGTTTGAGATTGCGCGTCAGCGGGGCTCGCGGCTCTGCTCGGTGGATAAAGCCAATGTACTGGAGGTCTCAGAACTCTGGCGGGAAGTAATGATCGATGTAGCGCGGGACTATCCGGATGTAGAATTGACCCATATGTATGTCGACAATGCGGCGATGCAACTTATTCGTGCTCCCAAGCAATTCGATGTCATGGTTACCAGCAACCTGTTTGGTGACATATTGTCGGATGCCGCTGCCATGCTCACAGGTTCCATTGGCATGCTGCCTTCTGCCTCGCTTGATGCCCAGGGAAAAGGGATGTACGAACCCATACATGGCTCAGCACCGGATATTTCTGGCAAAGGGGTTGCCAATCCTTTAGCGACTATTCTCTCAGTCGCGATGATGCTGCGTTACACGTTAGATGAAGTGGCAGCGGCCGATGCCATCGATGTAGCTGTGTCTTCGGTAATCACGCAAGGTTACCGTTGTGCAGATATCGCAGCCGGAGCATCGGGTGAGAAAGTAGTTGGTACGACACAAATGGGTGATGCTGTCATGGCAGCCCTGCAAGCGGAAGCATAATTGTAATGAGCAAGACTTATGACGTTGCTGTCGTTGGCGCAACTGGCGCTGTTGGTGAAACCATTCTGGAAATTCTGGCGGAGCGAAAGTTTCCGGTGGGTAATGTTTATCCTCTGGCAAGTTCACGATCAGCTGGGAAGCGTGTCTCCTTTGGTGATAAACAGCTTGTGGTTCAGGATCTTGATACGTTTGATTTCAAACAAGTGCAGATCGGCTTGTTTTCTCCGGGTGCATCCGTTTCAAAAATATATGCACCTAAAGCTGCGGCAGCGGGGTGTGTTGTTATCGATAACACCTCGCAGTTCCGCTATGACGACGATAAACCATTGATCGTGCCCGAAGTGAACGCTCATGCCATCTCACGCTATAAAGACACCAATATAATTGCCAACCCTAACTGTTCCACTATTCAGATGCTGGTGGCACTAAAGCCGCTTCATGATGCTTTTACGGTAACCCGGGTCAATGTATGTACCTATCAGGCTGTATCCGGCACCGGCAAAGAGGCAATTGAAGAGCTGGGCAGCCAGACAGCAAGGTTGTTGAACGGATTACCTGTTGAGCCAGTGGTTTATCCCACCCAGATTGCATTTAACGCCATCCCGCATATTGATGAATTTCAGGACAACGGTTATACAAAGGAAGAAATGAAAATGGTTTGGGAAACACGCAAGATCATGGAAGATGACTCGATCGCCGTTAACCCGACATGTGTCAGGATTCCGGTGTTTTTCGGGCATTCTGAAGCGCTGCATATTGAGACTGCAAAACCTGTTTCTGCAGTTCAGGCCCGAGAATTGCTCAGTGAATCTCCAGGAGTGGTTGTGATGGATGAGCGAAAAGCTGGAGGCTATCCCACTGCAGTGACCGAATCAGCGGGTAATGATGCGGTTTATGTTGGTCGGATTCGCGAAGATATCAGCATCGAAAATGGCCTGAATTTCTGGGTTGTTTCGGACAACGTTCGCAAAGGGGCAGCGCTCAATAGCGTACAAATCGCTGAATGTCTTGTTCAGGACCACTTGTAAACGCTGATCTATAGAGCAATTGGTGCGATAATTGTCTATATACAGCATTTGTTAAAATTAACATCGTGATGTCAAGGTCCGTTTAACACTAGCGGCTAAGGCTTTGACAGGACGATCGAGTGGGACTCAATACGTGCGAAAACTAGCGACGGCGGCAGCGGTAAGCCTTGCATTATCTTCAGGTGGTGCTTTTGGTCTCGGACTGGGCGATATCGAGATGCAATCTGCTCTCAATCAACCGATGGATGCGGAAATACCACTGACTTCAGTTAGACCGGGCGAACTCGACGGTATGATAGTGCAGCTGGCATCGGCAGAAGCCTTTGCTCGTGCAGGTATAGAAAGATCAGCCGTGCTTACTGACCTCAGTTTTACCGTAGACCAGAGCTCAGGTACTCCGGTAATAAAAATCGTAAGCGCACGACCAGTGGTCGAACCTTTTCTGAATTTTCTACTGGAAGTGGATTGGCCTCAAGGTCGTATGGTTCGTGAATACACCGTATTATTGGACCCCCCGGTTTTCATGACTCCCAGCGCGAGCGAGCGAAATACTGCAGCTGATCAACCTGCGATCCTGCAGTCTGGTGAGGCTGCCCTTGTCGCTCCAACGCCCATCGAACGCAATGTTGACTTACTCGAAGAAGGGATCGAAATTGATCTTGGTGAGCTTGAGGATGCCACTCCTGAAGAGGTGCTGTCTCTGGATGAAGCGACGGCACTTAACCCGATTGATAGTGAGGGTGAGATCGTATCTCTGGATGGTTTGTCTGATGAAGCATTGCTTTCCGGTGGTGCAGGTATCGCATCGGATGCTGTTAGTGATTCCGCGGCCACGATTGGTAATGATTTAGCCGATGGTGATGTTGTGTCATTAACAGATCTTGGTGCTCCAAATATTGAAGCCGAAGCACAACGAGAGGCTGAGGCTCTGGAAGTATTCAGTCTCGATGATATTCAGGTAGAGACAGTTGGCTCTACTGAAGAAATTACCGATACCGTTGTTGTTGGTGAAGACGGCTTGCTGGTAGACAACAACGACATCGCCGCTAGTGTCACTGAGCTGGCGTCAGACAATGAAAGTGTTGATGATGGGTCTACTATCGTTTCACTCGATGGCATAGAAGAAACTGTTGCGCCCGCCGCCGATATTCAGAGTTCTGGCGATGCGACGGTAACGGTAGGTGATGGAGATACACTATTTGAAATCGCACGTGACACTGCGCCTTCAGGTGTTTCTGTACAACAGATGATGATGGCCATGCTGGCCGCTAACGAATCTGCATTTATAAACCGGAACATCAATCTGGTTAGATCTGGTGCGATTCTCAGAATCCCCGATGGTGATGACGCTTCAAGCCTGACACAGACACAAGCTATTGCAGCGATCAGTGATCAAAATCGATTGTGGCAGGATTATCGTGACAACTTGCGTGCTACCGCAGGTACTCAGGTTGCGCAGACCATTGCACCTGATTCGGATACGCAGCAAGCTGATGCTCAGTCGTCAGATGATGTGCCATCCGACAACACAGAACAGTCTCTCGATACTGCAGCGCTGGAGACGGACTTATCAATTGATGGATTGTCAGACGAGGCCCGGGCAATTCTGGACAACGCACGAAACGAAATTCTTAATGGCGAAGAACTGAAAATTGTTGCCGACAACTCGCCTAGCAGTACAACAGCCAGTGCTACCGCAGATGAAACTACTGATAGTGAAGCCGCGCGTATTGGCGAAGTTAACCGGCAGATTCAGTTAACTCGTGAAGAGCTCTCGGCAACACGACTGGCTAGCACTGAACTGGCAGACAAGGCCAGCGAGTTGCAGAATACAACCGACAGTCTGGATGCCATGGTATCACTGCGACAGAACGAGGTAGCCCGGCTGGAGCAGCAGCTGATTGATGCTAAACAAGCTGCCGAGGAGCAGGCACAACGGGAAGCTGAACAGGCTGCAAAAGAACTTGCAGAAGCTGAGCAGGCGGCAAAAGAACTCGCAGAAGCTGAAAAGGCTGCAGCTGATGCTGCACGAGAAGCTGAACAAGCTTTGGACGATGCGGCACGTGAAGCCGAACAAGCTGCCACCGATGCGGCAACAGAAGCCGGGGAAACAGCTGAAGAAGTTGCAAGTGAGGCAGAAGGTGCTGAAGACGCGGCAACCGATCTGGCAGATGAGGTGGCGACGGAAGCTGAGACGGCAGTCGATGCTGTCGCAGAGTCTGGTACTAACGCTCTCACTGAAGCTGGTGAAACTCTTGGAGAGGTTGAACTCTTGGCCTCAGACGAGAATGAAGGCGCGGCAACAGACACATCAGCAGAGGCAGTTGATACGGATGCCGCTGAAGCTGCCGACACCGAGGCGCTCGCTGTTACTGCGCCGGTCACTGAAGTTAAAAGCTGGTATCAGGAATTCCTGGACGATCCCAAGCGCATGGCTATTGCAGGTGTCGGTGGATTGGGTTTGCTAGGTGTACTGGGGACCCTCCTGTTCCGACGCAAGCGCCGCGCTCCTGAAGAGTCTCTTGAAGAGATGATTGCAAAAGCTGAGGTCAATGACGGTGCACCTGCTGCACCCGATACCCAGGCTGTCGTCGCTGCAAGTAACCTGGATGACACGTCTGCCTTTTCCGCTACCTCAGCAGCGACAATCGCTCTGGATGAAAAATCTGACGATGCTGTCGATGAAATGGACAACGCTTTTGCTGAAAGTGTGGTTGAAACAGATACCAGTTCACACGCGTTCGGTGCTTCTGATGATGCCAACACTCTTCCGGCCGCTGGTAGCGAAGTCGGGGCAGATGCACTCGACAAAGATGACACTATCTCCGAGGTAGACGTGTACCTCGCATACGGTTTACATGGACAAGCTGAAGAATTGTTGACCAAGGCAATTGAACGCAAACCAGAGAGTGCCGAGTACGCAGGCAAATTGCTGCAAACCTATCATGCGCAAGGTAACGCTGACGCTTTCCACGCCAATGCCTCTGATTTCTACCAGCGCTTTGGTGGTGACGACAATCCTGAGTGGACTGCAATAGCCAAGATGGGTGCTGAGCTCAATCCTGAAGATCCATTGTATAAAGCTCCTCCAAGTTTGATATCTCAGGTCTCTTCCGGTAGCGCTGACCTGTCAACGATGGGAGATGATGACTTTACCGCCAGTGAAGGGGCGGATGACATTGGAAGCGTGAGTCGTGATTTCGGCTCGGTAGGTCCTGCCACTGATTTGAAAGAAAACGACTCCGAACTGATGATGGATGCGAGTCTGGATCCGGCGTTTGCATTCGATGAAGGGGATCTGGAGGCCACGGGTGATTTCTCGGCAATAGCCAACGAACTGGCTTCGGACGATGACGATGGAAGCATAGATTTTCCCGGATTGGATGATGTAGGCAGTGCCGCTAATGAGGCGCTCGAAGACGAGGTTGCGTCTGGTGACGGCACAGTGCTGGACGATGCGCTCTCCATAGATGAGCTGGACGGGCTAAGCGAGTCAGTAGATGATCTGACGCTTGATCTTGACCAACTTTCTGGTGAGCTGGAACTGGACAGTGCGGAGTTATTGAGTTCTGACCTGAGTGATCTCGAAATTCCTGATCTCAGTGCCGACAACGAACTGTTGCTCGATTCTTCCGGAGCTCTGGGTGATAATGACGGGGATGAGATGGACACAATGATGGACCTTGCAAAGGCCTATATTGATATGGGTGATAAGGATTCCGCCAGCAGCGCACTGGACGAAATCGTCAAGAGTGGTAACCCCGAGCAAGTTACTGAAGCAGAAACATTGCTCAGAAAGATTTCCTGATGTTCAACTCGTCGGCTAACGTATCGTACTAACGTCCTGTCAGCGGAAAATCTGCTTGCTGGATATCACATAAATCACCAGGTCTGATTTGGTGTCAAAAAAAATAGCCCTTGCCGTTGAGTATGACGGTAAGGGCTTTTGTGGTTGGCAACGCCAGCCCCATTGCCATTCGGTCCAGGCAGAGCTTGAAAACGCGCTCAGCATTATTGCCTGCACGCCCATAACCGTTTATTGCGCCGGGCGCACTGATACGGGAGTGCACGCTATGGCTCAGGTCGTACACTTCGAAACCGACGTCGACAGACCATTGAGAGCCTGGAGTTTTGGCGTTAACTCGCATCTGGACAAACGCGTATCAGTACACTGGGCTAAATCAATGCCCGATCACTTCCACGCACGTTTTTCGGCCCTTGATCGCAGTTATCGGTATACGCTTCTTAATCGCGCTACGCGCCCCGGCTATCAGGCGGGTACCCTGGGCTGGGAAAGAATCCCGCTAGATGCGGAACGAATGCATGAGGCGGCACAATCTCTACTTGGTGAGCACGATTTCAGTAGCTTTCGCTCATCCGAATGCCAGGCAAATCATGCGCTTCGATATTTGAAGCGACTCAGTGTCTGTCGCCAACAGGATCGAATCGTTATTGAAGTGACCGCGAACGGGTTTCTGCACAATATGGTCAGAATTCTGACAGGATGTCTGCTTGCCATTGGTCGAGGGGATAAGCCGATAAGCTGGATGGCGGAGCTATTAAATGCTCAAGATCGCACCCTGGCGGGTGTAACCGCTCCGCCTAACGGGCTCTGTTTTCTTCAACCCGGCTATCCTCCAGAGTTTGGTGTACCGGATTTCGAAAGCAGCAGAATCAACCCCTGGCATCCCTAATCAGGCCAGCTAGAGACCCCCGATTCAGAGCCCGGCCTGGCCGTGCCCAGCGGCCGTAATTCGGCTCGACTCATCACTCGGTCATCTGTTATTGTTGTGGGTTATGAAGTCGCCACGTACACGGGTAAAAATTTGCGGAATCACACGTCTTGAAGACGCTCAGGCGGCCGACAGACTGGGAGTTGATGCGCTGGGTTTTGTATTCGTTCCGGCGAGTAAACGTTATGTCAGTCCCATTGTTGCAGCTGACATTGCAGCACAATTGTCGCCTTTTGTGACGGTGGTCGGATTGTTCTTGAATGCCGACCAATCGACGGTTAACGATGCGTTAACAGCGTTGCCGGATATGGTGCCGCAGTTTCACGGACAAGAAACAAGTGACTACTGCGATAGCTTCAATCGTCCTTACATCAAGGCACTGGGCGTTGGCAGCGATATTCCGTCGCGTGAGCGGCTACTCGAATACCGACGGGCAACTGGTTTTTTGTTCGACAGTAACGAGCCAGGTGCGTTAGGTGGAACCGGCCACACGTTTGACTGGACACGGCTTGACGATAAAATTGACAAATCATTGATATTGGCTGGCGGACTCAACGTACAAAATGTACGTGAAGCAATCATGCAGGTCGCACCGCAAGCGTTGGATGTCAGTACAGGTGTTGAGATTGCCAAGGGTGTCAAAGACCCACAGGTCATGCGGGAGTTTATTCGTGCGGTAGCCGATGCCGACGCAACAGTGAATCAACAGGAAATTGCATAACAGATGAATACAGCGACGACGCCAGCGGACGCACAGGGCCTAGTGTCTGAGGAATATCCCGACAAGCATGGCCACTTTGGCATATACGGTGGAAGTTTCATTGCCGAAACTCTCATGGATCCTGTTAGTGAGTTGCAGGAGGCTTACGAGAAATTCCGTAATGATCCTGAGTTCATTGCAGAGTTCGAATGGGAACTGAAAAATTTTGTCGGTAGACCCAATCCCTTGTACCACGCGCGGCGCTGGTCGGAAGAGGGAGGGGGCGCGCAGATCTGGTTAAAGCGTGAGGATCTCAACCACACAGGCGCGCACAAGATAAACAACACAGTAGGTCAGGCGCTACTCGCTCGACGAATGGGCAAGAAACGAATCATTGCCGAAACGGGGGCTGGTCAGCATGGAGTGGCTACTGCAACTGTTTGTGCACGGTGGGGTATGGAGTGCATTGTTTACATGGGAGAGGAAGACATCGTGCGTCAGGCGCCCAACGTTTTCCGAATGAAGTTACTTGGTGCCAAGGTCGTGCCGGTAACCTCAGGATCACGCACGCTTAAAGATGCGCTTAATGAGGCCATGCGGGACTGGGTGGGGCATGTTGATGATACGTTCTACATTATCGGGACAGCAGCTGGCCCGCACCCTTATCCGACTATGGTGCGCGACTTCAACAGTATTATCGGCCGTGAAATCAAGACGCAATCGCTGGAGCACATGGGCAAGTTGCCAGATATGGTTGTTGCCTGCGTTGGTGGCGGATCGAATGCCATCGGCGCGTTTCATCCTTTCCTGGATGATAAGGAGGTGCAACTCGTCGGTGTTGAGGCTGGTGGAGATGGATTGGAAACCGGCAGGCATGCGGCTCCGCTAAGTGCCGGAAAGCCAGGTGTTCTGCATGGCAACCGCACCTATCTGATGGAGGACGAGGCAGGACAAATCATAGAGACGCATAGCGTGTCTGCCGGTCTGGATTATCCAGGCGTCGGCCCAGAGCATGCATGGTTAAAGGACATCGGTCGTTGTCAGTATGTTGCCGCCACTGATACAGAAGCTCTTTATGCCACTCACAAACTTTGCCGCATAGAGGGTATTATTCCGGCGCTGGAATCTGCGCATGCGCTTGCCTACGCAGCGAAAGTCGCACCGTCGATGAGTCCGGACGTTAACATCGTCGTCAATCTTTCCGGCCGTGGTGACAAGGACATCAATACTCTGGCCGACATCGCAGGAATTACTTTGTGAGTCAACGCAGAATTGCACAACGGTTTGCTAATGCAGCCGGCCGTAAGCTTCTGGTCCCCTATATCACTGCTGGAGACCCTGATCTTGACACGACACTGGCGTTGATGCACACGCTGGTCAAAGCGGGTTCGGATGTTATCGAGCTGGGTATTCCGTTTTCCGATCCAATGGCGGACGGGCCTGTTATCCAGGCGGCTTGCGAACGCGCACTAAAGCAAAACGTCACACTCGTGCAAGTTATTGAAACGGTAAAACGTTTTCGTGAAACCGACAGCGAGACAGCCATTGTGCTTATGGGATACATGAATCCGGTAGAACGGCTCGGGTATGAGAAATTTGCACAGCTTGCCAGTGACGCTGGAGTCGATGGTGTACTCACTGTTGACATGCCTCCGGAGGAAGCTACCGATCTTGTCAAGGTGCTGGAGGCGAACAACATGGACAGTATCTTCCTGCTTTCACCAACGACCCCCGATAGTCGAATGCAACAAGTGTTTGATAAGGCTTCAGGGTATATCTACTATGTATCATTAAAAGGGGTAACGGGTGCCTCTAACCTTGATACCGATGAAGTTGCTACCAAGGTTGCGAACATCAAATCGCAGACATCCATCCCGGTAGCCGTAGGTTTCGGAATTCGCGATGCTTCATCGGCAGCTGAGATATCGGTGGCCGCTGACGCCGTTATTGTGGGTAGTGTGCTCGTCTCTATTGTCGAAAAGCATGGCCAGGATTCGGTGGCCTTGCACGACAGGATGTTTGACATGGTGAACGGAATGCGTATCGCGATGGATAACGTACAGGTGCCCGCGTGAGTGACGACGATAAATTGCCAGCTGAGGGCAAATCAGCTGATGATGAAAAAGCAAATGAAAAAAAGCCGCTAGTGCCTCCTGCCATACGTCGTATGAGCTGGTTCGAGAAGCTCATACCCTCGCGAATAGGCACCCGCAACGAAGACAAAGGTAACGTACCAGAAGGCCTTTGGGTCAAGTGCGACGCGTGCTCTAATGTTCTCTATCACGCGGAACTCGATCGAGCGCAAGACGTCTGCGTAAAGTGTGGTCATCACATGCTCATCACCGCTCGCAAGCGCATTGAACGATTGCTGGACCCGGGTGATAACGAAGAACTGGGTACAACGATCGAACCTGTCGATATGCTTAAATTCAAGGATTCCAAGCGTTACAAAGATCGTCTGTCACAGGCAGCCAAAGATACGGGTGAAAAAGACGCCTTGATTGTCATGCATGGCAAACTCAAGGATATGCCGGTTGTTGTCGCTGTGTTCGACTTTAACTTCATGGCGGGCTCCATGGGCTCGGTCGTGGGCGAACGGTTTTGCCGGGCCTGTGACAAATCGCTGGAGCTAGGCGTACCGTTCATTTGCTTTAGTGCGAGTGGTGGCGCAAGGATGCAGGAAGCGCTGTTCTCGCTTATGCAGATGGGAAAAACCAGTGCCTATCTTCGTCAATTGGCGGACAGGGGAATCCCCTATATTTCGGTGTTGACCGATCCCACCATGGGAGGTGTTTCTGCCTCGCTTGCCATGCTTGGCGATATTATTATTGCTGAGCCAGGTGCAAGAATCGGTTTTGCTGGAAGGCGCGTTATCGAGCAGACTGTGCGTGAGAAACTTCCGGAAGGGTTTCAAAGCAGCGAGTTCCTTTTGGAGCACGGTGCTATTGATATGATCTGTGATAGGCGTGATATGCGAGATACGCTTGCAAGGTTGCTGGCGAAGTTGTGCGACAAACCGGTGCTAAAATATGACGATGCCAGAGCGGTGGCGTCAGGACTGCCTACCAGCTTGCCGCCTGCATGATGCTGGCGGAGCTGCATAGTGACGAAATTAAGCCGGGTGCTTTTGGTACGGCATCGGTTGCGATGCAGCAGCCATCAGGTACGTGTGTCTTCTCGGGTTATCCTGGCTAACTGAAACGTGAGTACGATCGCAGATCCACCACTTCGCACGCAATCGTTGGATCAATGGTTGTGCTGGCTGGAAACACTACATCCGCTTGCTATAGATATGGGTCTTGAGCGGGTTGCAAAGCTTGCTGACAGTCTCGATCTAAGACCGGCAAAAAAACCAATGATTCTGGTTGGCGGTACGAACGGGAAAGGTTCTGTTGTAGCCATGTTGAGCGCAATCTACGCCGCTGCAGGCCATAAGGTGGGGGCCTATACCTCTCCACACATCGCGCATTTCTGCGAAAGAATTCGCGTAGATGGAGCGCTCGCAGACGAGTCGATGGTAGTTGATGCGCTGGCATTCGTGGAACAAGGTCGTGGGCCCGATACACTGACGTATTTTGAATACACAACGCTTGCTGCAATGCGTGTTTTCGATGTTGCGAAGTGCGACGTGTTGATATTTGAAGTAGGGCTGGGTGGGCGGCTTGACGCTACCAATATCTGGGATGCTGATTGCTCGATTGTTACCAGTATTGCGCTTGACCACGAAGCCTACCTGGGTTCCGACGTCAGTATCATTGCTACCGAAAAGGCCGCCATTGGACGTGCTGGTAAACCCTTTATTATTGGCGAAATCAATCCGCCGTCATCACTGGCACTTTATACCGCCGCACATTCGTTTGAGGTAATAAATGTAGGTGCCATGGCGCCATCTGAGCTACCGGCTGTGGCCATGCCGGGGGCGTTTCAGCAGCGAAATGCAGCTTGTGCGGTTTCTGCCGTCAATGCCCTGCAGCATATTGTTCCGGTGGAGCGGAGTATCATCTCTGAAGCATTGTCCGGTGTATCCCTTGACGGGCGATTTGAAAAAATGACGATCGACGGAGTCACTGTAATTCTTGATGTCGCGCACAATCCGGCGGGCGCTCTGGCGTTAGCGGAGGCCTGGGCAGACGAGTTCGGCGATCAACGATGTGATGTGGTGTTTGCCAGTCTATCTGACAAAGACATTGCGGGTGTTGTAGCTGCAATTGCGCCAATTGTTCACACCTGGCATTGTTTATCGCTGGATGTGCCCCGTGCCATGTCGGCGCAAAGCATCGCCGATATTGTGCGGCGGTGTGTAAGTACATCGGGTATTGATGAATACGATCAGGTGAGTGAGGCTCTGCATGCTGCGCTTGCACAAGCAAAGGCAGGTGGGCATCCCGTATTGGTTGCAGGTTCGTTCTATACGATTGCAGCCGTCAAGTCAGTAGTGAACTAGGACGGGAAAAAGCCCATGAGCCCCGACTCCTTCGAAGAAGACAATTCGTCTCAGTTACGGCAGCGGTTATGGGGTGCGGCTGTGCTTATTGCCATAGCCGTAATCGTTTTGCCGCTGTTGCTGGATGGAGCTGGGAGTGAAAGCCAGTTCCGGCGCGTGGAGCGCCTGCGCGAAGAGCCTCCTGCCATTGTTAACAGTGATGGCACGCGCAGCATACAGGTTGTGCCCGAAATGCGTAGTATCCAGGATATTGCGGAACCTGCAGTGATTGTCAGGCAATTAACGGAGAACAATGAGCAGGATGTGGCCGTTGACGACGATGCGATACGGGCAGAAGGCGAGGTGCGTGAAAATTTGTCAACCGCCACGAAACCACCCTTGACTGCCTGGGTCGTACAGGCGGCCGCCTTCATTGCGGAGACTGACGCCCTCCTGTTACGTGATCAGCTGAGGAGGGCCGGTTTTGCCTCGTTCGTCAGGGATCGCGATGTTAGTACCGACCCCTTTCGCGTTATGGTAGGCCCGATGATCAAGCAGGAGAGCGCCGAAAAAGCGCGAAAAAGTGTTGCTGAGCTGTTGCAGAACGATCCTGTGATCATGAGTTATCCGTGAAGCTCCTTGAAGCTACCGCTAGCACGGTGCATTTGCTACCATCGCGTGTCTTCCAGCAGTAATCGGTCATCCCCGTGTCCAACGTCGATCTCTTAATTCTGGCCTGCATTGGCCTGTCGGCTGCGATGAGTTTTTTTCGCGGAGTTGTACACGAGGCGCTGAGTCTGACCGTCTGGATCGGGGCCATCCTACTCACCTTGAACTATTCCAGCAGCTTTGCAACATTACTGCCCATCAGTTCTGTGCAGAGTCCGTTGGCACGGGCCAGCATCAGCGGGGTAGCTTTGTTTGGGGGGACACTTTTCGTGGGTGGCATCATCAGGATATTCGTTGCACAAATCTTTGCAAACTCAAAGCTACGCTTTGTTGACCGCTTCTTAGGTGTTGGCTTTGGGGTACTGCGCGGTGTTGTCATTGTAGCCTTGCTGGTACTGGCAGCTAATTTGTCGCCGGAGCTCAAACGCGAGTCGTGGTGGCAAAGTTCTTCACTGATACCGCGCTTTCAATCGATAGCCGGGTTCATTCATACACAGCTGCCTGAATCAGTAGGTCAGCACTTCGATTTTAATCAGACCAGGCTCTGACTCGATATCACCCGGATGGATCAATAATATGTGCGGCATTATCGGAATTGTGGGACGCGAGTCTGTAAGTACTCAACTGTACGACGGATTAACACTGCTGCAGCATCGCGGACAGGATGCTGCTGGCATAGCCACCTGCCACGAGGGCAGACTTGTGCTCAGACGTGGGGCAGGTCTGGTTCGAGATGTTTTCCGCACAGGTGATATGCAGAGGCTGCAGGGCTCGATGGGTATAGGGCATGTTCGTTACCCGACAGCGGGTACATCCGGGCAGGCTGAGTCGCAACCGTTTTATGTTAATTCTCCCTATGGCATTGTCATGGGTCATAACGGCAATCTGACCAATGCCGATGTGTTGCAACGCGAGTTATTCGAATCGGATCTTCGCCATATCAATACGTACTCTGATAGTGAAGTGCTGCTGAATGTCTTTGCTCATGAGCTACAGGATCTTCGTCCCAGCACCCTCCTGACTCCCGACATGATTTTTGCCACTGTCGCGGCGGTACACAGACGTTGTAAAGGGGCCTATGCGGTTATTGGTCTGGTTGTAGGGCGCGGCGTGTTCGCCTTCCGCGATCCATTGGGTATTCGTCCGGCCGTTATTGGTCAGCGCATTACAGATACGGGTACCGAATATGCTGTTGCATCCGAGAGTGTTGCGTTGCAAGGACTCGGGTTTTCACTTCTGCGCGATGTCGCACCCGGAGAGGCCATTTACATCGATGTAGATGGCAATCTGCATTCGCAACAATGCGCAGAGAATCCAGACTTGTCGCCGTGTATCTTTGAGTATGTCTATCTGGCCAGGCCCGATAGCATCATCGACAATATCTCAGTTTATAAATCGCGACTGCGAATGGGCGAAAAGCTGGCTAAGCGAATACTGGACCTGCGCCCTGATCACGATATTGATGTTGTTATTCCCATACCCGACACCAGCCGTACCTCAGCGCTGGAGGTTGCGTTTAACCTTGGATTGAAGTACCGCGAAGGTTTTATCAAAAACCGCTACATTGGTCGAACGTTTATCATGCCCGGCCAGCAGATGCGCAAAAAATCGGTACGTCAAAAGCTGAGTCCTATTGAGCTGGAGTTCAATGGCAAGAATGTGTTGCTGGTTGACGACTCTATCGTACGCGGAACCACGTCAGGGCAAATCGTTCAGATGGCTCGCGATGCGGGTGCCAGGAAAGTCTACCTTGCCTCTGCGGCTCCTCCCGTAAAATTTCCGAATGTCTATGGCATCGATATGCCTGCGGTTGATGAGTTAATCGCTCACGACCGCACCGATGAACAAATTCAGAATGAGATCGGTGCCGACTGGCTGGTATATCAGACGGTTGAGGATCTAATCGAAGCGGTGCGTTATGACAAACACCCCATCGAGCATTTCGAATCCAGCTGTTTTACTGGTGACTACATTACCGGGGATGTCGATAGTAACTATCTTGAGTCTTTGCAAAAACAACGTTCTGACAACGCCAAACAATTGCAGTCGGGAACCGATGATTTGCTGGTTCTGTAGGATTGTTGCGGTAGTGCGGATACGTTCGTGAGCGAGGTGGGTTAACCCATTCGCAATCCGGCCTTTTGAAAATCTCCCACATCAATACCGTAGGCACCGTCGCTGTGGGTTGTCTTGATCTGATAAACGTTCCCCTGATCATCGGTATCCATTTGCGACAGATCCACAATTCGCTGTGCTGAGGGTTCACCGATAGCATCAAGGATCATGATGACGCGTGGGCGGAGTTTCTCCTTGGTATTTGATAGAACAATTCCGACTTCTCCGTTTAGCATTTCAACGATACTACCGGGTGGAAAAATACCAATGGAATCAATAAATCTAATGACCAGATCTTCGTCAAACTGTTTACCGCGCTGGGCATAGAGTTCCTGTAATGCATCGGACGGTGAGCATGCAGCACGATAGGGTTGCTTGATAGTCATCGTGTCGTAGGCTTCCGCAATGGCCACGATCTTTGCAAAAAGCGGGATACTATCATCGGTTAGTCTGCGTGGGTAGCCCAAGCCATCCGGACGTTCGTGATGTGAGTGTGCAACGTCAGCTGCTCCCGACATTACACTTTTCGTGGAAACCAGGATGTCCCTGCCATACTTGGTATGTCGACGCATCTCTTCCATTTCGGAAGGCATCAGAGGGCCTTTCTTCTCCAATAACTCGGCTGGCAGGCTGGTTTTACCAACATCATGCAGCATGCCACATACACCAATGTCTTCCATTTCCCGGCTGCTCATGCCCATGGATTTTGCCATCACGATGCTCAGCGCTGCAACGTTCAAAGAGTGCTGTGCCGTGGCTTCGTGTTTGGCTTGAATACGAGTTAACCAGACTGATGCATCCGGGTTTCTCAGGATACTATCCACACATCCGTTGACCGCCTGTTTGACTTTGCCACCGTCAATCTCTGCGCCAAGCCGTATTTCTTCGAATAGATTACTCACTGCCTTGCTGGCCAGGTTGTGCACTTCTGTTGCGGCGTCAATTTCATCCTCTACCAGCACCCCGGAGTCGCGCGAGAAGCCCACACCGTTCGGCGCTGGCAAGCCTTGGCTCAGCTGGTTTTGATCGTTTTTCTGGAGCGTGAACTCATCGTAATCCACCCACACATGCGAGCATTCTTTCTGTACTGCCAGGACATCGGCGGGTGACTGAATCTCCAATCCCTGGAACATAAAGCTGGATTCTTCCCAGGGGATATCAAGTTCGACTACGAACATACCGACGCGCAGGTCTTTGACGTCAATTTTTTCGTGATGCTTGCGTGTTCGTTGCGTGCGCTCTCGCTGTCCCACCGGCGCGCGCTTTCGTCGCTCTGGCGGTTTCTTTTCCTCACTTTTGAATATTTTGCTGAACAGCATAGTTTGTCGGATACGCTAGACTTTTGGAGTGTGCAAATATTGCAAAAACCTCAATAAACGTGAGCGGCACTGTGGGGCAAGTCTTTAGTTACACGTAAACCTTTTTGCAAGTAAGCGACCCGATCGGAGAGAGCGGCGGATTATTGTTAAATATATTGTGTCTTGTTCGAAAAATCGACGCTACACCTTACAGCGCGTGACTTGTGCTGGCTACAATCCAGTTCCTTCTGCGGTTTCAGTTAGCACGCGCCATGCTCCGTCATCGCCTTGAGTCCAGTAAGTTGTGATTTGGTACTCGTTTATAGGGCCAAAAGTTGCGTTGATAACAATACCGGGTGACGCCGCCAATGCTTTGTCAGTCATATCAGGGTGACTGAAGATACTGAGTTGTTCTGGTGAAATGGCCGAAAAAGCCATTTGGTACTGCGAGAGCTCAAGGCTCTTCATACCCCCGTCAGGAGGGGATTGAGGGAAGTTACCGGTAACGGTATTAACGCGAATGAGTCCGTTATTGCCAGATGCCAGCAGCGTAGAAAGTTGATCAACATCACTGTATAGCCCCAGAAGCTGAGTCTCATCGCCCGTCATCCATGCACGTTGATATCGCGTGAAAAGATCTCTGAAGGTGTCTTGCAATGATTTACGCACCTCAGGATCCAGCGGTGTTGCATCATTTGTCAAAACAACCCGTGCGTTGGACAGATCAAGCTCGTTCGCTAACCTGCTCAGGTGCTCATTGGACATGGTGACACAGCCCTCACTCGAATAAGGTGTCCGGCTAAGCTGCTGAGGCGGCACTCCGTGTAACCAGATGCCGTAACCTGTGCGTCCCAGATACTGATCGAGGGAATTGGGATAATCCAGGGTCAGGGCACCGGTACCATAAAGGTCAGGTAGAGATTCTTCAGTGCGAAATCCCGTGATGGCATAGACACCTATCGGGGTTTTTAGATCACCCTCCAGCCGTTTGCCAAAACCTGCCTCGCCGCTGCCAATATAGTGTTGGCGAATCAGGACGGGTTGCTGATTGCTTGTTTCATAGTGGTACAACACAGAGGCCTTGAGGTCGACGACGACCAATTGTGCAAGATGTTTTCCAATCTGCACGATATTGCGTGGCCAATGCTTGTGATTAGTCTGGGCAGACTCGCCGCCACCTACGTCGATACCTGAGGCAGCCAGCCGTCGCTGCGCTTCCAGCAGTAATTCGCTGACATTTTGAGACAGGGGTAGGTGATCTGATATTTTGACGTCCTGAAATGCAGACGCCGACTCCAGTTCTGCGTAAATCAGTTGACCCAGAGCAAAATCAGGAAACCGCCATGCCATTTGCCGGGTTAGCAATCTTGCTTGCTGGATATTTCCTTCAGCCAGCAGCTCAAGACTTACGCTTATCTGTCTATCAAGGGCATCGATCGAATCGATGGCCTGGTGCGGGCGTGCAGCAACGGTAGAGGCACTCATTGAAACAAGTAGTGCACTGAGAAACGATATTATGCGTTGCGGCAGAATCATAACCGGGTCTCTTGATAGATTTTCCAACGCGTACCTACCAGGCGCATCAAGAGCAAGGTGTGTGCCTTTATAGAATTGCTAAGCACGACCACTGCATCATTTTCCGTGAATGCTATTTCCCGTCGGGTGTCTGGCCATGGGTTCTCCCCGTGCTCCAGTCTGAGCAGTTTGATGGCTTCGATATCAAAATTTTTAACATAGTGCTCTCGAATGCCCTTCCAGGTTTGCCGTGCCTGCCACCAAGCGAATAACTCGTACTCGATTGTGGCTATATCCCGCAGATTTTCGTGTTCTGGAAATCGTTGCCGAACATCATTGTTTTGTATTGATGAATCCTGAAAAAGCAGCTCGGGTGGCTGCACGTTCACTGGCGTATCCAATGCGCGGGAATAGGCTTGAGCGGCTCGGTACTCGTAAATTTGTTGTAAGTGACGGTGTGTGTCCGCGGCGCGTCGATCCTGGTTTAGCGCCCGAATAAAATGGGCAATTGCCTCAGGCCAGCGGTTGGTCTGAGCGGCCAATACGCCCTGATTATGGGCCAGCTGTGCAAATGCCGGGCAGTGGGCCTCCAGTGCAGCAAAACGTTTAATCAGAGTGTCCGGCTCATGATCGGGATTGGATGCCAGGGATACGGTTGCATCCAGTTCGGCAGCACAGTTCAAGAGTGTGGGGGACTGCGCTTGACCGGTGGAGACGCAGATTAGCTGGACGATGCACAATAAAAGGAGAGAGAGACGCCGGTTCGTGCTTGGTGAAGGCGTTTGCCAGTATGACAACAGCATGCGCAGTAATAACGGTTCTGAGACCTCGGTTAACTGATTTTACCTGATAACCGGCACCTTGCTGGTGGTAATGCTGATCAAGACAGAGACGAAGTGCTCATTCCGGCGATGTCAGGGACCATGTTATGGGTGTGAGCTGTTACAGATTGTCTTTTACTGCTTGTAAATGTCCGGCAAATGCGGGCAGACCCATCAATTGCTTGCATCGTGAAAACCGTTCCGTGGAGTAGGCCCAGAAGTCTTCGGCGGGATTGTTGTCGGCATGTTGAATCAAGCCCCATAGAGTCCAGAGCAAATCGCACATCGCTTTGTAGATTTCGACTCTTCCCAGCTGGGCGGCTGTAGGTGGCCCACCAAAGTAGGCGTGCATCAGTTCAGCTTGTTGTTCGGTAGATAATCCTGCTTCGACACACAGGTCTCCAACGTCCCATAGCGGATCGTTCATGCCTGAGTACTCCCAATCCACTATCCACATGGTGGAACCGTCATCCAGAAAATTTTCGCACAGTGGGTCACAGTGGCAAGGCGCAAGTGTTGCCGGGTTGTCTTGCAGAATCTGCTTGATAGGGCCTGCGGCGTTTACCACATCGTGATATCCCTCCGGTAGCTGTACCGTTTTGGTTGACAGTAAGTTCAGGTACTCATCTATCATTGAAAAAAGTTCGAAGCGAAACTCAAATACCTGACCCGAGTTGTGCAATTTTGACAAGGCCAGCCCTGCGCGTTTTGGCGCGCCTTCGCAAGACTGGAATAGAGACGGAGTCATGGTGTCAACATCGACAACGGCTTCACTGATCATCAGACCTGTGTCCGCATCAGTAAACAGCACCTGAGGCGAGACGCCTGCTTTGCAAGCGGCTCTTGCATTGTGTGCCTCGACTTTCCGATCAATATATTCATCGGTGCCGGCACCCGCGATTCTCACAACGACGTCTCGATTATTAACGTGTACCAGATGGACCAGATTGGTCAATCCGCCCAGGCGTGTCAGAGTGCAATCAGTGTCCTGTATGTGTTCAAAACCAGG
This sequence comes from Granulosicoccus sp., assembly GCA_045106855.1. Taxonomy (GTDB): domain Bacteria; phylum Pseudomonadota; class Gammaproteobacteria; order Granulosicoccales; family Granulosicoccaceae; genus Granulosicoccus. The sequence goes on from JBGCFI010000036.1 coordinate 117,115, forward strand.
CGCTCTTCGAAGGGCGGCGATTACTGAAGACCGATATTCACTCATGTGTTTACCTTTATTTAGCTTTTGAGTCTAAGGTGTTGCGGGTCATACAGTGGTCCGTCCACTCGTTGTATGGGCTGAGCTTCACCGAAAACCTCGACACTGAACTCAGCTTGATGGTCACAAGTGTCAGGAAGGAAGCCGCGCATGATCATTTTCTTTACGGTGTGTCCATAGGCTTGAGACGTCACCAGAGAGATTGTTTGACCATCCACTAATAGCGTTTCACCGCCATGCAAAGGCAATTTGGAATCACTTATAAATGTACAAAGAACCCTTGGCAGTCGGCCTTTGCTGTGTTGAGCAACGAGGGCGTCTCGTCCCATGAACTCTCCACCTGAATTCAAGTGAACACGGAACCCGAGTCCTGCCTCGTAAGGCGTGCAATCGGGTGATATATCAGATGACCAATAAACATAACCCTTCTCCATTCTGAGAGTATCTATCGCACGATAGCCAACGTTTTTTATTCCGTACGGTTGCCCGGCTTGCCACAGAATTTCATAAACATGTGCCGCATATTCGGTCGGTATGTGTAGTTCCCATCCAAGCTCCCCCACAAATCCTATTCGTAATGCGCGTACCGATGACGCGCCGACGATGATATCCCGCTGTGTGGAGAAAGGAAACTCACTTTTTGATATATCGCTCTCACTGCAGGCTTGCAGAACTTCGCGGGAGTTTGGTCCGCACAGGGAAATGACAGCGAATGCCGAGGTGACTTCAATCAAGTGTGCAGAACCATCCGTTGGCAAATGTCGCCGGATCCAGTCACTGTCATGCGTACCGAATCCAGATCCGGTGACAAGGTAGAACCGGTCAGCGGCCAGTCGCGTTATAGTGATGTCAGCTTCTATGCCACCGCGAGAATTACAAAGTTGCGCATACAGAACTGAGCCGATGGGTTTGTCGACATCGCATGCCGCGAGCCGTTGAAGTGTTGCCAGCGCACCTTCTCCGAACATTTCGAATTTTGCGAAACTGGATTGATCAATTATCCCAACGTTTTCGCGTACAGCCTTGTGTTCCATAGCCGAATAGCGGTGCCAACCCGGGTCAAGAAAATCGAGTTGATCAACCGGGTCAGTACCTTCGGGTGCAAACCAGAGTGGACGCTCCCATCCGTTTTTAGAACCATAGACAGCGCCCTGGCGTTTAAGGATGTCATACAAGGCAGATCGTCGAATGCCTCGGGCTGATTCATGCTCTTGCCCTGGATAACGCATTTTATAGTGATGCCCGTAGTGCTCAACGGCACGTGGATACATAAACGCCCGGGTGCCATGATGAGGGCCAAATCGACGGACATCCAGTGGCCACAGATCCAGTGGTGGTTGACCTTCTACTACCCATTGAGCAATCATTTCGCCAGCGCCACCGCCTGCTGCAATTCCATACAGAAATCCTGTTGCAAGCATGAGATTATCCAGCCCGGGCATCCAGCCCATGACAAAATCACCATCTGCAGAATAAGGGATTGGTCCATTAATTACACTGCGTATCCCAACCTCGCCAACAACCGGTGTAACTTTCTGAGCGAGCTCGGCAAGTGGTGCAAACCTATCCAGATTGTCGGGTAAAAGTTGCCGTGCAAATTCTCCCGGGATACCTTTATCACCGAAAGGGACGGTACCCTCTTCATAGCCTCCAATGACAAGCCGGCCGCCGGCGTCAGGCTTGTAGTAAACCAGACGTTCAGGGTCACGCAGCTGGGGCAGACGTCCAACCAGTTCCGGGTCGGGAAGTGGTTCCGTCACTATGTACTGATGCTCAACGGCGCAGGCTGGAATAGTGAGTCCAAGTTTGGCACCGAGTTCCCGACTCCACATGCCGGCACCGAGTATGATGTTGTCGGCTTCGTAGTTACCTTGAGTGGTTCTGACACGCTTGATACGGCCATTAGAGATGTCAAAGTCTATGACTTTCACACCCTGGCGAATGCTTGCTCCGTGTTGCCTTGCGCCGGCCGCGATTGCTTGACACAGACTGGCCGGATCAACGTAACCGTCGGAAGGTATGAATGCCGCTCCGTGCAGCGAACTCGCATCGATATACGGAAAAAGAGCCTTGGCTTCCTCGGCGCTAATCATGTGCATCTCGAGGTCAAAGCTGCGAGCCATGGTGGTTAATCGTTGTGCCTCGAGGAGGCGTTCGCGCGTTGCTGCAAGACGTAGACTGCCCACTTTTTTCCAATCAAACGACATGCCTGTTTCTGCTTCAAGCCGGTCATACATGTCGACGGATCGTTTTAGCATCCGGGTCGTGTTTCTGGAGCTTCGCAGTTGGCCAACCATGCCGGCCGCATGCCATGTGGCTCCTTCAGTTAACGAAGATTTTTCGAGCAATACAACATCGGACTCTCCATTCTTTGCTAGATGATAAGCCGTTGAGCAGCCGATGATCCCACCACCGATGATCAAATGTCTTGCCGCATGACTATCCATGATTATCCATCTTGTCAGAGGGGAGGTAATTCAACTGGACGCCCCGGCATCTCTTGAATATGGTTGCGAGCCTTCACCCGTACCGCTGATAACAAGATCGATATCGTGGCATCGAAGCATGTCCTTAATCGGCGACGAGGGTTCACTATCAGTTACTAAAAGATCAAAAGCCGCCGGCTCTGCCATGCAGATAGGTGCGCGGCAGCCCATCTTGCCACTGTCACCTGCAACAATGGTGGTTTGCGCTCTTGCCATTGCTTCACGAGAAACCGCTGCCTCTTGCATATCGTGCAGCATAAAACCAGTATCAGAATTTATAGCGCCTACAGACAATACAGCGTACTGCACATTGAATTGATGAAGAAATCTGATAGTGCCTTCGCCAAAACTGCCGCCATCGTGACTACGTAATTCTCCACCCGGAAAAAACACACGATTACCATTACGACTTACCAGAGTATGTGCGACCGATACAGAATTGGTGACGACCAGCAAGTCGTGATGGTTCTGCAATGCCATAGCGATATAGGCGGTTGTCGAGCCGATATCGAGAAAGAGAGAATCGCCGTCACTAATTAAGTCCGCCACGCTTGCAGCAATTTCTTTTTTTGCCTGTGGTCGGACATTCATACGGGTTTGAAAGGGGGCCTCATTCTGTGCTTCGATAAGCTGCACCCCGCCATGGACTTTTCTGACGTGACCGTTTTTTTCCAGAACCCGGATGTTGCGTCTGACGGTTTGCTCTGTAACCCCTATGCGGCTGGCAAGAAATCGAATTCTGCAGGATCCGCCGGACAGGCGTAGCTGGTCGAGAATTTCAAGTTCCCTGTGGGTGTTGCTAATTTGCGCAGGTTCGCTCATCAAATGATGCTATCGGTTGTTATTGCGCAAAAACCTGATCAACTGGAATATCCGGTTTGCCTGTCAAACGAGAATGAAAATCACGGTGCGATTGCGCTAACAAGTATCAGCATTCAGACTAAGATAAGCGAGTCGCGAAATCAACAAAAAACAACAAAATAGTCAGAAAATGTTGTTTTTGTGTTGACAATGACGGAGTGCTGGGAAAGTATGTGGGTATCGATCAGCAACTGCGTGCTAAAGCGATTAAGCAGATGGCGTCCGTAAAAGAATCACTATCAAGCATCGACACCCCAAAGCCTGACGGTAAGTTGCTTGGTTGTGTTTCTGGCCTGACATGAATACCCGGGCAACTACATTTTCTGAACACGCCCGGCGCATATCCGCGTTGCCTTGCTGGGAGGCATCGGTAAATGTGACCACTCTTGAGGGTGGCATAACTAACAACAACTTTCTAGTCAAATGTCTTGATAGTACCTACGTGGTTCGTCTTGGGGAAGATATTCCCGAGCACCAGATAATGCGCTTTAATGAAGTTGCAGCTGGCACAGCTGCTTACCGTGCCGGAATTTCACCAGCTATCCGGTTTCATGACAAAGGAGTACTTGTCATGGATTACATTCCTGGCCAAGCATTGGAATCTGAAAACGTAAGAGACACGCAAACGCTTTCGCAAATCATCGAGCTGATGAGAATATGTCATTACGATATTCCCAAACATTTACGTGGCGCGTCTCTTGTTTTCTGGAGTTTTCATATCATTCGAGACTACGCAGCAACGCTTGTCGATGGCCAGAGCCCGCATGTAAAGTTAATACCAAGTCTGGTACATATGGCTGAGGCTCTGGAAAAAGCGGCGGCTCCATTCGATATCGTATTTGGTCATAACGACTTGCTTCCGGCTAATATTCTTAATGATGGACATCGTCTATGGCTCATAGACTGGGAATATGCAGGGTTCAATACACCGCTGTTCGATTTGGGTGGCTTGGCGTCCAACAATGAATTTCCTGAGTCACTGGAACAACTTATGCTTGAGCAGTACTTCGACAAACCCGCCAGTGACGATTTGTGGTATCGCTATCAAGCGATGAAATGCGTATCACTGTTGCGCGAAACCCTGTGGAGCATGGTATCTGAAATTCACTCACAAGTAGACTTTAACTATTCTCAATATTCAGCTGAGAACCTCGCTCGGCTGGAGCATAGTTTTGATGAGTTCAAGCGACTATGAAAGAGCAACCTTTATCATCCAAGGTGGTTGTCATCGGTGGTGGGATCATTGGCTGTTCTACCGCCTACCATCTGGCCAAGCTTGGTTGCGAGGTTCTATTGCTTGAACAGCATAAGTTGACTTCGGGTACAACGTTTCATGCTGCAGGGTTGGTCGGGCAGTTGCGCAGTAACGCCAACGTCACCCAACTGTTGGGTTACTCCGTCGATCTGTATAACAGACTCGAACAAGAAACCGGTTTGGCCACAGGATGGAAAATGAACGGTGGACTTCGGCTGGCATGCAACGAGGCACGGTGGACAGAAGTCAAACGCCAGGCGACGACCGCCCATTCATTCGGGCTTGATATGCAACTCTTAACCCCCGGGGAGGCACAAGTACTTTGGCCTTTGATGAACATAGATGATCTTGTGGGAGCCGCGTTTCTACCGACCGATGGACAGGCAAATCCCTCGGATATTACCCAGGCACTTGCAAAGGGTGCAAGAATGTCGGGTGCCATGATCATGGAGGATACAGAGGTACTTGACCTGAATATCGATAAAGGCAAGATAACCGGAATCATTACGGACGGCGGTGTTATCGCTTGTGAAAAAGTCGTGTGTTGTGCCGGACAATGGAGTCGGGAATTTGCTGCTCGCTATGGCATTAACGTACCGCTTGTGTCGGTTCAACATCAGTATGTTCTAACGGAGAAAATCAGCGGTGTAGAGAGTCATCTGCCCACTTTGCGTGACCCTGACCGACTGACCTACTACAAGGAAGAGGTCGGCGGGATAGTGATGGGGGGGTATGAGCCTAATCCGATACCATGGGCGCTCAATGGTGTGCCCAAAGGCTTTAACTACACACTTCTGGATTCGGACGTTGATCACTTCGAACCGATGATGAAGCATGCTCTGGACAGAGTACCGGCGCTGGCAGAGGTTGGTATTAAACAGATGGTCAACGGCCCGGAGAGCTTTACCCCTGACGGTAATTTCATTCTGGGTGAAGCGCCGGAGCTGCAGAATTTTTATATCGGTGCCGGATTTAATGCCTTTGGTATAGCATCTGGCGGTGGCGCCGGTATGGCACTGGCGGAGTGGGTCGTCAAGGGAGAACCTCCTTTCGACCTCTGGAACGTGGATATTCGTCGATTTGGTCGACAACACCGTGATACCGATTGGGTGCGTACACGCACACTGGAAGCCTATGGTAAACACTATGCCATGGCCTGGCCACATGAAGAATATAGTTCAGGGCGTCCGTGTCGCCGATCCCCTTTGTACGAGACACTAAAACATCAGGGGGCCTGCTTTGGAGAGAAAATGGGATGGGAGCGCCCGAACTGGTTTGCTGACGTATCCGCGGGTGACGTGCCGAAGGATATATATAGTTTCGGGCACTCCAACTGGCATCGAGCGGTTGCAAGGGAACACGAGGCTGTTCGCAATGCTGCCGTGCTGATCGATCAGACATCCTTCGCTAAATTTATATTGAAAGGCCCGGATGCGTGCAAAGCGCTTGACTGGCTAGCAGCAAACGATGTCAATAAACCTGTGGGCTCTTTGACCTACACACAAATGCTGGATGATAGCGGTGGTATACAGGCTGATGTGACTATAGCTCGTTTGAGTGACGACGAGTTTTACATTGTTACAGGTACTGGATTTGCCACGCATGATTTTAACTGGATAGCTCGCAACATACCTGAGCACTGTAACGCTCAGCTATTCGATGTGAGCTCCGCAACTGGCGTTCTATCGTTGATGGGACCCAATGCCAGATCAATATTAGCTCAAGTCACCCATAGCGATATAACAAACGAATCGTTTCCCTTTGCTACCTGGAAAACGATTGGTATCGCCGGGTGTTCAGTGAACGCATTGAGAATCACCTATGTTGGCGAGCTGGGATGGGAGCTGCATTTTCCGATTGAATGTGCTCACACAGTGTACGAGGCGTTAATGACAGCTGGAAAGACTGTAGGCTTGATCAATGCCGGTTATCGGGTTATCGAATCCTGTCGACTGGAAAAGGGCTATCGTGCCTGGGGAAGTGATATAGGCCCGGATCACACGCCTTTGGAAGCTGGACTGGGCTGGGCTGTAAAAGCGAACAAGACAGATGTCCCGTTCAAAGGGCGTGAATCGTTCGTCAGGCAGCAGTCAAATGGAATAAAGAAAAAGCTGGTAGGATTTTCAATAGACGAGACTGATGTGGTGCTGCTTGGAAGGGAAACTATTTATCGTAACAATGAACGTGTGGGTTGGTTGAGCAGCGGTGGATACGGACATCACGTGAAGCGTGCTATCGGCTACGGATATGTGCGCGACGCTGCCGGCGTCGATGATGAATTTATTCGTAGCGGTAGTTATCAACTGGAGATTGCTTCAACGAGAGTCGATTGCCAGATACATCAGATCCCGTTATATGATCCTGATATGCAAAAGGTGAAGCGGTAGTGGCCATCATCGAAAATAAAAAGTTAAACAGTCGGCTCGAGGGCAAAGTCGCAGTTATCACTGGAGGCGCGGGTGGTATGGGTAGAGCGGCATCCGTCCAATTTGCTGCGGCAGGCGCTAAGGTTGCTATTCTGGATATTGACAAGACACAAGGTGATCGCGTTGTAGAGGAGATCACTCAAGCCGGTGGTACTGCAATCTTTCTACCGACAGATGTATCTGATTCCGACCAGGTACATCAGGCGATCAACACTGTTATTACTGCCTATGGACCGATTACCGTTTTGTTCAATCATGCCGGTACGATTGTAGTAAAGCCGTTTCACGAAACGACGCAAGAAGACTACGACAGATTAATGGACGTCAATGTGCGTTCAGCGTTTCTGGTTTGCAAATGTGTCGTAAAACATATGCTGGAGCACGATGGCGGTAGCATCGTGATTACTTCCTCCATTGGAGGGGAGAAAGGTTTTGCACTGGAATCACTCTATTGCATGACCAAGGGTGCCGTGTTGCAGCTTGCGCGCTCTATTGCGACGGAATACCGCGATCATGGCATCCGCTGTAATGCCGTGTGCCCCGGATTTGTAAAGACTGCACACGGCTTACGTGAAATAGATGAACTCGACGGGCTCGGACAAAAATGGAGTGAGACCGATCTTGCCGCAGTTCAGGGTCGTATTTGCGAAGCAGACGAGGTGGCATCCGCTGCACTTTTTCTTGCATCGGATGAATCCAGTTTCGTTAACGGAAATGCCTTGTATGTAGACAATGGATGGTATGCGAAAGGGTGACGAAAAAAAAGCTTTTGCCAGGGAAGGCCTTGCAGTAAACAATAGGACGACACTTCAACCAAAAAAGGAAACACCATGCATATTAGAAAAATTGCCGCTGCAGTCTCGTTAGGCTTGGCAGCCGTCATAGGTTCGCCTTTTCATGCACACGCAGCTGTACCCGAGTCAGAGGATTCGATAAAAATCATGATTGCCGATTGGACAAGCATAGGCTTGCAAGGCGAAATGATGTCATTAATTTTACAGACGCACGGATACAACACTGAACTTGTGGTTGCGGACGACTCCGGTCGATATCCCGGGTTTGAAAACGGTGATCTACACATTGCCATGGAGACATGGCAGACAACGCAAATGCAGAATCTGGAAAAATCCGTTGGCACAGGTAATGTTGTTGATCTTGGTGAAACGGGTCTGGCCGGCGTTGAGGATTGGTGGTACCCCTCCTACGTCAAGGAGAGTTGTCCCGGTTTACCGAACTGGGAAGCTTTGAAGGATTGCGCAGAGTTATTTGCCACCGCAGATACCTCACCAAAAGGCCGGTATGTAGGTGGTCCTGTTTCCTGGGGTGATCATGATGAAAAAATGATCGCAGCGCTGGACCTTCCTTTTGAGGTTATTCATCCCGGTACCGATGCGGCCATGTTTGCCGAGTTGAAATCCGCATACGACAGGCAAGCGCCGGTTATATTGTGGGTTTGGGAGCCGCATTGGGTTACCTCTGTTTACGAGGGTGAGTTTGTAAAGTTTCCCAAATTCGAAGTAGGGTGCTTCGATGATCCTGCCTGGGGGCCCAATCCCGAAGCAACTGGAGACTGTGGCAAACCCTATGGCTGGATCAAGAAAATGGGCTGGGCCGGTGGAGAGAAAGTCTGGCCTTGTGCTTACGAGATGGTTCGTAACTACACGATGGATAATGAAACCCTGGCTGGTCTCATCGCTCAGGTTGATCTCGAGGGGCGTTCCAGTACTGAAGTTGCTACAGAGTGGCTCCAGGCGAATCAGGATATATGGCGCCCATGGGCTGAGTGTGCTGGTTAGTACCAAATCGTTTTCAGTGAAAGCCGCGGTCAGTCGATTAACTGGAACCGTTCATGAGTCAGGTGGCTTTATGAATTTTCCGGACTAGACTGGCCGCTGTATCCGCATCGCTGACAATCCAAACTCACACCGTGTGAATACCTCTGCCTCCTTCATTGCGATAGCTGATAATCGGCGTCGTCTTTATCCGCTGCTTGTTCTGCTGCCGCTGATGTTTCTCCTGGCCTACTTTGGTCCGCTTTGGCTAAGGGTGGTGCCCGATTGGTTGGTATTCCCCGTAGCGCAGACAATCGGAAATTCACTCAACTGGTTTGCCAGAGATGCATCAATTGGCAATCTCGCCATACAGGACATTACACGGCTGTTTGCGGAGTTTATAGATCGTCCGATTCAGGCAGCAGTTACTGTTCTCGCTGATGGACTGTTTACTGGCAGAGGGCTTGATGTAAGGCAAAGTGTTCCGCCTTTTTCCTGGTTAGCTATTGGCGGGGCCGCAGTCATAGTCGCGTGGCGTGTTGGCGGCCGTACGCTTGCCTCGACCGTTGCTATCTGCGTCAGCTTTCTAGTCCTGTTTGGTTTGTGGCAAAACGCGATGGTCACGCTCTCGAATGTATTGGTTAGCGTTATCATTGCAACCGCGCTTGGATTGGCTTTGGGTGTCTGGTCGTTCCGTAGCGAACGGGTGGAGAGCATGACTCGCGGCGTAATGAATGTTATGCAAACGGTGCCTATATTTTCTTATCTGGTACCCACGCTCCTGTTGTTTGGCTATGGTCCCAGCGCTGCTCTTGTTGCCACGGTTATGTATGCCTTACCACCAATGGTGCATAACACGGTGCTGGCTCTGAAGTCTATTCCTGCGGAAACCATTGAATGTGGGCAAATGGCAGGCTGCACGCGTAGACAACTACTATGGCAAGTTCAGTTGCCAACTGCGTTATCAAAAATTGCGGTCGGTATGAACCAGACGATAATGATGACTTTGAACATGGTGATCATTGCGTCCATGATTGGTGCCGGCGGGTTAGGATTTGACGTTTTGAAAGCGCTGAGAAAACTCGATATTGGCACAGGGCTCGAAGCCGGGATGGGCATTGTGGCGCTTGCCGTAATTCTGGATAGAATCAGTCAAGCTGCAGCACGACGTGCTGCACATGGGAGGCATTTGAAATCCGGCCAACATCCCTTGTGGAGACTCATCGCATTATGGCTTTTCGTTGCTACATGCATTGCTTTATTGTTCGAACCAGCCCAGCAATGGCCAAAAGAGTATCTGATTTCGACGGCGGTTTTCTGGAATGACTTGGTCACCTGGATCAACAAGGAGTGGTTTGATGTCCTGGATGCGTTTCGCACGTTCGCGCTGCTTGAAATTATGCGTCCGTTCAGGGATTTTCTTGCGCAAGCTCCCTGGTCTGTTGTCATCGGTGTACTGGTAGTAGCCGCGTTTTTGCTTGGTGGGCGCGCTCTGGCTGTGTATTGTGGCGGTTTGGCCTCGTTTATTGTGCTTACGGGGTACTGGGGCCCGGCTATGAATTCTGTTTACCTTATTCTTTTAGCCGTGTTCATCGCAGTGATCATTGGATTTCCTATTGGCTTCTGGTTGTCATCACGTGCAAGATTGCAATCGGCAGCCAATTTGTTTCTGGATACACTGCAAACTCTGCCGACGCTGGTTTACTTGTTGCCTGCAGTAATGCTTTTTCGCATTGGTGATGTCTCCGCTATTGTTGCCGTGACGCTCTATGCTCTTGCGCCTGCCATACGATACGGTATGGTCGGAATGAATCAGGTACCGCATGCGCGCATTGAAGCTGCGCAGATCACGGGCTGTACACGTTGGCAAACACTGAAGTGGCTTCGCTTTCCTGCGGCCTGGCCGACGTTGTTAATTGGTATCAATCAAACCATCATGATGGCCTTTTCCATGCTCATCATTGCTGCATTGGTGGGTACCAAGGATCTTGGACAGGAAGTCCTGATAGCCTTGAATCGATCGCAAGTCGGTGAGGGAATAACGGCAGGTTTGTGCGTAGCCTGTCTTGCGCTAATTGCTGACGGCTTGTTAAAGGCAGCCGCAGCAAGAGTGAGTACCCATGGTGAAACCAGAAAAAATTCGAATGAGTAAAAGATTCCGGGAAAAATCATCTGATGGATGAGCAACGTGAAGTTGTGCTTCAGTGCAGCGAACTCTGGAAAGTGTTCGGTACCAGTCGAAGCCAATTCGAGAACGAAGATGGCGCGGAACTGAGCAACGAAACAATGGCGGCGCGCGGCTGGACTGCGGCAGTGTGTAATGCTTCGTTTGACATACACCGGGCTGAAGTTTTTGTCATCATGGGTTTGTCGGGTTCAGGTAAATCTACGATTGTCCGTTGCCTTTCACGCCTGATAGAACCCACAATGGGTAATGTCCTGATTGAAGGTCAGGATTTACTGGCAGCCAGTGAAGCCGAATTGATCGATACCCGTCGGCGAAAAATGGGAATGGTATTTCAGCATTTCGCATTACTGCCCAATCGGGATGTACTGGGTAATGTCGCGTTTCCGCTTCAGGTTCAAGGTATCGGGCGTCAACAACGTGAAGCCAAAGCGATCGAGATGATAAAGCTTGTTGGTCTTGAAGGGCGGGAGCGCTTCTACCCGGGTGAACTGTCCGGTGGTCAGCAACAGCGTGTCGGAATTGCCAGATCTTTGGCAAGTGATCCCTCAATCTGGTTTCTTGACGAACCCTTCTCAGCCCTCGATCCTCTGATTCGAGCCGATCTTCAGGACGAACTGCTTCGACTACAGAATCAGCTGCATAAAACGATTGTATTCATCACGCATGATCTGGATGAGGCTATAAAAATTGCAGATCGAATCGCGATAATGGACAGGGGGCGGATCGTACAGATTGGTAGTCCCGCCGATCTGATTCTCAATCCCGCAAATGACTATGTTGCAAGATTTACACGTAATGTCTCTCGTGCCAGAGTCATTGATGTTCAAAGTGTTATGCGTGAACCAACCACGACAGATACGCAGTCAGGCGTTTCGGTTTTCCCGAACGATAGAGTTGCCGACGTAGCCTCTCAAGTCGTGGAATCTACCCAGCCTGTCGCCGTCGTTGCTCCAGACTCGGATCGCATAATGGGGTATATCGATCGTGAACGCTTTGTCCGCGTATTAGCCGGGCTGGATTTATAATTCTTGCTGTTGTTCGTGCAGAAGCTCTTGCAATCATTGGCAAAGCTCCGGACAATCCGTGTGTATTCTTCTTGAGTAAAAAAACAATGAATGTATCTGGTAAAAAAGCCCTTGTGTTTGGGGGAACATCGGGAATAGGACTGGCTACGGTCAACCAGTTGGTCGCCCTTGGTACGCAGGTTACCGCTCTTGGACGAGATGCTGCGAAGGCACAGGCGTTACCTGAAAATGCCGAATTCAGGCAATGTGATGTCCGGGATCGCGATGCACTGGCTGCCGTATATGCTGATCTGGCACCTTTCGATATCCTGGTCAGTGCTGCCACTGGAGGCTCTCGAGCCATAGGTCCTTTCGCCGACATGGATATGGACGGCTATATGGGGTCATTTGACAAGCTATGGGGTTATGCCAATGTGGTTCGGTTTGGCGTTGAACATCTGGCTGATGAAGGTGCCATTGTTCTGGTGTCGGGATCACCCGCACGCCGTTGTGGTCCCGGGCAATCGGCGTTATCGTCGGTGGGTGGTGCGGTCGAGGCTTTATCCAGAGCGGTGGCCAAAGAGATCGCTCCTAAACGCATCAATGTCATGTCGCCAGGATTGATCGATACGCCAATGGTTCCCAAGCAAGGTAAGGAACGAGACGAGCACTACGCCAACCTGACCGCTAAAAACCTTATCGCCAGAGCAGGGACATCTGATGAATGCGCGCAGGGTATCGTTTTTCTGCTGCAGAACGATTTTGTCACCGGCACGACACTGGATGTCGATGGTGGCATTCTGCTATCGTAAGGCCATACGGGAGTAATTATTATCGTCTCAAATACCCATTATCCTTCGCTGTTTCAACCGCTGGATCTCGGTTTTACAACGTTGGCTAACCGGATACTGATGGGCTCCATGCACACAGGTCTGGAGGACAAACGGCGAGACTACCCGCGACTTGCTGCCTACTTTGCAGAAAGGGCTGCAGGTGGTGCTGGCCTGATGGTAACCGGTGGCATTGCACCGAACGTACGCGGATGGCTGGGCCCGTTTTCGGGCATGCTCAATAGTCGCTGGCAAGTGGGACGACATCAACTGGTAACCTCCGCTGTGCACAGCGAGGGTGGAAAAATCTGTATGCAGATATTGCATTCAGGCCGTTATGGATATCACCCTTTCGTTGTTTCATCCACTGGCAAGCAGTCACCCATTTCGCGCTTTAAACCAAAGCAGTTGTCCAGTGGCGGTATCGAGGCTCAGATCAAGGCATTTGCACGTTGCGCAGCCCTGGCTCGCGATGCAGGTTACGACGGCGTCGAGATTATGGGCTCGGAAGGTTATCTGATAAACCAGTTTTTATCCGCCAGAGTAAATACTCGAGATGACGAGTGGGGTGGTAATAGCGAGCGACGCATGCGTCTTGCTGAGGAAATCGTGTCACGGGTTCGTGAGGCCGTCGGTCCCGATTTTATCATCATCTACCGATTGTCCATGTTGGAACTTGTTGAGCAAGGCAGCGACTGGGAAAGTATCGTTGCACAGGCTAAGGCGGTTGAAGCTGCCGGTGTAACTCTTATTACAACCGGTATTGGTTGGCATGAGGCAAGAATTCCAACCATTGCGGCTATGGTTCCCCGCGGCGCGTTTGCTGCAGTTACGGGTAAATTGAAACCGCATGTCTCGGTGCCGCTTGTAGCCACCAACCGTATCAATACAGTACAGGTTGCAGAACAGATTGTTGCCGACGGCGAAGCTGATATGGTTTCCATGGCAAGACCCTTTTTGGCTGATGCCAAATTTCCGGTTAAAGCCATGCAAGGAAAAACAGATGAAATTAATGTGTGCATTGCCTGTAATCAGGCCTGCCTCGATCATGTTTTTCAGAGCAAAACGGCAAGTTGTCTGGTCAATCCGCGTGCATGTCACGAAACTGAATTATTGATTGAACCTGCTGTGAGTAAAAAATCAATCTGTGTCGTGGGAGCTGGACCAGCAGGTCTGGCAGCTGCAACTACGGCCGCCAGTCGCGGACACTCGGTAACGTTGATCGATTCTGCAGATGAGATAGGCGGGCAGTTCAACATGGCCAGGCAGGTACCGGGAAAAGAAGAATTCAATGAGACCTTGCGTTATTTTCAAAAGCAGATAGAGATTACGGGTGTGGACTTGCGCCTGAACCAGCGGGTGGAGACAGCTGCTGAACTGAAATCCTATGACGAAGTATTACTGGCTACAGGCGTCACCCCGCGCACGCCGTCTATCGAAGGCATAGATCACAGCAAGGTACTGTCGTATGTAGACGTTTTGCGTGGCAGGGCTAACGTGGGTACCCGCGTAGCCGTTATCGGGGCCGGTGGTATTGGTTTTGATATCGCAGAGTTTCTCTCACATGATGGTAACGACTCAAGTCTTAATCCCAAAACCTTTATGAGTGAATGGGGCATTGATGAAACCTTCAACAGCGCTGGTGGGGTTTTGAACTTCAACCCTAAACATCAGGCTGCTCGCCAGATAACGTTATTGCAGAGAAAACAAACCAAAGTGGGTAAGGATCTGGGAAAGTCCACTGGTTGGATTCACCGTCGAGCATTGTCGATGCGGGATGTCACCATGCTCAATGGGTGTGAGTACGTCAAGATTGATGACGATGGCCTACACATTACGACCAACGGTGAGGCAAAGGTACTGGATGTCGATCATATCGTTATCTGTGCTGGCCAGGAACCATTGCGCGAGTTGCAGGAACCCTTGCAAACACTGGGTGTATCCGTGCACTTGATTGGTGGCGCTGATGTCGCTTCTGAGCTGGATGCCAAACGGGCTATTGATCAGGGCACACGGCTTGCGGCGACACTATAGATAGTCAGCTTTATAAACGTTTGACTGATCCGAATCATCTGCATGCCAGCATTCGGATTCCGGAGTCACCCTTTGGCATCAGCACACGTCTTCCTGATAAATAGTCTGCCCTGCGTTGGATAAAACCGTAATCTATAGTTCGCGTGTTTTTTCGGGTTTTAACCGAATATTTTTCAAGGCGGGTATTTGAGATATCAATATGCTTATCAGGGCTATGCTGAGAATCAGGCTGATGGGGTGCGAGACGAAGTTCCAGAAAAACGTACTGATGTCTCCTCTTGCACCTAACATGGCCCGGCGAAAATTAGAATCCATCATCGGCCCAAGGATGACTCCGAGGATAACCGGACCTACCTGGAAGCCATAGATTTTCATGAAGTACCCCACCACACCAAACAGCAGCATCCAGTAAATGTGACTGGGATTGTTCTGGATAGCATACGTGCCAACTGCTGAGAGAATAATAATGATTGGAATAAGAACGGCTTTTGGACACTCGACAATTTTCGTGAATACACGCACCCCGGTAAGTCCGAAAATCAGGAGAAAACAGTTTGCCAGTGTCAATGAACCCACAATGAACCAGAACAGGTGAGGGGTCTCTACGAGTAACAAAGGGCCGGGTTTCAAACCATGGATAAACAGGGCACCAATGATGACAGCCGTGACAGCATCGCCCGGTATACCCAGCGTCAACATGGGAATGTGTGCGCCTCCTACAGCCGCGTTGTTTGCGGCTTCCGGTGCAACCAGCCCTTCGGTTGCTCCCTCTCCAAAAGGTACGTCTGGTTTGCGCGTTGAACGCTTTGCGTGATCGTAAGCGAGTAAGGCGGCGATATCACCCCCAGTGCCCGGAAGTGCACCAATCACGGTGCCGATACCCGAGCTGCGTATCGCGAGCCAGAAGTGTTTTTTGACACTGGACAGACGCGGAATCACTTGTCCGATTTTCTGTTTGACGACAGGTAGATCCATTTGCCGCAATTGCACCAACGCTTCGGCGACACCAAAAAAACCAATCATGGCTGCAATGTACGGAATGCCACCCATGAGCGTGACTGAGCCGAATGTAAATCGTCCTTCGGCTGTCATGGGGTCCAGCCCTACCATACTGATCAGGACTCCCAGGGCACCGGCAAATGCACCTTTGGCAAAGCTTTCACCAGACAAGGTGCCGACTAGGGTGATGCCGATTAATCCCAGTAAAAGGTAGTCGCGCGAGTTAAACATCAACGCAAACTTTGATATCACTGGAGCGAACGAGGCCAGCGCGACTATGCCGATAAAGCCACCGAACACGCTCATGAGAGTGGTTAATCCAATGGCTTCTCCGGCAGATCCTTTCTTCGCCATCGGGTAGCCGTCCAACGCACTCGCGATAGCGCTGGGCGCACCAGGGATGTTTAAGAGGATGGCAGTTCGTGAGCCACCATAAACACCACCGATAAACACACCACAAATGAGTGCCAGTGCTTCGTTGACATCCCATTTGAATGTAAACGAAATAAGGATGGAGGTGGCCATCGTTACCGAAAGACCGGGAATGGCGCCGACATAGATACCCGCGAAGGTCCCGGCTGCGGTTAGGAACAATAACCAGGGGTCGAGCCAGGCGATGGCAAAAAACGCAAAAGCATCAGCCATTAAAAAACATCTCGATGAGTGTACCGCGAGGCAGAATGACCTGAAATACGATTCGAAACACAATATGGATAACTAGCAGTGAAACAACGCTAACCAGTACTGACTGCCAGACAGGTTTTTTCCAGAGATAACTGATGCTGGCAATAAGAAAGAGTCCTGAGCACAACAGGAAACCCAACGTGGGCATAGCGACCACATACAGTACAAGCAACACTGTAAGAACGACGACACGCGGTGGCAG
>JBGCFI010000037.1:0-29737 GCA_045106855.1 Granulosicoccus sp.
GGAATCGCATCTGTAATTGCAGGAACGCCTTCCAGTGTGTCTATTGGTGCATCGTTGACTACGGCCAGTGCCCGCATGGTGCCTGCCTTTATTTGTTCTGCAGCAGCCGATATACCAGCTGGCATAAAGTCCACCTCTTTACCCAGCATAGCGGTTAAGCCGGGGCCTTCGCCATCGAATGGAATCGGTGTTACATCGAAATCAGTGGAATTGCCGATCAGTGCTGCCACTGTGCTGGGTAAACCACCTGGTCCCGTTGAACCCATTAGCACATTGCCCGGGTTAGCTTTGATATCGGCGAGTAGTTCTTCCATGCTCTGGTACTTGGAGTCGGCAGTCACGACTACGACAGCGACGCCACGCCCGAGAATTCGAACCGGGAAGAACTGTGAGTAGTCGAGATCCGCGACGCCCATGACTGGGTGCAATTGCGGGTTTTCCGCACCATATAGAAACGTGTAGCCATCAGCAGGAGCAGTATTGACAAAAGCGGTGGAGATAGCGCCAGCACCCCCGGATTTGTTAAGTACGACGATGGGTTTGCCCAAGGCTTCTTCTGCTGCCGGATTAATGGCTCTTGCCACTGTATCGGTCGCTCCACCAGCGCCCCACATAACAACGCCAAGTACCTCCCTTTCTGGAAATTCGTTAGCGTGAAGTTGCGTGGTAGTGAGCAGCAGGGCTACGGTGAGTGCGCCTAGTATATTTTTTATCATGATTCTGTTTAGGTGATTAAGTGTGTATCAGTAATAACATTTGACACGCCAGTCGCGCAACAACCGTTTTTTTATTGGTTTGAGGTTGAGTGTTCTAACGAGTTATGACACTTGCAGAATCAACGTCTAAAACGGGAAGTGGCTAACTTCTCCGGATTCACCAGCGGAGATTCTCCACAAATCAGTTGTGTGGCAAGCATACCTACACCAGGCCCTAGGCCAAAGCCATGGCCAGACATACCCGTCGCAATTACCAGTCCCGGTAACTCAGGTAAGGCTCCGACGGTACAAACCTCGTCAGGCATCACGTCAATCAGCCCCGCCCAGGTTTGCGCAACACGGCATTGGCTGAGCTGTGGGTAAAGTTCTCTCGCGCTTTGCATGACGGTATCGAGCAGTGTTTTATCGGCAGTGGGATCCATGGTACGTACCCATTCGAACGGGCTGGGCTGGTCTGCATTCCAGCGTTGGTATCCTAACGGTCCAAAAAATGAGGAGCCTAAAGATATCTTCATGATCCGCCAGTTGTCTTTCAGCAAAGGCAGGAAAGCGCCAAGATGCCTGATAGATGCCGGTATGATTTCGAATCCTGCCGCGCCACTGCGTGCAACTGTATAGCCGCCGTCCATACGGGGTCGTATGGCTGCATCGGCTGCGCCGAAGGTGCTGGTTGAGAATTGAGGGGCGGCTGTGGTGCTCAGTACCGAGCACTTGACTGCCAGTTGTGGAAAACTGACGCCTTCATTTTCCAACAGACCACGCGACCAGATACCACCTGCGAGGATGACACCATCAGCTTGAATGGAACCTTGCTCAGTGACTACACCGCATACATGACCTGCTTTGCGAATAAGTGTGCGGACCGCCGTATTCTCGATAATCGTTGCGCCTTTGTGCTTTGCCAGTCGCGCCATGGCTGGCACAGCAAGTGAAGGTTCCGCATAAGCATCGCTTGGAGTATGCATCGCACCGACAAAGCGCGCGCCACCATGATCAAGTTTTTGTCGGGTTTGCTGTATATCCAGCATATGAGAATCGACGCCGAGCGCTTGAGCACTTTGTAACCATTGCGCATAGTTTTCAAACTCGGAATCATTGCCGGCCAGGTAGGTGCAACCTCCTTTGCGATAACCGATATCTTCATCGACTTCCGCAGCAACGCGCTGCCATAGTCGGGCGCTTTCCATCATCAGCGGCAGCTCTGCCAGGTCGCGCCCCTGTTGGCGTATCCAGCCCCAATTGCGGGAGGACTGTTCGCCGGCAATGCAACCTTTTTCAAATAGTACGCATGGTACGCCTGCCTCTGCCAGAAACAATGCTGCGGATACACCGGCTACCCCGCCGCCAATAATGACGACGCCTGTGCTTGACGGGTGAGGGATTGGCTGTTTATTGTTGGGTATCATGCTGGTAAGGCTACTGGTCTTTCATTCAAGACGTCAATGAGGCTAGCTGCTGGATGCACAGAGTACGGTACAGTTTACAGGGCGGAAGAAGTTTCCATGACACCTAACCTTGTTCGTATGCTTTTACATCGTCAGCGGTGAATGGTTATCCACAACGGAGTATGCAGATATGCAGTATCGAACACTGGGCCGGACAGGTCTAAAAGTATCGGCAATTACGATGGGCACTTTTACCTTTGGTGGGCGCGGTGCGTTTTCATGTGCTGCCAGCCATAATGTAAAAGAGGCGCGCAGTCTGGTGGACGTGTGCTTGTCGCATGGAGTCAATTTGTTTGACACGGCCAATATGTATTCTCTGGGTCTGTCTGAAGAGATTCTCGGGGAGGTACTGCACGGGCGCGACGCTGACGCCATGGTCACCTCCAAGGCGCGCATGCCGATAGGCGAGGGTGTCAATGATCAAGGTACTTCCCGCTGGCACTTGATTCGAGAATGCGAACGATCCTTAAAGCGCCTGAAGCGTGATCATATCGATATCTATTATGTGCATGAATGGGATGGGCTAACAGCAGTAGAAGAGACCATGGCAGCGCTGGATACCTTGGTGCGTGACGGTAAAGTGCGTTACACAGGTTGTTCCAACTACTCGGCCTGGCATGTGATGAAATCCTTAGCTGCCGCAGATGCCATGCACGCAACTCGTTTTGCCACTCAACAGATTCATTACACGCTGGAGGCGCGAGAAGCCGAATATGAGCTGTTGCCATTGTCAGTCGCAGAGGATCTCGGTGTTTTGGTCTGGAGTCCGCTGGCAGCTGGCTTGTTATCCGGAAAGCATCGCCGCGAGCTTGCCGTGCCTGCCGATTCCCGACAGGCCGCGGGTTGGGATGAGCCACCCATTCGTGATAAGGAGCGTTTATGGCGTATTGTCGATGTACTGGTAAGTATTGCCGAGATGCGTGGCGTTTCAGCGGCTCAGGTTAACCTTGCCTGGCTGTTAACACGTCCGGCCATTGCATCCCTGGTTGTTGGTGGTCGATCAATAAAACAATTCGAGGACAGCTTGCAGGCAACAGAGCTTGAATTGACAGAAGATGAAATTCGGCAATTGGACAATGTTAGTCGTTTGCCGCTCATTTATCCTTACTGGCATCAGCATAACTTTGCGCTGCCAAGGTTTGGCAAAGCAGATCTTGCACTACACGCCAGCTACCCTGATCGTCACTACGGCGGAGAAGATCCTTTAGTATGAGTCGCGCTCTGCAAGGGCTTTAACAATCGTCTGCATAGCCAGCATGCCGGGGTCATCCATACCAATGGTTTTCTCTCCAAACATGCGTGCGCGACCAATCGTTGCTTGCGTGTTTCTATAAGTATCCAAAGCGTTGTCAACAGCGGCGCAAGCTGCGGTGCTTATTTCATCGATGCTATGTTTACCGGCGGTTGCAGCGGCAACGGCGTGCAGACTGTCCAGAACCGTTTTACCACCCAGCTCGGCTTTACCTCTTGCCTGCATGGCATCGCGAGCCAGCGCGATGAGTTCAGATACGCTAGAGGCCTCAATCGACGTTTCGCCTTTTACTTTTTTTGCCATAGCCATCAAGCCTGTAGCCATCAGTGTGCCATAGGAGGAGCCAGAGCTTTTTGTGAAAGCCTGTGCGCATTGCAGTAAGGTTTTGCCCATGTCTTCGGGGAATTCACTCATCGCCTCTGTAACAAGCTCCATACCTCGCTTGAGAGTAATCCCCAGATCACCATCTCCCAATGCTCCGTCGGCATCATTCAGTTTTTCAAAATCTCGTTCTGCGGCCGCACTAAGTCTGGCAATTCCTCTAATGACGGATTGACGATCTATGTTCAATTCACGCTCCAGAATGCACAGTCACAAGGGGCCTTGAGTAGTGCTTCCAATTCGTCATCTAGTTTGCATACGGTGAACGAGACGCCTGCCATTTCCATTGAGCATGCGTAACGTCCAACCAATGGCATCACTATGTTAGCCCCGGTGGCCTCCAACCGTGCTTTAACGGTACGATATAAAATGTAGAGCTCCTCTGCTGGAGTGGCGCCGAGACTGTTCACCAGAACCGTCACGCGATCACCAGAAGTCAATGGCTGATCTGCCAGGAGCTTATCCATCATTTCGTTAGCGATATCGTCTGCTGGCAGGAGCTTGCCACGACGCACGCCTGGTTCACCGTGAATACCCATGCCAATTTCCATTTCATCATCAGCAATTTCAAATGTCGGTTTGCCTGCTTGCGGCACGGTACACGGTCCAAGAGCCACGCCAATGGAACGGCATGAGTCTGCCGTTTTCTGGGCAATGCGCGTGACCTCGTCCAGATCGCGACCTTCTTCTGCAGCCGCGCCTGCAATTTTGAAGGCGTAGACCATGCCAGCAACTCCGCGGCGTTTCTCATGTTCGCCGGGTCCTGCTGACGCAACATCATCTGCTAATAGAACTGTCGTGCAACGAATATCCTCGAAATCGACCAGCTCGCCAGCCATGTCAAAATTCATGACATCGCCACCGTAGTTTCCATATAACCTTAGTACACCGGCTCCACGGTCGGCGACACGCAATGCGTCAGCCATCTGTTCCGACGAGGGCGAGGCGAAAACATCACCAATTGCACAAGCGTCAAGGAGTCCGACGCCTACGTAACCTGTGAAAACGGGCAGATGTCCGGAGCCACCGCCAGTAACAATACCGACTTTGCCCGAAGCAGTTTCCGATGCGCGAGCGACGACCCGGTTGGTATCCCCATGCAATCGATAGTATTCAGGATGAGCCGCGATAAGCCCCTCCAGAGTCTCGTCTACATAGTTGACAGCTGCGTTAAGAATTTTTTTCATTTGCGACCTCCTGTTGGTGCAACGCTTATACGTCGACGTTGCCAGTCGACGGTATTTATGAGCATGACAATAATTAACAGAGCTCCCCAGATCAATTCGCGAGCAAAGTTGGACACTTGCAGCATATTGAGTCCGCTAGAGAGAAATTGCATGGACAAAACCGCGAGCACGACGCCGATAACCCGACCACGTCCACCATAAGGATTGACGCCACCCAATACCGCAATCAAAACCGCTAACAGAAGATAGCTGGAACCGTAGTCAGCCTTGGCGGAGTTTGCGCGACTCATGATAACCAGCCCCGCTACTGCCGCGAAAGCACCGGACACAATGTACACACGCAGTAGAAGACGGGATGTGTCAATAGCGGCATAGATTGCAGCCATAGGGTTAGCGCCATACATGGTGGCACGCAGTCCAAAAGCAGTTCTTGTCAATAGGATGTGCAGCGCAAAGGCCAGAACGGCAAATACGATAAGTGGAACCGGAATTCCAAACAGGCGTCCATTTCCCAGCCACGCGACAGTGTCTGGAAACCCCATAACCGCACTACCTCCCGTCAATGCGACGGCGAGCCCCGTGAATACCAGACCCGACCCCAGGGTTGCAAGTATGGGAGGTAAGGCTAATCTGGCGACCAGCATGCCATTGACAGCGCCTGCGATCGCGCCCACCATCAATGCCGAAGCGTAAGCTAAAGCCAGGAAGGGTAATGACTCCATGGTGCCTATGCCTGCCTGCGTAAAGCTTGCCAGCACGGTCGCTGCAACAACTGCTGATAAGTTTGAAACACCGACTACAGATAGATCGATACCGCCGGTCATCATGGTTAACGTCATTGCGAGCGCAAGGATCGCGAACTCCGGAAACTGAAATGCCATCGATATCAGGTTGCCCTCGGATAGAAAACGATCCGGAGATAACAAAGCCATAAAAGCAAAAACGGCAACGGTAATTATTGCCAGTCTAGACTCTGGCGTTTCCAGTATCTTCATGCGGCTTGCTCCGCAGCACGCTTTGCTTGCCATGCAGGAAGTCCGGTGCCGATCAGGATGAGCATCCCGATAGCCACCGATTGCCAGGTGGATGGTATGCCAAGGACGATAAGACTGTTTTGTACAAGCACGATAAGCGCAACACCGAGTAATGTGCCACTAACTGTGCCATAGCCGCCGGTCAGGCGTGCACCACCCAGTACCACAGCCGCGATCACGGACAGCTCTAGCCCCACCAGTGAAAACGGGTCTGCCATACGACCCAGTGATCCGTGAATGATACCTGCAAGTCCGGCAAGAGCGCCGACATAAACGTAGACAAAAAACTGAATAGCTCTGACGTTAATTCCGACCCGACGAGCACTTTCCACAGAACCACCAATAGCAAAGATGGACCGGCCAAGCGTCGTCTTGTGGAGAATAAACCATGTCAGTATAACGACAACAACAAGTGCCGCAAACGCGAGCGGCAGCGCATAAAAATTGCCCGCATCAGTGGTGCCGCGGGCAATCATGGAGCGCGAAAAATCGCGCATGCCGGGGGGGAGCTTGGAGATGCGTTCCGAGCCGACAAATGTCAATAGAAACCCTCTGAATACTGACAAGGTACCTAAGGTAACTATCAAGGTCGGCAGACCAAACCTGGCTATGAATAAGCCATTTAGTGCGCCCAGTACAGCACCTATTACTATGGACAGACAGAAAATGAGATACCACGGTAACTCCGGAATGGTACCCAGGGTTAGTACTGTACTGACATACATGGCGAAGACTGCAATAGCAGTAAAGCTGACATCGATGCCTCCGGATATAAGAACCAGCATAGCGCCAATAGCGAATATGCCTAGAACAATCGATGCACGCAACAGGTCAGTCAACGTTGTTGCTGAGAAAAATCGTGGATCGCTTACGCTGGCAAATAAGCAGAAAAGTATGATGACCAACGCAACCAGTGTTTCGTTACGCGTCCAGAATTTTTTATTGAACACAGATTTCATGATGCCAGTCGATGCGCCAATTCTTTTTCGTTAGCTTCGCTGCTGGCAATTTCATCCGACAGGCTTCCATTTTTCATGACAAGAATTCGATGACACACAGCGATCAGTTCCGGTAAGTCATCTGAAATAACAATGATGCCAATGCCTTGATGTGATAACTCACGGATGATGTTGTGGATATCTGACTTTGAACCGACATCAACACCGACACTGGGTCCATTCAATATCAAAACCTGTGGCGCGCGCGCTAACCAGCGAGCCAGCGCTACCCGCTGCTGATTTCCACCGGAGAGCGACTTGACGGCAGCGTTAATATCTGGCGCTTTTACGCTCAAGCGTTTCAGCCAGTCAGCTGCTTCCGATGTAAGTGTTGGTAGATTGAGAAAACCCTTGTTGACATGAGAATCAAGACGGCCAACTGCTACGTTACGGACAATAGACTGCGTCAGGAAAAGCCCTTCTGTCAGGCGATCTTCAGGGACATAACCAATACCCGCATGTGTTGCTGCGATTGGATCGCCTGATGGAATAGTCTTGTCGGCTACGGTCATTGTACCGCTGTCCGCTCGCACCAGCCCAAACAAGGCTTTCGCCAGAGATGTTCTGCCACTGCCCAGCAGGCCGGAAATACCTAATACTTCACCGGCACTCAAGGTAAAACTGATGTCTTCGAATGCCCCTTTCTTACTAAACCGAGAAACTTTCAACAATGAATCCTGCCTTTCTTGCATGATGCTTGGTGGCGATTCTGTCACTTCACGTCCAGTCATGTGCCGGGTGAGTGAGGCTGCATCGAATTCGCTGGCAGGGCCTTCAGCAACTAATTTTCCGTTTCGTAGTACGAACACTTTTTCGCAAACCTCCAGCACTTCTGCCAGTTTGTGGCTTACGAACAGTACCGCGATGCCGTCGTCCTTGAGTTTTCTGATAATTCCCAGTAACGAGCGAACTTCGCGCTCCGTTAGTGCAGTGGTTGGTTCGTCCATGATGATCAGACGCGCGTTTGAGGCAAGCGCCCGACAGATTGCAACTAGCTGTTTGTGCGCGACAGAAAGGTTCTCTACGCGTTCGTACACAGGAATATTGACGTTAATGCGTTTCAGGACTGCCTGGGCGAGTCGCGCATTTTTACGTTGATTGGCAAAACGAGCTCCCATGTTCAGCTCGCTGGCGAACGCAATGTTTTCAGCGACAGTCAGATTAGGAAAAAGTGAAAAATCCTGATAAATCACCATGATGCCTTCCGCGGCCGAGACCCGTGGGTCTAGCCGGGGATGCCGCTTACCATTAATTTGGACTTCACCGTTGGTGGCTTGCTCGACGCCTGCCAGTATCTTGATGAGTGTCGATTTTCCGGATCCGTTCTCACCGGCAAGGCAGACGGCTTCTCCCGGTTGGATGGCAACGTCAACGCCATCAAGAGCGATGACTCCGCCGTAGTGCTTAGCCACCTTGTGCATGCGCACAAAGGGAGGGTCCGTCTGCGCTACAGCGTCATTGGGCATAGCAATGATAAGGGTGTGGTGAAAAAACTATTGCTTAAAGAACAAACTCCGTGAACAGCCCCTGAAAAATACGTATCTGTAAAAAATGCGTATCTGTAAATGAATGAATGCAGGATTGATCACGGAGTTGCGTTATCGGGATAAGAGCCTTGGTCAGAACGGGAAATCAGCCATGTTGCTTTTATCAACGTTGACCCACGCCTGTCCGTAAATAACCTTGCCCTCAAGCTTGACTGATTCGTATCCCTGTAAGCCAAGGTCCATTCCGTCGGTAACCTCTTCACCGTCAATGACCATTTGAGCAACCTTGTTCATGGCGTAGCCGGCAATGGACGGATCCCAAAAACCGATACCATCAACGGCTCCTGTATCGAGGTACTGTTCTGCAATGGAGGGAAGCGATGTGCCAAATACGCAGGTGGCGTCTTCCATGCCGCGTTCCTCAATGGCGAGTCCGATGCCTGCCACGTCCGTAGAAGCTGAACCTTGCATTCCCTTGACATTAGGAAAAGCCCGTAAAACTTCCTGCGCTTTTTGATAAGCGTTTTGCGAATCATCAAAGGTTTCGTTCTTATCTCCCACCAACGTCATGTTGGGATAGTTGGCTTCCTGGTGAGCAATGCCGCCATCGACCCATTGGTTGTGGGTCTGTGATGTCAGTGAGCCGACAAAAACGGCATATTCACCTTCGCCGCCCATACAGGTGGCAAGCTGTTCCATGAGATTTGCACCGAAGTCTTCATTGCGGAATGCTTCGATGTCGTAGTCGATGTTTTCCTGACTCGCCGCTTCATGAGTGACGACGGCTATGCCTTGTGCTCGTGCACGCTTGAGAACAGGCTCCAGAGCCTCAGGCGACATTGGCACGACCGCCAGTGCATTCACTTTCTGGGCAATCATGTCTTCTATCAATGCTGCCTGCTGTTGTGGGTCAGCTTGCGCCGGTCCAACTTGAAATGCGTTGGCTCCGGTGTCCTCTGCATATTGCTTTACACCTTCCTCCATACGGTTGAACCATTGGATTCCTGCAATTTTTACTACAGTTGCTATGGATGTATCTGCAGCATTTAAGGGTGCTGTAGAAAGTAAAAGTCCAGGTGCAGCCAGCATTGCGCCGGCGATCAGGGCCGATGAGCGTGTCGTACGATTAAGTTTCATTATTTACTGTCTCTCCAAGTGTGAGTCCCGGGCGGACCGCCAGTCGACAATTAACTCCCTGGAACAAGCCTATATCCGTCAGAGCAAAACAGTCAAGCCCTTAGAGATCGGGTTGATGGCAACAGTCGCGCTGTTCTGGACAGAATAGGGGGATCGGAAAACGCCCGATTTTAAGCATTTTCGCCACTTTTACCTGTCCTGATTCCCAATGTTACGGCAGGGGATCGAGCCGTAATCCAGCCAGTCAATGTGTGCGTGTTTTGCTTGCCAGGTGGAGGCAGAAGCAGCGATAATAACCAGCGTTAACTAACGTTGTTCGTGCAGATAATGTGTTGCTTGTCCTACCAATAATGTGTATCTAATCTGATTCGCCAAGCGTTTGAATTATTCCGTTAAACAACACGGGGCCCGACGGAACTGTCTGCGAAGAACCCGCCGCGGGTTCGAGGCTAACGATGAATGCTTCCGTACCTTTAACAGTTTTTGGTAGTGGCAAGTAGTGACTCTGTCCGGTGCTCTCGGGTAGCAGGCCGACAGATTCGATACCGCTGTCATTGGCAAGTACCAGCCATAGTTGGTAACTGCTGGAAGCATCAGTAGGTGGTGGCGAAAGAGCGGTGACGTTTGCCCGGATTGAGCTATTGGCAGAGTATTTATCAATCAATACCAGCCAAAGTGCTTGCTGCTCGTTATTTTGAACAATACTCAGGAAGCCATTTTGGGGGATGAATTGTTGATCACCTTGGTCAAAAAAAAGTTTCGTCAGCAACCCTGCAAGCACAAGGGTTGCGGTTGTTGCCAATAAAGACATTATTTTCCACAATGACCGTCGAGTGGGCGGCGTTTGGTTTTGTCGCAGTGTTTCCGGCGAATCGGCTACTTGGGTGGATGTGTAAGAAGCGTGTGCATCGAGTGTTTGATCCAGGTCACGGGTCCATTCGCTAGTGAGATCGTGCGGTTCTTCAGTCGACGATGAGTCGTCGTCTTGAATAGGCGCTTGTTTGGCGCGGATTTTGTGCAGGATATTTTGTAGAACATGCGACGGTGGCTGGATAGTTTCAATATAAACATCCATTCCCTTCAGAAGTTTCTCCCAGTATTCAACGCGAATCCGAACATCTTTATCGGAGCTAAGAATTTTTTCGAATATCTCACGTTCGTTACCCCGCAACGTGCCAAGTACATACTCGCCACATTGGGCATCCCACCATCGATCGTCGCCCGGTGTCATTGGCGTTTCCAGATTGAATAAGTGAAAAGTGTAGGAGAAAGCTTGGGAAATAGCCGGATGAGTGCGCTGAAACCGTGATTTCAGCAGAGGTAGGTGCAATATTAAGCATCGCGGTTTTGGCGTCTTGGTTCGCCAAGGCTTTATTGGTGAGGGAGCGCCAGAGTGCTTGCGCTGCGGGATTCGTGTATCTCGACGCAGTATTTAGCGTCATCGTTTAAAGCGGAAACTGGAAAGCATCCGTGAGTACTGACAGGATTCAAAATACCTTTTCAGCGAAAAAATACCTATTTAACGAAAAGTTTAATTGATTATTCTTCCGTCAGTCTTTCTATTTGGAAGGACCCTACAAAAGGCTCACCATTGATAAATGGTGAATCCAGTGGAGCGCTTGTTGTCGCCATGATAGGGGCTAGTGGAGAGGCTGCATTGTTCGCTGAGGTATAGCGTTCGCCGTTATCAGAACCGCTGTCATACAAACGCGCCTCGATGGTTGCCGATTCTATGAATTCGCCATTGACCAGAAGCGGGTAGTTGTGCAGCCCCACAAACCAATCCGGGCTGGGAGCCAGCATGCTGGTGATGGAAATTTGCGGGTAGTCCCGATTGACTTCAAATTCGACTGTTGCGCTACCCGGAGAAGTGCCGATCCCACCGCCACTGATACTGGCCAGTGCAAGACCAGCATCAATCGCTGTTTGTACCTCACTCAGCAAACCAGACTTGCCGCCGGTTTCGGCCATGCTTTGGATTCCCGGTGTGGCGATTTGAGCGGGTTCCCAGAATCGCACCTGTTCGTTGTGAATCGCACCAACAAGTCCGGAGAAATGGGGATTTGCGGGGAAATTCAGTGAATGTGTGTCCGCACTCCAAATGGCATTGAGCGTAAGGCGGTATCTGGTTACTGTGCCACGGTCATCTGGATTCGCCGGAATTTCAACGGGATTGTCCGCACCGTCAACGATGGCTTCGTTTGTTGAGGGTATTGTGTTGGATGAGGAGCAGCCCGACAGCACCAACAGCGCACCAAGCAGTACTGGAGACAGTCTGTCCCGGCCAAAATGTCGAGTAACCTGATTGATGGCAAATTGCATATCCGGCACGTCCAAGTTGTTGTGAAGGGTAAAACAATAGACGGCTGTGTCCACCTTAAAGTTCACTGACTGACCAAATAGCTTTGCCACATACATGAGCAGCCCTTACACTGTCCAGAGCGCGAAGTGATTGAAAATTTCGACTCATCAGCATGATTCTGGCAAGACGATGCGACCGTTACCCCCCTTGTTTAAAGTACCATGTAGGGTAATGTCAGGAACTGTTGTAGCTTTAAATACCGTGCTGATTTCTGATTTTCACTAATACTGGGCAACCATGGCCCTGATGGATACTTCTTTGACCAGTAACGACAGTTCTAAAGGCACTGCTGAACTCGTGCAGCAATCCTGGCGCGACGATACGCTCGCCATACGGGGTGGTTTCGAGCGCTCACAATATGGTGAGCACGGCGAACCCATAATGACAACCTCGAGTTACGTTTTTAAAAATGCAGCGGAAGCTGCAGCGCGATTCAGTGGCGAAAGTGACGGGCCGATATATTCACGTTTTACCAACCCGACCGTACAAATCTTCGAAAAACGGCTGGCTGCTATGGAAGGTGGCGAGGCGTGCATTGGTGCCGCATCGGGGATGGCGGCGACCGCGACACTCCTGTTAGGCACGTTACAACAAGGGGATGAGATTGTTGCTACCAGAAACATGTTTGGCAGTACGGTCAATCTGTTCAAGAATTTTCTACCCCGTTACGGCATTCAGGTTCACTGGGCCGATGGGCTGGATGTCAATAGCTGGTCAACTCTGGTCCATGACAAGACACGATTGTTGTACCTGGAAACGCCGACTAACCCGTTAACCCAGCTGGCCGATATTCGGGCCTTCGCCGACCTGGCGCACGCTCACGGTGCGCAACTGGTGGTGGACAACTGTTTTTGCACACCGGCTTTACAAAAGCCGCTGGAGCACGGCGCGGATATCGTCATGCATTCAGCCACTAAATATCTTGACGGGCAAGGCCGATGTGTCGGTGGCGCCGTAGTCGGCTCCGCTGAGCTTGTTAACAAGCTGACTGCATTCATGCGCAGTGCAGGGCCGTGCATGAGTCCTTTTAATGCCTGGGTCTTTGCCAAGGGCCTGGAGACGCTTGGGTTGAGGATGCAAAGACATTCGGAGAGTGCTGCAACACTTGCCAGCTGGCTGAGTAACCACCCTAAGGTATCGCATGTTTACTATCCCGGCCTTGATTCGCACCCCGATCAAGCATTGGCAGCGCGCCAGCAGAAAACGCCAGGTGGCATTCTTTCATTGGAAATAGCGGGAAACAGGGATGAAGCGTGGCGTTGTATCGATGCTGTTAGATTATGCTCGATAACAGGAAATCTTGGCGATGCCCGCACAACAATCACACATCCGGCGACTACTACCCATGGACGCATCAGCGCAGATGACCGCGCAGCATCCGGAATCGGTGAGGGTCTGATCAGGTTAGCAGTCGGTCTTGAGGATGTAGAAGACATCCAGGCCGATCTGGACCAGGCACTGGCTCACGTCTGAAAATCATCACTTTAACGATCACCCCTTATGAAAACGCAAACACGACAGCGTAAAGAGGCGTTACTCCAGTTGTTTCAGGCAGGTGTAGATGCCGTCGGTGGATTACAGGCCACCAGACGGGCTTTGGCAGATGAACATTTGTCCGGGCCTTTGTACCTTGTTGCAATTGGTAAGGCTGCGAATGCCATGGCGCAAGGAGCGCTCGAAATACTCGGGGACAGTCTTGTATCAGGTCTCGTGATAACCAAACACGATCATCTCAGCGACGGCGTGAGAGAAGACACACGTTTGGAATGCATAGAATCGGGGCACCCTGTACCTGATGAACAATCCCTGCACGCGGGGTTACGCCTTTATGATTTTGTCGCCAAAATTCCTGAGGAACATCAGCTGATATTTCTCGTTTCAGGTGGCGCTTCCGCTCTGGTTGAAAATCTGGACAATAATCTGACTTTGACAGATCTGAAAACAGCGACAGACAAGCTGCTGGCCAGTGGAGCACCGATTGGTGAAATGAACAGGCAGCGGCGACAAATGTCACTGATCAAAGGTGGCAAACTTGCCAGGGTGCTCAAGTGCAAGGTGCTGCAACTGTTGATCAGTGATGTCCCTGGCGATGTACTGGGTGATATAGGGTCCGGACTATTGGTTCCTGATGCTGCTACCGGTATGCACGAGCACCTGCCTGTCTGGCAACGCGTAACGACCAGGATCATAGCGTCGTCCCTGATTGCGCAAACCGCGGTTGCTGAATCGGCGAAAGCACAGGGGCTGGATGTACAACAAGCTTCCGGGGATTTGAACGGTGATATTGATGTCGTGGCAGAGCGGGTGACACAGACGTTAGTTGATGCAAAAAGAGGCGTTTACATCTGGGGTGGTGAACCTACCGTGGTATTGCCAGACAAGCCGGGTAGAGGGGGGCGCAATCAGCACCTTGCTTTGTCGCTTGCCACTATGGCAGCGGAACATGGCCGGCTATCAATATTGGTGTGCGGCACCGATGGAACGGACGGTCCCACGGGTGATGCGGGTGGATGCGTTGATGAACTCAGTACCGCGTTAGCAGATAAGCAGGCAATCGATATTGCTCAGTTCCTGCAAGCGGCAGATGCCGGCACGGCATTGGCGGCGCTTGATTTGCTGGTTACGACAGGGCCGACAGGTACTAATGTCATGGATCTGTGTATTGCATTTGCAGACTAGTCGATAATTGTCGGTTCGGGTCCCCAGCCTGTGTGTTTACGCTGGAATTCAGATGATTCGTTGTAAAACACGTCAATCAATGATGTAGACCTATGTGCGATGGTGCACATCAAATGTAATCGATTGGCACTACGTCGGATATTGTAGATGTCACTCCTGACATCTCCCATTCATCCTTCAATGAAGTCCTGATAGGGTCGGAGAGGAATGCCTCGAATTGCGTGGCATCTGGAAAGTCGATTAGGTGCGTTTCGGTTGATCCATCGGCAGACCGGACACCCAACTCCAACCGTCCCCCATACTTCTGAAGTAATGGAATAACCTTTCGCTCATAGGCTTCGAACAACGCAGTGTTGGCAGAGCTCAGATCAATAACTACCAGTTTTCGCATACGCTTTTAATTAGCCTTTTTCGCGGTTCGGTGTAATGACAACGAACAAAATATAGCGGAGTTCCCAAGCCCGATTGGAACATTATCCGCCACCTCCACAAATCCCGGGTGGCATACCCTGCTCAAGCAAGCATCTAAGTAACATGATATGTCAAAATAAATGTTGTATTTACAACATTATTGGTGTTAAATTTGCTCCTGATTTCTGCACGCTATTGCGTAGTAGTCATCCCCGCGGGCCGGGTAACAAGTTTCTGGTGTGGAAGGGCACGAAAGCCACGCCAATCAAAGTCAGGAGACGCACATGGGTCCCTTCCCTCATGACGCACCCAAAGCCACAATTGACGAACACAACATCGCGGGAACCGATGGCTTCGAATTTGTCGAGTTCGCGCATCCTCAACCAGAGGTGCTGGAGCAACTCTTTATAAACATGGGCTATACCGAAGTAGCCAGACATAAGAGTCGGGATATTTCGCTATTCAGGCAAGGTCAAATCAATTACCTGATCAATCGTGAGCCCGATAGCCACGCCTCCGGGTTCGTTAACGATCATGGTCCGTGTGCCCCGGCCATGGCATGGCGTACTGTGGATGCCGGACATGCACTGAAGTGTGCCATTGAGTACGGCGCGACAGAATACACCGGTGACGGTAAATCCATTGATGCTCCGGCGGTGATCGGCATTGGAGGGTCGCTTTTGTACTTCATTGATAACTATGACAATGGAAATACTCCGTACGATAATAACTTCAACTGGTTACAAACACGTGATCCGAATCCGGAAGGTGCAGGATTTTATTATCTTGATCATCTGACACACAATGTTATGCGTGGCAACATGAACACCTGGTATCGCTTTTATGCCGAGGCGTTTAACTTCAAGGAAATTCGTTTTTTTGATATCAAAGGCAAGATTACGGGCTTGACGAGCAGGGCGTTGACATCACCCTGCGGGAAGATCCGTATTCCGATCAATGAAAGCGCTGATGAAAACAGTCAAATTGAAGAATATCTCAAAGAGTACAAGGGCGAAGGAATACAGCACATAGCCGTTGGTTCTGACGATATCTACGTTGCTACAGATCTTATTGGTGCTAATGGCATCGATTTCATGCCGGGTCCACCTGATGTGTACTATGACAAATCGGTAGACCGCGTGTCCGGACACAAAGAGCCGATTGAGCGTATGAAAAAACACGGCATCCTGATAGATGGGGAAGGCGTCATCGGTGGTGGTAAGACTCGGATACTGCTTCAGGTTTTTTCCAAAACTGTCATTGGGCCGATATTTTTCGAATTTATACAGCGTAAGGGCGACGACGGTTTCGGTGAAGGTAATTTCAAAGCGCTCTTTGAATCGATTGAAGAAGATCAGATCCAGCGTGGAGTGCTCAAAGCAACCGGCTAGGTTTCTCGGTTTGCGTGTCTTGTTGACGCAACGCAAGTCTTTAGACTTGCTCGCGATTGTTATCAGTGACGGTCACATTGCAGGGTTTGCAGTGTGACTTGATTATTCTGAAACTATCTGTGTCAATTTTGAGAGTCCTGTCGACAACGCTTGCATATTTTCCCGGCCAAGTGCTTCCTCAAGTGTAGATCGATAGGTATCGAACTTAGGCTGAATTTTTTTTAGAATATCGTGTCCTTCTTTGGTCAATGTGACCATTTTCTTTCTCTTGCTTTGAGGGTTAGCTTCAAAGCCAACATAGCCTAGCTTTTCAAGATCGACGGCGGCGCGACTTACCTGAGCTCTGTCCATAGCATTGAAACGGCTGATGTCCGATATTGAAATTTGCTGAAAGGTATGGACAACTGCCAGGATGCGATATGAGGACAGGCTGAGTTGTGTTCCACCCAGTAACGCCTGGGATTGCTGATCGAGGAGTTTGCTGACAACAGACAAACGGAAGGTAAGCCGACTTTCCAGTTCCCTAACTTTCTCCAGCTGGCTTTCAAGAGCGGCAGAGTTCATATGCATTAGGATAACTCTTGAGGTTGATTAAGCGAAGTGTTGCGGCTATTACACCACACTGGGTAATCGTGCGCCTGGACTACAAATATCCGAATCGTTCAGCTTGACCATCTTGAGTAAAACCATCCGGGCTAGCTCTTTGAAGTTGAGTGAGCATGTAAGCTCTCTCAGTTGTGCTCGTGCTGTGTTACGGTTCATGATTCACATCCTTGGGTGAACGACATGGCCGGGTACGTAATTTTCAATTACAAAATTAAAGATCGAACAAAAATAGATCAACTAACTCAATTGTCGTTGCCCGTGAATAGTCAATACGGCGCTGAAGTTATTGTCGGAAGCCCGGTAAAAGCGTTGGAAGGTCATGCACTATCTCATATAGTAATATTGAAGTTTGACAGCTTTGAGGCAGCACAAATTTTTTATCATTCACCCGAACACACTGAGCTATCAAAATTAAGAAATGAAATTACCGAGGGGTGGTCAGCCATTGTGCCGGGAGACTCTGAAACTCAAAAGCTTGTGGACACAGGATACTTCAACTAGATGCATTACACGTTTAACGAGGCTGCATGGTGCTTCTCCCTATCTGAGCAACTTAGAGGCAAGTAGTGAAGAAGTTTGATCGAGTAACATCAATTCTCATCTATTTACAAACAAAGTCTGTTGTCACGGCTCGGGAGTTGGCAGACCGGTTTGATGTCTCCGAGCGCACCATCTATAGAGATTTACGTTCGCTTGAAAATGCCGGTGTGCCTATCGGTGCAGAGGCAGGCGTCGGTTACTACCTGGATAAATCCTACCGATTGCCGCCTGTCGTGTTTACCCGCGAAGAAGGTGCATCGTTACTTTTCGGAGCACGCATGATTGAAAGCCGGGTGGATGAAGCCACTCGTGAGCAATACATGATGGCGTTAGATAAAATCCGCTCTGTCATGGAATCTGAAGATCAGAACTACCTCGACTCCATCGATGATTCCATCGCTGTGTATAAACCGAAATTGCAGGAGAATACAGCGGCACAGGATACTTGGCTACCGGAGTGTCGCACATCATTGTCCAGATCCCAGGTAGTCAGTGTTCACTATGAAGCCGGATTTTCGCAGAAGTCCACACAGCGTGAGCTAGAGCCTATTGGCTTGTACTATTACAGCTATCACTGGCACCTGATTGCCTGGTGTCGGCTCCGCGAAGGATACCGTGATTTCCGGCTAGATAGAATCAGGTCGCTGACGCTGAAGCCTGAACAGTTCGTACGCAGAGATCACGCATCACTTCAAGAATATTTAGAGTTAGGATCTAACCGGGAACTTCACGAAATTATCGTGAACTTCTCTTTCGATGCTGCCAGATTCGCCGGGGAGCAGCGCTACAATTTCGGCTTTGTGCGCGAGCGCGATACCGAGGAGGGTGTCGAGATGACATTCGTCACCCCATACCTGGATTACATCGCTCGGTGGCTGCTCCAGTTCGCCTCTGGCGCCAGTAGTGACAACGAGCTTTTGAAGCCTGTCATGGAAAAGCTGGTTGCAGAGCTTGGATCTCAATGGTCAGGTCACTGAATCACTCCTGACACAATGTTGTCGCAGCGTCTCTCTACAGTGTCTTCTACCGGGATCTTACCGAACACCGGGCCTATAGAGAGCAATCGTATGAAAATACAATTTTCAAAGTCTTTTTGCGTTGTTTCATCCAGCGGCGATGCCAGCCCTCCAGAGTTAATGGCGACGCTCAACCTTATCAATGCCGGGAGGATTCAGTCATGAAGCGCACTCCGGTAAACCCATGGAGCTGGTCTTTGAATCTGGGATACAACCAGGGCGAAATAATCGAAGGCGCTAAACGACAGTTGATTTGCGCTGGACAGACATCCGTTGACGCAGAAGGCCAGCCGCAGCATGCGGACGATATGCGGAAACAGCTTACGCTTTCCCTGGATAATTTAGAGGCTGTGCTGGTGGAGGCAGATATGAGCCTTGCCAACATTGTGAAGCTAACAATTTACGCTACCGATGTCGATGAGGCGTTACAGCACTTCGATGTGCTTGGTGGCAAACTCGGGCCAGCAGGCGTTTCACCTCCGATGACTCTTCTTGGTGTCACAAGGCTAGCTATACCAGATCTCATGATCGAGATAGAAGCCACCGCCTCTGACTGAAGGCTGCTCAGTTGTCATCCCAACGTTGCATTGACAACAAACAGGTCTACATTTAAAGGGAGTACTGGCTTGTCATGCGACGTTGGTTTTAATAAATTTCACGTTCACAGCGCGAAAGAAAACTGATGCAGTGGCGGTTTAGTGGAGACCGTCGCGTGAAAAAAACAAAGCGACTTCTGTTTTCAAAATCGGCATCTGCTGATATCGCCTTGAGTTGGTCTTAATGGAGAATATGTCACATAAAATTTTGGGCTGTGCAGTTAAGGTATTGACTCAAATGTCACTAGTGTGATTTATTTCATGCAGAACGATCCACATTCAAATCGTGAGTTCCAATGAAAAAATATTATGTAATAGCTGCGGCCTGTTTATTTTCACTGGCTGGTTGTAGTGATTCAGACAGCACAGATACCCCAGAAACCGATACTCCGGATCCGGGAATTAATCTGTTAACTGGTGTCTTTTTAGACAGTGCGGTATCCGGGCTTGCATATCAAACCGAGACAAGGTCGGGTGTAACTAACGAGCAAGGACAGTTTCAATACCTGGCAGGCGAAAACGTAACGTTTTCAATTGGTAGTCTGCAATTACCCGTTGTACCAGCGGCAGAGACTATAACTCCGGTAACACTTTCTCCTACCAATACCATTGAAGATGATACGACCGTCAACATTGCTCGTTTGTTGCAGTCACTTGATGCCGATGACAATCCTGATAACGGAATCGTTATTTCTGATGAAGCAGCCAGTGCATCTGCTCCATTGGATTTTTCAGTATCGCAGGATGAGTTCGGGCAAAACGCTGAAGTGATCAATCTGGTTGCCAATTCAGGTAGCGTTCGCACAGAGTTGTTGAGTTCAGAGCTTGCTATAAGTCACTTGTCCGAAACTCTGGCCGGAATTCCTGCGCCGGGTAGCGAACCTGATGCAGGCAGCAACCCCGATGAGGGAACTGATCCCGATGCAGGCAGCGACCCGGACGAGGGAACTGATCCTGATGCAGGTAGCGACCCGGACGAGGGAACTGATCCTGATGCAGGTAGCGACCCGGACGAGGGAACTGATCCCGATGCAGGCAGCGACCCGGACGAGGGTACTGATCCTGATGCAGGTAGCGACCCGGACGAGGGTACTGATCCTGATGCAGGTAGCGACCCCGACGAAGGAACTGATCCCGATGTGGCTCCATTGCCACCCGGCCAACTCATTGAAACACTGGAAGAGTTTACCGCTGCTGTCGTAGACAAGACCATTTTTATCAGAAACAGCGACGGTGCTCTGGACGCGGGCACGCAGCTGGTGATCAACGCTCAGATGAAGGTCACAGGATTTACTCCAAGTGGAAACATTGACTACGATTGGTTTTGGGAGAACGGAACCTACTGCCGTTCAGGTGTAGCAGATCTGCCTGATAATCCACGTACGGTTGAGTTGGAATGCCAGACTGTTGTCGTTGACGGGGATGTTGTCACTTTTATCGACAGTCCCTCATCTGGAGGTCAGAGTTCAAGCTGGTTTATCCGGTAATCTGACGGGTAGAGAATTAGCGTGTTCAACGACGCTATACATGATGCCGACAATGGGCACTCAGTTAGAGTGTCCATTGTTTCTAGATAGCCATGCATTGCGAAAGGATTTGTCAGTCGCAACGCATCCCGGGGTGCTGATCAACGCTTGCAAGCCTTGGCACGACAGCTCCGGGAACTAGTATTGCTCCTGGCGCTATGACAGCATTAGCGCCTATTTTGACATCGTCGCCAATCCAGGCTCCAAATTTATCCACGCCAGTATCAATTTCACACTGGTTGTGGAGTATTCGAATTCGTTTATCACGGGATTCGTTCCTGTAGTTTGCTACCACAGCGCCAGCTTCGATATTCACTCTAGCACCGATGATTGAATCGCCGACGAAGCTTAGATGGGCAATTTTTGCCTGGGAAAACATGAAAGAGGTTTTCAACTCGCAAGCATGTCCAACGGTGCAATTCTGATCCAGAAAAACACCGCCACGAATTAATGCACCTGCGCCGACGAATGCATTCGGACCAATAATTGCCGGACCCTTGATGCGTGCTCCATCTTCAACAAAAGCGCTTTGATGAATCGCGATTGAATCCGAAATCGCATAATCATTTGACAACGAGTCAATTGCGACTGTGATCAGCTTTATGGCATGTGTCGTCGCTAGCCAGGCGGGTGCATCGAAATGGGTAAAGGGAGAGTTTGACCAGTCAACCACATAGTCCGCGATGTTCATTTGCATTCCTTAGTTAGTGGTTCATGCCGGCAGGTCTATAAGCTGCGAATCAATCTTCTGTTGCAGGTTAGCACCCCCGGCACACCCACACCCTCCCTGCTAAGTTCAGGTTGTCCACTATGATGCGCAACACAGGCCAATTAAATTCCGACGTGTTGAGCCTTTCGAATCGAGTGGAGTGACGTCGTCAGAATCTTGTCAACGGATTCACTCGCCTTTTTCATCAAAATTGTGCCCATGGGGATGAAATAATGCTAACGTTACCGATAACGTAACTCAGTAACGTACGGATCTGCGTGACACAAACCTGGCACGCATATTCTGCCGGAGCCCATACCCGAGGTAAATTGCCATGTCAGACACAGCCGCCCCCCTGATCACCATGCGGGGTATTACCAAGCGCTTTGGAGGTGTCACGGCGCTAGAGGATGTCGATTTGGACTTGCATGCTGGCGAGGTGCTAGCCATTG
This sequence comes from Granulosicoccus sp., assembly GCA_045106855.1. GTDB lineage: Bacteria > Pseudomonadota > Gammaproteobacteria > Granulosicoccales > Granulosicoccaceae > Granulosicoccus. Next base: position 21,926 of record JBGCFI010000037.1, read on the forward strand.
TAGGAGACAATGGGGCTGGTAAGTCTACGCTTATCAAAATTCTCACCGGTGTTTTCAGGCCAACCAATGGCGAGATTGCTCTAGCGGGACAGCCGTTGGTCATGAATAGTCATTCTGATGCTATCGCCAGCGGTATCGATGCCGTGTACCAGACGTTGGCATTGGCAGATCACCTGACGCCTGCTGCCAATATGTTCCTTGGTAGTGAGCTGACAAAGCGGGTCATGGGGTTCGATTTTCTTGATAATAAACTCATGCGTAGTGAGGCAGAGCGAACCTTGCAAGAGAGGCTCGGCGTCACTTTGCGTAGCATGGATGTACCAACGGATAGCCTGTCTGGCGGCCAACGCCAGGCCATTGCGATAGCACGAGCTGTCTATCACTCGGATTTAAAAATTCTTGTCATGGATGAGCCTACTGCGGCATTAGGTCCTCGTGAGACCGCCCGCACGCTCAAGTTGATTGAGGCGGTCAGGGAGCAGGGGCTTGGTGTCATTGTTATTTCTCATAGTCTTGACGATGTATTTGCCATCTCTGATCGCATCCAGATCATGCGTCGCGGTCGGCGTGCCGGTGTGGTTAAAACATCAGAGAGTGATATTGCGAGCGTGCTTGGCATCATGGTAGGTGCCTCCGCGGAACAGGTGGCCTGAGCATGAGTGATAACACTGAAACGAATTCAGCCGAATCTACTGACGTGGCTAGCGGTATAAGCAAGCGGGAAAAGCTGGATCGCTACCTGGCATTGCTAGGTCCGATGGCCATGATCGCGGCGTTGTTGCTGCTTATGGCAATTCTCGAACCCGCACGCTATTTTCGTGTGTCGAATTTCGACATCATTCTTAAGGATGCCGCCTTATACATGCCAATGGCAATGGCAATGACCCTGGTGATTACCACACGTGGTATCGACTTATCGATCGGATCAGTCGCTGCATTGACAGCTATTGTCATGGGCTACATGGTTAAGTCCTACGGCTTTCCCTGGTGGACAGCCGTTGCATTGGCGATATCGCTTGGCGCGCTATGCGGTTTGATTAACGGATTGATAATCACCAAGCTAAGAGTGCCTGATCTGATTGGCACACTGGCAATGGACCTTGTATACAGAGGGTTTGCACTGGTTCTTGCCAAGGGTATTGTTCTATCCAGATTCCCTGAAGAAATTGTTGCGATCGGTCGTGGCTCTATCCCTGGTTTCCTTCCCGTACCGGTTGTTATCGGGCTGGGTACATTGATCGCAGGCTACATTATCTATACGCGCACCCGGCTTGGTCGTTATGCAATCGCTATCGGTTCTAATCCAGAGGCCGCTGAATTAACAGGAGTCCCGGTTAACCGCTACAAGGTCTATGTGTATGTTTTGATGGGTGCCATGGCAGGGCTTGCAGGTGTCATGTTGGCGGGCAAACTCAATGCTATTCAGGCAACCTCCGCACCTTTCTTCAATTTGCATGTCATTGCGGCCGTCGTCGTCGGTGGAACCTCGCTGTTTGGCGGTCGCGGATCGATTATCGGTTCCCTGGCAGGGGTTCTATTGCTGGCGATGATGATCAACGCACTGGTCACACTGCGTATCGAATTCTTCTGGCAGTCGGTAGCCTCTGGTGTTGTCATCATTTCATCAGTTGCGTTCTATACCTGGTTGCAAATGAAGGATAGGGATGGGCAGGGCGGTTTGAAAGCAGCGCTGTCATCACCTGAAAACAAGCGTCTCGGACGGTTTGTTCTAATCATGGCCGTCATTATCACCACGTTATTTGTACTCGGCTGGCTATTCGCCGGCGACACATCGGCGGTTCGCTAGATTCTGTCTGGCGTTTCGTTTTACTGACCCAATTTTGAGCGGAGGAAATATTGTGAAATTCAGGACTTACTCAATTACCAGTGCAGTAGCGCTGGCCGTATCGTTAGCGACGGGAAGTAGCCTCGCAGCGGACAAGTTACCTCTTATGGAACTGCCCGATGCCGCCGAGCGTGACTACTGGTTGCCGGATGAGGTTAACAAGCCGGGCACAGTAGAAATGCTTCAGGAAGTGGTAGGCGCTGCGGCAGTGCCTTTGGCAGTTGAGCAAAAAGAGCCACTTCAGATTGGCCTGATATACCCTTCGGCGGATGTGTCGGATTTCTGGGCACGTGCCTATCTTGCTTTTACCAAACGCATGGATCAGTTAGGTATCAAGTATGAGACCACTGAGTTTGCTTCAAGGCAGATCGAACACTCGCTGCAAAGCACTTATACAGAGCAGGTTCTTCAAGATGGAGATCTATACGACTTCATCATATTCGGACCTTCCGAGTTAGCGACTCAAGCGGACAATATCGATCGCCTTGCAAAGAGTGATGACTTCAAGACATTTGTCTGGGCATTCTTTACCCCACTGAAGCAGTTCGATGTGCAGCCAGCGGGCTGGTTTGATTTTTCATCCACACTTGGTGCGTTGAATATCTGTGATTACATGGCAGAGCGACTCGGCAATGACGTAACTTATGCCCTTGTCAGAGGTATCCCGGGTATTACTGATAATCAACGTTCTGGCGATTTCCAGAAATGTATTGAGGAAAAGGCAAACTGGAACCTGGCCTACGAGCACTATGGGAACTACACGCGTGAAGGTGGATTCGATGGCACCAATCTGATACTTCAGGCGTATCCGGAAGTGACCGTTATTCATAATGCCAATACTGCAATGTCTATGGGTTCTATGGAAGCCTTGATCGGCGCTGGCCGCGAGAAAGATATCTTCTCCACAGGTTGGGGTGGTACCGGGTTGGAGCTTGATGCTATCCGTCGCCAGGAATTGAACGCAACGCCTATGCGTATGGGCGATGATGTTGGTGCAGCGGCCGCTGAGGCCATCAAATATCACCTGGAAGGTCGTGAGGAAGAATTACCGTTGGTCTTCCTCGGCCGTATTCTGGTAGCACATGATGAGATGGTGCCAGAAGAAATTGATGCACTGGAACAGGAAGCCTTTCGATTCTCAGGCGTGGGCGCTCTGGAACGATAAGCCCTGAATTTCGTATCAATCAACCCCGGTAGCGGTAAACGTTACCGGGGACTGATGCGGACGTAGTTATTGAGTTTTTATATTTGCTGTGGCCTTCAACGCATCTACATGCTCGGCAAGGGCACGGCGAACCGCAAGGTTTGTCAAACCAGATTTTACCGAGTTGAAATCGGGCAGAGCAGCGTCTCGTTTGTCCACAAGGTAGATGATGTGGTATCCAAATTCTGATTGCACGGGCTGCTTGCTGATTTCGCCCACTTCCATGGTAGCTATGGCAGCTGCAAATTCCGGCACCATCGTCGAACCGACAAACCAGCCCAGATCTCCGCCGTTGTCCTCACCGGCGGGATCGATGGAATGCTCAGCTGCTGCATCAGCGAAAGGTTTGCCTGAATCTAACTCAGCCAATACCTTGAGTGCGTCTTCGGAGGACTCAAGGAGAATATGGCTTGCCTTGAATTCACCTCTGTCAACGTTCTCGGATTGCGCTTCATACTCTGCGCGAAGCTCCTCCTCGGTGAATGTCATATCGGCACTTTTGCGCGCCAGATAGGCATTGGCCATCGTCTGGGTGTACTGCAATTGTAATGTGGCAGAAATTTCAGGTTCCTTGTCCAGATTGAGTTCTTCAGCTGCCTGAGTGAGTACTTCCAGATTGATCAGTTCGTCGAGAATTCGAGCTGGGTCGGCTTCCTGGCCTGCCTCGACGATTTGCTGGGCAACGTTATCTACCGAAATCTGTGGAATCGGTCGACCATTGACCGATGCCAGGACCCCTTCGGGAAGGTTTTCGTCGGAACTTTGCGCGATTGCATTTACAGGCAAAGCCGCAGATACGGTCAGCACAAGGGCTTTGGCAATTTGAGCAGTGTGGTTCAGCATAAATGTAATCAGTTAATGACGGATTAAGGGTAGGGGCAGATTAAGTGTTTTGAGAGCCAAGAACGCCTTTGGGAAGCAAGCTCCGCACCGTATCGGCGTACAATGGAAGGTTACACAGTATTACGGCGGCCCTAATGAGCCAGTACTTCGAAATTCATCCGGATAATCCTCAAAAACGTCTGATTGCTCAGACAGTTGCCATCATTCGCGATGGCGGCGTCATCGTGTACCCCACTGACTCCTGCTATGCGCTGGGTTGCCATGTGGGTGACAAGCAGGCAATGGAACGCATCGCCCGCATTAGAAAAATAGACACAAAGCACAATTTTACCCTTGTCTGTCGAGATTTGTCTGATATTGCGACATATGCTCGTGTCGATAACACCGCCTTTCGCACCCTGAAGTCACTGACACCGGGCCCTTACACCTTTTTGCTCAAGGCCACGAATGAGGTTCCCCGAAGGTTGCAGAATCCGAAACGTAAGACAATCGGAATTCGCATTCCCGACAACACGATCTGTCAGGACCTGCTGGAGGAGCTTGGGGAGCCGCTAATGAGCAGCACCTTGATCATGCCTGATAAGGATTTGCCGGAAACCGATCCTGAAGAAATACGTGAACTTCTCGAGAAGCACGTCGACCTGATTATTGACGGCGGCAATTGTGGCTTTGAGCCCACATCAGTGCTGTCGATTTCTGACAATGGGGAAATGGAAATTACCCGACGTGGTCGTGGAGATCTTGCGTTTTTGGATTAGGCGAGTAGCGCTACACACGGTATAATTGCACAAACCGGGAGCGACCAGATGCCAGTAGATCCACCGCAACAGCAGGCGGACCCCTCAAACAGTGCGAAAGTGCATGACCTGGCAGGTGACGGCAATCTGGCTGAGGTTCCATCTCCTGCGGTGCAAATCGCGCTTGTGCGAGGCGAACCCTTTACGCAATTGCCGCTTGATTTGTACATTCCCCCGAATGCGCTTGAGGTGATTCTTGAGGCTTTTGAAGGGCCTCTGGATCTGCTGCTGTATCTGATCAAACGTCAGAATCTGGATATCCTCAATATCCCTATCGCTGATATTACAGCCCAGTACATGAAGTACATCGGGATGATGGAGACGATGAAGTTTGAGCTGGCCGCAGAGTATCTGGTCATGGCAGCGATGCTTGCCGAAATCAAATCTCGCATGTTGTTGCCCCGGATCGATGAGGAGGGCGATGAAGAAGATCCGCGTGCTGAGCTCATCCGGCGCTTGCAGGAATACGAGCGAATCAAGAGTGGTGCGGTAAGCCTCGACGAGCTGCCTCGCATGGAGCGTGAGCACCGGCAGTTGAAGGTGGTAACCCCTGAGATACAAAAGGAGGTGCCATTGCCGGAGGTGTCGATGAAGGAACTGATGCTGGCACTTCGTGATGTGGCTGAGCGTGCGGAACGCATGGGGCACCACAGCATATCGCGCGAAACCTTGTCGGTCAGGGCGCGTATGTCCGATGTATTGTCTGTCCTTAAAATTGGAGAATTCTGCGAATTTTCTACGCTGTTTAATCCCGAAGAAGGCCGGCTGGGCGTTGTGGTGACGTTCCTTGCCGTCCTTGAGTTGTGCAAAGAGTCGGCGATCGACATTGTTCAGGCCGAACCCTTTGCGCCGATTTATCTGAAGCCACGAAGCGAATCGGTAACACCCGCCGATGCTGAATCGTCTGCTTCCGAAAACACGACAACGCCTGAATAGAGCTGATGGATCTCCAACAACTACGAAACATTCTCGAGTCTTGCCTGCTGGTGGCGGGTAAGTCGATGAGCATTGCCCAGCTCGAACAGCTCTTCGAAGAAGATATCGATCGGCCAGAACGCAGCGAGATAAAGCAAGCCTTGTCTGAGCTTCAAAACGAATACGAAGGACGCGGTATCGAGCTGGTAGAAGTTTCCTCCGGGTGGCGCCTTCAATCTTCGAAGTCGATGGAACATTGGGTCGGTAGGCTTTTTCAAGAGAAACAACCGCGCTATTCGCGTGCATTGCTGGAAACCCTTGTGTTAATTGCCTATCGACAGCCCATAACACGCGGAGAAATTGAAGATGTCCGCGGTGTTGCGGTGAGCTCGAACATCATTCGTACCCTGCAGGAGCGTGAGTGGATAAAGGAAATGGGCTACAAGGATGTTCCCGGTAAGCCCGCATTGTGGGGAACTACCAAGGAGTTTCTGGACTACTTCAATCTCAAGCGTCTGGATGAACTTCCCACGCTGGCGGAAGCGCGCGATCTGGCTGAAATTGATGCAGCACTTGCGGCTGAGGTGGGAGTCGTTGACGGTGTTGGTGATGGTGTTGCCGCCAACGACGATTCGCCGGGTGAAGGGGACACTGTGCAGCCGGACGCTACTGAAGCTAATGAAGCTACTGAAGCTACTGAAGCTACTGAAGCTACTGAAGCTAATGAAGCTAATGAAGCTAATGAAGCTAATGAAGCTAATGAAGCGGGCGTCGGCGAGTCAGACACACCTGAGTCACAAAGCAGTGAATTGGTTGTACTGGAAGGAACGGACGAAAACACTCAGCTGGAAGCATTAGCTACGGATGGTGCCACTGGCAATGCTAAGGAGTCTGATGTCGTCGATACCGAAACCAATTCAGGGGATGTGGGTTCTGAGCTTGTAAATCTTGCGGCAAATCTGGGTAAAGAGCGTTTACCGGAACCGGGGCTTGGCGAACTGGTTGATAGTTTTGATGCTGATGCTGATGCTGATGCTGATGCTGGCAGGCTTGAAGGAGCGTCAGGGGAAGGGCTGCCGGACGCCGATAACGCTCTTGTGGTTGAAACGGCGGATGATGTTAGCGCTGCTTTGAAAGACACTAACGATCAGATGTTTCCAGCTAGTGAATCAGAAGCAGGTCAGTCTGATGCAGATCAATCTGGATATTCAGCTCGTCCGGAAGCGATGGAAATTTCTGCCCACGATATGGATATCGAAGAATGGAAAGAGCCAGCCTCTCAACGAGGAGCAAATGATAAAAACGAAGAGGTAGCACAAGCACAATCCGATTTACGGCGAGTCATTGATGATTTTGCTGAAGAGCATCGTATTCAGCTTGATGCAGACGCTGAGCGTCAGCAACATCAAGAATCCGAAAATGCAAACACGCCTCAAACGCCCTCAGCCAAGTCAGCCGACATAGAGCGGGAAGAACCCGTTACTTCTGGTGTTGATGAGAATGGTGTGCAGCGAACAAAATTGTATGGAATTCGCGGTACCGTGGAATCAGAATTGGACACGGGGGATGATGCTGGACATGGAGCAGATTCTGAATTGCGGACCGGTAGTGACCCAGCGAATCGATACAGCGATACGTCCAAAGGTGAGCCTTGAATAACTAGGCGGGGCGACGCAACGCGAAGGAACGCGGACAACCACACTGAAAGTGAAGCTGAGCGAACGGAGCGTCCGTTTGCCAAGAGCGAAGCGATGCAGCAATTACTGCGCATGATGCAGAAAATATCTGCTGAGCCTAATAACAACGCCCGATCACAATCCTCGCCCCAGCCGTCGCAAAATGTTCAAACTGAGATAGATTCGCCAGACATTCGTATGACTGATCTTTCGGCAAACTCTGAAAGCGCAGAAAGCGCAGAAAGCGCAGAAAGTGCAGAAAGTGCAGAAAGTGCAGAAAGTGCAGAAAGTGCAGAAAGTGCAGAAAGTGCAGAAAGTGCAGAAAGTGCAGAAAGTGCGGAAAGTGCGGAAAGCGCGGACAGTGCGGAAAGCGCGGAAAGCGCGGAAAGCACTCAGAGCCCGGAAAGTACCGGGAGTGCGGAAAGCGCCCAGAGTCAGGAAAGCGCCGGGAGTCAGGAAAGCGCCGGGAGTACGGAAAGCGCCGGGAGTACGGAAAGCGCCGGGAGTACGGAAAGCGCCGGGAGTACGGAA
>JBGCFI010000038.1:0-57861 GCA_045106855.1 Granulosicoccus sp.
GGTGTAAGTTGAACCGTTATTCCCGTGCATGCGCAAGTTGAACCGTCATTCCCGTGCAGGTGTAAGTTGAGCCGTCATTCCCGCGCATGCGCAAGTTGAACCGACATTCCCGTGCAGGTGTAAGTTGAGCCGTCATTCCCGTGCAGGTGTAAGTTGAGCCGTCATTCCCGCGCAGGCGTAAGTCGGACGTCATTCCCGCGCAGGCGTAAGTCGGACGTCATTCCCGCGCAGGCGTAAGTAACACGTCATTCCCGCGCATGCGTAAGTAACGCGTCATTCCCGTGCATGCGGGAATCCAGTGGTTTGCGGAGTAGATTCCCGCCTCCGCGGGAATGACAGGTGTAAGTCGGACGTTATCTCCGCGCAGGTGTAAGTCGGACGTCATCTCCGCGCAGGCGGAGATCTGGCAGGCTTCAGAACATCTGCAATTGTGCATCGGTGATGCTCAAGAAGCTTGTGTCCATGAACTGCAGGATGCCATCTGCTGCGGGTGCCAGTTGTTTGTCCAGGTAGTGCTGATAATCAATCGCCGACTCCAGGGCTTCCAGAGGTTCCGGGCCGTTCCTGGTGATCAGGTAGCTGATGCTGTTTCCAGTGGATTCCAGCTTCCGAGCCGCCTTGATATGTGGCGGTACGTTTCGCTGATAATCGGCCAGGTCGCGGCGAATTCTTTTCCGGTACACAAGCTGCTCATCCAGTTTGCCATCGTTCAGATCCTGCGCTGTTTGCCGTACGAAATCCTCAAACGGTTCATCATTGAAAATCAGCCTGAATAGCTCAGTCTGGAAGTTGCGGGCCAGAGGAGTCCAGTCGGTGCGCGCTGCCTCCAGTCCTTTGATAACCAGTTTGGTCTGCTCTAATGATGACACCGCTGCACCATCAATTTTTACACTAAGGCCTGCATACCTCTTTTTACTGCCAGTAGACATGCCTCTTATCGTTGGCATGAAAAATCGCAGGTAATGTGTCTCGTATTCAACCTCCAGATGCGAGCTGATTTTATAACGGGCTTGCAATTGCTGCAGCCACCACTGATTTAATCCGTTCATCAGGCGTCGGCCGACAACTTGTCCGTCAGAGTCTTTAGCGTTATCGCCCAGCCACACAAAAACAGAATCGGTATCACCGTAGATGACCTCATAACCCTGCGCTTGTATCCAGTCTCGAGACTGCTGAATAATCTCATGCCCACGTCGCGTTATGCTGGACGCCAGCTGCTGGGAATAGAATCGGCACCCTGTGGTTCCTAATACGCCGTAGAACGAGTTCATGATGATTTTTATGGCTTGCGACAATGGTGCATTTTCTGCACTTTTGGCATCGTCTCGTGCAGCCCAGAGTGATTCGATAAGTTCCGGAAGAATATGCTGCTTACGCGAAAACATCGCGTCGACGAATCCGGGTACCGGATCGTCACCAGGAATTGCCAGCCCCAATGGATCGATAAAAAAAGTGCGGATAATACTTGGATAAAGGCTTTTGAAATCCAGTACCAGTACATTGCGATACAAGCCGGGTCTGGAATCCATGACATACCCGCCCGGGCTTCCTGCGTCATTGGTATGGGTACGCACATCGGGTGCGACGAAGCCCTTGCGATGAAGTCTTGGTAGATAAAGGTTGTCGAATGCCGCCACCGAACCTCCGAGTCTATCCAGTGCAAGCCCGGTGAGGTTGGCGCGTTGAATGGCGAAGGGTAGAAGCTGGGCTTTGATAAATATTTCGTTAACGAGGGTGCAATCACGGTGGTTGTAGTCCGCCAGTTGCGGTTTGTCCTCATTAAACAGTCGATTGATGGTGGCTACTTTGTCCTGTTCAGGCGTGATCAGTTTGCCGTTTCCCAACAGCTCGTGAGAGACATTGTCGAGCGAAAAACTATCGAAACTCCAGAACCCTGCCTTGAGCTGGTCAATACCATCCAGGACGGCACGTCCCGGTACACGCGCCACCCGAGGAGACCCCGGGTTCCCAGGTTGTAGTACAGCCGCTTGCTCGCCGGCTCTACCAAGCCGGAAAGAAAGGCCAAGCGCGCGACATTTGGTGTCGATGAAATTCAGGTCGAAATTAATGACCGCCCAGCCCGAAATGACATCGGGGTCTGCTTGTTGTATCCAATCGAAAAAACGGTTAAGCAGCTCTTTTTCCGAAGAGCAAAAGCAAAGGGTATAGCCTTCTCGTTGCAGCGATTCGCCTGCACCAATCATGAAGACCACATCGTCCGGGTATTCCTGCTGCCGGTTTGTCTGTTGAGCGTGATCCTGTAAGGTTGCGGCGGCTATGGAATACAGCTGCCGGGTATGCCCGCGCGTTTCAATATCGATCGAAACGGTTTTTAATACCGGGTGATAGTTGCAGGGTGTAAGTCGAGGGTTAGAAGCTTGCCAGTAGCCCTCACGCTGCACTAGTTGGCCATCGATGGTAAACGCTGCACAGATGAAGCGTTCCATCAGGTAGCGGTCGGCCGGTTTAATATCAGATTCGCACAATGGGGCATCAGTCTGCCGTAACTGTTGCAGCTGCTTTTGCTGGTGAAAATACAAAGCATCCACCGGGCCGTGATGCAACAGCTGAAGATCGCGTGCCCGGCGTTCAACATTGGCGGGCAAGGGCAGCGAAATAGATTGCTCGATGAAACATACCGCCCGTTGCCCCTCGACGACCACGCGAACCGGGCCGTTAGCGCTATTCGCCCAGAACAGCAATTCCACACCTCGCGGAGTATCGCGCCATTGGCGGGTTAACAGGTAGGCGTCCAGCGTCATTGGCATAGTTTACTGAAGTGTGATCCGATGTGAACTTGTTTGCTGCAAAGAAGCATCATCAACCGCGAATCTTGCTGTCAGGCGGGTAATATCCCATGGGTAGCGAGCTATCCTTCGGTTGCCTTTGTCAGCAAGACCTGACTCGTGATCATTTTGGCTTGGTGTAAACTGTGGTGCGATACGGACTATCTGTCTTTCTGGCTGCCTTTCAGCTTGCTGGCAGCTGTTGATTCAGGGAGTATCCATGCAGTCAACAATTTCTCACTTTCTTCGGACTTATTTTGAATAGTCATGCTTAGATACCTGCCCGGAATCGTGCTGGTTCAGATAGTTACTCTTGCGCTGCTCTGGGTAAATCGGCAAGGCACCATGATTGAACTGCTCAGCAGCGTGGCACTACCGGCACTGCTGCTGTCTGCGGTGATCGCATTATGGTTTTCAGCCATAAGCCGAATGGCCGCTCAGAAAACCCACGCATCGCTTGTCGAAAAGCATTTTCAGGAACGAGAAAAACTGACTCGTGAAATTGAAAGATCGCGTGTCGATGCCTTGCAAAAAGCCAGCGCTGATCAGGCCCGGCTAATTGAGCGTGCCAGTTATGAGCGCGAACAACTCATACGCGAAACTCATAAGGACATGATCAAGGCTGAACGACGCGCCAGCCGCAATGCCAACATAAAGGTTGGGGCCGCGTTTGCTGCGGTTACAGCAGCCGGAGTTGGATTTCTGATGGTGCAGTTCATGACATTGGGGTTACTCACCATCACAGCTGCCAGTGGAGCATTGGGTGGCTATTTGATACGTTGGCGGCAGACACGACATGTAATGCAGCTAGCCACTCAGGCAACGAAGCTTGAATTGCCAGCACCCGACAATCCTGCACCGGAAAAACATGACAAGCTGGAGTCGAGTCCCAAGCCTTTTGTCATCGATGCCAATAGCATTGTTGACGACAGTGGGAAGTCGGGCTGAACCCGGTCACGTTTATGTGTAAATGTTCTTGTTTCGTGTCGTCAGATGCGACATTGAGCATGCTATTTACCGCCGAATTCCGTTACATTGCCCTCTGGTAGAAATATACCGTCCACGAGCCTTGACTTCAGATCGACACAAAGGATATTGCGTCTGATTTGCAAAAAAGCGGGTAGCTCGTTGGAGTAACACAACATGACAGGGATAGCATGGATAAGTGTAAGAGTAAGGGGGCATGGCGTTGCCGCTTCACGATTCGAACCGTTTGGTGGAGACACGCAATTGCATTTGCGTTGGGATTTTTCTTTTTCAATGCAACCATAGCGGATGAAAAAAACTGGCAGGCTATCAAAGCGCCTGTTGACTTGTACGATCAGCCGTTGCAGCCTCTACCGCTTTCAGAGGTGATAGATCACTCATCCACACCTGTAACCATAAACCTCGACCTGTTTGTTGGCGAAGTCAAGGTACTCAATAATATAGACGTTAAACGTGTTGCTGTTGGTAACGGCAACATTGTAAGGGCGGAGGTTATAGATACGGGGCAGCTATTGATCATTGCTGCCAGTGCCGGAAGCTCATCTGTCCGCTTGTGGAATAACGATGGATCGCAATCTGATTACAACATACGAGTTTCCGCAACTGATCAGCAAACCCGTGTGCTCATGCAGCGTACTGTACGCATGCGCGTGCGTATGGTGGAGTTCAGAAAGAATGCACTTGGACGTCTCGGAATCGACTGGAGCGACAGTACAACCGGTCCGGGTCTGGCTATGGTGGGTGATGCCATCAGCAACGATCTTTTTCGGCCTGCGGTAGAGAGCTTTAACGGACTACCAACCAACGTAGCCCCTTTCTCTACCTACTTCGGTATAGCGTCCAATATCACTTCGCGTATTAATTTTCTGGCGCAAAACGGCGATGCAGTGACTCTGGCAGAGCCTGTACTGAGTGCCATGAACGGCGGTGAGGCAAGTTTTCTGGCGGGTGGCGAAGTCCCTTACCCGAGTATTGGTGAAAACGGGCAGACTCAAGTGGAGTTCAAAGAATATGGCGTGAAACTTAGCGTGGCGCCGCTGATAGACAGTGCTGGAAATGTACGTGCCAGAGTCGAAACCGAAATCAGTCAGCTGGATTCCTCTGTCTCTGTACAGGGCACTCCCGGTTTGCTGACCCGACGAGCACAGACTGAAGTGACGGTGCGCTCAGGCGAGACCATAGTTGTATCCGGATTGCTGAGTTCTGAGAGTAGCGCTGACACCGACCTGTTGCCGGGCCTTGGACGCTTGCCAGTCATTGGTCGGCTCTTTCGCTCCAGAGGGCAGCGTAATGCGGTCAGTGAACTGGTTATCTTCATAACACCAGAGGTGATAGAGCCCGGCTTGCCGGTTATCAACGCACGCGAGCGCGATTATCTGAAAGAGTCGGATAAACGCTTTGACACCGTCAGACAACAATTACCGTTAATGGAGTAGCTTGTCATGTTTACCAGAATTGTCAGTACTATCATGGCTCTCAGCGTGATGATGCTTGTGTCAGCCTGCGCTACAACCACGGATCAACGCGGCACAGGTAATACAAAGCCGCCAGTTGATCTTTTCATGATGTCAGTCAATGCACAACGGGCCTACCAGCAGAGTCGCTGGCCGGAAGCCGTCAGAATTTATCAGCAGATTGTTCAGCACGTACCTACTGATGCTATTGCCTGGTTTCGGTTGGCTAATACCTATGCTCGACAAGGTGCTTATCAACGGGCGATTCAAGCCTACGAACAATCTCTCACCTTCGATAGCGAACAGCCCAAAGCGTGGTTCAACCTATCGACAGCGCATCTTCTTAATGCACAGACTGCTATGCAATATGCGCAAACACAGATGCTGAATAACGATCCGGCAAAAAACATGGTTAGCAATCGCCTGCAGATACTCCATAGTCTGGTACACGGAGGCATGGAAGAGGGGGCAAGTGTATTGAGTCGCCGTACCGGCTATTAGCTGGCAATCTGGCCTGTCACAACCAGTGAGCAGGACGTTATCCGGCGTATCATTGAGAGACTCGCGACTGTCTCAATACACTCAGCTACGCGACTGATACTTCGCTGTGGATTCCCGGACGATCAGAGTGCTGGGAATCGTAATATCTGACAGAGCGTTGATATCAAGTTGGGGCAGCTTGTTGACTAAAAACGAGGCTGCTGTCTGTCCGATTCTTCGTGCAGGCAGACGTACGGTAGTAAGCGGTGGCTCGATAGCAGACGAGCCGCGAAAATCGCCGATGCCCACTACGGATATCTGTTTGGGCACTCTTAGTTTCAGGCGCAGTGCCGCATGTATAACGCCGTGTGCGATCACATCGTTGCCACACACAAATGCACTTGGCGCATCGATACCGGATTCGTGTTCACTTAACATCGTCATAGCCAGTGCTTTAGCTGCCGACATATCGTAAGCACAAAGCCTGTCGTGATGCGCCGGAATGTAAATACCTGCCTTGTGTAATGCTGCGAGTGCTCCAGTCTTTCGGTCACGGGCTCGATCGTTACTATGTGTTTCCGGAAAAAGCAGTGCGATATCACGGTGGTTCAGATCAATAAGATGCTGTGTGGCATCGAAAGCACCCTGCCGGTTGTCGGTTCCTATGCTGGGAATGTTATCGACTCCGGTAGAGTTCCATAAAGTTAAAACAGGTATACCCCTGAGCTTCAGCATTTCGATGGCAGCACTATCATGATCTCGCCCGACCAGAGCGATTGCATCGATACGTCGTTCGAGCAAGGAGCGAACGATACTGACCTCACGTTGCAGGTCGTAGTTATGACTGGCGATTAGCATGGTGCGATCATGCTGATGTAGTTCTGCTGAAAAGGCTTCGATAAGTTCTGAAAAAATGGCGTTGTCTATGGTGGGCACTATCAGGCCTATGGTGCCACTCATCTTGCCGTGAAGAGCCCCTGCCACCCGGTCTCGTATGTACCCTAGTTCGCGGGCGGCGAATTCTATCTTCTGTCGAGTCTGCGGTCTGACCAATTCGCGTGAATTGAAATAACGAGACACAGTAGCGCCAGATACACCCGCGCGTGCAGCTACATCCAGTATACCGGGTGCCCCTTTGCGAGATCGCAGCAACCGGGGTTTCACAGCATCATGCTGTTTTTTTGAGTCGTTCAATGTCCTTGGTCCTATTGATATCTACCATGTCTGCGGATGTAAATGGGTGCGCAGTGTCGAACATTTGTAACTTTTTACAAAGTAAATGTAAACGTTTGCATTTTTATTTTCATTCGGTATTGTTACACGACAGGTAGAGAAAACGACATATGGAATTTCTTCAGTACTTTGGCGGGGTGTTCGAACCGGTCTCTTTCATGCTCTTGCTGGGCGGGACGATCGGTGGGCTGATATTAGGTGCCACGCCCGGGCTGTCGCCCACGATGGCGGTCGCGCTGCTCATTCCTTTTACGTTTCAGCTTGAAGCTACCCAAGGGCTGATCCTGCTTGGCGCCGCCTATACGGCTACTGTGGCAGGTGGCGCTGTCAGCGCTATCCTACTGCGTATTCCCGGTGCCCCTGCCAATATTGCAACGGCTCTGGATGGACATGAGATGGCCAATCAGGGACGCGGAACGCAAGCACTGCATGTGTCCTTCCTCGCCTCTGGTGTCGGCGGAATTATCGGTGTTCTGCTTCTAATATTTCTCACGCCGATTCTTGCGAAATGGGCATTGGCATTTGGCCCCTCGCATCTATTCTGGATGGCCATACTTGGTGTAACGGTCATCGGCTCGCTGGATTCCCGCTCGTTTGTCAAAGGTCTGCTCTCGGGATGTCTGGGTTTGTGGCTTTCCATGATCGGGTACGATGACATTCAGGGAGCTCAGCGGTTTATTTTTCATGACTCACTGACAGGTGGCGTGAATATCATTACCGCGCTCATCGGCATATTTGCCATTCCGCAGGTGATCGAGATGCTCGCTAAAGGGCGAGTAGAGCACAAAATACGCGCGGTGCATGTGGAGGCGCAATCTCTGTTCACTTCGTTAAAACTGCTGGGCCGAAACCTCAAGGCCCTGTCCATCGGAACGGTAGTCGGCTCAGTCATCGGACTCATACCAGGCGTTGGTGGACAAATTGCGGGCCTGCTGGCTTACGACCAGACACGAAAATTCTCAAAAGATCAAAGCTCATTCGGAAAGGGTAATCCTGCCGGCGTGATTGCAGCGGAATCTGCCAACAACGCAATGGTGGGTCCTTCACTGGTCCCGCTGCTTACGCTGTCCATACCGGGAAGTCCCACTGCCGCAGTGCTACTGGGTGGATTGTTAATTCATGGCATATTTCCGGGTTCAGACTTGTTTGACAATTACCCGGACGTGGCCTGGACGTTTATCAACTCGATGCTGATAGGTCAGGTGCTTATGGTGATCTTTGGCATTTGGGTGGCACGACATGCGGCTAGAGTCGCACATGTCCCGCCACCGATAATGGCAGCGGCGGTTATGGTGCTTGCTTTGTTCGGTTCGTATTCGGTTCAGCAGTCAATGGGCGATGTCTACGTTATGCTTATTCTCGGGCTGAGTATGTATCTGCTGGAAAAAGTAGGTTTCTCAGCTGCCCCCCTGGTGCTGGGTCTAATACTCGGACCCATTGCTGAAGCCAATTTCATTCAGGGAAGTATGATCGCCAATGCCATGGATGGGCCAATGGTGTATTTTCTCAATGGCTCACTAAACCTGTTCCTGGTGGCGCTGGTGATTGCCTCGATCACTTACAGTTTTATCAGTACGCGCAAAGCCAATCGTCAAGGAGCCGGGCAATGACGAGCACCGTAACAACGTCACGTGCGCAACATCTGGTACCTGCCGTAATCATTCTGGCACTGGCAGGCACCGTTGCCTATTTGAGTTTTACCCGTGAACCCGCGGACGCCTTTCTTTTTCCACGTTTTATCAGCAGCGTCATGTTGCTATTGGCGGTATGGAATTTTCTCAGGGCAGTGTTGGGTCTGGCCAGAGTCGGTGATGGCTTGAGCATCAAGGTGGTTCGCAATCTGTTACCGGGTGTTGTGCTCATGACCGTATTTACGCTGTTTGCTGCCAAGTACTTTGGCTTTTACGTCGCATCCTGGTTTGCGTTTCTGGGTATCTACAGTTTGTATGATCCTGCATCTCATATCGCGTTGGGTACCTGGATCAAACGTATTCTTGTCACGAGCGCATTCATGGCGGTCATTTATTGTCTGTTTACTTTATTACTCAAAGTACAAACTCCGCGTGGGCTTTTTTTGTAGGCTCGTGCAAATCATGCAGGGATGCACACCTGAAGGCTTCATCATCATTCTTAATTCGCGAATATCTACTTTACGACTAACATTTCAAGACTCACCACACTAGAGACAACAATGAAAAAGCATCTTATCTCCCTCACGCTACTGGCGGCATCCACTGCATTAACATCGCTTTCAGTTCAGGCCGAAGATTTTCCCGATAGACCAATCTCCATGATGGTGTCTTATGGCGCCGGTGGCGCTACTGATTTCCAGGCACGCATTGTCACAATGATGTCTGCCGGGGAAGAGTTTCTCGGTCAGCCCATGGTTATTATTAACAAGCCCGGTGCCGGTGGCAGGGTTGGCTGGAACTGGTTCGCCAGCGAAGCAGAATCCGATGGTTATACCATGGCGGCCTATAACATTCCGCATTTCATAGCACAATCCATTGAAGGTGGTGTGAAGTACAGCGCGGATAGTTTCGAGCCTATAGCCAACTGGGGTGCAGATCCGGCTGTCGTTGTCGTCGGTGCTGACAGTCCCTACAACACAATCGAGGAGCTCATCGGTTTTGCCGAGGAAAATCCTGGCAAGGTTACCGTCTCTGGTGCAGGTCTGTACGTCGGACATCATATTGCGGCTTTACAGATCCAGAAGGCAACCGGTGCCAAGCTTGCGTATATTCCGACCAAGGGCGGTGGTGCTGCTGCCATGAAAGCGGTTATCGCGGGTGACGTTATTGCCGGTATCAACAATCTGTCAGACGCATTCCGTGCTCGCGAGGCGGGTAATGTAAAAATACTGGCCGTGGCAGATGTACAACGCTCCGAAGAGTTTCTGCCGGATGTGCCCACCATGATGGAAGCTGGATACGAAGTAGATAATGCGTCCGTTAACTTTCGTGGTGTGATGGTGCCTGCTGGCACTGATCCAGCCGTCATAGACATGCTGGCCGAGAAAGTACCGGCGATGTTTGCCAGTGCTCGTGTAGCAAAACAGATGTCAGCAGGTGGTTCGCCGATGAACATTATGACCCGTGAGCAGGTTCAGGAGATGTGGGCTGCCCGTCAGGAAACACTGACAGAATTGCTCGCTGGATTGAAATAGTCTTCACCCAGTAAAACCTGTAAAAACCGACGGTCGTTCCTGCCGGGTTATACGGCAGGGACGGCTCCGGGGATACATCAATAAGCAACAGCCCCCGGTTTTTCCGAACCGACAGAGAGATAAGCGACAGAGTGAGCGAGCAAAAAGTAGAAGCAATGAGTGAAGTGGCCCTGGTTGATGATCTGGTCACCCGTGCTCGTATCGCTCAAGCAGGCTTTGCGAAAGATGCGGACCAGCATCGCTTTGATACAGCGGCACTGGCGGCCGCCTGGGCAATCATGGAACCTGCGCGTAATCAAGCCTTGTCTGAGCAAGCGGTCCAGCTCACAGCGCTGGGAAACGTGAAAGACAAAATGATCAAGAACCATCGTAAGACACTGGGATTGTTGCGGGATATCCGTAGCGTAAAAACCGCTGGTGTCATCAGCGACGATGTGACATTGGGTATCACTGAAATCGCACGGCCTATCGGTGTGGTGGGTGCGGTAGTGCCATCTACCAATCCTGCGGCAACTCCGGCAAACAACGTCATTAACGCGCTAAAGTGTGGCAATGCGATTATCCTTTCGCCCTCGCCAAAAGGCGTTGAAGTTTGCGCCACGCTATTAAGCTATATACATGCTGAGTTTGACAAGCTGGGTATTGATCGCGACCTGGTACAGATGGTGCCCGCACCATCATCCAAAGTTAAGACACAGCGTCTGATGGAGGCTGTCGATCTGATTATTGTGACCGGAAGCCAGGACAATGTCAGGCGTGCTTATGAATCAGGTACTCCTGCCATTGGTGTCGGCGCGGGTAATGCAACTGTTATCGTCGATGAGACTGCAGATCTTGCCGAGGCGGCCAGAAAGATTACCCTTTCAAAAACGTTTGATAATGCAACCTCCTGCTCCTCGGAAAATGTACTGATAGTTGTGCGCGACGTACTGGATGATTTTCTTGCAGCGTTGCATGATCAGGGCGGGCGCTTTTTAAACAATGAAGATTGCGAAAAGGTCATATCTGCTTTGTTTGACGGCGGACACCTGAATCGCCACATGATCGCCAAGGACATCACTGTATTTCTTGAAGTCGCAGGCATAACAGTGGCTGATGCACAATCGGCGAAATTCGTTATCCTGCCCAGTGATGAGGTAGGCGCACATGCGCGTGAATCCGGTGAGAAATTGTCTCTGGCATTAACGCTTTATGTTGCTGATGATTTTGATGCAGCAGTAAGCAGAGCATCGCAAGTACTGGCGTTTCAGGGAGCCGGGCATTCTGTGGGTTTACACAGTAATGATGATGAACGAGCCAGATTACTCGGATCCAGATTGCCAACCTGCCGTGTCATAGTCAATCAGGCGCATTGCTTCGCTACAGGTGGCTCATTTGACAATGGTCTGCCATTTTCGCTGTCGATGGGCTGTGGTAGCTGGGGTGGTAACTCCATTGACAACAATCTGCACTACCGACACTTTATGAATGTGACCCGTATTGTTCGCCCCATTGATAGTTGCGAGCCTACGTTGGAAGAAACGTTCGAAGGCTATTGGAAACAGGCCGGCAGATAACTTATCAGCCATTCTACTGCCAGCGACTCCATGAAAGAGCTACCAGAACGATGATGTCGGTTACCGATCTGATTGATCGTCAGGCGAGCGAGCGCGCCGATCAGAACTTCCTTATAGCTTCTGATACCGACACAGCAATCAATTTCCGGCAATTGCAACAACAAGCGCAAGCAGTCGCTCAATTCATAGCAAGTCAGGGTGTTTCGCGTGGCGAGAGTGTTGCCTATGCCATGCACAATGGCCCTTGCTGCGCAGTTGTCCTGCTCGGCATCATGTACGGCGGATACCGGGCGGTTGCCATCAATCTGGTGGCAGGACGTGATGTCATCGCTTATGTACTTGCACACTCACAGACAACGCTTGTTCTGGCACAGCCGGATGTAGCGCCAATGATCAGCGACGCTCTGAGCACCGACGCATTTCGAGAAGAGCAAGCCAGGGACGAATCGGATTTGTTTAACAATGCGCCCACGGCAACAGCGCTACCTGTCATCGAGATGGAATACGACACGATTCCACGCAGGATTGAGGAATGTGAAAAAACGTTTTCCGCCGCGCCCACATCCAGTGACGATGCTTTGCTGATGTACACCAGTGGTACTACGGGCAGACCGAAGGGGGTGACGTTGAGCCATGGAAATCTGATTGCCGGTGGTCAGAATGTGGCAACTGGCCATCAACTCAGTCAGCGCGACAGAGCATTGTGTGTATTGCCTCTGTATCACATCAATGGATTATGTGTGACCTTGTTCGGTCCGCTAGTCTCTGGTGGTTCGCTGGTGCTGCCGCCGCGTTTCTCGACAAGTGCGTTCTGGCGGTTGGTCGATGAGTATCATTGCAGCTGGTTTAGTGTCGTACCAACCCAGATTGCCTATCTACTTCGTGATGCCGATAGCGGTGGAGGTACTGGCGTACGGCGAGAACAACTTCGTTTTGGTCGCTCGGCATCGGCACCACTGTCCCCTGATGTGCACATGGCGTTTGAAAAAAACTTTGGCATCCCCGTTATAGAAACTATGGGGCTGACAGAAACAGCGGCACAGATTCTAACCAATCCCTTACCACCGATATCACGAAAACCGGGATCACCGGGTGTGCCCGTGGGTGATGAGGTCATGATTGCGGATAAACAGCTGCAGCCCGTGGCGTCTGGTGTTGAAGGTGAATTACTTGTACGCGGATCAAACGTTATGCAGCGCTATTTCAGAAACGTAGCTGCTACCTCTGATGCGCTGACTGACGATGGCTGGCTACGCACCGGTGATTTAGGTCGTAAAGATGAGGACGGCTACGTGTTCATAACCGGTCGTCTCAAAGAACTGATCATAAAGGGTGGTGAGAATATTGCCCCTCGAGAGATTGATGATGCCCTCTATCAGCATGCCGATGTGGTGGAGGCAGCAGCCTTTGCCTGCCCATGCGATGATTTCGGACAGCGTATAGAGGCAGCGGTGGTACTCAAAGCGTCATCGTCTTTAAGTGAGGCGGATCTGTTAGAGGCTTGCGTGCAACGTGTTGGCCGATTCAAATGCCCGGACAAAATACATTTTTTACAAGAATTACCCAAAGGCCCCTCAGGGAAGATACAGCGGGCGAAGATTTCCGCTGTCGTGCTGATTTAGCCAGATTTTCCGGTTCAGCTGAGAATTCTTTCGCGTCGGTACAACCAGCTGGCCAGGATCAGTAGTAGCACTGTGGCAACCGCGGTACCTGCCGTTGATAGAGCTATGTGCTGCCACGGGATCTTATTGCCCAGCACAGCACTTTCCAGGAGTTGGTATTGGCTCAACATCGGGTAGGGCATGGTTGCAGTCGATGAGCGCACGTTGAGAAACTGTAAAACGAAAAACGGTGCCATTGGAATAATCATCATCAGCCCCAGGTAGGTCTGTGCCTCCTTGGTACTGCGTGTGATAGCTGAGACAGTAATGAGCAATGCGGAGACAAACAAAAGCAGGGGGCTTGCCAGCAGAAACGCTCGAGTTACGGTTGCCCCATCGAATCTGATCTGCCCGTTGAGTAACTCCACAGGGAATAGACGGAACAGCGTGTAGATACTAATAGCCGTTAACAGACTGGATAGGGTTACAAAGCAAACCGTTGCTCCGTACTTGCCAAAGACAACCGCTGAACGTGATAGCGGCAAGCTGAGCAAAGGTTCCAGTGATTGTCTTTCTCGTTCACCGGCGGTGGTATCAATTGCCAGATAGTAGCCGCCCATGACCATCGACATGATGAATAGAAACGGTAGAATAGAAGCCAATAGCTGGCCATTGGCACCATCACTGGACACATCGTTTTCGATAATCTGAAGGCTGTTGAAGGTCGCAGGATCGATGCCCCGATGTTGCAGCCGCAGGTTGTTCAGCGATTGCTCATAGACATTCAGAATGGTCCTGATGCGCCTTGATGCTTTTGTTGACGTTTTATCAGCACTATTTACATGCAGTGTCAGTGGTGCAGGGGTCGCAGACCTCAGAGCGTCAGCGAAGTCGACGGGAACTTCCAGCACGACAGGCGTATCGCCGTAGCGCACACTCTGGTTAACATCTTCGGGCGCGTCAACAACATCGATATTGTTGCTATAGAGAAACTCCATAAGCCTGGGTGCATTGGAGGCGTTAACCACGCTAAGGCTGTGCACCTCGTCAAAATCAATGGATATCTGCTTGAAACTTGCGACCAGCGAGCCACCCAGTATCACGGGCAGTAGCACTGGGCCAAACAGTAATGCATAGAACAGGGTCTGACGATCACGCAGATTATCAATAATCTCTTTGATCATGACGACGAGGAAGCTCATCAGATATTATCCCCTTCGGTCAGCTCACGGGTGGCCTGTACGAAGGCATCCTCCAGATCATTTTCGCCAGTACGTGCAAGAATACCTTGCAAGGTATCTTCCATGGCTATTTGCCCAGCAGCGATGATCGCAATGTGATTGCACAGGGCAGCGACCTCTTGCATGATATGGCTGGAGAACAAAATACAGTGACCGTCTGCCGCTAGCTGGCGGATTATTTCTCGAAGACCTCGGGTGGCCATAACATCCAGGCCGTTGGTTGGTTCATCAAGCATAATGGTTTGTGGACGGTGCACCAGTGCCCGGCCCAGCGCAACCTTGGTTTTCTGTCCTTGAGAGAACCCGGTAGCACGGCGATCGGCAAACGTTTTCATGTCCAACTGTTCGATCAGCTGTCCCACACGTGCCTGTGCCTGTGTCTTGGACAGCCCGCATAAACGTGCATAGTAGTGAATGTTTTCACGTGCACTCAGGCGTGGATAGATACCCGCGTTATGCGGCATGAACCCCAGTTGCTTACGCACCTCGAGAACATCGCCTGTTACATCGGCTCCGTCGATACGTGCAGTGCCGCTATCGGGGCTGACAAGTGTTGCAAGCATTCGCAGAGTGGTGGATTTACCGGCACCGTTTGGTCCCAGGAGTCCTGTGATGCTGCCATCGGCGGCGTTGAAGCTGACGCCATCTACTGCGATGATGTCAGTATTCCTGCTGCGTTTTCTGGTGCCTGGTCGCTTGAAACTTTTGCACAGATTCTCGACGGCTATCATGGCAATGGTCCGTTTGCATCGATAAAAAACGGCAAAGGTCGAATTCGTTCAAGGCAATCCGTTTCAAGTGATTTCGCATCAGCGCTTTCAAGAAATTGAGCAAGTAGAACAGGCATGCAACCGAAAGGGGCCTGCATATGCCCTTGCTCCTCATTAACAATATGCCTTGCTCTTGTCAGTGTCTGTGCAACAAGTTCTCCATACGCTGGAGGCGTGATGGGATCTGCACCACCGGAAAGTATCAGTGTGGGCTTGTCTGACACCAGGGCCTGCTTGAAATCATCATCAATGATGCCCGCGGGCCATGCATTGCAAGTGGCTTCTATACCAGCCAGAATATCGTCGCCCAGATAGCTTTTGCCAGTCTGTTTAACTGGCTGAGTACTGAAAAACGGCACGTCTTCGGTACAGATCACAGCATGGTGCATTCCCGTTGACAGGCTGCTGCTCAACGATTTGCTTTGCATATCAGACTGGCGTGCAAGTGGGGCCAGGTTGTCGTACCTGATAGCTTCTTGCAGCATTGAAGGCAGTATAGCGGCCGTTTGTGAGCTGTAACTCATCAATCTAAGCGTTACCGCTAAATGTTCATGAGTAAATTCGCGTGTGGTCAGCTGTCCTGTTGCGACATCTTCGTAAGTAATGGATCGTGGATTGTCCTCAAGCTCTTCCAGGAGCGTCATTGTCGGTGCGGTCAGGTTGCCAAAGGCTGTGTTGCATCCTTTGTCCTGCTCGCAACGGGAGAAGATTTTCTCCAGGGATTGTTGTGCCAGACTTGCAATATCTGGTCCTAGTGATATCTGTGGCGGAACCACTGCATCCAGTACAACGGTTCTCACAGAATCCGGGTAACGACGCAGGTAGTGCATGGCTACGCGAGTTCCATAGGAGATGCCATAGATGTTCCATTGGCTGATTCCCAGCTGCAGTCGTGCATGTTCCAGATCCTGTACTGCCACTGATGTTGTGAAAAGACTTGGATCAACGGTTAGTGATGCAAGGCAATCAGCTGCCAGTCTCGCGATTTCATCCGGATCGTCGCGCAGGTTCAGACTGGTGTCCAGATTCGCCGCCAATGTGTCTTCCGGACAATCCAGTGAGGTCGATTCCCCGGTTCCGCGCTGATCAATCAGAATGACATCGCGGTCACGCATGATGTGACGAAATGCAAATGAGATAGCTGGAAACGACTCGATGGCAGATTGCCCGGGTCCACCGGCCAGCAACGTCAATGCATCGGTATTTCCGGAACGTCGTCGTGACTCAATCCGGGCGACAGACAAGCGCTGAACACCTGCCGAGGGGTTAGTTGGATCCAGAGGAACATCCAGCGTCGTGCACTCGGCCACTAACTGTGCACCAGCGGTACCAATAGAACACTCCTCGAATTCCAGTTCACCGGATTGCGTGCCAAGGCCAGGACCTTCGGTTGAAGATGACGCAGGATTGATGGCTGAAATCATCAACAGGAGCCACAACAGCACCAGCCGACGGGTATCAAGGCATGGAAGAGGGACGCCGTATCGAAGGCTAAAGAGATGAGACGCGCGCAAGATCGATGTGTTGAGCCCTGTGGAGTATAAGACCCAAGTCTGCAATTGCCGAGCCAGAGATTCGCCCGTCTTTCCGGTTAGCACGTGGCTCTGAGAGCTGTCGATGGTTTTCGGCCGCAAGCCACTGCTTAAAGCTGTTCCAGAACGTCCTCAAGTTGTCTGCGCGCATTACCTACCCAGTTATCGCGTTCTATGCGACCAGGGCCGATTTCCAGTGCATCAGCAATACATTGGATTTCATGTTGTTTGAGTTCGGCGAGTTGGGAGTAGCTGGTAATACCCAGTTCGTTGAGCGCTTTTTCTGTCAGGGGGCCAATACCGAAAATTTGCTGAAGATCATCATGCTGACTGACAGGGCCGAACAGTGTCGAGTTATCACCGCTGCCATCAAGCTGCAATGAATCGTTAGCGGCTGACTGGTCAGCACCATGATCGTGGATTAACGTGTCATCTGTAACTGCCGGTTGTTGTTCCATCGCCGAGTTGGTAGAGCTGTGTTCGCTTGTCTCTTCTAATGTGCCGTCGACATTGTCCAGCGCTTCCAGATCCTCTGTCTGGCTAAAGGTGTCGATACTGTCGGGCTCCTGTGTATCCGAAAAGTCACCGACATCGTCGAGTGCTATCAGATTGTCCAGATCCTCGGCATCTTGCGACAGGTCGGGAAAGTCGGTTATAGACAGATCCAGTTCATCTCTATCTTCATGTTCATGTTCATCGGCATCAAGCCTGACTGCGCTGAGATTAAGTTTGTCACGAGCACTGGACTCTGCCAAGCGTATGTTGTTTGTTGTCGTATCTTTTTCTTTGGTATCCGGTAGCCGTGAGTCCGGTTGGCCTGTATTGAGGCCCTTGTCCTTCTCAGTTAGGGCGCTTTTGCGTTCTGCCGTCATGTCCAGTTCGCGTTGTAGTTCACCGCCGACTTCCATAACCTGGTCAAAGGGGTCGGCATCGGATTCTGCGGCGGCGAATAAAGCGGGTTTACTGGCCTTGAATTCTGCGTGTTCCGTACTGGATTTGTGGCTTGCTGAATCGATATCGCTTACTTGTTGTTTATCGCGAGGATTGGTTGACGAGCCAACGTCGGTCGCTGCGTCAGTGTCTGTTTTGTGGTGGTCGCGTTGATTGTTTTCCGGTTGAGAGTTCTGTCGGCGTCGTTTGTCCAGTTCGGCTGCTAACTGGTTTCTGGTTTGCTCCTGCTCATTGAGTTTCGCCAGTTTAGTTGTCAGCTTCTGGTTGTCGTTTGCGAGTTCACGCACTTTGGCTTCATGGCGTTGCATCATCTGCTTCACCAGTAACTGCGATTTTTCCAGATTGCTGTTTAGCGAGGGGATCTGACGGTTTTCGTCACGCAGTGCATTAATCTGATCCTGTGATTGGCGTTGCATCTCGTCGTAATCATCGGTGAGCATGGACACTTCTGATTGTGCTTGCGCCAGTCTTGCATTTTGTTTTGCGATGGTCTGTTTGAGAACATGCGATTGACGGTTATAGGTTGTGCGATGAATCAGCCAGCCAAGCGCCATTCCCAAAACAATAGCCACGGCTAGCGCCATAAACATTTGACTGATTAGATAAATCACGCTGTTGTCATTCTCGCGTTGTATCGTGGGTTGTACATATTCCTGCTCATTTGTTAGTTAACCGGATTTATCTCGATTCGTCGGTTTCGAGATCGACCATTTTCAGTGTCATTGTCGGCGATGGGCTGAGTTGAACCATAACCGGTGACGATCAACTGATCTGAGGGGATACCTCGGGCCATAAGGTAGTTGGCAACCGCTGATGCGCGATCCCTGCTGACTCTTAGGTTGACAGTGTCCGGGCCCGTGTTGTCGGTGTGCCCCTCGATGCGCACCCGGCTTTCGGGGTGCTGTTTGAGCAGCGACAGCAGTTGTGCCAGCGCACTATCGCTTTCCGGGGTGAAACTTGTGCTGCCAGGCTGAAAGGCGACTCGCGTCGTGTCGATAGTTGCCAGAGTCTGCTCGAAGAGGGCAAGTTGTGCTTTGGCTTCAATGGTGGGATCCACTATTTGCAACGTTTCGTTAACATGCCTGACACCATCGATTTGCTCCAGGCTACTCATCAGCTTGGTGATGGATTGATCGATGGTGACGCGCCCGGAAACCTGGATATCCCGTCCTGTGGCACTGAGTTGAATGTCGGGAAATTGCGTCGTGTCGAGGCGTTTTTGTGCTTCTTGAAGCAGTGTTGTGGGGATTCGGGTTGAGAGCTGGCTTATCTGGACCAGAAGGATGGCGATACAGGTCAGAACGAGAATCCAGGGCACCAGACTGGGGCTATCCTCTGGCGGCAAATCGATATGCAGGGTATTAACACTCATGACCGAGGATAATACCACCAAGGTAAGGTACTTAGAACGCTCTGATTCTGCGTAAAAGTGTCACATTTGTCGTCAGACTGGATGCCGTCGTATTCGGCCTCGAAAGTTTCAGGGTTGCACCCGAACTCCGCTGCCCCGGGGCAGAATGTGACTCACCGGCGGTTTAGCTGGCCGTAGCTTCGTTGCTACTGAGCAGTTTAGTCAGACGCGCAGAGTCACGATTCGACACTTGGGCAACAGACTCACCTGTTCCGTCCAAGAGCGCCTGATCGACGACACTGACGGTAACGGGGTCGCTGTTGCCATAGGATTTTGGCTCAGGAGCCTCGATGGTCTGGGTAATGGGCGATGCTTTTTCCAGTCGCTGCAGGTGAAAAGTTGCCTTTCTGGCAATTGAGGCGGCTTTACGGGCGGTTTCACGGGCCTCCAGCGCACGAAGCCGCATGCGGGATAACGCGATGAAATGCTTTTTCTCGCTGGTAAGCTGTTGATTACGGTACTTGGCAATCAGCTTGTTAGCGAGCTGCAGTCTGGTTAGCGTCAGCTTGAGCAGGCGGTCTTTGCGCTTTTGTACGTCTGCACTTGCTTGCAGCTGCTTGATAGTGGACTTGGCGTCCAGCAGTTCCAGCGACTGCAGGTTCATCTGCTGCTGTACTCTGCGCTTCACTTTGCGTGCGCTACGCGTACCGGCCAGGTAGCCTGCCAGAATTCCGCCAATAGCCGTGGCGGCAATGACAAACCAGACCAATTGATTCCACTCCATGGCAGTACAACTCTACAAGTATGGGATTACACTAGCGCATGATACAAAAACAACCACTGCAAGTTACAAATCGGCAGTAAAAAAATGAACTTCGTCACGTAAACTGGCTGTTTGTCGCGATTGTAACGACTTTCAATGTGCACGTTTTCAGAAAAATACCTCAAAAAATAGCTTCGCTCGACCACTTGACGTGTTTTCGGCGCACCTGTTTGCCTTATTCAGAGCAATTATTCAGTTGTAAACTGGCTTCTTAACGACATGACATCAACTAAATGCGGGCTCCATGGACAGCAATGACTTAAATCGCAGGGTCCGATATGCGCTCTCGCTGGATGATGCTGACGTCATTGATCTGTTCAGGCTTGTTTCCTACACCGCTGATATCGCGCAAATTTCGGCGTGGCGCATCAAGGAAGGAAACGACGGATATTTGCCCTGTCCGCCAGATGCCTTGAGCGCGATGCTCAGCGGTTTGATCATCCAGCGTCGTGGCGTGCGTGAGGAAGCCACTCCCGGGTCTGACTCCGGCGTTGCTGCCACCGGGGCGGAAGGAGCGCCACCTAAGCCTTCTATCGTAGCGCTGGACAACAATGCCGTGTTAAAACAGATTCGCATCGCATTGTCACTTAAAACCGACGAGGTTCACGAGCTTATTCAGCTGGGTGGCGGCAAGCTGGGCAAAAGCGAGGTCAATGCCTTGTTCCGCAAACCGGCCGCACGAAACTATCGGCGGTGTGGTGATCAGGTTCTGCGCTGGTTTCTGTCCGGACTTGCCAAGCGACGCGAGAGCGAGCAGTAGTGTGAATCAAAGCGCTGTCGGGCTTTTCGAGGTACGGCATCTGTCTGGTTAACGGTAAGTACTGCTGGCAAACCACGCCTCGCTGACAAAATCAATAGTGAGTTAGCCACTGAGTTTTGTTACATTGTCCTCACGACGGACAGAGCGTCGTGCCGCATTCACCCGGATCGATCGGGTTGCACAAGTATCCAGAAGGTATTTGGTGCTCACAATGGTTACGGTTCACTGTACTGGTGGCGGTTGTGAGTTTTGAATCATGGGTTGGTTAACGTGCACCTGAACCGATGGAATGTTGCGCACGTTTCTATCCCGAATGTTTCCACAACTCTTTTCGGGCAGCCTTACGGGTGACTGGAAGGTTTGCGTGACCTCTATGGTGTGCAAAGCTGCCATTAGCGCGACTTTGCATTTGCCTTAATAAACGCATCCATCCACTAACCGGAGTTTGTCCTGAGTTGGTCAATTCGTTTTATAACAAAGGTACAGACAATGAAAGTCACTCTAATCGCAAGTACGTGCCTGGTCGGCGCGGCGTTACTTGCAGGAACTGCGCAGGCTCAGCAGCAGTTTATCTCGATTGGTACCGGCGGCGTTACCGGTGTCTATTATCCGACAGGCGGCGCAATCTGTCGTTTGGTCAACAAGGGGCGAAAGGAACACGGAATTCGCTGCTCTGCTGAATCTACGGGTGGATCGGTTTACAACATCAACACCGTAAGGGCTGGTGAGCTGGAATTTGGCGTTGCGCAGTCTGACTGGCAATACCATTCCTACAACGGCACATCCAAATTCGAAGACCAGGGTAAATTCGAAGGCCTCAGAGCTGTATTCTCAGTGCATCCAGAGCCGTTCTCGGTCATAGCCCGTGCTGGCAGCGGAATCCAGTCGTTCTCGGATCTGAAAGGCAAGCGCGTCAATGTCGGAAACCCGGGTTCCGGAGTTCGTGCAACAGCTGAAGTGGTCATGGATGCGTATGGCATGACAATGGATGACTTCTCAGTCGCTGCTGAACTGAAAGGTTCTGAAATGGCTCAGGCTTTGTGCGACGACAAGATCGATGTAATGATCTACACCGTCGGCCATCCCGCTGCAGCCATCACCGAAGTATCCAACACGTGTGACGTCGATTTCGTCGATGTGCAAGGACCAGAGATAGATAAACTGGTTGGAGAGAATTCCTTCTACCGCACGGCTTCAATCCCTGCCGGCATGTATAAGGGGCAGGATGCTGACAACGCCACATTCGGTGTTGGTGCAACATTTGTCTCATCTGCTGACGTCTCGGAAGAGGTTGTTTATGTTGTCGTTAAGGCCGTTTTCGACAACTTCGAAGACTTCAGAAAACTGCATCCGGCGTTTGCCAATCTCAAAGAAGAAGAGATGATCAAGGATGGTTTGTCAGCGCCTCTTCATGATGGTGCCGTCAAGTACTACAAAGAACGCGGCTGGATGTAAGACCAACCAGGTCCGTGAATAATGCGGTGGGGATAAGACCCCACCGCATTCACAGGCTCTTGTCGCTGGCATGTGTTCATTGCCGCATTAACTGTCAACGCTATTCGAAGTCCTCAACCTATGAACGCAACAGCCGCAGCAGCTACTCCTCCTGATACGCCGTCGGGAGATCTTGAGGACTTCAAGGCCATTGATACCGGTGGCCGTAATCCGACAGGCAACATCGGTTTTTTTCTGGCGTTTCTGGCATTCAGCTGGAGTGCATTCCAACTCTATGTTTCCTCGTTTGTACCGTTCTGGCTTGCGGATAAATACGGAATCAATCTGATTTTCAATGGCAGCGAGGTGAGAGTCATACACCTGGCGTTTGCTATTGCACTTGCCTGTCTTTCGTATCCCTTATTCAAGAAAAGTCCGCGTGATCGCGTGCCTGCCTATGACTGGATACTGGCAATTGCAGGTGCTGTCTGTTGCCTGTATCTGGTGTTCTATAAAGACAGCATTGCCGGACGCGCCGGTCTACCCACTACGGGTGACATGCTGGTATCCGCGTTTGGTCTGATTTTACTGGCAATCGCCGTGTTCCGGTCACTGGGTCTGCCGATGTTGATCGTTGCTGGTGTGTTCGTGCTTTACGTTTTCTTTGGGGACGCACAGTTTCTACCCGATGTGGTGCAGTGGAAAGGTGCATCCTTTGGCAAGGCGATGTGGCATTACTGGATGCAGGGAGAAGGGGTGTTTGGTGTTGCCCTGGGTGTCGCCTCATCAATGATCTTTCTTTTTGTGCTGTTCGGTGCATTGCTTGAACAGGCAGGTGCTGGCAATTACTTTATTCAGATGGCATTTGGCTCGCTCGGTCACTTTCGCGGCGGCCCTGCAAAAGCTGCTGTTGTAGCTTCCGCTTTAAGTGGTATCTACTCCGGATCTTCGATTGCTAACGTAGTAACCACGGGAACCTTCACTATTCCTTTGATGAAGCGAACCGGCTTCTCTGCCGAGAAATCCGGCGCTGTTGAGGTGGCCTCATCAACCAACGGTCAGCTGACACCTCCGGTAATGGGAGCTGCGGCATTTCTGATCGCGGAATTTACTGGCATATCCTATCCGGAAGTGATAAAGCACGCCTTGTTACCCGCACTAATTTCTTATATTGCGCTTATCTATATCGTTCATCTGGAAGCGCTGAAGCTGGATCTTAAAGGTCTTGAAAAGCCACCTTCGCATGTCACACTCATGCAGAAACTTATAGGCTTTCTGTTTGGCTTCCTGGCTTTTTGCGCTTTGGGTGCCGTTGTGTACTACGGTCTGGGCTGGATCAGCGATGCTTTTCCGGGCATGACCTTGTACAGCGCCATGGCTATTTTTCTTGTTGCCTATCTTATTCTTGTGTTTATCAGTGCGCGTCGTGATGACCTGAAAATGGATGATCCTAATGCGCCGTTACTGATATTGCCCAAACCATCAGAAGTGGCGGTTACAGGCTTGTACTATTTACTGCCCATTATCATTTTGCTCTGGTGCATTCTAATCGAGCGTTTGTCACCAGCGTTGTCTGCGTTCTGGGCATCGATGGCGATGATTTTCATTGTGCTTACCCAACATATGCTGAAGGCTCTGTTTCGCATAGGAACCGCCAACGCTGAAAATTTTGGTAGCGCCATAAAGAGAGGCTTCACAGATCTGGGATTGGGCATGGTCAGTGGAGCGCGCAGCATGGTGCCAATCGGTGTGGCAACAGGTGTTGCGGGCATCATTATCGGCACGGTATCACTGACAGGTGCACACCAGGTGGTAGGGGAGTTTGTTGAATTTCTTTCCGGTGGCAATCTTATCCTTATGTTGATGCTGGTTGCTGTCATGAGTCTGTTGTTAGGCATGGGCTTGCCCACAACAGCCAATTACATCGTGGTCTCTTCATTAATGGCCCCTGTTATTGTGTCGGTCGGCGCACAACAAGGCTTGGTGGTGCCGTTGGTTGCGGTACATATGTTCGTGTTTTATTTCGGTATCCTTGCAGATGACACACCGCCGGTGGGCCTTGCCGCATTCGCGGCCAGTGCAATATCTGGTGGGGACCCGATAAAAACAGGTCTGCAGGGTTTTGCTTATGACATCCGTACCGCCTTGCTGCCTTTTCTGTTTATTTTTAATACAGAGTTGTTGCTTATCGATGTAAGTTTTGCCAAAGCCATTTTCGTGTTTGTCGTCGGGGTCATAGCCATGATGCTGTTCGCGGCGGCTACTCAGGGTTATTTTGTCGCGCGCAGCCGCATCTGGGAATCACTGATGCTTCTGTTAATTGCGTTCACACTCTTTCGCCCGGGATTCTGGCTTGACAGAGTGGATCCCCCATTCGTTGAATTGCCCAGCGTGCAACTTTTAGAAGCGGCAGAAAATCAGCCGGTTGGTGAGCCGCTTCGCCTGCAAGTAGTAGGGCCGGATTTTGATTATCCGGATAAACTGGCGCAGATTACTGTGCTTGCTGATCTGGGTGAGCCAGGTGATGGCGAGACACGACTTGCTCAAGCAGGGTTAACCGTTATCATCGAAGAAGATGGCGCTATCCTGGAAGAGCCATTTCCGGGAACTGCCTTTTTCCAGACGCTGCAGATGTTCGACTTCTATGGCGAACCCATGGTGACAATAGAGAAGGTCCAATTGCCGGCTGAACGTATCGCCAAGGAAGTATTCTATATACCTGCCTTGCTTCTACTGGCTATCGTTGTATTTTTTCAGCGTCGCCGCCAGACCAAGCCTGCGTTTTTTGGAAATTTCTAGAGCAGGATTCTATGTCTGATTCAGCGCTCATAATCGACGAAAATCGTATTGTGTCCATGCATTACCAACTCAGCAATGGATTTGATGAGGTGATTGACAGCTCTCAAGGGGATGTGCCTCTGGTGTATATGCATAACACCAATGCACTACTACCCAGTCTTGAACGGGAACTCACCGGTCATGTTGCGGGTGAACATATTGCGGTCACTATCTACCCTGAAGATGGTTATGGCTATCGTAATGAGGATCTGTTGGGAGAATGGCCGCGAGAATCCATAGAGCAAGGCTCACAGGAGCTGAAACTGGGTATGCGTTTCAAAGCGCTGGGGAGTGATGGAAAATCAGAACTGGTAACGGTTACCGAGATCCGTGATGATGTCGTAGTGCTTGATGCCAATCATCCGTTAGCAGGCCAGGTGCTGAACTTCATGATAGCCATTGTCGATGTCAGAGAGCCAACCGATGATGAACTGGCACAAGGTCTGGCAAACACCAGTAATTCATTGGGACCGGGCAACCAGTAAGCTGTGTCGTGACAGTTCGGTTCAGGCTTATCGAATGCGTAATGGCTCACGCGTGTTCAAGTAGCGTCGGGCACAGAGCTAAGACGCCTTCCGAAGTGGGTCGTCGTTGGTATCGTCGTCGTTAGCTGACGAGGTATCGGGCGCGCCGGGAGTGGCTGAGTCATCGATTGCAGAGGGCGACCCGTCGGTCAGTTTCTCAAGTTCCTCTGAGAGTTGTTCCAGGGGTGTCGGCATACGTAAACCGTAGCCCTGCGCAAAATTGACCTTCATGTCCCGCAGAAGCCTCAGCGATTCGTCATCTTCGACAAATTCCGCGATGGTTCTTGCCCCTACTACATGTGCTACTTGGTTGATCGCAGCGACCATCTGTCGGTCGATCTTGTTGTTTGCGATGTTACGCACCAGAGATCCGTCAATCTTGAGGTAGTCGAATGACAGTTGTTTCAGATATTCGAAGTTGGAAAAACCGGAACCAAAGTCATCCAGTGCCAGTTCACATCCCAATGCGCGGACACGTTCAATAAAACGACTGGCTTTCTGAAAGTTTCGTACAGCAGCGCCTTCTGAAATCTCAAATGCAAGGTTTGAAGGGTCGACATCGCCACGGCTTAAGCGGTCAACAATAAAGTCGCTGAAATCCTCATCGGCAAAAGACAGGCCGGAGAGGTTGACTAGTAGTCTTGGTAAGACATGTTGCGACTGCTGTTCTACCAACCAATCTACGACTTGAGTGAATACCCAGCGGTCGATTTTAGTCATCACATTGTATTTTTCGGCGATTGGAATGAAACGCGCCGGTGAATACAACTCGCCGTTTTCACTACGTACCCGAAGCAGGATTTCGCAATGAGCCATGGAAATTGACTGTTCGTGAATTTCGAACACCGGCTGAAAATACAATGATAAGCGGTCATCAGCCAGGGCCTTTCGTATGGCCTGAATACCGGCAAGATTGCTGCGGTACTTGACGACTTCTGTGTCGTTGTCCCCGGAGATATGGATCCGGTTTCTACCGGATTGTTTAGCAATATAGCAGGCTGAATCCACATCAGCGAGCACTTGTTCCATGTCCACCACTTGCCCGTCAATAGGCGTAACGCCGATACTCAGACTTACGTTGAAGCTATGATCTTCATAGTTGAAAGTGAACTCGTGGACAATAACGCGCAGTTCCTCTGCCAATTGGCGTATTGCATCGAATGAGGTCGCCTGGGCAATGATCGAAAATTCGTCGCCTCCCACTCTGGCAAACAGATCACCGTTACGCAGACGTTTGCTGATCATCGATGTCAGCTGGATTAATAGCTGGTCCCCCGCGTGATGACCGCAGGTATCGTTAACCATCTTGAAGCGATCAAGGTCGAGGTAAAGCAGGCCATGTGCCATTTCGCTGCGTGGTGCTATGGCTATAGTCTGTTGCAGATGCTGTTCGAAAGAGCGGCGATTGTGTAACCCGGTCAGGTCATCATGGTTCGCCAGATGAGCAATTCGCCGGTTCGCCCGAGCCACTCTTGCGGCCACGACAGCGGAGATTATGATTGACAAAGTAAATGCTGCACTGACGATAACGATGAGCAGTCGTCGAGTTTCCGAATATTTTACCTGGTTACTGGCCAGCGCTTCATCCGCCAACTGTTTTTCAAGCTTTACCAGTTCGTTCAGATGGTTTAACAGTACGAGTTCTTGCAACGTAACCTTGTTGAGTACTGAGCGCAACGTGGGTATATCAAGATTTATGGAGTTGATTACCGTACTGGCCTCCTCATAGGCTTCACCGACACGCATGTCTGCATCGTTGATTTGCGTAAGGATTGCGCGCTCGCGTTCATTCGCGCTCATATGTGATAGTTCGTCTCGGGCCTCATCGTATACGATGGTGTAATCGAGCAGTTTTCCGAAAATTCGTTGGCGGTCCAGCGTGTTTTCAGTTTGCACCAGTGTGCGCACTGCGCCTGAGCGTAGACGAATAACATCGCGCATTTGATAAGCACGGCTGGTTTTCTGGCCCATGTCATCAATTAACGCCGACATGCCGCTATTGACGGTTTGCAGGGTGTTCATTGACAACCATGTAATCAGTAGCATCAATGAGAACACGGCAAGGAACCCCAGACCTATGATGGTCTTGGTGTAGTCCTTATTGGCATTTTCGATGTTCATGCTGCTCAGCTGCACCCTCGATAGTCAGCAATGATTCTTATGAGCGGAGTACAACGGATACGTCGGTGTGCCTTTGCCGGCTTGAGGTGCATGGGGTGAGTATTGTCGCAATCTTTCAACATTTAGGGTCTAGGGGGATCTACGTGTAGGTCTGGACAAGCAAGATTGAAAAATACAGGGGATACCCGTGTGCCTTTCAGAGATATCGGCAAGATTCCCAGACGGTTTACCTTTGATTTGATAGTTTTTTCCCGCAACCGCTTTGCGGGGCGGATTCTGTCTGGAAGCTTTGGTTTGTCGGGCTTTTTCGGCGCTAGTTCACGCAAATAGCCCGTGTATCCACCATTGGTCTGGTTGATGACGTAACCGATAGAGCCAGTAATAAGAGCCTTGCTCATTACTGGCGATGAAGTAGTCGCGGCGTACGTCGGTCTCATCCCACCAGCCGTTTTCGATGCGTTCTGGCAGGGTATGCAGCGTTATTGGCTCGTCCAGTAAGCGTGGTTCGGCTAATAACCATAATGGGCGGGCTGGCCAGGGCTGATGCTCATGACGCTCATTGAACAGCACGGTCAGCCAGGCTTTTTCGGGCCGGTGATCATCTTCGGGCAGGGCCGTGTAAACAGCCTCTTTACCCAGACGTGCCACCAGTTTGTCCAGTATTTGTTCTACTGACTGATTCTGTGACTGGCTTTTGTGAAATAGATCACGTCCCTCGCGTTCCATGAAGGCCAGTTCTACCGAAGTTACCGCAAGGCGTGTTACCGGGGCATCCAGAGTCAGTGTTCCCAGTCTTTCGGTCGCAACGCGTAGCAGGTGACTCATGTCGGCTGTGGCAGTTAGAAATTTCAGCGCCACAGCATGGGGTTTGAGGCGGTGGTGATACAGGTGTATGTCCAGATGCCGGATGCCTAGATCCCGCGCCTTGAGAAAACCACCCAGTGAGCCTAACAGGCGCTTTAGTGGAAAACCCAGTGCCTGGGTATCGGGGGCTTCCAGCGGCAGATCGATGGACTGTGAAAACGTTTCAGACGCCTGGTAGGGCGTTCTGGGGTCGGGTAGACGTCCATCGAGTTTGTAGAGTATATCGGTGCAATGTCTGCCGAAACGTCGCGTCAGGGCTGCAGGCGGTATTTTCTGCAGCTCGCCCAGGGTATGTATGCCTGATTGACGCAGTCCCTTGAAGGTGAAGTCGTTCAGCGGCAAATAGGTAACGTTTACTGTCGCGAGAATATCCTTGAGCTGCTGAGGGCTACGTACCGCTTTGCGAATGCCTGCCCGGGTAAAGAGTCTGGCTGCAGCAGGTGTGGGAGCAATACCCGGACTTACCGAGATTTTCTGATCGCGTAGTTGCTGCCCAATGTTTTCAAGTAAAGGATTTAATCCACCAAAGAGCTTGAGACTGGCCTGTATCTCGATCAGTAATGTGTCCGGTGGCTCGGGTACTACCTTGGATGAGTACTGTAGAGCCCAGAGTGTCAGTTGCTCCAGATGGGCGGCCTGTGCAGTCTCGTCATAGTCGCTGACAAGAAGGTCGGGGATCAGAGCATAAGCATTCTTTAGAGCCATGCCCGCACGAACTCCTGCGGCTAGCGCACAAGCATTGCAAGCCAGGATGTGTCGGCGCGAACCTTGTTGCAACACCACTGCACGTGGGGTGTGACGGCTGCCATCGGCGGTGCTATCCATGACCTCATCATCAGATTGCTGACGATCAATCGGCAGTTGCGAAAAATACAAGGCGAGCCAGAGCATGGACTACCAGGCTAATTGTCTGTGGCTATACCAGACAGCGAGCGGAGTG
Organism: Granulosicoccus sp.; assembly: GCA_045106855.1. GTDB lineage: Bacteria > Pseudomonadota > Gammaproteobacteria > Granulosicoccales > Granulosicoccaceae > Granulosicoccus. Next base: position 29,413 of record JBGCFI010000038.1, read on the forward strand.
GTGCGGGAGTGCTGTTAGCACTGCAGGCAGCCTCATTGATACCACGCAAGACGGGTTGTTTTCCGGGCACTGGCCATTCGGCGCCTTGTGAAGCATCAAACTCATCAGGTTGTATGGTCACGATTTGCGGGCTGCCGGCGCGCACTTTTATGATGTCCAGCGTTAATTGGGCCGTGCGTTGCTGACTCATGCTGACACAGATGCGTGTTGATACCGGCGAATGCTCTTTGTGTGCATGTAGTGGCCGGTATACGGTTGCCCAGCATCTGCCTGTTTCGGCTGCCAGCTGTAATCGCCGTTGTCGTTGTGCGCTGCTTTTCTGCACCCAGGCCACGACTGCACCAAACAGGCCGGAACGAAGTATCTGTTCAGTCGCCCAGAGCGTGTTGATATCATCGCCACTGTCAACGATAAGTAGTCTGTCCAACGCTATGCCGGCATTGCTGAACGCAGGCGCATAAGGGATGTGCGGCGGATTGATCAGGGCTGCCCAGGCTTTGTTGTTTGAGGAAGTGCTGCTATTACGCCCGGCGACATGGCGCAACGCGGGTAGCAGTAGACTCAGTTCGCCGATACCTTGCCGTTCCAGCAGCAGCTCTGTAACGCCGCCAATGCTCCAGCCCTTTGCCGGTAAAGCCTTGTCCAGTGCGGCAAAGCCTGTGGGGATGGCCTCATCAACGGTGTAACGATCCCGTCCACGCCATAAGGCGGGTTGGGCTTTTAACAAGGTGTCAAGTGCGGCAGGATTCATGAATGATTCGGGTTAAACCTGCGGCAGAGTGTGTCGCTCAGGAATCGCGACGCAAAACCCCGACATAGACACCTTCTATGTAGAACTCTTCCTGGCGAAGGTCGACACGGATGGGTTCGAATTTATCGTTCTCTGGCAGTAGCGTGACGATGTTGCCACGCTGGCGAAAACGCTTGACGGTCACCTCGTCATTAACACGTGCAACGACGATCTGGTTATTCTCTACATGCTCTGTAGCATGAACGGCCAGCAAGTCGCCATCAAGGATGCCCACATCCTGCATGCTGGTGCCGTTGACACGCAGCAGGTAGTCGGCGTGCGGGTAAAAAAGGTCCGGGTCTACCGGCAGGTATTCCTCGACATTGGCATCTGAGGTAATGGGCTCGCCAGCGGCAACCTTGCCGACCAGCGGTATACCGTCGTCTTCAAATTCAGTCAGTACACGAATACCGCGTGAGGTACCGGGTATCAGCTCGATGGCGCCTTTGCGCTCCAGTGCTCTCAGGTGATCATCGGCGGCGGTGGGGGAGCGGAAACCGAAATGCTCGCAGATATCTGTACGCGTGGGCGGAAAACCGGTACGATCAATGTGTGATTGAATCATCCGTAGGATTTCCTGTTGGCGCTTGGTGAGATCCTGCATATTCAGTGTCCAGTCAACAATTTGTAAGCTGAGTATATTTACAGTTGTGAGTTGATGCAACTGTTCTTTGCAAATGATAGGCCGAAAACCCTGACCATACTGGCGTAACTGCCAGTGCTCACGCTGGTAGCTATAGCTGCATGACTGATTTCACTATCCATATTGTCTCGCAACGACCACTCTTCCAAAAGACATACAGCAAATTGGTTAATCTGCTGAATATCAACATTATCTGCTGCGCCCATACCGAAAAACTTGAGACACTGGTAAAACTACCGGCATCAGTAAATGGGGCGGTGATCGTCGATTGTGGCTCAATGGATGCCGATCAGATCATCACCTGCATGTTGCACTGGCTGTCTGTACAGCCCGAGGCTGCCATCGTTCTGATCGTGGATGAGCAGCACGATGCCGTCATTGATGCGGGTATGGACATGGGGGCCATGGGGGTAATCATCAAAGCCTCACCTCCTCAGGTAATCATTGATTCCCTGCAGAGAATACTGGCCGGTGAGCGTTGTCGTCCCGCACCGGTAGTCGATGTCCCCAGGACAGATATTCCCGAGCAGATACGGGCTCAACTATCGGCCAGGCAGCAAAAGATGCTGCGCGCTATCATGGGCGGTCAATCAATTTCTGCAACTGCACAATCACTGGGTATGACGCCAGCGAAGCTGGTCGGTGAAATGCGGCAGGTGGTTGCTACAATCAGGGGCCGGGAGTTTTAGGCGGCTTAGCTCACACCGGACGCTCTACCGCGTAGACTCCTACCGGCCTGAACGACTTTTTTGATCGATAAAACTGGATTTACCCAACATGAGTGATACAACATCGCGATTTCCGGTACCAAAACTTGCTGATTTGCCCGGGGACATCCGCGAACGCATCGAAAACGTCGCTGAAAAATCAGGCTTTGTGCCCAATGTATTCAGCGCTCTTGCCCATCGTCCGGATGAGTTTAGAGCCTTCTTTGCATACCACGACGCGTTGATGGAAAAGGACAGCGGATTAACCAAAGGTGAAAGGGAAATGATCGTGGTGGTGACCTCTGCCATGAACAATTGCCTGTATTGCGTTATTGCCCATGGGGCTATCGTGAGAATTCGTGAAAAGAACCCGCGCCTGGCTGATCAGTTAGCAACCGACTATACCCGTGCCGATATCACCGAACGACAAATGGCCATGCTTGATTTTGCCTGTCTGGTCGCAGATCAGGCTGCGCAGATAACCGACGACGATATCGATGAGCTGGGCGAACATGGCTACAGCAAGGAGGATATCTGGGACATCGGCGCAATAGCCGCGTTCTTTGCACTGTCAAACCGTATGGCGGGACTAACGGACATGATGCCCAATGATGAATTTTACAGTATGGGCCGTGAACCTCGAGCCAGCGGGCCTCGCCTGGTCAAGTAATGTGAGTGCAGAGAATAATGTGAGTGCAGGGACTATGCTTATGCTGCCATAGTCGCCCACGCGTTCTTGCAAGCCGTTTTATAGTACTCGCCATTCTCGACTGTACAATGAGTTACACACAACTACGATGTCCTGCCATATCCTTCGCGCTAAGTTTCATTCGCGTTAAGTAAGGGTTAAGATACATCAGCGATAATTCATGTGATCGGCAGGATGCGCAAAATCCGCCGTTTTTGGCAACCCCGGTAATCCGGGCAAGCACAATTTACGTGGAACGGTGAAATCGTCCCTTTTCATTCATGGAGAAAGAAAATTATGGTCGTCATTTTTAAGGCAATTGCTGCCGCTGTCGTCGCTGTAGCACTGAGCAGCTGTGCTACGGTTGAATCCAATCGTACGATCGAAGCCGAAACGGTAAAAACCTATAACACCAGTTATAGCGGTCCACGTTATGCGCTTGTTATTGGTAATTTCCAGAACAGGTCGTCTTATCAGCGGGGCCTGTTTTCCGATGGCACTGATCGTCTGGGAAGCCAGGCAAAAACCATTTTGAAAACACACCTGCAACAGACTAACCGCTTCGATGTTGTCGATCGTGACAACATGGCAGAAATAGCGGCAGAGGCCAAAATATCCGGAGCCACTCAACAACTGGAAGGCGCACAGGTTGCCGTAGGTGGTGACGTTACCGAATTTGGTCGCAAGACTACGGGCGATCAGCAGCTATTCGGTATTCTGGGTGCGGGTAAAAACCAGATTGCCTACGCCAAGGTAGCGTTGAACCTGGTTGATGTCAAAACATCGCGTGTTGTGTATTCAGCTCAAGGTGCAGGCGAATACAAATTATCAAGCCGCGAAGTTGTCGGCTTTGGCAGCTCAGCCGGATACGACGCCACACTTAATGGCAAGGTACTTAATCTTGCCATTACAGAAGCGGTCAACAACCTGGTCGACGGGTTGGAGCGTGGTGCATGGTCTCCCTCAACGGAGTAAGTCATGATGACATCCAATGGTGTTGTACAACGCCTTGTGCAGGCAGGTTCCGTGCTGGTAACACTCTTCATGCTGGTGGGGTGCGTAGTACCTGACCCACCATTGTATCGATGGGGTGAGTACGAAGACATTATCTATACCGGTTACAAGGATCCGGGAAGTTCCGACCCCGTCACGGATGCAAATCTTCTTGCTGAGGATATGGCGCGTACAGAAGCCGAAGGCAGGCAGGTACCACCTGGGTTACGCATACATCTGGGCTATCTGTATTTTGCTCAGGGTCGCGACAACGAGGCACGTGCGCTTTTCGAACAAGAGCGAGAAGTATTTCCGGAGTCACGCGTATTCGTTGATGGTCTACTGTCCAGAATGGAGTCTCGATGATGAGTGGCGTCATGAACAGAATGTGTTGCATGCTGCTAATAGCAGCGTCTACCTTCATCGGGGCATGTGCGAGTACATCGGGCCCCCCTGAAGACCCCTATGCATTGTTTCGGGAGCTCATGCCACGCTCCATACTTATTCTGCCGCCAATTAACGAGTCGGTAGATCTCAATGCGAGTTACTCGTGGCTCACCACAGCTTCCAGGCCTGTCGCTGAAAAAGGCTTTTACGTATTTCCGGTCGCTGTGATTGACGAATTCATGAAGGAGAACGGCTTGCCCAATCCTGAAGACATGCACGCGGCACCGCTGAATAAATTTGGTGAGATATTCGGTGCTGATGCTGTTATGTACGTCACCATAGAAGAGTTTGGCCAGAAGTTTGAATTGCTTCAATCGGTCACCCGCGTCACAACTCGCGCAGAGCTGCTGGATGTGAAGACCGGAAGAGTCATCTGGAGTGATCGCCTGGCTTACGCTGATACCAATACAAACAACTCCAGTGGTGGTCTGTTAGGCGCGTTAGTGACTGCCGCGGTTGCCCAGGTTAGCGAAAGTCTTGCGGATGCGCCGCATGATGCGTCTCGAATTGCTAATCAGCAATTGTTCACATCCGGCAGGTCAGGACTTTTGTTGGGGCCAAAACATCCCGGTTTTGAAGAGCAGATGCGTTTAGCAGCAATACAAGCCGAAGAGTCTGGTGCGGCAGCCAATGAGGCCGCAGCTAGTGAGGCAGACGTACCAGTAGAGTAGGGTGCGCGCTTGTTCTGACGTTATCATCCGTGTAGCACAAACCGCAAGTTCAAGGGTTTGTGCAACCTGGTGAGTCAAGTCCGGTTCAAAGCTGCTTGAGCAGCGTTGCCATTTCTATTGCAGCCAGAGCCGCTTCCGCACCTTTGTTTCCTGCCTTGCTACCCGCACGCTCGATAGCCTGTTCCATCGTTTCGGTTGTGATAACCCCGAATGCTACCGGTATACCAGAGTGCCAGGCAGCATTGCTGATGCCTTTACTAGCCTCTCCAGCTATTAATTCGAAGTGAATAGTGCCACCACGAATCAAGACGCCCAGGCAGACCAGTGCATCGTACTGACCGCTCTCAGCCATTTTCTTTGCCGCCAAGGGTATTTCAAAACAACCCGGTACCATGGCAATGGTGATGTCATGATCCGCGACATCATGTTGTAGTAACGCACCTTTTGCACCTTCGAGCATACGTTGACCCATGAAGTCGTTCCAGCGTGTAGCGACGATGCCGATTTTCAGGCCAGTGCCAATTAGTTTGCCTTCCAGTAGAGTTGCCATGTGGTGTTCCTGCTTTTACGGGTATGCGGAAATTTGGGATGCGGTAATGTGAGTGGGGTTCAGGCGATCCTTTGAATCGGACGATGCGGCATCCATGCATCGTGAAGGGACTTACTCATCCTGTTCGTAGTTATGCCCCATACGCTGGGCTTTCGTTTCCAGGTATTTTTCATTGAAAGATTGCGGGGCTGTTACAAGAGGCTGACGGCGGGCAATCTTGATACCTGCCTCTATGAGCGCCGAACTCTTGGTCGGGTTGTTACTCAACAAAGTAATTGATTCGGCACCAAGAGATTTAAGCATGTCGGAGGCAACGTCATAGGTACGTGCGTCAGCAGGAAATCCCAGCTTCTGGTTGGCATCAACGGTATCCAGCCCCTCGTCCTGCAAGGTATAGGCGCGAATCTTGTTGCCTAGTCCGATGCCTCGGCCTTCCTGGCGCAAGTAGATAACGGCCCCGTTTTTCTGCTCCCCGATAAGCTTTAACGCTGCCTGTAGTTGTGGACCACAATCACAGCGCAATGAGCCAAAGGCATCGCCGGTGAGGCACTCTGAATGAAGTCTCACTAAAGGTTGACCTTCTGAAAGATCTCCACGAACAAGCGCTGTATGCTCAAGACCTTGCCGATCGCGGAACACAACGATATCGAACTGTCCGTATTCTGTGGGTAGATGGCTACGTCCGATTTCAGTAATTTGCGATGGCTCTGGTATGTCGACAGTCGTGGTAATGTCATCGATGGCAGTTGCCATATTGCCTTGATTACGCGCGAGTCGATATTGCACCAGTTGCTCTACCGAGATGATGTGCAGCTGATGCTCGCGCCCGAATTCGGCAAGGTGGTTCAATCTCATCATGGTGCCGTCTTCATGCATAACCTCACAAATGACACCTGCTGGTGTCAGGCCTGCCATTGCTGAGATATCGACAGCAGCTTCGGTCTGGCCGCGACGCTCAAGCACACCACCATCACGCGCACGAAGTGGGAATATATGTCCTGGCATGGCGATATCCATAGGCTTGGTGTCAGGGCTTATCAAGGTGCTGATGGTGACAGCACGATCTTGTGCCGAGATACCTGTGGACACACCTTGTGCCGCTTCAACCGATAAGGTAAATCCGGTTCCAAACCCACTCCGATTTTGCGCTTGCGGCACCATCATGGGAATTTGCAGTCTGTCGAGCAGTGCACCGCGCATGGCAAGACAGACAAGTCCGCGACCATGGGTAACCATGAAATTGATTTTTTCAGGTGTTACAAAATCTGCAGCGAGTACCAGATCGCCTTCATTTTCCCTGTCTTCATCGTCAACAACGATCACCATCTGTCCCCGGGCGTAGGCTGTCAGTGCCTCGTCGACATTGGACAAAACGGATTCAGTCATAACCATTCTCTTTCAGAAACTCAGCATTGATACCCGCTGATTGTGTGCCGGTGGCAATGGCACCTTGTTGCAGAAGTCGTTCAACATATTTGCCCAGTACATCGACTTCTATGTTGATTTTGTCGCCGGTTTTTTTGGTCGGCAAAACGATATGCGCTTGTGTATAGGCCACCAGGGTGACACTGAACCAGTCTTCGCCGACACCGACTACAGTCAGGCTTGTACCATCGAGAGTAATGTAGCCTTTGACCACGATGTAGCGCATGAGCTCTGCGGGAGCAGTGATCGTTACCCACAACGCATCTTCATCTCGACGAAACTCGCGAATTGATCCGGTACCGTCTACATGACCCTGTACAAAGTGTCCGCCCATGCGCGTTGAGGGCGTTACCGAGCGTTCAAGGTTGACGGGTGAGCCGCTAACCAGAGATTCAAGTGCCGTGCGGTGTCGCGTTTCAGGTGCCAGACCGGTGACAAAACCATCGCTGTCCATGGCAGTTACCGTCAGACAGACACCATTTACTGCGATGCTGTCACCAAGGACTGTATCCTCGAGCACTTTTTTACAATTGATAGACAAGGTATAGCCGTCACCATCACGACGACACTCCCTGACACTTCCAAGTTCTTCTACGATTCCGGTAAACATGACTATTATAGTTTCGTCAATTTCTCGTTGGCATTGTGTGTGACCAGTCCTCTGACGAGTATGTCATCGCCGAGGGTCTCAATCCGTACATCGTGCAGGCGGGTGCTTTCACTCAAACTTGCGCTGCCCGCAGCTGCATAGGCTGCAGGAGCTTCTCGTCCACCGATGAGCGCTGGCGCGATGAACGCCCAGACTTCATCGATCACACCGGCGTCCCGAAAGCTGCCTTGCACGCTAGCGCCGCCTTCGAGCAGAACACTTTGTATCCCTCTCTGACCTAAGGCATCGAGTAGCGCAACAGGGTCTACCCCAATACCGGCAGGGTTGCGTTCCAATATCATCACTTCAAACCCTCGATACTCCAGCTGATTGCGATGATCGGCAGCCAGTTCATCGGTTGCTGCAATAATGGTTCTACTATGCTCGCTATCACCGTTAAGAAGCTGTGTTGTCAAGGGCACACGTCCGGTGCTATCCAGAATGACCGGTCGAGGGTGACGAATGTTCTTATTGGCACATAGCGACTCTGGCAAGCGCGTGGTCAATGCCGGATCGTCAGCAATGACGGTGTCAGTACCGACAATAATCGCATCGACTGCCTGCCGAAGTTGATGTCCTCTCAGTCGTGAATCAGGTCCGGTTATCCATTGGCTGTCTCCGGTGTGAGTGGCGATACGACCATCCAGACTGGTGGCTGATTTTGCCACGACATAGGGGCGCTTTCGAGCAACATGTGAAATGAAGAAACGATTCAGGAACCGGGCCTGCTCCTCAAGTATGCCGTGTATCAACTCGATACCTTGCTCCTGCAGGTAGCGTGCACCACCAGCAGCTTTGGGGTTCGGATCTGCCAGCGCATAGACGACTCGCGCCACACCGGCGTCCAGAACCGCGTGAGTGCAGGGAGAGGTGAGTCCGTGGTGATTACACGGCTCGAGGGTCACGTAGAGCGTTGCGCCCTCAAGCGGCTTACCAGATGCCGTTTGTGTATCTCCAACGTTATTTGTGTGTCGATCCAGGGCGTCGCGAATAGCGTTGACCTCCGCATGTGCCTGTCCGTACACCTCATGCCAGCCTTCACCGATGATGGTGTCGTTTTGCACAATCACGCAGCCAACTAACGGATTGGGGCTGGTACAACCGATTCCCCGTTCAGCCAGCTCCAAAGCACGTTGCATGAAATGTTCGTGAGATTGCACTACGTTTGCCCTGTGATGCCCGTCGGTTGATTGCGAAAACTACTCGAGTTCAATAACCGGGGCGACAGTGCTCACTGTGCCTGCTTTGTATTGACGACTTTAAAAAAGACGTGATAAAGCACGCATGTCACGCAGTAGTTGCCCGAACACACGCAGGCACTGCATGACTACAGTGATTAACCCTCTCTCATCCGGACTCTAACCGTCGGCTCTGGAATCTGACCAGATCAACCGTTTGGTCTGCTCTGCGCTAGCTAGTGTGCCAGCTGGGAACAAATCGCACGGGTCACGGGCTTGACCGCGACGCCAGTATGGCAAGATCCAGTTTATGAATCAGCCAGCTTGACATGCGGCCCTACCGTCGGTGGGGAATTTCACCCCGCCCCGAAGATTAACACTCAGCGAGAAGCTACTCCAATGCGCGGCGCTTTGCAACGGTGGGTCAGGAATTTCTTTCCGTAGCGAAGGAGTCGTGCAGAATTTGTGCGTCAATTGCTCCAATCAGTCCACGCCCTCACTGACGGGCAATCGCCTGGTTTGAGATGCTGATGTGCCTATTGGCCACACACAATGATTACAGGTAGTACCGTTGGCTGGATGTCTGTCCAAGTAACCGTCCGCGATAGATTTATTTGCGCATAGGTCGATACTGATTTTACCCAGGCGTATTGAGTCTGACTATGCCCATCTCTGTAGCTTAAGCGCATGAAGATATCATCTAAAATCAGTTTTCTTATACTGTTTATTTTTGCTCTTGCAATTTGTACGCTTGTGGCGTTGAAACTGCATATGACCGCGCAGGACAAGCTGGATGAGGACGCGGTCAGTGATCTGTCGGCACTTCAGGGTGCTGTAAGCACCATGGAGGTCGACTTCAAAACACAGGTGCAGGAATGGAAGAACATCTTGCTGCGTGGTCACAATCGTGATGATCTTGAAAAATATCGATCACGGTTTCTTGAACGCGATCAGGCAGTGCAGGCTGCGGCAAAGGCATTGGTTTTTAACACCAGTCAACCAGAAACAGTTGCGTTGCTGGAAAAGTTTATAGCTGAACATCAGCAATTGGGAATACAGTATCGATCTGCACTGGATGCATTTGTGGATAGCCGTGACAAATCCCCATATCCGGCTGATGCCGCAGTGCGCGGTAAAGACCGCTCACCTGCAAAAACCCTGAAGAAACTCTCGGCACAACTGATCAGTGGCCTGGAAGCGCTGCTTGTTCAGCAAGCTGAAGAGCGTGCCCTCGAAGATCGAAATAACATGATTGCTCTGGTTATCTGTTTTACGGCGCTGTTTTTGTTTGCGCATTGGATGACGACGAGAATTGTTGGTCGACCGTTGGGTCGTACCCTTGGTTCAGTGAACCTGTTGGCCTCGGGTGAGGCGGATACGCCAGTCGCTGGTAAAGAGCGTAAAGATGAGATCGGGGAACTTGCTATCGCTGTAGAGCAGTTTCGTCAGAACATACTGGAAAATCAACGTTTGACCGAGGAGCAACAGAAATCGTTTGAGATGCGGGAGCAGGCACAAAAAGAACTGGCCACTGTCGAGTCGGAACGTCTGGCCGCCAGAGAACTCGATCACCAGAAGCAACGTGAACAGGCAAAACAAGATGCATTGCAGGCAAATGAAACAGCTCAACGTATCAATAATTTGTTGCTTGCGGTAGATGCCGCAGCCCAGGGCGACCTTTACTATCCGATACCACATCCTGATACCGATGGAGTCCATGATGATTTATCCAGAATGGCGATGTCGCTGATCAGATTGTTTGAGGAGCTGCGCCGTAATTTCACGACGATTGATAGCAATGCAGCCAATTTAAACGAATCTGCTGTTGCACTCGAACAATTAGGTATATCCATCATGGGTGGTGCTGCGCAGAACTCTGAGCACACCAACAAGGCATCTGCTGCCGCTAAAGATGTCACTGAACTGGTAGGCTCGGTCGCGGTTGCAACCGAGCAGATGGCTACATCGATACGAGAGATTGCCCATAACGCGGAAAATGCGGCTCAGGTTGCGGAGCGCGCTGTTAGTCTGGTGGATAGTACGGAGACCAGTGTCAGGCAACTGGCCGCATCTTCAGCTGATATTGGTACAGTGATCAAAGTGATTACATCAATCGCCGAGCAGACCAATCTGCTGGCGCTTAATGCAACCATTGAGGCTGCCCGTGCGGGAGACGCTGGTAAGGGTTTTGCGGTTGTCGCTAACGAAGTGAAAGAGCTGGCCAAAGAGACCGCCCGTGCAACCGAGGAGATAGAGACCCGTATCGCGTCAATTCAGTCCGAGACTCATCTTGCAGTCAATGCGATTGGTGATATTAACCACATTGTTCGTGAGATAAGCGCAACGCAAACCACCATTGCGGCAGCCGTGGAAGAACAGAACACAACAACATCCGAAATTAATTGCACGGTTGATACAACAGTTAACCAGAATGCCACCATTAGTCAGGTTATCGACAAGGTTGCCTGCTCTGCAGAGGAGAATCGGGAGTCGGCCACGGGCATACAGGCGGCAGCTACGGAACTGAGCTCCATGGCAGGTAAGCTGCAATCATCGGTTTCGCGATTTGTTCATGCTGCCTGAAAATCCGGCCAGGTACACTAGAGCTTCCCTGAGCTTATAAGTTTATAGTAATAGCGCTGCCAGCTGATGAAAGCGTTATGGAATCACCACCACTTCCAGAGTGACGCCATAGCGCAACATTAATTGTTCACGGGCTAGTGCTATCTGTTTCCAATGATCAGCACTGGCAATGCCGTCACGAATCACAAGTTGAAGAGTGATGGGCCGCAATTCCTCTGCCATTAATGTCGTATTCTCGCCTAGTTCACTGGCGCTGATGCTTCCCTGTTCCTGTAGTTCAGCAAGAATGCGAGTCTGGATATCCTCACCATCGTCCATCAATTGTTTAAAAAGGGCGTTGGGTCTTGCAGGTGAGTTAAACGTGCGATTACCTAGATCGCGACTGTGCACGACATACAGAGTCGAGTCATCAATGAAGTCAATGACTGGGAAGGTTCTCAGCGTTGATTGCATGTTGTTATACGGGGCATGCTGATGCAGGCCAGCCTCAATCTCGAAACCGCGATCGGTGCCGTAATACTGGACAAAGTAGCTTTCGCAAGACTCGGGCCGCGCGTCCAGTTGTGTTAATGGACCGTTGTAGGGGATTGGCTGGAAGGTGTGTGGTCCTGAGGTACTGTTGTCGCACTGTTGCGGCTCATCATCTGTTTGCTCGGTTTGCTCGGTTTGCTCGGTTTGCTCTGACTCGGCAGCCTGACCGTTTGGTTCTGCTTCTGGTGTTGAAGGTGCCTCTGTTGGTGTGATGGTGTCTGCAACTTGCCCCGGAGGATTTTCAGCGGCCGAGGGCACACATTCGTTGGCGGTGTTTGAGCGGCTTGCAGCACTGATGTGCGTTGCCTGGTTAGCCTGTGCGTACTGCCGTTGGCGATGATCCACTGCATGAGCGCTGACCGAGGAATGATTTGCAGCCACCGATGTATCGTCAGCGACCAAGGGCGCTAATGTCGAGCCAAGAAAATGAAGTTGTTGTCCTTTGTCAGTTATCCAGAGGAACTTCCCTCTGGCTGGTTGGCTGAGTTGCCCTGATAACTTGTCAGCAGCGATAAAATGTCCATTGCTGAGTTTGTGGAATACATGTTCGCGTCTATCTGGATCAAACAGGGTGTACACGCCATTTTCCAGGGTTATGACAGGTGGCACTGAGCCAGTGTTCGTTTGACTGAGATTCTGGACACTCACATTGTGAGTTGCAGTTGGTCCTTTAAACCCGATTGGGCTTGCGAAGAGTGTCGAGTGTGCGATCAACATAAGATAGAACAGCGAAAACTGCTCAAAGGCACGGAAGGATAATCGGGCGCCAGACGTTCGTGTCAGGCTTGCCAGATCGTTACTTCTACTGAAAGGGATATTCCAGCGCAATGGGTCTTCCTCCATGATGACCGGATTTAAAGGGTGTCTATAGCCAAGGTATCGTTCTATGTCAGAATAGAGCGTCACGTTGGCTCTAACAAGTGTTAGCTCCCGGCTGGCTATATGCCCGTACAGTAAAATAGCAGTAGCCAACTATTCCCGGTTGATTGAACTGAAACGGCCGGCTAAAGTAGCCTCACTGATTCGCCACAAGGATGTGTGCAACATGTTTACGCCGTTGTTGTTGGAACCTGAGACAGTTCCGTTTCGTATTGCGCAACTAGTGTTTTTTTGTGTGCCACTGTGCATGGCCTTTCAACCTGCCATGGCCGGTCTGCAAAAACAACACGCTCTCAAGGCAACGATAGAACACCGCTTCGATCCAGCAGATCGTATCTTGTTGCGGTTCAGTGTAATAGTTAATGCTAACGGCTACAAGCTGGAAAGCCTGCCCGTAGAGCATGGGCAGATCACTATCGAGAATTTCGAACTGGGTAAAACGTGGTTGGTTGATTCCAACCGGTCTTTTATTCATGAAGTGCCCGTCAATGAGGTCGTGGATGCGCCCGAACTGGATAAGCCATTTATCAGTCTGCCAGGGTTTCTTGATTCCATTCCCTGTAGTTTCAATGGTGGTGCCAGAACCGGATATGTCCACTTCAAAGGTAAAAAGCTTGAAAGATGGCGATGTACTTTCAATCAATCGGAAGATGCAGATGATGATGAGCTGCCAATAGAGCAATACTATTCCAATGAATACAATCTGGTTGTGTATTCACGCAGCCATAGCAACATCGTGTCCGAGCTTGTAGGTATCAGTGACGTTATTGTTGATCGTCAAGCGTTTACCGCCCCGGAAGGCTATCGCTCCGTCACTATCGAGCAACTGATGGGTGAGTCTCCACCGCTGGGACAGTACCCGGAACATCAATAGCGCCAGCCGCATTGCTTGTAAGCAATAGCACAGAGTTTTCGTAGGCAGCGAATAACTCAAGTGTGTCGCCGTGAATCAGTCTGTTTTTTATAAAGCTCTTACTCATGACACGGTGTGATGCACTGGCAACCAGACAAGGCCAACGCAAATCGGCTTTGTATTTACCGGGCCTTCTCAGCCCATTTATCTATTGCAATTGCAAAAGGAGTCTTATGTTGAAAATTTCTACAACGAGCGTCAGCGTGAAGCCGAACAGTGCACTGGTCAGCCATATACGAGGGCAGGGCCTGACTGAGTACGCCATCATTCTTTCGCTTGTAGCCATCGCTGCCATTGGTGCAACAAGCTTCTTCGGTGATTCTGTTAAAGCAAGCTTCGTCGCGCTAGGTTCGGAGCTTACGGGCGGCACCAAGTACGACATGGTGGCGAAAACATCCAATAGCCTGAAAAAGGCAGATGGTGGCGTAAGCGCCACCACTACGCTTAAAAACTATCGCGATTAATATCGTTGACCGGCCGTTCTCGGCCGGTCTCTTCCCAGTGTCAAGCCGCCGGGGCAGGCGCTAACAGGAATGGATCATGAGAAAGCAGGAAGATGGACAAGTGTTGCCGTTAGGTCTGGTACTGGTCGTGTTGTGTGTTGTGGGGGCCTTGCTGCTGTTTAACACCTCCCAGGTGGCATCGGACAAGATGCGGCTTGCCAACAGTGCAGATGCCGCAGCGTATAGCGGGGCTCTCTGGCAGGCACGTGCATTGAATTATCAGGCGTATGCCAATCGTGCCATGGTGGCAAACCAGGTGGCCATCGGACAGGCCGTTAGTTTGCAGTCATGGATGACGTATGCGTCCATGACCAGTCAAAACATAGCTACAGCGCTAAAGCCTGTACCAGTTTTAAATTTGGTAACCAGTGGAATCGACGGCGCAGTTGCCGTCGCAGAACAAGCGGTGACACTTGGTGCCAGGACTCTACTTGCGGCTAGCAATGCCGCAACCAGAGCCTTGTCTTTATCGCAGAGTGCCATGCATGCAGCAACGCTTGCCAACACCGAAGAACTCATCTCGGTGGTAGCAAGAGAATCTGATCCGAGGTTTACCACAAACTCGGTTTATGGCCTGGGGCGTAAGGCAAGCAACGCAACTGAGTGGCTAGCATTTAATACGCAACACACTAAAAGGGACAAGAGCGCTATGTTGAATCGCCAACAATTGATAATGGCATCAAGAGACAGGTTTACGCGCCAGAGAAACTGGAGTTTATTCAACAACTGGGTGCCTTCAGGATTCAATACATTCCACAAACTGCGTCGACAAGGAGCAACCCGGTTGCTTGCTGTAAAAACGCCACAAGGTCTGGAATGGGAATGGGTCGCCAAGGATACGATGTCCATACATAACAAGGTATACACTTGGAAAGGTAAAAAACTCAAGGAGGTACCTGTTGCCTGGGCAGCAGCATTTACCAATTCACGGCGCTCCAATCGTCCTATTAACCGACAGTCCTGTGGGCGCAATCTGTTGTCTGGTTTTAAAAAATCGGCGTGTACTAATTTCACCAGCAACAATCACGTCGCAGAAGATTTTGCGGATCTTTCGATTCCCAATCTTCTCGGTAAGCAGACGCGAATACCTATGCAAGGATATGGGGGTGTTCGATCGTTCTGGGATCTCAGTAAAGATGCGCAAGTGGCAGCGGATGCGCGGCTTACCGTTAGAGTGGAGGTATCGTTACCCGCCGCAGAATTACGAAACTCAGATGCCATCCTTAACGCCGGGCAACTTTCAAGTCCATTGGTCGTAGCCGGTAAAACATTGTCGTCTGTGAGTGCAGCTGACGTCTTCTACCGACATCCGCGCCACCATTTCCTGTCTGGATCCCAACGTGATAGAGCGAACGCCTATAACCCATATTGGCAAGCTCAACTCTCTCCGGTGAGTAAGGTTGAGCGTCTTGCGGCACTGGGTCTTCGATCGGGCGGTACAAAGCCAGTTTCACATTCATCGGGCGAATCCCGACAAGTAAGCAAGCAGACAAACACCCGCACATCAACGAACACCCAGGGTGGACTTGGACACTACCGACACACCGGAACCTTCGTTCGGGATTAGCTGGAGCGACAGCACGGTCAACAAGATGATAGACAGAGGAGGAATTAAACAATGGTTGTCAGATTAGTAACTACCCATGGTGAACGAGGTAGTGCTCTGGTGGAGTTCTCGCTTTTAATGGGCGTTTTGCTGCCCCTCGGGTTTGGTGTGTCAATGATAGGGAAACTCTCCGATCTTAATCAGACCGTGGAACAGGCAAGCCGGTATGCAGCCTGGGAGGCCACGGTTTACGCGCGTCCCCGAATAACCGCACAACATGCATCACGATTGGAGGAACGCTTCTTCGAATCACCCGACTTACTGCTTAGTAGTCAGCACCCTCGAGGTGATACCGAGCCTTCGGAAAATCCATTATGGGGGAAATCGGCAACCAGCACGGGTGGTGTCCGTGATCTGGCCAGTGTTTCGCGGCATGCTACACGTGGCGTGTCTTCTCAGTACGCTTTTGATACAGCAAAAGCGCAGGCAACGCTTGTCAGTGGCAAGATTGTAGCCAAGGCGGGTCAGCCGTTATCAGGGTTTAATGGCAACAGTTGGGGAATGGTCGCTGATGGTTTGTTGCGCTCAACTGTTGAGCTGGCTGTAAAACCTACCGGGATGTTACCGGTTTCCAATGTGCCTTGTGGTGTGTCAGAACCTTCGTCCGATAACACCAATTCCAGTGACGATAGCGAAAACAACATGGTGTGTCTCAGACGGGCTGGCGTCATACTCGCTGATGGTTGGGCAGCATCCGGCGATAGGCAAACTGTGTCTCGCGTACGTAGCCTTGTTCCAGCATCAACCATGCAAAGTATCGGGAAGGGCGTTGGCAAACTCCTGGGCTCTGTCGTTTTCCCGGAACTGGATCCACTGGACCGGGCGTTTGGTCATGTCGATATGCGTGTATTACCCAGGTACGCCCGCCCATGATCAAGCGACTGCGCCACGGACGTTGCAGTCTGATGATTCGGTGTGTGATGCTGTGTGTAGCAAGCATACCTACAGGTTTTGCATTTGCGGACACCCCCTCGGATGTACTTGAGCGTTTGGCTGTGCCGAAAGGGCTACTTGTGCAAACGGTGACGTCAGATTCTGTGCACAACGGTAGGCCACTTGCCGTGGCTACTCTGCAAGCAACACAGACTGTTGACTCGGTGATTGCCTTCTACCGGCGATACTGGGCTAGTCACGATGGTGATGAACAACCCGGTTTTGTGGAGTCTCAACTATCCGATTGGCAGCTGATCAGTCGTTTTCACAATGGCATCAATATAGTTATCCAGCTAAAAGCAGACGAACAGAACAGTACATCCGGCTTCATATCGGTTATGGCGGTCGATGCGCCTTCAATCGTTGACGATCACGGTGCTTTCTCAAATCTCATTTCATTGTCCAGCCATCAATCAGTCGATGGTGTCGATATTTCTTCGATGCGGGTATATGCCGCATCATCGTCGGTGGCACAGACTTATCGTATCTACCGCGAAAAAATGGTTAGCCGTGGATGGCAGGTACTTTCCGGAAGTAAAGTTGATGGTTCGTGGGTAATGATTCTTGCCAGAGATCAGGCGCGACTTGAAATCAGTATCGTGCCTTCACGTGAGTATGGATCGGTACTGGTTGCTCACAAGGTGACTTCAAATTGAATACCTGGCAAGCAATGGCATATTGCAGGTATTCGTCCCTGAATAAACATATCATCAGAGGTTACCAGTGAGCACACGAAAAGCTTGTGGCCGCTGCATGGCAGTGGCCGCGGTGAGCACTCTCTCTATTGGTCCGTGGCAGACCGGTATGGTACTCACAGAATATCTTGTAGGTACATTGTTCGTGGCAATGGCCCTGTTCTCACCCGTGCCTGGTCTGGACCAGTCAGCGTTTATCTACTTGCTTGACGCCCTGCGTGGATTTCAGGCAAACACGACCTACCTGATGTCAATGCCTTGAAACGTCCTTCAGATACTGCATTCGATTGTGTTCGTGCATAACACGATCGTTGCATGGTTATAGCGTTTTTAAAACAATCGTTGTGCAAGCCAGTCGGGGCGGTCAGGAGCGACGGCATCCTGATTTAAAACAGCATGGAGCTAAAACATGAAAATTCAGCCTGAAACAGACGACACAAACAGGCGCCCGGTGAAAAGCATTGTGATGTTGCTTGTGTCTCTGAGCGTGGGGGCTGCAGGAGTCTATTACTCGCAACAGTACATTAAAGGTCAGGTCGCAAGGCAAACAGCAGACACAGTCGTTGAGGAAAAACTTGTCTCCGTCGTGGTACCTGCTCGAAACATTCAGCGCGGCGAAGTCGTATTTGATACCGACCTTGTGGTGCGTGATATTCCGGAACAGTACGTCGATTCCAATTCGGTTGGAGTCGACAATTATCATCTGGCTTTGGGTCAGCGAATGGATTTTGACATAGACGAAGGGCGGCCGCTATTGTGGGCTCACCTTGCCGGTGGCGTCACACCCACCTTCAGTGGCAAAGTACAACAAGGTCTTCGCGCCATGGCGGTAAGAGTCGATGATATCAATTCCATATCCGGTTTTCTGCAACCGGGTGATCGGGTCGATCTCCTGCTGAGCCATGGGTCGGAAAACGCTCAACGTGTTTTGCCATTGATGGAAAAGCTGAACATCATTGCAACCGGAATACAAACCGAAACGGATAAACTTTCCGATGGAGAACCACGCAGTTTCTCTACGATAACGGTCCATGTAACGCCACTAGATGCGCAAAAATTAACACTCGCCCAGCAGATCGGAAAACTCACCGCGATTCTCAGGCACCCTGAAGATGAGGGTAAGCTGGCGGAATCACCCATGTCCGTTACCCGCCTTTTGGCTGGCACAAAGCCGAAAAAAACCGCCCGGAAAAATCAGCGTGTGGAAACCATCGCCGCGGCACCGGCGGTCGAATACATTATCGGAGGGCAGTAGAGTCATGTTCGACTTTCACTTCCAGAGCGGAAGTTCGCGACGAAAGTTGTTTCAGGTTAAGGGTAGTCATTGCTCCATTGGCAGCGCACGGGGTAACGATCTGGTCATAGACGCACGTCGCATCGCAAAACGTCATGCAGAGTTGCGTGAAGAAATCGATGGCATTTATCTCAAAGACCTTGGCAGTCTTGGGGGGTGCCGTGTCAATGGTACGCGGATAGTTGACCATGGTCCCTTGTCCGAATTTGATGAAATTGAAATAGGTGATGTTCGCGTCACGATACGCCCTGATGAAAGACAGGCATCGGCCCGTATCCGTCTGACACAAGCGCCTGCCGGTGAAGCAGTGTCATCCGGATATCTTTCTAACGCAGACTCTACGCAGTCAATGTCGACACTTGCTGTTTCGCCAATAACTCCAAGCCTTATCCCTCAGGCGAATGCCAGGCACATGGATACGGCACCGGGCTCTCCCAGTGATGCCGCCGGTTCTGCTATCACGCCTTCGGGTAGCCCGGAAGCCTCGCAAAACGGCACGACCGCCATAGCGTTGCACAAGGAGGACACTCTACCGGGTCACGACAAAACCATGAGTTATTGGTGCGGTGTTGTGCATGAACAACTGTTACTGCAGATGGATTTGCGCCGCAAGGATGTCAATCG
Source organism: Granulosicoccus sp. (assembly GCA_045106855.1). Lineage (GTDB taxonomy): Bacteria > Pseudomonadota > Gammaproteobacteria > Granulosicoccales > Granulosicoccaceae > Granulosicoccus. Next base: position 48,715 of record JBGCFI010000038.1, read on the forward strand.
CATGTCCGATGAGCAGCTACGTGTTGAATCAGCGCAAATCATCGAAGAGATTACCAACTCACTCGCAAGTCAGACACCTCAGGATCTGGATATAACGTTATTACATCAAAACGTTCTGAACGAGGCTGTGGGTCTTGGACCGCTGGAGCTGTTTCTGGCAGATGAGTCAATCACAGAAATCATGGTGAATAACCATCAGGAAATCTTCGTTGAAAAACAAGGAAAGCTAGTACGTTCACCGATGCAGTTCAGTAGTGATGCCACTGTATATGCTGTTATCGATCGTATCATTACGCCATTGGGAAGACGTATTGATGAAAGTAGCCCCATTGTCGACGCCCGGCTCAAAGACGGCTCGCGCGTCAATGCTGTGATACCTCCTCTGGCGTTGAAAGGGCCAAGCCTGACGATCAGAAAGTTTCCCAGACATCGCATGCGGTTCAGCGAACTGGTTCGGTTTGGTACTCTTAGTGAGGCGATGGTGTCGTTCCTGCGCGTCTGTGTGGAAAGACGCAAGAACATCATCGTATCCGGTGGCACTGGATCGGGGAAAACGACACTACTAAACGTACTCTCAGGCTTCATACCTGATGCAGATCGTATTGTCACCATAGAGGATGCTGCCGAGCTTAGCCTGGGTCAACCGAATCTTGTCGCGCTTGAATCACGCCCCGCCAATCTCGATGATAAAGGTGAGGTGCCCATTAGAGATCTCGTCAAAAATGCACTGCGAATGCGTCCTGACAGAATTGTCGTTGGGGAGTGTAGAGGCGGTGAGGCATTGGACATGCTGCAGGCAATGAACACCGGACACGATGGATCATTGACCACCATCCATGCTAATACGCCAAGAGATGTCATTTCCCGACTTGAGGTTCTTGTGTTGATGGCTGGTATGGATCTACCAGTAGCAGCCATTCGTGAGCAAGTATCAGCGGCGGTGGATGTCATTATTCAGCAACATCGCTTTACCTGTGGATCGCGCAAAATTACTCGTATCACTGAGGTTGTGGGTATGGAAAGCGGCACAGTGCAGTTGCAGGATATCTTTCGATACGAGCAACGAGGTGTCGATGAGCATCATCGTGTGCTGGGTGAATTCGTACCGACAGGATCGGTTCCGCAATTTTACGAGACGCTGCGCGAATTTGGCGTTGAGCTCGATCTGACTTTTTTCGCTGATAAGACTCTGACGACCGGAGTCTCAGGGGCCGGTTGGTGAATACCCCGATTATTAGCGGTATGCTCTTTGTCGCAATTACTGTTCTAGCGGGTTTATTGCTCAGCGCAACCCATACAGGCTTTGCTCTCTATCAACGGCGATTTTCAGAGCAATTGCAAAATCAGCTAAACGGGTTGTTCATGTTCAATGACGCAGCCAGATTGTCATCAGCTTACCTGATAGCGCTGGTGCTTATGCCGTTGTTGTTGTGGCTGGCAGGATTCGCGCCGTTGCTCGTGGTTGGCTTGTTCATAGCGCAGTTATCAGCGCCGCGTATCCTGTTCTCTGTTTTGCGTGCTCGGCGGGCCACAGCGATCAACAGCGCTTTACCCGATGCATTGTCGCAGCTGGCGTCTGCCATGCGAGCAGGTGCGACATTTACGGTTGCATTGCAAGGTCTTGTGGAAGAAGATGCCGGGCCATTAGGGGAAGAGCTGTCTCTTCTGCTGCGCGAGCATCGCATGGGTGCAAGGATGGAGGACGCTCTGGATAATCTGGCAGAGCGGGTCCGCAGCGAAGAGATGGATCTGGTCGTCTCTGCGGTGCTGATAGCACAGGATGTCGGTGGCAGTCTGGCTGAAATACTACAAGGCTTGTCCGTAACTATCAGACGGAAACTGGACATGGAAGGAAAGATTTCAGCATTAACCTCGCAGGGTATGTTGCAAGGCTATGTGGTATCCGCCTTGCCGTTTGGCTTACTGGCAGCGCTTAGTTTCATTGAACCGGAAGCGACACTGCCCATTTTCAACAGCGTGTTGGGCTGGTGTGTACTGAGTGTCATGGCAATACTTCAGCTCTTTGGTGCCTTGATGATCAGGAAGATAGTGTCCATAGAGATATGAATCCCTTGATGTCATCGATGTTGATCGGTGCCTGTATCGCTTTCATTCTCTGGCGTGTGCAAGTAGTAATTTTTCGTGTTCCCAGCGAAAACCGCCTGTACAGAGATGTGCCCGCAACAGGCTTTCGCCTGGTCTGGCCGCTAATACGTTTCTTGGTTTTCTATACAGAGCGGTATATGCCATCCACGCGTCTGGACGAATTGCAAATGAAACTTGCCCGTGCAGGTGTTGAATTCAGTCTGAATGCCAGAGAGGTGTTTGCGGCCAAGCTCATTGGGGCGGTTTGTTTTGCGGGATTGAGTTCGATACTTGTGTTTGTTCATGGAAATTCGATGCTGGTTCTTGTGCTTGTAGCGTCTGTTGCGGGATACCGTTACCCCGATAGCTGGCTGCAGCAAAAAGCCTTGCAACGTCAGTCTGAAATACTCAAGGCATTACCTTTTTATCTTGATGTGATCACCTTGTCGGTCGAAGCGGGGAGCAACCTTACGGGTGGTCTCACACAGGCTGTTCAGAAAACCTCAGATTCGCCTTTGCGACGTGAATTCAGCCGTGTACTGCGCGATATTCGTTCGGGTAAGTCGCGTGCTGATGCACTGAGAAATTTTGCTGATCGAGCTGATTGTCCTGCAGTGAATCAGGTGGTGTCAGGTCTTATTCAGGGTGAGAAAGCAGGTGCGAATCTGGGCCCGATGTTGCGTGCACAAGCCGAGCAGCTTCGTACCCGGCGTTTTCAGCTTGCTGAGAAAAAGGCGATGGAGGCACCGGTGAAACTGCTGGGACCGTTGTTTATATGTATCTTTCCAATGACCTTCGTGGCATTGGGTTTTGTCATGCTGAGTAAGGCAATTCTTGGTGGATTCATCAACTCGCCCATGATTGTATGGGCGTATTCGTGGCCAGGTGCTTGAACTCATTGAACATGGTGAACACGGTATTGCCATTAGGTATTGCCATTATAAGTCGGCATCGGGCTCTTGGCTCTTTTTATGAAATCAAAATGTGCCATTTAATGAAATGGCACTTTGTAGTATTACCACATGGAGGTGTACATGAGAGAGATATTAACGCTCACCGATAACATGCATAGGAGTGGGGTGGACACAGCAGGCTTTGCTGTATCCAATCACTATTTCAATACACGGTTATGCAGCGCTAATGCCCGGCGAGTTGCGAATCAATGGTTTTTCCTTACCAGACTACTACCACCAGTTGGTGGGGTGCGCAAGACGGTGTCAATTTCACGATCCGGAGTTCCCTTATTGTCCGCTTATGTTGCAAACACTTCGCTTGCCAGACTGCGGGGGCTGTTTGCCTTTCCTCCTCTGGCAGCAACCGAGGCTCTGGTACTTCAACCCTGTTCGGCAGTGCATACGTTTGGACTTAAACAAAGTCTTGATGTTGTCTTTCTCGATAAGCGGGGAGAAATTTTAAAACAGGTAGAAATGAAGCCTGGCTCAATGTCCCTGTGTTGGGGATCAAATCGTGTTGTTGAAATGAAGTGTGGGACTGTTAAGAGGTTGCACCTGCAACCGGGACAGCATCTGGACGTTGAATCAATGGTTGGCCGTGATGAATAGCTTGAGTGCCAGGCCAGGTTCAGTGGCTCTCAAATTCGGCAGCCGGCACTTTCGCAGTGGCTCATCATTTCAGGTCAAGTCGGAAGGTGCACGTTGCCTTCGGTTTCGATCCAAACGGCAATCCGGTCGCTGCCATTGGTCACTTCAGCGCGGAGCATCGTTAGTGGAGTTTTCCATTGTCGGTCTCAGCATTGTTCTTGTGGGCCTGTTCACTTTGCAGCTAGGGCTTCTCTATTTTGCCAAAACCACGCTTAACTACGCCGTGTTTGAAGCAGCTCGCGCGGGCGCTGTCAACAATGCCAGCATGAATGCCATACGTGAAGAACTGGGTATTCGGCTGGCTCCCTTGCAGGGCGGCGATGGAAGCGAAAAACGCGCACTGCTGGCTATCGCCAAATCGTCACTGAATTTGAAGGATCCCTTAAATACGAAAGTGGTCATTCTTAATCCGACAAAAGCATCGTTCAGGGACTGGTCGGTAAAGGATCCGGTATCCGGCAAACGCTTTATACCGGTGAACCATTTGCGGCATCAGACATACGCGATTGGCAGGCACTCGGGCTTGAGTCTGCGTGATGCCAATCTACTCAAATTGCAGGTCACTCACGGCGTGGATCTGCGTGTGCCCATCGTCGGTAAATTGCTGAGCTGGCCGATGATATGGATCGATAGCCAGAATGCTGTCTACTACAGTCGAGACAAATGGCCGATTCAGGCAGTTGCGACGGTCAGGATGCAAAGCGACAGCTTTGAAGAAGAGATCCTGAAGAGCGCGGCTCGCGAGCCAGCGGCCCAGGCCGATGAAAACGCAAGGCCCGGACTGGAGGCAAGGCCAGATATATCAGGGACACCAGATCGTGGCAACACCGAGGCGGCGGAACAGCCCACAGGCCAGCCTGGTGGCCCTGTGCAGCCAACGACCCCTGATCTTGCCCCCTGTGAAGATGAGGCAATGCCCTCCAATCGATGGGCGAGCGACGAACCTGCTTTCGACTCGCCCGAGCTTGAGTTGGTCAATACCACTCGATTCAGAGAAATGTTGGCGGAGAACGCTGCGCGAGGATCGCGATAGTGCTGCGAGAATCAGCAAAGTGCTCGGTGTACAGTCGGCCAGTTGTGCCTGGGCGACATAAATATGGCGTCGATTCATAAATCGAGGGTAAAAAACACTTGCAGTTAAAGATGAGCGTGTGCATACTCGATACATATAAACATATCTTTATATATACAATAAATAAACATGCCTAAGATTTCATTCGAATTCTTTCCGCCTCGATCAGATGTCCAGCAACGCAGATTCTGGTCAGCGCTCGGCTGCCTGCAAACCCTCAATCCTGAATATATTTCAATGACCTGGGGTGCGCTGGGCACAACCTCTCAACCCAGTATCGATATTCTTGAAGCACTGAAAGTCGACGCAAAAGTGCCGGTGGCCGCTCATCTAACCTGTGTTGGTCATACCGAGCAAAGTATTCGGGAGACCATAAAGCAACTGGAAAATCTTGGAATTCGTCGCTTCGTTGCGCTTCGAGGCGATCTTCCCGATGGCGCTAATGGCGCCGGGTATCTTCAGCATGCCTCAGAGCTGGTTGCCATTCTGGCAGAAAATCCGGACCGCGATATCAGTGTTGCTGCCTATCCGGAGGCTCACCCTGAGTCAGACAACGTGAAAGATGACCTGCGCTGGTTGAAGCACAAGATTGATCAGGGGGCGCACCGGGCAATCACTCAGTTCTTCTTTTGTGCAGACACCTTTCTCAGATTTCGGGATCAGGCACTTGCTGCCGGAATCGATAAGCCGCTGGTTCCCGGTATTCTACCTATCCACGATATTGCCAAGGTTCAGGACTTCAGTTCAAAATGCGGAGCGGAGGTATCTGAAGAGCTCGTAGAGAGGTTCGAAAAGGCGGGCGATGCGCAGTCTGCCGAGACCTGCGCCGTTGACCAGTGTGCAGAACTCATTCAAACCCTGCATCAGGAGGGCGTGGAGAGCTTTCATCTGTATACGCTTAATCAATCAACCTTGTCTTACAAAGTCTGTTCTGCTTTGGGGATTAAGGTGCCGACGGCCGTGGGTGCGGCCGCTTAAAACATCGCGTAACGTGTTTCCTCAGGATTGCGTTGCAGTACTATTCGGTATTGCGTCCCGAGGGGACAAAAATATACTTCAAAGCGGTGCAATGGCCCCTTGCGCGAAGACGTATAATGTCTGATTGATATTACGATCAGGCCTTCACCCATGTCGTCCCCCCCAAAAGTCGGTTTCGTCAGCCTCGGTTGTCCTAAAGCGCTGGTTGACTCCGAACGCATTCTCACCCAGCTGCGTACAGACGGATACGATGTTGTTCCGGACTACGACTCCGCAGATCTTGTCGTTGTTAACACCTGCGGATTCATTGACAGTGCCGTTGCGGAGTCAATGGATGCTATTGGAGAGGCGCTGGATGAAAACGGCCGGGTTATCGTTACCGGTTGCCTTGGCGTAAAAGCCGAAGATATTCAGGCAAAGTACCCCAAGGTGCTGGCCGTTACCGGACCACAAGCCTATGAGGAAGTTGTTGGGGCAGTGCATACACATTTGCCTAACCAGGTGGAACATAATCCGTTCCTTGACCTGGTGCCTCCCCAGGGAATTAAGCTGACACCAAGACACTATGCTTACCTGAAGATCTCCGAAGGCTGCAATCATCGCTGCAGCTTTTGTATCATCCCGTCCATGCGCGGCGACCTCGTCAGTCGTGATGCCGGTGATGTCATGGCAGAAGCCAAACGTCTCAAGGATGCCGGGGTACGTGAATTACTGATCGTATCCCAGGACACCAGTGCCTACGGGGTAGATATTCGCTACCGAACCGCGTTTTGGGAAGGGCGCCCCATCAAGACAAAACTAAAAGAGCTTTGCGAGGCGCTAGGTGAGTTAGGCATCTGGGTGCGGTTGCACTACGTGTATCCCTACCCACACGTCGACCAAATTATTCCGCTCATGGCTGAAGGTAAAATCCTCCCGTATCTGGATATTCCTTTTCAGCATGCCAGTCAGCGAATCCTAAAAAGCATGAAGCGGCCAGCGGCTACTGAAAACAACCTGACGCGCATTAAAGCCTGGCGAGAGATATGCCCGGAGCTCACCATTCGAAGTACCTTTATCGTCGGTTTTCCCGGTGAAACCGAGGATGACTTCGAAGAGCTATTGCAATTTCTGGACGATGCACAGCTTGATAGAGTGGGGTGTTTTACGTATTCGCCAGTGGAAGGTGCAACGGCCAATGCACTGGACAATCACGTACCCGAAGAGGTTAAGCAGGAGCGTTTGCAACGTTTCATGGAAAAACAATCAGGTATCAGTGCACAACGACTGCAAGCAAAAGTGGGTACGCGTCAAGTGGTGCTGATCGATAGCGTGCAAGGTGATCAGGCGATTGCCAGAAGCAGCAGTAGCGCGCCGGAAATTGACGGTGTGGTGCACGTAAGCGTCGATGACTATGACATTGAGGCTGGCGATTTTATCGAGGTAGACATAACGTCAGCCGATGAGCACGATCTGTTTGCTCTGGTGGTTGGCGAGTAACCCTGCCCATCAACCGCCAAAGTTGAAATCCCGTTTGGCGCTGCTGATGGTAACGGTAAAACCAATGACCACATCCATTAACGCTGCCATCAGAATTATCAGGAAAGTCACGTTGCCCAGGCGGGGAATAATCAGAAACTGGACCAGCGCAACAACAAAAACAATCAACGAAAGCGCATGCTCAATCTGTGTCCCGGTGGACACACGCGTTGCCTTGAACACCTCTATGTAAAGGACAATAAAGCTGCTGAGAATAAATGCATCGCTGACGGTCAGTACAACCTGCCGGTTTGAAGGCAATGTCAGCTCGTAGACAATCACATTGAGTAAAGACTGGTCAACAGGCCCCGTGAGCATGGCAACGTTGGCGGCGATGACCATATAGGCAAACAGGGGTATGGATAAAATCCAGCGCATTCTCTAGATACTCCAGATGCAGTTGTCCACAAGTATAGAGGTCGCAGTCAGTTACGCTACTTCCGCGATAAGTTACGGCGCTCGCCGCAAGGTTCTGGGAGTTTATGCTTTCTTGATCCTGTCCAACAGCAGGTCACGCGCATTGTTGAGCTTGGTGGCCAGATAGGTATTTCCGCCCTTGTCCGGGTGAAATTTACCCATAAGAGAACGATGTGCCTGGGTGATTTCCTGGCGCGTGACAGGCTCTTCAAGGCCCAGAATGGATAAAGCTTCGGTTTTATCCATGGCTGAGGATCCGGTGCTGGCTTGCGAGCTGCCGGATGAGTCAGCACCAGCGCCATAACCGGCTTCACCATCCCAGACATCGGCACGTTCACGGGCAATGAATGACATGAGCAGGCGTCCGGCTTCCGGGTCATGTTTTTCACAGTGCTGATAAAGTATCTTGAGTTCATCGAGTGACAGCGTCTGTAGCTGTCGGCCCGTCAATACTCCCTCCAGGACCTGGCCGTCCATGGTGCCGCTGCTGTGGTCCAGAGTCATTTTCAGGGTTCTGGTGACAACTTGCGAGCGGTTGGCAGCGCCCGGATCGGTAGTATTGGTATAAGCCTTTTTCAACGAAGGTAAAAACCGCACGAGCAGCGGTGCGAATCTCATGACCTGAGTCATGGCAGCACCTAGTATCGCAAACAAGGCAGGGGCTCGCCCCGTCACAGCCAGAATCAGAAAAATCAGGCCCACGACAATAAGTGCAAGCTTGATTTGCCCGGCTTTGCCTTGGCTCATCAGGACTTTGTAATATTTATGGTAGAGAAGCCAGCCAACAGTCAGAACGGCTATGACGAATATTAGAGACACGGAAAAAGGGTTTTGTCTGTGTGGGGTCGTGGGATTATAAACAGTTCGACACGTTGCTGAGCAGCTGAATTGACATTGCGTAACTAAGTGAATAATTCCGATTAATAATCACGAATTTGAAGAGCCTGAGATTAAAGATACTTATTTAAGGGCTAATATATGGAGCCGTGTGGAATATTTCAATAATAGTTAATAAAATCAAATAGGGTCTTATTTAAAATTGATATAATCTGGGGTTAATGTTTTACTCATTTTTAAATAATACTCTGGAATAGAAATGGCACAGAAATATACTGGCTGGTCACTGGACAAATTAAAAAAAGAGCGCCTGAAAATCGACCAGGCAATTAAAATCAAAGAGAAACGTGATAAAAAAGCGACGCTGGCAAAGATGGTCGCCATTGCAAAACAGAACGGGTTTGAATTAAACGAATTGTTATCAGACTCCACACTGACAGCTCAAATTGATAGTAAATCGGGCACAGGCCAAAAGACGGCAAAACCAAGAGCCAAGGTAGCGCCTAAATACAAAAACCCACTCGATTTAACCCAGACCTGGACAGGTCGTGGTCGCCAGCCTAAATGGGTAAAAGAGCAACTGGAGAATGGCGCTGATATTAACGACCTGAGGATTGTTGCTGATTCTTCCTCGTAGTT
>JBGCFI010000039.1:0-126499 GCA_045106855.1 Granulosicoccus sp.
GGATTCCCGCTTTCGCGGGAATGACTATGGGCATGACACGTCATCTCCGCGCAGGCGGAGACTATGGGTCTATTAACCCGCCTTATCGGCTCGCTCAATGCTCTCCACGATCTGGCGCTTTGCGTCTGCGGCATTGGCCCAACCTTCGATCTCTACCCATTTGCCTTTTTCAAGCTCTTTGTATCGAGTGAAAAAATGCTCGATCTGTTTTTTTAGTAGCTCTGGTAGATCATCAACATCGTTGATGTGATCGTACACAGTGGTCAATTTCTTTTTGGGTAGCGCAACAAGTTTGGCGTCAGGACCAGCCTCATCTTTCATGTTAAGAACGCCAACCGGGCGACAAGCGATAACACTGCCATGAACCAGGGGATACGGTGTGTGCACCAACACGTCAATTGGGTCGCCATCTTCTGACAAGGTGTGAGGAACATAACCGTAGTTACAAGGGTAGAACATGGGTGATGCCATGAAGCGATCAACCATCAGCGTGCCGCTGTCCTTGTCTACTTCGTATTTTACCGGATCACTATTGGCTGGGATTTCTATAATGACGTTAACTTCTTCAGGAACATCACTACCGGCGGTTAGCGTATCGAAACTCATTGTGGTTCTCTAGCAGGAATGAAAATGACGGGTGTAGAGCGTTTGACCAGCTCCCCACACGCTTGCCTGTGTGCCCGTGATACATAAGCTGAATCACGAGTGGGATAAACGTGTGCAAGAAGAAAGCCGTACTGCTCTATTCACAGAAGCCCACTATTCTAACGAACCACACCAGCCTACACATGAATCTTGCGGAGAATTTATGCAGTCAGGCTGGTTTTGGGCTCTCTAACGAGAAGAACCGGAACTTTCGACTCGTTGCTCACGGAGTCAGAGAGTGAATATTATTTCAACCCTGAGGCCAACTCTTCAGCCTGTACATCTGTCAGTAAATTGGCAAGTGCCCCCTGTTTGAAGCCACTGCCGCGTGAATTGATTATCTCAGGCAACGTAATATCGTTGTCTTTCATGCGCTTGCAAGCCGCCGCGACAGAGCGTCCGCCACGAGCAGTCAGTGAGCCTTTCAGAATGCGCACGGGATCGCCCATTTCTCCATCGTCATCCTGAGATGTGGCATTAACGACCTCATCGACAGTGGCTTGCCAGCGAATGCCATCGCCATTACAGCCAATGATTTCGTCACCAGCCTCGATTGCCAGGTAGTCTTTGGCCAGAGCGCGCGTCTCACAAGTGGCCGGATTAGCCATGGCCAGGCCACGCACGGTGCCGAATTCGACGGTATCAACCTTCTGTGCAGTGTTGAGATAAACCAGATAGACGCTCACGAAAGGCAATACCTATAATTCGATTTGATGTACAAGTCTAAAGCAAAGCGTGTGCCCCGTCCAATTTCGACACCGTCGGTTGGTAAGCCCAAGCTACAGGACACATGGGCTTTGTTCGCGAGAATCCGGCTGCTTGAAGCTTAGCGCTGCAACCTCAGGGGTTGTTCACTCAGACGACGGTAGTAGTCAGCAGCAGTTTCCGACACTGTCCCTTGCCGAACCAGAGCCTCGATACCATCAGTATCAGGGCTTGCATTATTAATAATCTGCACTTCCAATTGCTCTATTTGACGCAAAATATTGCGGTATTCGGCCTCAACTCTGGCAGCATTGATATCACCACCGCCGCTTCTCAATAGCTGGGCACTGCCACGCAATGCCTCCAGATCGGCCTCACTGACTCCCGCTCTATCAAGCTCAGTAACCAGATTGTCCACAGCTTCAGCCGTCTCCACGGCCTGTTCAGGCGATCTTTCGAACGTTATTCCGTCCTGGCGGCCATTGCCAAAAGTGGAGGATGAAGCGATACCGGTCCCTTGTGGACCATTTGGCTGACTCTCACCACCCTGTTGGGTTGGTTGCCCCTGCTGGCCCTGACCTTGTCCCTGCTGACCTTGTCCCTGCTGACCTTGTCCCTGCTGACCTTGTCCCTGCTGACCTTGTCCCTGCTGACCTTGTCCCTGCTGATCTTGTCCCTGCTGACCTTGTCCCTGTTGACCCTCGCCTTGCTGGCCTTCGCCTTGCTGACCTTCGCCTTGCTGACCCTCGCCTTGCTGGCCTTCGCCTTGCTGACCTTCGCCTTGCTGGCCTTCGCCTTGCTGACCTTCGCCCTGCTGACCTTCGCCCTGCTGACCTTCGCCCTGCTGGCCTTCGCCTTGCTGACCTTCGCCCTGCTGGCCTTCGCCTTGCTGGCCTTCGCTTGGTTGGCCACCACCCTGCGTTCCGCCGCTCAACTGTTCTCGCAAATCTCTCAGTTGATCAAGCGCATCAGCAACCTGCAAATCCTCATTTTCACGAATCTGTAGCTCTTCGCTATTCGCGGTCGCACCCGCCTCACTTAATCGATCGCGCCATTCCCGCAAAGAGTTCGTAATCAGGCTCTCCCCCGGCAGCACAGTTGCCAATGAGCCGTTTGCGACCGAATCTCCCCCGAAACCGAGCATCTCTGCAACACGACTTTCATCCAGGCGTTCTATCGCTTCCCGCAACGCCTCACCGGTCGCCGGTGCCTGCTCTCCAAATCGCTCTTCAAGATCCGCCACATCGTCACGCAAAGATTCGAGCTCACGTTGCAGATCAAGTTTGTTCTCGGCAAGCTCCTGCATTTCCTCACGGCTCATGCCTTGTGTAAATACCCCGCTGTCACGAGAGCGGGCAGCACGTTCAACAGCGTCTCGAAGCTGCTGTTCCAGTTCTCTTTGTCGGTCAAGCATCGCTGTTGCCTGTTCGGTGGCTGCGTCGATACCTTCCTGAAAATCCTGTGAACGAGCGTCGCCCAGACCTTGCAAAGCCTCCCTTAAAGCATCGCTCGCAGCTTGTGCTGCCGATTGCGCATCCGAGTCATCACCGGTCTGCCCATCTTCATTTTGAGACGCACCCTCTGAATTTTCAGCTACTTCTCCGTCAGCGTTCCGCTCTCCATCCTGAGCTCCTTCACTGTTTTGTGCGGAAGAAGCCCCTTCAGACTGCTCAAGCGCCTCCTGGGCCTGTTCCAGCCGCTCTGACAGCTCATTTGCCGCCTGTTGCAGACTCTCCGCTTCTTCGCCAGTGGCATTAGCCGCATCGCGCTCCAGTTGTTCCAGTTCGCGTTGCAATTGCTCAAGTTCGCGCGCAAGCTGCTGCTGCTGCCACTGTTCTTCACGCGTCAGGGATTCGTTGCTGCGCTCAGCTTCCGCCAGCTCTTGCTGGCGCCTGGCAAGATCCGCAAGCTCTTCGAAGATATCGTCCAATTGTTGTTGCGCATCTGCACTGTTACCGCCGCGATCAGGCTGTTCGTACTGATTGCGCTCAAGATCCATTTCCAGTTCGAACATCTCAGCCATGTCCTGACCAGCTTGTTGACCGCTACCGCCCTGACCTTCCTGCTGTGTCATACGGATATCAGCAAACAATGCCTCAGCGCGTTGCAATAGCTGCAGCGCCTTTTGTTGTGGCTGTATCGCATCATTGAATGCCAGCTCATCCAGTGCTAAGGCCGAGGGCTCCATCTGGTCTGCAGCTTCGCGAAGATACTCGACGAATTGACGGATCTCTTCTCCCTGGCTAACCAGTTCACGGGCCTCCGAACGATCGGCCAGCGTACGCGCCTGCTCGGCGAGCGTTCTTTGTAACTCTGACAGCAATCGCGCATTGTCCTCGTGGCCAGTGGTGTCTCCGTCTGCGGCTTCGGTACTTCGCTGAAGATTCCAGGTTGCCAGGAAAATCTCTTTCTGCCGTCGGGATATTTCGCTGCCTTCGTTAGCTGATCCGCCACCACCACCGCCAGCTGCAGCGCCCTGACCTTCCGAAAACCGTCTTTCAAATGGCCGAACATCGACCAGCATCATATCGGTCTCGCTCATGCTGTTGTGGTCTCGCACTCGCACGTAATAGCTGATCAGATCCCCGGGTTGCATCGGCACAGCTTCTGAAGCTTCGGTGACACCATCCGTCGATGCGGCTTGTTCACCTTCACCTGCAAGCGTTGTTTCGTTAGCGCCTATCGCATTTACCGTACCCATGGTTTCAAGGTAAAAAATGTGGCTGGCAACATCGTCAATATCCAGCGCAATACTTTGCCAGAGGCCCGCGTTAACCGAATAAAACAACTCTACCGATTCGATAGCAAAATCATCTTTCGCCTCAACACTAATGCTGACTTCTTCAATGGGTGAAGCACTGACATCACGTGCTGGACTTAAAAATTTAACCTCAGGTGCTTCATCGCCACGAACAATGACTGCGTTTACGCTGCTAATGGCAACCTGCCGGTCAAGCAATCGATCCATTAACTGATATTCGGTGTCGTTTTGGAGAGCAAACCGAGCCTGATATCGAACACCTTCGCTACTGTCTATCTGATTCATGGGCAACACTTCATCGCCCAACATCAACAATCCATCATTAAGTTCTTTATCCAGTGCGAACGTCAGTGTCACATGCGTATTCTTGACCGCGCTTACGTTGGTTATATTTTCGCGAGTCACATCCGGCAGCTTGGTCCATTCGGGATACTGGTAATCAACATCAATACTTTGCAATCTGGCTGGTTGCAAAACGCTGACTTCAAATCGCTCGCTTTCGGTAAAACCAGCTTCAACGTAGTAATTCAGGGGTTCATTGACACGGAACAGCTTGAATCGAAAACGACCATCCGGCGAGACGGCTATCTCACTACTCTGCCACTGCTCCTCGCCGGGTTTCTGTGCATGCAAGGTTACGTGTCCAGCACTAAATCCAGCTAACGCGATATCAAGATCGAGATCTTCTCCGGCCAATAATTGAATGGAGCCCGGTTGCACATCAATCTGTCTTAACTCAACCAGGGTGGGGTCTTTCCAGCCCCACCAGACATGCAGCGCTGCATTTTTCCAGGTGGGCGAAGCTGCATGATAAAAACCGGCACCTGCTGCAAAGAGCGCTGCAAGTAGCGCAATGGGCCAGACCAGCGTTGAGGTTGGCACAATGCGTTGCAAAGGAACCCGACGTGCCACTGAGAGTGCATCGCGGGCCAACAGCGGCAGAAAAGGTTGTGCCGGGTCGCTACGCTGTGTGTCGAGAAAAGTATTCACCCGCGAGTCAAAGGCAGCGTCTGAGGACTCCACCAGCGTAGCGCCATCATCTGCCGCAAGTTTGCTTAATGGTCGCCACAACAACACAATGAGAGAGGTGCATGCACTGACTAGCAGCACGACCCGGATGCTGTTATCCAGCAGCGGGGTAAACCCGCGATAAAGACCCAGCCATGCACCCAGCAAAGTAAGCGATACCAGGACAAGCACACTAACCGACAAGAAAGCCAGAATGTGACGCCAGCGTTCCCGTCGTTTTGCACGTCTCAGATATTGGCTGAACCGGTTGACAGAGTCGCTCTTGCTTTTCATGAGCCATCTCTCCTAACGTCAAGACGCCGATTGGCAAACCACCCCTCAGCAAACAGAAGCACTGTTAGTAGCGGTAATAACCAATACCAAAGTGCTTGCCTCATGGGATCAGTACCGCTTAGCAGTGATGGTGGATCAATTCCCGGAGCTGGTGTGGCGACTGTCTCACTACCATCATCCGTTCTGTTTATCCGCGAATACCTCGCCTTCCATGCACTTAGTGCATCTTCCGGCAATGGCCCGATATCAGCCTCACTGGCATCCAGCACGGCCCGCAGCTTCTGCTCTCCGCGACTGCTGACAACCGTGTAGATACCGGGTTCTTCGAGCTCAATGCTAGAAGCTCGTGCGCTGTCTGCTATATCCAGTAAGGCATTACCGCTGGAGTCGATTAACTGTACGTTTGCCGGAAGCGCCATACGCTGGCCAAGTACCACCTGGGAAGGCACTGACGTACTTGCATCAAAATACTTTATTAGCGATTGCATCAATGCAACAAAGGCTGGTTGCAAAGGCAGATTACTGGCAAGCCCATCAAGCGGATCATTAAGAATCAGTAGCCGGCCACGATTGGTTGGCCGTTCCAGGAGAATAGTCCTGCCATCGGCGCTTTGCAAAAGAACCCGATCACCCTCTTGTAGTGTTAAATCCGGCAAGTCGTAAAAACGCGTGCCAAACCAGGAGATATCACCCAGCGCCAGCGGATGCGCTTCATCGATTATTCCAACACCCGCGCCTTCAAGCTCCACACCGGTGCCGTTGGCGTAAGACGTCTGATTGAATACCAGTGCGTTATTCCCGGCATCGATGTACTGTAGAAGTTCGATACCAAGAGGTGTTGAGAGATCCTTACCGGTAACAAGATGCGGTGTATCGGGTGGCACTTGCAAGGCCGTGCCTCGGATCGACTCCACACGGGATAAGCCATCGGTCTCCAACGCCGTGGTGACGAACACCGATGCACTGCCCAAACCAGTGTCGGGTGAACGGAGCAATACAATACCGGTGGGTTGGCGTTGCGTAATCGGAAGTACTTGAGTGTTATCTTCTGGCAATACATCCGACTCCACTAGCGATACGTTGAACTGCGGATCCGACTCTGCCGGAAGCACAAGATCATCAAAGCTCATCACATGCAGCTCACCCGGGGTCAGGGCTATCGTTCGTTGTGCAACAACGGTACTTGATGATTCCACGAGCACCGTTCTTTCAATGGGATTAGCGTCGGGTTCATTCGCAGAGGTGCTGGCCAGCAACGACACTGACACACTGGCGGTGGCTCCGTCTGTAGTGCTAGCTTCAGCAGCCAGATGGACATTTAATTGATCATCGATACTCACATCAATTAACTCAAGCTCACTGACATTCGGTGCGTACAAGGCGTTGAGTTGTGCGGGTAAACCACTAAGCTGCATATCGCTGATTAACCAGACCTTTACAGGCAGCTCCTGCTCAGCCGCTATCCTGTCCAATCGCTGCATCAGCAAGCCGTAATCGCCCGGTGAATAACCGGGCTGCAGAGCATCAAGAGCATTGGAAAACGCCGCGGCTGCTATTGTGCCGCTAGCAAGCGTAGATGCCAGCACCCTGACCTGTTGATCAAATGCAATAAGTTCTGCACTGCCATCACCCACGGCGGAAACAATCTCATTGGTTTTTTCAATGGCTGCACCCCATCGACCTTCCGCACGCATGGACAGAGACTGATCGATAACAACGATGTGATGCTGTTGTTGTGACGCCGGTAACGCATCACGATCGATCCAGGGCTGCGCAAACAACAGACAAAGCAGTAGCAATGACAAGATACGCAAGGCCAACAACACTTTGTATCTCAAAGTACGCTTACGCGATACCGGTGGAATAGTCGCCTCCAGAAACTGTTTTGATGGAAACAACTGCTCGGGAGGATTCTGGTCACTGAAGCGATGCAGTATCCAAGGCAACATCAACCCCAGAAGACCGGCAAAATAAGCGGGAAACAATAAGCTCATCTGCCTCGCCTCTCGCGAAATCTCATATACGCTTGCAACGCGGCGTCCAACGGCTCACTGGTAAGCACGCGCGTGTAATCCGCGCCTATTCGCCGACAGGCCTGTTGCATCGAATCACAGTGCTCGGCGAACCTGATGCGATAACGCGTTTTGAGAAAATCCGGATCAACGATAACCGATTCCTCGGTTTCCAGATCTTTATAAGCGCTGATAGTGCTTGTTGTGGGTTCCAGCTCTTCCTGATCGAGAATATGAAATACAGCGATATCCTGCCCGGCGTGAGCCAGCGGTTGAAGCGCACCGAGTAGATCATCTGCATTAGCATAGAGGTCCGAGACAACCACCAGTAGTCCACGCCGATTGATATTGGCCCGCAGACTGGACAGCGCACCGAGAATATCAGTACCTTTTCCTGCCTGGGTTCGCTCCAGCAATGCAAAGGCTCTCGGTAGACTGTCCGGTCGCGCTGATGCAGGCTGAAACTCTTTGACATCATCATCGAAAACCGACAGTCCAAGCGAATCGTGTTGTTTGCGTGTTATGTAGGCAAGCGTTGCAACCAGAAAGATCGCTTGTTCTACCTTGGTAACGGGTTGACCAAAACCCATCGACGCACTGGTATCAAGTAACAAGTTGATAGCCGTATTGGTCTCTCCCTGAAAGCGCTTTATATAGGTTCTGTCGGTGCGAGCGTAGACATTCCAGTCCACGTAGCGTAAATCATCACCTTCATTGTAGGCACGGTATTCGGCAAACTCCTGGCTGAAACCAAAGTGCGGAGATCGGTGCAGACCGGTAGACACGCCATCGACAACAGTCCTGGCTACCAGCTCCAGAGATCCCAGACGTGCAAGGACCTCGGGTTTGAGTAGTCGATTGGCTAATTGTGCTGACACGCGTGCTGAGTATCCGGTTTATGCCGCGACGCGTTGATCAACAAGATCACGCAACACGTCGTCTATGCTCAAGCCGTCTGCCTCGGCAAAGTAGTTAAGCATGACTCTATGACGCAGAACCGGAGCTGCCAATGCATCAATGTCGTCGGTGGTGACATGATAGCGTCCAGCCATCAATGCTCTTGCCTTGGCAGCAAGCGTTATAAACAACGCTGCGCGGACAGATGCACCAAATTTTACATACTGCTTTACCTTTGGCGTTGCTGCGATATCGTCCGGACGGGTAGCGCGAACAAGTTCTACTGCATATCGCCCCACTTGCTGGCTTACCGGAACCTGTCGTGTCAGCTTTTGAAATGCCAGTATCTGCTGAGCATTGGTGCAGGCAGTCACCGGCTCGGGTGGCGTATCACTGGTAAATCGTTGCACGACCGTCAGCTCGTCTTCAAGAGGTAGGTAATCGAGCATGATATTGAACAGGAATCGGTCCAGCTGTGCTTCCGGCAGCGGGTATGTGCCTTCAAGCTCGAGTGGATTCTGTGTCGCCAGTACAAAGAAGGGCTTGTCAATCGTGTGCTGTGTCCCGCGTACAGTTGCAGAGTATTCCTGCATGGCTTCAAGCAATGCGGCCTGGGTTTTGGGTGGCGTACGATTGATCTCATCGGCAAGCAGAACATTGGTAAAAATAGGCCCCGGAATAAAACGCCAGTTACGTTTACCCTGTTCATCATCTTCAATGATATCGGTGCCGGTAATATCAGTCGGCATCAAATCGGGAGTAAACTGGATACGATCGAATTGCAGACCCAGCGCGTCAGCTAATGTCCTGACCAGTAAGGTCTTAGCGGTACCGGGCATGCCAGTAACCAGACAATGACCACCCACCAGCAATGTGATGAGCAAGTGTTCGACGACCTCATCCTGTCCAACAACAATACGTCCTACTTCGGAGCGCAGTCGCCGGGTGACGTCTCTAAACTCATTTACCAATTGTGCTGTATCAGCGGTATTGAAATCGGACTCGGTCACATCATTCTCCAGCAGAAAGGGTAAGCAGCAATTGCTGAGCGGGTCGATAAAAAGGGGCGTTTTCCAACGCATACAACACCTGACGGCGTGCCTCTGTGTTGTTCTCAAGCTGCAGGTTGGCTCTTGCCTTCCCCAGATGCGCAGAGGCTACATCGTCTACCTGCATACCGAGAAGCGCATTGAACTCTCGTAAGGCACGCTCAGGATCTTTACTCGTCAGGTAGTGCTGTCCCAGCCACTGATGGACTTCGGTTTCATAAGGCATGACCCAGTTGAGCGCTTCCATGACAACAACCGCCTCATCGAAGCGTTCGCGCGCACGAAGGTCCACAATCAGCTCATACAGCTGATCTGGGTTGTGTCCACCGCGCTGTTGCCATTCCAGTAAAACCTCGACAGCGTCGTCATCATGACCTTGTTCTGCCAATACAGTTGCAAGCACCGAATAGGCATTGCCTTCACCAACCCGTTCAGGATATCGACGTATGAGATCGCGAGCGAGCGCTTCGGCATTAACCCAGTCTTCGGACTGAAGGACACCTTCCAATCGGCGCGTCACCGCGCTGTATTCGTCAAGGGTGTCCAGGATCACACCCCATTGTCTCTCGAGATGTTCGGTAAAGGCGGCATCAAAGCTGCGATGATCATCACCCAGAGCGACTTGTAAGGCCTCCGAGGTTGAAGCACCGTCAGCGAATTGCTTGAGCATTTGCACAAGCGCTTCATGCCCCCAGCGACTCGCGATAAAATCGCACACCAGGCCCGCTTGCATGTAGGACACTTGTACCTGTCCGTTATAACTGGGACGGACAAAGCCCTGATCAAGCGTCTCTAACGGTAATAGCTGTCCCTGTTTGATCGCTGTGAGTACATCAAGTGACAATTCACGATCTGCCAGTGGACCGGTATTCCATTCTTCATAAACGGAAAGACCTTCACTGAACCAGCGAGGCAACTGATGATTGGTAGCCTCGAGCGTAAACACGTGGGCAATTTCATGCCAAAGCGTACTACCCCAATGAAAAGAACCAGAGGCCCGGGCCTTCGGACTATCCATTGCGGTCAGGTATCCAAAGGTAACGCCCAGCAAACCGATACCCGGCGTGCTGACGGTACGCACGGCAAAGTCATCATGATCATGGTATAGCTCTACTACCATGGGGCGACGAAGCGTAAAATCGTATCGACTGGTAAACAACTGCACCGCCCTGACGGACAAATCGATAACGTAGGGTTCCAGCGCATCGGCATCTTCACGATCCAGACGAATAAGAACTCTGCCCAGAATGTTATCAGCATCCTGGGGATCGGGAACGTCAACCGAACTTACCCGCATATTGTCAAGATCATCCAGGAGACGAAGTGTATTGACGGTTTTAGCATCAAACGGGTCTCGCACATAGGCTTGCTGCAAATGATAACGGGCAGCGAAGACATTGTTGATGCGTAACTGGTTTATACCCAGGTCCCGGTGGGCACTGACAAGATCGGGATCAACATCGACTGCGCGTTGATAGAGATCAACCGCTTCTCTATAACGGTAAGTGATAATGTAAAAATGCGCAGGTATCGCATAGACGTTGCCGTAACCCGGATTGTATTGCAAAGCAAGGTCAATCCATTGTGTCAGCGGCTTATCTTGAAGCAGATTTGCTCCGGCATACAATGCATACACCTCTAAGGGTGGAAAACCCTGCGCATTTGCCTGCTCAAGGGCGCGCCCCAACAGCTCTCTTGCAACGTCCAGATTCTGCAATTCAAGTTCGATACGTGCCATCAGAAGTAATGCATGAACATGGTCAGGATGCTCGGTCAGAATGGACTCAAGCAATTGCCTGGCACGACCTTCAAACCCTTCAGCCAGACTTTGAGCAAGCCCGACCCTGGCCGGTAACCAGTCCTCGTCGTAAAGTAACGCCTCCCTGAACAGTGCTTCGGCATCACTGACTTGATGTGTCTGTAGATACAACTGTGCCCAGTGTGTCTTTATAACAGGATCACTACTACTGGCCGCTAATTCGCGGTAGAGACGGTTTGCCTGGCGGGTGTCTCCAAGGGCGGCGGCTGCATCTGCTTTGTCGAGTCCTTCTGAGGTATCCAGTAACTTTTTATAACAGCGTTCGGCGCTCTCGCGCTCTCCGCGATATTTGACATCATCACAGGCTCTGACTGACTCAGATCGGGATGCATCGTAATGGATCGTGATGGCGTAGGTTGAACAACTGAGCATAAACAGGAAAAGCGAGCCAACTACAGCGCCCATCCGGATCCGCCTACCCCGTGTGAGTACCAGCGACTGAGACGATGCAGCGCACTTCATGCGCAGTGCCCTAACTATTTGCATCGCCATCACTCCAGCCGGTGGCTTCGTCTATTGATTGCTGCAGTCGCGCGATGGATAAAAGCAGTACTTCAAGTTCACGATAATAAGTCTCTACGGGCATATCGGGTTTACGCTGCCGTAACGCCTTGAAGGTCTGCTCCAGACCCAGCCTTTCCTCGAGCAAAGTAGCCACTAGCGGGTCATCTTTGGCATCACGCAACGAACCCAGTAAAGCGACAGCTACATCATCAGCGTTTTCACCGCGTATGCGCGAATGCTCCGAGGCCAGCAGGTTCTGTTGTTCATAGTACTCAACGGTACGTGCCTCTGCGAATCTATAGGCTTCAGCGATAGTGAGAATCTCGTTTCGATCATAATCAGCAACGTCACTTTTCATGGCTTCACTGAGAAAATTGTGAAAACGTATCGCATTTATCTCGCCGCCACTTTTGGTGGCAGTAACCAGAACCCTACCCAATTGCGACATCGTATCGAGTGCTGCGCCACTGGCACTGGCGGCAAGCACAACCAGCTGTGTGGCCGTGGGCACAGTGTTTAACGCTGCAATCAAGTCATCACTGCTAATGTCAGGTCCGGTTACATTGAATCGCCAGCCATTAGTGTCAGCGTTGCCATGTCCTGTCATGATTAACACGAAGGTGGGTTCTTGCATGGCATCGTCAGCGCCAGCGGCAAGATCAGATTGCATTCTGGCGGCCTGCTGAGCAATAGCCTCGAGAATTGTTTCCCGGGTAGAGGTTTCATCAAGTGAAACGATTAGGGAGGCATCACTTTCCAGTGATGACAGGGCGCTGTTGAAAACCTCTGACGATGCAGAAAATGCCTCACTGTATTCCGTGTTACCTCCCAGCCCGGTTACCACTACGCTATAGGTTCTGGCTGTTGCAGGCAGAATGCATAACATAAGACAGATGAAAATTGCCGTTGAACACAGCCGACTGCGAAGTATCGCAGCGCTAAAGGTTGATGGATAATCATCTACGGGCCTGAAGGGAATCATAAGCGCTTCCACCTCAATCTTGCTAACCACTCTGCTGCCTTGGCGAGGAACAGACAAAAGAAGAAAAATGGCATATTCCACAATGGCAAACTGACTTCACGTTTCAGCGCTGCGTTGTTCTGTGTCAGTACATCGCGTAGCTGGTCGGCATCTCTAAAAGCCAGGTAGCGTCCGCCTGTTGCATCAGCAACCCTCTTAAGGAAGTCCTCTTGTTGTGTATTGTCATAGCTCTCCGCAGTGCCTGACTCGCGGATCCACCAATGTTCAGCTGATACCAAGGTCCCCTGTGGAGATTCCCCACCTAAGGGCGTCATTGCGTTAATTGTGTAAGGTCCGTCAAGCGCAGTGTCAACCATACCCATGTACGAGCCCGGCAACTGGGCGTCAGCCTGTAGCTCAACCGTTCGCCTGGAACCGTCTGGCAGAGTCATCTGCACAGGTAGGCTTGCCTGGCGCAATGGCTCGAAAGCGGCGGTGTAGGCATTGACAGTAACAGTCGCGGTGTCACTATCACGATAGATCGGTTTGGTTGCTGCAACGCTGATTCGCGGAACCACCACATCTACGAGCATGGTTGCCAGCTGTCGCCAGAACGTTTCATGACGCTGATCGGTGGACTCCAGTCCCATTTGCCATCGCCATGTACCACTGGTTCCAAGCACAACGCTCAGGCCCTTTCCATAACGCTGGCTTACCAGTAACGGTTCGACGTTTGTCCCAGCTGAATCAAGATCGGTGTGCTCGAGCAAAACGACCGCTCCAGGCTTAACCTTACCAACAGACTGCCAGTCTGCAAGCTCTGGCAGGCCTTCCCAGGCTTGCGCATTTGCCGACGTTGTGTCGTCAAGCGATAACCAGTCGCTGCGGTAACCTGAAACAGTAGGTATTACCTGCTTGCGGTCGCGCAAGAAAGTATTCGCGGCAAGCCTTGCATCAAGTATTACCGGCAGCGCGGCAGCAACTACTGATCTGCCCCAGCCACCATCAGCCAGCCCGTGTCTACCCGCTAGCATCATAAGCGAGCCCCCCCGGACACTGACAAAATCACGTAACGCCAGTTGCTGTTCGGTGTTGAGCTCGGCCGCCTCCAGACTCCCTATGATTACCGCGTCGTAGCTGAAAAGATCCTCTCGGGTAGAAGGAAAACCATCAGCCAGTTCATTAGCATCTCGCACGCCCTGACGGTAAAACTTGTTGGGTGAGGTGCGAAGCAGAGAGACTACTTCGACAGTGGGGTGATTATGGAGAGCACGGCGTAAAAATTTGTACTCCCAACGAGGCTCACCCTCAACGTACAGGATCCGTTTTGGGGACGCCACGACCCTGAGAACTCTTGACTGTTCGTTGTTAGTGGTGTCCGGATCAATCAGCTCATCATTACTGACAACCTCAAATCGAAGTTGCCTTATTCCTTCATCGCCTGTTGGCAAAGACACTTCGTGCACACTTTCATTGACCGTCGCTGGTAACTGGATATCTTCAGCAACGATGAGATCCCGGCCGGCGAAGACCCGAACACGCGCACTTCCTCCCTTGGAGTGAGAAATATCCAGTCTGGCGGTAAGCTGGACATTAGGCGCTGCTTGTTCAGCGAGTGTGACGTTGCTGAGCTGGATATCAGAAGGATGTCTGACTCGCCCCACCCCGACAGTATGTACCGGGACTCCCGCTGCACTCAGACGTTGCCACCATTGAGCATCCACAATATCACTGTTATCTGATCCATCCGAGATCAGTACGACGGCAGCGAGTGCATTCTGGGCAACTGTTCCCAATAGCTCGTCCAGCCCTTTGGCAATATGCGTTTTGGACGATGGCTCGATGGCGTCAAGCTCCTCAGCCAATGTGATGTTTTGTAAAGAAGCACCTTGCGCATACAACGCAGCTTCAAACTCGGCATTACTCTCGAGCGCCAGGCTATCGACAATGGAATTTGCAGCGCTCAGCCTGCTTTGCACCTGAGATGTTGAAGTACGATTTGCAGCCACATCCTCCGTGCGCATGCTTTGAGAAGTATCAACAACCCACGCAACCGTATTTTCTCCCTGTTCGGCAACTTCAAGTTTTAGCGCAGGCTGCCAGAGCATAACGAGCACGACAATGGCAACAAAGCCTTGCAGGCAAAAAACGAGCGAACGACGAGATTTGGCGAGCGAACGCCTCCATACACTTGCCAGAATAAGTGCAAGCGCCAGAACAATCGCTATGCCCAGAAACAGCAGTGGCCACGGGCTGTCGAAACCGAGAGTGGCTTCCCGCCACGAAGAAACCGGGTACTTGAATAGCCACTCAAACACTCGCAGCACTCCGGAACCAGTCACGGTAGGTAACCATACAAAGCACCAGACGTGGGCACACGGCTTCGCTGGTGATAAACGGACCGGTCATTGTCAGTGTGTCATTGCGTATAGCACGTAATTAACTCCCAGCCTGTAAGCCTGGGCCGTCAAGGGCGCTGGATAACGGGCATCGTCAGCGTGCTCCCAGGCATCACCAATGTCCTGATTAAAATTGATCGCTACCATTGTTCTGCCCTGTTCATCACTAATGCCGCGCCATCTAGGCACCCGACCGCCCTTTTCATAGGTTCTATTATTCATAAGAGCTCGAATACCTGGGATTTGTTCCCGCTGTGCAAGATCATAGAGTACGTGAAAAGCTTCGTTTCTCTCATCAAGATCCTCGATTTGCTTGTCAGGAAAAACCTGATTCATGACAAATTCAAACTGTTGCCACTCATAGACTCCGTGAAAGTCATCCACCATCATGAACCCGCCGCGTAACAGGTACTCTCTCAGCATCAGGATCTCATCAGGCGATAATGCCATCGACCCCACTTCAACAACGTACAACCAGGGGTAGTCGAAGATGCTGTTATCATTCATACGTACCAGCACACCATCTGGCGCAACATCTACCCGTGTCAGTCTATCCAGACCGGCGTTGAAATGCGTTTCAGCTTCCGGCCAATCAGCCCGCCAACGGGGCCAGTCATCATAGGCCGATTGTGCGTAAACCAATCGCGCAAAAGTGAATTCGCGGGCTTCCGCATCCATTGAACAGTGCAATGATGCGGCCATAATGAGTCCAACAATCAAGATGACATGTCTCATCGGCTCACTATACCTAGTCGGTATCGTCAGTCACACCCCGGGGTATCAATAACCTTATGATTCGTAAAACCGTGTGACATTTTTGCCCGCTTATAAGTCCTAACATGGCCAACTCGCCCTATACTAACGGCTCAGCAGACAAAAAAGCGTCAATGAAACGTCAGTTGCTAGCCGACTTACCAACGGTTAGCGTAGTGCGATCACCACTGTGTCTGGGATGACCACCTTCTATTCCCACCCTCTGAGGAAGAATTATGTACAGAAACCCTGCACGACTTCGCCAGTTTGCAGCCGTTCTAGGCCTGGCAACGGCCAGTGTGCCCGCTGTGTGGCTCGCCGAACCCGTTCACGCAGGTGGCTTCGCCCTGATCGAGCACGGCGCATCCGGACTTGGTCACGCTTATGCCGGAGCAGCGGCAGTCAGCGCAGACACCTCCACTGTCTGGTTCAACCCGGCAGGGATGAGCGAAATTCGTGGCCGTGAAATAAGCGCCGCACTGCATATCCTCAGCACGGGAAGTGAGTGGACTGATGAAGGTACGTCGCTGGGATATCGTCTCGGTGGTGCGGAAGTGTCGGGACCCGATACCGCTAGTCCGGGCACGGTCAGCGCACTGCCCAATTTCTATTATGTTGCGCCCATCAACGACCAATGGAGCTACGGTTTAAGTGTCGGTGTCCCATTTGGGTCTTCCACGGAGTACGATGCCGATTGGAAAGGTCGCTACACAACGGTTAAAAGCGGCATCAATATCCTCGACGTCAATCCGGCTCTGTCGTATCAGGTGTCGGAAAAGGTTCGCCTGGGTTTCGGCATCAGCCTGCAGCGCCTTACCGCCGAGCTGGGAAATAACGTGGACTCTGGCGCTGTTTGCCTGAGTTTCGCTGCAAACCCGGATACGAACTTCAATAACGCAGACTGTCTGAATAACCTTCTGACTCCCGGTAATCAGGCAGTCGATTCAACAGCTGAAATCACCGGCGACTCCATTGCATTCGGATTTAATCTGGGCGCACTTTTTCTTCCCACAGAGAACGTCAAGATCGGAGTTTCCTATCGCCACAGTATCGATCACGAACTGGATGGCGATGCAGACTTTGTTGTCAACCCCGCGCTCCGGGCACTACTCGACAACAATAACGGTGCCCAGACTCAGGCAATTACTCAGGGATTCCTGCAGGACGGCCCTGCAACAGCAGCCGTTGAACTGCCGGCATCCTTTTCTCTTTCGGGCGCCTGGCAAGCAACCAATAAAGTCGAGTTACTTTCAGACTTGACATGGACAGGCTGGAGCTCGTTCCAGGAATTAAAAATCGTTTTCGACAGCCCTTTCCAACCTGATACCAGATCCGTTCAGGAGTGGGAAGACGTGTTTCGTTTCTCTGCAGGGATCAATTACAAACAAAGTCCTAAACTGACGTTGCGCGCAGGCTATGCGTTCGATGAGGAACCCATCCCGGGACCCGGACGACGTACAGCCCGCATACCCGGCAATGATCGTACATGGCTGACCGTCGGAGCTGGCTATCAAGTTTCCAGCGAATTCTCATTTGACATAGGCTTTGCGCACATCATGCTTGACGAAACGGCTATAGACAATCTCAATGAAGAGCAGGATGGCGCCGGTACTGTCGTGCGCGGCGTGTACGATCCCTCTGTGAATATCCTCTCCGCCCAAATCAACTACGACTTCAACTGAGAGCCTGACCATGCAAAGCAAAATCAGACCAGAACGTTCATGGCTTGCAGCTCCAGCAGTAGTGTTGTTAATTGCAGGCTGCAGCAGCGATACCAACTATGACTTCGAAGCCAGCAAGGAACAAGCTGCAGCCGATGTCACATCCAGAACCAACCCCCAAGCACTTTTCAATCCCGGAGACTCGGTGGTTCCGTTTCCCAACAATCTGTTTTTCATAGACAGCAATGATGGAACCCTCAACATCCCCATTGCTGCTGACGCCGACCAGACCCTGGCCAATCCGCAGGTTGCACTGAACCAGCAGGACGGATTTTCTACCATCTCCCCCATCGTTACCCCCGTGTCCGAACCCCTGGATCCCGCATCACTTGTTATTGGCGACACGGTGCACATGTTTGAAGTCACTACCTTGCAACTGCCCGTTGACGGTACAACACCGGAACAAAGAGCCGGAGCGCGATCTGTTGTCACCGGCGTTGTAACCGACAGTATTGCCGAGCTGGCAGATGCCACGCGGCTAAATGTTGCGGAAGTCGGTAACCAGCTGGTTATCTCACCGTTGCAACCGCTGAAACCTTCCACCAGCTATATGGTCGTTCTGACCAATGGCATTATGGACACGCAAGGCAACGCGATGGAACGCAGCCTTTTATACGGTATTTTACAGGGCGACACGCCTCTGGGTAACAGTGATCTGGAGGCGCTGGTAACCCCAGAAGCCCTCGCTACTCTTGCCACGCCGGAGGCTATTGAAGCGCTTGGGACCATTGAAGCTCTGCAAGCAGCAGGAACGCCTGAGGCGCTTCAGGCCGTGGCGATTCTGGAAGCGCTGGGAACATTGGAATCTCTAGAAGGCCTGCGAGGCATGGTAGGTTCTCATTCTGGAGTGTTGAGTAATCAACTGGATATCGATCCGGCCAATGTGGTGCTTACCTGGGTATTTACTACCCAGTCGGTCCGTGAAGTTTTGCAGGCCGTCAAGGACATCAGCAATCCAACCTCACTGACACTCGCTGCAACAGGTGTAACAACGAGTCAGGCAGATTCACGATTGCAGGGCAAAGCTGATATCTACATTGGTGCATTGGATCTGCCCTATTATCAAACCGTGGTCGGAACTGACGGCAATCCGTTACCAGCTCTCAATGGATTCTGGAAGAACGCTGCTGACAATGTACCTGGCGCTACCGACAACAGCGGCAAACCAGACTACACACCGTTAAAAACCGAAGACGTAAAAGTCCCTGTTGTTATGACCGTGCCTAATGCGGACTCTCTTGGTGGTGGCGCGATGCCGGACAGCGGCTGGCCTGTAACCATCTTTCAACATGGTATTACCGGTAACCGATCCTTGATGCTGGCTATTGCTGATGCGATGGCTGATGCCGGGCGCGCAGTCATCGCAATCGACATGCCTATGCATGGCTTGACAGATGCCACTAACCTGCTTCACGCCAGCAGCAATCCGTTCGGCCCCGACGAACGGACTTTCGACATAGATGTCCTGACTGTTGATCCGGATACAGGCGAACAGACTCAAGGACCTGATGGCGTTGCCGACCCCTCTGGAGCGCACTTCTACAACCTGCAGAATCTTGCAAATTCCAGAGATAACTTGCGTCAGGCAACAGCGGACCTATTCGTGCTTACGGCCAACATCGGAAGTGCCAATGTTGACGGTATCAGCCTTGATGCCAGTAACCTCACCTTTGTCGGACACTCGCTTGGTGCGATTGTCGGTACCACAATGCTCTCTTACGAAAACAGCTTCCAGGCCGCGACAATCGGCATGGGCGGTGGCGGAATTTCACGTCTGCTAGCCAACTCGGAAAGGTTCGGTCCGGTTATCAATGGTGGACTTGCCAGCGTTGGCATTGAAACCGGCTCTGTTGCGTACAACCAGTTCCTGACGGCAGCGCAAACCATGATCGATTCCGGTGATCCAATAAACCATGCTGCGACGCTTGCCGCAGAAGGTAATACTCGCATCCATTTTATCGAAGTCATAGGAGATGCAGTCATACCAAACAGCGTTGCAACAGCGCCGTTGTCGGGCACTGAACCTTTGGTAAGACAATTGGGCTTACCGTCTGTGGACACAACCGTCGTCGATAGTGGTGCAATCGTCAGATTCACCGAGGGTGATCACGGCTCACTGTTGTCGCCCGAGGCAAGCCTTGCAGCAACGGTAGAAATGCAGACGCAAATGGCTGGATTCGCAGCCTCTCGTGGCTCAGCGCTTCCAGTGGATAACACCAATAACGTCATTCAGGCTGTGGAAAACTAGTCAACGTCTCCCGCTATACCGAGACCATCATGAATTTAACAACGAGGGCATCTTCGATGATACGAACACTTTTTGTCATTTTCATGCTGGTCGCTGTGGGCAATGTGCATGCTGCAAAAGTTGCTGGCGTGGAGCTGCAAGAGAGCGTCTCAGCCGGTGAAACAGAACTTGTACTCAACGGTGCAGGTCTGCGCAAGAAACTCTTTTTCAAGCTCTACGTTGGCAGCCTGTATGTGAAGCAGGCTATGAAAGGGGCTAACGCTGAGTCCCTCGTTCAAGCCGATGAAAGTATGCTCATTCAACTTGACATCCTTTCGGATCTGCTCACCAGAGACAAGCTGATCAAGGCATTAAACGATGGCTTTGACAAATCTACCGGAGGTAACATCGCCCCCGTGGAAGAACAGGTATCGATCATGATCGAATCGCTCAACCAACCGATAACACCGGGCGATATCTATCGGATAATGTATACGCCCGAATCAGGCACCACGGTCATGGTCGGTGATCAGACTCTGGCAACGTTGGAAGGTTTACCGTTCAAACAGGCAGTATTCGGAATCTGGCTGTCAAAGAATCCGGTGCAGTCATCACTGAAACAGGCGATGCTCGCGCAGTAATAAAGCATCATTACCTGCGCGAACATTTCTCTTACAAAATTGAGCTATTGTTGTAAAAACAAGCTCATCGTTTCCACCAATAGCAATACACAACCACAACCGATAGCTAATTGATACCGGCAAGATCGGGCTGCGGTGCAGAAGTACCTGATTGCAGCACTTCATTCGGAAAATCGTCGACCATGACTACGCGTTTTGTTGCCTCGGCCGCGCGTAACAGCAGTTCGGCCTCTTCCTGGTTGATCACGTCTTCAGCAGTTAATTGTTGCAGCCAGGTTGCGTAGTCCATTCCGTACGGGATGTCTCGGCGTGTGGCCTTGAGCTTTCGTTCAGCACTATCGGCAGCCAGTACGCAGCGCAACGCGTGTTCGATACTGCCTGTTGCATCTTCAGGATCATCACTGACGTACACGCCACTAGTCAACCTGTCACGAGCCTCTGACTCGCTGAGAAGGATCTGGGCACAGGCTTGTGTCAGTCTGTCATTAGGTGTGCGATATCTGCGTCCCAATGGAAACACAATTCCTCGTAACACCAGCCCAATGGGCGTATTAGGAAAATTTCTGAGAATCTGATCCAGTGCCACTTGAGTTTCAAACAGGGCATGGCGAACGGACCATTCCAATAACGGTTGATCGGCATCCGGGCGACCAGTATCTTCGAAGCGCTTGAGCACGGCTGAGGCCATATACATGTGCATAAGACCATCTGCGAAGCGCCCTGAGAGCATCTCTTTACGTTTGAGTCCCCCACCAAGAAACAACATGGCAAAGTCTGCCAGGAACGAATAAGCGGCACTCATGCGAGCTAGTCGCCGATAATATTTTGCGTTGGGTCCAACAATCGGGGAATCCGCAAACATACCTTTGGTCAATCCATGAAACAGTGAACGTGCACCGTTCTGAATGGCGTAACCAACATGCCCCATCAGAGCTTCGTCAAAACTCTCCAGGGCCTCTTGTTTGTTCGGTAGAGACGCCGCTGTAATTTCATCCATTAACCAGGGATGACAACGAATGGCTCCCTGTCCGAAAATAATAAGACTGCGAGTAAGTATATTGGCGCCTTCTACCGTAATCCCTACCGGAATTGCCTGATACGGCCTGCCCATAAAGTTGCCGGGGCCCATGCAAATACCCTTTCCGCCGATAATGTCCATGCCGTCATTGACCACAAGGCGCATGTTTTCAGTGTTGTAGTACTTGAGAATTGCGGAGACGACCGATGGCTTCTCTCCCTGATCCAGGGCTGCGCAAGTCAGCCGCCGTCCGGCATCCATGGTATAGGTCAGGCCGGCTATTCTTCCTAGAACCTCCTCTATACCTTCAAACTTTCCAATCGGAAGATTGAACTGTTTGCGAACGCGGGAATAGGCTCCGACATAACGCGCTGCGACCTTACCCGACGCAACGCCGTTACTTGGCAATGAAATACCACGGCCCACTGACAGTGATTCCATCAACATTCGCCAGCCCTGCCCAACCATAGGTTGCCCGCCGATAACCCAGTCCATTGGAATAAACACATCATTACCGCTGTTGGGTCCATTCATGAAAGCCTGATTCAAGGGGAAGTGGCGGCGACCAATATTCACCCCAGGTGTGTTCGTCGGGATGAGTGCGCAGGTAATTCCAAGTTCCTCGGTATCACCGAGCAGCTTGTCGGGATCATAGGCCTTGAACGCCAGACCAAGCAGCGTTGCTACCGGACCGAGCGTGATGTAGCGTTTCTCCCACGTTACACGCATACCCAACACTTGCTGACCTTCGAACTCACCCATGCAGACAATGCCAAAATCAGGCATGGCCCCAGCATCAGAACCTGCGGAGGGCCCGGTTAGCGCAAAACACGGCAACTCCTTACCCACGGCCAGCCGCGGCAGATAGTAGTCCTTCTGTTCTTCTGTACCGTAGTGCAATAGCAACTCTGCAGGACCCAGGGAATTGGGTACCATGACGCTAACCGCACCGGTAACGCTGCGAGTAGCCAGCTTACTGACAACTTCGGAGTGTGCCATCGCAGAAAAGCCCAGCCCGCCGTACTCTTTCGGGATGACCATACCCAGAAAGCCTTCACCCTTAATGAAAGCCCAAACGTCCGGAGGCAAATCATTAAGCTCGTAGGTAATCTGCCAGTCGTCCATCATGGCGCACAACTTATCAGCTGGCCCATCAACAAACGCCTGTTCCTCTGCTGTCAGTGTGGCTTCGGGATAATTAGTAAGAATTTTCCAGTTCGGAGACCCTCGAAACAGCTCGGCTTCCCACCAAACAGTCCCTGCATCGATAGCCGCCCGCTCGGTTTCCGACATAGGCGGCAACACGGCACGGACATACTTGAGAACCGGCAAACTCACCAGTCGCTGGCGTAAAACGCGCACGTTGAACAACACTGCAACCACAATGACTAGCCCGGTCAGCAAAATGCCACCAATGCCTGCCAGGTGGCCGAATACGGATGCGAAAAAGAGAATACCAGCGCCTAATGCGGTGGCAATAGGCAGACTGAGCCTTACCTTCGACACTGTGAGCAATGTGAGCGCAAGGACGATCAACCAGAAAATAATACCCATAAAAACTCCCAAAGCTAAGAATTCCATGCCAATGTGAACAACCATAAGCACTGGTCATGCCGCCCTGCCATTATGATACTAAGACAGCGAAACGCCGGGCGACAAGTTCGTGACGTCCCAGAAAAGACGGGACGGCTCGTAAATCGGATATAGTTTCTACGTTGCCGCGCGCATCTTGTAGTTACATACATGCCAGAAAAACACCTGCAACGACAGGAACAGTACCTTTAAACCTCAAACAAAAATTTTCAAAAAAGCGCAATCCACGTCTTTTTAATCCTATCCTCCAACCTTCTTACGACACTGATAACAGTCCCTTTCCCAAGCATCCATGGACAAAATGAAACAATCGTTCGCCGATATTATCGAAACCGTCGGAGAAGACATCACCCGAGACGGATTACGCGACACCCCGGAACGCGCCGCCAAAGCCATGCAATTTCTCACGCAAGGCTACGAACAGACACTGGAACAAGTCGTTAACGGTGCCATTTTCGAATCTGACAGCGATGAGATGGTAATAGTTCGGGATATTGAACTGTATTCCCTTTGTGAGCACCATATGTTGCCGTTCATCGGTAAGTGCCATGTCGCCTACCTGCCTCGAGGCAAAGTCATCGGACTGTCAAAAATAGCCCGTATCGTGGACATGTATGCAAGACGATTACAAATTCAGGAATCACTGACCAAACAAATTGCCACTGCGGTTCTAGAAGTAACAGACGGCCTGGGCGTTGGCGTCATTGTCGAATCTCAACACATGTGCATGATGATGCGAGGCGTGCAGAAACAGAACTCATCCATGACAACGTCTGCCATGCTCGGCAGGTTTCGGGCGGACATCAACACCCGCAACGAATTCCTCCAGCTAGTCAGGTAGTCCTGATCAGACATTTTTTTTAAGTCCGCGAAATTATCTGGTCAAACACCGCCGCCAGCAGTCGTCTTAGCCTACAGGACCGAACAAGCCAAAGGGTCCAGTGACATGCGCGAGTATGTCACCCTTCGCACACAGGCTCCACAATCTGAACGTTGTGGTGGCTCGGTCCATAACGATGAATGACGCCGGCACCTTATCCCCTTCAGCAAGGGAGTTATCGGATGAGATTGTGGAGCAAGCCTTTACTGGGCAATCTCGTACTGTGCAATAAAATCAGGATCAGGCGTCACACCAATACCTGCTCCTTCAGGAATGCGAACTTTTCCATCGCGTTTAACCTGTGCCTGGATGTCCAGCGGCTCGATTAGCAAATGATCACGAAATCGATTTTCAGTGGTGTCGAATTCCAGCATCGGCTCCCAAGGGTGCAGGCCGCCAGGCATGGGTGGCATCGCAGCCAGCAGCTGTATATTTGTCGCGACAGCAATGGCAGAGCCCCAGACGTGATTTATGACAGGTGTGAAGTGAGCATGACAAAGGGCCAACACTCTCAAGTACTCGCTGATGCCACCCAGCGCGCATACTTCAGGCTGCGCGATGTCCAGCCCCCGATTCTCAAGAATGGAACGCCATCCCCAACGATTGAACTCAGCCTCGCCACCTGAGATGTTTACGTTGAGCCCGGCGCGAAGCTCACGGTAACCATCAAGATCCTCAGGAGCAACCGGCTCTTCAAACCAATAGGCGCCCAGCTCATCAAGCGCACGTCCCACATAGAATGCATCCGATGTGGTGTAGCAATGATTGGCATCGACCATGAACCGTGCGTCACCGACTTCCTCGGCCACGGCCTGACAAAGCAGAACATCAGACTTCGGACCCAGCCCGGTTTTCATTTTCGTGGCGGTAAAGCCCATGTCGATAATGGCAGCAGCCTCGTCCTTGAACCTGGCAACGTGATTCTCGACACTTTCACGCTTGAGCATCATCCCATACCCATAGGCCACTATTTCCGTGCGGTGCGCACCACCGATGAGTTTATGCAGTGGCAGCTTAGCTACTTTGCCCGCAATGTCCCACAACGCAATGTCTACTCCTGAAAGTGACTGCATAGGCATGCCCTTTTGCCCATGATCGCGCAACAGGTTGTACACCTTATGCCAGATTACATCCCGATCCATCGGGTCCATACCCAACACCAGAGGCTGAATGACCTTCTCTACGATGCACTTATTCGCAATTGCCACGTTACCAGGGCCAAAACACTCACCCCAACCCGTTATGCCGACATCAGTAACAACCTCGACCAGATGTGCCGTACGTTTTGCATAGAATTGCTGCGAATAGCCAAGTTCCTCAGGCATATCGCATTGCAGAATATGGCTTTTAATTTCAATGATTTTCATGGCGCTGTCCCTGCCTGAGTGTCGAGCCACTCAGCAAGTTTAATCTCCAGGTGTGTTACCGATAAACAATACCACCAAGGACGCCGACTCTTTGCCGACTGACTAATGGGTGCGAGGCAAATCAACCGGCGGCTCGATCTCTTCCAGAGCCTCACTACCCAACTGCATCTGCCATAGATCAGCATATAAACCATTATTTTCCAACAACGTCTCATGCGTCCCACGTTCCACGATTTGTCCGGCATCCAGCACCAGTATCTGATCGGCATCAACAATCGTTGAAAGCCTATGGGCAATAACCAGTGAGGTTGCCCGCTTGGCTACCGCATTCATGCCTTCAAGAATGGCCTGTTCGCTGCGTGTATCAAGACTGGAAGTTGCCTCGTCAAACACGATAATGGGTGGATCTTTAAGCACAACACGCGCTATGGCCATACGTTGTTTTTCACCGCCCGACAACTTCAGACCTCTTTCTCCGACGATGGTCTCGTAGCCTTGAGGAAGCTGAGCGATAAAGGCATCCAGATTGGCACGACGTGCAGCCTCCTTAACCAGCTCATCGTCAGCCTCCGGGTTCGCATAGGCCAGGTTGTAGCGGATACTATCATTGAACATGACTGTATCCTGCGGCACGACGCCCAACGCTTCACGCAGGCTGGACTGTGTGCAATCACGCACATCAGTGCCATCAATCAACACCTGACCTTTATCTACATCGTAGAACCGGAATAACAAACGCGATAACGTTGATTTACCGGCACCCGATGGCCCGACAACAGCGACTTTGCTTCCGGGTTCGACAGTAAAGCTGAGCCCTTTCAGAATGGGGCGTTCAGCAAGATAACCGAAATGCACGTCTTTAAATTCTATACGTGCCTCTTTAACGGCAAGTGCGACAGCATTTGGCTTGTCTTGTATTTCGGGTTCCCGTTCCAGTAATTTGAGCACCAGATCCATATCTGCCAATGCGTACTGCAATCCACGATAAACAACGCCTAACACGTTTAAAGGGACGAACAGTTGCAGCATCAAGGCATTGATAAGCACGATATCACCCAGTGTGATGACACCGCTGGCAACATCCCTGGTGGCGAGCATCATGATAAGAGTGACACCAACCGCAACAATGGCAGCCTGCCCGAAATTCAAGGTTGACATGGTGATCTGGCTGCGTACACCAGCGTCAGCCCAACCATGCATGTGATCATCGTAAGCGCTTATTTCGCGCGGCTCGTTGTTGAAGTACTTAACCGTTTCATAGTTAAGCAGGCTATCCACGGCACGACCGTTAGACAAGGAATCCAGTCGGTTCATTTCATGACGAAACTGCATTCGCCAACCTGAGAAAATGAACGTAAAGGCTATGTAGATAACAACGGTCAGCACAACGACAACCGTGTACTGCCATCCATAGCCACCAAACAGTATTCCCGCTACCAGCAGGAACTCAGCTGCTGTCGGTACGATATTGAATACCAGCAAGTTGACGATAGAACTGAGGCTATTGGTGCCACGAGACAGGTCTTTGGATATGCTCCCTGTGTGCCGCTCAAGATGGAACGCCAAGGACAGATCATGCAAATGCGTTAGTACCTCGGTTGAGAGCTTGTGCATTGCCCGGTAACGCACACGCGCAAACAGCGCGTCTCTTAGTTCCTTGAACAATGAGCTTGCCAGTCTTAGCAAACCGTAGGCGGCAACCAGCCCAAGCCCGACCAGCATGACATCATTACCGGTAAAGGCGTCCATCAAAGACCCGGATACCGGCTCAGTATCTACCGTTGCAGAGGTTTTATCCGCATCCAGAGCATTGACAATTTCCTTGAGCAATAAAGGCACGGCCACGATGGCTAGCTTACTTGCCATGAGACAGGCTAGCGCCAGAAGCACTCGCCCTTTGTATTCCCACAAGTAAGCGGTGAGCTTCCTGAGGTTTTCAAAGTCACGCCGATTGCTGTGAGGGGCTTCTACTCGACCGTGCATCAGGCGCTGCGTCTCGCCTGCTCTGCTTCGATCCGCAGGTAATTCAATGCTTCTTCAATAAGAGTAATGGCATCTGGTGCCTTGCTTGCCTGTTCGCTTATATGCCTTCGCCACAGTCTGGCACCAGGGACTTGTTGAAACAATGCGACAAGATGACGACTCATTGCACTTAACCTGACGCCCTTGTCTTTCCAACCCTGCATATAGTGTGCATAGCGTCGGGCAACATCGCAGAGCACATCAAACTCGGCCTGGTGTGAATATCCCGCTGGCAGGTTTGCGAACACTCGGGCATCCGCTTCAGCCAGCATAACCGGATGATAGTAGGCAGCTCTGCCAACCATCACACCATCAACATGCTGCAAGTGTTCAAGCGTGGCGTCCAGCGATTCAATACCTCCATTGATGCTGATGTGCAGATGTGGGAACTCTCGCTTAAGTCTGTAAACATAGTCGTATCGCAAAGGCGGAATAGTGCGATTCTCTTTCGGACTCAACCCGTCCAGCCAGGCCTTGCGGGCATGTACGGTAAAATGCTTGCAGCCGGATTCGGCAACAATGCGGACAAACTGCTCAAGCGCTTCGTAACTGTCGTCCCGATCAATACCAAGACGACACTTGACACTCACTGGTATAGAGACGCTTTCGCGCATGGCGCTTACGGTGTCCCGGACCAGTTCGGGTTCGGCCATGAGACAGGCACCGAACCGACCAGCCTTGACACGATCGCTGGGGCATCCAACGTTCATGTTAATTTCCTGATAGCCCCACTGCTCACCCACGCGCGCGGCTTCTGCCATCTGTAACGGATCAGAGCCACCAAGCTGCAGGACCACTGGCCCTTCGTTATCGTGTTTGCCCAGCAGATACTCTCGATCGCCATGAATAATGGCAGCACTCGTCAGCATCTCGGTATACAGCAACGTGTGCCTGGTTAAAAGCCTTGCCAGATAACGATAGTGCCGGTCGGTCAGCTCCATCATGGGAGCGATGACAAAACGGCGATGTTGGTCCAGATCTGAATACATGCGGCATTATGAGCGCCAGGACCGCGAATTACAGCCTGACAGCGTAAAAAAAGGTGATGAATGTTTTATATACACGCATAAGCGTCAGCTGGATGAGGTTACCTTGATAACGGGTCGAAACTAACAGGAACGTTTCAGCGCCTGATGTTCATGGACTCGCCGGGTAAAGTCCCCTGCACTGACACCTTGTTCGAGCGCTTGTAGCATCACAGCCTGGGAGGATGCCGGCGCAAGACCGCCCACCGGTGGTTCAAGATCCATGCTGGCAGGAAATGCATAACCTTCGGCACAGGATTCAACAACCTGCTCCACAGCGCGTGCTGACAACTCACCAGAACGCTTCAGAGACTGCAGCACCGGGTAGAGTGCAATGGACATTCGAGAACGATCAAGAATTTCCAGCGTACGACCGTAAGCTGAGCCAACTTGCAGCAAATTGACAAACCGATGCTGGTCTGTGGTGTCGTTATCACCTGCGGCATGGAACAAAGCAGGATTGAAAAACAGCATATCACCCTTGTTCAGCGCGAGCTGGACGTGATGCTTGAGAAAATGTTCTCGCACTTTGGCATTGGAGACCGTCATGTAACCGGACAACAGTTTTTGTGAAAACGGTAACAACTGAGTGGGCCCCGACTCCAGCGGTACCTCGGAATGAGCAATTCCCCCTTGCAAGGTCAGCATGGGTGACAAGGCATGAACATGGGCAGGATACTCACTGAGTAACGCGCTATCTTGAAACCCCATGTGGTAATCACGATGACAGGACTGGGCTCGCCCGCCAGGGTGAACAATATTAGCCTGCGCCGTAACCTGATAGGCGGGTCCGAGCCACGCACGGCACACCATGGCAAGCGTATCGTTGGCGTTGTACCGGGCAAACAATTCCGGATCTCGAAGACACAGTTTCTCGTGGGCGTTCCATATACGGGAATTGGAACCGGCAGCTGCAAAGTGATCAGCCGCTGTGTGAACTGCAGACTCATCATCGATGATTTGCTGCAATACGGCAGTCACCTTGTCCAGCATAACCAGATCATCCACCGCATGACGAACGGCCAGAACACCAGCGCCATCGAGCAGTACCCTCGCCCACTCCTGCTGCAAGGCTTTGGTAGCGTGTCTATCAGACTCGCCTCGTTGAGCAATGTCGCGCACAAGCGCGCCCTCGTATACCGGGATACGGTGCACGATGTCAGCGGCATGCGGTACGCTTGCAGGGTCGGTCAGCATCTCACTCTGAGCCTGCAACTGCACCAGCTCGGCGTCGATATCAGTACCGGCAAGCCATACTGAAGATGCTACGTCTTTGGCTTTTGCGTTCATCGTTCTGGCTTCTATACATTTGTCCATGATTTCGAATCGTGAGATGTCCAGATTGCCTGAATAACCCGATTAACCTCATGCCCGTCGCGAAAAGTCGGCCACTGTGATTTACCGGCGTGAATAGCTGCCAGAAAATCACGAGCTTCGATGATGAGTTGATCCTGATAGCCCGTACCATGCCCCGGTCCCAGGCAAAAATTGATGTAATCCGGATGCGCAGGCCCGGTCAGTATCTTGCGAAAACCTCGCTCAGCCTCAGGGCCCTCCATCTTGTAAAGCCACAAGGCATTCTGGTCTTCCTGGTCAAAGCGGATGGCTCCCTTGCTGCCGACAAGCTCGTAGGCATAACCCATTTTGCGTCCGCTACTGACCCGACTGAAATACAAATGCCCCATAACACCGGAACTGAATCGACACATGCACTGTGCATGATCATCGTTGGTGACAGCTTCCAATTCTCCATGGGCATTGGGGCGATCTGGAAAAACGGTTTCTACATCGGCACACAGCGACTCGATAGGGCCTGCCAGAGCAAGCGCCGCGTTTATCATATGGGACGATAGATCGCCTAGCGTTCCATTAGCCTTGCCACGCGTACGCCATGAAACCATTGCCTGTGGGTTAGCATAGAAATCTTCTGTGTGCTCGCCGCGAAACCAGGTGATGTCACCAATGACACCCTCTTTAATCAAACGACGCGCATATTGTGTTGCCGGGGTCCGTACGTAGTTGAAACCGACCATATTGACAACCCCCGAATCATCAGCCGCGTCAGCCATGGCAAGACTCTCGGCCACACTTGCGCCCATGGGCTTTTCACACAAGACTGGCTTTCCCTTTGCCAACGCGGCCAGAGCAATTTCTTTATGAGTGGATTGCGGTGATGCGATGATAATGGCTTCAACAGCTGGATCGTTAACCAGGGTCTGCCAACTGGAGGTCGAGCGCTTGAATCCCAAAGCACGAGCTTTTTCGGACGCGCCAGCATCGGTGGTTGCGCAAAGCATCTCGCAAACGGGGCGCAACGGCGTATCGAATACAGCGCCGACACTGTGCATCGCGACCGCGTGCAGCTTACCCATGTAGCCAGTACCAATGATGCCAATTCCGATCTGTTTCACAGTAAACGCCTCTCGATTTATACTATCGGACTCTCGCCCGACACTCGCCACAGTTTACAGAATGTTGGTGTTAAACCGAGTTTTCTTCGCCAGCATGGCAGTGGCTGCACAGCCCGGACTATCCTCCAGCGCTGCCAGGGTCTATTATCAGAGCCCGGAAGCCTGACGACAAGAAACAATCGTTGCCTGAGTCAGCTATCAGACAAATTCATTTCAACCAGCAAGAGCACATTCATGAATACCATTTCGTCCTGGAAAAGTTTCGGCGGCACGATGTCCGTGCATGAGCACGATAGTTCGGCCTGTGGCTGTCCCATGCAGTTTGCCGTCTACACCCCCAAGCAAGCCGAACAGGCAAAAGTACCGGTTATCTGGTACCTGTCGGGACTCACTTGTAACTGGTCCAACGTTATGGAAAAATCGGGCCTGCAACGAGTTGCAGCCGAACTTGGCGTCATGGTCATTGCACCGGATACCAGCCCGCGCGGTGAGACCATCGCCAACGACGAAGGCTATGATCTGGGCCAGGGTGCAGGCTTTTACGTGAACGCCACTGAGACGCCCTGGGCAGAGCACTTTCAGATGGAAACCTATATCACCGAAGAGCTTAACGCCCTGGTGCTTCAGCAGTTCGCTGCCGACCCCGCACGTCAAGGTATCATGGGACACTCGATGGGCGGTCATGGTGCGCTAACGCTACACCTTAAAAATCCCGATAAATACAAAACCGTCTCGGCATTCTCGCCAATCGTTGCACCTACACAGGTTCCGTGGGGTAAGAAAGCGTTTTACGCCTACCTGGGCAATGATGAATCCCAATGGTCGAAACACGATGCAACCGAGTTGGTACTAAGCTCTCCCAGCAAGGCAAACATGCTAGTCGACACAGGAACCAGTGATCAGTTTCTTGAGGAGCAGCTTACACCACAAGTGTTCATTGATGCCTGCAGCAAATCTGGGCAAACCCTGAACTACCGTATGCAGGAAGGCTATGACCATTCCTACTGGTTTATTGCCAGTGTGATCGAGGATCATCTGCGCCATCATGCTGCCGAGCTGTAAAACCCTGGCAAAACTTCAGGCAATACCCTTCTCTTAACTTTGATTATTCATGATTGCATTCGACAACAGCTATTCACAACTACCCGTCGCATGTTTTGAACGAGTAAGTCCGACTCCCGTTAAATCGCCCGCATTGATTAAACTCAATGAACCGCTTGCGATCCAGCTGGGGTTGGACCCTCAATGGCTTGCCAGTGATGAAGGTATTGCCATGTTATCCGGCAACAGCGTGCTTGAAAGCTCAGAAGCGCTAGCCATGGCCTATGCAGGTCATCAGTTTGGTAATTGGGTGCCTCAGCTAGGCGATGGCCGAGCAATTCTTCTTGGCGAGCTTCTCGACAACAACGATGAACGTTATGACATCCAGCTTAAAGGCGCCGGACGCACACCCTTCTCGCGCGGTGGAGACGGGCGTAACTGGATAGGCCCGGTACTGCGTGAATACCTTGTCAGTGAATCCATGGCGGCTTTAGGCGTACCCACAACACGTGCGCTTGCGGCCGTTAGCACGGGAGAACATGTCCTGCGCGAAAACGGGCCTCTACCAGGTGCCATTGTGACGCGCGTAGCGCGCAGTCATATCCGCGTTGGCACATTCCAGTATTTCGCGGCTCGCGGCGACAACGAGGCGCTGCAGGCATTGGTCGATTACGTTATTGCACGTCATTTCCCACATTTGGCCGATGCGGACAACAAGGCATTGTCGCTACTGGAGGCTGTTATCGATGTTCAGGCCTCTCTGATTGCACACTGGCAATCCGTTGGTTTCATACACGGTGTCATGAATACCGATAATTGTTCCGTAAGCGGTCATACCATTGACTACGGGCCGTGCGCTTTCATGGACAGTTACCAGGCTGACAAGGTGTTTAGCTCTATCGATCGCGGTGCTCGCTATGCTTATCAGAATCAGCCACGCATTGCCCAGTGGAATCTTGTGAACCTGGCGCAATGCCTGTTGCCGTTCATGCATGAAAACAGCGAAGAGGCAGTCGCGGTTGCGCAAGATGCTATCAACCGATTTGACGAAATATTTGTCAGTTACTACCTGCAACGTATGCGCGCAAAGCTGGGTCTTGAAGATGAAGAAGAAGACGATCTCGCCCTGGCCTCACACCTTCTGCAGCAAATGGAACAACAGCAACTGGACTTCACCATTACGTTCACACAGCTCAGCTACCACGATGCCACCTCACCTTTTGCTGCAGGCGGCTCGTTATATGACTGGCATCTGCGCTGGCAAAAACGTCTTGACAACGATCCGTCAAGACAGCAGCAGAGTCGCGAACGCATGCGAGGGGTTAACCCCACTGTCATACCTCGTAACCATCTCATTGAAGCGTTTATAGAACGGGCTGTCAAAGACAATGACTTCGGCGAATTCCACTCAATGCTGGCTGTGGTTACAACACCGTTTGAACCAGATCATTGCGATAGCATCTACGCCCGGGCTCCCGCGCCTGATGAGGAAGTGACACAGACCTTCTGTGGTACGTGAATAAACACATGGCTTTGATTAAACCCGTATATCAGGGGAACGCAACGTTGCCAGCAGTACTTTTCGCGCTTTTTCCATCCCAATGGAAATGGCTGCCGGTAGCAGGTCTGTGTCAATCGGCTGATCATTAAGGCCCGCGGCAGGATTCACCACGACAGCGAGGCAGGCATAAGCAATCTGCAGCTCAGCAGCCAGTGAGGCTTCGGGCATACCGGTCATACCGGCAATCGTGCAGCCATCACGCGCCATGCGTTGAATTTCGGCTGCAGTCTCGAGGCGCGGGCCGCGCGTAGCGCCATAAGTGCCCGAATCAATGACATTGATATCGTCAGCAGCTCTAGCACCATTGATCAGTGCAAGCCGCAAGGCGTCGTCATAGGGGTAACTGAAATCGATGTGTTCGACAGGGTCGTCGCCACCATCAAAGAACGTGCTTTCTCTGCCATGC
Source organism: Granulosicoccus sp. (assembly GCA_045106855.1). Classification (GTDB taxonomy): domain Bacteria; phylum Pseudomonadota; class Gammaproteobacteria; order Granulosicoccales; family Granulosicoccaceae; genus Granulosicoccus. The sequence continues at coordinate 33,721 of JBGCFI010000039.1, forward strand.
GTGTAGTCGATAATCTGGTCGGGAATAATAATTGAGCCAACCGTGCAGTTAGCTTCAATGCCTCCGACCGCGCCCACTGCAATAATGTGCTTGATTCCGACATTATTCAGAGCCCATATGTTGGCGCAGTAATTCACTCGATGCGGCGGAATCCGGTGTGAGCTGCCATGGCGTGGCAGAAACGCCACTTCCTGACCATCCATCTCGCCAAATATAATGGGGCATGATGGCGCGCCGTAAGGAGTTTTGACCATCTCACGCCTGGTCACAGTCAGACCTTCCATCCGCGTCAGGCCGGTACCACCGATAATTGCAAGACTTGTCATGTTTGGTGGCTCACTATCAGGTTAACTAGGGGGTTCTTCAAGCAGTACCGATGCCATCGCAGCAATACCTTCTTCACGACCACAGAATCCGAGCCGCTCAGTGGTCGTTGCCTTGATGTTTATGCGAGATATGTCCAATTGCAGATCGGAAGCCAGGACCGTGCACATGGCAGCGACATGAGGCCCCATCTTCGGTGCCTGCGCAACTATGGTTGCATCCACACTGACGCAACGCAACCCGTCCTGATGCAGTAGAGACACAATGCGGCGTAACAAATCTCGGCTATCTATGCCTTTGTACTGCGGATCGGTATCAGGAAAGTGTCTGCCGATATCGCCCAGAGACGCGGCTCCGAGTAAGGCATCGCTGATAGCATGTAATAAAACATCCCCATCAGAATGTGCAAGAAAAGACTTATGGTGAGGTATTCGCACACCCCCGATCATGAGGTGATCACCGTCGGTGAACGCATGTACGTCGTAGCCGTTACCTATTCTCATGCGAGAGACGATTCTCCTGAAAGGCGACGAATTTTCAACAGGGCATGTGCCATTTCCCAATCGACAGGCCGCGTTATCTTGAAGTTAGGTTGCAGCGCTTCGACAAGTTGAGGTTGATGACCTGCATACTCCATAGCCGAAGCTTCGTCGGTAATGGTATCAGGATGCGTTCGCATGGCCTCACTTAATGCACCTTGCAACTCACCCGCGCGAAACAGCTGTGGCGTCTGCGCCTGCCACAATTTTTCTCGTTCAACCGTTCGTACCACAGTTGCATAATCATCTGCTTTTTTTAAGGTGTCATGTACCGGGGTTGCCAATAGCCCTCCGACAGCGCCGTTATTGTAAACAACGTTTATCAGTCTCTGAATATCACTAACCTCAACCAGTGGCCGGGCAGCATCATGCACCATTAGCCAGGTTTGTGCTGGCGTCTGCTTTAGCACATAGTTAATGCCAGCCAACACGGATTCTGCCCGGGTGCTGCCACCTACAGTGGTGTGCACTCTTGAGTCCGCATCGGATCCAAGCGATACCCAATGTTCATCCCGGCTCGCAAGCACGACGACCATACCGGCAACACCGGGTACGTCGAGCAGACGATCGATGCTGCGCTTGAGCATACAGACACCATCCAGAATCTGGTATTGCTTGGCAATCTCACCTCCCAGACGCTGCCCGCTGCCCGCTGCTGGCACTATCACCCAGATCGGAGTATCCAGTGTGCTTGCAGATGCTTGCTCCACAGGATTAGTCATTGACTTCGGGATGGTTCATTTGTTGAATCGCTGCCAGATTCGGCTGCGCCGGCTTCGAGAACAAATTGATAGAAGGTCTCGCCATTACTGATCATGCCAAGATCGGCGCGCGCTCTTTCCTCAATGGCGTCAAGCCCCCGCTTGAGATCAGCCACTTCGGCGGCCAGAGCCTTGTTCCGCTCATTAAGTCGTATCAGCTCGGCACGACTGCTGGTAGCCTCATGGCGCAATCGCGAGACCTCCTGAATGCTGCCATCACCAAACCACAAACGGTATTGCAGAAGCAACAACAGCGCGACAAGTACGGCGACGAGTAACTTCATGAGTCCAATCAGCGCATGCTGGTATCAAAGCACTTGATTAAAGGCAGATGCCCCCGGGTATACAGCACGATCACCCAGATATTCTTCGATTCGAAGTAACTGATTGTATTTGGCAACGCGATCTGAACGTGAAAGAGAACCGGTCTTTATCTGCTTGGCATTGGTTGCCACAGACAGGTCGGCAATCGTTGTGTCTTCCGTTTCACCCGATCGGTGCGATGTTACGGTTGTGTATCCAGCTTCATGCGCCATGCGAATCGTTTCTAATGTCTCACTCAAGGTCCCGATCTGATTGACTTTGATAAGCACGGAGTTGGCAATTCCCTGCTCGATGCCACGCGCAAGAATCTTGGGATTGGTGACAAACAGATCGTCGCCAACTAACTGAATGGAGTCCTTGAGCTTGTCCGACATGATTTTCCAGCCATCCCAATCACCTTCGTCCAAGCCGTCTTCAATTGAAATGATGGGATATTTATCAACCCAGTCAGCCAGGTAATCGACAAAACCGGCGGAATCGAACTCTCGCCCTTCTGAAGCCAGATCATATTTGCCGTTCTTATAGAACTCTGAACTGGCAACATCCAGCGCAAGATACACATCCTTACCAGCCTCGTAACCTGCTTTCTCAATGGCGACAAGAATAGTTTCAAGAGCCTCTTCGTTTGATGACAGGTTAGGTGCAAAGCCACCCTCATCTCCGACACTTGTGTTCATGCCCTTGCCGTGCAAAACGGACCTGAGCGCATGAAAGATTTCGGCACCGCATCGCAGCGCTTCGCGAAATGACGATACACCAACAGGCATGACCATGAATTCCTGCAGATCAACGCTGTTATCAGCATGTGAGCCACCGTTGATGATGTTCATCATGGGCACTGGCAGGTTGACAGCCTCTGCGCCACCCAGATGCTCGAAAAGCATCACGCCTTTTGCATCGGCCGCTGCGTGAGCTGCTGCCAGCGAGACGGCCAGCAAGGCGTTAGCTCCCAGCTTGTCTTTGTTTTCCGAGCCATCCAGGTCGAGCATGATCTTGTCCAGCCCGGGCTGGTCCATGACATCGTGATCCATAACGGCATCACGAATGGCCGTATTGACGTTTTCAACGGCTTTTAGAACACCTTTGCCGCTGTAACGTTGCTTGTCACCATCGCGTAACTCCAGAGCTTCACGAGTGCCGGTTGACGCGCCTGAAGGAACAGCGGCACGTCCAGTAGCGCCAGACGCAAGGGTGATCTCAGCTTCAATGGTTGGGTTGCCGCGGGAATCCATGATCTCGCGAGCCTTGACTTCAGTGATACGGGACGTCATCGGTTTTCAATTATTCCGGTGTAATTTTAGTAAGTGTAGCCAGCACAGCAAGTTCTAGTGCGGCAAGTAAGCGGCTTCGGCAAGCTCGCCGGCCTTAATGGTACCGTCAAGCCTGATCAGGGTTTCGAGCAAGGGCTGCAACTGTCCTAATGGCCACGCGTTCGGTCCATCGCTAAGTGCGTTTTCCGGATCAGGATGAGTCTCCATAAACAGACCGGAGACACCGGCAGCGATCGCAGCCCGAGCTAATACCGGAACAAACTCCCGCTGCCCACCTGACGAACTGCCCTGGCCACCGGGGAGCTGTACGGAATGTGTTGCATCAAAGACAACCGGGCATTTCGTGTTTCGCATGATGGCCAGGCCGCGCATGTCCGAAACCAGGTTGTTGTAACCGAACGAGGCGCCACGTTCGCAAACCATGATGCTTTCATTGCCCACTGCACGCGCCTTTTCAACCACGTGGATCATTTCACCGGGCGACAGAAACTGACCTTTCTTGATATTCACGGGCTTGCCGGTTTTTGCCACCTTCTGAATGAAGTTGGTCTGGCGGCACAGGAACGCAGGCGTTTGTAAAACGTCAACCACATCTGCCACCTCGTCCATAGGCGTGTCTTCATGAACATCGGTTAATACGGGTACGCCGATATCAGCGCGAACCTTGGCGAGGATTCGCAGGCCCTCTTCCATACCCGGACCACGAAAGCTTGTCGATGAGGAACGATTGGCTTTGTCGAAAGAGGATTTATAGATAAGCAGGATACCTAGCTCTGCGGTCATTCTCTTGAGCACGGCCGCTGTTTCGAGCGCCATTTTTTCGCTCTCGATAGCGCACGGGCCAGCAATCAGGAACAAGGGTTCCCTCAGGCCTACTTGTTGACCGCATAGTTGCATATTAGGGCCTATCGTAATCTGACAATTGGAAAAAACAACATAAAGATAAAACGCGCAGTTTGCTTTGAAAAATCAGCTCTGCATACACTACTTGAGCACACGGCTGGCCTGAAATTCCAGGGCTGCCGTGATAAGGCCCGTAAACAAGGGATGACCGTCGCGCGGATTGGATGTGTACTCCGGATGGAACTGACAACCGATAAACCACGGATGATCGGGTAGTTCGACCATTTCAACCAGCCCGCTACTATCGGTGGTAGTTTTTTCACCACTCGCCGAATCGCTGACACTGGGTCCACTGGAACGGGCAGAAATCACAAGCCCAGCCTCCAGCAGTCGATTTGAGTAGTTATTATTAAATTCGAAGCGATGCCGGTGCCTCTCAATGATTTGCTCAGTACCGTACATTCTCGCTGCCAGCGAACCCGGTTTCATCTCGCACAACTGACCACCAAGTCGCATAGTGCCCCCGAGGTCAGAGTCGGGGTTACGCACGATTGTTTCCCCATTCGGGTTTTTCCATTCGGTAATCAGCGCAATAACCGGGTCACGGGAGTCGAGGTCAAATTCGCTACTGTTTGCCTCGGCAATACCGGCAACATGCCGAGCGAATTCGATAACGGCAACCTGCATGCCCAGACAGATTCCCAGGTATGGGATATTGTGTTCCCGCGCATAGCGTGCGGCGATAATCTTGCCCTCAACGCCACGGTTACCGAAGCCGCCCGGAACCAAAATGGCGTCAACCTCGCCCAATGCTTCCAGTTCACCGCGCTCCAGCTTCTCGGCGTCCAGATACCGGATCTTGACGCGGCTGTTGGTCTGGATACCCGCATGCGTCAGGGCTTCGTTCAGAGATTTGTAGGACTCGGTGAGCTCGGTGTATTTACCCACCATGCCGATAGTGACGACCTTTTCCGGCGCTCGAATGCCGTCTACAACGCGTTGCCACTCACTAAGATCTGCAGCCGGTAATTCAAGCTTGAATTGCTCAACCACCAGCTCATCAAGTTCCTGGGCATGTAGCATGCGCGGAATGTCATAGATAGTGTCAGCATCGGTTGCCGCAATAACAGCCCTTTCGGGAACATTAGTGAACAAAGCTATCTTGCGTCGCTCAGTGTCGGGTAAAGGGCGATCCGCACGGCAGATTAAAATATCGGGTTGGATACCGATCGATCTCAACTCCTTCACCGAATGCTGGGTCGGTTTTGTTTTAATCTCTCCGGCGGATGCAATGTAAGGCACTAATGTCAGGTGCATGAACAAGGTATGTTCCTTGCCAAGCTCTACTGCCATCTGCCGGATAGCTTCGAGAAACGGCAGTGATTCGATGTCCCCGACAGTGCCGCCAATTTCAACCAAGGCAATATCGGCACCTTTTGAGCCCACCATCACCCGGCGTTTTATTTCATCGGTAATATGGGGAATGACTTGCACGGTGGCACCCAGATAGTCGCCCCGGCGCTCATTGGCGATGACCGTTTCGTAGACACGACCAGTCGTAAAGTTATTGCGCTGGTTAGTCTGGATGCGAACAAATCGTTCGTAGTGCCCCAGATCGAGATCGGTTTCCGCACCATCGTGAGTAACAAAGACCTCACCATGCTGATAGGGGCTCATGGTGCCCGGATCAACGTTGATGTAGGGGTCCAGTTTAAGCATGGTGACCGTCAGGCCACGTGCTTCCAATAGCGCTGCCAGAGCCGCCGCGGATATGCCTTTACCCAGCGAGGATACAACGCCACCTGTTACGAAAATAAAACGCGTCATGGACTGAGTCTGTTATGGCTGCGTGCTTACGACGCGAGAAAAATCGACGCGGAATATTCCCCGCCGCGAGTATGGCTGTTCACTTGCGAACGGGAGTTAAGGTTACCAGAACACCGGCCTGCTAACAATTGCAAAACACCCGAGCACAGGTGTTTCGCAGATTCTAATCCGAATTAGAGTTCGGCAGCAGCACCGGCGTTATCTGAAAGTGGTGCTTTGCCTTTATCTTGCGCTGTTGCCCTCTCGACCACATTGCCCACAGACACCTTTCGTTTGTATTCCACCGCTACTGCCAGTTGCCAGACAGCTGCCAATGAACCATCGATGTAGATCAAGGGAATACTTTCGCGTTGCCATGGAGGCACAGACGATTCTTGCAGTATTTTCTTTACTGATTTGTGGAAAGCGGGGTTACCCACTCTTATGAGTTCACCACCAGCACGACTCTTGACAACGACTCCGCCCTTTTCCGGTAATCTGATACCTTGACGAAAACACTCACCAAGCGTAATCGTTGTGCCGGTCTCAGCAATGAACAGATCAGCGAACGGTGCATTCCAGGTATAGCGGAAAGCGTGATGTTTAGCCTGGGGCAATAAGAGATACAAACTATCCCGATGCCGGCGAAATTCGTATTCGCGCACATTCACAATTCCATTGGAATCGTGACGCGCATTAATCAGGTCACTATGAACCTGCATGAGATCCTGCAAGCGTGGCATCAACAAGCCGCGCTGTCTCACCCAGAGACGAATTGCTGTAAAAGCCCGTTCTTTGGGTAACTTCTTTAGCGCTGACAATCTCAACTCGGGTTTGCCCGCCACTTTAACTCCGTCCAGATCCTGCTGCGCCATGCCTTTTAACGCCTGACTGGCGGCAGCGCTGCGCATGGCCGAACGACTCAGGGTCTGCGTGGCCGCTGGCCAGCGGGCCTTGATCATGGGCATGACGCGCAAGCGAAGAAAGTTGCGATCAAGATGCAACTGTTGGTTGCTTGGATCTTCGACCCAATCCAGCCCCATACAATGGGCTTCGTTCAATAATGATTGCTGCGAACAACTCAGTAACGGCCTCGCCATCATGCCCTTGCCAAACGAGCGCTTACCAGGAATACCGGCAAGACCATCCGGGCCACTGCCACGCAAGGCCTGCAGCAGAAACGTCTCTGCCTGGTCTTCGGCATGTTGCGCCAGCAACAAGTGCTCACCCTTTTGCAGCACATTATCGAATTCCAGGTAACGTGCTCGCCGTGCGGACGCCTCTGGCCCACGGGCGTCGGCCTCAACGGTGCATCGACACACTTCCAGCGGCACTCGCAGCGATTCACACACCTTGCGGGCATGTTCGGCCCAACTTGCACTTTCAAGCTGCATGGAGTGATCGACGTGGACAGCGCGGACATTGAAGCTGCGTCTGGTATCTCGCAACCTGACCATCAGGGCCAACAGCAGATGCGAGTCAACGCCACCGCTATAGGCCACACAGAAATACCCTACTTCGGGATGTTGATCGACGTAGTGGGCAACCGCATCTGTGGGTGTCATTTCATGTCGTTTCCTTGTACTGACCGTAAGAGCGCAGTTTGTCCGTGCGGTTACCAAGCAAGGTATCAATGGGCATGGCAGATAGCTTGGCAAGCTCCTCGATAAGTGCAGCCTGCATATTTTTCGCCATTTGAGACGGGTTGCGATGCGCTCCACCCAAAGGCTCTTCAATTACCCGGTCAACCAGGTCAAGTTCCATCAGGCGCCCAGAGGTGATACCCATAGCTTCGGCAGCATCGGCGGCCTTGTCGACACTTTTGTAAAGAATAGAAGCGCAGCCTTCCGGACTGATTACTGAGTAAACACTGTACTCAAGCATCATCACACTGTCGCCAACGCCAATAGCCAGGGCTCCACCGGAACCACCCTCACCGATCACGGTGCAGATAATGGGGGTTTTCAGCCCGGCCATAACAAAAAGATTACGAGCAATGGCTTCACTCTGACCACGTTCTTCAGCGCCGATACCAGGGTATGCGCCAGGTGTATCAATAAACGTCAGCACCGGCAGCGAAAATCGTTCTGCCAATTCCATAAGCCGTTTGGCCTTGCGGTAGCCCTCCGGACGCGGCATCCCGAAATTCCGGTGGATCTTCTCTTTCGTATCTCGTCCTTTTTCATGGCCAATGACCACCACAGGTCGACCATTCAACCGGGCAGTACCGCCAATAATGGCATTATCATTGGCGTAAAGCCTGTCACCATGCAATTCATCGAAATCGGTGAAGACATTATCGATATAAAAACGCGTGTACGGGCGCTGCGGATGCCGGGCCAGCTGCGCAATCTGCCAGCTACTTAGCTTGGCAAATATGCTGCTGGTGAGCGTGTCGCACTTTTTCTTTAGCGTATCAACTTCCTCACTGATATTGATATCAGCATCTTCAGTCGCGAACTGCAGTTCACGGATCTTGGCTTCCAGCTCAGCAATTGGCTGTTCGAAGTCGAGAAAGTTCGGATTCATTGAGTCGTGGCTAGCCCCTGGCGCGTTAGGGGCTAAGTCTAGCAGCAAGGATCAACTGTTGGCGTGTTCGACATTGATGAGATATGAAATGGTTGCGCACGCTCAAACATTCGAGCGGTTATTTGTCCTTCCCTGCCTTCGCTGCCGTTTTTTTGTCGGCCAATCCGGCACTGGTGAACCCGTATATGCTAATCCGCTCATAAGGACGCCTGCAATCCCGGCCTGCCGACTAGTTTTTTGGTGGACCAGGCCGCGAAAACCGGTGCAGATACCAGCCGCCGGTAAAATCGCTGACGCCGGGCAAAGGTGTCAGGTTAATGAGCTCAAAGTTGTGAATATGTTTGCCAGCCCGGTCTCCTTGCTGTACCCCTTGTGCTGCAATTTTCTACACAATGCCATCTGAACCGCGCCAGTGACCAGCGTAACTAGTAACACGCGCGAGGGGGTGCTATCAGGCGCTAACGGCAAATTGCGACCATCCATAAACCAGGGTGAGCGTCCGAATCGCTCTCCGTCGTCAATACCCGCATCCGCCCAGAAAACCCACGCCAGCTCTGGCCGCTTCTCTTGTGCCTGGGATGCCATTAGTAGACTCAGATCAATAATGATGGATTGCCAGACAGGCTGTAGAAAGTGCTCACCACGCACACGCAACAGGTCATTGTCTGATGGGTTATCCGGGAGCGCCGCCAACGTCTGTTCACTGGCCTCCACTGATCCAGACACCCATCGATCAATGGCTTCCCAGCAATCACGCTCAGCACATATCGCCAAGCCGTTCAGCTTGAGAAGCCTGCTGAAAATCTCGCAACGAACAGACTGCAACTCTGTCATATGCTCGAATGCTTCTCGCCCCGGCACTTCTGGCAAATGATCGAACAATAATGGTTGGCAAGACACGTACGGTGAATAAGCCTGCAGAAAGTCTGGTTGTGAAGCGTTGAGCCGGTCGCTTATAGAGCTCCAATGGAACAATGTTGATCGCGACGTGACCGCCCGCGGGTTGGACATGATAAAGGGATCGGCAGTACTACCAGCCACAGTGGCACGCAGCAAGCGTAAAGTATCTCGAAACACGTTGTATTTATATCTGGCCATAGGTCAATCAGGGTTGGCAATGCAAAAACACGCTATCACGAACGGCATGATACGAAACACGCTCGGCGGTCTGCGCATCTCAGCGCATGCTTACCAGCCAAACCAGCCGCTGATAGTCTTGCCCAACGAACTTCCTGCAATCGCGCCTCCCACAGCGCCGACCACACCGCCCACAACCGCGCCAACTGCAGCTCCTGCGGGGCCGCCGACCATGGCACCCGCCACAGCGCCACCCTTAGCGCCGGCCAAGCCACCTCCGGCAGCCCCTGCCCACGCACCGGCAGTTTCGGTAACAACCGCGGCGGTTTCGGTGCTGACAACACCGTGTTCACGTGCTGTGGATACGATGTTGTAACCATCCATAACCGCGGCAGCCGGACCTGCGAGGCGACTCGCACCGCGCAGTGCAACCGAGGTGTAGCTGGCCGACTTGACGGTCGTCACAGTATGCGGACTGACGGCGACATCACTGACAACAGAAGTCAGGTTGCCACCACTTCTCACCCGGGCCGATTCCAGCGCGGCAGCACCACGCGCATCCGGACCATGGTTACCGGTTACCGGATTACCGGAAAACGCGTAATTAACAGGCTGACCAGTTCTTGCAAGATCAACATCAGTTGCTAATTGACGGGCATTGATACTCTTGCCTGCCTTGTCTTCAAAATATGTGTTGTTGAAAGCCCTGTCATAAGTGCGGTCGGTATCCGCTAGTGGCGAAGCTACTTCAAATCGAGTGTTGGCAAGCGTAGGATCCAGCGCTCGCGCGTTCTGCCACGACGCCTGGCTGCTTACCATCGTATTCATGGAATAGTAGGGTGCACTGCCTGGCTGCGTGAAGGTTGGAAGCGAGTAACCTCTATTCGGTGTCACAGAGTTGGGAGCAAAGCGGCCGAATTTCATACTATCGACAACCGTTGTGCTGCCAATCGCCAAGCCGTTCAGATTGACATTGGCACTGGTGATACCAATGCCGACATTGGTTGCCTGGTCGACAAGACCTGTCAACGATGGTGAAGCAGCTACCGGGTCGGTATCCGAGGAGACCGTACCGAGCAGACCATCGGTGGACGTTGGTGTTGTTGCAAGACTATCGGTTGTGGTTGGTTCAGAAGCCAGTGACTCCGTTGTCGTGGGCTCCTGTCCTTGCGGGTTACCCGAAAAACCGCTGCGAGCTGCAGCATCATGTGAGCCTATCCCCGACAAGCTCTCGCTCGTGGTGGGCTCTGAGGCAATCGACTCGCTCGTTGTTGACTGTGAGTCATCATCACTATGATCAACACTGGCTGCGTTATCGGATGTCCCTGAGCCGGATGAACCACCTACACCGCTTGTACCCGTCATACCATGTTCTCCTTCAATGAATAGCCTGATCACCGGATGTGATGAACTTAACATGCAAGCAAATCGGAGAAAATAAGGAAAAACCCTAGCTAGGGTATCTACCTATATCACAGTGGAAAACGCGATAAAGCAAAACAACGACCGCTAGTAAACGAGCTCTACGTTTTCTTCGCCAGTCAACTGATGCAGGTGGGCCATTAATTCCAGTTGCGGCGTAACAGCCCAGCGATTGCCAGCGCGTATACGCGCTTCAGCTTGTGCATTCCGGTATGAGAAACAGACCGGGATGGTGCCACTCTTGTAATTTGACAAGGTGGAAATCAGTTCATCAAGATTACTTTCGGGCCATTGATCGGCATCCAGCCGGATTAACAGTTGCCGTGCAAAGCGCGCCCTTGCACTACCCATGTCGTAAACCTCACGTGCCCGGATCTTGAACCCCCCGTTGAATTCATCAGGACTGACATCACCGTCAACAATCAACACTTCATCCTTGACAATTCGCGGTCCGAAGTCATCTATCTGCTCGCCGCGCAAAGTGATCTCAACCCGGCCTGTACCATCATCAATGGTCACGAACTGCATGCGCCCGCCATGCCCATCGCGTTGGCGCACGCTCATAACCAGCCCTGCTGCAACCACTGGTACACCGCGCTGTCGATACGATGGACCGGAGTCGGCGCTTCCAGCCTTGGCACATACAGCCTTCAGTCTGCCATGCGAAAATTTGCTGATCTCTGGCAAATACTCATTGATAGGATGACCGCTAAGGTAGAGACCCAATGTTTCTTTTTCTGCTCGCAGCCGTTCTCTGTCTGTCCAGTCTGCTACGGTAACCATCAACTCTGGTTCATTCTCGTCGGACGGATCGCCCAGCCCGAACAGATCTTCCATACCGGCATCTTTATTCTTGTGACACTGATCGGCGCCACGCAAAGCGCTGCCCAGGTGCTTCCATAAACTGGCACGATTGGGCCCCAACGCATCAACGGCACCTGCCTTGATCAGCGCTTCCAGTACACGCTTGTTGACTGCACCCGGGCTGGCTCGTCGGCAAAGTTCATCCAGCGAGGCAAAAACACCTGTTGCATCACGCGTCTCCAGCACATTGGTCAATGCCGCTTCGCCAACTCCTTTTATTGCTCCCAGTCCATATAACACGGTCTTCTGATCAACAACAGAAAAGCGAACTTCGGACCGGTTAATGTCAGGAGATTCGACGATTAGCCCCATGATCTTGCATTCGTCTATCAGGCCAACGACTTTTTCTGTGTTATCCATATCTGCCGACATGACCGCTGCCATAAAGGCGGCCGGGTGATGACACTTCAACCAGGCCGTCTGGTAGGACAATAAGGCATAGGCTGCCGAATGCGATTTGTTAAAACCATAGCCGGCAAATTTTTCAACCAGATCGAATATATTGCCAGCCAGATCCTTGTCGATATTATTTCCAGCACAGCCTTCAAGAAAGACGGCGCGCTGCTTGGCCATCTCTTCGGGCTTCTTCTTACCCATTGCTCGCCGAAGTATGTCGGCCGTGCCAAGCGAGTACTTCGCCATGACCTGAGCAATTCCCATGACTTGCTCCTGATAAAGGATGACGCCATAGGTGGGTTCCAGCGTGGTTTTAAGCGACTCGAGCTGGTAATCCTCATGCGGGTAGGAAATCGTTTTGCGGCCATGCTTTCGATCGATGAAGTCGTCGACCATGCCTGACTGCAAAGGGCCCGGGCGATACAAAGCAACCAACGCGATGATGTCTTCGAAGTTATCCGGGCGCAAACGCTCTATAAGACGCTTCATGCCTGGTGATTCAAGCTGAAAAACAGCGGTCGTCTGCGCATCCTGCAATAACTTATACGTGGGCGCATCATCCAGCGGCAGGGCCAGCAAGTCGATTTTCTCGCCAGTGTGAATAGCAATCTGCTTAACGGCATTATCGATAATGGTGAGTGTACGCAAACCCAGAAAATCGAACTTCACCAGGCCCACGTCTTCCGCATCATCCTTATCGAACTGCGTTACCAGGCTCGACCCGTCGGGTTCACAATATAGCGGGGCAAAATCGGTTAACGCGGTAGGTGCTATGACAACTCCGCCTGCATGCTTACCGCAGTTTCGTGCAAGTCCCTCCAGTGACAAGGCCATATCCAGTAATGCCGTTGCCTCTTCGTCGTTATCGTAGGCGCGCTTCAGATCCTCGGATTCTGCCATCGCCTTAGTCAGCGTCATGCCAACCTCAAAGGGCACCATCTTGGCAATTGAATCCACAAAACCATACGGATGACTCATGATGCGTCCCACATCACGCACTACCGCCTTGGCCGCCATGGTTCCGTAGGTAATAATCTGCGACACACGATGAGCACCGTACTTCTGCGCTACATACTGAATGACACGATCTCGCCCATCCATGCAGAAATCGATATCGAAATCGGGCATGGATACACGTTCGGGATTCAGGAAACGCTCGAACAGTAAATCGTATGCCAGTGGATCCAGGTCGGTAATCATCAACACGTAGGCCACGAGAGATCCTGCACCCGATCCACGTCCCGGTCCCACCGGTATGTCGTTATTACGCGACCACTTGATGAAGTCCGCCACAATCAGGAAGTAACCGGGAAAACCCATCTCGGCGATGACATCCAACTCTCGCTTCAACCGCGCATCGTAAGGTTGCCGAATCTGTGCAAAGTCCTCACGCGAAGTATCGTAAAGTTGTGTAAGCCGGACTTCCAGTCCTTCTTGTGCTGATGCGTAAAAGAACTCGGTTTCGGTCATACCGTCGGGAATCGGGAAATCCGGTAAAACCGGTGTACCAAGATTCAACGTCAGGTTGCACCGCTTTGCAATTTCGACGCTGTTGGCAATTGCCACCGGAACATCCGCAAATAACGCAGCCATTTGCTCCGGGCTTTTCAGGTATTGCTCTTCGGTGACAAGCTTTGGTCTACGCGTATCGGCCAGCACGTAGCCGCTTTGAATGCAAAGTCGTGCCTCGTGCGCATCATATTCTTCTTTATCGAGGAAGCGGACATCGTTGGTGGCAACCACACCTATACCCAGCTCTGCCGCTATGGCGCAGGCATTGGCAATGTACAACTCCTCCGATGCCTGTCCAGTGCGCTGCAACTCCAGATAATATCTATCACCAAAAACGGCTTGCCAGCGCTCCGCAATCTGGCGGGCCTCATCGCGGTGTCCCCGAAGTACCGCTTTACCTACATCGCTCTCAAGGGCACCAGACAATACGATGATGCCTTCATGGGCTTCAAAAACCCAATCGATATGGACCACAGGCGTACCATCGCTCTGCCCTTCCTGATAACCACGTGATACCAGATTGGTCAGATTCAGGTAACCGGTATTGTTTTGCACCAGCATGATCACGCGGGTAACTTCATCGTCAGGTGCCATACCGCGGATGCGCATATCCACGCCAGCAATGGGTTTTACACCACTGGCCATCGCCGCCCGGTAATACTTAACCAGGGAAAACATATTTCCGCGATCGGTAACTGCCGCCGCTGCCATACTGCCAGCTACCGCTTTGGCAAACGGCTTGATCCGGACAGTGCTGTCTACCAGGGAAAATTCGGTGTGCACACTTAGATGCACAAAGGGTTGCGCAGCGATCGTACTGGAATGTTGCTCGCTCACGATACCAATTGCTCGATTGAAGCGCTGACTGGGCTGTTTTTCACACGTCCACTTGAAGCCAGTGCCTCTCGCACGGGCTTGAATGAACAGCGATGAAAATCTGCGATACCGTGTTCGATAATGGCTTTCCGATGAAAAGGCGTCGGGTAACCCTTGTGTTGTGCCAGTCCATACTGCGGGTAGCGTGCATGCAGTTCAACCATCATCCGGTCGCGGGCTACCTTGGCAATAATTGAAGCAGCGCTGATCGACTGCACACGCTGATCACCTTTAACAACAGCGGTGGCTGGAATCTGTAGTTCAGGACAGCGGTTACCATCGATCAGGGCCAGGTCAGGCGTCATACTGAGTCCTTCGACCGCACGCTTCATGGCCAGCATACTGGCGTGCAATATATTCAAGGAGTCAATTTCAGCAACACTGGCTTCAGCAACACAAAATGACAATGCGTGCTGCCGAATCTTTACATCGAGCACATCACGTGTGGCTTCGTCAAGCAACTTGGAGTCGAGCAGACCATCAATACGCCTGGCGGGATCCAGAATTACCGCAGCTGCGACCACTGGACCTGCCAATGGGCCACGGCCAACCTCGTCAACTCCCGCAATATAGTAGTCAGGCAATGTCTCTCGTCGGCTTGTCTCAGGCATCCACAGATAATACTGTTTTCGCACGCATTGCCCAAGCTAAAAGAAGAGAAAAAAGTTGCTTGACAATAGCCAGATGGACTGTCTTCTGATCACATACGGCGCACCTGGGAATCGAGCGGCACAATCGTGCTGTCTGGAATAAAAACAGGCCTAGCGGGCAAGCGATTGGTCCACGAAAATCAGCTGTTCAACGGGAAAGCCAAGTGCCTTTGCCTGAGCCACAAAAGCGTCCATCTGTGCCTGAGAGACCGTCGGGGTGCGCGAAAGAAACCACAGATTGGACCGATTGTTACCAGCCACGTAAGCGTGGCGGTAATCCGCATCCAGTTCGAACACCACATAGCTGCCAAAAAACGGGCCAAAGAACGACACTTCAAGATATCCCTCGTCTGTCTCTCCTACGAATCTGGCACGCCCAACGGCCTCGGTAAATTTCTTATTGTCTATGTTGTAACCGCGATTAACCACTCGAACGGTTCCATTTTCCTGAAGGCTGTATTGCGCTGATACATTGGAAAGCCCTCTCTCGAAACGATGATCAAGCCGCGCAACCTCATACCAGGTGCCCAGATAGCGATTTACATCAAAGCCATCGACTGGATTAATCCCTTTGGGCAATCCTCCACAGGCAGTCAGAAAGAGTAAAAATACCGAAGAAACAACACAACGAAAATTCATCCTGACATCACCCTGGTGTGGTTAGCGATTGACCATTGTGCTGAGGACCGAGGCTCAGAATAAACGGGGCGGCCTGCCTGGCCCAGTCATCAGGCTTACGATAGCTGCCAGCACCCTCACCCCAGGCCTGACGGAGCATATCAGTGTCAATGACACCCGGACTCAAAGGAATGGAGGCCATACCTGTCGGTAATTCTTCAGCCAGCGCCTTACTCAAGCCTTCTATTGCCCATTTGGATGCACAGTATGGCGCTACCTCGGCAGACACAGAACGCCCCCAGCCACTACTCAGGTTAACAATGACACCGCTCCGCCTTTTGATCATGGGCTCGAGAAAATGTGAGAGGACATGATGAACCCCCATGATATTGATATTGACAAGTCGCTGAAATTCCTCGCCTGGCACCTGCCACAACGGCAAAGGCTCATTAATTACTCCTGCATTGTTAATGACGATATCCGGTGGACCGTCGGTTTTCAGAACCTGTTGGCTCCAGGTGGCCACCTCCGACTCGTTACTGACATCAACCACACTGAAACTGCCATGATCGGCGTAATGATCGTTTAAGCTATCAATGACCTTTCTGGAGCGCGCACTACCGTGTACTCGATGACCCGCTGCGATGAATTGTTCGACAAGGGATCTACCCAGACCACGGCTACAGCCGGAGAGTACGATGATTTTCTGATGGCTCATGGGTTATTGTATTGACTTGGAAGAAAGTAGAATCAGAGGATGTGGCCATGAATGATACAGCGCTGCCCGTTCCCTCGCGTGGCTTCGACGAAGCGGAATTCACACATCGATGCGCCAGCATTCAAAAAACCATGCGTGAGCAAACCATTGATATTTTGTGGCTTAGCACTCAGGCGGACATCCAGTATCTGACAGGCTTTATAACACCCTTTTGGCAGAGCCCCACTCGCCCCTGGTATCTATTACTGCCACAATCGGGAAAACCCGTTGCCGTCATACCCTCCATAGGACAGGCTTGCATGCAACGTACATGGGTTACGGATATTCGCACCTGGTCCTCACCCGATCCATTCGATGACGGCGTTACACTGCTGGTAGACAGTATCCGTGAACTGTCAGGTCCTACGCCTTGTATTGGCGTGCCGATGGCCCGCGAAACTCACGTTCGAGCATGTCTGAATGATCAGCTTGCGATCCGCTCGGCACTCGCCGGCGCAGTCTGGGTCGACTCATCAGCGGCCATTCGTAGCGCAAGACACATCAAGTCAAAGGCAGAGATTGATAAACTTTCGTTTATCTGCGAAGTGACGTCCAGAACATTTGCACAAGTTCCCGATATCATTCATACAGGCATGACAGAGGCTGAGGCATTTCGTGCCTTCAAGGTTGCCTGCCTACGCAACGGTGCGGACGATTGTGCATATCTTGTCGGCGCCTCCAGAGTAAACGGCTATGAGGACATCATTTCTCCACCGGGCGATCAGGCCATTAGTGCTGGTGATGTTTTAATACTCGACACCGGCTGTATATTTGACGGCTACTACGCCGATTTTGACCGCAACTTTGCATTTAAACATGTTGATAACGCAACACAAGAAGCCCACCAACGTGTTTGGGATGCGACGGAATCTGGACTGGCATGCATAAAACCGGGAGTACGGTGTTCGGACGTTTTTCATGCAATGAACAGCATCATGCTAAGTGACGATGACAGCGCATCAACAGAAAGTGCAAGCGTGGGCCGTATGGGACATGGACTTGGTATCGAACTAACTGAAACGCCATCCTTAGCAGCATTTGATGAAACCGTTTTACAAGAGGGTATGGTGATAACACTTGAACCCAGTCTGGGTTATTCCCCCGGCAAAATGATGGTACATGAAGAAAACATAGTCATTACCGCCAATGGATATGACATGTTGTCACAGCGTGCACCTCGTGATATACCGATAATTACATAGCCCAATGCAGACTCTACCGTATTCCTTAACTGCCGATGATGCATCCTGCCCAGCCATCGGACTGGTCATTTTACAGTCTGACGAAACCATGGAGCATGAGCTGAAACACTGGTTACCTGATGCCTATCGCTTGTTTCATACACGAATCCCCAACAGCCAGGAGATAAATGAGCATACGCTCCAGGCGATGAAGGCTAAGCTGCCGGAGAGTGTTGCATTGCTACCTGCACATACTCAATTTCGCGTAATCGCCTACGGTTGCACCTCTGCATCAACGCTCATCGGGGAAGACGCTGTAACCAGCGCCATTCGCAGCGCGATAGGCGATACGGCCGTTACCAACCCGATTTCAGCTATCAAAGCAAAACTACGGGACATCAAGGCAAAACGAATTGCACTATTAACACCGTATGCACCAGATATTTCTACAGCACTAGTTACCCACCTGGAAAATAGTGCTTTTTCAATTGTCTGTTCGGCAACGTTTAACGAAACACAAGATCATCACGTTGCCAGAATCTCACGCGAATCGTTGCTATCCGCCATAAAACACCTGGGTGAAAATCAGGATATCGATGCCTTAGTAGCTTCTTGTACCAACCTGCGTACGCAAGAACTGCTGATTGAGGCAAGCGAGAGTATCGGCTGCCCTGTCGTCAGTAGTAATTCTGCTCTGGCCTGGCATATTGAGCAGCTGGTATCAGAGTCTAGCGTGCGTGACTCCGGTCATAGGCATTCAACGGTTGAGCCTTAAATGTGGAGAGGTAGTGATCTGATGGTTTCAGTATGTCGATTTGTAAAGGATAACAGCGCGTAGCGTCATCGGAATGTGAACTCCCGCAGTCGCCCCCGGGACAACTTGACAATGCACCCAGAAGGTCGATTTCAGCTAGAAATTCGATGTAATCACCGGGACGAACCGGACTCGCCTTCATGAAATACTGATGCGTATCTTTGGTAAATCCTGTACACATGAAAACATTGAGAACATCGTGAACCAGATGTTCTACGTCTGTAACGGGCTGCGACAAGTGCAAGGCAAGCGCCCGGGTCAAATTGGAATGACAGCAGTGATGATAGTCAACGTTTTTTAATAAACGATTAGTGTAAGGATCGCAGCGTGTTCCTATAACGTCGTGTACACCCCCACCATCATCATCCCAGCCATACCAGTCCAGCGTGTCGCGCGTGATAGTTGCCATGGCGCGCAAGGATGGCAAATTGCTCCATAGTCGATCACCAGTGGTTACATGAGTAGCATGCAGCTGACGTGTCTTGCCACTAAAGAACTTCTCTGCCAGGTCATATCGATTCCAAAGGTTCAGATCACCCACCTGCGGACCATCGAGGCAGCTGATTCGAAACCCGTATCCTGCAGGCACTTCAAAACACGCAGCCTCACGTGGCTCGGCTATGACGGTATCGACGATCTCTAGATCGTCTCGCCAATGCCGGATATCATCAATGGTACGAGAGGGTACAGAGGCAACGTCATAACAGACCACGGCAGGTGCACTTCGACGTTGCATGGCATCGTCAGGTATAGACATACAAGTCAACTCGGATTCGTGATAGTGAACTGGTGAATCGGCGGTATAACTTACCTAGAGAAACCGCCCGTGACGCTGTAAAACCTCTATGTCGTATCCATCCGGATCCTTGACAAAGAAAAAACGGGCCAACAGTTTGCCGTCACGCTCAAATTCCACGATGTCTCTTGGCTGATAGCCAAGAGCTGCAACCTTGCTGTGTTCAGCGTCTAGATCATCAACGGACAATGCCAGATGTCCGTAGCCGTTACCTAAATCGTAGGCCTCTTTCTGACCCTTGTTAATAGTCAACTCAAGTTCGAAAGTGGATTCGCTATTGCTGAGATACACCAGTGTAAACGTGTCGAAGTCGAGGCGATCAGCCACATCAAGATCAAAGGCTTTCTGGTAGAACTCTACCGATCTGGTTTCATCAAGAACCCGAATCATCGAATGGATTGCTTTTGCCACGTATTTCACTCCTTATGGTTGTTCAAATCAGTAAAGCGGAAAACCAGAGTCTACAACAGACTGCATACAGACCCTAACGACTTGTCAATTCACGCTCCAGCGCAATCAGGCTCTCCAGATTGTGAGCACTGCAGTAGGTATCCGTAAACGGGGCAACGGGATCCATGTAGCGATCAACCTCACCCGGCTCAAAGCGTCCCAATAACGGATTGACCCAAACCAGTTTACCAGCACGACGCTGAATGGTCGCAACGGCTTGAGCAAGTCTTTCCGGTGGATCAGTGTCGCACCCATCGCTGAAGATCACCACGACAGTTCTTGAATCGACGCGCCGCTTCAGATGCAGTTCGTTAAAGCTCTCCAGAGACTGCGCTATTCGCGTACCGCCCAGCCAGCCTTTACCAAATGCATTCAGGACTCGTTCGAAGTCAGCCTCAGCAAGTCGTGAATACCCTTGTGCCAGCTCATTAAGTTCGGTGTTGAATACAAACGCATCGGAGCGCTGAAATACGGTCATGAAAATACGTGAGAAACGCAAGAACAATCTCGCATAAACATCCATCGACTGACTTATATCCAGTAACAGTACAAAACGATGCAGACGCTGGCGCTTGCGCTTGAAACGCAAATCCATGGGCTGACCACAATAACGCAGCGATTGACGCATGGATCGACGCACATCGATGGCATGCCCACGGGTACTAGAATATTCTCGCCGGGAAAAACGCTTGCGGGCACGACGTGCGAGACGCTCTACCAGCAATTCGATTTCAAGCATTTGCCGATGATCAAACACAAATCTGAAATCCGCCAGTGACAGAGCCTTGAAATCACCCGCCCCGAAAAGCTCCTCTTCCTGACGCTGTTTCTCCGATGTACCACCAATACCCAGCAGTCGCTGCTCACCAGCCATATTCAAGGACTGATCACTTGAATGGTCTATCGAATCCCCGCTTGCATCAACCAGTACACCATCCGGCTGCCAGAAGGTATTAAACAATGCATCATAGCGCTTCCAGTCAGCCGGCTTGACACACGTGCAGCTTCTCGTACTGACAAGCAGACGTGAACGCGATTGTGCATAACCCATAGCAGCAAGTGTCTGGAACTGCACGACGGTGCCGGGATCTACCGGCATACCATTCGCACGCAAGAACTCTGCAAAATCGTGAAGGCGCTGGTTGAGCTCGATCATGCAAACTGAACCCCGGTAAGTCTGTTCATGGGCTACACGCTCGCAGCCTTACCCAGCAGTTTTGCAAATCCCTCCTCATCACGCTGAATGAGCGCCAGATCTTCGCGGGTTTTAATCAGGCACGCCAAAGATTGTTGAACCTTCTCGACCGAATGGGCCAGATCCTTGATCTCCAGTTGCATAAGCGATGCTGCCCAATCCAGTGTCTCGGCAACGCCCGGGGCTTTTCTCAGTGAGGCACCACGCAGATTCTGCACAACGTCCACTAACTGCTGGTTAAGGTGATTATCGATACAGGGTAATTTCGCTTTCACGATAGCGCGTTCGCGTGCGGCATCAGGGAAATCAAGATAGTGGTACAGACATCGTCGCCGCAGCGCGTCACTCAGTTCCCGCACGCCATTTGAGGTCAGTAGCACTCGGGGTCGGGTACGAGCGCTAAACGTGCCCAGCTCCGGAATGCTAATTTGGAAATCAGACAGGACTTCCAGCAACAACGCCTCAAACTCCTCATCAGCACGGTCGATTTCATCAATCAGCAAGACGACCGGGCGTTCACTGGAAATCGCCTTGAGTAGCGGACGTTCAATAAGGAAGTCCTTGCTGTACAGTGTTTCCTTCAGTGCTTGCGGATCAGCCGTGGCTGCCATCTGAATGGCAAGGAGCTGTCGCTGGTAGTCCCAGTCGTAAAGCGCATGTTGTGCGTCTAGCCCTTCGTAACATTGCAGCCTGATTAATTCTGCGCCACCGATGGTCGCCAGGCATTTGGCAACTTCGGTTTTGCCTACACCGGCCTCGCCTTCAATGAGCAATGGCTTCCCCAGGGCATCGGCTAAATGCAGTGCCGAGGCAAGATCATCATCGGCCACATAGGCTTGCTGCTCAAACGCGCGACACAGCTGTGCAATCTGCGAGCTCATTATTTACTCTCCAAAAATATCGATCAACGACGCCTCTCATACGACTTGAATGCGCCGAATTCCCAATGACGTATGGCCAGTATCATACTGGTACCGCGCCTGTGATCAGTCGCAAATGCATGGTCCTCTCGGGCCAGATCATCAAACAACTGACCAACCGACTCCAACCGATTGACAAGCTGGGTGAAGGTAGTTTCAGTAATATCGCCACTTTTTACCAGACGAACTGCGTCACGCCCGTCAAACGTTGTATCAAAGAACTGACTCTGGACCTCGTTGCGGAAAAACTGTTCGATAGGTCCGTTTGGCTGCCATTGAAAGTTAATTCCGATTAATGCGCGAATACGATTGCCGGGAAGTAGCTCTGCAATCCGCATGCGGTCAAGTTGCGCCAGCTTTGTAATGCATTCGGTTTCGCTGATCTGATACCGCTGCGTAATATCCTCGAATGTCCACGCATTGACGACACAATAGGCCACGAGTAATAGCAGAGGATCCCCAACAAGGCGCTCCTCCTCCTCCATACTCAAGCCCTGCAAACCGGCGGGTGCATTGCTGGCAAGCTTCGCTAACTCGACAAATTCCAGGCCGAGAATCCCACACAGCGCATCCAGCCGCTTAAGTGAGAAATTGCCCGCAGAAAACATCTGTTTCACGGCAGATTCTGAGAGTTCCAGCCGGTTCGCCAGCTCTCGATACGAGATCTGACGGGATTTCAACTCACGTTTTATGACGTCAACAAGTCGGTTTGACTGGCTCATACTCACTCTTGGTTCAATAATATTGTACTTATAGTTTAAAAATAGCGCACTTTTTCGAATAAGTTTTGTTTTTCAACCCCTAGTGCCGACAATAGCTCCAGTTAACGCAATACACACATAATCGAGGAGCAAAAAGCCATGAACCTGTTTTCACGTATCACCGCCACTATCGGAGCGACCGCAGAAACTGCCGTCAGTCGGTTCGAGAATCATGATGCCATTGCGCAAAGTGCGCTCATTGAAGCTCGCCAGGCAGTTGCCAAGGCACGAATTCGCCACCAGCGTCTGAAACGTAGCGTCGAAGATATACGCAAAAGTCTTGATGACACCGAAAAGCAGGTTGAGCAATGGACTGTTCGCGCAAAAAAAATAGCCATCACTGATGAAGTACGCGCCCTGCAGTGTGTTGAACAACGGCAACTGAGCCGAGAACAGCTTGAAAATCATAAACAGAACCTGAGCAAGCACGAAGCGCTTGAAGCAGACATGGCTGGTCGGCTCAAGGAAATGGAAACACGCTTGCAAAGTATGACAAGCCAGCGTGACGAGATGCGATCGCGCGAATCAATTGCCCGGGCTACACAAGTCATGGACCGGATCGATAACCATAGTCGCGATGGCGTTGATGCTGTTTTCGAACGCTGGGAACTTGCAATAAGCGATA
Source organism: Granulosicoccus sp. (assembly GCA_045106855.1). Taxonomy (GTDB): domain Bacteria; phylum Pseudomonadota; class Gammaproteobacteria; order Granulosicoccales; family Granulosicoccaceae; genus Granulosicoccus. The sequence goes on from JBGCFI010000039.1 coordinate 57,032, forward strand.
GCGAAGTTCGCAATGAGGTTCTCCACGATGACCAACCAGGTGTATCGGCCTTACAACGCGAACTGGATGAGGAAGACAGACAGGCTGCATTGAAAGAGGAACTGGCGGCACTGCTGGTTGGCAAGCAGGAGAACAACCATGAGTAACGGGGATCTGGAATTTGTTGGCCCTCCACTTCCGGATTCAGGGCAGAACGAATCCCGAGCGTATCTGGCACGCGCAGTTCAGGCGATAAAAGAAGGTACATCGATCGCCGGGCTATTAAGAATCGGTGGTGCAGGTTTGATGGTTTTCTCTTTGTGCCTGTTTCTCATGCAAGGCATGGATGCAACATCCGATCTGCATCGCTACCTGTTGCTTCTGGGTCAAACGGCTTTATTGACCAGCGCAGGCTTTGCCGTTGGCTTTCTTCTCAAAGAACCAAGGGGGGCCAGAGTATTTTTTTCGCTGGCACTGGTTTCCATACCTGCAAATTTTGCCGTCCTAGGCGCAATGATCTACTCGATCGTACCGCTTGACAGCGTCACTACACAATATCCCGCTTACGCGAGCTGGCAATCAAGCAACTTCAATGAGCTCATGATTGCAAGTGTGGTAGGGATGTTAGTGTTGATACCCATGTCGATATTCTGTTTTGCCATACTGGCTAGACAATCAAAATGGTGGCTCAGTGCAGCCTATCTGTTATCGTCAGCCACACTCCTCATTCCCATGAGAGAGACGTTCAGCATTACGCTCATCAGCAGCGTCTGTGCGCTTGCTGTCGTTGTTCTGTTATCCAATCGTCACGCGAAACGCCAACGTCTTGCAACAGGTGAAGAGCAGTTTGCCAAAGCCTTGTTGTTCATTCCTGCCGCGTTGATGCTGGCACGATCAGCGGCCCTTTACAACGTTGATTTTCATTTTGCCCTGGCAGTCGTCATTGCTATTTATTATCTGCTTCGCCAGGTAGTCATTGCACGAACGGAAAATTCAGCCTTGACGATTACCGTGCAGATTCTCTCTGCTTGCTGTGCGTTTATTCTTGCTTTTATGCTGACAACATTAATACTCGACAGCTTTTCGTTCATCTCGCCCTTTCTGGTTTTCACACTGTCCTGGCTGGGACTGAATATGGACCTCACACGCTTTATTGACAAGGCAAGGCTCAAAGGAACTATTCACGGTTTCTGGGCGGTTACCCTCTTCTCGGCTGTTGCTATTGATTCACTGCTTTTCGGTAATGTTAACGGGTTTCTTGTCAATCTGACACTGGCAGGTACGCTTCTGGTGGCAAGCGCTGTGACACGTCAGAAGCTGGGTGCCATTCTCGGCAGCCTTGCTCTGATAGGTTTGTTGATTATCAATGGCGCGCACCTGTTCGTGTTCATGCTCGATACCGGATGGGCAGGCATGGCTATCGCCGGTGCGATCACCATCGTTTCCGGTTCGTTGCTGGAAAAGTTCTGGCCTGTCCTGAAGCTTCGATTTATCCAGCAAACAAGGGTAACAACATTGAGTCCTAAGCATACTGATACTGCTGAGTTACCGGCGAACCAGGTCATCGAAACGCTACCCGGTGAATCACTATCGCGCGTGGCGGCTTAAGCTAATCGTTTATAATGACAGTTGAAAGGGTCGGGCATCTTCTGCCCGACCCTCTGGAGCTATTCATGTCATTAAACGCTGTGCTGGAACAAGTCGATCAAAACCTGCCTCAATCACTGGACAGGTTATTCGAGCTTCTTGGTATTGACAGTATTTCCACTGACCCTGCTTACTCGGCATCCTGCCTGAAGGCTGCAAACTGGCTCGTCGATGACCTTGCGTCAATGGGATTTGATGCATCACGGTATGACACCCCCGGCCACCCCATGGTCGTAGGCCACCACATAAGCGACCCCGGTAAACCCCATGTCTTGTTTTACGGGCACTACGATGTACAACCGGTAGACCCTCTCGAACTCTGGAACCGACCTCCGTTCGAAGCCGCCATCGAAGAGACCGCCAGTGGCAAGGTCATCCGTGCACGTGGAGCCGCCGACGACAAAGGCCAGGTCATGACGTTTCTCGAAGCCTGCCGCGTCTGGAAATCTGAAACCGGCTCTTTACCGGTGAATGTCAGCGTTTTTTTTGAAGGCGAAGAAGAAAGCGGTTCCCCATCACTTGTGCCTTTCATGAAAGCGCATACGGATATGCTTAAAGCCGATATTGCCCTGGTTTGCGATACCGGAATGTGGGATAGCGATACACCCACCATCTCCACGATGCTGCGCGGTATGGTCGGTGAGGAAGTAACCATTACCGGACCTTCGCTGGATTTACACTCCGGAATGTATGGCGGCCCGGCCATCAATCCCATACGCGTCCTTAATCGCATTCTTGCTGACTTGCACGACGACACCGGGCGCATCACCCTGCCCGGTTTCTACGATGGCGTGGAGGAACTGTCCGCCGATGTACGCGAACAATGGAATTCATTGAACCATGACGATGAAGGCTTTCTGAAGTCTGTCGGACTTTCAACCCCGGCTGGTGAGAAAGGCTATTCGGTACTTGAACAAATCTGGTCACGCCCAACGTGTGATGTAAATGGTATCAACGGTGGATACACCGGTGAAGGCTTCAAGACGGTACTGCCATCCATTGCGCAAGCCAAAATCAGTTTTCGGCTTGTAGGCAAGCAGGATCCACACAAGATCCAGCAAGCCTTCTATCAGCATGTTGAGGATCGTTTGCCACCAGACTGCACGGCAAGTTTTAATACCAAGGATGGAGCTCCCGCAACGGTTATGCCGGTTGATGCGCCGGCGTTCAGGAAAGCACAGATAGCATTAACCGAAGAGTGGCAAAAAGAGGCGATCTACGCGGGTTGTGGTGGATCAATTCCAGTGGTTGGCCACATAAAAGATATTCTTGGTATGGATAGTTTGCTGGTCGGCTTCATGCTTGACGACGATGCTATCCATTCACCTAATGAAAAGTACTCGTTAAAAAGCTATCACAAGGGTATCCGTAGCTGGGCTCGGATACTGGATGCCTTGGCAACTTAGGCAGTATCTGGTCACGATGGCCATTACCTGATGTGAAAAGCGTTGTGAATAAAAGAACTACTGGACGTCGGATGGTAGTCAGGCCTGCAGATTGCCAGATCGGTGGCCTGAGCTATTTGTGCTTCCGGGTATTGTCCGTCACTGAAACAGCGCATTCAACTAAATCGGGCCAAGGCATCTTCAGTTGGTCCGACGTAGGCTTGACCAAACTTAATAGCGTGGACAATAAGGGGCGCTAGTTGGTGCAAGGCGATACGTTCCCGCCAGCCTTCATCGAGAGGAAAAATCTCCTCATAAATCTTAAAGCAGCTATCACTATAGCCGCCAAACAGACGCATCATGGAAAGATCGAATTCACGATGGCCACCATGACTGGCGGGGTCAATGATCCAGCTATCGCCGTTCGTATCTACCAGTCTGTTTCCCGCCCATAGATCACCGTGCAGGAGAGATGGAACCAGGGAGGGCGACTCCCACTGATCAAGTCGATTTGCCAAGGATTCAATCATGGTGACAAGTCTGGTACTCAGCGCCTGACGATCGGATGCTATTCGCGCCAAAGGGAGTAAACGCTGGGTTGCGTAAAATTCCGACCAACGCCCGCAGGTTTGATTAGGCAATCCCAGAGACCCCGTTGATCGTTTGTCTTCCCTGCCAAATGAAGGGCACGGCATTCGATGTAACGCCGCTAGTTGCCGCCCGAAATCCATTTCGCCCTGCTGCGAGGACTGCCGTTGCCTTGATTCGTCAATCCACGCAATGGCCAGATAAGGCACTTGATCGCTGACACCGAGTACTGCAGGTACACGGACTGTGTTGGTCTGCGCTAACCATTCCAGGCCCCGCGCCTCGGTGGTGAAATGATTGGGTGGCGGATTAGCGTGAGTTTTTACAAAAACCTGCGCACCTGCTTCAAGCTCTATGTTTTTAGGCAGTTCGGTATCAATAGTCGTAACAGTGGCAGAGAAACTTTGTGCAAAGTCACCGCCACTCAAGGCGCGCCATTGATCAAGCCCTATGCCCAGATCTGCTTCAGCCTTTGACTTCCAGGAAACATCAATACTCATTGTTTGCCTTGCCCTCTAGGTATACTCGACACGGATACAATCTATGCATCGTCGCAACACGTCATGCAGTAGACTAGGACGACTCCGAGTTTCAACATTCAATCGCGACTCCATCAAGATACATTATTATGCGTTTCCATCTCGTACGTCATGGCCAGACACACTGGAATGTTCAACGGCGCATTCAGGGCCAGCTGGATTCTGAACTGGACGAACTAGGCTTTTCCCAGGCGACCGAACGCGGCAAAGACTTTACTCACATTCAGCTTGAGGCGGCCTATTGCAGCAGCAGCCTGCGCACGCGCCAGACTATCCGGAACCTGCTGGGGTCACGCAACGATGCCGTCGTGTATATGGATGAGCTGCGGGAAGTTTGCTGGGGTATCTGGCAAGGTGAGAGGTGGGAGGATATCGAAGCCAAACATCCGGATATGGTAGAGGCCTACCACAAGGCGCTTCCACACTTTCACGTTGAGGGTGCGGAAACGCCAGAAGAGACGCAAACACGGGGGGTGCTTGCTTTCGAAAATCTCGTGGAGAAACATCAGCAAGCAGTCGATGATGCAAACATTCTCATCGTCAGCCACGGTGCCATCATGAAGAAAATCCTCGGTCATTATTCAGGTATTGCGCTTACCGAGCTACACAGACTTTCACCACTACCCAACTGTGCACATTGCATCATTGAAGTGAATGGCGACAACAGATCTGTGACACATATTGCGAGTGAAAAAATCGAAGTCACGCCCTGGCACCAATTCGTAGCATGACTACCGGGACTGCGCCGCTGGCGGGAATCAAGGTTGTTGAGCTTGCACGAATACTTGCAGGCCCATGGGCCGGGCAGACCCTGTCAGACCTGGGGGCTGACGTCATTAAAGTTGAAAGCCCCGAAGGTGACGACACGCGTCAGTGGGGCCCACCATGGATTGAGATAGATGGCGAAAAAACGGCCGCCTACTTCCATGCCTGCAACCGCGGTAAAAGCTCGATAGTCTGCAACCTGAAAAACACGACAGACAGGGAGCAACTGCTTGAAATCATCAGTGGTGCCGATGTGCTAATCGAAAATTTCAAGGTCGGTGGTCTGAAACAATACGGACTGGATGCCGACACACTATTAAAAGCCAACCCGCGGCTTATTTATTGTTCCATCACTGGGTTTGGCCAGAACGGACCATACGCCAGTCGTGCAGGCTACGACTTTATGATTCAGGGTATGAGCGGAGTTATGGATCTTACCGGTGAGCCGGAAGGACAACCACAGAAAATGGGCGTTGCCTTTGCTGACATATTTACAGGACTATACAGTGTCATAGCGATCCAGAGTGCCTTACTGCACAGACATCAAACGGGTGTAGGCCAATATATCGATATGGCATTGTTCGATTGTATGACAGGTGTACTAGCCAACCAGTCAATGAACTACCTTGCCAGCGGCAAGGCACCCAAACGAATGGGAAATAAACACCCTAATATTGCGCCTTACCAGACTTTCGCCGTCAGCGACGGGCACTTGATAATTGCCGTGGGCAACGATCAACAGTTCAAACGACTCTGCGACACACTGGGTTTAGGCGAGCTCCCCACCGACAAGCGCTTCTCATCGAACGCCAGCCGAATTGCAAATCGCGACGCTCTCGAAGAAACACTCAGTCAGTCAATCGGAAAGTGGACACGTGATGAGCTTCTTCACGCATTGGAGCTAGCTGTGGTTCCTGCCGGGCCGATTAACTCGATCGAAGATGTGTTTAACGACCCACAGTTCCAGGCACGTGGCATGCAGATTGAAGCTGACGGTATTGCGGGCGTTCGGACACCCATCAAATTCAGTAACTGTAAACTGAACACTAAAAAACGATCACCCAGGCTGGGTGAAAAATAAGCGGAATCTGGCTTTCAGCTCGCAGCTATCTTTTGTTCGGCTCATTTCCATTAACAAAGAACTCCCAGTCCAGCAAGTAGCGCTCCCAGATTCCATAGTTTTCATTGCTGCGACTCAAGCCTGCCATGGCAATAATTTGTTGCCCGGAGCAACCACCAGCATCTGCAACGCTTACTGTTGATATCTGTTCACGTCCATCGACAAAAGTGCCCTCGAGGGTTGCGTAGAAACGGTTTCTCGTCGCCCCTTTTTTCGGAACGATGCCAAGCACCGTGCCAGGGCACATATCAATGGTGTCCAGAACACCGTCCCCATCCGAGTCAATGTCTTTTATAACGGTTAATGAGTTCGCCCAATCAATTAATGCGATTTCCCATACGCCATATCGTTCGTTACTAATGGCTAAACCTGTCAGGGCAATAATCTGTTGCCCTGAACAACCTGCCGTATCAGCAAGAGTTACAGAGGACTCGACCCCGTCTCCGTCAACGAAAAGACCATCATGGTTGGCGTAAAAGCGATTTCTGGTAGCACCAAGAGAAGGTCTGACCCCGAGGCGTGTTCCCGGGCAAATATCATCAATATCGGCAATACTGTCACTGTCACTGTCACTGTCTTGCACGAGTGCAATGGGACTTAGAAGCACCCAGATCTTTCTGGCTGATTCAGGCAAGCTTCCATACGCCACAATCGATCCGTTATCGCCGACTTCGGTGGCGACTTCCAGCCGCAGTCCTTCTGGTCCGTTTTCAGGTAACACGCTATTGAGATCGATCATACCGCTGTCAGAGTTCCAGACAAAAGCCCGAGGCTGGGCGCTCGCATCGATAGATACGCCCACCACCTGGCCAGCATCATTGATCGCTCTGGCATTGGATTGATCACCACCGAGTGTGCCCAGATCGAGCAGGCCATCTACGCTTGTCCAGGAAAAAGCGCGAGTACCGCCGTTTTCAGTTCTGGAGTAGCCAACAACCTGCCCCGACATATTGACATCGTTGGCGGTTGAAAAATTACCGCCTAAGGTACCCAGATCGGCGGTTGTGCCATCGGGAGTAAACAGAAAAGCCCGATAGACACCATCAGCGAATCGTGTATGACCGATGACATGCCCCGCATCTGTCGAGTCCCGGAAAACCGCAAATTCCCCGCCAATGGCACCCAGATCGAGAATACCGGTGTCGGCGCTCCAGGAAAATATGTGATTGTCACGACGATCGTTGTAACTCAGCAGTCCGATGACGCGGCCATCATCGTCAACATCAACCGCATAGCCAAACTGGGCTCCGAGAAGGTCGATACCTGTCATGCCGGTATCTGATGTCCAGGAAAATGCGCGACTAATCCCATCAGCATCATTCGTGATGCCGACCACCTGCCCTAACTCGTTGATGGCATAAGCTTCCGAGCTGGTTCCCAGCGTACCCAGGCTAAGCATGCCCCTGGTCGGGCTCCACATGAAAGCGTGACGGTGCAAGTCTGAAGTTAAAGAACGACCAACCAGCTGACCACGCTCATTGATATCGTTAGCGTTAGAATAGACACCACCGAGTGTACCTATAGTCTGAAAACCGCCCGGCTGAGTCCAGAAGCCAGCCTTAGTTGCGTCAACAGACCCAGTGTAGATACCATTGATCGCAACGAGCCCGCTCTTCGTTAGCCCTTCTTTCATAACCGCAATGCTGGGACCGCGAACCAATGGATCCTTCTGTGTTGGAGGCTCTACGATAGTCAGCGAATAGTCCGCTGAACCTATCAAGGGAATCATGAAAATACCTATGGCAACAGGTACACGGATTGCACGAACAGACCGGAGGATCAGGTTCATGGTGTCATTTACTCCAGGATGCGTGCATCGAGCACTGAAGAGGTTGCTATTAAGCAGGTAGTTGCCACTCAGGTTTCCAGAAGCTTGAGCAAAGCTAGCCTAAGACTTAATGACTGTATACAACCTAAATCCCATATACAACGTGGAAAATACCACCTTGCGAGTGCAATTGACGGTAAATACGGCTAATGAATGAGGAATTACCAATACTTTACAGTTGAGTAAGAACTCTAGCGTCCACAGTAACATCGACCTTTTCAGTTGAAAGACATTTACTTACTGGCCAACTCTTTTGGCTGTATGATAATGCCGAAGTCACGAAAAGGCGCTCTGTTATAATCAGCCGTCGACGTAGTCCACCCAGTCGACAAGGAAACGCTCCCAAACTCCATAGCGCTCGTTGCTGCTTCCCAGACCTGACATCGCGATAATCTGCTGGCCTGAGCAACCACCGGCATCGGAGACCGTCACTGCCGATATAGTTCCCCTACCATCCACAAAAGCCCCCTCAACGGTTGCGTAGAAACGGTTCTTGGTAGCTTGTATTGTCGGTTTGACTCCTAACACAGTTCCAGGACACATATCAACGGCGTCGGCGACACCATCGGAATCGGTATCGAATTCTGTGGGAAGGTTGATGGAAACTGCCCAGTCAACCAAATGACGTTCCCACACACCATATCGTTCATTACTGCTGCCAAGCCTTGCTAAAGCAATTATCTGCTGTCCGGAACAACCACCAGTGTCAGCAACGGTGATCTCGGAGATCGTACCTCGACCATCCAGGAAAGTACCGTTGCCTGCGGAATAGAATCGGTTTTTTGTCGCACCGATCAAGGGTTTGACTCCAAGAACGGTTCCCGGGCAAAGATCAGCAGCATCAGCTACACCATCGTTGTCCAAGTCAGCAGCATCGGCATCCGGATCGTCCGGCAAATCTGGCGCATCCGGCTTTAACAATACCCAGGTTAACTGCGAGGAACCGGGAAAACGTCCATAAGCGACAATGGAACCATCTGCACCTATTTCAGATGCCTCCTCCAATATCAGGCCATTCTGCCTACCGGCCACAACAACATCGTTGAGGTCGACCATGCCGCTTTGCACATTCCAGACAAAGGCGCGTTTTAGTCCGTCTCCATCCAGTGAAGTACCCACGACCTGCCCTGCCTTGTTGACAGCCACAGCAGCGGAATAGTTGCCGCCCAGATCACCCAGCTCAAGCATGCCGTCAGCCAGCGTCCATGAATAGGCTCTCATACCACCCCGTGCTGTATCGGAAAAACCAACAACCTGACCGGAAACACTGACATCGGTTGCGTGAGATGTCAGACCGCCAAGAGTTCCGAGATCGATAGTTACACCGTCAGCAGTAAAGAAGAACGCTCGGACACTGCCATCGTTCAGGACTGAGTGACCAACAATTTGTCCTGAGTCCGTCGAAGCTGTTATGACCGTGTGGTCACCACCTTCAATGTCGCCGCGATCAATCATCCCCTCCTCAGCACTCCAGGAAAATATGTGCACGAAGCGCTGACAAATATCATCGAATACGAGCTGCCCTATGACACGCCCATTGTTGTCAACGTTGAAGGCCGAAGCGGATTGTGCACCCAGCAGATCAAGTTCTATCATGCCCCCGTCGGCTGTCCAGGAAAAAGCACGGCTTCTACCTTCGGCGTCTTCTATGGCACCAACAACCTGACCCAGTTCATTGACGGCAAAGGCTTCGGATTTATATCCGGGACTACCCAGATCTAGCAAACCCTCTGCCGGGGTCCATAGAAAAGCATGGAGCCGGCCTTCATCATCGCTACTGGCTGATTGACCAACAAGCTGCCCCTGCTCGTTAATATCGTTGACGGTGGAACTGGTGCCGCCAAGAGTGCCGATTGCACGTGAGCCGTCTGCTTCATTCCAGAACCCGGCACGTTTTTCATTGTTGAGCTCAGGGTAGACAACATTAAGCCCTATCTTCCCGTTTTGTGTAATCCCATCCTTGACAACCGTCAGCCCAGTTCCAATGACCGTTGGATCAGGTAAGGTTGGAGGATCTATAACTGTAAGGGTGTATTCTGCAGCCCATAGCTGCGCACTCAGCATAAGCCATGAAAAAGACAAAAGACCTGAAAGCCGGTACAAGCTTTTTGGTTTCAAAGTTCCGTTTTCTCCGCAATGCGTGCAACAGGCACGATGCAATCGTCATGAGAATCGTGCGTAATTTCTTTAATTCTGCGCGATCACCTTAAATTCCTTCTGGAATCGGATGTTATATAACCAATACGTTTCCGTCAATATTTGGTTACATCAGCACTAATATCAATGTTGACTAAGTTCTCATTATCAACCACAGGATGCTCAAACAACCTTCCATATCATCATTAGAGCTGACCTAACAAATGTTAAGTCTCAATGTGAAAGAAAGAGCCTGAACTTATGCCCAACTCCTCAGGAACCTGAGTTTAAGTCGACGTAATCCTTAACCAGCTGCGTATAGAGTTTGCGAATTCTCAGAGTCATGGGACCCGCGCTACCGTCGCCAATCAGCTTGCCATCGATATCACTGACCGGTGTCTGCGCACCGAAAGTGCCCGTCAGAAATGCCTCATCGGCACTATAGGCTTCATACAGGGAATAGTTTTTCTCGAATACCGGTATTTCGTTGCTACGACACAAGTCGATCACCTTTTGACGCGTCACACCGTTCATGCAGTAGTCACCTGATGAGGTCCAGACTTCGCCTTTTCTGACAATAAAGAAGTTGCACGCATTGGTGGTATTGACAAAGCCATGCGGATCCAGCATCAGACCTTCATCAGCACCGGCAGCCTCGGCCTGCAAACAAGCCAACACACAGTTGAGTTTGGAATGCGAATTGAACTTAGCATCCTGTGAATGCGGTAGTCCACGCACTTGAGGCACACTGGCCAGGCGAATGCCATTACCTTGCATTCGGTTGACCGGCTTGGAATGCTCCATGATGATTACAACAGTAGGCCCGGTACGAGACAGACTTGGATGCTGGAAAGGTTTGACTTTTACTCCTCTGGTCACCATCAGGCGACAGTGAACATCGGTGACCATCCCGTTGGCCTCTGCTGTTTTCCGAAGAGCCTCACGAATACTATTCCGGTCCATACCAATGTCCAACGACACCGCCTTGCAGCTATCGAACAGGCGATCCATATGTTCCTCGAAAAACGCCCACCGCCCATCATATAAACGCATCCCTTCCCACATGCCATCGCCGAGCATAAAGCCAGAGTCATACACTGATACCTTGGCTTCATCCCGGTGCACGATTTCACCGTTAACATAAATCAGAATATCCTGATTTCGTAAATCATCAGCGGCATCATGTGTCGTGGAGCGTTCGGTATTCGGGGTGTTGATAGCCATATCTCGATGCCGTGCATTCAGTGTAGGAAAATCACCAGCATAACAATGTTAGCCTTTTTGCAGGACAAGTTGCTTCCATATTGCGGTTTCATCAAACAGTGTGTACTCGCGACGCAAGCCCCAGGGACCAAATTCGGCGTGACTCAGTCCCAGCACGAATACATCGGCATGAGTGGGCGCACCAAACATTCCCCACCCATCGTGCTTGCCCTGTAACGACCAGCGCACCGCTGCTCTGGGTGGCATCATGGGGTCCTCACGACCAATGACGTGATCAATACTGAACCTGGCGGATGGCAGTGCCGAACGCAGCCCCATCCAGAACTGATCCGCATCATTATGGCTGTGTCCTGTAACGCCCCCGGGATACTCCAGAATACAGGCGCGATCATAATCGGCATTTATCGCTGACATCTCAGCATTCATTATCCGACTGAGAATATCTGCATAGCGCTGCCCAACCGTATGCTCATTACCGGTTGACGTGTAAGGGCCTTTAACATCGTTATCGATCGTGAGTGGTTTGACGCAATGCTCTGAGCCGCCCTCACGTTCGATAAGATCACGCGCGAAGGCTTCAGGCTGCCATCCCATCTGCCGCACGATAGCGCCTTGATCGCGAATCAGCCACTCATCATAGATGGTGTTTTCCTTAGCCGCGCAATCGGCAATGATGCGATAGGTAAATTTCTTCCCCGATGCCTTACCGTAGACACCATCATTGACATGAGTTGCCGTTGACAGGATTCGATGAGATGATAAAAATCCCGAGCTTTCATCACCGCTCCAGATAACATCCTCGCCCAGTAAAATCCGGTCAGGGAATTCGGCAAGCGTAGCCATGGTGGCAGCTATAACGCCCTGGTTACCGACGGTAACAGCACCGGGTGTGCGCACGATGATATCTTCTGAATAATAGTGATGTAGCGCACTGATGTTGCGTTCTTCCCAGATCTCTTTGGTAATACCAAGAATGTAATCAGGGAAATCTACCCAACGCGAATCGAAACCGGGCACACTCATAATCTTGCTTCTCTATCGTTGATATCGAGCTAGTCTATCCTGAACCGATTAATCCAGTTCTTCAAGATACCTGGCATTGAGATGCGCCAGGAGATAACTGGCGCTGCTGCCTTCACCGGTTGCCTGCTTCATCAAGTCCTGAGACTCAAGAAAACTGGCATGTTGCCATATATTTTCACTTAACCAGTCTCGAGCAAATGTAATGTCACCGCGAGCAAAATGATCACGCCACGCGGGTATCTTATTCTTGATCGTGGCCGCAATTTGCGCGGCATTCACAGCGCCCATGGTATACGAGGGAAAATAGCCGAATGAGCCATCGGTCCAATGAATATCCTGCAAACATCCTTTGGCATGATCGCCCGATGTTGATAGTCCCAGATAGGATTGCAATAGCGACTCCCACAGATCAGGAATCATGCGCGCCTCTATATCACCATTGATCAATGCACTTTCGATGTCATAACGCAACATGACGTGCAAGGGATAGGTCACCTCATCAGCCTCCACTCTGATAAAACTGGGTTTGACGACAGTTTGCGCATACCAGATATCGTCCGCGCTAAATCCTTGGGTTCCCGGCAGATGCTCATGAATAGCGCCTAGAAAAGAGTGGCCAAATGCACGCGACAACAGAATCTGCTTTTCAAAGAACAGGCTTTGTGATTCGTGGATGCACATGTTGCGCCCTGTACCCACCGGAAACGATTGCCACTTCTCAGGTAATCCTGATTCATAGCTTGCATGACCCGTCTCGTGAGCGGTCGCTAACAGGGCGTCCGCAAAATCATTGGTCCGGTAACGCGTGGTAATGCGCTGATCACCCCTGACGCCCGTGCTGAATGGATGCAAACTGACATCCAGTCGTCCGCCATTGAAATCAAACCCCAGCACTTTCATCAAGTACTCACTCAGCTTGCGTTGCTCGTCAACGGGGTAGTTCCCGGCCAAAGTGCATACCTTGCGTCCACTTTGCTTATCCATCACCTGACGGAGCAGATCTGGCAAAGTCTGTTTGAGTTCTGCAAACACCTTACCAATAAGCACTTGCGAATCCCCAGCACAATGCAGATCGAGCAATGCATCGTACGGCGTCTCAAAGGCATCGGGTCGCTGTGCCTGACGACATTGCGCCTCTTCACGTGATAGCTCTACAACCGGCTGGAAATTCTCAAGAAAACCGTCCCAATCGTTTACCGCTTTCTGCGAACGCCAGCCATGCTCACATTCAGAGCCAGCGAGTACCTGGGCATGCACAAGCTTTGCAGGCAGCGCCCTGGCTTGCTGCCAGGCTAGCTGCATTTCCTTGATATGCGTTTGCATGGGTGCGCTCAGGTTGCCTGTATCTAGCTCTTCTGCAAGGTGCTCCAGTGAGTCACCGATAGAGTCGCTTGCCAGTATTTCATGGCGCATACCGGCAAGTTCTGCCAAGGCTGCAGCACGAGGCTGACTCCCATCGCCCGGCATCATAACCATCTGATCCCAACTCAAAAAAGTGGTGGCATGGTCGATCTGTGCTATCCGGTGAAATTGCTGTTCGAGGTAAGTAAGAGAGTGACTCATGGCAACAGTAGTTATTGCTGGTAAATGAATTTGAATTATAAAAAGTACAGAAATCTATCGACTCCGGAATGCAAAAAGCCCTTGATCATCACACTGATGATCAAGGGCTCCCGGGCCAGACGAATCCTGTTGTCTGGATAGTTTTACTAGGACTCTGTCTCTGCTGGGAACAACGTCGCACTACCCTGTTTTTCACGCATCCCGTCTCGATAAATAGCCTTTATCAAGGAGAAGCACATCAATAGCATGACTAATGAGAACGGCAAAGCGCCAATGACCATCGCGGTTTGTATCGCCTTGATTCCACCAACAAGCAATAAGGCCGCAACTACCGAACCGAGTGCTATTCCCCAGAAAATAATATGGGGCCGGGCCTTTGGACCTTCATCGCCACCAGCATTGATGGTGTTGACGATAAGCACCGCCGAATCCGCAGAGGTGACAAGGTACGTCATAAGCAATACTACGATCATGACCGCCATTAACCAGCCAAGAGTGGGTGACAACATGAATTCAGTCATGGCAAATATCTTGTCGCCATCCGGGGCTGAGGAAATGATGCCATTGGCACCACCGGTAAGTTCCAGATCGATGGCTGTTCCACCTGCCCACGTGAACCATACAAAACACATGATCGAGGGCACTATCATGGCGCCAAGAACAAACTCGCGAATTGAACGGCCGCGAGAGATGCGTGCCAGGAACAGTCCGACAAAAGGCGCAAAAGCGATCCACCAGGCCCAGTAGAATACCGACCAGGCACCTTGCCAACCCGCTAGAGCGTCGCCCGTCTCAGTACCATCAGCTTTCCAGACACGAAACATCATGTCAGGGAGCGCTATTAAATAATCCCAGATACCCAGAAACAGAGCGGAAAGACCAAACCAGGTAGATCCAAAGATCAGGAAAAAACCGAGAAGCGCAATGCTGAGCACCATATTGAGGTTTGACAGCCACTTGATGCCCTTCCCAACACCTGATAGCGCAGAAATGGTTGATGCACCCATGATAACCACAATGGCGACGATGATTCCCATCGACGAAGAAGTGCCATCCTCCTTCATCAACCAGTCGCCTACGCCAATACGTGAAAGGCCAGCAACAAACTGTTCAACCCCGAACCCTAGAGTTTGCGCTACACCCAGTATGGTAGCGACCACAGCGACGATATCGATAACGTGTCCCAGAGGACCCGACAAGGCTTTACCAAACAATGGTGTTAACGACGATCGAATCGTCAGAGGCAGACTGCGTCGATAGCTGAAAAACGCTAATGCAAGCCCGGCAAGCGCATAACAAGCCCAGGCACCCAGCCCCCAGTGAAGGAACGACCATTTGTAGGCGTTGCGAATATTATCTGCCCCGGCGCCGGTTGCAAGACCCTTGATGACTTCAGGATTGTTATTGAAGTGATACACCGGTTCGGCGACCGCCCAAGTCAACATCCCAACCCCGATACCGGCACCAAACATCATTGAGAACCAGGAGAAGTTCGAAAATTCCGGCGTCTCGCCTTCTTGTCCGAGTTTTAGTCTGCCTGCAGTAGGCCACACGGCTAAACCGAGACAGACGAGCACAAAGACGGCCACCACCCAAATATACCAGGTCGCAAAATTGCCGAGAATGAAGGCATTAAAGGTGTTGAGAACACCTCCGGCCTGCTCAGGGAACGCTACAGCCCAGATCACCAATGCGCCAATGAGAAACTTGGCTGAAATAGTGACATCACGACTAAAGCCCTTGTAGAAACCTTCATCCGCCGTTTGTATCGGCAGTTTTGTAATTGGGGGGTTTATAGGCACACACATCTCCGATTCGTTTAAGGGAAAGCCGTCCTGAGTTCTCATCTTGAGCACCACGGTCGACTCGCAAGGCACAATACTTATCCCACGCAGTCATAGAATAGTCAAATCAGCGGATGACAATGACGGATGAGCGTCTCATTTGTACTGGTTATGCAGGATACTGACAGCAATTTTGTACTGATTATGCATAATAGTGACAGCAATTCGACGCAGTTCTAAGAAAAATCGCGTTTAACCAGTGCTTCTGCTTGTTACAAGTGGTTGCCCGGTGTCGATAACGACAAAGCAATTTCTTCCTCCGACATGTCTTTCTGAATCGTGTCGAACAACGGTGAAGACAGGTAGCGCTCCCCCGTATCAGGCAACATGCACAAAATATTAGCGCCATCCGCCGCATTCTCAGCAACTTGCATGGCAATGGCGAATGTCGAACCTCCGGAAATTCCGGTAAAGATGCCTTCACGAGCTGCCAGTTGACGTGACCAGTGAATGCCATCACTTCCTTTCACCGGCAAGAGATCGTCGTACAGGGATTTATCGATGGCCTCCTGCAACACCAGTGGAATGAAGTCAGGGGTCCAGCCTTGAATAGGGTGAGGTTCAAACGCCGGGTGACTATGTGCGGCAGACCCATCGTCGGAACGTCCCTGGACATGACCACTGCCAATTAATTGCGCATTGTCGGGTTCACTGAGAATTATTCTGGTGTTCGGGCTACGCTTTCGCAGAACACGGCCCACGCCGGAAACCGTACCACCAGTGCCATACCCCGTAACCCAATAGTCCAGAGGTACATCTGAAAAATCGGAGAGGATTTCTAATGCGGTTGTGTGTTCATGAATGCGAGCGTTAGCGTCAGTTTCAAACTGGCGGGCCAGAAACCAGCCATTGGCTTCAGCCAGCTCACGAGCTTTCTGTACCATCCCCATACCCTTTTGAGCTTTGGGTGTCAGTACAACCCTGGCGCCCAGAAAACGCATCAGCATGCGTCGCTCAATGGAAAAGCTCTCAGCCATGGTGATTACCAGCGGATACCCTTTGGCGGCGCAGACCATCGCAAGTCCGATCCCGGTATTTCCGCTGGTAGCTTCAACCACAGTCTGCCCGGGCTGCAACGCGCCACTTCTCTCTGCTTCCTCGATAATGCTAATGGCAAGGCGATCTTTGACGGATGAAGCCGGGTTGAAAAACTCGGCTTTTACAAAGAGATTCACGTGATCAGGAGCAAGATGGTTTACCCGGATGCAAGGGGTATTGCCAATAGTCTCTGTGACCGACTCGTATCGAGTACCTCGGCCGTTGGTTGTGCGTTGGGTAGATCCGGACGCGTTGGACATAATCAGGCCTCGACAGGCAGCACTCCAAAGCGGAGAGCACAATCCTATCATCCGCCGAGTTTATGTTTAACCGAGATGACCTGATTTAATCCAGACTCTGGTACCGTCAGGACCTGCCACGGCGCTCATCCTTCCGCCCGCGGGTAAGCGCAACCAGGAATGCCGGATCAAACTGTCATCGCCTTCGGTAAACGCCCCATCAAGCACCAACAACTCCAGCCCCCCGGGGGCATCGATTGTCACGTTTGCGTTGGCAGGCCAATGCTCCATACGGACATCTTCGTGGGCGTCTTTGAACAACGGTGAAACTCGTACACCCGCTCTGCCTTGCTCTTCGACTGCACCTAACTTGTTTAGATCCGAGTGCACAAAAGTGCGATCGTCAGGATCAAACTGACTGAGTTTTACAAAAATCGTGCAGCCGGGTCTGGAGCCGGGAGTATGGCTGGAAGTGGGTGGATTGCGAATATAGGAACCGGCAGGCCAGTCACCGTAGTCATCCTCAAAAACACCGTCCAGCACGATAAATTCTTCACCTCCAACATGTATGTGAGAAGAGAACTGACTGCCCGGTGCGTAGCGCACAATTGTCGTGACTCGTTCATGATGTCCTTGCACCCGGTCAAGTCGCCTGCGATCAACACCGTGCATGGGCGAGGGCTCCCAGGCGATCTGATCGGCATGCAACACGACGCGTTTGGTGAAATCAGCGTTGACATCACCGTCAACGTCCAAATGAGAATTTGTTGTGGAAATCATCTTTATCATTTTCCGAAGCGTGAGGACGCATGTAAGGACACGAAGAACACGAAGGACACGAAGAACACGAAGAACACGAAGAACACGAAGAACACGAAGAACACGAAGAACACGAAGAACACGAAGAACACGGGTAACAAAGAGCCCGGATAGTAGTATAAGGGTGTTTTAAATCAGGAAACGACGTGTGGATAGATAGATCTGGCCAAACAAACTTCCGCATTAGTGACCTACACCGCAGAATCATTCGCACTAGTCTGATGGCCTATTAACCAACATGCCATATGGCCATATCGCGAGACCACGCCAGTTTAATTTGCAAAGAAATAAACTGCTTAAATGGCAAACACATCTTTTCGTGACTAAACCAGAATATCCAATTATAAATTGTAAGTTTATCGCTCCAGAGCAAGCCAACCAGCAATAAAGACTACCTCTTTTTGGTAAGATTCATCGCAGGAATCGCGCGAGCAAGCCTTCTTCATTAACAAAGGGAATAACAACATAATGATAGCCACACCACACCACAAACTCATCACCGCTGCCATTGTTGCCATGAGCGTAAGCGCCTGTGCAACCACCTCCACTTCGTCCGATAACGGATCGGTTGATGCAGGTCCTGTAGACGATAAATTTATTGCCGAGCAACGCGCAGCATTAGCTCTGGCAACGGCGGGAGCAGGTTTTGGTCCGCAGTCACCGCGAGACATCGATTCAATCAAAGGCGACAGCACTCGCGTTTTCTCAGACGCTCCTCCTTACACACAAATGAATCTGTGCAACATTCACTTTCACGAAAGCGCTGAGCACAAAGGCGGAGAATTCACCACTTACGCCGGCAATGGTAATGGCGCAGGTGCAGGAACAGGATTCTTGTATTCAGGTACATTGAGCGATGCCGAGCTTGCCAGTGTTGATGAAGTCATAGGCGAAGGCAAGTACGGGACTCTCGAGCCAGGCGACACCATCGAGGTACACTATGTCCACTCTTCGGCGCAAGTCGTACCCGGCCCAACACTGGGTGCCTGTTTGAGTGATGCTGTAGTAAACCCTCAGCTCCGTGTTGAAACTCAGGTATATGTCCTGGTAAACGATCAAAACGCCCTGGATTTTAATGAGCTTACAGAAATTCGTGAGATCAATGGCTATCAACAGGCGGCAAACATTCCATCTAATACTGGCACACCTGTTCAGTACTCTGGTTCAACCACAGGACCTTCGTACAACGAAAAAGCTTCACCCATTGAAGTATCCTGGAGTGTTCGTCCCCAAGTTGCCAAAGTCGATATCCGATCTGTCGGAACTTGGCTTGCTGGCAATGTATTCGACGAGCATTATGCACACGGAGTCAGAAATCTTGTTGTAAACCCTGACTTGCTTTCTGCAAGGTAGGCAAACGTAAAAGTCGCAAAACCAGGAGTCTGTTTAAGTACAGACTCCTGGCTAGCCAAAGTTGTTACTGATCAACCAGCATCCCGGCAAAACCAGGGCTTGTAATACGTTTAAAGTCACCGTCCCGGTGCACAGTCAATTGCGCGCTAAGTCCCTGCTGCTCAATAAGCGCCAAGGCATCTTGCTCGCCAACCACCAACAGTGCCGTAGCCCAGGCATCCGCCAACATCGTGCTTTGGTGGATTACACTCACTGATACCAGGTCGTGCTCTATGGGCCGTCCAGTTGCACCATCAATGATGTGCGAAAGCCGTTTGCCATTCTCAATACGAAAATTTCTATAGCTGCCTGAACTGGCAATATGGGCATCCCTTAAAGCCACCAGCTGCGGCACCAAGCCTTCTGGGTTTTCAATACCTACATGCCAGGCATAACCATCGATTCTTGCACCACGAGCTCGCAGTTCGCCTCCAATATCGACCAGATAACGAGAAATCCCATGGGATTCCAGCACCTCCCCCAACTTGTCCACCGCATAGCCTTTCGCCAGTGACGACACGTCGATAGCTACTTCGGGTTTGCGTTTCCGAACGGTATCACCCACTCGCACAAGTTGGCGATAACCAGACAACAGAAGTGCAGATTTTATGGCATCAGCATCGGGGGTTGGCGTGACTGTGTCATAACTGAATCCCCAAAGATCGATAATGGGTTTAAGAGTAATGTCGTAACGACCGCTAGTCAGTCTGCTGATTGGCAGCGCGGTATCAATGACCTTCAATGTGTCTTTATCAAGGGCTACGGGTTCGATACCTACTGACGCATTAAACAACGATAATTCGGAGTTGGGCTCCCAAGTGGACATCAACGCATTAATGCGTTCAAGCTCTTTCTCAAGTGTCTGCTGAACGTCTGATGGATATGATGTAGCGGGCGCATCCTCAGTCACCCACAGTGCAGCCCAGCTTGTGCCCATGGTAGAACCACCCACTTGCTGTACATTGGGCGTGGGGAATTCTTCCTGCCCTGGAGTTCCTGAAGAACAAGCACTGGCAATAACGCCCAAACACAATAAGAGCAATGCGTTTGCGTTGCTCAAGTAGCGAGGTCTTGATAAAGCTGAGTTCAATTGACTTCCCACCCAGCTCATACCGCGATTAAACATCAGGCCGGCTTCTGTATCAGCGTTCGTTGTAAGCTCTACCAGCCATAATCATGGAGAAGCTCCTCACCGGGCTCGACATCACGAAGTACAGTGACATCCAGATCAGAATAAGCTGCGTTTGGCTTGCTGTTATGGTTGATGTACTTGAAGTCGTTGGTCAACTCCAGACCAATATCCTCGGTAATCCACAGCACGTAGATACCATCATCAAAGGTTGGCATACCCTGCAGACGGCCTAGCACTGTGTTTGCCTTGATTCGCTTTGCAGCGAACAGACCCTTACCATGAACAGGACTCGTAGCCACAAAAACCTTGTCAGATACATCACTTAGACGGGCTTTTTTAAAGCGCGACATAAGCTTGGCCAAGCGCGGAGAGATGGTCTTGCCTACACCGCCCGATTTTTTACCAGCTGAACCTTTTTTCGGTTTATCACGTTTATTTGATTTTGCCTCAGCATTTTTGCGTTTCGGCTTGCGGTCTTTGGTAGACATAAATAGATGATTCCTACACTAATGAGACGCGTAGGGTACATCAACTCGTCGTACAACGTGATAACGAGAACTACATCGTTTGCGTAGGACGCTCGCCTTTGATCGCAGCTGCCAGATGTTGCTCTATATTGGTTCGAGTGGCACCTTTGTCCTCTTCGCCAAACTGGACACCAATACCGGGAACCTTGTTGCCTTGCGCACCTACTGGTGTAACCCATACCACAGTACCCGTCACCGGAGACACACTATGGTCGTCCATGATCTTGAGTAGCATGAATACCTCATCACCCAGTTCGTAGTTACGTGCTGTAGGCAAAAATAATCCACCACGCTGCGTATAAGACAGATAAGAGGAATACAGAGCACCACGGTCAGTGATAGAGAAGGAGATGATGCCTTTTCGCGTTTGTTCGGTCATAACAGGGCTTCAGCCGTTGATCATGAGACGTATATCGGCAAAAAGTCCCTCGAGCACAGTCTGTGTTTTGAAGCTAGCGCTGTCTGATCGGTGTAATTGTAAGAAACGATCGTGAAGTGTGAACCATTGCGCAGTTTTTAGTGTTCCGCACGTATCTGATATGGCGGAATCCACGGCTGAATGAACTCCGGTCGGCACCTGATAGCCCTGTTTGGAGGCTAGAACACACCATTTCGCAAATGTTGCGAGACAATCGCCGGATTCGAGCTTGGACAGTGAATCGGCTATTCGCCCCACGCTACCCTTGTGCAAAAACAGATCAACCCACGCTGCTGCCATGAGCTTCTGAGACTCCTGATACTGCTCATCCAGATGGCGTATGGCGGCAAAGGGTCCACCACCTGATTCCTGTAGAGCCTGCTCCGGCTCAGAACAATGCTGTGCCAGCCAGGAGACAGCCGCCTCTCTGTCCCCCATCTTGAGGGTAATCTTTTGACAACGGCTCCGTACTGTTGCTGGCAAAGCACCAATGCGGGGAGCACACAAGATAAGCACAGCGTTGTCCGCAGGCTCTTCAAGTGTTTTTAGTAGACTGTTGGCCGAATGCCTGTTAAGTCCATTGGCCTGTGTAATCAGTGCAACACGATAACTCTGCTGCCCAGCCGTCAGTTGCAGCCAGTCTACAAGTTCACGAACCGTATCGATCTTGATTCCCGAATTGGCGCCCTCAGGGTGAACGGGAAGGTAATCGGGATGTGCATCAGCAAGCAATTGCTTACATGAGGAACATTCACCACACGCACCCAGTTCATTGCGGTGTTTACACAACAGTGCTTCGGCTAACCATTGGCAAAAGGTACGCTTGCCAATCCCGTCTATGCCAGTAACAAGCAATGCGTGATGCAAACGCTGATTATCAGCTGCTGCCAATAACAATTTAGCATCTGGATACAACCAGGGCGGGCAAGTCGTAAGAGCCTCCATTAGCCGGATGAATCAATAAGCGACTGCACAGCTCTGGATACTGCTTCGCCCACAACATCGACAGAATGCGATGCATCAACGACGGAGACCCTTTCAGGTGCAGCTTGTGCCCGTTCCAGATACGCAGCCCTTGCACGCTCGAAGAATGCGACTGCCTCGCGCTCGATACGATCGGGCTTACCTCGCGCTGCCATGCGAGAAAGCCCCTGCTCTACCGGCATATCCAGAAGAATAGTGAGATCT
The DNA here is from genome assembly GCA_045106855.1 of Granulosicoccus sp. Lineage (GTDB taxonomy): Bacteria > Pseudomonadota > Gammaproteobacteria > Granulosicoccales > Granulosicoccaceae > Granulosicoccus. The sequence continues at coordinate 79,426 of JBGCFI010000039.1, forward strand.
GGCTGAAGCTTCATGCCCATAAGCACATGTAGCTGTAACACACGTTCAACACCAAGTTGTCGGCCCGCACCCTGATAGGCAACGCTGGCATCCATGAAACGATCACACAGCACCCACTTCCCAGAATTTAACGCTGGTTCGATTAGCTGGGCAACTAACTCCAACCGCGAAGCCACCATGACCAAAAGCTCAGTTTCGGCCTGCATGGAACCTTGCGAATGCAATACCAGGTCTCTTAGCTGTTCTCCGGTAGGCGTCCCACCAGGCTCGCGCGTAGCGATATAGTCAATACCCGCCTGTTGAAGCTGGTGCTCGATGACGGCGCGATTAGTTGTCTTGCCAACGCCCTCCAGCCCTTCAAGCGTAATGAATCTGCCACGATTACCAGACACTAGATAAACTTCTCCTTAGCGCTCAGCAATAGCATAAATACGACTATCGCTTGAGTTGATACTTGCGAACTGCCGCGTTGTGTTGCTCTAGCGTTTCGGAAAACTGATGTGTGCCATCACCGCGAGCTACAAAATACAAAGCCGTGGTACTTTCCGGATGTAGCACGGCATTGATGGCTTCACGACCAACCATGGCGATGGGAGTTGGTGGTAAACCGGCACGCGTATATGTATTGTAAGGCGTGTCTGTAGTGAGATCCTTGCGACGGATATTTCCATCGTAGGCATCTCCCATACCGTAGATTACCGTCGGGTCTGTTTGTAACCGCATCTTCTTGTTTATTCGCGATAGAAATACACCCGCTATCAAAGGTCGCTCAGCAGGTACGGCGGTTTCCTTTTCCACAATAGATGCCAGAATGAGCGCTTCATACGATGTCTTGAGCGGAAGATTATCCGCCCTGTTTTCCCATTCTTCAGCAAGAACCTTGTCTAGAGATAATTTGGCCCGTTTCAGGTATTCGATATCGGTTGTACCACGGGGAAAGGCATAGGTATCGGCAAAGAAAACTCCCTCGGGGTGCAAGTCAGGAAAACCGACAAGACGCATCAGAGATTGTTCCGTGAGCGTAGGCTCGTCATCAAGTGTGTGGGTAAGCTCGTCAGATGCAGCGATGCGTTCAATCATCTGTTTCCAGTTGGACCCTTCAATGATGCTGTGCGAATATTGCACAGTCTGGCCTTGAATAAAGGTGTCGAACAACTGTGGTACCGTCAAATTTGCAGGAAGAACATACTCGCCGGTTTTTATCTGACCCGCCTTCTCACTCAATCTGGCGTACAGATCAAACCAGTAACGTTTTTCGATAATGCCGCGGCTTTCAAGCTCGGCGGATACGCGTTTGGCCGACCAGCCCCGTTCGATAACGAAGGTAGTACCGTTGCTATCCTGCGCAATAGGGGTCTCAAGATAGCGTTGATAATCAGTCCAGCCAAAGGCGCCGACCGCACCCAGCCCAAGTACAAGGAAAAGAAAAAATGCCTTGATCACACGCCGTCTTTCGCAAAAATAAGTGTTCCGTTAGTGCCACCAAACCCAAACGAATTAGACATACTGACTTTTAGTGGTGCCTTGCGTGCGCTATTCGCAACATAATCAAGGTCACAGCCATCGCCCGGATTGTCCAGATTAATGGTTGGCGGCGCGACCTGATCTCGAAGCGCAAGCACGGAAAACACCGCCTCGATACCTCCAGCCGCTCCCAGCAAATGTCCCGTCATGCTTTTGGTGGAACTGACGAGAACCGATTGACTGTGAGAACCGATGGCCGTTTTTATCGCATCGGTTTCCGCCACATCTCCAGCAGGCGTGGATGTGCCATGCGCATTAATGTAATCAATATCGGAAGGGTCGATTCTGGCGTTTTTCATGGCAGCGCGCATACATCGAGCAGCACCTTCGCCATTAGGCGCTGGTAGCGTCATATGATGTGCATCACCGCTCATACCGTAGCCAGCCACCTCACAGTAGATAGTTGCACCACGCGCCCTGGCATGTTCGTATTCTTCCAGTACCATGACACCTGCACCATCACCAAGTACAAAGCCATCGCGATCCTTGTCCCACGGCCTGCTTGCTGCAGCCGGGTCATCATTACGCGTGGATAGCGCCCGCGCAGCACCAAACCCTGCAAGACCCAAGGGGCAAGTCGCCATTTCCGCACCACCAGCCACCATCACATCGGCATCGCCATATTCAATAAACCTGGCGGCATCACCAATATTGTGCGTACCGGTTGTACAAGCCGTTACTGTACACAGGTTAGGGCCTTTGTAGCCGTACTTGATGGACAGGTTGCCACTGATCATATTGATGATCGTGGAAGGTACAAAAAAGGGCGATACCTTTCTGGGCCCGCCTTCAAGTAGCGATTTGTGCTGGTTTTCGATATTGGGAAGTCCGCCGATACCGGAGCCTATGGACACGCCAACACGCTCCAGATCAAGACCTTCAACACGTTCCAGACCGGCGTCTTTAATCGCCTGCATGCCAGCGGCTACTCCAAAATGGATAAAAGTATCCATTTTGCGGGCTTCCTTGGTACTGAAGTACTCGCTGGCGTCAAATTCGCTGACTGACGCACTGAATCGGGTGGAGAAAGCTGCAGTGTCAAACGTCTGGATGAGCGAGACACCAGAAACTCCTGCAACAATGTTGCTCCAGCTAGTCTCTACATTTGGCCCAACCGGTGTTACCAATCCCAGTCCGGTCACCGCTACACGTCGACGCGTCAAATCTGTTCAGCTCCAATCACAGCTTTCGAAAACACGGAATTGCTTCCCATGTTGTTTGTTGTCGTGCAATGCCTGGCATTCGATGATGCACGCAAACCTCATACTACGAGCGCCGGTGTATCCAAAACGCTCCAAGAGGTTCAACGCCATTGACCAAGACACCGCATTACAGCTCTGGTACAGCCATCCCTGCCTTTGCAGAAAGCTGTACCGTATTGATTCGGTAGTGCATAACCCGGACTTCTCAAAACCGCCTGATGCCTCCGCCAGCATTCCGGCGCAAGCATCAGGTGCTCAATGAATAATCCAGATTAGGCTACAACCCGATCAGGCCTGGTCTATATGGGCGTTGACGTAGTCAATCGCCTGTTCAACCGTAGTTATTTTTTCCGCCTCTTCATCGGGGATTTCGCACTCGAATTCCTCCTCAAGCGCCATTACTAGCTCGACGGTATCGAGAGAATCTGCGCCTAGATCTTCGACAAAGGATGCTTTGGTCGTGACTTCTTCTTCTTTCACGCCCAGCTGCTCTACGACTATCTTTTTGACGCGTTCGTCAATACTGCTCATTGTAGGTTAAACCTCCGAAATAAAAGATGCGGTTCTGAGAATCCAACTGGACGCCCACCGTGCCGCCATTGTAATGACTTCCATAAGAACGTGCCAACCATTCCGCATATTCTTAGTGTGATAGTAAGGACTAACTGTTTAAAATCCACCGCCATTACGAAATGACGGGATAAAAAGTGGGATTTTTCGACCTTTATCAGGTCATCACCATGCCACCATTCACGCTGATGGTCTGCCCGGTGATATACGCAGCACCGTCAGACGCAAGGAAAAGGCAAGTTTGTGCAATATCGTCGGGGGTTCCAAGCCGTCCCAGAGCAATTTCAGACTTCAGCTTATCCTTCTGCTCATCAGCCAGCGCGCTGGTCATATCTGATTCAATAAAGCCCGGTGCAACCGCATTGATGGTGATGGAACGAGATCCCAGCTCGCGTGCCAACGATTTAGTCATACCCAACAAACCGGCCTTTGATGCAGAATAATTCACTTGACCCGCGTTACCGGTGATGCCGACCACCGAACTGATGTTAATAATCCGGCCTTTGCGCGCCTTAACCATGGGCTTGATGACCAATTTGCACATGCGGTAAACACTGGATAAATTGGTTGCGATCACAGCATCCCATTCATCGTCTTTCATACGCATGAATAGGTTATCCCGCGTAATGCCAGCATTGTTGACCAGAACTGATACCGGCCCGTACAGCTCATTGATACTGGAAATACACGCCTCGGCAGCTGCCGGATCGGTTACGTCAAGCTGCATGCCTGTGCCAGAAACACCCAGTGCACCAAGGCGCTCGGTAATGGCATCAGCACCTGCAGCAGATGTCGCTGTGCCGACAACGCTTGCTCCGTGAGTCGCCAGCGTGTCGCAGATAGCAGCACCGATTCCGCGACTTGCCCCGGTGATTAAGGCGACAGCGCCGCACATTGGTTGATAGGCCATTACATTAAGTCTCCGAATGTGCAGATGCGGCCACGAGTGCCGCGGCCAGAGTCTCTGGTGACTCCACTGGCAAGGTAGGCAATGCGCGGTCAATCCGCCTGGACAGCCCGGAAAGAACTTTACCCGGACCCGCTTCGATAATCAGACTGACCCCATGAATATCACGCAATGTCTCTACTGTGCGCGTCCAGTAAACCGGGTTATACACATGCGCCTTCAAATGACTCAGCATGGTGGGAAGATCTTCCGCGGCCTGGGCCGTCGCGTTCTGAATGAGTGGCACCAAAGGATCTGCAAACGATAATTGATCAATTTTTTTACTGAGTTCCTTCCCTGCTGATTGCATCAACGATGAATGGTTAGGCACACTGACAGCCAGCATCATGGCCTTCCGACACCCCTGCTCCTTCGCGGCAGCCACGGTTTTTTCAAGTGCATCCAGATGACCAGATATGGCCACTTGACCCGGCGCATTGAAATTGACAGCCTCACTGACGCGTTCGCCGGTGACTGAAGCGCAAAGATCGACCACTGCTTGATCCTCCATTCCCAGTAGCGCGGCCATGCCGCCCTCTCCTTCGGGCACCGCTGAGGCCATCAGCGCCGCTCGTTCGTTAACCAGCGCAAGTCCGTCGCTGAACGACAATGAATTTGACGCTACAAGCGCTGCAAACTCTCCCAGACTATGGCCCGCAACAGCGACCGGCATTGCAAGTCCCTGGGCCCGCAATACCCGCCACACGGCAATACCTGCGGTAAACATGAGAGGTTGAGTAATTCGCGTATCACCAAGTGTCTCGGCGGGCCCTTGCTGCGCCAGCTGCCATAGGTCTTTGCTAAGGTGATCTGATGCCTCGGTAAACGTTGATGCGATTTCATCATGCTGCTCGGCCAACGCCGCGAGCATGCCTATGCTCTGCGAACCCTGTCCTGGAAACACTACTGCAAAGGTCACCCGTCTCTCCTACTCAATGGAAGCCGCAAAGCGGCGCTTTTTTTTTCCTGCGCTAAAAGATAGCAGGCTCATCACGAAGCGTGTCTCTGATCAAGACCCAGCACGTGATTCATATCGTAGACACCCGGCGGTTGTGAAGCAAGCCATACCGCCGCGCGCACCGCACCTCGTGCAAACGTCATTCGGTCTGTTGCCTTATGGGTAATCTCTATGCGTTCACCGTTGCCTGCAAAAAGTACTGTGTGATCACCAATAATATCGCCGGCGCGAATTGTTTCGAAACCAATGGTATTGCGTTCACGCTCTCCAGTTATTCCCTGACGTCCGTAAATGGCGCACTCGTCGAGATCGCGTCCTAGCGCATCAGCCAACACTTCACCCATTTTCATGGCCGTGCCTGAAGGTGCGTCCACTTTATGCCGATGATGGGCTTCAATAACCTCAACATCATAATCATCTGCGAAAGCCGTGGCAGCTTGTGCCAGGAGTGCGAGTGTCACTGTGACACCAACACTGTAATTGGGTGCAAACACGATGGGGATGGTCGCGGCATGTGCGTGAAGCTCTTCAAGCTGTAATGGCGTAAAGCCGGTGGTGCCTATCACCACACTGGTATTTGTCCCGGCAACTTGATTAAGCAAGGCCAGTGATACTGCAGGTGCAGTAAAGTCTATGATTACGTCACTCTGCTCAATCATGGTTGATGCATCATCGGTTACCACAACACCGACCTGTTCTCCACCACCTAACACACTGGCATCCAGACCAATTGCGGGAGCTCCAGGAGCATCTGTAGCAGCGGCAAGTAAGGCATCACCGCGCTCTTCGATGGCATTTAGCAGCTGACGCCCCATACGTCCAGCCGCGCCGTTCACTGCCAGTTTGATTGGTGTATTCATGAATATGTCAGGCTGGTGTCTAGTTGAATTCGCGGGTGGAACTTAATATCGGGTAAGTGTTCATTTATTGAGCAAGCAGGTGACGCAAGGCTTCCTCATCAAGTACCGGCACACCAAGTGATTCCGCCTTTGTTACCTTTGAACCGGGTGCATCTCCGGCAATAACAGCTGTGGTTTTCTTTGATACGCTGCCAGTCACCTTGGCACCGCGTTGCAGCAATTGCGCGCGGGCTTCATCGCGACTCATATCGGTCAAGGTGCCGGTAAGCACATACGTATTGCCTTCAAGGGTAGCTTCCACATCGGCAACATCCGTTTCTGGAAACTCTATTCCCAACTGTAGAAGGTTGTCCACCACTTCGCGGCTCTGCGGATTAGCGAAAAAATTCTGCACGCTCAACGCGGCTATCGGACCAATATCGTCAATACTGGTCAATGCTGCCTCATCTGCGTTTATCAATGCATCCATGGTCCCGAACCGACTGGCAAGCAACTGAGCTCCCGTCGCACCGACATCCTTGATCCCCAGTGCAAAGATGAATCGTGCAAGGGTTGTCTTTTTGGACGACTCGATGGCATTGACAAGGTTGGTGGCCGATTTCTCTCCCATCCGCGGCATCGCCTGAATTTGTTCGATGCTGAGTGTGTAGAGATCTGCAACAGTGGAAATTAATTTTTCATCCGCCAGCTGTTCAACCAGCTTGTCTCCCAGGCCGTCTATATCCATCGCCCCGCGCGATGCAAAATGCTTAATGGCTTCGCGTTGTTGTGCGGCACATTGCAGACCGCCTGAGCAGCGCGCCTTGACTTCAGCATCGCTACTGACCACAGGTGAACCGCATACAGGGCAAGTAGCGGGTAGCTCGATCCTGGTTACACTCTTCTTGCGCTTCTCGACAACTACCCTGGCCACCTCGGGTATGACATCGCCTGCCCGGCGTACAACGACGGTGTCGCCAACTCGAATATCCTTACGCTCTATTTCGTCCATGTTGTGCAAGGTTGCATTGCTGACAGTAACGCCCCCGACAAATACGGGATCAAGCCTGGCAACAGGGGTCAGAGCACCTGTTCGGCCTACTTGAAACTCTACTGCTTCAAGTGTTGTCGTTGCCTCTTCAGCCGGAAATTTCTGAGCAATAGCCCAACGCGGAGCACGCGACACATATCCCAGTTCGCGTTGCTCGCTCATGGAATCTACCTTGAACACAACACCATCAATGTCATAGCCAAGATCTGGTCTGCGTTGATGCAAAGCTTCGTAATACTCAAAGCAGCGATCGATACCCTCGCATTGCATGATCTCCGAATTCACTGGAAAACCCAGAGACTGCAAACGCTCTAGAGCCTCCAATTGAGTTTCAGGGACGTCCATACCCACAAGCTCGCCCAATCCATACAGATAGATGGACAACTTACGCTGCGCCGTTTTGCGAGAATCTAGCTGCCTGAGACTTCCAGCTGCCGCGTTTCTAGGATTGACAAACGGTGGCTTACCGACCTCCGCCATGGATTTATTAAGCGCATCAAAAGCACTTTGTGACATGAAAACCTCACCGCGAGCTTCAAGCACGGCAGGCGGATTATCGGAGCGCAGTCGCAATGGAATCATGTCAATGGTACGCAGATTTTCCGTGACGTTTTCACCCGTCTTGCCATCACCGCGTGTAGCTCCCTGGACAAACACCCCATGCTCGTAGCGTAGGCTTATTGCCAGACCATCAAGCTTGGGTTCCGCTACATAACAAACCTTGCCTTCATCACGCTCGAGTCGTTCACGAACGCGCCTGTCGAATTCGTTAAGTTCATCACGAGTAAACGCATTTCCCAGAGACAACATGGGCACTGCATGGTTAACCTGTTCAAATCCATCAAGCGGTGGGGACCCTACCCGCTGAGTTGGTGAGTCTGCTGTGAGTGCTTCAGGGTAGGACTGTTCCAGATCCTGTAGCTCACGAAACAATGCGTCGTACTCGGCATCGCTGATAGACGGGTTATCCAGCACGTAATACTGGTGCGCGTGGTCGTGCAACAACTCATGCAACCGCTTAACTCGCGACTGGACTTCAGGAGTCATGGACATCCGTGCGAACTGATTAAGTGGGGGTCAGGATGGAACGCTACCGAAATACTTCTGTCGGTGCATATATTCGTAGATTCCTTCGCGCATGTGTTGCAGGGTCTGTTTACTCAGTGTATTGCGGTCACCATCCAGAACTGAAGCATTCAGCTCACTGGCCATTTCAAATGCCTCGCTAATGAGAACCTCGAAAGATACATCAGCCGGAACGGGGCCCGGCAATTGTAAGATCAGTGTAATACCTGGTGTCACAAAGCTTTCGATGTTATCGATATCGAAAAACCCCGGCTCTACCATCTTGGCAATGGAAAAAACGGTAGTACCGTTGTGCATGGAGTGAAAGATATTCATATCGCCGAAGTGATAACCACGCCGGTCAAATACATCCAGCAGTTGCTCTCCGTTTATCAACGAATTTTGCGGAGCGACAACATGCAACGTCACAATCTTGTTAGCAAACTCCGGGTCAGAAGGCGATACTTCCTGTATGTCAGCAGGCTCCGATTCCGCAATACGTTGCCGGCGCTTAGGCGTAAGCCGTTCACTGATTGACTCGATTTTTTGCGCAAAGCTTGTAAACCCTGGTGAAGAATCACGCGTGCGGCCGAGCTCCTCTTCCAGCTCATAGTCACTGGGAGCAAGATTGACTGAAGAGAAATCCGAACCCTGAGCCGGGCGCGAAAAGTCATCAGGATCGACATCATCGAATCCGCCGATAGGATCGGTGAGTGTGTCCTCGCCAAGCAAGGGATCAAGATAATCTTCACTGTTAGCAGACTGACGCCGCCGTTCAAGCGATCCAGGCTTAGAGCGGTTCCGCCCTGAAAAATAAAGCAGCACCAGAATGGCAACACCTGCAAGTATGAGAATCCAGCGTAAATTTTCCATAGGTGCTACCTCTTGAATTTGTTTCTCTCAGAACTTGCTGTACACATTGCAGGTTCTTCCAGCTCATTAACAGTACCAAAGGGGTTTGGGGTAATCAGGGCCTGACACAAGGACCGATTACACACCAGCCAACTCGACAGCCTCGTGCACGTCAACGGCCACCAAACGCGATACGCCCGGCTCGTTCATCGTAACGCCCATGAGTTGCTCGGCCATCTCCATGGTGACTTTGTTGTGCGTAATAAATATAAATTGTACACGCTCTGACATTTCTTTGACCAAAGTACAGAAGCGTCCGACATTGGCGTCATCCAAAGGTGCGTCAACTTCATCCAGCATGCAGAAGGGTGACGGATTTAGTTCGAAAAATGCAAATACGAGCGCCACCGCCGTGAGTGCTTTTTCCCCACCAGACAACAGCTGAAGATTACTCACGCGTTTACCAGGCGGCTGTGCGTTAACCACCACGCCGGTACTTAGCAGGTCATCACCGGTCATTTGCAAAGCGCCGTGCCCGCCACCGAACAATCGTGGAAAAAACTCCTGGACTTTACTGTTGACCTTGTCGAAGGTGTCCCGGAAACGCTGACGCGTTTCGCGATCAATTTTGGCAATAGCTCGCTCAAGAGTGGCCAGAGCCTCTGTCACATCCAGATGCTGCTCATCAAGGTACTCCTTGCGCTGAGACTGCTCGGCCAGTTCGTCGATAGCGGCAAGGTTGATAGGACCCAGCCGCTGCACTTGCCGCTCGATTTTTTCCAGGGCCTCAGCCCAGGTTTCAACGTCTGCCTCATCGCTCAGCGTCTCCAGCACATCGGCCACGTTGTAATTGTGTTCAGCCAGTTGTTCATCAAGCGTTTTAAGTCGAACCACCGCTTCCTGAGCCGCCATGCGCTCAGTTTGTACTTTTTCCCGCATGGCTTGCGCCCGCATATCGTGGCGTTGACGCGCTTGCTCATGTTCCTGCAGCCTGGCCTCAATCCCCTCAAGTTGCTCGCGCGACGCGCGTAATGCGTTGTCGCTGGCAAGTTTAGCTTCCAGATGCTGTTTCAGACCTGCCTGAAGTGCTTCGAGGGGATCCTCGTCTTCACTTGCGAGCATCGCATTAAGCGCAGTCTGACGTTCGGTCAATTGCTCGATCCGAGACTGCATCCGCACCAGATTTTGCTCGGTAGCAGCACGCGTACTGCGCATGGACTCGACTCGAATAGCCAGCTCCTGACCAGCGTCTCTATCGGCATCACGTTGTTCACGAGCCCTTGTCAGATTTGCTCTCAGCGTCTCGTGTTCTTCGCTTATGCGAGATTTTTCGTCTTCGAAAGCGGCTAGTTGATCGACCGCTTCGAGCCTGCGTGCGCTGGCGTCTTCTCGTTGCAGGCGTTCTTGCTCGCAATGTTGTTCGATTTCGGCGAGTTCTTCACTCAGCACCCGAATACGACGTTGTCCCTGTTCCAGAGTTTGCCGCTCGGCAGCCAGCGCAGAGGTAACCTGAGAGTGATTCCGGACCGCATCGTTAAATGCATGTAGCAAAGTTTCACGACGCGTTTCCATCTCGTCTTGTTGCTGGTTCAGCTCGTCGAGTTTGGCTTGCAGTGCTGTAGAGCCTTCTTCCAATGTCAGAAGCTCTACTTTGAGTTCTGCAATTTCTGTTTCGCGCAGCAGTACACTATCCTGAGCATCCGCCCGCGCCACTCTTAGCCAGGACTTGCCCATCCATAGTCCATCGCGGGTAACGACAGATTCGTGATCGGTCAGGTGTCGTCGAATACTGAGTGCTTCGGTCGTATCATTGGCGATACGAATACCAGCGAGAAGCTCGGTTAATGGCAGCTCACCAGACACTTTACTTGCCAGGGTATCGGCAGCCGGCTGCGCCTCCGTGCTTCGCGCGTTAACCAAGGTGAGTTGTGCTGCTGGCATATCCTGTAGACAACGCTCTATCAACGTATCGCTATCTACACAAACAGCTTCCAGGTGAGGACCGAGAACGAGTTCTACCGCTGTTTCCCAACCTGGCGCTGCCGTCATACTCTGTGCCAGCCGCGGCGCATCATTTAGCTGATTTATAGAGAGCCAGCCATCGGCTGCACTGCTGTCAGGTTCCAGGGCTGCTTGCTGAAGAGCTTCCAGTGAAGCCAGTCTTCCAAGTCCCGACTGCGCACGAGAGCGTAGTTGATCAAGTTCAGTGGCGCATTGGCGAATGGACTCTTTCTGAAGCTGCTGCTTTTCACTGGCGTGCGCGAGGGCTTGAGTTAGACGATCCTCCTCATCAGCAGCTTCAAGCTCTTCCGCCAGACGCTCTTCTATAACAGCGCGGCAAGGTTCCAGATCCAGTGTCTGTTGCTCTTCACGAAGCCGGGCACCACGAGTGTCAGCATTTGCAATGCTCCGATCCAATTGCTCAATGCGAGAGCGCTCTACTTGAGCGACCTCAGAGCTTTCTGATAACCGCCGATTAAATGCATCATTTCGCTGCTGCCATTCCTGCAGCTCTGTCTCAGCACGCAACAACTGTTCGGCTGAAATTTTCTGGCTGTCCTTGAGCATGTCGAAGGCTGGCTGATCAGTTTCGATCGCTTCGGCAATTTGCGCAATCCTCGCGGTATCGTCACGCAAATGCGCCATTGACTCTGCCAGATTACGATCAACCTCGGAGAGCTCCTGGCTTTGTTGATGGCGTTTCTCGCGAGTATGCTCAATGGTTTGCTCGATGCGCGCTACCTCGCCACCGATACGGTAATACTCAGCCTGAACCGCACTGAAACTGTCAGATGCTTCACTTTGCTGGCCCCGCGCAAGTTCAATCGCACTCTCTGCTGCACGCAATTCGGATACTACTCCCTCTAATTCTGCTTCACGTTCAGCAATTTTCAGTGACTGGTTGTCGCGGGCAGCTTCAAAATCACGCCGCCGCAAAACCAGTAATTCGCCGCGTTTCTGACGCTCATCAGCTTTCAAGGCCTGATACTTCTCGGCGGTGTTGGCCTGGCGTTTCAGGTGAGCAAGCTGTTTGTCGACCTCTTCACGCAGATCGTCGAGTCTATCCAGGTTATCGCGCGTGTGGCGGATACGAGTTTCGGTCTCTTTACGACGCTCTTTGTATTTGGAAATACCAGCCGCCTCTTCCAGATACACCCGCATATCTTCGGGCTTAGCTTCGATAAGTCGGGAAATCATGCCTTGTTCGATAATCGCATAGCTACGGGGGCCGAGTCCTGTGCCCAGAAAAATATCGCGAATGTCGCGACGCCGACAACGGGTATTATTCAGTGCATATTTGGATTGACCGTCGCGGGCTACTTCGCGCCGGATAGAAATTTCCGAGTAGGCAGCGTACTCGCCGCCCAACGATCCGTCTGAATTGTCAAAAACAAGTTCGACAGAGGCCTGGCCTACCGGTTTACGGGTGCTGGAGCCGACAAAAATGACGTCGTCCATTGACTCGCCACGCAGATTCTTGGCGGAGGACTCTCCCATGACCCAGCGCACGGCATCGATGGTGTTGGATTTTCCGCACCCATTGGGGCCGACAATGCCTACCAGCGAACTAGGCAACTTGATATCTGTGGGATCCACAAAGGACTTGAACCCGGCTATCTTGATACGGCTTAGACGCATAAAAGGAGAGCGTTTGCTGGTGACCGCAGACTGATCATGTTAGCTGGATTATCGTTGGCGAGTGACAGTGTGACTGCTAATCTGCTGGCCAAAACCAGACAAATCCGCCGTCCAGATATTGTACTGATTTTTACACGCTGAGTGAATACAAAACTTATCAGAGCTGGTCAACCTGCACCTGTTTAATACAACATAACTAACGGGGTGGTCATTTCTTTGATCCGTACCCCTTTTTTTGTGGCTTGACTGAACAGATAGTTAAAGGGTCTATCCTCGACTGATGATTTCAAAGGCACATTTCGATGAATAATCCGGGATTTCTACAATCTGCCTCCTACGTCGCCACCGGCTGGAGATTGGTCCGCCAACCGGGGTTGCGCCGCTTTGTGCTGCTGCCGCTACTGGTCAATCTCGCCGTATTCGGTGTAATTGGCTGGTGGGTAAACAGCTGGGCTACCTCCTGGCTCGATGCACTCGGGCTTTTCTCACAATTCGGAGATTGGTGGATAGTGCAGGCACTGCAGACTGTCTTGCACTGGTTGGTGTCTCTGGTTTTGCTGTTTTCTCTGGCGTTTGTCTTCACGCTGGTAGCCAATCTCATCGGTGCCCCTTTTAATGGGTTGTTAGCTGAGCGGGTTGAAGCACATCTGGTCGGTGAAGTTTCACGCCCCGCACCCTCGTGGCTGACCCTGGTCAAGAGTGTGCCCCGACTAATGGGGTCAGAGCTGTCCAAATTGATTTACCTGCTGGTATGCATCACGCCTCTGCTGTTGCTGCAATTTGTGCCACTGATCAACCTGGTCGCCCCAATACTGCTATTCCTGTTTGGCGCCTGGATGTTCGCATTGGAATACATGGACTACCCGCTGGGAAATCACGGCGCGCTGTTTAGAGATGTCCGTCGCACTATGCGCAAACGCCGCCGTGTGGCTTACGGGTTCGGGTCAACGGTTGCTCTGCTAAGTACAGTGCCTCTGGTCAACCTTTTCATTATGCCAGTGGCCGTGGCCGGCGCAACGGCACTCTACGTCGACTACCTGAGAGAGGATCCAGAACAGACTACCTGATTCGGTAAGATCAAAGTCCGGCGCGAACGTAAAGCGAACAGTTTTTCTGACTTCAGAACTAAAGATCTATCAGCTCCACACTAGGCTGCTTTGTTGTTCTCATCATTGTCATCATCTTCATCCGCGTCTTCGTCCTCTTCGTCGTCTCGATGACCACCAAGTAACACTGGCACAGGATCGATTGGACTCCACAGCGCTGCCGTTGAGAACGCCACAGCCACCAGCACTCTCGACGCGATCAACCAGGCCGCAAGACCAATGCTTAGCGTGACTCCACCGAAAGCGACAACCAGCGTCATACGTCTTTCAGCCGCCTCTTCCTTATCTGTCATGTCATCGATTGACGTACGGATCAGCTCCATAAGATTAAGTAACTGGCCTGGCTCCGGCAGCAAGGTTTTCATCACATCATCAAAAATGGGCAATCCTGGCCGGACCTCATCCGCCTGAGACGATCTTTCCTGGAAAACAATAGACACCTGTTGCAAATCTGAAATATTAGGAATTAGTCCTGCCGAATTATCACTTTCAAAAAGTTCTAGTGACTGTACCTCTACAGTCGCCGGGCTAACGAGGAATGCAACAGCGATAGGCGCTGACTTGGCAACAGCCTCAGTTTCTGCCGCAGCCTCAGCGGAATAAGTCACCGTTGCCTGTACGACGCCTGCCGGCGGCGAGGCCACAGAATCAACGGTATCAGTCCCCCCTGGCAATGCTGAACCCAGTGGTGGGGTACTATCGGCTAGTGATTCGACACGGACAGTTACGAAACCAATTGAGACCAGATTTCCTGAATCTCTAACCAGAACCTCAAGTTCATAATTTCCGGGGGCAAGACCGTCGCTAATCACGCGACCATCAGCTAACACTCTTACACCCTGCCCGGCAGTACCACTGTTACCGAGTTCGAAAACGAGCTCATCGCCGTTGTCAACGTCGACCGCCATCAGACGACCGAGTTCGCCAGAGTATCCCTCATCCAGCGTGAACACACTTTCGATTAACAGCGGTGGCTCATTGGTATCAACAGCAGTGACACTCAGAGGTATCCGTGCCTGGTCACCACTAACATCGGTCACGAGGATTTCCAGGTCATATCGATTGTTGCCGTCGCCGTCACGTGGTGCCTCGAAATCCAGAGGCTGGATAGGACGTAGCTCGCCTGTCGATGTATTAATTTCGAACAAGGCCGAGTCCGGACCAGCCAGAGAAAAACTGAATGTGTCGCCGTCTACATCGGAAGCCACCACCTGACCTGCGATGTTGGCATTCTCAACAATATTCAAAACCCCGTCTGATACTTCAGCGGCATCTATCACTCCGGGAGTGACTTCATTCCCGCCATCTGCCCCCGGCGAAAGCACTGGTGAGTCGTTAACCGGCTCTACGTTAATTGCAACACGTGCGGAGGCGGTGTTTCCGGCTTCATCAATAACGGTGTAATTAAAATGATCAAGGCCATTGAAGTCCGCATCGGGCCGGTACTCGAGCAGACCTTCCTGTAAATTAATAAGGGTGCCAAACCCGGGTTGATCAAACTCGTCAAGTCTCAGGTCTCCTCCCTCAGGATCAAGATCGTTGATGAGCAAGTCAAGTACCGGATTGATTAACAACGGTGTGTCCTCACGTGCAACTAGCATATCGGCGACAACACGCGGCGCTTCATTAATATCCGTCACTGACACCGTGATTGCCTGAGTAACAGCTCCACCCCGACCATCAGAGACCTGAACCACGACAAGATAATCGTTGTCAAAATTGGCGTTGGGCGGATTATCAAAGTCCGGTGCAGCGTGAAAACTCAGGTTACCGATCGTATTAATACTGAACAACGCGCTATCCGCGCCACCGATAATGGTGTAGCTCAACGTATCAGCGGGCACGTCACTATCCGTCGCAATGACTTGTTTGTTGTTTATGGTTTCGTCGACCACCGAGAAGGTAGCAGAGGAGCTGATCACCGGTACTTCATTCATATCCGTCACTGATACAGTGATCGTTTGCGTGGTATTTCCACCTGCGCCGTCAGACACCTGTACCTCTACAACATAATCGTTGTCGGTGTTGGCATCGGACGGGTTATCAAAATCCTGTGCGGCTTGGAAACTCAGGTTACCACTCGCATCAATACTAAATAGTGCGCTATCAGCACCACCCGATATTGAATAGCTAAGGGTATCAGCAGGGACATCATTATCCGTGGCAACCACCTCACCGACATTGGTGGTGTTCTCGACCACCGAGAAGGTGGCAGAAGAACTGATCACCGGTGCTTCATTCACATCCGTCACTGATACAGTGGTCGTTTGAGTGGTATTTCCACCTGCGCCGTCAGACACCTGTACCTCAACAACATAGTCGTTGTCTGTATTGGCATCAGACGGATTATCAAAATCTGGTGCGAGCTGAAAACTCAAGTTACCACTCGCATCTATACTAAATAGTGCGCTATCGGCGCCACCGCTAATGGAATAGCTCAATGTATCCATTGGCACATCGTTGTCAGTCGCAACGACCTGGCCGACAGCGGCATTGTTTTCAACAACTGAAAACGTATTCGTCGAGCTGATTACTGGAGTTTCATTCACATCCGTCACTGACACCGTGATCGTTTGCGTGGTATTTCCACCCTGGCTATCAGAGACCTGAACCTCGACAACATAATCATTGTCAGTATCAGCGTCAGTCGGATTATCAAAATCTGGCGCTGATTGAAAACTCAGGTTTCCGCTCGCATCAATACTGAACAATGCGCTATCTGCGCCGCCGCTAATGGAATAGCTCAATGTATCAGCAGGGACATCATTATCCGTGGCAACCACCTGACCGATAGTGGTGGTGTTCTCAACCACCGAGAAGGTGGCAGAAGAGCTGATCACCGGCGACTCATTCACATCCGTCACGGACACCGTGATCGTTTGTGTGGTATTCCCGCCTGCGCCGTCAGACACCTGAACCTCTACAACATAATCGTTGTCAGTGTTGGCATCAGACGGATTATCAAAATCCGGTGCTGACTGAAAACTCAGATTTCCACTCGCGTCTATACTAAACAGTGCGCCATCTGCGCCACCGCTAATGGAGTAGCTCAACGTATCCGCTGGCACGTCATTGTCGGTCGCAACGACTTGGCCGACAGCGGTATTGTTTTCAACAACTGAAAACGTATTCGCTGAGCTGATTACTGGCGCCTCATTCACATCCGTTACTGACACAGTGATTGTCTGAGTGGTATTTCCTCCCGCGCCGTCAGAGACCTGAACTTCAACAACATAATCGTTGTCGGTATTGGCATCGGACGGGTTATCAAAGTTTGGTGCAGCCTGAAAACTCAGGTTTCCGCTCGCATCAATACTGAACAATGCGTTATCTGCGCCACCCGATATAGAATAGCTAAGAGTATCAGCAGGGACATCGTTATCCGTCGCAACAACCTGACCGACAGCCGTAGTGTCTTCAACCACTGAGAATGTCGCAGAAGAACTGATCACCGGCGACTCATTCACATCCGTCACGGACACCGTGATCGTTTGTGTGGTATTTCCACCTGCGCCATCAGAGACCTGAACCTCGACAACATAATCGTTGTCGGTATCAGCATCAGACGGATTATCAAAATCCGGCTCTGATTGAAAACTCAGGTTACCGCTCGCATCGATACTAAACAGTGCGCTATCAGCACCACCCGATATTGAATAGCTTAGGGTATCCGCAGGTATATCAACATCTGTTGCAACGACTTGTCCAACGACCGTGTTATTCTCAACCACTGAGAATGTGGCAGATGAGCTAATGGCTGGTGCATCGTTCACTGAATTAACTGTTATCGGGACACTATCAGTTACCGAAATCTGATCTGTTGCAAGCGCCGCGACTTCACTCGTCGAAAGTGCACGACTATATATTCGAGTATCGTCGATTAAACCGCCAAATAGATTTTGACCAACCGTCGTATTGCGACCGATGACATGATCATTTGGATTCTGGAATATGCCGTTGCTATACGTAGTTTCGGCAGTAAGCTTACCGTCAACATATATTCGTTGAACCTGTGCTATTGAATCTACTGTATAAGTAAGGTGGCGCCAACCGGTTCCCTCAATATTCTGGTTATCCGTCGTTCTGCTCCAGCTACCGCCGGCGGCGTCTCGATAGGAGCCTCCCACCGATCCATTTCCATACACATTGAGCCAAACATTGTTACCCAGAGAGACAATAAACCCTTCATTGCTGTTAGTTACGGGCACATTTACCCAGGCACTGAGCGTGACCTGATTGGTAAAAGCAATATCAGGCGATATAAGAATCCCATCATCTATCCCATCGAGACTGAGTACATTTCCTCTTTCCCCATCATCGACAAATCCTACACCACCTTCCAAAGTACCATTGTTTAGGGTACCAGCACTTTCATCAAGCGCATTGTTTTCAAATGCATAGTGGGCCTGTAGATCTGCAGCGATAGCTACAGCAATACTCAAAGTATCACTGCCGTGATAATCCGTGTCCGGTAGAAATTCCAGGCCGTTCAGCGCTATATTGATATCGCTCTCAAGTCCTTCTATGACCATAGTGGCATCGCCATCAGCACCTTCTACGAACGTAATACCATTGACACTAGCCAAACTCAACGCACCATTGGCAACCGACAATGAAACACTCAAAGGTACATCCGCAGTAATACCATCCGTTACCTGAACAACATTGGCACCTGAAAAAACGAAAACCGTATCTTCATCAGTAGTCGCCGCAGCGGGCGCTGTAATGACAAGATCAGGAGCCTCCTGTATCGAAACAGTTATGCTACTAGCAGTCTGAGAGCTTCCCCCTGTGCCCTGACTACCGGTATTACCGTCATTGAATGTTCCGCTAATCTGCACGGTCGCCGGTGGGGAATCACTCGAATTGGCATAGCTCAACTGACGCAGAACATTATCTACATCCGCAGAGGTGGGAATCTCGCCATTGGCGTCGGTAAACGTAACAATTAACTCACCCGCTGTTGTCATGGTATCGAAACTAGCGATCGCATTTGAGTTTTTAACCAATGTAGAGTCCGTAAGCGTGATCCCGTTGTCGTTGACAAACGACATTACATCATCTGAATTCGCCCCAGCATTGCGCACCACTGTGAGTACGGTTCCGGAGTAATTGCCATTGCCGCCATTAAGCTGATCGAGCTCGGAATCGGCCACAAGGATATTGGGGTCGAGCAACACAGCCTCCCCTCCTTCAACAAAAACGGCAGTTGTGACAGTGCTTGTACTAAACGTTGGCTTATCATTCACAGCTGTAACAGTGACTACCGTACTGCCATTTTCCACGCCCGAACCACCGCTACCTTGCGCACCCGCGTTGCCATCATCAAAAGTCCAGTTGATTGTTACACTGGCTGGTGGCACATCAAGAGTGTTGGAATACGTTAACTGACTTAAGATGTTTGCAACGTTTGTCGAGGTGGGGATCTCAGTGTTCGCGTCAGTAAAGACTACAACTAGCTCTCCTGCCGTGGTAGACGTATCAAAGCTTGCGATTACCGCTGAATTCTTGATAAGCGTGGAGCCGGACGATGTAATGCCATTTCCATCGTTGAACGAAATCACATCGTTACTATTCGCACCACCATCGCGCACCAGGATCAGCGTACTGCCTGCGTAATTACCACTACCACCATTGAGAAGATCCAGTTCGTCATCTGATACCACGACATTCTGATCAAACAATACCGCTGAACCATCTTCAGCATAGGTTGGAGCACCGTCAAGACTTGAGCCGAACGTTGGCACATCGTTTACATTGGTGATCGTAACGGAGACTAGTTGTGAATCATCGCCACCGTTACCATCAGCGGCTGTGATTTCAACGTCGTATACACCGTCGGTATCAAAATCGGTAGGAGTCTCGAAGTTACGTGCTGTATCAAAAGTCAATTCACCTGAATTCAAGTCGATGTCAAATAATGCCGAGTCATCTCCCCCTGTGATGCTGTAAGTGACGGTATTGCTTTCTGGATCGGTACTAGTGACCGTTGTAACAACTGTCTGGTTTTCTACTACGGACAATGCTGCTGTTGCTCCACCACCGTTACTGGATATGATCGGTGACTCGTTAGCATCGACAAGCTGAATGACAAACGTCTCACTATATGTAAACTCTCCGTCGCTAACCTCTATCGTGATGTCTTGTGTATTCGTCGCCTCGTAATTCATTGAGGTCTCGTTGGCAACAGTAACGATACCCGTATTTTCATCAATGCTGAATGCGCCCACGATATCCTGGCTGGTAATTTCGTATGTCAACGCTCCCCCGGCGTTTAAATCAACGCCCGTGATCTTTGCAACCGTGGATCCGTTAACCGAATTCTCCAGAATATTCAGATCATACGCAGACCCAACAACTGATGCATCGCCATCGACCCAACCAACACCGGTAATTGTGGTCAGTGTCAGATCGCGCGCCCCTTCCTGGTCATCGACCACGCCTGCAGTCATGGTATTAAAATCCCAGTGTGCAATTCGATCTGCTGTATCCGCTGTTAGCCGACCCGTATTGGCGGCAACCGTTGCGGCATCCCAGGCCGTATTGTAGATAGCGATATCAGCGTACGTTCCGTCATGTATTTGTATCGGATCGAAATTACCACCGTGTGTATCCTGCTCCTGCCCCAGCACCAGCAAGCCGCCGGTAGATACTGTGCTCCCTGTTTTATATCCCGTCTGAGATGCCTTGAGCTGGCCGTCGATGTATAACGATATTCCACCATCTGCCGAGGTTCGGGTGATAATCCATTCATGCGGATCTCCGTCGGCAATTAGAGTTGTATCAACTCCTGTATCCCAACGATCACCCACGCCGACACCCATGTGAATCTCTATTTCGGACGCCGAACCAGAGGCTGACGTACCGATTAACAGATCGTTGGATGGACCATAGCTAAACCAATGGTTTCCGCCGTCAACGGTTTGAGTGATGACACCTTTGATAGTGAAATCACCGAGCCCTCCCAGCAAGCTGTCAGCACCACTGGCCAGAAAGTACTGATTGTTAGCAGCACCGTCGTTGATCAAGATTGCTTGATCAAACGTTCGTTCCTCTACCAGATCAGTAGGTGCCACATTGAGTGAAGTCGCTGTGAAATTCGCTGAGAATTCTGAGGTATCCAGAGGCAGGCCAACACCATCCAGTCGCGTAAGCAGCGCCGTTACAGCCTCATCTCGCCAGAGCGGTGCCGTCAAGGTCTCGCTGAAGGTTGCATCGCCAGCAGCGTCAGTACTCACAGCTGCCGTACCGAGGTAGCGTTCGGCCTGTCCATGACCTGAGCCGTCGCCAGTTGTCGACGCGAAAAAATCAAGTCGATAATCGGTATTGCCGGTGGAGTCAACACTACCTTCAATAAGGATTGAACCCGCGCCATCGGCTTCGGCTTTCGTCAGGACCGGATAATTCTGCAAACGGTTGGGCCCACCGTCGGGATCATTTGTGTCGTTGGATTGCACCCCGGATGTGCCAAGGTCAATGCCCAGCCCACCGTTTCCCGTAATGACGTTGCGTAGTAGCGCATTTGACAGCGACCCGCTACCAATTACTGATATACCTGCACCGGTGTTCGCACGAATCGTGTTTGCCGCAGCGGCAGTTGTACCGCCAATGACATTTAACAGCGAACTTGTTTCGATAAGTATGCCTTGTGCGCCGTTCCCTATATCCACGCTTTCATCGCGGCTAGTCCCGATGTAATTACCTTTGATGAGTCCTTCATCGGCATTATCTAAGTGTATACCTGCTTGCGTATTTCCGGAAATAACATTTCCCGCACCTTCCAGCTCTCCACCGATAACAACCGCATAGGAGAAAAAAACGTAAACACCAGCCCCGCCATTTCCCTTATCGAGGGTACCTGTGATATCCGTGCCTATCAGATTTCCATAAAGTTCATTGCCGACTTTCGAAGGATAGTCCGCAACCTCTAGATGTATCCCGTGACTTACGTTTCCAGAGACGATATTGCCATAACCGTCCAGACTTCCACCGATGATATTTCCATTGGAGCGCTCAATATAGATACCGGCATCACCATTAGCAACTTCATCCGTTCCCGCAGCATTGAGACCAATGATATTGCCGTATATTTCGTGAGCCGTGTTGTCACCGTCATAGATGAAAATTCCGCGACCGCCGTTACCAGAGATTACATTGCCATGCCCGTCTCCACGATCTCCCCCCACGATGGTGCCCAGCGCACCATCAAAAATGTAAACACCGTGATTGTCGTTTTGAAGCGCTATAACACCGCTTTTATCCAGTCCAATGATATTGCCCAATACGGTGTTTCGGTCAGAGCCAGCGCCGCTAATGACGATGCCATGATCATCATTACCAGACACAACGTTTCCTTCGCCAGCGTCAGCATCTCCACCAATCTGGTTATCACTGGCACCATTGTTTATCTGAATGCCTTCATCATTGGAGTTGGCAAATCTGGTGATACCATCAGCGTAAAGACCTACGATATTGGCCTGTACGATGGTACCCGTGGTTCCGCTACCGTTAATATCAATTCCGTCATCAAAATTTCCAGAAATGACGTTACCTTCGCCCGTTGCGGGGCTACCTACAACAGTTCCGACAGCACCATCTTCAATCAGAACACCTTTTCCCAGGTTGCCAACTGCACTTGTACCGCCTAGATTGAGCCCGACCACATTACCAACGATACGATTGGAGTCCGTACCACTGCCGGTAATCTCAACTCCAGCATTCGAATTTCCGGATATAACATTACCGAGTCCGGACTGGTTATTTCCACCTATCGTGTTGCCAGTAGCACCTGCGTAAATTCGAACACCTATGCTATTACCAATACCGATGGTACCCGTGCGATCAGTTCCTATGAGGTTACCTTCTATCCGGTTACCTGTGGTAGTGGCATCTCGTATGGAGACGCCGGCGTGATCAGGATCGGAACCAACCAACGTAGCATTGCCCGATATCACGTTTCCCTCACTGGCTAAACGATCACCACCGATAACATTGTTAAACGTGTTAACCAATGCTACACCTCGACCTCCGTTTGCCAACAAGGTGTTGCCATCGGCGGTGGTGCCAATATAGTTTCCTTGTACATAGTTGGCACTTCCCCCAGCTATATATACGGCACTGGTATCATTGCCAGAGATCACATTTCTTTCGGCTACTGTATCTCCACCTATCACATTGCCCGTGCTATCGAATATTGATATCCCAGTACCATTGGCGGCTGCGTTTGTGCCATCGTTTCCGATATAGTTACCGGAGATAATGTTTCCTGAGCTTCGAATCTCAATAGCTTCACCCGGGATGTTCTGTATCGAAAGCCCTCGAATAATACTTCCATCCGAGCCAGCACCCAACAGAAAACCTTTACCCGTCGTAAGCGCACTACCATTTATCACAACACTCGGGGTTCCCACGATGTAACCCGGTGCGGTGGTACCATCGATGGTCACCGTATCGGTAATTGTCGAAAAACTACCGGACACATTGGCCAGATTGATAATGCCGGACACGCTGAACTCAATGACATCGTTTGTACCCGATGCATTGGCCAGGTCGATAGCGTTTCGTAAACTGCCTGCACCACTGTCGGCCAGTGTGGACACAGTGTACGTTGCAAAACTCTCTTTAAAACTCTCTTGAAAGTAGTCACTAACCGCGACGCGGCCTTCAATCGCTCCATGACGATACTCAAGCACCCAGTTATCCAACGCTCGTTCACCACCAGTACGATCGATAGATGCCGCAACATCGGCACCGCTTAAACGCGCTAGCGTGTCGACAAAGGCTTTACCATCCGCACTGGCAGCCACGTCGCAGCCGTAGATCAGAAAGTCTGCGCCCTCGACAAATGCACCACGCCAGGCAGCGATATCCTGACTCCGGGATAACAAATCAAGTGTGGTAATTCGTTCGCCACCAAGTTCCAATTCGCCATCAGCACCGTGTGAGAAAAGGTGCACAGTTGTCAGGCCTTGCGATTCACCTATCAACTCACCGAGGCGACCCAGAGCATCATCGCCAGCTTCTAGAACAACAACACGAGGTCCCTCCGTACGATTCTCAAAATCAGCGAGTAATGAATCAAGGTCAGGTGAACCTGAGTCAATAACGACAAGCTCGGAGGTGCTGTTAAGCTGACTGGCGTCGGTGTTGTCACTCTCGGATAACGCAGATTCGGCAACCTGGCCACCCTCGTTCTGCACCATTGCCACATGTTCAGTAGCCTCAGGTAAACCAATACTTGCCACCTGTGCCAGATCGGCAGAATACAGCAGGCGCGATTCCAGAGTTTCTAGACGAAAATCGGATTTCTGGTGCCTGGTGGAGCGACGTTGGGGTTTAGACATTGCGTTACTGAACTCAGCCTGAAGCCGCGTGGTATCCGCACAACGTGAGGGTTACAGTCACCTCTTCTACAAAGTTAGCGCGCGTACAAAGTTAGCGCGCGCTCCATAATCAAGGCCGAAACTTGACGTTTGGGTCCACTTTGAAGCATCGAATGGTGCAGTTTTTTCAGGCATGACGCGACTATATGGCTACAGCCACATTGAGCAAATACAACGCTGCAACGCCACTTCACAAGCGTTTGATCGTTGACCGGTTACTCATGGACTGATGAATTATCAGATAGCAGCAATTGGCTTGCCATAATCAGCACCCCGGTAACGATCGTTGAATTGTCCAGCAATACTGGCATTTTCAACACAAATGAGTGTCATCAGTACTGGAAAAACCTTGGAGCCCGGCCATATGGCGGCGAGATTCCGAGTCACAGGGCGGGGTAGCACAAGGCTACCTAGCGGACAAGCGGTTACTCAAATATCTGTCTGAAGCTATTAAGGAGTAAGAATTTCGTGCCAAAAAGCGGAGGGAGGCGAAAATCCATAGTAATCGCCGGTTTAATCCCTCCGTCTCATAGCCCCCTATATCGCTGACCTCTAGTCACAGGCCAGGTATGTACCTCCGGGAGTTAGATAGAGATCTCTATAAATCATCGACAAATTATATTGGGCAGCAGCGTTACAGGCAGATCGAAATGCGTTTCTACTAATTTGCTCTTCATATTCGACGGCAAACACCGGTTTGTTTACCGCACTGAGTCGGCCGGCATTCGCACAGTTCCCCCAGCGATAACATGACTCGGACTGCATCATGTCCACATCGTCTAGAAGATTAACAACGAGTGTTTCCGAATTTTTCAAAGAAAACGCCATACCTCGTTTGTGAGCTTCATTAGCCAGCCATTTTATATATCGAATGGAATCTGCCCGACTGATATTAAAACCCGTGTTATTTTCGAAGCCGTTGACATTATCCGGATCTATCACATCAAAGCCTTTGTTTTTACAGGCTTGGATTCTGGCTCGCATGATAGGCGCCAGCGCATTGATGTTGCGCGTGTCTAACCACCACTCACCGGGCCAACCGTCGTAGGCGTTGCCTACAACACTCGGTGGAAATCGATTGAAATCATTTCTCCAGTTTTCAGCGCTGCCGGCTGAGATGTAGCACATGAGCTTTGCACCAGTGGCTTTGGCTGCATTGATTGATGCCTGCGACGCGGTGTAGTCCACGGCATAGACATCGACTCCTTCAATCAGGCGAATGTCGCCTTGTAATTGAAGCTGCCATTTTAGATTGTCTGAGGCGCGTGGCTTCCACCAATTATCATTACTTTGCGCAGGCTCAGATTGCACAGGCGTTACCGTTGGCTCTGATTGCGCTGGAACTACTGTTGGCTCTGATTGCGCTGGAACTACCGCTGGTTGTGATGGTGAAGCAGCTGCCTCTGGCTGTTGTGCTGGTTGAGATGCTTCTAAAGGTGGCAACTCACAACTGGCGTTACCAGTCCACCCGTATCCGTCATTAAGAGGAATGGTGTCGATACAGTTTCCGTCGGCAGCGATTAGAAGTGTTCCGGTTCTGGCAGACGCTGTCACTGTGCAGCTGTTGCTCCCATTCCACCCCCAACCGTTATTTAATGGAGGTGCATCCACGCAAGTGCCGCGAACATTAACGACGACTCCACGGTTGCTATTCGATGTTGGTTCTGGTGTAGAACCCAATGGTGGCAAATTGCAGCTTGCCGAACCTGTCCACCCGTAACCGTCATTTAGCGGAATCGTATCTATACAGTTTCCCCTGGCGGCAATGAGCTTGATGCCAGTTCTGTTGGACGCGGTGACGGCACAAACACTACTACCGTTCCACCCCCAGCCATTATTCAATGGTGGTGCATCAACACAACTACCGCGAACGTTGACATTAATGCCATTTGAAGTTGCGGCATTGGCGTCACTGATTGCCAGCGCTATGAACGCTACCGAGCACAGTAATTTTACTTTCATATTCTTTGTTAATCTGCCGACATGTAACCGGGTGATGATTGTTGTGGAAACGTCCTGATAACCTCAATCAGTAAATGAAAATCCTTGACTGAATCATCCTATAATACGAATAGTAGATTCAGTTATTTTTGTGAACCAGACGATCTTTATCCGCCTAGTAATTTGCATACATCCATATGCGCAAAAACGTAAAATCATATTTTTTTTTGCATTGTAAGCATCCACTCTCAGGCAAGCATGATAAGTGCGGCGACGTAAACTTACCGGTTGTATACACTTAGCAACATTCCTCTAATCCAAGAAAACAGACTCATGGCAATAGACGAGTTAATTAACACACCATCACGTGTCAACGCAATAACATCGGTGACACATACGATATTTAAAAGCGCGACCATTACGCGCTTGGCCTACCTTATACTGGCAGGACTGTTTTTAGCCGCATCGGCAAGTCACGCCGAAGGGTTATTCGAATCATCACAACGTCCGGGTGGCATCGCTGTTGTAGATATTGGAACGGCAACAGAGACGCTACCGCAAGTGCGCTGGAATGATCGCGCGGTGGCCGTTATAAAAGTGAACGGGAAAGCGAAGGCAGTTGTCGGAATCCCGCTTTCAGTAAAACCCGGCGATCAGACCCTGATCGTATCCAACGGATCGGCAGAGGAAAAATACGTCAGCTTTACTGTCGATGCGCACGCTTACGCTGAACAACGCCTCACCATAACCAATAAGCGCAAGGTTAACCCCGCACCTCTGGATATGATCAGAATTACGGCTGAGTCAAAACGCCTGAAGGTTGTGAAAAATTCAAGAGCCGACCGCTTAATGACAGACAATTTCATCTGGCCAGTTGCCGGCCCGGTATCCAGCCCATTCGGCCTTCGGCGTTTTTTTAACGAACAACCTCGCCGCCCGCATGGCGGCATCGATATCGCAGCCCCGGAAGGTACACCTGTCATGGCAGCCGCCGATGGTGTCGTACTTGATGCCGACGATTACTTCTTCAATGGCAATAGCGTATTTATTGAACATGGCCTGGGCTTGCAAACCTTTTATGCTCACTTAAATCGAATTGATGTCAATGCGGGTGAGCGCGTAACACAGGGACAAGTCATCGGAACCGTCGGGGAAACAGGACGCGTGACCGGGCCACATTTGCATTGGTCGGTCGGATTAAACGCCACGTGGGTTGATCCCCTGCTGGTAATCGACTCCGACAAGCCACCCGGGCTGCCTGAGAATACACAGAGCGATTAACGAGAGTAGACGGCCGAGGCCCTACCGTCTCTTCTTCGTGTTCGCACGCCGCGATGCTGGCGTTCTTTCATCGCTACCGCTTCGTCTATTGTCGGGTGCAGATGCGTTTCGCTTTTGCCGCTGGCGTTCTGCAGGTTTGACTCTGGGTGGTTTTGCGCGCTTCGTATCCTGAAAAGGGTTATCGTCCTGCCTGAACTCAATGCGTAAGGGCGTACCAAACAAGCGCAATGCCTTGGTGAAATGATTCACTAGATACCGTTGATAGCTCTGCGGGACTTTTAATGCCTGCTTGCCATGAATGACGATGATGGGCGGATTTTGCCCACCCTGGTGTGCATAACGAAGCTTGATACGACGACCGTTAACCATGGGCGGCTGATGTTGGGTAGTAACAACCTCCAGCATGCGTGTAAGGCGTGGGGTGGCAAGATCTACAAACGCAGAAGTATAGGCTTTGTTAATTGACTTGAAGACATCATCTACACCAGAACCTTTAAGCGCGCTTATGAAGTGTATACGTGTAAATTTCAAAAATTCTACGCGTCGCTCCAAGTCTTCCTTTAATTCTTCGCGCTGTTTGGAACTCAAGCTATCCCACTTGTTAACAGCAACCACCAGGGCACGGCCTTTTTCAATGATGTAGCCCAATAACGACAAATCCTGATCAGTGATTCCGTCGACAGCATCGAGTAACATGACGCAAACGTTGCTTCTATCGATGGATTGCATGGTCTTTATGATGCTGAAAATCTCAACTTTTTCACTCACCTTTCCGCGTCTTCGCACGCCGGCAGTATCGACCAGCAGGTATTGTTTACCCGCGCGTTCAAAAGGTACCGACACAGAATCTCGTGTAGTACCGGGCTGGTCATAGGCAATAACCCGATCCTCACCCAGCAAGCGGTTAATCAACGTGGATTTACCAACGTTTGGTCTACCGACAAAGGTAATACGGATATCCCCATGATCTTCGGACGGAACAAATGCCGGGACTTCAACGACTTCTCCAAACTGATCGAGCACGGGTTTTTTCTTGCGGCTGCGGCGTTTACGATTGTTTTCCAGGCGTTGATCTTCAGGAATACCGAAGTAGTCAGCCAGGGTGTCCATCATCTGTTGTACACCCCGGTTATGGGATGCCGCAGTAGACACCATGGTATCGAACCCTAACTGGTGAAATTCAAGTTGCGCCTTATCTTCACCGATGCCGTCAATTTTATTGACGCACAAAATCACGTGCTTGGCCTGACGGCGCAAAATGACCGCAATTTCTTCATCAACAGATACTAGACCCGCGCGGCCGTCCACCAGAAAGACGACAAGATCGGCTTCTATAACCGCATTGAGAGTCTGGTCGGCCATGGCCGCATCAAGGCTGTCCGGCGCACCACTCAACCCACCGGTATCGATCAGAAAATATGGCCAGCCGCCTACCTTGCCATCACCATACTGTCGATCACGAGTGAGGCCGGGGATGTCTGCAACAAGGGCATCCTGTGTGCGGGTAAGTTTATTAAACAGCGTCGACTTACCAACGTTAGGTCTGCCCACCAATG
Source organism: Granulosicoccus sp. (assembly GCA_045106855.1). GTDB lineage: Bacteria > Pseudomonadota > Gammaproteobacteria > Granulosicoccales > Granulosicoccaceae > Granulosicoccus. Next base: position 108,338 of record JBGCFI010000039.1, read on the forward strand.
CGATGGTGGGTTTCATTGTTTAGCGAGTAACCCGATAGGCGACAAGCACACCGTCGGTAGCTTGTACATAAATCGTGTCGTCGACACGCAGAGGTCTGGCAAGAATCGGTTTGTCTGTTGGACGAATTCGCCCTAACGCTCTGCCATCAGTGGCGTCCAGAACATGTAGATATCCTTCGACATCACCCACTAGAATATCTCCATCGGGAGTAAACGCCGGTGGAGAGAGACGCCGCCCTGTCATGGTGTCGTTAATCCATAGCTGACGCCCGGTCTCCTTATCCAGCTTGAGGACGTTGTCATCTTCATCAACTACAATAAGGCCTGTATCATCCAACGAGATACCTGATCCTGCTGAAAGTGGCGAAGACCATACGAGTTGTCCTCTGGACGGCTCCAATCGTGCAGCCTTTCCCTGATAATTAGCTACGTAGATGCCTTCATTATCAATGACGATATCGGCATCAATATCCACAAGCCGCTCAACCTCAGAACGTCCACTTGGAACACTAAGCACGGTCTCCCAGATGATCTTACCCGAGGCCGTATCAAGTGCTAGTATTCGGCCATCATCCAGCCCCACTAGTACGCCGCCATCAAGTAACAATGGACGACTGTACCCGTTGAGTGTCAGTGCAGGTGGCGTATTTGAAACACTCCAGCGCTCACTACCATTCTCAGGTTCCAGCGCGGCAACTCGACCATCCGCACTTCGCAAAACGGCAACACCGTATCCGGCCACAATGGGCATCAACACTTCAGATGATGCACGCGACTGCCACAATTGTTCCCCGGTAGCTGCGTCAAGCGCATGAACATTGGCATCGACGTCGCTGACGAACAGTTGCTCTGACGAGCCGCCTACGCCACTGGTTAACGTAACATCTAGATCTTTTCTCCACTGTCGCATGCCGGTATCTTTTGCAAACGCGGAGAGCACACCTTTGCGGTTTGCCACGATAATCTGATTATCGACAATAAGAGGTTCGAACAAGCCCCGCCCGGACTCACCGCCTTTGGACGACCAGATTCTTAACAATTGCACTTCGCTGGTGAGCGATGTGAGCTCCGCAGGCGGGATCGGTGGTGGCTCGGAGGCACAACCTGCAAGAAGAAATACAGCAGCACCTGCCAACGGGCCGCGCAGTTTTTTTGCGATGAAGCTGCTCAGGCGATCCAGAGACACGGTTCTGAGCACCCTAGCTGGTGCTCTCAGAACCGCTGCTTTCCATATCACCAGGCTTGGCAAGCTCGTTGATTTTCATGGTCAGACCTTCGCGGTTTGCAACGTACTCACTGGCCGAAGCAGCCTCATAGGCCGTTTTCGCCGCGTCTTCGTCGCCGGCCAGCACGTGTAAATCACCGCGCGCCTCCTCGACCAGACCAGTGAACGATTCAGGAAAGGACCCGGGCAAGACTGATAAGCCGGCTGATGGATCGCCGTTGGCTCCTTTGACCCGGGCTAGACGAACCTGTGCAATGAGTTTGACATCGTCTTGCGGCGCGTTATCAACAACCCACTGCAAGCGCTTGACGGCTTCCGCAAGATCATCGCTCTCGACGGCTGCACGCGCTGCCGCAAAGCTGGCATAGGCTGCATACAAATGTCCCGGGTTATCGCTCTGCACCTGGTCGGCAAGGTTCAGCGCTGTATCCGTATCAGCCTCATTTACGGCCTCAAGAGCGAGGCTATAGTTATCGCTGGCGGCAACCGTCTTTCTCTCGGCACGATCCTGCCAGAAGGTCCAGCCACCGATAACGCCACCGCCAAGCACGACGCCGGCAATGACTGCCCGGCCGTTTTCAGCCCACCAGGCCTTCAGGGCTTCGACTTGTTGTTCTTCTGTTTCGTATTCCACTTCATTTCTCCGCGCCTGATGGCGCTAACCTGTCGCTGCGAGAGAATAACGCTTCACCGAGCAATAGTGTGTTCATTCACACCCGATAGGTGCATTTTATGGGTTCTGGAGATGGCGATCCTGTTACCCACTCCGGAATTGCTGTCTCGTCAGTCGCAAATGGCTGATACCGTGAATTTTAAACCCAAACGGCCCTCGCTTGTGGGTTGATCAGTCTGCCAGTAGCCCTCGAAGGTATTCTTGTACTTCAGATCTCGGCACCGCTTTCTGTTCACCAGCGTTTAACAACGGCTTTACCGTAACCGTTCCGGCAGCCATTTCTTCACTGCCCACGATTACGGCAACCGTCGCGCCGCTCTTGTCAGCTTTTCTGAACTGGCTTTTCAAACTACCTGAACTCGTATTATGCAACACCGAGCTCTCAGGCATCAGTTCGCGAATGGATTCTGCCAACGCCAGGGATTCTGCGCGACTGACATCATCGGTGGCCATGACGAATACATCAGGTGTTGAAGGTGGAGGCGTAAGCTGCAGTGCATCCATTAACGCCACGACACGCTCCATACCAAAAGCCCAGCCAACCCCAGGCATGTTCTTTGCGCCGAGTTGTTCGATAAGACCATCATAGCGACCTCCGGCGCAGACAGCAGACTGCGATCCGAGCTTGTCTGTCGTCCATTCGAAAACCGTGTGAGAGTAGTAATCCAGCCCCCTTACCAGACGAGGGTTTTCGACAACTGTGATACCCGAAGCGTTTAGTAAGACCTTGAGCTCTTCATAATGTGCCAGCGATGCATCGCTTAAGCTATCGCGTAGCGCGGGCGCAGCCGCAATAAGATCCTGCATAGCGGGGTTTTTGCTATCGAGAATTCTCAACGGGTTGCGCTCCAGGCGACGCAAGCTATCTTCGTCCAGCTGCTCTTTGTGCTGCGTAAAAAAAGCGACCAGCTTCTCACGAAAAGCGGCTCTGTCATCAACATCGCCCAGCGTGTTTATTTCCAGTTGAACAGCGTCAATAATCCCCAGCTCCCGCCACAGGCGTGCGCTGAGCAGAATCAGTTCGGCTTCTATGGCAGCCCCGGCAAGTCCGTAGACTTCCGCGCCCGTTTGAAAGAATTGCCGCTGACGTCCAAGCTGCGGACGCTCATAACGAAACATTGGCCCTGTGTACCAGATTCGATTGACACTACCCGGTTGTAGCAGGCCGTTCTCAATCGCAGCGCGAACGCAACCAGCAGTATTTTCGGGGCGTAAGGTTAACGATTCGTCGTTTCGATCGGAAAAGGTGTACATCTCCTTTTCGACAATATCGGTTGCCTCACCAATAGATCGCTTGAATAACGTGGTGCGCTCAATCAGCGGCGTGCGCATCTCACCATAGCCATACGCTCGCATGGCGTTCCGAACCGCTTGCTCAAGCATTTGCCACGGGGCAACGGTTGCAGGTAATTGATCTGCCATGCCACGCAGGCGGGTGAATTGAGTTTTCATTAGCAGAGTGGCTTAAATGACGGCGTCTATTTAATGGGACGGGACAGGTATTCACCTGCCTCTTCAGAGGCTGGGAATTGATTAAGCAAACGGCTGGCGTATTGCTCAGCGGTTTTCAGTTGCCCGGCATCACGTTTAATTTTGAGGCCAAGCCACAGACTGCTTGCCGTCTCACGTCCATAAGCGGTGAATCGCTGGTAGTACGCATCGGCAACGGTTAATCGCTGACGCCGATGCATCAGATCGGCCATGTGCAGGTAGGCATTGGCAAACTGTGGGTTTACCCTCAGCGCCTCACGCAAAAAACCCTCGGCATCACTTAATCTATCTGCATCAAGCATGCAGATACCCGCGTTGTCCAACGCAAACTCCGGGGTACGGTAGTAGGCATTGTCTGCCGCTTCGCGAAACTGCTTCTTTGCTTCGTCATATTGCTCTTGCTGACACAGATAGATGCCATAGCTGTTCCTGTGATCAGCTTCATCAGGCTCTAGTTGCAATGCTCGTTGAAAATGGATTTGTGCACTGTCAGGTTCGGATACGCGGGCTTGCAGTTGCGCATAGGTGACGTGAGCCAGCGCGTTGGTATCGTCCTGATCAAGTGCCTTGAGAAGCTTTTCCCTAGCCTGATCAAGTTCTCCCCGCCGCAGGTACTGGGCACCAAGCTGCGCATTGTACTGCGCCGCATCCTGGGATTTCTTCGGCGTTATGTCGCCGGAGGAGGCGCAGGCTTGCAAAAGGCTAACAGCCAGCACCATGCCGAGCGTTTTCAGCACCTGTTTAATCACCGTCACTGTCATTGGAATTGCTCTCCAAACCGTGGCTCCATGAATTTCACGTGCCGTTTGCTTCGATCGTCAATATCGCCTGCCAGCTGTCCACAGGCAGCATCGATATCATCGCCCCGTGTGGTCCGCTTCAATGTCAGGATACCGGCATCATTTAGCACACGCGCAAAACGCTCCACGGCATTACGAGAGGAGCGCTGGTAGCCAGATTCAGGAAACGGATTAAACGGGATCAGATTGACTTTACCCGGGAACCCACGCAACAGTTCTGCCAACTCGTGCGCTTGCTCGATTTTATCATTGACTCCGGAGAGCATTACATACTCGAACAAGACGTGTTTTTTGCGCTGCGAAGCCGCCTCCTCGCCCTCTACATATCGCCAGCAAGCACTCATGAGTTCCTTGATCGGGTACTTGCGGTTGATAGGGACCAGCTCGTCTCGAAGCGTATCGTTGGGCGCATGCAAGGAAACCGCTAGCGATACATCCACCTGATTGATGAGCTGATCCATATAAGGAATAACCCCTGAGGTGCTCACCGTGACGCGCCGTTTGCTGAGCCCGTAAGCCAGATCGTCCATCATCAGATTCAAGGCCGGAACCAGTTTTTTGTAATTCAGAAGAGGCTCGCCCATACCCATCATGACCACATTCGTGATGCGGCAGTGGGCGGTGGCCGGTTCCCTCGCCAGCAGATTTGTAGCCAGCCAGACCTGGCCAATGATTTCTGCAACGGTCAGATTACGGTTGAAACCCTGCCTGCCTGTCGAACAGAAAGAGCAATCAAGCGCACAGCCAACCTGCGATGAAACACATAAGGTGCCACGATCGGACTCTGGAATAAACACCGTTTCGATGCTGTTGCCGTCGTGCAGCTCGAATAACCACTTGGCGGTGCCGTCTTTACTCAACTGAGATTGCGCCACGGTGGGAAGCACGGTTGTGGCAATGCGACTGAGCTTCTGCCGGGTCGATTTGGACACATCGGTCATGGCTTCGATATCGCGCACATTGTGCTGATACAGCCACTTGAGTATTTGTCTGGCACGAAATGGCTTCTCGCCCTGCTCCACCATGAAACTGGTGAATGCATCGCGATCCAAATCGAACAGGTTGACAGGTTCCTGGCTAGTCATCGGTTGTGATATCAGCAGGCGTGTAAATAAAGGAACAGACAAATGTCGTAATTACCGCAGATCGCCGTTTTCACTTGGCGACGCCGCGGTCATTGCAAAAACTGACTTGGACCAACTGAGGGCAATGCCCTGGCATTGCTCTCAGTGGTTAGACCTGAACGAGATTAACGTGTTCTTGCACAAACGCCATCGTCACCGAAAAAGAAGGCGATTTCGACAGCAGCCGTTTCCGTAGCATCAGAGCCATGAACTGCGTTCTCGTCAATTGAAGACGCAAAACGCTTACGAATAGTTCCTTCTGCGGCCTCTGCCGGGTTGGTAGCGCCCATGACATCACGATGGGCAAGCACCGCGTTTTCACCTTCCAGAACCTGGACGATAACAGGGCCTGAGGTCATGAAACTAACCAGATCGTTATAAAAAGGACGCTCTTTGTGGACTTCGTAAAATTCCCCAGCTTGCTCTTTGGTCAGGTGCATCATGCGGGCAGCAACAATACTCAATCCGGCTTTTTCGAACGTAGAGTAAATCTCGCCGATAACATTTTTAGCGACGGCATCGGGCTTGATGATGGAAAGTGTACGTTCAACGGCCATTAGGCACTCCTGAGGGATTTGAATTGAAAAAGAGTCAACCCACCATTGTAGCTGATTTGGCTAGAGGAATGCGCTGCAAAAACGATTGAAAACTAAGCGTTGGCGCTAAGTTTTACGGTTTTAAGCGTTAGCGGTAGCTGCGATGAGGTGTCGAAAGCAGCCCCAGCCTCGGCACCGGCCCGGGCGATATCTTTAGCGCTCTTGAATTTGTCATACACGGCATGCATGGCTCCCAATGCGTAGCATGCGCCAGAGCCGACCGCCCAAAAACGGCTGTATTCATAGACCTCACGCAATGAAAACAACGCGAAGATCCCGTTACCGTTGACGAAAACGGCGTCAATCTGGCTAGTTTCGTAAGGATCCTCTTCAGCATCCTTGGAATTGAGAAAATAGCGCTCCTTTAGCACGGGATGAAGCCGAATAAGCGTATCGAAGGTGGAGTCACGCGTGGAAAAATCAGCATCCACATCCTTGTCATTAAATGCCCTTTCAGCAACCAGCGTGTGCGCTGCACTGCCAACAATACCCATATGGGTTTTGCCGAAGGTCTGGATCTTGGAATGATGCCGATCCATAGAGCTGTCCAGACGTATTTCCCCAAATGTTGTAAGGGTATCTGCGGCAATACAGGCAGTGCGACCTTTGCGAGCAACGACGATCGTGGACAAGTTTCAGCGCTCCAATGTAAACGAGAGACCCGAGTCTGACAGACTGCTACCCCTCGCTGCACTGATCGAGTACTGATAATTCATCTTTACTGCCCCGCGACCAGTCATTCGTGCGGGGAAATTAACACTCATGCCTGTTCTCACAAGCGCGCAGGTACACAGTTACAGCCTATGGACTACGTCGAATCGCCCTATCAATCACCATTGGGCAGTAGTGACAACTGATTGGCAGCCGCCTTGGGATCGGGAGATCGCTCGAGTGTCTCGATGGCCTCGCGAAAAGCTGCGGCATCCTCAAACTGGCGATAAACCGAGGCAAATCGGATGTAGGCAACCTCATCAAGCAATTTCAGTTCTTCCATGACCCATTCTCCAATGCGTCGCGCATCGATTTCGCGCTCACCGGCGACCAGGCACTGATGCTTGACTCGAGCCACGGCCGCATCAATAAGTTCGACGCTGACAGGGCGTTTCTCCAGGGATTTCTGAAATCCGGCCTGAAGCTTGGTATCAGAGAAAGGTTCTCTGTTACCACGGGATTTGACAATCCGCGGCAAATTAAGCTCTGCGGTTTCATAGGTACTGAATCGCTCTTCGCACTCCGTACACTCGCGCCGTCGCCGCACCTGGTCAGAATCACCGACCAACCTTGAATCAACCACCCGTGTATCGATAGCGCCACAAAATGGGCACCGCATGCGTGCCTTCTCCTAACTTCAGTACGGTCAGAGCCTGCCGTTTGCGCCATATCTTAACCCGAACCGATTGAAATCGCAGGGTTTACCTGCGAAACGGCGCTTTGCTTGCCGCAGCAATAACAAGGCGATGCCGGCAGTGTTAACACTATCAGCTTGTCCACGGGGAGGATTCCCATGGCGATTGCAGATGACACGGCTACCCCGTATCACCGCTAATGTGACCACATCACTACCTATGCAATTGGCGATTTCATCACGGGATCGGGTTATCATACTCGCCCCGTAGAGCTTTTGTGATCAGTGCCGGTGCTGCCCATCCATGCACACAGGCGGGCTTTGGGGGCAACAAAGTTTCCGATCGGAGGTTTTTTCTTGCGTTTGCGACACACGAGCGTGAAGGTGAGTAGAAACATCATCGATAACCGTCTACCGACCAAGTGGTCACACGACCGAGCTTGTATTACCAACCTTATAAGGATGCATACACAATGACCCAGCCAAAGCGCATAGCCATTACAGGCGCTGCCGGACAAATCTGTTATTCCATGCTGTTTCGCATTGCTGCCGGGGATATTTACGGCCCTGACCAGCCTGTCAGCCTGCACTTGCTTGAAATTACCCCTGCTTTGGGCCTACTCGAAGCGGTCAAGATGGAACTCGATGATTGCGCTTTTCCACTACTTCACGATGTCGTGGTTACTGATGATGCCAAAACCGCATTGACTAACGTTGACGCTGCGTTGTTTGTTGGCGCAAAACCACGAGGGCCCGGCATGGAGAGAAGCGATCTGATCACCGACAATGGCAAAATCTTCAGCACTCTGGGCCGCATCCTCAATGAAGTAGGCTCAAAAGATTGCAAAGTCTGTGTTGTTGGCAATCCGGCCAATACAAATGCCTACATCCTCAAGGCCAATGCACCAAACATCGATCCGCGTAATATCACTGCGCTGACCCGCCTCGACCACAACCGGGCGCTCTCGCAACTGGCTAGCAAGACCGGTTCTCAGGTCTCTGACATCAACCGCATGGTTATCTGGGGCAATCACTCCACCACTCAGGTGCCTGATATCTCGTACGCCTCAATTGCAGGCAAAGCTGCCAGCGATATGGTCGATACCGCCTGGGCACATGATGAATTCATCCCCACTGTTGCCAAACGTGGCGCTGCTGTCATAAACGCACGCGGTAGCTCAAGCGCAGCATCCGCGGCCAATGGTGTTATTGATCATATGGCAACCTGGATTCAGGGAACACCAGACGGTGACTGGACCAGTATGGCCGTACCCAGTGACGGTAGCTATGGTATTGACGAAGGGCTTATCTATTCCTTCCCGGTTGAGTGCAAGGATGGTGACTACACGATCATCAGTGATCTCGATGTGTCAGATGCCATCAAGGAAAAGATGCTGGCCAGCCAGCAGGAATTGCGCGATGAGCGCGATACAGTTGCCGACCTGATGCCCGGCTAGGCAGCCACGTAAAAACCTGCGCAAACAAATTGATACCGCAACCTGATTTGCGCAGGTTCTCTCCGGATTCTGCTGGAGCCCTTTACAGGGCTACCATGTAAGGCAATACCGCGACCTCATTAGCCAGGTGGCCGTTCTTTACGTCAATTTTCTTACCGTAAAATCTACGTAGACCGGTGTATCTCGCAACGGCTCTCTACTTCATTAACCGGACCAGCCGATAGGTGAGTAACAACATCAGTATCCCCAGATAGATAAAGGGTTCGATGAGGTCACCTTTGGCCAGCCAAACGTAATGAACTACCGCCGCCGTACTCGCAATATAAACGGCGCGGTGCAACGTTAACCACGTCCGTCCCAGGCGTTTCACCATGGCATGAGTGGAGGTTAAGGCCAGTGGTACGAGCAGCAGGAATGCGGTGGTTCCTGCAAGAATGTAGGGACGCTCAGCCAGATCCTCCCAAATCAGTCCTATATCGAGCTGCTGGTCTAATACGGTATAAATCAAGACATGCAGCAATGCGTAAAAAAACGCAAAGAGCCCCATCATTCGCCTGAAACGCAGAGGCCATGTCTGCTTTAGAACGTGACGCAGTGGGGTAATCGCCAGACTGATGAGCAGCATGCGTATCGCCAACGTACCCGTCTGATCGGTCAGTGCATCAATCGGATTGGGACCCAGCCGCCCAGTAAGAAGCGAGTGCAGGATATAGAAAAACGGCGTCAACGCCGCCAGGAACACGGCGGGCTTAATCAGTTTTTTCGAGATCCGCGCAAGCGTTGCAGGCAATTTTTCAGCCTGTGCCGTAACCATGACCGCAAATAGTATCTAGTGGAATTTTTGTAAATCCATTCCCGCGTACAAGCTGGCTACCTCATCGGCGTAGCCATTCATGTACTTGGTTTCGCTTTTGCTGGAGAACAGCGCAGCAAAGCCACTGGTATCACCCGATAAGCGACGCTCTTTGGATTGAGACCAGCGAGGGTGGCTACGCTCCGGATTAACATTGCTGTAGAAACCGTATTCGTTGGGTGCTGACATATTCCAGCTTGTAGCCGGCATGTCCTCGACAAAACTGATTCGTACCACCGATTTTATGCTTTTGTAGCCATATTTCCAGGGAACGACCAGCCTGATCGGGGCACCGTTCTGGTTGGGCATTTCCTGCCCATAAAGCCCGATGGACATCAGCGTAAGGGGGTGCATAGCTTCATCTATACGCAAGCCCTCTCTATAGGGCCAGTCCAGAACATTTCGTTGAACACCCGGCAGGTCGTCCTGAACGACTGTCTCGAAAGCCACATACTTGGCTTTGGAATTGGGCTCAACGCGTTTGATGAGGTCCGCTAACGCAAATCCATTCCAGGGGATGACCATGGACCAGGCCTCGACACATCGCATACGGTAGATTCTTTCCTCGATTGCGTGTGGCTTGAGGATGTCTTCCAGCGTGTAGACACCCGGTTTGTCGCATTCACCATCGATGGTTATGCTCCAGGGTTCAGTCTTGAGCCTGTCGGCGTAACGAACCGGGTCGCCCTTGTCGGTGCCCAACTCATAAAAATTGTTATAGGTGGTAACGGTTTTAAACGAGCTGAGTTCTTCGTCGGTGCTGAAGTCGCTTTTGGTGATAGGACCCGGCAGGTCCTTTGCCATGGCGGACGAAGGGGCTGCTATCAAGCCGCCGAGCCCCGCCGCCACTGATGCCTGCAGAAGTTGCCTGCGCTTTTTAAAAACATGCTCAGGCGTAATCTCGCTGCTGCGAATGCCTGCAAGCTTCATCCAATCTGTCATGCTCGTACTATCTCCAGGTTCATTATCGGTACGTTCTGTCGTCCAGTTTGGGGCAACATTCGCGGGTTTTATTCACTTCCAACGCCCTATGCTAACCGTGAAGTGCAGGTGTTCCGCCAGCACTGGTAATTTCGATGCCGGAACAGGTTACATAAACAGACGGCGCACATATCAATCATCTACTATCTTGTATGACGCCCGGCAACACAAACGGTTCACTTTTACAGGCAACTAAACAGCGACCTTTGGCCCGATTCCTGAATTACCAGCGCAGCGGCTGGTGATGGCCAGCCCCTCTATTTCAAGGTGAGTGCTATTTTACGTGGAAGTTTTACGCGGTAATCAGATTGGTTCAAAACATTCCAGGAGGCGCTCGGATCGCTACGCGCTGGCCGAGAACCGGCTTCTGGACTGGTCCATTCACGAATCAGACATTGCGCTGCTGCCACATTCTCCGCTGGCGCTGGCAGATGTCCTGTCCCAACGCGGCGGGTATCTGGACCTTGTGCCGAGGCCCGCGCAATCCGGCAATGCTGATTTTGCCCCTGCAGAGGCGCTCGATAGCGCAGCCTCCCTGCCGCACTCACCATCACGCGACAACAAACGCTCCTCACGGCAAAGATTCAATCTACTCACCCGGCACTCGGAAGCTGAACTGCTGCGTCTTTGTAAGAAGATTCTGGTCGAGAACGCACTAATCAAGAACAAAGGTGATCGACAACTCTATCTTGCAGCCGGTTTTGTGAGCTGGCCGATGGCGAACAAACCAGAAGAACGGCAACGCGCTCCCTTATTACTTTACCCGGCGCTGCTGGTTCGAATTCCGGAAGAACAGCGCTACGAAATTCGCCTCGCAGGCGATACCCCGGAGTACAACATCGCTCTTGTGCAGCATATTGAACAACTCCACGATTGTTCCTTGCCAGGCTTCGATGAAGATATGCCACTGGTCGAACTGTTTGCTCAAACAGCAGAATCACTACAGAGTGCAAGCTCGCTGGAACTGGAATTTGATATCGCACTGGGTAACGCGGCATTCATAAACGCCGAATTCACTTCAGCAGAAGTACGATTACCCGATATACCCGCTCATTTCAATGGTTCTCTAGCCATGAGCATTACCGGTAACCAGAGCCTGGAACAACTCAAGGCTGTGCTGCAACTCATACCCGATTTCCGTCTCTCCGAACCAGCAAACCCCGATTGTGAGGGTCAGAAGTCAGTCGACAGACCTGCCATGAACGGCGCGGCACGACTGCGACGTTACTCTGCGAAACTTGCTGCTGAAGGACTTGATCACGTTGAGTTTCGCCAATTGCCCGCGCTACCATCGCTAATGGGCAAATGGACAGAATCAATGAAAGAGGCGGTGACCACAAAAACTGTGGCTGATGTCCTTGAAGCAAAAGAACTCTCCGCGCGTGAGCTCATTAAACTCGCAGGCATCATAGAACTCATCGACAAGGCTCCGGATAGCATAGAGCAATGGGGTCATGGCGATCTGTGCTATGCCAACAGCACGGCACTGCTACGCCGGGCGCAACATCAGGCCAAGCTCATCGAGGATGAGCTGCAAGCGTTACAGGAACACTTTCAGCTAGATAAAGTGCCTGCCAAATCACAGCTCCTGAGCCTGATGAACGAACTGGGTGGACATGTTGAAAACGAACCTGATCTCGTGGATGCAGACTACTTCAATGCGCGCCGACAGTTCATGGAATTCAGCACCCGAAAAGCGGCTCATTTAACAGCAGAACATCGCCGCTCATTATCACAGCTGGCCAAGGTGCTGCGTTTTCGCGAGTTGTTTGTCAACAACGTGGAATACCGGGCAGCATTGGGCAAAGGCTACAAAGGCTTACGTACCGATTGGCCCATGCTGATAAAAAGCAGTGACTACGCTCGCGAACTCACCGAAGTTATTGGTTCTGAAACTCTGGCCGCCTCCATTATCAATAACTGGGAGGCTTTCAGAAACAATTTTTCCTGCGAACTTGAAACCTTGCAGCACGCGGCCGAGGGCACACGCCGGTTATTGGGGATTGTCGGTAAGCGTTGGCAAACGCAACCCGTATCAGCCTTGTCTACGCATGTTGCACTGGTTGCAGCCCGGTTGCAGGAATGGAAAGAACAATACGGTACAGTTGAAAGCCATGCAGAAAAGACTGCTGCAACAATATTATCAAGTTTTTCCGGACAATCGATGGATCACGTGCTGGTGGAAAGCCAGGTTGACGAGGTGCAAAGCCGCATTCGTCAGCAACTGCTCGATGGCAAAATCACTATCGAGCAAATCAACAACACCGTAAGCTGGTTGACTCAGGCAGTAAGCATCGCATCAGAACACGACCTTGAAATTGAATCCATTGTTGAACACTTGCAGATCGAGTGAGCCGCAAGTCCGTAGTGAGCACTGACTGAACTTAAGAACTATCAGGTAGTTGGCACGATGTAATCAGGACGAATGCCGCTTCTGCTTATGGCAGCTTCAACGTCCAGATTGCGTAACAGTCCGTGACCTGTCACCAGTACGGTTTTCCAACCCGCTTGCGCTCCGCCAAGAATATCGGTGTGCAGTGTATCGCCTACCATCGCAATGCGTTTGGGATCTATCCCTTCCAGAGATTCACGCACAATGGCAAACGCGTTGTCGAACGGCTTGCCAAAAAACTGAGGTGTAGCGATTCCCTCATCCTGAAGTGCATGAGCGTACATACCCGGCTCTCTCGATAATTCACCCACTTGAGGTGCAACCAAATCCGGATTGCCAACCAGTACTGGCCGGGGTCTGTTGACAAGTGACCTTGCCAGAAGAGAATGTCGATGTGCATTCCAGATGCGAGTGCCTAACAACACAAAGCCATCACAACCCGCATACACTGATTCATCGTCTTCAAGGACGACACCGTCATCGACCAGTGTATGCAGTTGTGATTCTTCCACTGCCACAAAGCCCCAGCGCAACTTGCCGTGTTTGGTCAGTTCTCGGGCCAGTGCATCGCGACTAGAGATGACTTCGACATCGTCGAATTGCAAACCCCAAGCACGGTACTTGGCCACTGTTACTGTGGACGGAAATGTAGCGCCATTGGTCAGCACGCGTATCTGCTTACCCATTTCACGCAGATTATTCACTCTGTCAACAGCACCCGGTACCGTTGAATCACCAACGTTCAGTACACCAAAGCCATCAAGCACAAAGCAATCGATCTCATCAACAAGCTCACCCAAGTGAGCACGATGTATCGAACTTGCAGGAAAATTTGCATTTGGCAAACGTGGCTGGATAATTTCGTAACGCTCAACGGCCATAGCCGTTGTGGGAGCACTGCCTTCAAGCAAATTCATGATACCCAGATTCTCGCGTTCTCAAACATACGTAGCCACGGTCCTCTCTCGCCCCATTCGGGTGGCGTCCAGGAGTTACTGGCGGTTCGGTATACACGTTCAGGGTGTGGCATCATGATAGTCACACGCCCATCGTTACTGCATAAACCTGTGATACCAAACGGTGAGCCATTAGGATTAAGTGGGTATTGTTCTGTCATGACGCCGTGATTGTCGACAAAACCCATCGATACCGGTGCTGCCTTGGCTTGCTCTACCGAGTCGAAAACTGCCAGGCCCTCTCCATGAGCAACTGCCACCGGTAAGCGCGACCCCACCATATCTGTGAACAGTACTGAGGCCGATTGATAGATTTCCACTGTCGCCACACGTGCTTCATATTGTTCCGATAAATTAGTGACAAAACGCGGCCAGTTGTCTGCGCCCGGAATAAGACTAACAAGACGCGAGAACATCTGGCACCCGTTACAGACGCCCAGCGAAAACGTGTCTTCACGTTCAAAGTAGTGTTGAAACATATCGGCCAGCTTGTCGTTAAACAATACGGAGTTGGCCCAACCCCCACCAGCTCCAAGTACATCACCAAACGAAAACCCGCCGCAAGCGGCCAGTCCCTTGAACCCGCTAAGATCTTTGCGCCCTTCGCTTAGATCACTCATATGCACATCCACTGCATCAAAGCCTGCGGTATGAAAAGCAGCCGCCATCTCCAGATGACTGTTGACACCCTGCTCCCGCAGTATGGCTATGGCGGGACGGGTTTTTGCTATGGCTGGAGCCGCATCAAGCACAGACATCGACGGATCGAAGGTGAGCACAGGCGAGATACCCGGGTCATCTGCTTTACTGATCTGCGCCAGCTCCTGATCTGCCACTAGCGGGTTGTCACGTCTGCGTTGCATCTGGTAGCTGGTTTGCCACCATTTGGCACGCAGTTGCGCCACACTTTCGTTAAACAATAAATGGGTTCCCTGCCATATCTCCAGGTCGGGGGCATCATTGAAACTCCCGATTGTGTGTACGACATCGCTCAATCCGAAGGCGTCCATGATGGCCAGCACTTGTGCAAACTGCGAGTCCCGCACTTGCAGTACGCCACCCAGTTCTTCATTAAACAACGTGGCGATTTCATTGGGCGGCAAACTGTTGAGGTTGATTTTCAGTCCGCTGTTAGATGCGAAAGCCATCTCTGCCAATGTGGTGAACAGACCGCCATCAGAGCGATCGTGCCAGGCCAATACCAGATTATGTTGTATAAGGTGTTGTATGGCGTTGAACATGCCTTTCAGCAAATTCGGATCATCAACGTCCGGAGTAGCGCTACCCAGTTTCTCATGGACCTGGGCTAACGCCGATCCACCTAGTCGATTCTGTCCGGCACCCAGATCAATAAGCAGTAGTTGTGTCTCGCCACAGTCTTTACGCAGTTGCGGTGTCAGCGTCTTACGCACATCCTGCACGGCTGCAAACGCTGTGACGATGAGTGATAGGGGTGCAGTTACACTGTGCGACTTACCAGCATCCTCCCACAGGGTTTTCATTGATAGAGAATCCTTACCCACCGGAATAGCAATTCCCAATGCCGGGGCCAGCTCCAGCCCAACAGCCTGCACGGCATCAAACAGCGCTGCGTCCTCACCGGTGTGGCCGCAGGCAGCCATCCAGTTTGCGGACAACTTTATGTTTGATACCTCACCAATATCAGCAGCAACAATATTAGTCAGCGACTCGGCTAATGCCATGCGAGCAGAAGCTGCAGAGTTGAGAACCGCCAGCGGAGTTCGCTCACCCATTGCCATCGCCTCGCCGGCGTAACCCCGATAGTCAGCTATGGTAACGGCAACATCCGCCACTGGCATTTGCCAGGGACCCACTAACTGATCACGCGCGACCTGCCCGGTAACGCTGCGATCACCGATGGTGATTAAAAAGTTTTTAGCGGCTACCGACGGCAGGTTGAGAACGCGGTTTACGACGTCATCAAGATCAAGCCCTGACGTCGTAAAATCATCATTGGCCTGCGTACGATGGTTGGCGTCTATAGATAGCTTAGGTGGCTTACCCAACAAGACTTCCAGTGGCATATCGACCGGGTAATTATCAAAAACCGAATCCGATACTCGCAACATCTGCTCTTCTGTAGCAGTTCCAACGATGGCATAAAGGCACCGTTCACGCTGGCACAATGCCTCGAAGCTGGCCAGCCTGTCTGCATCGACAGCCATGACATATCGCTCCTGAGATTCATTACTCCAGATACCCATCGGTGACATGCCGGGTTCATCATTGAGAATCTTGCGCAGCTCAAACTGCCCGCCTCGACCAGCATCATTAATCAGTTCCGGCAAAGCATTGGACAAACCACCGGCACCAACATCATGTATGGACAGGATGGGGCTGTCGCTACCCATTGCCACACAGCGATCTATCACCTCTTGGCAACGACGCTGCATTTCGGGATTACCACGCTGTACCGAGGCAAAATCCAGTTCACTGTCACCCTGGCCACTCGCTACAGATGAAGCAGCGCCTCCACCCAGGCCAATCAACATGGAAGGACCACCAATGACTACAATGGCAGCGCCTGCGGGCACGGGTAATTTATCAATGTTACCGGGACGAATATTGCCCATTCCGCCGGCAATCATGATGGGCTTGTGATAACCGCGCATCTCATTGACACCATCGGAATACGTAACGTTCTGACAATAGGTGCGAAAATAACCACCCAGATTGGGTCGCCCGAATTCGTTGTTAAACGCCGCCGCACCAATGGGCCCTTCAAGCATGATCTGGTAGGCAGATGCAAGACGGTCGGGCTTATCAGTAAAGCTCTCCCAGGGTTGTGTCCACTCCGGTATAGCGAGGTTGGATACACTAAAACCACATAGTCCTGCTTTAGGCTTGGAGCCGTTGCCTACAGCGCCTTCATCGCGAATCTCTCCGCCGGAGCCTGTGGCCGCTCCCGGAAAAGGTGAAATCGCCGTGGGATGATTGTGCGTCTCTACTTTTATCTGAATATGCGTAGGTTCGTGTTCACTGACGTAATGTCCGTCGGGGCCGATCATCCAACGGTGGGCTTCGGAGCCCTCTATAACGGCAGCATTGTCGTGGTAGGCCGACAGCACACCATCGGGAGAACACGCGTGTGTGTTCCGAATCATGCCGAACAGGGAATGCTGCTGCTCCGTGCCGTCCAGCGTCCATGAGGCATTGAAAATCTTGTGACGGCAGTGCTCTGAGTTTGCCTGGGCAAACATCATGAGCTCGGCATCGCTTGGGTCTCTTTGCAAACGCGAAAAACTTTGCTCCAGATACTCTAGCTCATCAGCCGAGAGAGCCAGCCCCATTGCCTGGTTGTGCGTCTGAAGAGCGTCGACGCCCTCTTCCAGCAGCTTGATACTAACAAGCGGAGCTGGTTCGGCCTTGGCAAACAGCATGTTAAGTTGATCCGGAAGATCGATGGTGGTTTCGGTCATACGGTCGTGCAGAACGGCGGCTATTTGCTGCCTGGTGTCAGCCGTTACGGGGGCTGATGTGGCAGGGTCCAATTGAAAGCAGATACCGCGCTCGATACGCTCGATTGTGTCCATACCACAGCGTCTGGCAATATCGGTAGCCTTTGATGACCACGCCGAACGGGTACCTAGTCTGGGCACCACATTGATCGAAAAACCGCTGTTGGCTGGCTCGAACGGACCTGTGGCCTCCAGAAGCGACAAAAGTCTGGGGGTGGCAAACTCGTCGTCTTGCTGTACAAAGTACAGATAGGTGGCGCGAATAGAGCGTACAACTGGCTCTATATCATTGATTTCACGGAGTAATCTCTCCAGACGAAAATCTGACAGAGCCTGAGCACCGGTAAGGCAGATCATCCGGTTATTTTCCAAGGGTTGCGATCAGTTCGACCTGTAAGGAGCGCTATGATACTGGAGGTTGGGCCTTGTGTCGGTGTGCGATGCAAACAGCATCTGTGCCATTGAAATAAGGACTGTTTACCCGCATACTTGTGAAGTGGTAAGTATCGACCAACGGGGCTGACATGGTTTCGACGGGAGTTGCGAACCCGGAGGTGCATGCCGAGGATTCAGATTACCTCGTAAATCCAGCTGAAAACCTTATAGTTGCCAACGACGACAACTACGCAATGGCCGCATAATTAGACCCTAGGGTTTAGTTATTCGTACTGCCCCGTTCCGGATCTGCCTGTGGGTTTGGGCGGGGGCAATAGACACAGGATCGCGTGAAGGGTCGCCCTTACACTGGATCGCTAAACCAATAATGGGCTCGCTGCTCTGTATGGTGCCC
>JBGCFI010000004.1:0-198134 GCA_045106855.1 Granulosicoccus sp.
AGGTTCGGGTCAACCATATTGCAGGCGAACCGGCATTCGGGAGTTGGACCGCCACTTCGGTCTCCTCCGCCAGCCATCATCAGCGAAGCTATACGGTACAGATTCGTTCTTTGCAGGAACGAGCCAACTATTGCACCTGCCCTGATTGGGCGAGCAACCAGCTGGGAACATGCAAACATATAGAAGCCGTCTTGCACCGGCTCAGGAAAATGGGAGAGACCGGGAGATCGCACGAGCAATCTGTGCCTCTGCCCTTCATCTACCTGTCCTGGAGCGGCACGGATGGCCCCGCGATACGATTGCAGCGCAGTGCGTCCATGGACGAGCAGCTTTCTCAGCTTCTCGGCAGATACTTTGACGCCTCTGGGCAGTTCCGCGGTGATCTGCCCGATGATTTCTTCCGCTTTCATGATCAGGTACGAGGCCGGGACGACCTGCTGGTTGGCGAGGATGCGATCCTGCATGTGAGGGGCTTGGCCGAGGATGCGGCGCATCGAATACGCGGAGAGCACATCCGCCAGGAAATCCTTCGCTCGGGGAACAGCCTTCCAGGGGTTCGGGCCCGTCTGTACCCCTATCAGGTGGAGGGCGCGGCTTTCCTGGCCGCCCGTGGCCGGGCCCTGCTGGCTGACGACATGGGTCTGGGCAAGACGCTGCAGACGCTTGGACACATCCAGCAGGAGCGCGACAGTGGAAGGCTGACCAAACCCACGCTAATCGTTGCCCCTACCAGTCTGCTAGGCAACTGGAAGCGCGAAGCAGAACGCTTCACTCCCAATCTAAGCACGCATATCTGGCATGGTACTCAACGCAAACTGGGTGATCTTACGGCGCAGAGAATCGATATTGTTATCACCAGCTATGCCCTGGTAACGCGCGATATCGCCTTGTTAGCTGCTCATAAGTTTGGCTGTGTGGTTCTGGACGAAGCACAAGCCATCAAGAACCCGACCGCCAAGGTTACACAAGCCTTAAAGACACTCGATGTAGACAGGCGCATATGCCTGACCGGTACCCCGTTGGAAAACCATCTAGGTGAACTATGGTCTCAGTTTGATTTTTTAATGCCAGGCTTTCTCGGCACACGAAAGCACTTCAATCGCTACTTTCGTACCCCCATCGAAAACCATGGCAGCACCGACCGACAGCAAAGACTATCGGCATTGATCCGGCCGTTTTTACTAAGACGCCGCAAAGAACAGGTTGCGACAGAATTACCACCCAAAACCGAGATAGTCCGTGAAGTAGCGCTCGAACCCGAGCAGGCACGCCTGTACGAAAGCATTCGTGTCAGCATGGAACAACGCGTGCGTGCTTTGCTGGCTGAACGAGGGCTTGCCCGCAGCCATATAGAAATGCTCGACGCCCTGTTAAAACTGCGCCAGACATGTTGTCATCCGGCGCTGGTCAAACTCGACAGTGCACGTGGCATCAGGGAATCCGCCAAGACCGACCTTCTGATGTCGATGCTCGATGAATTGATCAGCGAAGGCAAAAAGATTCTTTTGTTCTCGCAATTCACCGAAATGCTGGGGCTTATAGAACTTGAATTGAACAAGCGAGAGATTCGATACGCGAAACTGACCGGTCGTACACGAAAACGGGATGATGTTATCGACTCGTTTCAGCACGGTGATATTCCGTTATTTCTAATCAGCTTGAAGGCAGGTGGTACCGGCCTTAATCTCACCTCCGCCGATACTGTCATTCACTACGATCCGTGGTGGAATCCTGCAGTGGAAAATCAGGCGAGCGATCGTGCCCATCGTATTGGACAAAACAAGCCGGTATTCATCTACAAGCTAGTTGCCAGCAATACGGTTGAAGAGAAGATCATGGCAATGCAGGCTCAGAAGCAGTTACTCGCTGACCAGACAATCAATCAAAGCGAAGGCGCTGCCATGCAAAGTCTGACAGCGGACGACATCATGGATCTATTTGCAGCAAGCGACCCGACAGATGCAGAACAACGCGTTGTGTATTAACCGCATAAGCCTTGACTACTCAAGGTAAAGTAGTTTGGATCTGTCGCTCTTCAAGTTGCTTGCGAATGTCAGCATGTACCGATTGAGTTATCGGATAGTCGCGCATGGTCCAGATGGCTGCGAGCTTAAACAGTATGCAGGGGGCGCCATATAATATAGCCAGCCATGTCAGTGCGCCGGTTGTATTATCGTCGACTGCCGAAAAACCCGCCAGATCCAGCAATGGAAAAGCGATACCTACAGCAAGCGCGTAGGAGAGTTTTGAGGCAGTGCCCCAGAGAGCAAAGAATAAGCCGGGCCTGGTGTATCCCGATTCCAACGCGTCCCACTCAATCACGTCTGCGTTGATTGCACTGGGGAGAGCCAGGTCTGCACCCGTTGCAAAACCGGTTGCGATGACGATGACGTAGAACCAGAAGACCGTATCCGAGTCTAGAAACGGGGTCCATAAAAAGAACAGGCACGCCAGAAGCATTGCAACTGACCACGTGCGATGCTTGCCGAAGCGCCTGGATACCGCAACCCAGAAAGGCACAGCTGCAGCAGCAAAAATAAAATAGAGAAACAGGAATACACCGGCCAACTCAGGTTCGCCAAGTACATGGGTAACAAACAGTAGGAACAGGGTTGCAGGAATTGCATTGGCCACAGCATTGAGCAGAAAACTCACTAGTAGCTGCCGAAAGGGATTGCGGGTCTTCATCAGAGCCCAGGCCGCAGTGATTGAATTACGGGGCAACGTGGTTTTAGCGGTATCAGGCACACTGAATGCTGCCCATACCGTAGTGAAAAGCAGCGTCACCACCACTAACAGGGTAATTACCCGAAGCGTACTACCCAGATTCTCAGCGGAGTTGCCAGCCAACAATGCGGGAACAATTAACGCAGCCAGCGTTCCCGCAAGCCCAAACGCCACCCGGATACCCGTTATAAGGCTTCGCTGGTTGTAATCGGGCGAAAGCTCGGCAGCCCAGGCACTGGCAGGGACTATTGACAAGGTACCCGCGACATAAATAGCGATAGTCCAGAACAACAGGTAGCCCGCGCCGGCTCCATCGACAGGATTGAACAGGAACCAGACAGCTATACCGATCATGGGCGCGGCTACCACTACAAACAACTTTCGTCGACCGAATTTGGCGGTACTTTGATCCGACCAATAACCAACAAGGGGATCGGTGACGGTATCGAATAGCCGCGCCAGAAGCAGAATACCGCCAATTGCAGCCAGACTCAGGCTGGTGTTTTCCGCATAAAACGTCGGCACAATAACCTGCAACGCAATGAATGCCGCTGCCAACGGAAAAGCGAGCGAACCATAAGCTGCGAGAACCCTGCTGGAAACGCGTTCCGGCGCTGATCCAGCGCCAGGGACTGCGCTGACAGTGGATGTTTTTGCCGTGACTGAATCAGCAGAGTCAGGAGATACGCCTGAAGACATGTGAATAATGCGTTAACGGGTGGGTCAGTCGGCTGCCCGGACCAATCACATGACCAGACAGGATGCCACGAGTAGCCCGTCATACCGCAGCGCAAGCAGGCCATGACTAGCAGCATCCTCGATCATCACCATCGTACGCGCAGATACCTCATCAGTGTTACACGCACAGCTATTGTTTTCATGTCGAGGCTGGACAACACTATCTGAGCCCGGGAATATCGCGCCAATACTGACAAAATCATGGCACCGCAATCTCAAAGCGTATCAACACATGAAGCGGCGATAGAATTGTTACCATCCAAAAGCGAATTTCCCCTTTGACAGGATTTCAATCTCTTGAACAAGTACAAACGCTATATACCCATCGTGGCTCTGGTGCTGGTTGCACTGGGCGTCAATCTGGACCAGTTCGGCATCGACTTGAAAGCCCTATCGCAAGGTGCTGGCAGCTCGCTTTCAAGTTCTGGTAGCACGCAATCCGGCAATTCGACTCATTCTGATTCGCACAGCGAACCGGGCTACGCCCAATGGTCCGACACTAACCCGAACATCAATCTGTGGCATGTCTTTGAAGGTGAGATAAATCGCAGTGGAAAACCTGTCGGATTCCACTCACGTCCGGGCGGCAAAGATCCGGCAAACGCTCGGGTAGCCTCCATACGCGACAAACCCAATCGTGCTGGCGTTTACACAGCAACTATTGAGATACGCGATGGCGATCAGTGGAAAAGTAAGTTTTCAAGCTTTTTCCCGGATTCTCTATCACGTGATCAGGTTGTTGATGCCGTACTTAACGCGTACCAAAAAAGCGCTGATAAAAACGCCCAGCCCTTTGAAGGGCCATCCGGACTGGGTTTCACCATTCAAGGGTATACCTCGGGTCGCGGCGGCATTAACACCGCATTCCCTGTATTTGTTCGCAGTCAATGACTCATAAGGTATTGTCTGGCTCCCCGGTTTATTGCTTAGTCTCCCTATCCTCGATTTTCGGCCTGCAACAGACATTTTGTACGTTGGTCTGTGTCCTGCTTTTCACCTTTGGCAGCACCGCTTTTGCACAAGATCAAAACCCGGTAGTTGAGTCCACGGGCACGTCGAGCGCTCAGCCATCGACAGCCACCCAGCAAAGCGATGCACTGATGATGCTGGAACGACTCCAGTACATACAGAATGTGCTTACGCAAAAACTTGCTGAACGCAGCTCGCTCGGGGAGAGAATAGAACAAGCTAACGAACAGGACAAAGCTGATCTTCGTCGGCAAGCCGATGATCTCTCAGAAGATATACGACAACTTCGCAGCACGCTTGAAAACATTGCGATCGGTGGCTTAGACATCAGCCTGTTCGTTAACGAGCAAGATGCAGTCAAAGACGAAAGCAATTGGCAGGAAGACATAGCAATGATCGCTCAACCGGTCATCGATAGCTTGAAAGACCTGACTGAGAAACCACGAAAACTCAAAGCGCTCAATGATGAAATAGCACTACACGAACAGGAACTGGACACAGCTACGCAAGCCTTGCGAAATCTTCAACCAGAGCTTTCACTGGAGCCCGGTGGCGAATTGGGCAAGTCTCTTGCTCGGCTTGAGCGAATCTGGCGTAGCCGACGCGACGATGCAGAAAACGCTATCGAAATTGCTCGCTTTCAGATCTCTGATCTACGCGGTGACAAGCCCATTGCCCAGACCATTTTCGCGGCGCTGATCGACTTTCTCAAAGGACGTGGACTTACTCTGGCACTGGCTTTGCTGACGGCCCTCATCGTCTGGTTCGGTGTACGGTTTTTACTGCGCGGCTACCGGGCAACGATTGCCAGTACAGATTCTCCAGAACAAAGAACACGCTACCGCCTGGCGGCATACAGTGTTCATGCGATGACCTTTCTGCTCATCCTCATTGCCATCTTTGTGGTTTTCTATGAACGCGGGGATGTACTGTTGCTGGGTCTACTCATCTTGTTGATCATAGGTCTGGCGCTGGGCATACGGCAACTACTACCACAGTACATTTCCGAAGCACGCCTCCTGCTTAATGTAGGCGCCATGCGAGAGGCGGAACGTATCGTGTATCGAGGATTGCCGTGGCGAGTCGAGTCCATCAACATGTTCACCGTGTTGAGAAACCCTGAATTGCACGGGGTGCTGCGCATTCCACTGGCAGAATTTCATGGTGTCAGTTCACGCCCTTCTGGTAATGACAGCTGGTTCCCGACATCCCGGGGAGATAGCGTGTTAATGCCTGATGGCAATCTCATGGAGGTGCTGGATCAGAACCCGGACACTGTGGAACTGAGAATACGTGGCGGTCAGCAGGTCAGCGTGCCTACGCATGAGTTCTACAACAAGGAAATGATCAACCTGTCACGCGGACAAAGCTTTGGCGTTGTCACCACGTTTGGTGTGGACTATCAGCAGCAGAATGAAAGCCTGAGCACTGTACCTAAAGTACTACGCGACGCGATCAGGAAAGCGTTGACCGATTCAGACCTTGAGTCTTTCATCAAAGATGTGCGCGTGGAGCTGAAAGCCGCTGGCGAGTCGTCAATAGATTACTGGCTGCTTGTGACCATGGATACCAGGGCCGCAAAATCGTATCAGCGCATCCAGAGAATGACACAAAGCGCTTGTGTGCAGGCTTGTACTGAACAATCGTGGAATATTCCGTACCCACATGTATCGCTGGTCAAAAAAGATCACTCTGAATTAAGTATCTAAACGTCGTGATTTTTCTCATAACTATGTTGCTGTTTAATCTATTTACAGCAATTGTCCTTGCTGCGGTACCGGCCACCGCGGCAAAGCGGGCATCGGTTTATCCAGCATCGGCACCATAGCCGAATGAAACTGCTCCGCAAACAAGGGGCAATATAAATTGTTGGGACAATGAATCATGATGTGTGGCGTCATGCCTGCATTAATCCATTGTGCAGTACGCGTCGCCCATTCTTTAATCCAGCGTGCATTGCTGATCCCGTCGGGATGCAAAATAAGCCTTACCAGCACCAGCTGGTTGTAGACCTTGAAAAGAACCGGAACGTCAGGCTTTTCATGGACAGCGGATAATACATCTGGATGACTTACATCACCCGTATACAATGCGCGCGAATCCAGCATGGCCCGGCCGAATCCATAGTGCGCAAGCAAAGGCTCCAGTAATTCAGGCTGGCTGAACAGAGCCGGATGACGAACCTCTATAACCGCATCACCATGGTTGCGAATTTCGTCGAACACAGGCTTGAAGCGTCTGAGTTGCGTCATGGCAACCCACTCTGGAAATTGAATCAGAAACGGTCCAATATGGCCACGCAATGGCATTAACCGACTCAAAAACAAA
Organism: Granulosicoccus sp.; assembly: GCA_045106855.1. GTDB lineage: Bacteria > Pseudomonadota > Gammaproteobacteria > Granulosicoccales > Granulosicoccaceae > Granulosicoccus. Next base: position 6,763 of record JBGCFI010000004.1, read on the forward strand.
CGTAGATCCTGCATACACGGTCGACTTTCGTGCGTTATCGTGCGCGGTAGTTTGAAACTGATTAGAAAATCGTGCCCATCAAGCGCTTTAGCCCAACTGGTGACACTCGACGCATCTGGCACATGATAAAAGCTTGTGTTCCCTTCAACCGCATTGAATACCGATGCATAGCTGGCGAGCATGGATGGATTATCCACAAAATAAGTATTGCGCCAACCCGGGTATGCCCAGGCTGGCAAACCCAGGCGATAGCGAAAGCCGTTATCTGTTATTCCATTTGGCACTTCCTTGTTGATAACGCCTTCCGAATTTACGTATTTGCGACCCACTGCTATGTTCCCAAGGGGTTTAGTATCCAGAGGATACAGAGACTTTACTCGAAAGGGTTTCTCCTTTGACCCTAAGTTTTTCTCGATTAGACGTCCAATTTGTAATCCTGTCCATTCACTACATCATCTGAAAAAACATCCTCAGATATTCGAGGACTCTTGCGCTAATGCAGATGACACTGATCATCATGAACGTGCTCGCTCTGTTCACTCAGGCATCAGGGTATCTATACGCGGCGCTGTCCAGCATCTGGTTGTCTCTTTCAGCATTGTTCTGTCACGAAGCGGCCAATGAACATCATCGTCAGGGTAGTCTGTATTGATGATGCGAATTACCGCATAAACGTTTCTGGATATCCCTGCACTACTGGCAAGCAATTAATCAGAACTGGCCTTCACCCCATCATACAAGGCAAAAATGAGTCAGTGACACCGTGCACCATGCGTAACAACAGCCTTACCACTCGCTTTTAACCAGTCAGCTTTGCCGTGATACCAACATACGCGGCAATCTTGCATTTCGGGTATTAAAAATGAGACACTCGACAAGCCAACTCCTGTTAGTTTCCCGTCAAATTTTATATAGATAGTCAACTGACGGAGCCTCGGTGTTTTTCTGGCAATTCTTATTTTTTACACGTTTCACAGATCCGTTCTCCTGCGTGATGTGATAAGGCGTGCTTATCAGCCTGCCAGCGGACTAGTGCATCTCTGGCACTAAGGTAATAAAACCTCACCCTAATCAGAAATTGTCGCACATCAACAACTGCGCCACCATCAAGGCAGTTTATACTCCACCATGAGCAGACGCACGTATACTCAGATGGACGTTTGAGTAAAACAGATCCTGAAGCATCGTACGACGCCACTTTCTGAAAGTGGGTGACTGCAAGGGTTTTCTGATATGGTCGAAATGGAGGGTATCGTGTCAAGGCAATTCATAATACTGGTTACCGGGCGGCATCATCGATGCCTCTGAATAGAACCTCGCCATACCGGCATCGGAATGCGGCCCTCAGCTTAGGCAATATTGGTATTGTCACCAGTAGTTTTGCCTCCGCCTACTATAGCGTTCTGGTTGATGCTGCCTCCAACTATCTGCTGTGTCGCCATTTCAATGTTCTGGTTCAATCCAATTCGCAATCGCAGCGCAACAAGCTCGAAGCCTGCGCAGCGCTGGAAAGTAGCGATTGCCATGGGCTTATCATCCACGCCGACACACTGGAAGAGGAAGAGCTGATTCAGTTGATGCAAAAACACCCCAACGTGGTTCTGGTGAATCATTGCATATCTGCTTTTCCAGAACGCTGCGTCGATGTTGACAATATCCGGGGAGGAGAAATGGCCGCTCGCTATCTGGTCTCTCAAGGGCATCACCGCATTGCGATGGTTACCGGAAAACTCCAGTACTTCGAGGCCAAAGACCGCTCATTGGGTTTCAAACGCGAGCTCAAAGCGCTCGGCAGCGAGCTGCATGTCGAGATTCAGGGAGATTTTTTAGAAGAAAGCGGCAAATTTGCCATGGACCGTATTCACTCGGAGTATCCGACGGTTACCGCTGTGTTCTTTCACAACGACGAAATGGCGCTTGGCGCTTTGAATGCCTGCAAGCGAATTGGTCTGCGAGTACCTGAAGACATATCCATCCTGGGGTTCGATGGAATACCGATGTGTGAATATGTCACTCCCAAGCTGACAACAATACAGCAACCACTTCGCAAACTTGGTGAACATGCAGCAAAAGTCGTCTGCGATTTACTGCTCGAATCTCCCGCCGACATGCGCACTATCGGCACCACCTTCCAACCGGTCTTAACCGAGCGAGAGTCTGTGGCGCCACCAGCCGGACACAACGTTGCCCCGATTGCCCTTACGCAACGAGAAGTAGAGTGCCTGACCTGGACAGCACGCGGAAAAACATCCTGGGAGATATCCGTTATTCTTGGCTTCTCCGAGAGCACAGCGACATTTCACTTGCGCAACGCTGGCGTAAAGCTCAAGGCCAGCAATCGGGCAAATGCTGTCGCCAAAGCCATGCATCTCGGGTTGATAAACTTTACACAGGATTAAAATCCAATGGGTCTGCCCTCTGACGTGCTCTGGTTCGACCCGTCTCTATGTTTTATCGGCAATGCGTGGATACCCTCTTGCGAGGGTGCTCGGCTTGATCTTATCAACCCCTCCAACGGCGAGCCCATATGTCAGATTGCCCGTGGCACGGCGGCCGATATCAATAAGGCGGTAGAGCACGCACAAGAAGCACTTGACGGAACCTGGGGCAAACTTACGGCCACGGAACGAGGACGTATTCTGGCTCGCATCGGCGATCTGGTGCTTGCAAAAGCAGATCAGCTGGCACAACTGGAATCCATTGATGTTGGCAAGCCACTTACCCAGGCCAAAGCCGATGCACTCGCACTCGCGCGCTATATGGAGTTCTATGCCGGCGCAGCTGACAAGATTCATGGTGAGACTATTCCGTATCTTGAGGGCTATACGGTGTATACCCTGCGTGAACCGCATGGAGTTACGGGTCATATCATTCCCTGGAACTATCCTATGCAGATTATCGGCCGATCGGTAGGAGCTGCACTTGCCATGGGCAATGCAGCCGTTCTCAAACCAGCCGAAGAAGCGTGTCTGACGGCCTTGGCATTCGCCGATATAGCCCGCGAAGCAGGACTTCCCAACGGAGCACTCAGCGTGATACCCGGCCTGGGCGAAGAGGCTGGCGCCGCTCTCACCGCACACTCCGGCGTCAACCATATCTCTTTTACAGGCTCTGTGGGAATCGGCAAGCTCATCCAGCAAGAAGCGGCACAGAACATTGTGCCGGTAACGCTGGAACTTGGCGGCAAGTCACCGCAACTGGTATTCGATGACGCAGACATCGACGCTGCCATTCCTTTTCTGGTCAATGCCGGTATCCAGAATGCCGGACAAACCTGCTCGGCGTCTTCGAGAATCCTTGTACAAAAAGGTATCCACGAACGTGTAAGGGAAAGAATGATCAAGAGCTATCGAACGTTAAAAGTAGGTGCAGCACTTGACGATCTGAACATCGGGCCGCTGATATCCTCGCGTCAGCTCGACCTTGTTCGTGGCTACATAGAACAGGGGCACGATCTTGAAATTGCAGCACAAGGCGTCATTGTCGATGAGGCAGACACTAGCGGTTACTTCCTGGCACCCACACTGTTCGACAACGTTCCACCAGACCATGTCCTGGCCCAACAAGAGATTTTCGGTCCGGTTCAGGTCATTATTCCGTTTGAAGACGAAGAGCACGCCATTGCTATTGCCAATGGCACCGACTATGGTCTGGTAGCCTCCATTTGGAGCGACTGCGGTGCCCGCCAAATGAGATTGGCAAAACGGCTGCGTGCAGGACAGGTGTTTATCAACAATTATGGCGCTGGTGGCGGGGTAGAACTTCCTTTCGGCGGCACAGGCTTTTCAGGGCACGGTCGGGAAAAAGGGTTTGAGGCATTGTACGGCTTCTCAACACTCAAGACGGTCGCTGCCAAACACGGGTAGGAACCTTTCATGAGACTACAAGGTAAAAGCGCAATCGTTACCGGTGGCGCTTCCGGGTTCGGTGCAGGCATTGCCAGAAAGTTTGCCGCCGAAGGTGCCAGCGTCATGATCGCCGATCTCAACGACGCTGACGCCATGACCCTGGCAGACTCTCTTGGCGATTCAGCGCGGGCGTGCAAAACCGACGTTGGCAAAAATGATGATATAAAAAATCTTGTTGCCGCAACCTGTGACGCGTTTGGAGCTATTGATATAGTTGTCAACAACGCAGGCGTCACACATAAACCGATGCCTATGGACGAAGTCGGTGATGCCGACTTCGATAACATCATCAGCGTTAACACCAAATCAATCTATCTGATGGCTCGTCATGTTTTACCGATCATGAAAACTCAATTGCGTGGCTGCATTCTTAACGTTGCATCAACCGGAGGCGTCAGCCCACGTCCTAATCTAACCTGGTACAACGCCTCAAAAGGCTGGGTAATAACGGCAACACGGGGCATGGCTGTGGAATTGGCCCCTCTGGGTATTCGCGTTAACGCACTCAATCCAGTAGCAGGAGAAACACCCCTGCTAGCGTCCTTTATGGGTGAGGACACGCCCGAAATTCGAGAAAAATTCCTGTCCACTATTCCCATTGGACGTTTTTCCACCCCTGAAGACATGGGTAATGCAGCTTGTTACCTATGTTCAGATGAAGCCAGTATGGTTACCGGTGTGTGCCTGGAAGTTGATGGTGGTCGCTGTATCTAGTGCAACTTACGCCGCGTAACGCGCTGTCAACTCAAGACTGCCTGAAGCGCTCTGCCTGAGGCGTTCTGATGCCTCATGGATTTGTGCCGCCGATGTCTGGGCACCCACCTGACGGTCATTGATTTCAGTAATCAGACCTTTCAACGACTGATTACCCTCAAGCGTGGACGATACGAGCGTCATGATTTCATCAGCAGATCTGGACTGCTCTTTTACTGACTGGGAAATTCCAAGCTGTATCTGATTAATCTGAGACACGATTTTATTGATACTGCCCAGAGCTTCCACAGCATTGTCGGTGTCACCCCGAATGGCGTCAATTCGACGCTGGATCTCGTCAGTGGCCTTATTGGTCTCTTTTGCCAGCTCTTTAACCTCGTTGGCAACGACGGCAAAGCCCTTACCAGCATCGCCAGCCCTGGCCGCTTCAATAGTGGCATTCAGCGCCAGCAGATTAGTCTGTTCAGCAACCGAGTTAATCAGCTTGATCACATTGCCAATATCAGCTGAGGATGTTGACAACTTGCGCATTGTGGCATCTGTGCGCAAACCAAGATCGACGGCCTCATTAGCAACCAGCGACGCTTGAGAGGCACTACTTTCAATACCGCCAATACCGGTAGCCATTACCCTGATGTCATCGGACATCTTGATGATCGCCCCACGGACGCACCCAACCGTCTCCAGCAACGCACCTGACTGATCAGTGTTGCGCTGCGCACCTGTGTTGATGCCCTCGCTCAACTCACTCAGTGCGTGTGCAGCATCATTCAGCGTTTTAGCCTCGCAAGCAATGCTCTCGAAATCATAGTCAAACTGGCCGAACAGATTTTCCAGATCCACTATCATCCGACTCAGATCATCGACCGCGCCTGTCTCGGTGTCACGATGAGCCGCAAGATATTTTAAGTTTCCTGCGGCAGCCTCAGCGACGGCCTCGGACAAGCGCTGTATTCTGCGGGTAAGTTCTTCTTCTCTTGAACGAAAAACATCAGCCATCTCCCGATCATGCTGCTCTTCACGTAGTGCAGCTGAATCGCGCTCTGCATCCAGCTGCTTCTGCAATGCCAGCAGCTCTTCCTTCTCTTCCATTTCTATGGCCAGCTGCGCGGACCGTTTCAATGCCAGTTCAGATATCCGATTTCGTCGAAACACTTGTAGCGCCTCCGCCAACGTGCCAATTTCATCATTCCAGGTCGTAAACGGAATCTTTCTGGCGTAGTCATCTACGCTCAGCTGCTGAGCACACTTCACCAGGATACGCATGGGCTTGATCAAGCGTCCCGATATAAAATATGCAAACATTCCTGCTGTGAAACCAAAAAAGGTGAGCGCTGTAATCAGGATCCAGCGTTGTTCTACCTGTACTCGACTCTCCTCATCATGCAGCACTCTTGCTGCAGCAGCATCAAGCGCATCACCCAGATCATACAAGTGATTTTCAAACTCGTTATGCCGACCATGCAGCAGGCTTTCGGGCGCAGGAATTGAATCGATCGCCGCCCCCTGATAAGTATCCAGAATACCGCGATAGTGACTACCGAGCACCACCAACAAGGATTTCAGTTCTTCGAGTAAGGTGCTTGTTTCGTCTGGCAAATCTGCTTTCAGCAAAGAGGTTATGCCTGAATCAATACCGGCTTGCGACTCCTCGAACCTGGACTTGTATTCCTCAAGCGCTGCCTGATCACCCGCATGCAAAAGAACGTTTGTCCATGCCAGCACCTGCTTCTTCAAGTCCACCTGTATCTCTCTGGCAACCAGCTGTTGCGATATCCAGGTGCTTTGCGTTTCTGTTATGTGCTTGCGCGAGTGCTCTGCTTTAAACATTACCGTTAGCAGGAATGCCAATGCAGTCAGAATGGTCAGTATCAAAGCCAGATTTATTTGAATAGAGATTCCTACGCGTCGCATTCTTACAACTCCACCAACACCGATCGTAGATAGGCAGAGATAGCGACTAAAAACAAAGGAGCTGCAGTTCGCTATGGTAATGCGTCGCGGTTTACAGTAAAACTGCACACCTGGGTATTTACACTGAACTACCTTTATAAAATAACCGCAAACAACTCAGGCGTACACTACCTGGGTCGCTCACGGATCAACATGCCCCACTTTCTTCAAGGTTGGCACGCATCTGTTGTATTACTTTCTCATAGTCTGGTTGGTTAAAAATAGCACTGCCCGCGACAAACGTATCAGCACCTGCTGATGCTACCCGGGCAATGTTGTCAGCCTTTATTCCGCCATCAACCTCAAGACGGATATCACGGCCAGACATATCAATCAACTTACGTACTTGCTCTATCTTGCGGTAGGTTGATTCAATGAAACTCTGGCCGCCAAAGCCGGGGTTTACACTCATAAGAAGAATGATATCGACCTTGTCGATCACCCATTCCAAAACGTCCAGTGGCATGGCAGGATTAAATACCAGACCTGCCTGACAGCCTTGATCACGGATAAGCTGTAAGGTGCGATCCACGTGGCGCTCTGCATCAGGATGAAACGTAATCAGGTCAGCACCTGCTTTTGCAAACTCCAGAGCCAGCGCGTCGACCGGTTGTACCATCAGGTGGACGTCCAGAGGAATCGGCACTCCATCGGCAGTCACGCAATGGGGCTTGATCGCCTTGGCAACCGCGGGCCCAATCGTGAGATTAGGCACATAGTGGTTGTCCATGACATCAAAGTGAATCCAGTCTGCCCCGGCGTCAATGACCGCTTTCACTTCACTACCCAGAGAAGCGAAGTCAGCCGACAGTATGGATGGGGCAATTCTATACATGGTGTTATTCACAGTTTTTGGCAGTTGAGCTGGCGGTTAGGCTGCGGTTTCCGGGGCACATCGCATAGAAATACGGCACCCGCGCATGCGTGTGGCGCCATTATACGAGGCTATGGGGACACAAATCCCCCAGACCTTGAACATTCTTATTTTGTAGATGCCCGGTCGCTAACCAGCGTCAGACTCCTGACGACTATGCCGGTAACCATGACATGAAATGTGACCTCTAACCCAGATCTGCGTGGAATTCGGTATCTGAAGTGATCGAACATCGAATGACATCGTAAATGGTTGCATAAGTTGAGGAGCAATCACTCAATTCATCCACCGTTTGGAGAGGCGGCGTGACGGTTATAAAGAACAAGATAATCAATCTGACCACCCTGTTGTTGTGCCTGTTATGTCTACCCGCGAATGCAACATCTTCGCCGGCCCACAAGCACCTCGACGATCCACAACTTGTAGGCGAAGCGCGCTTCAAAGTCATGTTCTGGGATGTTTTCGACGCAAGTCTATATGCCAACTCCGGACGCTACAACACGACTCAACCCTTCGCGCTATCACTTCGCTATCTGCGCCCACTTGAAGGAAAAAAAATCGTTGCAAAAAGTATGGAGGAAATCCGTAAACAACGTCCGGAAGCCAGCCCAGAGCAACTTGCTCGCTGGGAACGCGAGTTACTTGGAATAATTCCAGATGTTTCCAAAGGCACAGCCATAACGGGTGTGCGAACAAACGACGGACATACGCTTTTTTACTTTGGTGACGATGCAATAGGAAGTATTAACGATACGGAATTCACAAACGCGTTTTTCGATATCTGGCTGGGTGGCAAAACCTCTGACCCCCGATTCAGATACAGGCTGTTGGGAGGCGGTCAGGACACCTGAAATCGAATGTTCTACTGATATGAACTGGAACCAGTATGTGAAGCTTCATTAGGCCAGACTTGCAACCATCTGGACAAGCTGTAGGTACTGGCCGGAGTCTAGTTAACAGGCGTTTAGGGCGCACACTATGCTTGCCCATACAGGAGTGAAACCAACGTATTAACCCCTGTATTTTTCATATCAAACTATCTAAGCGAGTTTTTCGAGCCATGAACGTCCTACAGTCAGTCCGCCAGATTCTAAACCGTCGCATTGTTGCAAGAGATCAAAAGCGCAATTTTGAAATTCTGGAGCGAATGACAGACCGAGAGCTTAACGATATAGGCTTGCCTCGTGAGTACCTGTACGCAGACTCAGCCAACCAGCGTCGTCACGCGCCCTGCAATAATCCATCACAGGTTAAAGGTTCCCCTGAACATCACGCGGCCTGATTAAGTTAGCCGATAACTCACGGGCGGTGTACACCAGGCCAATGCCATGCGCCGCCCGGCAAGTTCAATCAATTCAGTTTGCTACACCAGGTAACGTCTGGACAAGGGACACGCTTGTCGGTCAGAGTTAACGTAGAGGCTCTAAACTCAGGTTAATAGAAACGGGTTTAGTGGTCCGGGAACAACATCATCAAAAATCTCACTGTAACGATCGATCATTGTCCGTTTATCAAAATGCTGCGATGCATGCTTACAGGCAAATTCGCCCATTGACAGGAGTCGTTGACGATCCATGGCAAGTTCCGCAATGGCAGTGGCGATAGCTTCTGGTGTCTTATCCACCAGCAGACCGCCACAACCACTTGCCGACTGCGAAATAGCGTCCGCACAACCACCGGCATTGGTAAGAACTACAGGAGTTCCAGCCGACTGTGCTTCCAGCGCCGCCAGCGGGTACCCCTCCCTGTCACTGGACAAAACAAACACATCCAGCGCGGCTAACAGGTCGGGAATATCAGATCGCTCGCCCAATAAATTGACGTACTCAGCAACATCATGCTCCGTTATGCAGGCTTCTATAGCTTCGCGCTCAGGACCATCACCTGCAATAACAATGCGAACCGGCAAGCCCTGTGCCTTGAGGATGGCTGCCGCCTGAACAAGGCGTAAATGATTTTTCTGGACTGCAAGCCTCCCCACCGTACCAACGAGGAGTTCCAGTTCAGAAGCCAAATGACAGCGCAGGAATTCGCCTCGACCCGATGCGTACCTTTGCGTATCCACTCCATTATTCACAACACAAACCAGTTTTCCATTAATACCCACATCGTAGCGATAGAAGCTGGCGGTATCCTCTGATACGGCAATGAGCCTTGCAGTAAAGTAGCTGAGAACTCGATCGATCAGCTTGTTGTGCAACCGTTTCCAGACATCTCGATTATGCTCGGTTATCACCACAGGGATTGAGTGGCGGTACAAGGCCAGGCGAGTCCATAAATTAGCCGTCCACAGGTGACTGTTAACAACCTCAACCCGTTGTTGCAGCACAATTTTACGCAAGCGCCCGATAACCCGAAGATCGACACCGGGCTTTTTATTCAGGAGATGCAGAGAAACATCATCTGACAGAGACTCCGCCAGCTCGCCAATACTGGATAGGCAAACAACGCTGACGATGTCACCACGTCGGGAGAACTCGTTGGCCAGGTCTACCACCATTCTCTCTGCACCACCCACTGTGAGTGCTTCGATGACAAACATCAATCGACGCGGGCGCTGATGACTGTGCCCGTTTGCCGGCAGCATTCGCTCAAGACTTCGTGACAACTCGGTTATGCTCATAAAAATGCATTATTATGCAGTATTGCTAGTCGTCAAGGCCGATAGACAGGCTCGCTGAAATGGCTTAAATACCTGCCTGGACATGGCTACATCACGGTGGTGGTAACCAGATGGCTATATAACCCCCGCAATTCAAGTCTACCACTGCAACAGAATTACAGTGGTCTATCTATATTCCGGTTTGCAGATTGATAAGAACGGCAGAGCCACAGAAGTCACGTTGCCAGGCGCTAACCGTAAACACCCGAGCAATTTATTAAACGCCGTATGAAACAGCCTGATTATCGCGTTTCGAGAACGATATGGAACCACTGCCAGTTGCCTTGATAAAGGCAACAAATCGCTCCTCTTCGGCCTCAGGTACAAGAACCGTAAGCTCAACATCAGTACCAAATCTCTTGTCTTGAATCTGACAATTCATCGTCGGAAGATAATGCAGTAGCGATGCAAGCAAAGAATACGGAGCGAGTACGTCATAAGCGACACGCGCATGTAAACGTTTGGTTTGAAGGTTTTCCAGCAGATTGACCACCGCTTGAGAATACGCTCTGGACAGTCCACCAACACCGAGCTTCGTGCCACCAAAGATACGCGAAACCACGACCATTATTTGGCCGATTTCGGCGTGTCTGAGCACGACAAGCATAGGTTTACCCGCCGTGCCTCGCGGCTCTCCATCATCACTCTGATCCTGCTGATGTTCATCCCTGGGGGCACCGGCCACCATCGCCCAACAATGATGGTTAGCCTCAGGATAGGCCTTTTGTCTTCTCCAGAGAAACTCCTTTGCCTGATCCTTACTGGCAACGGGTGCACAGGCTGCGATAAAGCGACTTCGCTTTATGGAAATCTCCGCCTCGAATTTGGCGCAGGGAGTCAGAAAACTATCCATAGGCCTCTAGTGGAACATCCAGATGATATTGTGGGATCTATGGCATTCAAGATTGACCGGCGCTGAGCATCCCATGACTGTAGACAAGACTAGTTTTACCGATTCTGCACATTCTCATGATCACGACCATTCGCACGATCATGAACACTCCCATCTCGATCATACCGAGCTTCGGGTGCGTGCGTTGAAAACCCTCCTCACTGACAAGGGCTACATAGATCCTCAGGCGCTCAATAAAATTGTAGACACTTATGAACACCAGGTAGGACCACAGAACGGAGCTCGCATCATCGCAAGGGCATGGGTCGATGAGCAATTCAGGCAATGGCTGCTGGACGATGCAACGGCCGCTATTGCTTCAATGGGATTTAGCGGCCGTCAGGGTGAGCATATGGTGGTGGTAGAGAACACACCGGATACGCATAACATGGTGGTGTGCACATTGTGCTCCTGTTATCCGTGGCCCGTTCTTGGACTTCCACCCAGCTGGTACAAATCAGCGCCCTACCGCGCCAGAGCTGTTAGTGATCCTGCCGGGGTACTGGAAGAGTTCGGGGTTGTGTTGCCGGATACAAAACGCATAGACGTCTGGGACTCCACCGCAGAGGTACGCTATCTTGTATTACCCGAACGCCCCGCGAACAGCGAGCAGCTTGCGGAGGAAGAACTGGCGAAACTGGTGACTCGCAATTCAATGATTGGCACTGGGCTGCCAACTCCAGCCACCGAAACAGCCTCATGAACGGCGTACACGACATGGGCGGTCTGCAGTGTTTTGGCAAGATCGAACAGGATGACGAGACGTTATTTCATCATGATTGGGAAAGACAGGTGCTCTCGTTGAGTTTAGCCATGGGTGCCACAGGTATCTGGAATCTAGACCAATCTCGTGCGGCCCGTGAATCTCTGCCTGGCTCCTACTACCTGGGTGCTGGCTATTACCGAATCTGGCTTGCTGCGCTGGAAAAACTGTTGATGGCCAATGGGCTCGTCAGTCAGGAAGAACTAGAAACCGGTATCAAGCAAGACGCCCCTCGGCAGCTGCCGCGAATTCTCGAAGCAGATAAGGTCGAAGCAGTTCTGGCATCCGGAAGCCCTGTTGACCGGCCAGCAACAACCGAACCGAAATTCAGCGTTGGCAATATCGTCACCGTAAGAAACCTGCATCGAGCCACGCACACACGCCTGCCCGCTTACATACGAAGATGCCAGGGGCAGATAGTCAAAGTACATGGGTGTCATATTTTTCCTGACTCCCATGCCATTGGAGAGGGTGAAAATCCTGAGTGGCTTTACAACGTCAGATTCAGCAGTAGCGAACTTTGGGGGCATGACGCACATCCAGGCTCGATACATGTCGATTGCTGGGAGCCGTATCTGATCAGTGAGACAGAACAATCGTGATTAACACACAGACAGATCAATTCAAACAAGCGACACAAGGTGCCTTACAAGCGCTTGATTCCATACCACGACGTGACAACGAGCCCATCTTTAAAGAGCCTTGGGAAGCGGAAGTATTTGCGCTGTCTTTGACGCTCAATGAACAAGGGCTTTTCACCTGGAAAGAATGGGCCGAAACTCTTTCAAGAACAATTTTAGCGGCACAGGCAAACGGTGATCCCGATCTGGGAGATACGTACTACCTGCATTGGCTAAGCGCTCTTGAGCAATTGGTGATCGGTAAAAAGCTAGCCGACAACAAACAATTGGAAGACCTCTACAAAGCCTGGGACAAAGCCGCACGAACCACGAGACATGGTCAACCCATTGAACTGTCCTGATATGAGCAGTTCATGAACCGGGTAAACGCATCCTTCCCTGATATCCCGGGCTATACGCTCAAGTCGATACTTGGCTCGGGAGGATTCGCAACGGTATACCTTGCACAGCAACACACACTACAGCGTGATATTGCGCTTAAAGTCATGAACCCTTCACTGGTGGCTGACGCCGACCTGTGTGCTCGCTTTCTCAGAGAAGCCAGGGATACCGCATCGGTCAGCAATCATCCGAATATCATTACTGTTCACGATGTCGGGCAATCCGAGTCTTACTATTACATAGCAATGCAGTATCTGCCCGGGCCCAATCTCAAACAACGAATCGCGTGTGCAGACAAATCCATTAACGCCAGCGAGTTGCTCCGTACCCTTGCCACTGCACTTGCACACGCTCATGAGCGAGGATTCTTGCATCGCGACGTCAAACCGGCCAACGTACTGTTCACCGAATCCGGTGAAGCCGTACTGGCCGATTTCGGCGTGGCTCGCATGGACAATCGCAGCACTGAGTTAACGCAACACGGCACCATCCTAGGCACCCCCCGCTACCGGAGTCCGGAGCAAAGTCGGGGCGACCCCGTCATTGATGCCAGATCTGATCTTTACAGCCTGGGTGTAGTGCTGTTCGAAATGCTCGTGCACTATCCACCTTATGATGCGACCGATCCTTTGGCCATGATGTTCAAGCACGTGCACGAGCCAATTCCGGAACTTCCCGCCAGTCATGCTGCCTACCAGCCCGTGCTGGACAAACTGATGGCCAAGCAACCCGCCAATCGGTATGCATCTGCCAATGCCCTGCTGGAAGACCTGCAGACACGTTTCCCTTTCAACAGTACATCGAAAAATTTGGCTTCAACCTACATGGCGGGGAGTTCTACTCAACGGACAGCCAATGCGGAAACACGAACAACTACGGTACTTATCGTTGCTGTGGGCGCAATAGTATTGCTGGCGGGTTCACTGCTGTATCTTCATTCGATGAGCAGTCGGCTTCCCGCAGCAGAACTGAGATGTCCGGAATTAACGCAAACTCAGGAATTCGAGCGTGATTCACTGCTACAGCTTGCCAGCGTACATCAGGACATAGGCAGGCTGGTACATCCACCCGGTGCAAACGCACTGGAAGCCTATTCACTGGCATTGGAAATCGACCCCTGCAATCGACATATTCTGGATGCGCTCTCTCAGATCAGAACTGTCACTGAAAAGGCCCACTGAGCATAAAACGTTGCCGGAAATCTCACCGTGCGCTCATCCGGCATGAATAACGCAAAGGATTGACCCATCAGTTTGCCTGGCACAGGCCTTTCTCCACACACGATGGCTCTAGATCTGACTTCGAGAAACAGTCGATACTCAAGGCGGCCATGTTTACTGGCTTTCGGATTGCTGATTTCCCTGATCAGCGCTTGCAGCACAATGCCAGACACGGTCGGCGACAGTTCCGGCACTAATCCACAGGATCTGCTTGTGGTTGACTGTCTGCTTCCACCGCAAGTCCGGCAATTGGGTACCCGCCTTACCTACCTTGCGCAAAGGCGTGCAATTCGTACTTCAGGTGCCCAGTGTGCGCTTCGAGGTGGTGAATATGTAGCGTACGACCAGGCTGACTTCAAAAGCGCCCTGGCTGTCTGGCTGCCACTGGCAGAACAAGGCGATCCAGAGGCACAAACCTACGTTGGTGAAATCTACGAGAAAGGTCTTGGAACACGTCAAAGTTATGAGATCGCGGCAAGCTGGTATCAGCGTGCTGCAAACCAGAACTATTCACGCGCACAAATAAATCTCGGCTACCTTTATGAATCCGGATTGGGTTTAGATCGGGATCTGACAGCAGCATTGAACCTCTACCGGCAGGCATCAGGATTCACTTCCGCAGAACTGGAATTTGTCTCGTCAATCGAAGTTGCACAGCGCAAAGCAGAAGACAGACAACGCCAGGGGTTACAGGCTGACGTAAAACTACTTCGATCTGAAATCGCGGCCGGAAGCAGGCAATTGCAAAAACAAACGGCACAGCTACAGCAAAGCCAGCGCAATGTATTGGAACTGCGTAAGTCACTCGCAGAACGCCTGACGCAAAAGAGCGAAACAACAGATTCCCACACAGCAACTTCATCACAATCCTTAGATCACAATAGGCGAATGGACGAGTTGCAAGAACAACTTGTCAATTCCGTTAACCAAAAACAGGCGCTACAGAAACAGTTGACGAATAGCAGCGAACAAACCGCGGCAATTCAGTCGCAACTATCAGCAAGCAGAGAATCACTCGACCGATCAAAACAAAAGCTTGAAGCCAACAACCTGACTATCAAAGAACTTGAATCTCGGCATGAAGCCCGTGATGAGCATTCGGCAGCAGCCGATAAGGCCTTGAAAGAAGCAAAGCGGATATCTGCCTCACTGGAGCGTCAAATCAGAATCCTTGAACAGGAAAACAGAACGCAACTGGAACAGCAAGTCGCACAGACGCACGCCGCTCGTCAGTCTCGCTCTACGCTGATCAGTCTCATTGCTCAACAAAGTGACACAATCGCCCGGATAGAACGAAAAGCCATATTGGAAAGAGAGACATACCTGCAACATCTGGCAAAAAAAGATTTACTGCAAGAACAGACAGAGCGTAGAAAACAGAATCAGACGACACAATATACGGCGCAACACGCCAGCGATGAGCAGAAAATAAAAAAGCTACAAAAAGATATCCGCGACAACGAAGCAGACCTTGTCAGACAGGCTGCTGCCATTGCAAGCCTTCAAGGCCGCCTTGCGAGTAAGCAGGCAGTTTTGCAACCGGCGCCAGTAGAACGTACGGTAGAGACAAAAACAAGTGGCCCCACTATCGACATAATTGATCCACCCGTGCGAATAACTCGAGGGTCGCCAGCATTGTCAACCAGTGGTAGTTATTCGGCAGACCTTATCGGCAAAATTCAGCCGGCTGATTCCTTATTTGCTTTTCGCATCAATGGACTCGATCACCCGGTAAATACCTCTGGCTTGTTCAGGTTCAACACGAGTTCCATCAATGGGAAAAACCTTGAGCTATTTGCTGTTGATGATGAAGGAAAAAGTACGCGCCTTGCACTTTCCCTCAGGCAAGCAGCCGCATCCGGGGTCAAAGCCCCAGACACTCAACAGTTACATTCCATTGACTCTGAGAGTGCAAGACTATCTTTGAAAAATGTGAAGCTTGGCAACTATCACGCACTCATTATCGGTAATGACACATACAACTCGCTGAACAATCTTAATACGGCTACTAATGATGCTATTGCTGTAGAACAGATTCTTCGTGATAAATATGGGTTCAGAACGGTACTTCTACTTGATGCCAACCAGAAAACCATACTCAGTGCGATGGAACGCATGCGTGCAACCCTGGGACAAGACGATAACCTCGTCATCTACTATGCAGGGCATGGAGAGTTAGATAAGGAAAGTGGCCGCGGCTACTGGTTACCGGTCGACTCGACGGCTGAAAATAAAAAAAAATGGATAGCAAACAGTGCTGTTACAGCCATGATCGATACGATGAGTGCAAAGCATGTTCTCGTCATCGCAGATTCCTGCTACTCGGGTTATCTGACTAGATCTTCTATCGCTCGACCGTTATCGGGAGTTAGCGCAGAACTGCGCTTGAAATGGCTGAAGGCAGTCTCACAATCACGCGTCAGAACCGTCCTGAGTTCAGGCGGCACGCGCCCGGTACTCGATGGCTCGGTAAATTCAAACCATTCGATCTTTGCAAAATCATTCCTTGAAGCACTGGAACGCAATACAGAGGTACTTGAGACCTACGAGCTGTTTTTCGAGCTTCAAGGAAAAGTCTCCGAAACCGCGGCACGGCTGAACGTCGAACAAATACCGCAATACGCACCTATTCGACACACGGGACACCAGGCAGGTGAATTCATCTTCGTGCCGATAACACAAACCACGGTCGGTGCCAGCAAACGCAAGATCCACGACACAGAACGATAACGTCGTTCAGAATGTCTTGTTGCGACTGCCCAATCAATTGAGACTTGGTTATCACCCAAGTTACCTATTGGATGTACCGATACGTTAAGCCGCGAGGTGTCGCGCCGATTCTTCTTGATAGGCCCAACTATAATCGGTTTTCGTCTATACATGTGCTCTACATCAGCCACAATTGCAGTGCTGACGGACGAATACCTCGGGTATCGTAAGCTGATCATTGATCAGCTATCGCAGGTTTTCAGTAAAGCCAGCTATGGAACACTGTGTGTTACGGGTAGAGAGCTGGATCCCGCCGCGGAGTTTCATCAAGACTATGCAGTTTGCAATTCGATCTACACGGCAACTCGCGACTATCAACTCAGTGGCATAGTAATTTTATCGAGCGAACTGGCGTCGAATAGCTCTAAAGAACGCGTAGAGAGTTTTCTCTCAACGTTCAGGGATATCCCCAGGGTTAGCCTGGGCCTGCCACTGAGTGCAATACCCTCCGTTGTCATAAAGGAGACGTCTGCAACGGTTGCGCTGTACGAACATTTACTAACCGGGGATCCAGCGCATAAAGTTGCTTATATCAGCGGCAAGGAAAATAACACTGGCTCGTCCGCCAGAGAAAAGTGCTTTCGCAACGTTGCTGGAGAACTAGGCTATCCCGATTCAGCCATTTTTCATATTCGCGGCAATGATTCAGCTGCAGACACTTATGATGCAGTGCTCGCGTTGTTGACTGCACATCCTGAAATCAAGGCACTTGCAGCTGCCAATGATCTCATGGCAGAGAGCGCCATAAAAGCTGCGCACAATCTGGGTCTTCAGATACCCAATGACATCATGATTTCAGGGTTCGACGATACCAGGGAGGCAACTCAGGCCTACCCGGCAATCACCACGGTACGACAACCCCATATCAAAGCCGCCACACTATGCGCAGAACTCATGCTCGATACGATTGAGCTACACAACGATAAAAGATCAGCCACACTATCTAAGCATATCGAAGTGGAAGGGGAGCTCATTGTTCGAGAGTCTACTGTTTGCAGCTTACCCGAACCTGGAAATCCGGCCCTGACTCAAGAAGCGTTTATAGGGCATCTGAAGAGCGCGATGAACGGGCAGGATCTGCCTGACAATATCAGCCTCGAGGAGTTGGGTGATGCACTCCAGTCGTCACTACTCGACAATTCACCTGCCATTGATCAATATTTACAACGGCATCTGCCAATAGTACCACCCGGCATCAGCACCAATCGCTGGTGGGGCAACCTTGCTCAACAACTCCAGCAGTTCACTGTTCGACTGGGCGATGACAAGACACCTGCCCGGAACATCGCTGTCATCTCAGCTGCCATCGCGGCAATTCGTCAACACATCTGGTCAATCAGCATGGATGTAGAATTTGAAATGCAACATGTGAGCCGTGTAAAGACCAACATGCAGCTGCAGATGAGTTCCTGTGTCAAACAAAGTGACATCCTGGATACGATGAAACGCTGGTTAAATGAGACTGATATTGACCGATGTTATCTCGTAAAATACTCCACACCTGGCGAGGCCCCCGGCAAGCGCGCACAACTGCTGCATGTGCATGAACACGGAGACGCCCAACCCATACAATCCGATTATTTTGACTCCTGCGAGCTGTTACCTGAATGCTACAAACACGTGACAGCAAAAGGTTTACTGGTGCAAACACCCGTGTACGCAGCCAAAACCCTGTTCGGCTATTTGTTGATAGATCCGCCTCATCTCAGCTGCCACTACCTCGACACTGCAGCACAAAGCATCGGCAACGCTTTACGAAACCTGTATTTGATCGAACAGCTAAAACACCGTTCCTCTCATCTACAGACAACGAATAAGGAATTAATCAAACTCGCCAATTATGATGAGTTAACCGAACTCCCTAATCGATTGAAATTTAATACCAATCTGAAAACCTGTGGTGAGAATTCGATAACCACGGGCGAGACACTTACACTTTTTTTTATTGACCTGGATGGTTTTAAACTAGTCAATGACACACTGGGACATAGAGCAGGAGATGAGCTTTTACGCGAAGTAGCCATGCGTCTTGACAAGGCAACTCGCGCAGCTATCGGGCATAAGGGTTTTATAGCACGACTCGGTGGAGATGAGTTTACCGTCACTATCACAGGCATTAACGAGCGCGAGCGTATCGAGGAAATTGCAAACGCCTTGCTGGATTCATTGGCTCGTCCCTACACTATCAGCCAGCGTACTATTAATATAAGCGCAAGTATCGGCATGGCTGATCTTCCCAGAACTGCAGACAGCATAGATGCGTTAATAAAAAATGCTGACGCTGCCATGTATAGAGCTAAGGACAAAGGCAAGAACTGTGCTGCCTGGTATACCTCCGAATTAAGCGTGGTCAGCGACACCTTGCTTCAAATGGACAACGACATGCGTATTGCGTTGTCAAACGGTGATGTAAGTATGCACTACCAACCCCGTGTAAACATTGATACTGGCAAACTCAGAGCCGTTGAAGCACTGATGCGCTGGACCATTGACACACCGGATGGTAGAAAGACACGCACAAGACCGGACGTGTTCATCGCCGTTGCCGAAAGGACAGGATTCATTACACAGCTTGATACCTTCGCACTGGATCAGTCGTGTCGCCAGGCACGGGCCTGGGAGCTTGCCGGAACACCACTACTGGTCGCTGTCAACATATCAGTACTACATTTACAGCAAGACAATTTCGTGGAAACGGTACTGGAGACACTGGCACGATACAATCTGTCTGCGCACCTTCTCGAATTGGAAATTACCGAAAGCGCCGTGATGACGCAAGTTGAATCCAACGTTGCAAAACTGCACCGCTTGCGTAGTCATGGCATCCAGCTTTCAATTGACGACTTTGGAACTGGATATTCTTCACTAAGTTACCTGAAAGAGTTACCCGTCAATAATCTGAAAATTGATAAGTCTTTTATTTCAGATGTGGATACCTTACGGATGCGTCGCTCCGCAGATGCAGCAATTATAAAATCTGTCATCGCTCTTGGCAGAAGCATGGATTTTCAGATAATTGCCGAGGGCATCGAAACAGAGCCTCAACGCCAGTTTCTCAGAGCACTAGGTTGCCACGAGGCACAAGGTTATCTATTCGCACGCCCGGGACCAGCAGATGCTGTCACACGCACGCTGATCATCGAAAAACCACGAAATCGCTTAAATTAATAGTCTCTCTCTCTTCCTGACAAGAACAGTCCGGAAATCTAAAGATTTTTGCGCCGTGACGGCCCCGTCCCGTTAAACATGGCAGGTAAATCCACGGTACTGGCAATACCAATCTGATCAAAGTTATTTTCTAGCCAGCTTTCTGCGGTTTGACGACCAATATCACGCAAATGTCTGAGAAATTTCCATTCGGCATTAACCTTTGAGGATGCTCCGAGCGGCATCAACGCATCCTGATTCTCGATGATGTGGATTCGCTCCCGCCGGTAATGTTTCTCGTCCAGTTTGCCTTCATCAAGAAGCCGCGAAACAAATTCGATAGCACGAAGCTCCTTCAACAGGCTGGAGTTAAAGTTTATTTCGTTCAAACGGTTCTGGATTTCATGTGGAGTTTTCGGTGTCCCGATACGCTCGACTGGATTGATCTGTACTACCACGATATCTGCGGTCAGTGTATGGTCACGAAACGGAAATAAGGATGGATTTCCCATATAACCTCCATCCCAGTAAGGAATACCATCAATTTCTACAGCCTGGAATAGCTGCGGCAAGCAGGCTGATGCCAATACAATTTCGGAACTTAACTGGTGACCGTCAAACACCTTGACTCGCCCGGTGTGAACATTGGTCGCCGATATGAATAACTGTATGCTGTCACACCGGTTAACGTTATCGAAGTCGACTACGGATTCCAACAAGCTTCGCAGCGGGTTGATGTTCAGTGGATTCATCTGATAGGGCGAAAACATGCGGCTGATCGCCTCGCTAAAATGATAACCCCATGATCCACTCAGGCTCCAGTTACCCAGAAGGCGATTTATCGGCGTACGCTGCACAACACTACCTTTCGCAGCAGCGCTGACTGCACGCCAGAATTGTTCCAGTTGTTGTTGTGCACTCAAAGTGGCAGCAGCGTGCCCTTGCTCTTCGCAACGAGTAAAGCCGTCGGCAAGAACAACCGCATTCATGGCACCTGCGGAAGTCCCTGATATGGAATCGATGCGTAGATCAGGCTCTTCTAACAGGCGATCCAGGACACCCCACGTAAAGGCACCGTGCGAACCACCGCCTTGTAACGCCAGGTTGATTCGTTTAACCGGGCCCGCAGAAGAGTCGCTACGGGTAACCACCCGATTCATTAGTGTGCCGTCCAGCCACCATCTACCGGCAGCGCGCTACCCGTTATCGAGGCCGCGCCGTCTGAAACAAGAAATACCGCCAATGCGGCTATTTCCTCAATCTTTGCAAACCTCTTATTAGGCTGAGCCGCAAGCAAGACATCCCGCTTGACCTCCTCCTCAGTCAGGCCCCGGGCCTTTGCCGTATCAGGGATCTGTTTTTCAACCAACGGGGTCCAGACATAACCTGGACAGATGGCATTAACGGTGACGCCTGATTCAGCCGCTTCCAGTGCTATCGATTTGGTAAAACCCAGCAGACCGTGTTTGGCGGCCACATACGCAGATTTATAAGGTGATGCCACCAAGGCATGCGCGGAAGCAATATTGATAATACGTCCCCACTTCTGCGCTTTCATCTGCGCAATTACAGCTTTTGACGAGTAGAACGCCGCTGACAGGTTTAACGCGATAATGGCCTCCCATTTATCTTCGGGAAAATCCTCTACAGGCGATACAAACTGGATACCTGCGTTGTTTACCAGAATATCAACGGTTCCAAAAGCATGATGAGCCTTTGCAATAAGCTCGTTGACACCTGCCGCCTTCATCAGATTGGCGTTGCAATATTTGACCTCAACGCCATAGTCACGCTGTAGGTCTCTGATGATTTCCTGCACCTCGGCTTCGGGCTCTATACCATTAAGCACGACGTTAGCTCCAGTCGCCGCCAGAGCTTTGGCTATGCCTAACCCGATACCGCTTGTCGACCCGGTAATAACAGCTGTCTTAGTTTGGCTCAATGACTGGATTCTCATGGAAACTGGAACAGCCATTCTATCCGATTGACCATTGATAACACTCCACTAGTGTTTTGACTGCCAGCCAGGTTTGAGATTTTTGGATCATTCCTGGTTTAACAGCCAGGCGGGAGGGCGACTAGCTATCCGGTTCCTGCATGGACAGCAGCTTCCATCTAAGCCGAAACCCCAGCAACAGAGAGGCAACACTTAATCCGGTGATCAGACCAAACCAAAGTCCATATGCACCCAGCCCCAAGGTGTGCGCAGCGAACAATCCTGTACCAAATGCAATAATCCAATAAGAAAATGCATTAATCAACATGGGGACGCGGGTATCGTGCAAACCCCTTAACATACCTATGAGCATTATCTGGGCACCGTCAGATAATTGAAATACGGCTCCCAGGATCAGAAGACTCGCAGCAAATTCTACAAGCGCCGGATCGCCAGTATAGACGCCGGCTATCTGATAGCGAAACACCACCAGTGTCATTGCGGTCAGGCAGGCCATAATCATGACCAAAAGGCCACCACTGACAATGCGAAGCCGAATTGATTTCATGGATCGCTGACCGGCTGCACGCCCTATTCGTGCAGTCAACGCAAACGACAAGCCCAGAGGCAGCATGTAACAAAAGGCCGATGCGCTGATGGCGATCTGATGCGCACCTGTCTCCACAACGCCTATCATTCCCATTTGTACAGACGTCACAACGAACAGGCCAGCTTCAAACATCATTCCCAGGCATATTGGCACTGATAGCTTCAGCATGGGACCAAGAATGCTCCAATCGGGTCGCTGGATGTCTGCAAAAAGCTGGTAGCGTCTAAATCGTGGCGTGCTGATAAACGCGAGCAGGGCCAATGCCATGCAAACGTTCACCAAGGTGGTTGCCATGCCGATGCCTAACAAGCCAAGCGCAGGCACACCGAATAAACCCAAACCCAGTATGGAACTGCCTATGGCATTGATGAGCAGACCCATCGAAGTCACCATCAAAACCGGGCGTGTCAAGCCTGTGGCCTCACAGACATTCCGGGCTGCCATAACCAACGCAAAAAATGGAAGACTCCAGGCGGCACCCATCAGGTATTCGCTAATTAACGGTGGCAACTCCGGTGTAAACGGAAAAAGATGCACCGATTGCTGAATAACCATAACAATGGCCAGAGATACCAGACCAACTAACACGCCAAGCCACGCGCCCTGCTGAAACACACGTCCAACGAACGCGCGACGGCGTTCTCCGATCAATTTGGAGAGTGTTGGTGAGAGACCTGCCATAAGGCCAATACAGAGCAAGGATGTGAAAAACCACAGACTGGCCCCTACGCCACCAGCGGCAAGCTCGTTATTGCCAATCCGGCCGGCAATGATGGCATCAACCAGTCCATTGCTCATTTGCAGTAGTTGTGCGCCTATCAAAGGCAGCCCCATTCGTAAGGTACGAAGTAGCTCGGCCTTTAGTGTGACATGGCGAATACCGGCGATTGTCACAAGTACCTCAGCACGACGAACGTCCTACCATGAAAAAATGGAATCGAATAGGTACACCACAGTATTAGCAACGCACAATCCGGGAGGAACAACCAGATCGGCATCTTTGACGATCAATAAGCTGATTAGAAGCTGTATCCAAAGCTGACAAATGAATCGTTGTCGGTAATGGACTCAAAATCCTCGACTTGCAAGTAACGGCTGCGGTAAGCCAACCGAACAGCACCGTTAGGAACACGCAACGAAACCCCGATCTCGCCACTGGCCTCTGTGACCTCATCGCTACTCAGACCTCCACTAAGTTTAAGATCAAACTTGATAGCATCAGCAACCGTCCTGAAGTAGCCAAGTCTGGCAAGACCCAGCGCTTCGTTGCGGGTGTTTTCCATATTGTCAAATTCGATGGACCGGCCCCCTACGCCAAGCTCAATGTACAGCGCCTGCTCGGCAGAGTTAAGAAACTGGCCACCAAGACCCGCTAGTAGTCTTAGCTCCTGATCGATGCCCAGAAAATCATCCACACGTACTTCAGACTCGCCGAAAGTGTAATAAGTGTTGTTTAGCCAATAGCGGGGATTGTAGCCCACAGAATAACTATTACGCTCTGCACCCGAGCGTAGCCATTCAGCATAGATATATTGGCTTAAGGGTCGGGTATTGTTACTTAATACCACTCGTAAACGCGTTGCGTTACCAGAGTCGCGAACCACGGTTCCGCCTTCAATACCTCCTGTCCATTCCGCCATGGCAGAACCAGACAAGAGCACAGACATCAAAAAGACTGCCAGCCATTGGCAATTTTTCGAAAATCGCACCGCCACCCCATCGGAGGGATTCTTTAATTCAGACATAGCGTATGTGAAGCCCAGGTAGGTAACGGAGCATGCAAGGGTAGCAAAGAAATCGGATCCAACAGAATGTATCTTGTCAGCCTGGACAACGAATTATCTGCATCCGGCTATTTGCCAAAACGATTAGCGGTTCTCCGCTTTTACAGTGGAGCTACTGTCATTGTATAATTGCGAGTGACATTCTGCCGGCATAACTCAGAAGCATCGACCCCACCGCTGCTATTCCAGAAATCATCGCTGCTGACATTAACGCTAACGGTGTATGGGTAGTCACCCAAAGAGGTCGCGGTACCGGAAAATACTAATTCACGATTGTTGACTTGATAACTGATACCGGCAGGTAGAGTGCCCGACAACCGCCAGCTGTAGTCATAACGATTATCCTGGCTGTTATTCTTTATGGATACCGAGATAGTGGATGCGTACTCCTGATTGAGAATGGGCTGCTGTAAATTTTCGGTATTGAGCACCGGCCTGTCATCGACAATACAGTCGAAGGGATCCTCACAGGCAGTGAGTGTCAATGCTGAGAAGCTGATAAGCAGCAGCTTACAGCCTGTTGAGTTAATAAACGTCATTGCGATCCCCGGTTCGCAGGTGTCTTCAAGAGCCAGTCAATGGAATGACTCAGTTCACCTTCGTAGGTTTCAGTTTTTCGTACCCTGGCTGGCTGCACAACCCACAAGCCCGTACCCAACCAGCCCGTCAAACCGTGCCCTATTTCCCAAAAAACGTCTTCTTCAATAACACGCTGACTCGTGGATAATGCAATTATCCGTCGGCTAAGACAAGCACAATAGCTTTCGAACTTCTTTACCTTCCGAAATTGCCCGCAGCGGTGCGTCGTCATGGCTCAGCCAGCATCATGAAACGTTAGCTGGAACAAGGACATTGATCATAAAATCACCTCCGGGTTTCACAATCGGTCTTGATTTACGATTAGTAATTTTCCACTCGCTATCGTTTGGCGATCCACAAGCTCAAAAAGACTACACTCAATCGTGACATGTTCAGCAATTGTCAATCAAAATACTGATTTAGAGAGGATTCCTGCTACCAATCGACATCACTTTTTCCCCACTTCAAGCAGCATCTCACTCATTCATCAGTACAAGGGCGATCCGATCTTCAGGAAACAGGACTTACGGTACGAGAGAATCGCAGCTGCCCTGCGGCGAGTGTTTTTAACCCATACATGCATTTTCGCGTTAGCATCTCAGGACCACCCTGTGTAAGACATATTTTTTGACGTTACCTTTGACCTATTCATGCCAAAACCCAATCTGCTACTAATCGGCATGCCTCGATGTGGAACGACGGCACTCGCGGCCGCCATGAATCAACATCCCGATGTCAAGGTAAGCGACCCGAAAGAGCCCCATTTCCTGGCCACATACAACGCAACTCAGCCGATCGAAGGAGTAGGCTCTGAGGCTTTCTCTGCCCAACGTCAGTACACCCCTGAGACGTGGTTGTCACTGTTCGAGCCAGGAGCAGAAAAATGGCTGGTTGATGCCTCGGTCAGCACAGCCAGTTATCCCGAAAACTCCATTGAAAACATCAAACAATATTGCGCACCCGATACTCGCTTGATAATCGCTCTCAGGGACCCCGTTGAGCGTGCTTACTCAAGCTACATGTACTGTATCTCACGCGGATGGGAGTCGGATACTTTCGAATCCAGCCTTGCGCAGGAAGTGGAACGTCAAAACAATCACTGGCAGCATCTCTGGCAATTTACGCACTTAAGCGATTATGAGCAGAGGCTTAAACCGTTTTACGAAAACTTCCCGAGCAACAATATTCACATCGTTATTGCAGAAGAGTTTTTAACAGAGCCAGATTCCGTTATGCGTCAACTCTTCACCTTTCTGGACATTGATCATAAAGAGATCAACTCAGGTGACAAAATAAACTCTGGAGGCAGCCCCAACTCCGAAATTATTCAAGACATCTGGAAATACATTCGAAATAGACCGTGGCTTCACAAAGGCGCTAAAAAACTATCCTCCCGACGTTTCCGGGAAACCATACGCTCTGCAAACCTGACCAAGGTTGATATGCACCTGGACACCAGGAAACTGCTGCAAGACAGATTCAAGGAAACACGAAACTGGGTAGAAACTACAGTACAAAAAGATCTTTCGCGCTGGATGTAAATAGCAATCGTACGTGTGGTCTCGATCAGAACGTGCGCAAGCCCGCTGACGCGCACCCGAATCAATTCTTGAGAAAGTCGTGACAACAATAAGAAAAGGATCAAGGCTAGGGCATATCGTGTCTCTTACCAAAGGCACATTGCTTGCACAAATAGTCTTTGTAGCTGCAACACCCGTACTAACCCGAATCTATTCACCCGAAGACCTCGGTGTGTTTGGCGTGTTTACGGCCCTGGTTCTGGTTGTGGCACGTTTTGCCGGTTTGCGCCTGGAGTTAGCTGTTGTCCTACCCAGACAAGATGCCACGGCACTTAAATTAGCCGAGCTGACAATACTTGTTACCGTTTGCTTTTTATCGGTACTTGGCCTGCTGTACCTGCTCGCTGTCAATGTTACCGGGCTTTCCAACAATCAGCATGCATTGCAGGCCTATGTACCACTTGTCTTGCTTAGCGTTGCGCTGTTTCTTGTCAGCGAAACCCTGGTGTTCTGGTCAATACGCAAACAACAGTTTGTCATCGTTGCAAACGCGCGAATCATTATCGCAGCATTGTTGGCATTTTTGCAGCTGCTTGGGTTCTTCTTTGAACAAAAACTACAGATCCTGATAGCCGCCTATCCAATTGCACTGACTGCCAGCATCATTTATCAAGCGCGCCACCTTGACTTTTCACTTCTAAAAAAACGATCCGGGGATCGATTCCGTCTTTACAGAATTCTCCTTCACCGTTATCAGCGGTTTCCAAAATACACAACATGGTCCACCGGACTGGCGGAACTATCTCAAGCATTGCCGCTATTTGTATTGTCGGTCACATTTGGCAATGTACAGGCGGGCTATTTTTTCCTGGCAAGGCGCATCGGATTGCTTCCGACTTCAATTGTCGGGCGCGCGATCACTCAGGTAAACCACGCCGACATGCTGTCCCTGTACCGCTCGGGGGAACTCGGTCAGACAATGGTAAAACAGATACATTGGCTTCAGTGGATTTGTATCGTACCGGCAACAATCATTGCCTACTTTTCGCCTGCCCTTTGTAAGTTTGCCTTTGGCGAAAGCTGGTATGTAGCGGGCCTTTATCTACAATATCTAACACCCTACGTTGTTGTACGTTTTGTATTCGCACCCTCTGGCGCAATTAATCATGTCGCTGAATGGCAGAAGCTGGAGCTGGTATTCACTGTGTTGTCGACGATACTGTCAACAGCCGCATTAATGTGGTACTCCACGTATGGCTCAGCAAACAAAGCGGTCGCGGCCTACTTTCTCGTCCTTTTTGCATGCCACCTTCTTTATCGCATGTACATCATGTCCAGACTAAACGTTAATCTCATACACCTGCTAAAGCCGGCTCTGATTCAGTTACCAATAATCTGTGTTGCGAGCGCGGCCCTGGCGCTGGCCAACTAAGAGCCGGACGGCAATACCTGCCAAGGCCGTTTGCTTCATCGAATTGGATTAGTCAAGATATCGTTGATTACTCGCTATCGCTTAGCGTGCGGTGAGTACCGTCGCACATCGGCATGCGTCCAGATTGTCGGCAACCGCAAAAAGCCACCATCCCGTCTTTTTCGGCTAAATATTTTACCGGGGAGAACTCACTACCTTTATGACTGCCATCGCAATAAGGCTGATTGGCACTCAGACCACATGCACACCAGAAATAGTTTTTACCTTCCTCCACTTCCACGCGATAGGGGCTGTTCTGTGTTGCTTTTCCATTACTCATTGATATGGGTTCTCCACTGACAAACGATGATAAAGACTCTACCTAGTGTGATCATAACTCCAGGCCAATAGAGCGGGTAACAAAGACGTACACTTGGGTCGAGGTAAGTTTATTGACGGAAGTCGTCGGCACCTGATTATTTTTCTCTTCCGCAGAACAATAATCGAGCAGACTACGATGCCAACTCTTCGGTAATCCGCTGCTTGACCAATTCGTCACGCACTTCCAATAGCAGTTGATCCCGGTCTTTTGTCCACTCCGCCCTATCCAGCAAATTGATAATGGGATGCAAGGCACTGGCTTGAAAGAACGGATCTTCTATATTTCTGGCAGTGCTTTTACAACTATTTACGATCCGCTCAAATTGACCACGTTCGTAGTCATCGTCAAGTTGTTCGAGATAGAACTCTGCATAACGGCAACGCGCCATTACTAGCTGCACACGCTTGGCTTCTTCAATATTGGCCTCAGGGTCCACTCCCGGCATATCCAGCAACTCTGCGTCTTCGCTATCACTCAAATCACCGATGGAGCTTGCAACGGCACGACTCGCAGCGTTTGCAGTATCAGGACCCGGTACCACATCGGATCCCTTGGTGCCATTTGCCGCGGAGGATGCCGGAGGGGTGTTAGCCGCAGTCGTTCCCGGTGCCACCCCCAGCAAATGCTCGAACTTCTCATATTGCTTGAGCTTACTTGCCAACCAGACAATGACTATCGCCTCGATGATGATGATGAAAACCAGGGCACCGTTATCCATAGAATTGTTACTTCAAAGGTATGTTGGCTTGTGCCGCAAAGCTCTCTGCGGCTGGGATTCCCATTGAATCACAACTGATCCGCCTTGTCGTCGCTGAAGAGCGTATTGCGATCATTCTGCAATCAAGTCAATTTCGACGCGCCTGTTAAAACGCCGACCAGCAGGTGTGGTATTGGTGTCAATGGGTCTCAACTCACCGAAAGCACGAGCCTCCAATCGGGCTTTGGGAATTCCCTGCTGTATCAGATATCGCGCAACCGCCAAGGCACGTTGTCGCGAGAGACTCATGTTGACCTCGGCGCTGCCCTGGCTATCAGTATGTGCGCTCACTCGGGCCCGCGCCTCTGGAATCTGCTTCAATGAAGCGGCCACACCCCCCAGTACGACCAGCGCA
Source organism: Granulosicoccus sp. (assembly GCA_045106855.1). Taxonomy (GTDB): domain Bacteria; phylum Pseudomonadota; class Gammaproteobacteria; order Granulosicoccales; family Granulosicoccaceae; genus Granulosicoccus. Next base: position 36,021 of record JBGCFI010000004.1, read on the forward strand.
TCATCGGTAAGCAGCGCCGAGCCAGAGTGGAAAGTCAGGCCGTCGATGAGTCCATTGAAAACGGCGCAGCCGTTTTCACCCACCGCAACGTGTAATGGCGTATCCGGACATTTGTCATCACGCTGTAAAACGCCGTCACCATCTTCATCCCCTCGCGTTGGCACACGGCCACCGGACAAACGACCCGGCTTGCTTGCCAAGCCCCGGCTGCCAATGCCTGAACCCGGTAGTTTTGACAGCCAGCCTTGGGATCCACCCAGTCGGTAAATCAGGCCCAATTGCAGATAACTGGCATCCGTATCAAATGCGATGCTTTCGGCTCTCAAGGCAAAACCGCTCCTGGTAGAGAATTCAGTACCGGCACCCAGTATCCAGTGCTGCCTTTTATTGTTATCTATTTGCACACCGTTGCTGGCCTGGTTTGAAAGATGACCAAAACCGGTTCTGCCGAAAACTGTCCAGCCTCTGCGATTTGACCGGTTTCGATCACCGCCCAGATAGAAAAGTGCACTCAATCCGTATTCACGATAGCCAATAGTGGTGTTATTGGACAGCTCCGCGCGTCCAAGGTCAGTACCGTGCAGCTCAACCGAAAACCATTTGCTCAAGTCCATTCCCAATGTCACTTGGAAACCCGTTTGTTTACCCTTTGAGACACCAACGCCGAGTAAGGCTTCTGTGTCCGGTTTTAGTGAACTACGTCCCACTCCAAGTCCCAGGTACAAGGTTCGAACAAGCTCATCCGTCGCCTGCTCTGATACTGAAAACACCCGCTGTGTACTGACACTTTCAACGGGTTCTGCCGCAATATCGGACTGTTGCGCATGAACTATATGCGACACAGTTGGCAAAAAAAGTATCAGCCACCCATACGCTTTAACACAGGATTTGACCGACTTTTTCTGTATGGGGAAGCACTTCTTCATGGGACGAAATATAGTGTACATTTCAAAATGTGTTGTTATTTGTAGTTGCCGCCGTTCAGCGATACCTTAACCCCCATACAGCGAGCCAGCTACAACAATTCATATAGCCAACTCCCGGGAACGTCCCCGCTCCGAACATTAGTTTGACACGCGTCGATACGAATTGGAATCTGCACAGGGTTGCGGCTATCACGCTGACAATACGCAAGCCCCCTGACAGTCAGTTTTCACAACGCCTGCAAACCTGCAATCCACAAGTAGCAGATTCTCTCGACCTTCCTGATGGTAGCTTTTTTGTTCCGATGAGCGGGATGAAGAAAAAATGCATGCTCAATTACAGAGGCTTGTAGACCGACTTCGCGGTTGTTGCCTGAAAGCAGCTGCAAACGGGTACAAAGCACTTGACCCTGAAACAATGAATGCGAGAAGCTTTACTGTAAAATAATTCAGTATTGCAGCACTCAAGGGCAAAAATGAGCAGACGAATGCCGATGGCATTGCAGATGCTTGCGTTATCTTGCTTAACGCCCTAAATGGCTAAGGAATTTGACCGTTGTCGAGCCGCAGAAATCACGCAAATGTAAGTAGGCAATCAAAGACAAACCAGAACGCGAATTAATGTAAGTTCTGGCTATGTGCCCACCTATGTAAGATTTCATGGGTCGAACCTTAAATGTCCAACCCCGCTACTCACTAAACGCCTTTATCAATACACCAAAACGATGCGAATCATAGCCTTCGACACCTTCCAGAATCCTGCAAACGTTTGGCCCGAAGGTTATATGCGCAAAAACCGGATGATTCAAATCACTATCAGAGGTGTCATACAACACATCAACCAGAGGCGTAGAATCCTGCAGCGAAATCCTGACAACGCCGATATGCTTACTCATGGGCACAACACGCTCAACAATTTCAAGACGCACCCTGCCCAGCAGGTCTGCGGAGTCATCACTCGAAAACAGTGTTGAAAGTTCCAGGTTCAGGTAGTCTCTTACCAACATGAAGCGACTGCTGTACAGCAACCCTCGCTGCGGCAAACCAAAACTTTCCAGTAGCCGATTCATCTCCGTCGATATATCTGCGCCTATTTTCAGACCGGTGCCGTTGAGCTTGTCTGGTGAGGTACGAAGGTCTTCATGGGTACATACCACCAGCTGCTGGGGTACAAACGCCGGATGCCCAAGCGTCGGAGACGTATTAACCCCCTCACGCTTGGTGTCCGGAGGGTCTGGCACAAGCATGACTTGTCCAAACCGGCTGCGAGTCTGAACGGCGAAGCGTACATTCGGGCCCAGATTGTCATCATGGATATACACATGCACAATCGATTCATCAGCAGCGTTGACGGCCAGAGGTGCGACCTCTCCAGGTGGCTCCTCGCGGAACCCGGTAATGCAAACCGCGTGGCGTCCGGTGCCGGCCGAATGGCCTATCGCCAGCACCGGATAACCCGATCGGATAAATGAGGCGCAGGTACTGGCAAAGCGCTCCTTACTGAAGCCGGCACTGAGCTGAAAAGCAGTGCTCCGTGCGGGTTCCGCCGGCGGCTGAATATCCCCACTCATGACAAAGGGGGCCATATGGTAGCGTTTGATCGCTTCGAGCAATTGAATGATGGTAAGGCCGTTAGACGGAAATACCCTGGCGCCTGTTACGGCTGTCTGATGGGCTGCCTCTGTAATCTGCGCGGTTGTAGGCGCACTGTGGTCATTATCGAAACTGGATGCATGCAGCATGCTCCACAAGCCCACCGTTGCACAGGCTCCCACTGCGGTGTCCTGCTGTTGCCAGGCCAGGCCCCTGACAGTCAATCGGATTCCGGCAAGATGGCAATGATAGTCCCGTGACGGCGTTGTCACCCTGCGGGTGGCTCTAACCTCGTCCGGATACCAGGCAAGCACAGTACACCCGAGTGGCGCAGCCGAAATCGGACGTGTGACGCTAAAACCCAGATACGACATCTGCAGCTGTTGTAGTGCTGAAAAATCACCGGATACAGCATTGACAAACTGCTCACGCGTAACAGATCGAGAAAAAAAATGCAGACGCCGGCATGTATTGGGATAGCCGCGCGAACTTACGCTGTAAAAAGCGGCAAACTCTGAAAGATAGTCCTTGTCGAAGTAGTGTGGCTCTACAAGAATCGTGGCAGCGCCCAAATCCCGCAAGTAGCAATACAAATAGCGCAATTGACGTGACGACGGCAGATCACTGAAATAGTTGTCGTCAAACGGATGAAACTCCAGGCTAGCAGCTTTGTGCACGGGTATTTAATGTACTTGGTACGAGTCACAAGCAGGCCTGATGCACAGAGCTGCGACAAGGTGAGCTGATAGGGGTTTCGCGTTCAAGGCGGTGCAGCTGGCCCTCTATGAAGGCATAGGTCGTGGATGGAACAATGCTGTCCTAACGAATGGATTGACGCAAAACTTCATCCGTAATCGGGGTTTCGTAGGCACGTAACCTGGCACCGATACGTTGACCAGCAGAATCATTAATCGCAGAAGATGCTGCGGTTTGTTCGGGATTTTGCTTTTCATACCGGATATCTCCGGACTCGTTACTTCGAGCGCTGTCTAAGGCTCGAGCAAGCTCAGGATCATTTAAAAAGTTATCCCAATGCTCTTTGCTGGTTGCCCAGACGCAAGCCTGTTGAATATCCATAGAAGTTTTGCTCATGATCGGACAGAATGCCTGAAGGCACTTTGAAAATACAACAAACCCGCCTCCTACACAACGACAACTTCAATGTGTACTTTAACGCGGGACTTTTCAAGTAGGTCTGAAAAACAGCCTCCAAGCGTCATATTAATGGCGCTTTTATGACGCCGCGCCCAGTATTTTCCAAATCGGATAATGCGCTGTCGGCTGCTGCACTGACATTCGTAAACAATACGCTTTTCAATCGGTCAATATTGAGCTGTGATTCGGATTCGAGAAGACTCTGACTCCATAATGCGGCGACACCGGCTACGTGAGGTGCCGCCATACTAGTGCCAGATAGCACGGACAAACCACCATCCAGTCCTGCAGAACTGATATTGACACCTGGCGCACTGACATCAGCATAGGTATTGGAGAAAGGCGCAGCGCTGAAACCGCGATCTACTGCACTGACGGAGAGGATGGAATCGGCCACCGCCGGAGGCGACGTCGCTATGGTGTAGGCAGGCCTGCGACTTTCATTACCGGCAGCCGCCACCAGTAACGCCCCTTGACCGATGTAGCTCAGCGCGTTAAACGAATCGCCCAGTTTTTCAAACATTTCTACATTCTGTCTGTACGCCTGTAATCCCATAGAAACGGCTGCTTTCAATTCGACATCCTGCCCTTTATGCAAACTCTCGACGTAAGCCGTGAAATCAATTCCTAATGACATCGAAATAATCTGGGCGCCCTGCAATGAAGCCCACTGGATGCCTTGAACAATGCCGGTGGTCGAGCCTTGCCCCTGATCGCTCAGAACTTTACCGATAATCAGCTGTTCGACGTTGGGTGCAACCCCTATCCGGGTACCATTGACAGACTGACCAGCAACTGTGCCAGCGCAATGTGTCCCGTGCCCGTTACCATCATCGGCTGATGGATCGCTTGTAAAATTTCTTATCAGTAAGGACATACCGTTGAACGCCTGATGCTCACTGTCGACACCGGTGTCCAATACGGCAATGCGCACGCCCTCACCGGTAAATCTTGACCGATCAGCCTCCACGGCTTCTATACCCCAGGCGACATTGCCTGGAGGCACAGCATCCTCAGAGTCCTCACTGGCAGGCTCAGGCGCAATGAGGCTCATCGGCATAGCAGGCGTTACCGAAACGGTTCTTGAATCATTGTTCAGATCTGCCATCTCGTGTGGCTGCGCCTTTACCTGTTCGACCGTCCAGGATTCCCGTGCCTCGGCGGCAAGCCCTTTGATAAGCTCGCCGGTATTCGCACCCAACCCCACGACAGGAGCGCGCGAGCGCGTACTCATCGATCGTGGAGATGTTATTAATGTGTACTCAAGTTCCATGACATCCTCGATTCAAGTCCGGTCATTGCCCATGGTACAGATAGTCGAACAACAATCCTTGTAATGAGCATACCTTAAATTCTCTAAATTACAGTATGAATATACAGCATATTATTCACCTGCCTGCAATTGGATTAAACGCTGTATTGTCATGCCTGATCTGTCTGTCGCCTTTTTCAATTGCCGTTAAAAAGGCAGAACCATGAAACCAGCTATAACAATAAGTGAATTACTATCAACCCTGCCTCAGCAAGGCATCGTCGAGTGGATCGGATTACGACCTGCCAGAAGAGAACCTTTGCAATCAGCAATACAGGTACAACTCACCGTCGATAGTGGTCTTGTCGGTGATAGATACGCAGGACGAAGCAGAAAACGACAAGTAACGTTGTTGCAGTACGAACACCTAAACGTCATTGCCTCAATGCTTCATCGCGACAACGTCGATCCAGCGTTACTACGCCGTAACCTGTGTGTAAGCGGAATCAACCTGCTCGCGCTGAAGGGCAAACGATTTACGGTTGGTACGGCAGTCCTGGAATGCACGGGGCTTTGCCATCCGTGTTCGAGGATGGAAGAGACCTTCGGCGCAGGTGGGTACAATGCTGTTCGCGGGCATGGAGGAATTACAGCCTGTGTAGTAGAAAGCGGATCACTGGCACTCCACGACACAGTAACAACACTGACCTGAGCTATCTTATGAATTTCTAGTCGCTAAACTGTAGTTCGAACAACTCCGACAGGTCTTCAACACTGCGCAACCCGACGACAGTTTGCAAGTGCTCTCCCCTGCCGTCAAACAAGAGCAAGGTGGTCTTCTGCACGCCATATTTTCGGGCAAATCTACTGCCGTCCCCTTTTGCAAGATCAGCCAAGCGGAAATCTACATGCTCGTGTTGATCGAGTGCTGTTGAGGTTCGTGACTTAAGACGTCGACAATCAGCGCAGCTGGTATCGTGAATTTGCACCACCGTTGGATTGCCCTGACCTAAAGTAGACAGGTCATGAAGCGTGCGCTGGCGTTTGTCATACGTGGCCAACGCTCCTGCGCTTGCCAGTACTAACGCTGCTGCTCCGCCACATTTCATTAAAAACCGGCGCTGCTTCTGTGGCGACATCCGATCATATCGGTCACGGAATGACGATGAATTTCTTCCGGTTTTCTTTGTTGCCATAATGACTAGACCTGGGATCCCTCCACTCTGACCATGACCTTCTTTATTGGTTCAAAACTCAGAAAAGGTGTACGTAACACGCGGAACCTGCCCATAGTCGATGCGCAAACCTGCCTATGAATGCCGCCGACTCCGTAAATAACGAATCAGTGGCAAACCGAGCATACCCAGCGCAGCAATAAGTAAAAACAAAGCAATCGGGTGACCCGTAAAAAAAGCAGCAAAACTACCATCGGTAATGATAAGCCCTTGCCTGAGGCTTATTTCCAGTGTTGGCCCAAGCACCATCCCAATCACCAACGGTGGCATTGGAAAACCACGTCCACGCAACAGAAATCCAACGATACCTGCACATACCATGATCAGCAAATCGAACGGATTGCCGCGAACGAAATAGACGCCTACTACGCAAAGTATAGAGATAGCAGCAAGCATGAAGCTTTCGCGCATGCGCAATAGTGGAGCAGCTACTTTTGATACCAGCATGCCAAGAGGCAATAGAAGAATATTGATAAGCAGAAAACCGACAAAGATCGCGGCAATCAATATGGGATTGTCAGTCATTAATCGTACACCCGGAGACACGCCATGAAGTGTCAGCGTTGCCAGCATCACAGCGGTAACGGCATCACCCGGTATGCCTAATGCCATCGTCGGTATAAGCGCTCCTCCTGTTACAGCATTATTTGCAGCTTCTGAGGCCACCAGGCCATCAGGCTCACCCTTACCAAAACTTGTGGCGTTACGTGAGGAGCGCCTCGCCTCTGCATAAGAGATAAATGCAGCAGTAGCTGCCCCCGTTCCTGGCAAGACACCGATACCACAGCCGATTGCAACCGATTTTGCCAGATTACCCAGACGTCCTTTCCACTGTGAAAGTTTTGGCAACACAATGCCATTGAATTCGACAAGCGCCTTTGTCGTGTCTAGTTTCCGGGAAACACGCGTAAGCACCTCGGACAAAGCAAAGACGCCTATCACTACTGCCAAAAGATTGAATCCCGAGATCAACGGGAAGTAACCAAAGGTAAAACGCGCTTCCCCAGTTATCGGATCGCCACCAACGGTGGAAAGAAACAACCCCAGCATGCCCGCAAGCAATCCTTTAACCAGGGAACCTTCAGAAACGGAAACTATGCAAGTCAGCCCCAGAAGAACCAGGGTAAAGGTCTCTATTGGACCGAAATTCAGTGCAAAGGCGGCCAGTTGAGGCGCTGCGAATATAAGAAGCAATGCTGAAGCAAGTCCGCCACATACGGAAGCCACCGTGGACCAACCCAGCGCAATTCCCGCCTCTCCCCTCTGTGCCATTGGATAGCCATCAAGGCAGGTCGCCGCCGACTGGGGTGTGCCGGGTGTGTTGATGAGGATGGCTGACACCGATCCGCCGTACACCGATCCCGCATAGATGGCAATGAGCAATAGAATCGCCGGAGCCTGCTCCATCGTCAACGTAAATGGAAGAATCATGGCGACGGCGACAGTGGAACCAATGCCAGGCAAAGCCCCCATGACAATACCCAGCATGGTACCGAGTACAAGTACCGCAATACCCTGGACACTGAGCAATACCGATAGCGCATCTGGAATCGAATTCAGCACAGCTTTGTCGCGGCATCCATACCAGCACCCGTGGCGTCAGACATCATAGCCACCAGAAAAACGGGGAGACAGGTAAGGGCATGGTAAGTAGATGATTGAATAAGACGGTCAACGCTCCGGGCACCGCGAGCGAAAACAACAGGATGGAGATTGGGTTTCGTTGTCCTGTGGCCACCAGTACAACGATGGAGAACAACACAGAACTCAGGAAAAACCCGGCGACTGGCATAAGCTTTATATAGGCAAACAATCCCACGGACACAATCACCACGATAAGCCATTGACCGGGGGCGTTACTATTACTGGACAAGACATCTGCCACAACCGATAACACGGCCAGGACTATCCAGCCTGCAAGAATAATTCTGGGAAAGAATACCGGACTGAAAGCCCCCCCAAGGTCGGCATAACTTGCTCCCAGGGTGGTTAAAAACAGAGCGCTACCAACCAACAGCAGGAGTAGCGATAACCAGGATCGCTTTATCTGCAGCAGAGGGGAGTCTTCGTTCATCACGTACTTTACAAGAAGCAGGCAACGACGACGGGTAGCTGCCTAGCCACCTGTCGTCTTATTGGTAACACACCTGGCATTCAGAATGATTTACAAACCTGCTGCATCGATGATCAAGGAATTGGATTCGTATTGAGCACGAAAGAACGCATCGAATTCACCAGCGTTCTTAAAGTCAATTACCGTACTGGTTTTCGCTGCAAATTCCTGGAAGCCATCGGAGTTAACGGCCATTTCACAAGCAGATGACAACTTCTCGGCAACCGCCACGTCCAGCCCCGCGGGAGCAAACAAACCACCCCAAAGATACAGTTCATTCAATGGTGGTTTTATACCCACTTCGGTTGCTGTCGGAACCTCAGGGAATGATGCCAATCTCTCATCGTTAAATACCATGAGCGGTCTGAAGTCCCCTTTTGTCATCAGTATTTCCGTGTCGCCAAAAAACTGTATCGTGCCAGCGGCCATCGCCTGTAGTGCAGGACCAGAGCCTTGAAAAGGAAGGTGCTTCAGATTATCTATAATGCCGAGGCCTTCAAACGCTGCAACCGTGGTCAGGTGTGTCATGGCACCTGGACCGGATGAACCAAATATATATTTACCGGGTTCGGCGTTAACGGCAGCGATGACATCATCCATTGTCATAAAAGGGCTGTCTGCATTCACAAACAGAATAGTGGGCGAAGCGGCGACCGAGCAAATGGGCGTCCAACTGTCGACACCATAGGGCACATCTTTGATCTGTGGCTGGATAGTTGATACGGTGATCGACCAGTAGCCCAATTGATATCCATCTGGCTTCTGCTGCGCTAACGCAGCAGCGCCGACTGTCCCTGATCCGCCTGCCATATTCGATACGTAGGCATCACCATCCAGTGCTTGTGCAAAGTGCGGAGCAAACCCTCGCAGTAATAGATCCGTCCCCCCACCTGCATTGAATGGCGCAACAAGATTGATAGGTCGCTGTGGAAATTCATCCGCCTGGACAACGTTGATCAGACTTGCAACAAGCGTCAGGGATGTAATCGCACAAGCTGACTTGATAAATTGCTTCATGAGAATTGTTTTCAGTGGGAGGGTTGTTGAAGCGTCACCGAATGCACGCCAGCTGTCAATAGATAGACACCATAAATACACGAAGAACATTCCTGATGCTCAAGACGTGTAAATGTCACTGCAATAGCGATATCAGAGCTCCGTCACCAGTGTGATTGAATCATTCGATCTATCAACGCAAGCGCCGGTTCTACAAGAAAATTACTCTGGCGCGGATACCTCAACAATAAATGACGAATACCATGCTGCCAGATCTTTGATATCGTCATCAGATAAATTCTGAGCCATCAGACTCATACGTCTATCCTGTCGAACGCCTGAACGAAATTCTTCCAGACTTTTCTGCAGATACAAAGCGGATTGTCCTGCGATATTCGGCATTTCAGGATCACTTGCAACACCCATCTTGCCATGGCATACCGAGCATTGACGAGCAAGCTGTTGTCCTTTGACAGGATCTGCAGCGTGCACCCAAGTAATTGCACTGCATGAAAGCACACCTGCGCAAATTAACCACAGAAAGGTTTTTTTCATGATAAATCCTGATCGATATCGGAAACGCAACATCTAATGCAGAGAAGCCGAAGCTTCTCTGCATCAAGTTACTGACTACTCTGAATAAGAAATACGGTATACCGCATTTGCAAAATCATCCGAAACCAGAATCGAGCCATCGCGCATCATCGCAACATCGACAGGACGACCATCGTATTCACCGTTTTCATCGATCCAGCCCTCCGCAAAAGGCTCGGTGGTGGCATTGCCTTCGTCGTCGATAAACGTCACCATTACGCGCGCACCTACTGGTGAGGTCCGATTCCACGAACCATGCTGCGCTGAAAAGATTGCGTTCTTGTACTTTGACGGGAACATCTTGCCCGTATAGAACGTCATGCCCAAATCGGCAGCATGGGCAATAGTTTCAGTGACCGGCATGACAACATCTACAGGTACCTCCTGTCCGGCATATTCGTTAGTCCGGACTGAACCGCCTCCATACCATGGATGACCAAAATGCTGACCGGCTTCAGTTTGCCGGTTGATTTCTCCGGGTGGAATATCGTCACCCATGCCATCGACCTGGTTGTCCGTCCACCATAATTCTCCTGTGACAGGATGAAAGTCATGCCCTACCGAGTTTCTTACACCGTAGGTATAGACTTCTCGATTTGCACCATCACGATCCATGCGAATAATTCCGCCGATACCTGTCTCGTTATAAAGATCCAGTTTCTCAGCTGGAGCTACATTGAACGGTTGTCCCAGTGAAATGTAGAGTTTGTCATCAGGACCGACTTTTACAACGCGTGCAGTATGGTTGTAACTTTCTTCCTCGACCGGAATCAGTTCTCCCTGAGGTACGATAGGTACTGCAACCACATCCGGGCTTTCATGGAAGAACTCCGCTGCCGGGAACATCAATACGCGATTTCGTTCAGCAATGAACAGAAAACCATCTTTTGAAAATGTCACGCCATTTGGAATATCGAATTCCAGTGATGGTGCAAAGTCTTTAACCTCATCAGCTACCCGGTCGCGATTTCGATCCATGACCGCCCACACTTTGTTTTTCTTTGTGCCAACGAATAGCACCGTACCCTGAGGTGCCATAGCCATATGTCTTGCATCGGGCACCAGAGCATATAACTCTATCTTGAAACCTTCTGGTAGCGAGATGCCGGATAGTACCTCTCTAATAGACCCTGCGACACTGTCACTTTGATCTACAACAGTGTGTTCTTTAGTACCAGTGATCTTGAACGATCCCAGTTTTTCCAAATTGGTTTCGGCCATTACTACGCCAGAAGCAAGTGTGCAGGCCGTTGCCAGTGAAATCAGGTGTTTCATTATCCCTCCAGATATATGATTGTTAGATTTACTAGATAACTACGTGTTGAGAACAAGGGAATCCTGATTTTTTCGTATGGATGCGCTTATGGTGATCAACTATTTTTACTGACATCTGGTGTTTTTATTGTGTCACTGACGCACATTTATCATTCAAGTAACCCCGATCTAACCTGAGACTAACTAAATCGAAAGGAAGAATCCAGCACTTTTCTGCGATGCAGCTGCCTATTTTCATGAGGGTCTGGTTTTTTTGTTCGCTAATCAGGCGGTTTAATCAATTACACTCGATAACAGATCCTTGACAGCAATAAAACAAACATCAGCTCTCACCAAACCAGAACACGCAGTTTCCAGGCGCTTGTCAACTCGCACTTAAACATTTCCAATTTATAATATACGTGCGATTCACTCCTTCTCGTACAACCCGTGCTGACTTGGCGAGGGCATACTAACCAATGGCTATACCCTGTCCTGCCTGGGGAATGCAGCGACTTGTCGCGGTGTTCCCGATCAGCCAGAGCACGAACCAGCGAACACAAAAAATTTAAGCATGAGCCCGATAATCGAACTGACCAGACTAAGTAAACAGTACGCCTTGGCCAGCACCGAAGTTTCGGTACTGCGGGATGTAAACCTGACTGTTCAAACCGGAGAACGGGTTGCCATCATCGGCCCCTCCGGTTCTGGCAAAACAACCTTGCTGTTAATTCTCACCGGACTGGAAACTGCCAGTAACGGTTCGATAAAGATTGCTGGACACGATCTACAGGGTATGACGGGTGATGATCGTGCCGATCTTCGACGCGAACATATTGGCATTGTTTTCCAGTCCTTCCACCTTATTCCCAGTTTGACCGCTCGCGAGAACGTTGCACTGCCGCTTGAAATAGCCGGACTAGGCGATAGCCGCCAACGTGCAATAACAATGCTGGATAAAGTGGGCCTGGCTTCCCGTCAGGATCACTACCCGGCACAACTTTCGGGTGGAGAACAACAACGTGTCGCTATCGCCAGAGCGCTGGTTCACGAACCCGAGCTAATAGTTGCTGATGAGCCTACCGGTAATCTGGATGTTAAAACCGGCGAGCTGATCATGCAGCTTCTATTCGATCTTAATCGTGATAGTGGCACTACTTTACTGTTGGTAACGCATGACACAGATCTGGCAGATCGTTGTGATCGAACACTGAAACTGCACGATGGTAGCCTTCAATCGAATTCTGACGACCATGTTGAGAGGACTCGCCAATGATCGCTTTACCGGGATTCATGCTTAGAGACCTGCGTGGAGCCGGCAAGGTTAGATCCTTGTGGGTATTTGCCGCTTGCCTGTTACTGGGTATTGCGTTGATCGCGGCTTGTGGCAGCCTGCTACAACTGGTGCGCGATGGTTTCGCACAGCAGGAGCGCAACTTGTTCGGTGGCGATATACAGATAAGCCAGCGCCAGGCAATTACAGACGAACAGCGAGAATGGTTATCAGCGAATGCTACGGTATCGTTGTTACTGGAACTGCGCACGATGATGGGCACCGAGGCTGGTGATTTTTCGGTCGTGGAGTTGCAAAGTGTCGATGAAGCTTACCCCTTGTACGGTAAGGTACGGCTAGCGCCTGAAATGACTCTCCAGGATGCCGTTAAACAATCCGCCGACGGGATATGGGGAGCAGCGTTTGATCCCGCTCTTGTGCAGCAACTGTCATTAGAAGCGGGACAGCGCGTCATCATCGGTGATCTGGAAGTGGAACTTCGCGCAATGATTCGCGAGCAACCAGACAGGAGCCTCAGAGCGGATTTTCGTGGTCCACCAATGATCGTTGACGAAGGTGCTCTTAGGGAAAGTGGTTTGCTACTGCCCACTAGCCTCGTAGATTATGACTATCGACTGAGGATCCAGGGCGACCCCAATCAGTGGCGGGATCAATTGCGTGATGCCTTCCCCGACGCAAGCTGGGAAGTACAAACAGTGGAGGAGCGTGGGGAATTTATCGGTCGACGCCTCGACCAGGTGGCATCCGTGCTCCTGCTGATTGGTTTCAGCACACTACTGATTGGTGGTCTGGGTGTAGCCAATAGCGTGGGAGCTTATCTACAGACAAAGCTACGCACCATAGCCACTCTCCAGTCACTGGGATCAAGAGCACCTCAGGTTGCATCCGTTTATATCGGTCAGATCACTTTGCTGGCGGCAGTTGCCAGCACAGCAGGGGCGTTAACTGGCTCAGCTGTGGCATGGATGGCAGCACACTCACTCAGCGAACGCCTGCCAATTAATCCATCTTTTGGCGCATTGATGCCACCCACCTTTCTGGCCATCATTCTTGGCATATGTACCGCGCTTGCATTTACGCTGCCGACGCTCGGACGCACGCTCAACATGCCGACAGCCTTATTGATAAAGGGGCTTATCAGCGAAAATAGCAAAGCACCCAGAACCTATTACTGGGCGACGGGCGTAGTTGGAATAGTGGGTTTGCTGCTGCTACTTATATTTGTACCGGAGCCGTTAATCGCCTTGGGATTTGTAATTTGTATTGCCCTTCTTTTACTGTTGCTGGACGGTATTGTCTGGTTAATTCGCATAACCGCCGAAAAGCTCATGCACGTTCGCGCGCTGGATGGCCACTTTGCACTTCGGCTGGCAATAGCAGGACTTTATCGACCGGGAGCTTCACTGCGGCCCATGTTGCTGTCGCTGGGCACCGCTCTAACCCTACTGGTTGCCTCCGCGCTGATCATTGCGTCAACTTTTCGCACGCTCAACAATACCGTTCCACAACGGGCGCCATCGATGGTTCTGTATGACCTGCAGAAGCCCCAGATTGCCGATTTTAATAATACCGTGGCAGCTCTTTCTGGCTATCAGAGCCATGCTATTGCACCACTGGTTCTGGGCAGGCTGACACGCGTCAACAACGAGTCACTGACGGACAGCAATGTTGCCTCCAGAGCGCTGGAGGCCAACGATGAGCACAAGCTAAGCTATCGACTGCAGAACATCGACAATACCACGGTAGATCGTGGGCAATGGTGGCCAGAAGACTATACCGGTCCGCCATTAGTCGCCATGGAGGACAGAGAAGCTGATCAGTTAGGTTTACAGGTGGGCGATACCCTGGAGTTCACCATCATGGGTGAGCCTATCGTTGCAACGTTGTCAGCTATCTATTCACAAGCCCGATTCGAAACCAGTTTCTGGCTGGAAGCGGTATTTACTAACGACATCCTGGAGCCGTTTATTACTCGCTATATCGGTAGCATCATGCTAGACCCAGAAACAGATATAGCTGCCCAATCAGCATTAGGTGCAGCGTTTCCAAATGTTGTAACTGTTCGCACAGCAAAGATACTGGAATCGTCGCGCTCAATTCTCTCTAGCGCGGGACTTGCGATGATGCTAATCGCAGCGGTGAGTCTTAGTGCAAGCGTTCTGGTTATGGCAAGTGTCGTTGCGGTTAATCGTCAGCGACAGGTCTATGAAGCGTCAATCATGCATGCCCTGGGTACACGCATGAGCGTTGTCATGAAAAGTGTGATGTTCGAATACCTGTTGCTTGCCATCGTACTCTCCGCGTTTGCCATGATCATTGGCGGTGCGCTTGCTCAAGCACTACTGACCTATTGGTTAAAGCTTGATAGCAATGGAAGCGCATGGGCCGGCGCTGTTGTTGCCACTGGCGCTAGTACCTTATGCCTGTTCGCTGGTGCGTTGTGGCTTGTATCCACACTGAAAGTCTCTCCAGCAATCCTGTTGCGGCGCGCGGGTTAGACAGATAGCAATTAGTCGGTAAGCCACAAAGAGAGTGCTGACAGATCCAGACTAGGCAATACTGAAACTGCGCACTTTCTTGTTATGGGTTCTACCTGTTAACTTGCCGACTTTCGTCGGCGCGATACAACATACGCTACAAACCAGAACGACATAAACAATGATATGGCACCTCCACCATTAGAGGAACTTGTTGTCGCACCCGGGGTGGATTCAGTTTGTGACTGTTCTCCGGCTTCGCCGGACCCAGAATCACCAGAATTTTCATCGATTTCCGGCTCAGGTTCAGGAGACGCGATTCCGGTTACATCATTGTCCGATGTATCACTAACTTCAAGCCTTAATTCAACAGCGTTATCCGCCTCGCTAAGTTCACTCTGGTCAGCTACCACACTCACAATGATGGGCGCATTGGAAAATGCCGCCAGCGCTCGCAGGCTCACGGTTAACTCAACTATTCCCTCTGCAGGTAACTCCGCCAGCGCACACTCAATACCACCAGATATGGAGCTACAAACAGATTGATCAACAAGTTCCAGAGAATCGGCTGGCAAAGAAAGGGACACAACAATCCCTGTAGCTACATCGCTGTTTGCAGCGTTACTCACAGACAGTGATATGTCAAACTCATCGCCCACGTCTACGTTCTGGTCAACAACGACTGCCATAAGACTAAGATCGGGGTCAGTACCAGACTCTTCTCCAGTTGACAATTCCAGCGCTGTCCAACGTCCCCGGGCGAATGCAAACTCACCGTTCTCAGGGATTTTTCCGTTGGAATTTGCCAGAGATTCAACGCCAATTACGGCACCTGCCGGGACACTTATCTCTTCAAACTGATGGCGCACCACGGAGAAATCCTCAACAACCTCGGGATTGCTGGCTAACCCGACGATCTCGCCGTTTATCGACAAGCGGTAATCAGCCTCACCATCAAGCTCTGCAAGTGCTATTAGCGTAATCCGATAGATGCCTGGCTGCCCATCAAACACCACTTCTGCCCTTGCGAACCGGTTTCGTTGCTCAACGACCGCCGCGTTAATCGCAAGCGCTTGCCGTGCCTGGTCAACGTAATAGGGAACCTCCCCGGCATTGGTTACGGGGAAATCGGAGATAGCCTTGTAACTAACCGTCTCCGCGCCGGCAACGGCGCTGAAAAACAGAAGCCAACACATCAACGCTTTTTTAATCAGGATTTTAGAGTGGACTATCTGCATGGCAATGCTCACTGTTGTAAAAGCCGAGACAAGAGAAATTGCCCAGCTGTGAGACTTATTGCTGCAATCCGCAGGCCACTGTCTGCGCTGTGTGGAATGGTAAGGGCTAGAATCTGACCTGAACAGTGCCGTGCAGTACCCTCGACTCAATCATCTTGATAGACCGTACTGCCGGCGCTGCCTTGGCCTGCCCCGTGACGGCATCAAACAGCCCCTGATGCAATGGGCACTCTATGTGGCGACCATCGAAGTATCCATCACAAAGATTTGCGCCGGCATGCGTACAACGGGCGTCACTTACCGTAATACCTTCAACGGTGTCATATACCGCCAGAAGCTGCCCATTGAAGACGATCGGAGTTACATCATTCCTGTCCAGTGCTTGAACGTCAATCAGATCGCACCATTCACTTGTGGACACGGTCATGAAAGACATCCGGTATCACAATCATTGATAGATGATGTGCGGTGCTGTGCAATCAGTGCCCTCATAGTTCGCGCACAACTAATTGGCATCACAACGTGGTGAACGACCTAGCAACTGCGAAACAATGTCGCGATGAGCACCCACATACCCTCCTTTCCCCGTGTACAGGTAACCCTCAAGCTTTTTATTCAGCTTGGGCAAGGCATGAAAAGGCACGGACGAGGCGTAATGATGCTCAGCATGGTAATTCATGTTCCAACACAGAAATCGCATGGGCAAACTCACCAGATTGGATCGCGTATTCGCCTTCATATCACTAACGTTCGGACGGCCCACGTGCTCTGTCATTCGTATCGCTCGCATAACGGGTTCGCCAAGCACAACCGGCAAAAACCAATACCAGATAACCACGGAACTCTGGAAAACAATACTTAGCAGTATGATGGCAAGATAGAAACCTGCCATAGCCTGGGCTTCAAGCTTTATCAGCTTGCGCTCTTCGCGTGGGATGAACACTTTTTCCTCAGCACTTAAATGGCCAAAGGCGTGACGCCCAAGCTCACTGAATTTTGCTCTCCAATACGGTATTGAAGATAAATAATAAAAGTATCCTGCCATTGTTTGTGGTAGTTCAATCAGCTCCGTATCCTTGCCTTTTAATTGTGTGAAGGTGTGGTGGTCACAGTGTTCGTATCGAAAAAAACGATTCGGCAACATGATCACGAGACCACATACATTTCCGATTACATCGTTAAGCCAACGCGTCTTGAACGCGGTGTAGTGACAGCATTCGTGCTGTAGAGAAAAATGATGAACCAGGACAACACCATGCACAAACATAGCAGGCAGCATCAGCCAGCTTCCCTGTGCCAGCCAGATACCAAAACCTGTCATCGCTACGAGACAAACCCATAGTATCAATCTCACTAAGGCTGGTTTGTCCGAGCGTCTCATCAGCTGCTTGAGCTCACGACGCGTTAAGGCCCCCTCCTGCATTGCCTGCGTTATCGGCGTCAATACAAGCTTAGTCATGGTTCCTGCCTTTCAAGAGATGAGCCCTAAATACAATCAGCTGTTGACGTCTGATCTTTCCAGTCTTCGGAACAGTAGTGATAATCCGAAACAGATAATAAAATAGAAAGTCGCCGTCGTTATCCAAGCCTCAAATATAGCGCGTGTAGAGGCAACCAGCTCGACCGTCTTGAACGTGAGCTCTTGAACGGAAATCAACGAAATGATGGAACTGTCCTTGATCAGTGAAATGAACTGGTTGGCCATGGGTGGTACGACTTTCTTCAATGCCTGAGGTAATACTATAAAGCGTAACTGATCACGCTTGTTCATCCCGATGGACTGCGCCGCCTCATGCTGCCCCTTGCCTATCGACTGTATACCAGCCCTGACAATTTCACCCACAAAGGCACTCTCGAAAAGGGCTAGAACGATGACCCCGGATACCAGGGATGGAAATCTTCGCATGTCCCCGAAAAAGAACTCCCAGACTTGCTTATCATCCTGACGCGATATGGCGCGCGCCCAGTCTTCAATAGCGAAAGCGGTAATCAGCTGTTCGGACAAAAAGAAGAAAAAGATGAAAATAACGACAACTGGTGGGATATTTCGAAGCACTTCCAGGTACGTTCTGGCCAGCATGCGAACAGCCAGATTGCCAGAGCACCTGGCTATACCCAATATGACACCCAGCAGTAACGCAAGAACACTCGCGTAGATACTGACCCGGATCGTCGTAATCACACCCTGAAGAAGCAGGTTGGCAACCCAGCGGCCCTTCTCTTCATCAAAGCGAATAATGTAATTCGGGATGATATCCCAACGCCATTTGTAATTTAGCGTGCCCTCAATCCGGTACCAGACAATCACCGCTAGCGCGAAAACACCGATGAGCAGAACAAAGTCTAACCAGTGGAGCTTTTTTAACTTTGTCAGCAAGTGGAATGCCTTCGTAAGCGGTAGGGTGTCAGTATTCGGGGACTGAAAGACCGGTCGGATTGAAATCGTCGTGCAGATACTTTCCTGTCATCCGGCTGGATTGTACGATCTGGCAGGCATTCAATTCGCCAGTACCATGACTCGCACAACCCACCGGATGGAAACAGGGAAGATATCGTTATTTGTACTGGCTTTTACTCGGGAACCTGGTCTGCCCAGTCAACACCGCGAAACCAGTAGTCGTTGCGAGCCTTCAACCAACCGTTGCGAGTGTTAATGTTGATCCAGTTATTGAAAAAATTCAGTGCATCCGGATCACCCTTACGCAAGCCGAAAGACTCTCCAGTCGCTGAAAACGCAGTATCAAAAGGTACACGTAGCACATCGGGATAACGTCTGGCTTCTGATGATGGAGTAGGCTCGGATGCCATCGTAGCGTGCGCTTTGCCATTCAAGACTTCCTGGGTGGAGGCACCATCTTCGTCAAACAATAAGAGCTCCGCCTCCGGAAACATCTCGGCAATAAGCGTTGCAGGTGTTGCTCCACGGCGCGCCGCAAACGTCACATCAGGACTGTTAAAGTCCTCGATCGCCATCCCGTCAGTCATTTTGATATTGGCAAGAATGGTCAGGCCGGAATACGCATAGGGATCTGTAAAGTTGATTGTCAGATTACGCTGTGGTGTGGTTGTCATTCCACTGATGATGACATCGAATTTGCCAGCGACCAGCGCGGGAATGATTCCATCCCAGGCAGTCGGTATGAATTCAGCCTCAACGCCCATATCCTCGGCGAGCTTTTTACCGACATCCAGCTCGAATCCTATCAGCTCACCATTTTTATCACGCATAGACCATGGCTTGAAAATAGACAATCCGATCTTGATTGCCCCACGCTTCTTTATGGTTTCAATAACACTATCAGAAGACAATTGTTGGCTAGCTTGTTGTGCTAGGACCGGCGTTGTGAATGCGGCCAATATCGTTAATAGCAACGCCACGCCGCTCATGCGCAAGATTTTATTCATAGATGTAGTCCTTTTCTTTTGGGTTGAATATTTAGTGTGTACTGAAAAAACATAAAAAATAATTTCCGATGCTCCACTGAGCTTTGTTGCGCGTCACGTTCCAACTGCGTACCTGCGTTCCACTAACGAGACGCCAACGGACAGAATGAGGGTAACGATAAGGTATACCGCAGCGATGGTAAACCAGATCTCAAAACTCATGTAAGTGTCAGAAATAATGTTGCGCCCGATCGTCGTTAACTCAGCAACAGCAATCACACTAACGATTGCTGAGCTCTTGATCATGTTGACGGCCTCACCTGTCAGCGGTGGCAACATGAAACGAATGGACTGAGGAAGTACGATGTAGCGATAGATTTGCGCCTGGGACATACCGATGGAACGAGCACCTTCCCACTGTCCTGCCGGAACCGCGTTAATCCCGGCCCTGAAAATTTCGGACACCATTGCACCATGGTATACCGCCAGACACAGAATACTGGCCCAGTATCGGTCTAGCTCAAAAATAGGTCCCAGCACATAGTAAAACAGATACAGAAGAACCAGCAGCGGCATGTTGCGCACAAGCTCCAGGAATACCATCGCCATGCCCTTGCCGACAACCAGACTGGACAATCTCAACAATGCGACGAAAAGACCCAGAATCACCGCAAACAAAAATGCCAGGATTGACAGCTCAAGCGACTTGACCAGCCCGAGACTGATTTCACCCCACTTGAAGCCATCGTCAGTGAGCGTATAGAAGTACTTTGGCACACGATACCATTGCCAGTTATAGCCCATTGCCTGAGCTCCACTGTAAGCTGAATAGCCAATGAAACCGATCACGACAAGGTAGACGCAAACCGACACTGTCGCGGATTGCAAAACTCGCGACATGACGGGCGGCTTGGGTATTGCGTACTGTGCTGTCACCTCATTCACTGTCAGTGACTGAGAATTTGCTGCAGAAACGACTTGCAACGCTCAGTTTCAGGTTGCGTGAAGAATTTTTCCGGTGTGGCGGACTCCACAATCTCACCCTGATCCATAAAGACCATCGTGTCGGCAACCTTACGCGCAAAGCCCATCTCATGGGTGACACATACCATCGTCATGCCTGTGTCAGCCAGATTTATCATGACATCCAGCACCTCGTTTATCATCTCTGGATCCAGGGCAGAGGTAGGCTCATCGAAAAGCATTACCCGCGTTTCCATACAAAGAGATCTTGCAATAGCTACCCGCTGTTGCTGTCCTCCTGACAACTGACTTGGATATTTATCAGCTTGTTCAGGAATATATACCCGTTCCAGGTATTTGCGTGCATTGCGTTCCGCCTCCACCTTGCTGACCTTGCGTACGCGTATTGGCCCGATAGTCAGGTTCTCAAGCACGGTAAGGTGGGGAAACAAATTGAATTGCTGAAACACCATTCCGACTTCCTGCCGAAGTTTACGTATGTGTTTAGAGCCTTTATAGATTTCGATCCCATCAACGACCAGACGCCCGGCATCATGTGATTCCAGAGCGTTAAAACAGCGAATCAGAGTGGATTTTCCCGACCCGGACGGTCCACAGACAACGACCCGCTCACCCTGTCTAACCGACAGGTTGATATTTTTGAGCGCCTGGAACTTTCCATAAAATTTATCCAGGCCTGTCGCCTCAATAACCGATGCTGCGTCATTCACCATAGCGCAACAATAACATGCTGCTCAAGCTCAACACTGCCAGGAACGAAAACTCAAGTCAGCACAAGCTATCAAGCAAAGACTGCACTCCAACCACCCTACAGAAAACTCTCTTGCCTGGATCGTGTGCGTTGAATGTCAGTTAATATTATGCATATACTGCAATTAACGTCATGCAGCCACTTTTCAGGTACCACAAGGCTTCCCGGGAACTTTGAACGTAACAATCCACGATTTACCTGATTCCCGATGATGAAAAGCATCCGACAACGACTCCCACCTCTATGACACAGCAGGACAAAGTGACCGATACCGATAGTTCTGACCACCAGATAGGCAGCGCCCTTCGCGATTTGCGTGAAAACCGTTCCCTGTCAGCCAGGCAACTTGCAGAAATCTCAGACATATCGGCAGCCATGATAAGCCGCATTGAGAGTGGTCAGGTATCCCCTTCCATAGCCACAATGAGTGCACTAAGTCGCGCGCTGGATGTTCCTTTAACCAGCCTTTTTCGCGATATAGTGTCCGATCGGACTGATTTCACTCATGTCAAGAAAGGAGGCGGCATCGTCTCCACCCGACTAAAGGGAGAACATCGGCATCACTACATCAATCTGGCAGCACACCGCCGACGCGATCTTAACTTCGAAGCTCACCTGGTGACGATAACTCCGCAGAAATCCGAGCCGCCGAGCTATATCGGACATGGTGTTCTAATGATTCATGTGATTAAAGGGTCTGCGTACTTTCACTACGGCCGCCAGGAGCTTCTACTCGAGGAAGGCGACAACCTAAGTGTCGATACAGAGTTGACCCATGGTGTCACTCGTGTTCTGACTCCTGAGTTCGTTTTCCTGTCGGTACAAGCGGAAGCGCGATGACGACCACGCCTTTCCCACAAAACCCACCGAACCTGTCGCCCTGCTGAGGGATAGTAACTCAGCTCCTGAGCCGATTCCTCCATTCATTTGAAGATCCCGAAAACCTGCAAGGTAAGGTAAGAGTAGAATGTGTTATGCCACTGGACATTAAAATGCCTCTATGTGGCAACGTAGTACCCTTAACAAACACCTTTCATTTTATTCAGCCTGACATCTAGCCTCAGCATGCACGAATCACTAACACTTACCCTGATGGGCACTGGATCTTCCGGCGGTGTGCCACGCGTAGGCAACGAATGGGGCAGTTGTGATCCCGAAGAACCGCGGAACCGGCGCAGACGTTGTTCTATGCTTATCGAAAAAGAGCAGATTCAACACGGTGACAGCACTGGCAAAACGACCGTCGTCATCGACGCCGGGGCTGATCTACGCGAGCAACTACTAACAGCAGACGTTAAATCGATCGAAGGCGTGCTTCTAACCCATTCGCACGCAGATCATATTTTCGGACTGGATGATCTACGACAAATGGCCATAAACCTGCGCAGGCCTATAGACGTCTGGCTTGACGAACCTACTAGGGTGCAGGTCATGGCCGCGTTCGGGTACTGCTTTCATCAAGCGAAAGGGTCTAGCTATCCCGCGTTCTGCACAGAGCATACCGTCACGCCCCATGAGTCTTTCTCTATTGAGGGTCCCGGTGGCAGCGTGACACTGAACACACTGATCGCAGAACATGGGGATATCAATGCGCTTGGTGTACGCATCGGAAACGCTGTCTACCTTCCGGATATGAAACGCATAAGTCATCCGGACGCACTTCAATTGCTCCAGGATGTAGAAATACTCATTGTCGATGCATTGCGTTACAACTCGCACCCATCACATATGAATCTTGAGGAAAGTCTCGAGTTCATCACCATGGTTAAACCGGAAAGAGCGATTCTCACTAACATGCACGGCGATCTGGATTATGAAACTATCAATCAGGCGCTCCCTGAAGGCGTAGAACCGGGCTTCGATGGGCTGCGCATTCAGCTCTAGTCCAGATTCGCACAACCAACAGTCACCCTTATGTCCATACCGTTCTCCTCCATTGTTCAGTCACTACCGGACACCATTCCATTCGTCGGTCCTGAGACCCTGGAACGAAAGCACCAACGATCCTTCATCGCCAGACTCGGGGCAAATGAAAGTGCGTTTGGTATTAGCCCCCATGCAAGTGATGCTATACGTCAGGCCGCCGGAACAACAGATTGCAGTTGGTATGCAGACCCGGAAAACCACGAGCTACGCACGTTACTTGCTGAGAAACACAACGTTCCAATCGAAAACCTGTGTGTCGATGCAGGCATAGATTCATTGCTTGGCTTAACGGTGCGCATGTTTGTGGAGCCGGGGGTAACCATGGTCAGCTCTCTGGGGGCCTATCCGACAGTGAATTATCACGCAAATGGTTACGGTGCAAACATACACAGCGTACCGTACAAAAATCACCACGAAGACACTGTGGCATTGGTAGATGCCGCACACACACATCGTGCAAGGCTGGTCTATCTGGCAAATCCCGACAATCCCATGGGCACTTGCCTTCACCCTGGCGACATTCAAAACATGCTTGCCGAACTTCCGGAAGACTGTCTGTTAATGCTTGATGAGGCTTATCTTGAGTTTATGGACACTATGCCATCGCTGCCCATTGATGCAAACAATACAAGACTGATCCGTTTCAGAACATTTTCTAAAGCTTATGGTATGGCGGGTATGCGAATAGGCTATGTCATTGCACATGCAGATATCATTGCGGGCTTCAACCGCATCAGAAACCACTTTGGAGTCAATCGGATTGCACAAATTGCCGCCGCCGCATCAGTGAGAGACTCAGCGTTTATTCCCAGAGTCACTGAACTTGTACAGCTCGGGCGGCAGCGAATCTATGACTTGGCCGATTCGTTATCTTTAAAATACCTGCCATCGTCAACTAACTTTGTCGCTGTCGATATGCGCAACCATGAAACGGCCAGCGCTGTTATCGAGTCTCTGGCAAACCGCGGCGTATTTATGAGAAAGCCTATGGTATCGCCGCAGAATCGTTTCATCCGAGTGGGCGTCGGATCAGAGGAGGAGCATCATCATCTTGAGAAAGTACTGGTACCGATCATTAACGCAAGTTAGATATTTCGATACTTATTTTGTCAACTGGCTTTCCCGATAAAAAATGTATAAACCACTGGCAATGATCAACGTCGCGCCTGCCAGTGTCCACCGATCCGGTAGCGCGCCAAACACTGCAAATCCAAACAACGTTGCCCAAAGCAATGAACTATAGCTGAACGGTACCACCAGCGAAGCAGGGGCATTTTTAAACGCCCTTATCAGGCAAAAGTGACTGGTGCAGCCCAGAAACCCGACAACAGCCATCAACCCCCACTGAGACGAATCCGGAGCAATCCAGACGGTCGGTGCGTATGCCGACATGACCAGAACTCCAACCACCCCTGAATACAGCAACGTCGTGGTTGGGCTGTCTACCGTGCGTAGCTTACGAGTCATTATCTGATACAAGGCATTGCTGGCAGCCGCACAAATGAGCAGAATATGACCCAGCTCAGGTATCCAGCCTGATACAGATGCATCGCCCACGTCTAAGCCTGCTCCTGATACACCGGATTGAGGGTGGACGATAATCAAGGCCCCGAGAAAACCGATTAACACGCCGGTTATTCTTCTTATTCCCACACTCTCACCAAGCACCGGAACGGCGAGGACGGTAACGAAAATGGGAGACAGGAACATGATGGCTGTTGCAGTCGAAAGCTCAGTGGTGCGTAAACCGGAAAAGAACAGGGATGTGGTGAGAACCAGAAACGCAGAACGTAACAGCTGCAATTTCAGGGCACCGGAGGTAAGGGATACTAAAAACTTTTCACGAAGAAACAAAAGCAGCCACGCCATATGGAAAAAAAATCTTGCCCAGACAATCTGAAAGGGTGAAAAATCCTGAACCAGAAATTTCACTACGGTGTCCATGGCAACGAACAAGCACATAGTGAGCAGCATCCACAGAATTCCTGCTACGTGACTTTCCTGACTACTCATTTTTATTCTGCACCGGGGCACGTTCAAGGAATATCTGTCGTCAGTGGCAGGCGACAGTTATGGATCTTCATGGATGCACACGCCGCCCGGGCCGGGACGTTGGCAGTCAGCGCTTATGCGGAGTTGACTATACTCCTTGAAGGCATTCTGCGAAAGCACGTCACTACGTAACACTCAGGCGGCCTTTCGCAAATTCGGCCGCTCCTAAACCGGTTGGTGAGTATTTAATCTTCGTCCAGATCGTCAAGAGCGTTATTGAGCGTGATCAGGTACCCTTGACTCACCAGGTGAACCCTTCGGAGCAGCTTGCACTTGTCTATTGACCAAATTACAATTTTTTGTATTCTGGCAATCACGATGATCCTGTTTATATGGGACCATTGGCGTTACGACGTGGTTGCAGGCATTGCTCTCATCAGTGCTGTTTATACTGGCATTGTGCCTGTAGAGCACGCGTTTGAGGGCTTTTCACACCCTGCGGTGATTACCGTTGCCTGTGTACTGGTAATAAGCCAGGCACTTCAGTCATGTGGCGTGGTGGAGCTTTTTCTCAAATACCTTGCCTATGCACGTGGCTCACTCACTAAACAGGTGGCCGCTAACACAAGCGTCACCGCTTTTCTGTCCGCATTCATGAACAACATCGGTGCTCTGGCACTCATGCTGCCAGTCACGCTTCGTGATGCGCAGAAGGCAAAACGCCCTGCCTCACAACTCCTGATGCCTTTGTCGTACGCCAGCTTGCTCGGCGGTCTTGTAACCCTGGTAGGGACTCCGCCCAATATCATCATTGCAACATTTCGCGCTAACAATGTTGGCGAAGCGTTTAGCATGTTTGACTTCACACCTGTCGGACTCGTAGTCGCACTTTTCGGTATTCTCTATCTGGTGACTCTGGGTTGGCGTCTTATTCCCAACCGCAGCTCAAAGCAGGATCCGGACAATGAGGAGCAATTTCATATTGCCCGTTATATAACCGAGGTACGCATACCACCGGAGTCAGCTCTGGTTGGAAAAACAGTTCGCGACCTGGAAATCATGGGTGACAACGAACTAGCCGTCATGGTAATCATTCGTGATGATAGACGCAGACTGGCGCCGCCAGCTATTGAATCCTTGCGATCCGGCGATTTGCTGATTCTTGAAGGTCACAGCGAGACGCTGCAACCGCTGTTTGAAAATACCGGTTTGATCGAAGCTGGCGCTGAGCAGATTGATCCGGACTGGCTGAAATCACCTGACGTGCGAGTCATAGAAGCGGTGGTCATGCCAAATTCTGCTGTTGAAGGATTGTCGATGCGGGGGTTGGCGATGCATCAACGCTTTGGCGTGAATTTGCTGGCAGTGGCTCGTGATGGACACGCAGCCCGCACAAGACTAAAGCACATTAAATTTAAAACCGGTGATCTATTACTATTACAAGGTGAAACCCACTCACTCGAAGAATTGTGTCAAAGCCTTGGATGTCTGGCACTGAAAGATCGTGGTCTCGCAATCAACCCTCGCAGAGGCGTCCTTCTCATTCCCGGTACCTTTGCGCTGGGAATTTTCGCTGCAGCCATGGGCTGGGTCGAGGTGCAGATCGCGTTCGCAACAGTCGTTGGCATTCTGGTTTTAATGAAAATGATATCGCTGCGTGTTGCCTACCGCAGCATCGAATGGCCCGTCATCGTTCTACTGGGCTTTCTCATTCCGCTCGGTGAAGCTCTGCAAAGCACTGGGGCAACTGAAGTAATCGCGCAAGGCATTGTTCAGGTGGCCGACGATCTACCTTTGTGGAGTTTGCTAGCGCTTGTAATAGCCGTGTCCATGTTGCTATCAGATCTGGTTCACAACACACCAACAGCGGTGCTCATGGCACCCATAGCACTCAGCCTGGCAACCCGGCTTGGACTCCCCCCTGACCCGTTTCTCATGGCGGTTGCCGTTGGCGCAGCATCGCCCTACCTGACACCCATCGGACATCAGTCCAATACCTTGGTCATGGGGCCCGGCGGATATCGATTTGGTGATTACTGGCGCGTGGGCTTACCGCTGGATCTGGTTATCATCACCGTAGCAGTACCTATGATTTTGTGGGTTTGGTTATAAACAGTATTACCCGTAGTAAACCACCCCCACTTCGTTGGAGTCATACTGAATGACTCCCTATCCATTACCCAAACCCACAGACATTTTTTTTCTTCGTTGTTGCATCACAACATGGGCTTCGGGTGAACCATCATGGAATGTGCCGAACCATTTATCCATTGGGATTATGCCGTTGGCATAGTTACATTCAAAATGCTTGTGATGAAGGTAATGCGTGTAAGCGTGTGTATCAATAGCCTTTTCGTTGCCCAGTTCGTCCAACAGAATCTTGTCAAAACCTGAATGGCCAGCGGCCGGCGAAAGACCAGCATGCACCAACTGAAACAGAATATGGATGGGATGCGCAGGAATGACAAAGTGTATAAGCACTCCAGAAAAATACAGCAAGTGTTCGAGTGGATGCATTGCCAAACCAGACCAGGGACCTGGATTGACGTTGTAGTGATGCAGTTTATGCACATGCTTGTACAGGAAGGGGATATGTAGCAGGCGATGGGTACAATAAAAGTGCAGGTCCCTGAAAGCCGGAACACAAAGCATCAGCAACATGAAACTTATCGGATTTTCGCTGAAAATAAGTGGAGTCACTATCCCGTTAGCATGAGCCCACAACATGAGCACCTCAAACGCGGTCCAGATAGTCACGCCGCTAGCCAGTGCCCATATAATATTGTCAACATTCTGCTTGCGAAAAAGGAAGACTGAGCTATCCGTTTTTGGCCACTGAGGGTTGTATTTAAAATCCGTGCCTTGATGCCGGGTCGTGTAAAGCCGAAGATGCCATGCACCGAAAAAAACCACGACAGCAATGGCATTTCTCATCCACAGATAAACAATCCAGCCCGGGCTCAATGTTTGCGTGGTTTCAGCAGAGGGGCTTAGCAACAAAAGGAATGCAGTGGCAACTGCTGCGTAAATCAGGTTGAACGAAAAAATATATCGTTTGAATAGCCAATGCAAAAATGCGGCAGGTTGAACCGGCCAAATAAATACCGGTGCACACTCCAACCGTTTGTGTGGAGCCCAGTTGCCTCGCTCATCATGCTTTCCAAGAACCGACGCATCGAAATTCGTTGCCGTTTTGCCCGAATTATCATGCTTTGATGTCATTGCCCTCTCCTGCCCGCTCACAGAAACGCTCTGTGTATCGGTGGTTGATTGTCCTTACGCCGACTACCCTGGTGTACTCACTTATTGCAGCCGTCTATTCATCATGCCTCGAAATTTCCATTCACTGGCTTGTCTGGTATGCTCAAAAAAACTGATGGTTCGCATTCGCAGACTAATTTTTAGTCGGCCAATGCCAGGAAGGCTCATCCAGATCCCGTTGACCTCTGATCAATGTCTGGCCCATATCCTTCTGTAATTCTATGGAATGGTAGTCTGCACTTTCTTCCAGAGCGTTAATCAGACGTTGAGCATGAGAGACAATCCAGATTTGACTTCTCTCGGACGCCCGCACTATCAACCTTGCAAGCGCCGGTAGTAAGTCAGGATGCAAACTGGTCTCTGGTTCGTTAAGAACCATTAAAGAAGGTGGCCTGGGTGTAAGTAAAGCTGCAATCCACAAAAGATATCGCAGAGTCCCGTCAGATAGCTCACTAGCATCGAGAGTGCGTAAAAGACCTGGCTGAGTAAACTGCACTCGGAATCGGCTATCGTCACTACAGGTGACACCGAGCATGGCACCGGGAAAGGCGTCGTCCACAGCTTCATCAAGCATGCGCGTCTCACCGATTTCTCTTATGGTCTGGATGGCGGCGGCAACATCGGCACCATCGTGCGAAAGTACTGGTGTGCGAGTGCCTAGCTGAGGTTGCCTGGCCGGTGCGTCTCGGTCGGTTCGGAATTGATCATAAAATCGCCAGTCCCTGATGTACTCACGCAAGTGATAAATCTCGGGTGTGTTGACAGGATCTGCCAGGTGTCCAAACATGCTCTCGTAGAGCGGAATGTGTTCTGTCACGATCTTGAATGTTCGCCCGTTGCGTACCTTAATAAGTGGGCCCTTCCGATCCACCAGACAACTAGCCGTTCGATAGTGAGGTCCGGACCAGATGACTTCACGTTTGATTTCCGGGTCAAGATGGAAAGCGGAGGAAGTCGGTGCAGGCAACCCCAGATCGATGGCATAGCCGAAGTCATTACTATTGAATCCCAATCGCAGCTTGACGGTTTTTGTCCTTGGTCCACCTTGCACGGGCACTTCACCGGACCGCATCTTTTTAGAGATTTTCTCGGGACCGGCCCACAGTGTAGATTCAAGTCCGCCTTCTTGTGCTAACGACGGAATAACGCCTCCTTGCGCTGTATCGGCCAACAGGCGCAGTGCTCGATACAGATTGGATTTACCACTGCCGTTAGCGCCAGTGATGATTGTCAGCTGATCTAGTGGTAAAACCAGCCGAAGAAGGGATCGATAATTGGACACCGCCAGAGTATGAATCATGGACTTGAGTGTGGGCGAATAGTACGAAATTATCAATACCGGCACGGGGCTGGTTGATCAGCCAGCGATAGCTGCTCCACTCGCAACCAGCCAATTTGACCGTATTCTTAGCTGTTTCCAAACATGCGTTGTGAGTCGCTAGCTGATGGCAATGCTGTTAGAAGCTGTTAGAAGCTGTTCAGCATCCTCAGCCTTAACACCGTTGCATCTTGCACCCGAAGATGGTTGCAGCACACCCGATACGCACTCTACACAAGTCATCTTGCGTGCCTTCAATCACCTTCGCTACACGCATTCACCGATTTAGATAGTGAATATTCACCAATAAACCAGTTAACAGACACACATAAAAAACACCCCGCTATCGAATACTGGATGGGTCCTTAATGGACGCAACTCACTAACCTAAAAGGATTTCAAAGCAATGAATACACAACTGCGATATCGCAATTTGAGTCAGATAACTGAATCTGAACGAATGTATACCGACCGGAAAAAACCAAGTACCCAGCGATTGCTTATGCTTGGAGCTACACTTTTGGCTAGTACGACCCTATTTAATTCTCACGCTCACGCGGCAGACTTCGAATGTGAATCGAGTCTGCCGTCTGCCAGTTGTCAGCTACAACTGTTACCGGGTCTGACTCTTGAGTCCACTCTGTCCAATACAATCGAAATTAGCAGCAATGAGTTTCAGCTCACCGGCACGGTTACTGTCGTTACACCGGCATTCAGTATTCCGCTAAACAACACATCGCTGACGGCCAGACTTGGTTCCGCTCCAGAACTGTATGGCGAAACGGAGGTGCCACTGGATCAAATGCCACTGCTTAAGGATGCGAATTTCGAAACGATTCCCAGAGCCGTGCTAGGTCTTGCGCAGTCAGCCACCGTTGAAGAGTTGGTTGGCGAGCCTCTACCACTTAACACAGCGCAGGCTCAGAACGGAACCAAGCGAGCGCAGAACAAACCCTATCTGCTGTTTCATCTGGATGCGGGTGTCAAGTTCAGCCTTAATATGGACGAACAGCTTGAGTTGTTGAATGAAATTGATTTCACTATTCCGGGGTCACTGAAAGCGACGGCTATATTGGACCTGTTTGATCCGTATTTCTATCTTGCTTATTCAAAGGATGGTGGCATCGATCTAAACAAACTTAAACGCAAGCCAGCCGACGACAACGGTCTGGTCGTCTATGAAATCAAGGATGAAAAAGAGGAAAAGGTTGTCATGACATTTACGCTTGATACCAAAACCGGTGTCATGGCGGAACAGAACTTTCTGACAGACTCAATTATCTACTATGAGCGCAACGAATCAGGTGACTTTGTACAACAGAATGTCGCCAATGATCCACTGGTGCTTGAGGGTAGTCAGTTCGAGAACCTGGATAAAAAACAGAATCCGGATAAAGACAATGGCGATGATTCAAATAAAGACGACAAAGATCCGGATTCCAGCACACCTATTGACGCAATTGGATTCTCGGCAAACGGCTGGATTCCTTATGACGCAGCAGATACCGGTAGTATGCCTGCAGATGTATCTTCATTCTCCGGACAAATCTTCTTAAGAGGTGAAATTCCACTGTCGCCGGTTGTCGCGATTAATGGAGATGTCGTCACTTACATGGGTGCTCACGGTCTGGCACAGGGCGGTAACGGCTCCGTATCACTAGGCATACCCGGTTTACCGGATATCTTTGACTTTGACATTGAACTAGGTAATGCCAGTGCCGCGGTGACATTTACCGACGCGGCTCAGAAAGTCTTTGTCAGCGGAGAGATGGCGCCTGATTTTGAATTCCTGAAAGGCATCCTTCCAATCATGCCGACAAACAAGTCACGCGTTGAAGGTTACGTTGGCAATGATCTGCAGAACACGTTTCTGATGATCGAAGGCGAAATGAACATGGGAGCCGACACGCTGGGGCAACTGATCGGCGTAAATCTGGATAGCCTGGCATTAAGCCGTTCACGCATGATCATTGACGCGCACGGTGTAGAAATATCCGGTTCGACGCGCATGCAGATTTCACCTGACATTCAACTGGACAGCGATGTATCAGTCTATGCATCCTTATCCTGGAATAATCCTGATGATTTGTCGCTGGAAATTACTGGAAACATGAATGTATTCGGTGTTGCTCTGGAAGACGTATCGCTTGAAATCAGTTCGCGCGGCATGTCAGTCAACGGTGCATTTGTCACACCTCTAACACGCATTGCCATGCACGGCCGAATTGATTCAGCGGGCCCTATGCTAGGTGGAACGGGTTCAATTGTTCTAGACCTGGCAAGTATCACAGCCAGCATGCAAGACGCTAACGACACCCTTGTTGCGGCTCAGGAAGCTGTTCGCACACTGGATAATCAGATAAACGCTGCACGCGCTGAGGTTGCAGCCAATCGTGAGCGTGATCAGAGGGCACTGGCGGATGCACGAAGCAAGGTCAGCGTGGCACAGTCGGCGGTTAACAGTCTTAATTCGCGTATAGCCGCGGAATACAGGGCAATAAACAGCCACAAATCCAGAATTTCTTCAAAGTACCGTTGGTACAAACAGGCGAAATGGCATCAAAGAGCCAGCCGTTACGCCAGTTATGCTGCCGAAAAGTCTTGGAGAAGCGCAGACATTGCCCGTCGATACGCCACTATTGGGGCGTTAAAAGGCAGTTTAGCGGTTGCCAACATAGCACTCAATACGGCAAAGAGTGTTTTAAAGGGAATAGAGCAAGCAATTGACGTGACACCCATCGACCTTGATCCAAAAGTGGCGGCACTAATTGTTGCCAAAGAAACAGCACTACAGGCTTTGGAACTGGCACGCTTACCGTTCCGCGACGTTCCGTTTATAAATGCCAGTGTATCCGGTGATATCACGCTGACACTCAGCTTGAAGGGTATCAGTGGAACAGTACAAGCGAACGCCGGTGGAGCCTCACTGCTTAAGGGAACCATTGCCTTCAATCCAGTGCCGCAGGCCTGCATAAGCGTACCGACATTCGGCAATGCGTGTACAAAGTTCTAGATAATAGAGCGTAGTAAGATCAGGGGTCAGTCGTGGCGGTAATATTTATCAACGCCAGACTGACTTCTGATCGTTTCAGGTCGCACTCTCGAAAAACGGGGATGCCAACCGCACGAAACCACACTTCCGGTAAGGGATCGACCTTGCCCTTAGGAGGTATAACCAACAAGTTTCCAGAGTCCATCGCCAGCACACAGAGAATTTTTGTCGACCCGGACCGGGATACGACCGCCCTGACATCCCTGTTCAGCTATTACCGGATAAACGTAAACCTACGTTAAACAGCAACCTCTAACGGTTCTGTCGCGACTTGATCGTTTACTCAGAGTAAACATACCATCAAAAAAACGCCTAATGATTTATTGTCCGGAAGTAGATATTGTTCTGATCCATAGGCAATGCATCGAAAATGTAGAAAGTGTGAACGCATTAACCATCTATTTCAGTTCGTTTGTTGGAGAGAGCTGGCCTTGGGACAAGGATCGAGGCAATTTCGAACTCTGATGTAAACGGAGCACAAGCGTGTCAATCCACCTGGATCTGGACTCGTTAGCGCTATTGAAGACAGTTACGGCTTTACTACACCTGAGAAATTACCTGTCTGTGAATCTAATCTGCGACTGCAAAGTTGCAGTCTTGAAGTCAGTCAACCCTGGAGAGGGATTATGAAGAAATACCTGGCATATGTACCCTACGTCTTTGTTTCGGCGATTCTGCTGATGGGCGGTGTAATGAAACTCAGTGGTCAGGAGATGGCCTTGCAGTCATTCGTTGATCTGGGCTTGCCCAGCTGGTTCGGAACGTTTATCGGCGTTGCTGAAATCGCTGGAGCTATTGGTATCTGGTTGCCGCGTTTGTCTTCGCTGGCGGCCGGCGGCATACTCGTTATCATGGCAGGTGCTGTTTACTACCACGTCACCTTCCCACCTATTCCAGCCGGAGTTCCAGCTTTGCTGGTGCTACTGGGAGCGATCTATGTCTTTACCCGAGGTAAGGCAAACGCTTTCTGGAAGACGGCCAGCTAGCAATTACCTGGCAAGAAGTCATAGACTATCTGTTAAATCGCTCACAGCATTTAACAGATAGTCTTACTGACATCACAAGCTATCATGGTGGCCCCCTAAAGATAGTCAGGTTCTAAACCTCATCAAGCCTTCGATAATGCTCATTGATAGCGCTGGCAGTGCTTATCCATACGCGTTCGTCAAAGTGTTGCAGGATGTACCTGAGAGCTTGCTCAAGAGATTTGAGCCGATGGGGATATCCCATGATGTACGGGTGAAGTGCGATGCCCATGACAAGAGGATGCCGTGTTGATTCTTCCAGCATGACGTCGAAAGCATCCATGATCATGTCACGAAACGCAGGAGATTCCAGTTTACGACCAACAATCTGCGGGATATCGTTAAGTTCTTGTGGATAAGGCACTGAGAGTAGTTTTCCACCGCGCGTTTTCAGCCATGTGGGTTGGTCATCGTGACTCCAGTCCAGAACATAGTCGTAGCCTGCCTCTTCGAGTAAGTCTGGTGTAATCCGGCTTTCGGCAATCCACGGACCCAACCAACCTCGAGGGTGCTTTCCTTCGTGTTTCACCATAGTGTCGGTTGATTCTTTGATCAACACGCGTTCAACGTCTTCTGACAGCGTATCCTGACGTTCGGCATTGGTCCGGCCGTGCGCTATGATATCGTCACCACGCACCCTGAACGCCTCTATGACACCCGGTGCTTCGTGATACATCAAACTGTTGGCAAGTACGGTACAGGGAAGCTCCAGACGATCAAATAAGTCCAGCATACGCCAGACACCTACCCGGTTACCGTAGTCACGCCAACCGTGATTGAGTATATCCGGGCTTCCCCCCGGACACAGTTGTGCACCCAGTCCTGAGCCAAATGAGAAGCACTCCAGATTAACTCCCAGATAAACGGCTAACCGGGCATTACCTGGCCAGTCAAACGTAGGTCGATCGACGATGTTTGAATGTGCGTATCTATTGTGATGGACGGTATTGAATAGTGTAGTCATTTACCTGTGCTTACCTACACTGCCAGACTGTTTTTTATCAAGAGCCTTTCAGCGCTATCGTTCCAGACATCCATGGTAGCGATTTTTCCTTGCCTGATAAAAAATCGATCAATATAGCGATTACCTTCAAACGATTCGCCATCCGGCCACTCGCCGTATAATGTTCCAATGCTATAGACCACGATACCATCGTCGGTATGGCACACATCGAAGCGCCCCAGCTTTTTCTTTACCCAACTATATCGATTTTTATTAATTGATGTTGGTCCACTGGGATGATTGAAGACGTTTCCACCAGTGAAGGTAATGACGACATCGTCAGTTACGAAAGTGGCAGCCAAATCAGGATCTGGCTTCATGGATGCTTCCAGGTACTGGCGAACAATCTGTGCTTCTTCGGATAAGGTTGAGAATGCTGAATCCTGATCTGACATGCATAGCTCCTGTGCATTCAAAAGGTGCTCCATGGTAACGATTTGTAGCCCGTTGCGTACTTCTTATGTTGCACCTCTATCGAGCAATAACCGCTGAGCACGCGCTATTCACGAGCCGGAATTTTCGCAATATATTTATTGAACACGCTAACTTGTTGATAAGAAAGGCAAAGAAATAGTGGCATACCAATTGCGCCTTGGACACCAGTCACATATAAAAGAGAAAACTTGCATGCCATATCATCGAAGAAGTATTTACAGAAAAATTTATCTGTATTGCGCACTGCTCCTGAGTGTTTTATGCATGAATTCAGCAGTTCACGCGCAAGACACTATCAAGATCGGGTTAGTGGCAGCGCTTAGCGGGCAATCTGCAAAATCGGGAGAGGCCATTACTCGAGGACTTACTATCGCCATCAACGAAATAAATGCTGATGGTGGTGTCCTGGGAAAACCGATCGAATTAATCAGCCGCGATGATGAAAGTAATCCAGGCAAGGGACTCACTGCCGCCAGAGAATTAGTACAACGCGAGCAAGTCGCAGCTTTGATTGGCGGTCTCGATACACCAGTGTCCTTCGCCATCGTGCCGTTTGTTAATCAGATGAACGTGCCGTTTGTAGGGCCTTGGGCCGCCGGCACCGGTATTACTTTTAATGGTGCTGAAGAAAACTACGTATTTCGTGTTTCAGCCGTTGACGAATACGTTGATGAAGCGATCACCGAATATTTGATAAGCCGTTTCGGAGCCAAGAAACCAGGCATGATTCTGATCAATAATCCCTGGGGAGAATCCAATGAACGTGGCTTGACCAAAGCGCTTGCCAAGCGGAACATGGAACACGCCGGCATCGAGAAATTTGAATCCACCGATATTGATGTCACACCGCAGTTAACGCGGCTAAAAAATGCTGGAGCCGATTCCTTATTCCTTGTTGCCAACGTCGCGCCTTCAGCCCAGGTAGTTAAATCACTGGATCGCATGGGTTGGGATGTACCGATCGCATCGCATTGGGGACCTGCTGGTGGTCGCTTTACCGAGTTAGCAGGCCCAAGCGGTGAAAAGGTTCACTTTATTCAAACTTACAGTTTTACAGGAGACATGGATGAAAGGGGTAAGCAGGTTTTTACAGCGCTACAGCAGACTTTCCCCGAGATAAAGACAAT
Source organism: Granulosicoccus sp. (assembly GCA_045106855.1). Classification (GTDB taxonomy): domain Bacteria; phylum Pseudomonadota; class Gammaproteobacteria; order Granulosicoccales; family Granulosicoccaceae; genus Granulosicoccus. Next base: position 72,403 of record JBGCFI010000004.1, read on the forward strand.
TGCCGACGTAACACCTGCTGTCGGTATTGCCAATGCCTATGATGCAATGCTGCTGCTGAGTGCGGCTATCGAGAAAGCTGGCTCTACTGATGGACCTGCAATACGACAGGCGATGTACGAAATTAAAGACATAGAGGGTCTTATCAAGACTTATACAGATCCGTTTTCACTCGACAATCAGGATGCACTAGGGCCTGAGGATTACATTTTCACCAATTTTGTGAATGGCGAAATTCTACCTCTTGATTACTGACACATTCCATGACACTCCTCATCATGGCCCTGGTTACCGGGGTAGCGCTCGGTAGCATCTACGGATTGATTGCCTTGGGTTTTCAAATAACCTATTCGGTATCTGGAACCGTCAATTTCGCACAGGGAAGTGTCGTGATGCTGGGGGCCGTCAGCGGGTACATGCTGTTTCTGAAAACTGGCGATTTCCATTGGATTGCATACCCTGTTGCAATCGTACTGTGCGGTCTTTTCGGCGCATTGGTTGAACGTTTTTTCGTCAGGCCTTTTGCCTCGCGCGCTAATGAAGGATGGCTGATGGCCACGGTTGCTGGTGGAATACTCCTCGACAATACTGTTTTGTTCACTTTCGGTAATGAGCCAAGAACATTTCCATCGTCGTTAGTAAACGACACGATTGATGTATTCGGCGTTGGCTTATATCCCTTGCAGATTGTCATACCCGTCATAACGCTTGCAACGGCAATACTACTACATCTTGTTTTTCGATATACAAAGCACGGTACAGCGTTGCTTGCTGTTGTACAGAACAGAAATGCTGCTGCATTGATGGGGATCAATACTCAATGGATGATTACATCTGCCTTTGTCCTATCGGGCATGCTAGCAGGACTTGCGGGGCTGCTTATCGCACCGTTAGCCTCGGTACATTCGGAGATGGGCATGTTGTTTGGACTGAAAGCGTTTGCTGTTGCCATTTTAGGGGGGATGACGTCGGCGTCCGGGATCATGGTCGCCGGACTAATCTATGGTGTTGTTGAAGCCTTCACTACTACTTACTTCGGATCTTCATTTACGGCTATCTCAGTATTCGGTTCACTTATTCTCATTCTGATGATCAAGCCCAACGGATTGTTTGGACAACCTTCGATCTACAAGGTCTGATCAATGAATATTGCTAGTTCCCGCGTGGTAATGCCATTTGTTCTATGTGCACTTTTTTTAGTCGTTCTAGCAGGCATATTAACCGCCAGCAATGGCTACACGCATTTCATCTTTACACTTGTCTCACTCAGCACGCTTGTGGGTGTGGGTCTGAACATTCTTTACGGCCTTACAGGATTGATATCATTTGGTCATATTGCTTTTTATGCTATCGGTTCGTATAGTTGTGCGCTCTTGATGTTACAGGGTGTGAATTTTTTCCTTGCCCTTTTTTGCTCTGCTGTTCTATCTGGTTTTTTAGGACTTGTTTTTGCCGTGCCTGCCGTACGAGTCAAAGGCGCGTTCCTTGCGATGGTCACCATTGCATTCGCTTTTGTTATCGAACATACACTGGTTGAATGGCGTTCACTGACCGGTGGACAAAACGGCTTGTCCGGGTTTCCATCAATTTCACTCGGATTTTACGAGTTCAACGATCAATCTTTGGCCATACTGGCAAGTGGTATTGCTTTTCTGGCATTACTCGCCTACTTCCATCTTGAAAAGAGCGGATGGGGACTGGCAATGAAAGGAGTACGTGATGCGGAGATAGCGTCAGCATCTTTGGGCTACCAACCTGACAGGATCAAGACGATAGCGTTTGGAGTTTCTGCATTACTAACCGGTTTGGCAGGCGCTATTTACACCCCCTTGATCATGTTCATTGCACCTAGCAATTTCCCATTTTCACAATCAATTCTATTTCTTTTTTCGGTTATCCTGGGAGGCATAGCAACAACACTGGGCCCATTGTTTGGCGCAATTGTCACCGTCATGTTGCCAGAATTTTTATCAGGCCTTGCACAATATCGACTATTGTTTTTTGGTGGTTTGATGCTTGCTGTACTGTTGATTGCTCCCAGCGGTATCACCGGCTTATTGTCCCACCTAATACCAAAAGGGCAAAGACATTTCGAAGAGCCAGCAATTTCAACCGCTACCGCCTGGCTAAAACTATCGGTTATGCCACAAGCTCTGGCAACGAGCGGTTTAAGCATATCATTTGGTGGTGTCAAGGCTGTCAAACACGTTAGCTTCAAAGCCTCCCCCGGCAAAGTGCTAAGTATTATCGGGCCTAACGGCGCCGGTAAGACAACCTTACTGAATATTGTCAGTGGCTTTTATAAACCAGACACAGGTTCGGTAATGATCAACGATGTTGATATTGCGTCAAAAGCCGCCTTTGAAGCAAGCCGCGCAGGTATCGCACGTACCTACCAGACCACACGCTTGTATGAGAAAATGAGTGTATTGGAGAACGTTCTGTCAGGTTTGCAGAATGGTCGATTAGGAAATCCATTTGCACGACTTGATACACCAGAGCAGACCGCACTGGTCATCGCCCTGTTGCGTTTTTCGGGGTACACAGGTGAACCGGATTTACTCGCTGGCAACCTGGCGCATGTCGACAGGCGATTTGTCGAAATAGCCCGTGCACTGGCAACTGCACCCAGTGTTATCTTGTTGGATGAACCGGCTGCAGGACTGATGCGAACGGACAAGAACGAACTGTCTAAGACGATAAAGATGATCTCGGATATTGGCATCGCCGTGGTGCTCGTTGAGCACGATATGACATTGGTAATGGATATCTCTGACGAAGTAGTAGTACTTGATGGTGGAAAAGCCATCGCAACTGGCAGCCCGGACAAGATCAGGAAAGATGAAGGTGTCATTGCAGCTTATCTGGGCAGCGAAGGCTTTTCAGCGCCTGGACGATCAGAGTTGTATAAACCTTCATCGCAGCCGCTGCTTGCTACAAAGCAGCTCACGGCGGGGTATGGGGCAGCATCGGTCCTCAAGCAAGTAAATCTGGAAGTCTACAAAGGCGAGCTTGTGGCAATTCTAGGTGCAAACGGCGCAGGTAAATCGACATTGATGTCGGCATTGAGTGGGCTCATACACTCTGAGTCAGGTTCCATCAGTCTGGCCGATGAGGCAATACATCACTTTGCGCCACACCAAATCGTTAGCAAAGGCCTTATTCTCGTACCGGAAGGTCGACAGGTATTCCCTGAACTGACAGTACTACAAAATATTCGGCTGGGCGCCTACAAGCGGACTGATGTTATCGATTCTAATGAAATAGTACAGCTGATAGCTCGTTTTCCCCGTCTCAGGAACCGCTTGACCAGCCAGGCAGGATTTCTCAGCGGCGGTGAACAACAAATGCTGGCAATTGCCAGGGGGTTAATGGGAAAGCCGGCAGTCCTGTTGCTGGATGAGCCTTCATTGGGTCTGTCGCCGTCCATGATCAGCGAGCTGTACCTTATCCTTGCCAAACTACGTGATGAGGGTGTCACTATTCTTCTGGTAGATCAGATGGCACAGATGGCATTGGATATAGCTGACAGAGCGTACGTTTTGGAGCAAGGCAGGATAGTGGCCGAAGGCACAAGTGCTGTAATCAGAAACAATAATGTATTAGCCGATGCGTATCTGGGAGCATCACACTCCAACGACATCGGTAGCGTAGAAAGTGCTGCTATATAAAATGTATTAGCAAATCAGGCGCGACATTGCAATTCCCATTGGCCCGGACGATTCCCCAGCGAGCAGTCGTTACACTATAAAGTCGTTAATATCGATTCAATCAAGGCCAACGTCTTCTCACAACTTGCATCCGGTTCCTCACCAGCAGTATCAATCACGATACACGCCTCCTCCCAGGGCTCATAGTCTCTGGCAATCACTTCATCCCACGTAGGTTGGATAAGGCCGGCAATGCGATCCACTCGCGTTTCTACCCTCTGCCTGTGCTCTGCTTTGTCTGAACACATGATCTCAATTTCAATCACCGGGACACCAATAGACTCTCCAACAAAGCGCCACGCGTTACGTGTCATACTAATGGAATTAACCGAATCCGCGACAACGGTGGACCCAAACAACAGATTGTCAGCAGCAAGTTGATAGGCAACTGCGTATCCTTCGCCATACACCCGGTTAAAGCCTTCATCCCTGAGAGCCTGTTCAATACTGTCTACCCGCACATAGACCGCTTGCAGCTTGCGAGCAACACATTTCGATAGGGTGCTCTTTCCACTTGCGGGTAAACCACCAAAAACCAAAAGCATGGGCAACCTCTATTTCGAATAAACACAAGTTTGATGTCCTATCAACGAAAAAACAGCATTTAAGCGTTTGCACCAATGCTGAATTGCCGGGCCGATCTCCATTCCAATCAGGAAATAGTATCACTCCCAACGTAGCTGGAAAGACCCGGCACTAGTATTCTAGCTATACATGTGGCAGCCCCAAGCACTTAACCGGCTTTTTTTGGCCGAATTCCATAACAGTCAGGTTAGAGGCGTTAGCTCAGCCCGAACGCGAACATCTTTGAAAACTCATAGCCTACCAGCTCAATACTCGGGCAAACCGTTAGCAGTTGCCTATCCACTATCACGTATAGCAGTTACTACAGTCATAAGGTTATCAATGAGTATAAAATCAGAATCTGACACCTACACCCAGAGCGAAGGTAACGGGTTGGTAGTTGATATCGCTAATTCGACCAACGCCACCTTCCTCTTTAAGGTCAATACCTGTGTGACTTCCATAGCGAAGCTCACTCGTCAGATAGAATCGATCAGACAGCTTATAGTCAACTCCTGCCATCAATTGAAAACCCACAGAACCCTAATCAGAAAATAACCGTTCACCGTCAGTGTTCTCACTATCCAGATCGAGCTCTTGTACCCAGGTCAGACCACCACCGAACCAAGGCGTCACGCGATCGCCCTGCGTTAGTGAGTAGCGCTCGTTTAAGGAAAAGATGTTAGGCGCATAGTTGCCATCAGGTAACACGACACCATCCGCTGTCGTGGTCTCGGCGTCGTTCGAACGATACTCCCAACCAATTTCAGATGCCCACGGCGAATCGGTATACTCATATCGCAGACTCAACCCGGCAGTGAAGCCGGCGTCTACCGCGGCATCCGGAGATCCATCGTCGATTTCATTAGCCCCAACGATAGTGGGTGACTTGTCTCCTAGCAGACTGAAGCCAGCATAAGGAACCGCTGACCACCCTTCTCCAGCCGATTGCGCTGCCATTGAGTGCAGCAGAGTTATTCCGCCTAGTATGGGTACGGCACACTGACGAAAATTTTTGTTGAGTATCATGGCAAATTACTCCTTACGATGAGTTTTACAGGGAAACCAGATTATTGGTCGTATTCCCAGCGGGTGCAGCTGCCATTGCACGACCGGTTTATTCATGACACGATTGGCAAAGACCGCAGGCATAAGTGGCTGATGGGTAGTATCAGAATATGGGCACTGATCGCGTGCCCGACGCCTGCGAATAGCAAACGTTTTCTGACAAGCCTATCTGGTGTTGTTGGTATCGATGTCATTGCCACCGCCAGCTATCTGAATGTCTGGATCGTTGCTGGACGAACAACCGTGCTCGGAAATTTGAAAGAGCTCGTCAATGATCGTGGCGATATCGGCATGCAGGTACATCGCGCTCACAGGGTTGCACATGCACATGTGCAGCGGATTGTCGATACTGCGAGTCACTCGGCCTGCAATCTTCCCAACGGGTTACGCGTACCAATCAGAAGACGCTCTTGGAAGGCTGTATAAGAACACTACGGTCACGGACTGGTGCACACAGTTGAGACAAGGCAACAGAAAACCGACATCTGAACGAGGGCTCGTAAAAGCGTAATATGCTGAGTGTCAAAGCCTCTCCCACCGTCGTACCGTGTACGGATCGTGACACGGTAGCCTGTTCCACGCCTTTAAACGGGTCGTTGGTTATATACCTTTTAGCTGCGCTCTATTCCGTTAAGTTTTGCCAACGTGGGGAGAAATTGATGCGCTTATCGTTAGCTGACTTCTAATATGCTCTAAAAAATTACTCCACACATGGGTGAATGCCAAATCGCACACGAAACCCATGTCTATTGGCTCTACATTCTGGCGACACCAGAATTTTCCTACATAAGTTGCAGGGAATTCCGATAGGCGACAGAGCCTGGCGAACGCATACTGCACTCGTGCTCAGGGAAGAGCACAGTACACAACAGAGCAACTTGTGAAAGTCATGCCCCAGACCGCCACAAGTGGGTTTCAATACTCCTGTTGTTAATTGACTCAGCAAGCCAAGAGGCTAGCCGGTTCAAGCAAGAACCGGAAAGAGACGGAACTCTTGTACTGTGGTCAATTTTGCCAGGGATGGCGTCCGACCCTCGGTATTGTGCCGAGGGTCATTTTCAAGCTAACGATGGTCTTTAACAGATAGCAATAAGAGGAATCTCAACACCGATTCAATGCAGAAATAATAGCATCCAGTCCATCCGATAGCGCAGCAGGACCCGGTTGCAGAATCAACGGTGATTTAATTTCGACGATTCGTTCGTTCGCCACCGCAGGAATAATATGCCAACCAGAGCGCGTCATTATTTTTTCCGGACGAACCTTCTTACCACACCACGAGGCAATAATAATATCCGGCATGGCAGCGATGACATCGGCTGACTGAACGATACGATCTTTCGCCTTTGATTCACTGGCAAGCGTAGAGAACACATCAACGCCACCGGCAATCTCTATCAGTTCTGACACCCAGTGAATACCCGAAATCATGGGATCATCCCACTCTTCAAAGTACACTTTGGGCCGTCGTCGACCTTGTACGCTTTGGCGGATCTGCTGTAAACGCAATTCGTAACTACTGGCAAGCGAATCGGCTTGTTCAGCACACCCCACCAGCGCTCCCAGCTGCCTGATCATTGCCATAACACCTGCAATGTCACGCTGGTTATAACCAATAACGGTCATACCCTCTCTAAGCAAGGCCGCGACAATATCAGCCTGAAGGTCGGAGAACGTCAATACAACATCAGGCTTGAGCGCCATGATTTTCGGAATATCGGCCGATGTGAATGCCGATACTCTGGGCTTTTCACGTCTGACACCAGCGGGCCGCACGGCGAAGCCGGAAACACCAACAATACGATCCTGCTGACCTAACAGATAGAGCGTTTCGACCGTTTCTTCAGTGAGACAAACGATTCTCTCGGGAGGGAAAGTTCTCATAAACTTGAACTGAAACCTGGTTATCATGCAACATACGAATTTCGCACCCCGCTAGCCTGATGATGAATATAGCAATGACACGATCATGAGCCAGATACTTCTGATTGGTTACGGTGCTATTGGGCAATATGTATTTACTTCATTACAGCACTGCACACATAGTAAAGTCACCGCTGTGCTTTGTCGCGAAGGCCGGCAACAGCAGGCAAAAGCGGCTTTAGCTGACAATATCACATGCATCCATGATGCATCGCAAGTCTCTCCCGACATTGATCTGGTCATTGAATGTGCTGGACATACGGCGGTAAGCAGCCATGTGCCTGCCCTTCTGAGGAAAGGTAAAACAGTTTTCTGCATCTCTAGCGGTGTACTGTCAGACCCGACCGTTGCTCAAGAACTGGAACAGGCAGCAAGCGATGGTAGCTCACAGCTACAGATATTATCTGGCGCTATCGGTGGGATCGACTTGCTGGCTGCTGCCAAAACCAGCGAACTTGAAAGCGTTTGTTATCGCGGAATAAAACCACCCAAAGGCTGGAAGGGATCACCGGCAGAAAACGTCGTCAACCTTGATGCCCTCAGCGAACCGGTAACACATTTCGAAGGTAGCGCAAGGCAGGCAGCCCAAACCTATCCGAAGAATGCCAATGTTGCAGCGTCCGTAGCACTCGCCGGCCTGGGTTTTGACAAAACCCGAGTTGAACTGGTGGCGGATCCAATATCAACTTCCAATCGCCATGAGGTCGAAGCCATCGGCACATTCGGTCGTTTTACTATTCAAATCGAGGGTAATGCTCTTCCTGGCAATCCACGTTCCTCTGCGCTGACTGCTATGAGCGTGATAAGAGCCATCGAAAATCGCAACGCTTTAATTACCCTAGGTTAGTAATGTAAGCATAAATCTGAAAAATACGACAGCAACATACAATTAAAAGTCAGCATGCAAACTTCAAAAACAATTTTTTTTGTACTGTTGCCGAATCCTATTTTTACATCGCACTGGTATCCGGTTTGTCAATAGTGGAACCACCGTAGGCAGTAACAATCTCCACAATATCTCCCACATCTAAAGAAAAACCACTGGTAAAAGAGTACGTTTTTCGCTGCCCATCACGTTGCACGATAGTTAACCAATTAATACCCCCAGACACACAACCCTTCTGCGACCATACCGGAATGATGGCATGTGAATAGCCCACCGACAATGTTGCCGATTCACGCATTTGATAACGCAGTGCGATACCCGCCCCACCCGGGTGAACACCTGAATGTTGTGGTACGTCATCAAGCCGTTTTTCAAGCACATTGAAACCATAACGTGCTTCGGCGGTTTCAACCGGGCAATTAAATGTGTCGCCGTGACTCGTTGAACCCACCACTGTTTTTTAGCATGACTAAAATAATCCATCAGATCATGTTACAAGTCAATATTTTTATAGTGTCACTAAAAAATGGATTGCGCTACCTCGCATTTTCAAGGCCTTATTGATCGGGCTGCTGCGCAGGCGGGCGAACCTCCATCATGGCTGGAACACACTGATCTTTGTAACGCCTCTTCTGCGCAATAGCCGGCCAGCCATTCAAGCGTATCAGGCGAATACAAATTGCCGCCCCTGGCTCACTGCTTTAGATAACATCCTCAGTGGTTATGCGATCACCGTGACTCGGTGGTACTGATGTCACTAGAAATATCAAGTCGCTTTGCTGATCATTGCGAAGCTGATGTTCAATACCTGCAGGGATGTGGAGTCCTTGCTGAGCTTCAAGTAGATTCATTTGACCATCCACCTCCAACGAAGCGATGCCAGACAGCACAAAGAAGAACTGCTCAGAGCTCTGATGATAATGACGTATTTCCCCACAACCGCTCGGTACTCTTTCCTTTATCACACTTAACATGGGGGTCTTTACAAGATGCCAACCGTCACAGTTATCTCCCCAGTGATAGTGCTCCGCGTTGCCACTCGATATAAACATAAAATTACAATCCACAAACCGGCGTATCCGGATATAAAATCTTACATGCCTGAAATTTGCACTCAGTCAATTAAGATAAAGGCTAATTTTCTTCGCCACCACGATACGACAAACCATGGGCGAAATGTCAAACCATGTCTGTACCAATCTCACTATAAGCTGGTTCACTAATACAGAGCTATTCAGATACCATCTACCCCCCAACGTCTTCAGGCATCAAATAGCGGAAAACTGACGCCCAATGCCCATGCCAGGCACAATCCCAACCCTGCACCTGCGGCCAAGGCACCACTGCGCTGAGCCACCCATCTACCCATTAACCCATGAACCAGATAAAACAAAATCAAGAGGGGAAAAATAATCAGCAAAAACACCAGTCGTTCCGGATCTATCGCGGCGGCGATACCTAATGAGGCAAGCAAAGTAAAGCGCGCTACGAGGCGTCGCCAAAGCGGTCCACGTCCAACTCCTGTTACCAGACTATCCGCCACCATAAATACAATCGTACCCAGACACAAGACAGCAATCACAGAGAGTCTGCCACCGGTCGGCAAGAAGCTCGCAGCATAACGATCGAGTGCCAGACCAAAGACTACTATGCCCCAGATCGCTAACACCGCGGCTGCCGCCAGAGCAGAGGCCCGCACGCCAGAGAGCATCGATCTAACGATCAATAATTGCATCAAACCATATAGCGCCAAATGCATCATCAGATAATCAGCTACCAGAACCGGTAGAAGTTGAACTGCCGGTGCCAACGCAAGCAATGGGGTAATGCATGCCGGCATCAGTATCGCCAGCCAGAACGTTTTAACGGGTAGATTATTTCGCGCTGAAGGTATCTCAGGCAGGCAGTTAGCCAGCGGTTTGAAAAAAAGCAAGATACCCGCTAGGAGCAGTAAAATCCAGCCACCCAAACTGGCAATCCTGGTATTGCTACTTCGCTGATACGTCGTATCCATCCAGACCAGTATCTCTTTCAATGCCTCATGGCTATACAATACACTCACATGTTCCACATACGGGGCGACCACAACTCTTCGTATAACATCACCCGCTACAGCCGTCTCACCTTCGACAGCTAGTGGGTCGAGCATTTTAAGTTGCTTGAGCGCAGGTTCGCGCAAACGTGCTTCCCACTGGCCGTTGATAATAAGCAGGCTGGCGGGATCAGTTTCGGTAATGGCGTTGGAAAATGTAGAGATACCGACAATAGTGGCGATATCAGCCCCCGTAGAAGCGTCGTCAATTGCTGCGCGAATAATGACATCAGTAGCCATCGAATGACCAAGCAAAGCGATACCCTGATCATTGGTGGTCAGCTCTTTCGCCACCAGGATGACGCGTCTGGTTTCCTCTACCAGCAATCGTGTCGTGCCATCAATGGCTGTCACATCACCAGACATAGGTACCGGATTACGACCGTGGCCCTCAAAGTCAAATGCGATGACGTCATAACCGGCTCTTGCCAAAGTTAGCGAGAACCCCTGCATAAGTTGTCGTGAGCCAGCAAATCCATGTGCCACAATAACCATAGGACCATGAGTATCAGGCAATTTATAACGCGTTGCCGGTGTCTTGTCGACAAACACATTGCTGGTCTCGATACCTGCACGTGCTTGCTCAAGATGATAAACCGATAAACCAATAGAGAGAAGTGCAACGAAAAACAGCAGCGCATTTCTAACCACGACTGTCACAAGCGCTACTACACCTTGTTGGATGCCATAACTTGAATAGCGGCCTCAACACCCCGTCCAGCGCCTTTTATATCCAGAGCGCTCAAACCCGCTTCAATGCTCCCGAGAGTACCCAGCAAGGAATGTGGGTTCAAGTGCCCCATGTGACCGATCCTGAAGACGCTTGTTGTTGGTTCTCCACTATTAACCAGATTAAACCCGATACCTAATGTCAAACCTGCTTCCTGCTCACACCATTCACGCAATCGCGGTGCTAGCCCTTCACGAGTCTTGACGCTGGTAACCGCCAGAGATCTATCTGACTTCAACGGTACATTAAGCTGCAAGTCTCCCTCAACTCCCCACGCCTCTACCGCGGCCCAAACAGCACTGGCCTGAACCTGATGACGATACCAGACGTTTTCCATACCTTCTTCAAGCAAGATATCTAGCGCTTCTCGTAAACCGTACAAATGATGTGTCGGAGGCGTACCGCAAAAATGTGCTGCGAAATAGGATGGCTTAACTCGGGGCAACCAATCCCAGTACGGTGTTTTAAGGTCTGCTTTTTCATAATAAGGCCATACGGTTTCACGAATAAACATAACCGCCAGACCGGGTGGCGTCATAAGCCCTTTCTGACTCGCCGTCATCATGACATCAACGCCCCACTCATTCATGTGAAACGGCTCGCAGGCAAATGAAGCAATGCAATCCACCATTAACAATGCCGGATGATCTGCACGGTTCATGGCACGGCGAATACTGGCGATATCGTTCGTTATCGATGTGGCAGTATCGGTTTGAACAGTAATAACCGCTTTTATCTGATGATCGGTATCAGCTTGTAACGCTGATGCAACGTCATCGGGGCTGGCGGACTGGCTCATCCCGAAGTCCAGAATCTGTACATCGATACCCAAGGCCTCAGCCATCGAAACCCAACCTTGCCCGAATCTACCAGTAACCAGTGCCAATATTCGATCACCGCGACTGAGCGTATTGACAAGACTTGCCTCCCAGGCAGCGTGTCCATTCCCAATATAAATAATGGCGTCTCCGCTGTTGCCAGCGAGAACATTCAGATCTTCATAGATGGTGGCGGTAAGGTCCAGTAAGTCCCCTTCGTAGATATTGGGAGCAGCACAATGCATCGCACGAAGCACTCTATCTGGCATGACAGAGGGACCGGGTATGGCAAGGTGCGCTCTACCAGAAGCAAGAGACTTTGACATAGTTTGTTGAGGACCAATCGACAGTAGTATCGCAGCATATACGAAAAGAGAAGATTTCCTCTCATTTCCAGCTCACACCGTAGCAATAATCAGGCTCAATGAATACTTCTATCTACACCGTATAGACGATGACACAGCAGGCATTCATTGTACGGGATACGCGGGAATTCAGCCGGCGAATGCAGACATGATAACGCCCGGCTCAACTGGCACTCATTGCAGGGTCAGGGCTCCATGGGTAGCCAATTTGTACTGCCGTGCGCTCGGCCAGATCCAGAGAAGCAAACCGTTGTACAAGATGCAACGACATAGCGATTCCCGAGGACAGGCCAGCTCCGGTGACGATCTTGCCGTTGTCCACCCAATGAACATTACGATGAGCACCTTCGTCTCCCACTAGAGCTGCCAGATCGTCAATATCCTCCCAATGTGTTGTCCATTCCATAGTGCTAAGCAGTCCGGCTTCAGCGAGAATGAACGCACCGGTACAAACGCTGGCAATGATCGCCCCCGTGTCTTGCGCGATGCCTGCGATGCTACTCAACAAAAGTTTGTCTGCTAGAAACCGCTCAACGTCAATGCCACCCGGAACAATCAATACATCGCACGGCCCAGCTTGCTGTAGTGATCCTTGCGGCACGATCTGCATGCCTCCGTAGGCCGTTATTGCCTGACCATCCAGCGACACGGTTGTAACCTCGAAGGGCTCAGGCTCACCAGCGCGTGCGGCGAGCCGTGAAGCGGTAAGAAAGACCTCATACGGTCCACCAAAGTCAAGCAGGTCTGCTTGCTCGAAAAGCATTATTGAAATTTTCATGATCCTAGTCTGTACAAAAACACGATTGTCTGCAATGACATATTTAGGTGGATTTAGGACAACATCCTTCGCTACACTGTTGTATGCCAAGTTTAATGACATTTGTGGTTTTTGAACAATTCGGGTTTCTTGACATAGTCGGCCCGGGGGATGTGTTTACCATCGCCAATCAACGCGCTGGAAAAACCCTTTATGACATTCAGGTGACAACGCTGGGCAAACGCACTTATGTTACCTCCGAGTCCGGGATGCGCGTGGGTATCGACGCTGAGCTAACGGCAATCGCTAACACGCATACCCTACTTATTACCGGTGGCGACGGATTTCGCAAAGCGACCAATACTCCACGATTGATAGAACACATCGCACGGCTTTCAAAACACGCAAAACGTGTTGCATCAATTTGTACCGGCGCTTTTCCATTGGCTGAAACTGGTTTGCTGAATCAACGCAGCGCGACCACGCACTGGGCACATGCGACAGACTTGCAACGTGAATACCCTGATGTAAAAGTCGTCTCGGACGAACTGTTCGTTAAAAGTGGCAAATACACGACCGCCGCAGGTATGGCCTCTGGTATCGATCTCGCACTCCATATGGTTGAACAGGATCATGGATACGAGCTTGCTCGAAAAACCAGCCAGCGTATGGTCGTCTACCTCAACAGAACAGGTGGACAATCACAGTTCAGCGAACGTCAGTCAAATCATTCAACACCGACAGATCGCTTTGAAAAACTGCTTATGGAAGTGGCGGAAAATCCGGCAGGCAATCTAGGCAACCAGATGCTCGCACAACGCTTGTCGGTTAGTGAACGCCATCTTGCGCGCGTATTCCGTCAACGGACCGGGACCACACCTGCTCGCTGGCTGGAGAAGATTCGAGTTGATATTGCCCGCACGCATCTGGAGACCTCGTTGGATTCTATCGATATCATTGCTATCAATAGTGGCTTTAACTCTGTTGATACCTTCAGACAGGCATTTCACCGTGTTATGGACATGACTCCGGTGCAATATCGAAAAATACATGCCTCCAGGCAAAGGTAGCTCTGCAGCCACCCAACGATAGCGTTAACTTCTGCCCGTTATGGTGTGCTGTGTTTGGGAATACACTATAGAGTGCGCTTGTTACACAAGTTGCAAAATGCAGGCATCTTCAACACCCCGTGGCGGTTACTGCGCACTTTTCCTCTGATCCAGATCATATTCTGGAGCTCTTCGGAATTTTCCTACGGAAAAACCATCCGTTTCCGATATCCACAAATCAAGCGGCCAAGCATAATGCACTTGCGGTCAGGGAAGATCGTGGTAGGCAATGCGGGCAAAACGCAATACGTCAAACAATACCTATTGCGCTTGCTTACCGACTTTACAGTCATTGGAACCGGTAAGGCCAGGAAGGCCATGCGATTCAGGGAACGAGACGCAAAAGAGCCAGGATGCTCTGAGATGGATATCTAAACCCAAGCCAGGGATGGCTGCCGACCCTCGGTCACACACCGAGGGTCTTTTTTTGGTTAGCCTGCGCTACTTAAAATCTTGTTGAACGTCTCACTAGGCCGCATAACTTTTTCACAAGCAGCTGAATCGGCAAAATAGTAACCGCCTATGTCCACAGCCTTCCCCTGAACGGAATTTAATTCATCTACGATCTGGGATTCTTTTTCGCTGAGTTGTTCGAACAATGGCTTGAAATGCGCCGCGAGTTCTGCATCATCAGATTGATTGGCAAGTTCATCCGCCCAATACAGGCAAAGGTAAAAGTGGCTTCCACGGTTGTCCAGCTGCCCCACTTTACGCGAGGGTGATTTGCCGTTGTCCAGCAATCGACCCGTGGCGGCATCAAGCGTCCCAGCAAGAATTTTTGCTTTCTCGTTGTCATGCTTCAAGCCGATCTCTTCGATGGATACTGCCAGTGCGAGAAACTCACCCAGCGAATCCCAACGAAGGTGATTCTCTTCCATCAACTGTTGCACATGCTTGGGAGCTGATCCACCAGCGCCCGTTTCAAAAAGACCACCACCTTTCATCAAGGGTACGATCGATAGCATCTTCGCACTGGTGCCCAGCTCAAGAATAGGAAACAGGTCGGTAAGATAGTCGCGCAGGATGTTTCCAGTCGCACTTATCGTATCGAGACCTCGAGCAACACGCTCCAGCGTATAACGCATGGCACGGACCTGTGACATGATCTGGATATTAAGGCCGTTGGTATCATGGTCCTGTAAATAGGTCTCAACTTTCTTGATTAATTCGTTCTCATGGGGGCGATAAGGATCTAACCAGAAGACCACCGGGGTGTCTGATTCGCGTGCTCTGCGCACGGCAAGTTTGACCCAGTCACGTATAGGCGCATCCTTTGTCTGGCACATTCTCCAGATATCACCTTCTTCCACACGTCGTTCCAGTAATACCTCTCCACTATCGATATCGGTAATACGCGCTATTCCTGCTTCTGAGGCTTCGAACGTTTTATCGTGAGAGCCGTACTCCTCTGCCTTTTGCGCCATCAGCCCTACGTTTGGCACAGTTCCCATGGTGGCAGGGTCAAAATTGCCGTGCCATTTACAGAAGTTGATGACTTCCTGGTAGATGCGGGCAAACGTTGACTCGGGTATGACTGCCTTGCAGTCATACAGTTTTCCATCACCACCCCACATCTGCCCACCCGACCGGATCATGGCTGGCATCGAAGCATCAACAATGACGTCACTGGGCGAATGAAAGTTCGTAATTCCTTTGGATGAATCAACCATAGCCAGGCGCGGACGATGAATCTGGCAGGCATGCAGATCACGTTCAATCTCTTCCCGCTTCGAAGCAGGCAACTCAGCAATTTTTTCATAGAGCGTGGCCATACCGTTGTTCACGTTTATGCCGAGTTCATCAAAGTAGGCTCCGTGCTTTTCAAAAGCCTCCTTGAAATAGATTCTTACTGCATGCCCGAAAACAATCGGGTGGGACACCTTCATCATGGTCGCCTTAACATGCAATGAAAAGAGAATTCCGGACTCGCGGCAGTCTTCCATCTCACGCTCATAGAAGTCACACAGCGCCGCTTTACTCATGAACATCAAATCGACAACTTCATGCTCCAGCAGTGGAATTTCTGGTTTGAGCACCTGCGTATTTCCACTGTCTGTAACCAGCTCCATCTTGACCTTGCACGCCTTGTCCAGGGTCATGGACTGCTCTCCATGATAGAAATCGCCACTGTGCATGTGGGAGACATGTGTACGTGACCATTGTTTCCATTCACCCATTGAGTGTGGGTGCTTACGTGCGAAGTTCTTTACCGCTTTCGGGGCACGTCGATCCGAATTACCTTCCCGTAACACAGGGTTAACAGCGCTACCCAGGATTTTGCCGTAACGACGCCGCAACTCAACTTCCTCATCAGTTCTCGGATCATCAGTAAAATCAGGAATGGCATAGCCCTTATCCTGCAATTCCGTAATACATGCCTTAAGTTGCTGAACAGAGGCGCTGATATTGGGCAACTTGATGATGTTTGTGTCGGGATCCTGCGTAAGGCGACCTAATTCGACAAGATTGTCCGAAACCTGTTGCTCCTCACTAAGGTAATCCGGGAATTCAGCAAGAATGCGCGCCGCCACAGAAATGTCACTCAGCCCGACCTCAATACCTGCAGCGGATGCAAATGTACGAATGATCGGCAAAAGAGACGCAGTGGCCAGCTGCGGCGCTTCGTCCGTAAGGGTGTAGATGATTTTTTGTTTCTTATCTGGCATCTGCTATAACTCCAAGATTGCTAGCCGTTAGTGAATGAGGGGCATATTTGCCGTTACAGGCAACATCCGAGCCTCGTGTCATCCCGCTATTGTAAACGGCTAAGGGCGCGCATTGAGTAGTTACCGGAAAATTGGACTTCCGGAATGTAAGACAAGATGCAAATTTGACCGAGTCACCGCGATTTCCGTGGTTTTGCGCGTGCAGTCGCCTGCGCCATCAGTGGATTGTCGGGCCAGAAATGCTTCGGATAGCGTCCAGCCATGTCTTTTTTTACAGCTGGATAACTGTTGGTCCAGAAGTTCGCAAGATCCTCGGTGATCTGGACCGGCCGACGGGCAGGTGATAGCAACTCGACCTTCAACGCAACTTTTCCATTGGCAACAGAGGGATTTTCCGCGCATCCGAACATTTCCTGCAGCTTCACCGAAAGCACCGGATTTCCCGGTGTGCCGTAAGAGAGACGAATGCTTGAACCACTGGGTACCGTGAATCGCTGCGGAAGGTACTCATCAAGCAAAACTTGCTGGCGATAGTCCAGTAAGGTTTTCAGTACTTTCAGCAAATCCAACTGCTGCAGTATCCTCATAGATCCCATGCCTGACAGGAACGGCAGCAACCAACTATCAGTTGACGATAGAAGCGCTTCATCGGCCACGTCGGGCCACTCATTTGCGTCGGTGGATACACTGAGTTCCTTCATGCGCAGCACCCGAGCTTGCCATTCCCGGCACTCGTCAGTCCATGGCAGGCATTCAATACCCTGTTGTCGAATACCCGCAATCAATCCCTGGGCTTTATCAGTATCGCTAATGTGCTGCATTTGCCGGGCACTGACAACCAGACGTCCGATCATCACTCGATGTTCAGCTAAAACTCTTTGTTGTGCTTTATCCCAATCCAGATAGTCAAAGGGTATAAAAAATTCCGGTGAGTACAATTGCAGCTCGTCAATATCCAATGCCAACGCTTTATATACACGTGCCTGTTTCCCCGTCCCCCCCAGTTGTGCAACTACCAGCCACTGACGATGCACAAGTGGATCTTCGGCGTTTAGAGTGACGCCAGCACCACACGCCAGCAGAAAACGGCCCGGCTCCCCTGGACGCCGCAACGCAATCCAGTCCGGGTAAGCCTGCGCCAAAATCACTGCCAGCGACGGCGGGTGCTCAGTTGGTGCATTCACCGGCACATGCGAACTGATAAGTTCAACTAGCTGCTGTGCTCGGCGTTTATGCTGACCTTGCAGGCTGGACTTCACCATGACTTCAATATCGACGACACCCGGCATGGATCTTTGCTCTTCCAACCACACGGCTACCTCACTGGCCAATTGTGCAACGCCTCTTTCGGCAGCCCATACAAGCATATGCCCAAGCCTTGGATGCAAAGGCAACTCCGCTACTGTTCGTCCGTAAGGACTAAGACGGCCGCCCTCCCACAAACCCAGACTGGCAAGCAGCGTTTCGGCTCTTGCTAGCCCTGCTAATGGTGGGGCCTCCAACCATGGCAACTCTTGCATGTCCGATGCCCCCCAGAGACCTAACTCCAACACCATGGATGAAAGATCGGTGCGCAGAATTTCCGGTTGCCAATTAGCAGAGCGTCTAAAGTGCCCCTCCTCACTCCAGAGTCGATAGCAGACACCAGGTGCGGTCCTGCCCGCACGACCAGCACGCTGTGTCGCACTGGCCTGGCTCGCTGATACTGTCTCAAGTAATTGCGCACCGGTACTGATATCCATGCGGCCGCGTCGCTCTAGCCCCGAGTCTATGACAACAGTGACACCTACAATGGTAAGGGAGGTCTCGGCAAGGCTGGTGGCCAGGATAACTCGTCTGATTTCACCCGTTGATGGTTCAGTGGCACGGCGCTGCTCCTCGGAGCCGATTCCACTATGTAGCTCCATCAATTTAGTTGTCGACGAATCAAGCCTTTGCTCTAACAATCTGGCGCTGCGTTTGATTTCAGCCACACCCGGCAGAAAAACAAGGAGATCCCCGACATGCTGGTCAATGGCTGCTGTAACAGCACTTACGATGCGTTGAGGTAGCTGATCATTGCTTTCACCGAGAAATCTGACCTCGACAGCATGTTGCTTAACCGGACAGTTAAAAGCGGTTGCATCGGCCAGCACCGAATGAATATGTTCAGCATCCAATGTTGCTGACATCAACATCAATCGCAAATCCGTGCGCAGCGCCTGTTGTACCTCCAGACACAAAGCCAAGCCCAGATCTGCGTGCAAACTACGTTCATGGAATTCATCAAAGATAACCAGCCCCACCTCTTCCAGCGTAGGATCATTCTGAAGAATTTTCGTCAACACCCCCTCGGTGACAACTTCCAGCCGTGTAGCGCTCGAGATGCGAGTATCCGAACGCATACGCAGCCCTATTTGCTGCCCCACCCTCTCATTTAAATGAGACGCCAGACGTTCAGCCACAGCACGCGCTGCCAGTCTGCGTGGCTCAAGCATGATAATCCTGCCGTTGATTTTTCCCTCTAGCAGCAACGCTAACGGTAAACCGGTACTTTTACCGGCCCCCGGTTGTGCTCCAAGAATAACGTTGCCATCAACCAATGCAAGGGCGATTTTGCTGGCAAGTGCAACAACCGGAAGCGATGAGAAAGACGAGGAAAATAACGTAATGAGTGCGACTCCAAAGGCTTTCAGCGCATTCTACCCGTTACTCGTCAAGCTTTATACTTAGAGTTAGCCGGCTCTAAACTTCTCCCTGAGCGCTCCCCAGCACCTACTCAACATGCCTAGCCATTGGTACAGCTTGAGCTGGAATTACCCAAATGGGTGTAGCACATAGGCTTTTCAATCACTAGCCTTCGAATTCTAAGTTGTTCAACTCAAACCAGAATGTCGAGGATAGAAGTTCATGAACCGGATCGTACTAACGGTGCTAACCATGCTGTTTGTTTCGTTATGGAGTTCCGGTTGGGCTGCATCTCACTACGCTATAACAAGCTCTAGTGCATTAAGCGTATTGAGCGCACGCTATGCGGTCGTCGTTCTGTTATTGCTGGTTATCGTGACACTCCTTCGTCAGTGGCAAAGAATTCCTCGACGCGAGTTGATGTTTCATCTACTGATAGGCGCTCTGTGTCATGCGTTATACCTTTTGGGAAGTGTCGGCGCATTCGAACTAGGTGTTTCAGCGGCTGTTATAGCGTTTATAAACGCACTGCAACCCTCAGCGACAGCATCCATATCTGGCGCAGTTACCGGAGAATACATCAAGACCCGCCACCTGAAAGGACTGGTACTGGGCATAGTGGCGGTGGTACTTATTGTGTCGAATAGCTACTATCAATCAGGGGTTTCCCCGATAGCCCTCACTTTACCCTTCATCGCCATGCTTGCTCTTTCGCTGGGAATAGTGTTGAACCGTCGACAAGAGGTAAAAGCAAAATCCTCGAACCACCCTCCACGCCCGTTGACCCTTTTACTGCTAATACACACTTTTGGCGCATCCCTGATCATTGTTCCAATGGCAGCTTTACGTGGTGAACTGCATTGGCAATTCACCGTCACTCAATGGACAGCTATTGCGTGGCTGGCAATTGCGGTGTCATTGGCATCCTACGCTCTCCTGATATTTCTTTTAAGACATATGTCTGCAGTACGTGTTTCATCGCTAACCTATCTGGTACCACCCGCCACCATATTGCAAAGCTACTTTCTGTTTGGGCAGACAATCTCACAGACCGATATAGTTGCGTTGTGCATCGCAAGCATCGCTGTGTACCAGATACTTTCAAACCCCACCCCGGCATCAATAGTACAACGGACAACCAGCAACACAGCTCGATTGGCACGGTACCGACTTCAATGGGTATCCGCACGGGCATTGAACCCGGATATAAGGCCCTCTAACGCAAATCAATTGCAACACACTGTTCGATGATCTGAAGGTGTACTGCCGCAGATGTCTAAATCACACATCTACTGCAACGCATCCGGCAACCACAACGCTAGCTGGGGGAACGCAATAAGTGCCGCCACCATCAACAACATGGTCAGAGCATAAGGAATTACACCCAACATCACTTCACTCATGTTGCCAGTCTTGCGTGCCCCCTGAACAACATACAAATTTAATCCAACAGGTGGCGTGATAAGTGCCATCTCTACCAGCACAATCATCAGAATCCCAAACCAGATGGGGTCAAAACCCTGAGCAACAATCAAAGGCACGATAATGGGAATGGTAACCACCATCAATGACAGGGTTTCAATAAAGAAACCCAGCACAAGATAAATACAGACGACGACAAGCATGGTCATCAGAGGCGTCAAACCAAGACCATTCAGAAAGCTCTGCAACTCATTTCCAAGCCCTGCTGAGGCGAGTGTAAAATTGAGAAAAGACGCACCAATGATGACTAGCATGATCATGGATGTGATTTTCACTGTGCCTAACATGGCATCCCGAAACATTTTTATACTGACAGAACCGAATGCTGCCGCTATGGCTATCGCGCCTGCTACACCGACTGCCGCAGCCTCTGTAGGCGTTGCCCAACCCTTATATATGGTGCCGATAATGACGGTAAACAACAAAAATATGGGAATCAGATGGAGTAATGCGCTCATGCGCTCGACCATTGCAAACATTCGCCGTGATCCCCCTAGCGACGGTCTTACTGAACAAAGAATTAGCGTAACCAGCATGAATCCCAGCGCCAGCGTGATTCCGGGTATCAGTCCCGCCAGGAAAAGCCTTGGGATTGACGTCTGAGTGAGAAATCCATAGACAATCAGGTTGATCGACGGTGGAATCATGATACCTAACGTGCCACCGGCAGCGATCGCACCTGAAAACAGGCGCGGATCATATCCCAGTTTTTCCGCCTGCGGCATAGCAACCGTTGCAACGGTTGCCGCAGTGGCTACAGATGATCCGGATGTCGCAGAAAACATGCAGGCGGTAGCAATGTTTGCATGGACCAAACCACCCGGTAACCAGCTGACCCATTTATCCAGCGCGCTGTAAGTACGTGTAGCAATACCTGAACGGACAAGAATCTCGCCTAAGAGAACGAAAAAAGGAATTGCAATCAGGGTTGCGTTGTTAGATGTGGACCAGACCAGATTACCGAGGCCCTTGATGAGTGGAAACGGACTGAAAAACGTATCCACACCCACTGCCAGCAAAAAAAGGACAATGCCAACCGGTATAGACAGACATAGTAGTCCCAGTAAGGCAACCGACAGGAACGTTATCATGTATGTTCACGCTCTTCGCCAACGAATCCTATCGCCGACTCTGCACGGGTAAAGTCCTTCTTGATGATCATGATAACGGCTGCAATAAATGTCAGCCAGGCAACAATTGCGAAGAACACCCACCCCGCAAACCAGGGAATCTGCACTAGTGCCAGTGGAGTTTCCAACGGTGTATTGGCTCGTGAACCGTTCTTCAGTGAACGCGCTAATACCGGCCAGCAACGAACTGCAATGATCGTAATCGTGCCTGACAGTGCCAGCATAGCTAACAAATCAAACAGCGCCCTGCCTTGAGCACCGACCCGGCCACGCAGAAGATCAATGCGAACATGGCCTAACTCGAGCAATGTATAACCCATGCCCCACGACGTTGCTATGGCCATAACATAGCCGCTGATTTCATCCGTACCACCCAAAGAGTGGCCCACCTGACGCAAGACGATATCCAACACGACAACCCCGGCACAAACAAGCAGCAAAATACCTATAAGCACGGCTATCTGACGGTTTATTGATTGTAGTGTGGATAACATCTGCGACTTCCTGATGCGTATATGAATACGTATGGCTTCTTACTTGACGGGAATAGTGACACCTACAACACTACCCACGTCAGAGTTCCAGCGATCCGCCCATTGACTGCCAGCACGCTCTGCCCACTCAGGCAATACCTGTCCCACCAGTACTTCACGCGCATTGCTGAAATCAGCATCCGAAACCTCAACCAGGGTCATGGAGCGTGAATCACCCGAAGGGCATTCGCCATTGCCGGTTAAACAGGCGATATCATTAACCAATGCACCCTGTGCGCTCGCCCAGGCCGGGTCTTCAAACCCACTGGCAATTTGATCGGTTATCAGCGTCTGCGTGTCGGCATCGAGAGAATTCCACTTATCCAGATTCATTGCGGTAACAACGCTATCCCAACCGCCCAATGGTATGGGCAGAAGATGTGTGGATACTTCCCACCAACCCGCGCTGTACCCGGAACCGGCACCGGTTACGGCACAATCCACGACACCTTTTTGCAACGCGCCTGGTACTTCGGCAAAGCTGACGTTGACCCCCTCAGCTCCCAGTGCTTCGAGGAACTTGGCCGTCATACGACCAGAGGCTCGCACCTTCAGACCTTTCAGGTCATTCAGGCTGGCGATCTCGGCATTGCAGAAAACCACTTGAGGCGGATAAGGAGCGATGGCTAGTAAATGGCTGTTGAAACGATCTCGATAGATATCCATAACCATGGGTCGTGCTGCATCGACCATGGCTCTTGCTTCATCAGCGGTCAGAGCGAGCAAAGGTACATCAAGACCTTCAAGCTCAGGAGCATCTGCCACGGCATAATCAGCGACCGTCATTGCCACATCGTAAACGCCATCACCCAATAGACGGTAAACATCAGCAAGACCGAGATTCATCTGGTTATGGGTGGTGAGAGAAACCGAAAGTTTGCCCTCGGAGGCCGCAGGCAGGGTCTCACTCCAGAACGGTACTTCATATTTGTTATGCAAGGGAAGGCTGGACCAGCTTCCCACAACAGAGAGCTCTTCAGCGGCTGCCGGTAGGGCAAGCGCTGCTGATACGGCAAGAATACTCAGAGAAAATTTCACTATAAAACTCCTGATTGTTGATAGTGTTGGTTCGTGGATTGTGAGGCGATTATTAATCAGCGGCTGCCATAAGTCAGTACAGGCACTTCAGCGTCCTCTGATACATCGGTAATAAGCATATGACCCGGCTTGTGAGTAATGCATACGGGCAACTGTGCCGCCTCCAGAGCGATCTGCGGCGTCACACCGCAGGCCCAGAATACGGGAATTTGTCCTGGCTCAACCGGCACGGCATCCCCCCAGTCCGGATTAGCCAGATCAACGATACCCAGCTCGGCGGGATCGCCCCAATACACGGGGGCACCATGCGCTAACGGGAAGCGATGCGATATTGCTGCGACCTCATCAATTCTTGATTCTGGTATTGCACGCATTGAAACCGCCATCTTTCCTGAAAATGGACCGGCCGGTACAGTGTCTATATTTGAACGATACATGGGCACTGTGAGGTTATGATCGATGTGCCACATGGTAATACCGGCCTGTTGCAGGGCATGCTCAAAAGTAAAAGAACAGCCCAACGCGAAAACCACAAAATCATCCTGCCAGAGATCAGAGATGTCTGTAACCGATTGAACAAGCTGACCGTCGCGATAGACGTTGTAGGCTGGAACATCAGTCCTGATGTCGATATCACTACCCAAGGTATACAGATTGGGGTTACCCGTGTCGGATACGCCAGTCAACGGGCAGGGTTTGGGATTGCGCTGGCAATAGCGCATGAAATCGAGCGCATAAGCTTCCGGCATGATGGCCAGATTGGCTTGTAGCTTGCCTTTGCCCAGGCCAGCCGTGTGAGAGCAATACTGACGGTTACGAATCGCCTTACGCAACGGCACGACATCACTCAGTTTGGCCAGTTCGTTATAGCCCGGTCCTCGACACATAACTTCAATTGCGTTTTATTGACAGTCTCTCAGCATCCCAGAGGTAGCTCATCAGGTCAAATCGAATATTTTGCTCGTAATTGATAAATTATTTTTATCACTTCAAGAACTACCGACTCGATAGAGCAGCGCAACCTCTCGGGCCAGCTGAGCAGCGACCTCTACAAGATGGCTTTTGGGCTCACCCAGAAACGAGGCTGTGAAAGACAACGGCTCGGGAACCCAGCCCGGATCAAATTCGCAAATCCTCCCCTCTGCCTCATAGGCATCACCCAAAACCCGAGGCAAGGCCGCCACTCCCAGATTAGCTTCTACCAGCCGAAATGACGCTGACAGTGACGAGGATGGAAACATGGGCACGTCAGGCCCGACATGCTCAAACAGCAACGCCTTGATTTCACGATACGGACGCGTATGACGTGCATAAGTTATGACCGGTTGTGATCGACTCAAATCGTTAATGGCATTCTCGCCAAGCGACGCTGCTGCATACCAGGCCAATTCAAACCCCGGCAGTTCGATATTATTAACCGAGTAATCCGATATCGGGCCCAGCAGTATTCCCAGGTCAATTTCACGATTAACGAGACTGGCGCGAAGATTGACCGATATGTCGACATTGAACTCGATTTCAAGATTCGGGTAGCGTTCATGTAAAGCGGTCACCAGATCTGGCAACCAGCACTGCGCAATGGTTTCAGACACACCCAGTCGCAATCGTCTTTCAATACCCGCCGGATCGACCACGTCACGTTCGACCTGTTCGGCGAGGTATTCAAATTTCTCAGCGTGGGCCAGTAAAAGCTCTCCACGCTTCGTCAATCGCATACCTCCCGCGGTGCGCTCGAACAACTCGCAACACAAAGCATCCTCAAGATTTTTTACGCGTGCAGTTACAGCCGGCTGCGTCAGATTTAATCCCGCAGCAGCCTTGCGTACACCACCAAGACGCACCACGGAGAGAAATGTCGTCAGCTGATCGAAATTAATGCGATTCATCGAGACAGTGTGTTCCAAAAATTCACCTTGATGCTTGATACAGCATTTTTTCTTTTAGGAAAACACCAATCCACCCTTGACATAACACCAAATGGTGTCATACCTTATAACACCTATTGGTGTTATGTATTTTTGCATGATGCCCGCCTCCGACTATACCTACAAACGCTTGCCGTAAATCCATGAACCAGAACCTTCAATCATCGTTCCGCGCTTTGGGAGACACCACTCGCCGTCAAATTCTCTTGGAGTTAAAGAGAGAAGACCTGACCATCTCTGAGGTGGTTGATAAATTCGACTTGACGCGGACAGCAGTGCGCAAACACTTGACCATTCTGGAAGAAGGCAATTTGATCACGGTGGTTCCCAGAGGCAAGGAACGTATTAATCGTCTTAATCACACAGGGCTGAAAGCCACAGCCGACTGGTTCAATTACTTTGATCAGTATTGGGACAAAGCCTTGGGTTCATTAAAAGACACTATCGAAAGCAATGCCCGTCAATCAACCAGCGAGAAAAACCAATGAGCACCACCATAATAAACAAAACAATATTCATAGACGCACCTAAAGAGACGGTCTGGGACTACCTAACCGATAAAAACAAACTGGGTGAATGGTTTCATCCGGCAACCGAAAATCTGGAAGAAGGAAAACCGTATACCTTGCTGGGTGATGCGAACGATACAAGCACCAGAATGTGCTGGGGTGATGTACTCAAGGCAATCAAACCTTTACAACTCAGTTATACCTTTAAGATAAAGCCTCTGGGCGATGCCGTGACAACCGTGCATTGGACACTCGAAGATGCCGCTGGCGGAACTCGAGTTACGTTACTCCACGAAGGTATTGGAGAGGCCGCTGGTGATGCGGCACTCGGATTACTGATGGCCTTGGATAAAGGCTGGGACGAGCACTTTGGAAAGCTAAGGGGAATTGGTGCTGCTTGAGGTAAGCGGAGTTATTCTTGTGGACAATGTGTACATGGTGGCTGATGTCACTTGTGTACACATTGCTTGAGAGCTATACCGATAGCTATTGCCTGGTGGAAGGGTATTGTAGATGGACGGCAGTGGATCTCCGCCTTTGCGGAGATGACCGGATAACCGTGAAGACAACTGGATATCAGGGTTTAAACTTAACGACTAAGTTCTCTCAATCGCGCCTGCTCTGATTACGCGCCCTGAAGGCTTGATCCCAGAGGTCATATAGAACCAGACACAATACAAACGCGGATATCAGGATAAGCGGCAACGCTCCCTCAAATCCGGCGAAGCCCGTGGCAACGCTGTGAACCAGACCGATGATAAATATCAAAAACAACGACACTCCTACTAAGCCGGTAATGACGTTGGTCAGTTTTGAATTTTTAGTCTGCATAGTAGTATCTCAAGAAGATGTATTGCCCGTTAGCTGACGTATCAGCCATCGTGTAGTCCTGAACAAACGCTCGTCGCTATCATAGCCACCGACAACTTGCAGGCCCATTGGCAAGTCATGCTCGCCACTTAACAAAGGTAAGGAAAGACAAGGAAGACCACACAATGTCCAGATAATACAGGTGATAGGGTCACCAGTACCATTGCCTAATGTCGGCGCGACGCCAACGGCTGAAGGAGTGACAACAGCGTCGTAGTCATGAAAAAACGTCTCAAACCATGAGTTGGCCGCCTGCAATACTTCCCGCGCTTCCGCATACTGATCGTCGGTTAGTGTTTGTGCACGCGACAGCCCCTCTTTGGCGACCTCCGAAAGCTGATCTCTGTGAGTGCTCCACTCATCACTGAGGCATCTTAGAATTTCATAGTCGTAAATGACCTTGTGACATTCTATTAACGCAGCAAAAGATTGTGGCGCTTCGATACGATCGACAGTTGCCTTACTTTCAAGCAATGCTTCCAGAACCTCATCCATAGCACCATTCAACGTG
This sequence comes from Granulosicoccus sp., assembly GCA_045106855.1. Classification (GTDB taxonomy): domain Bacteria; phylum Pseudomonadota; class Gammaproteobacteria; order Granulosicoccales; family Granulosicoccaceae; genus Granulosicoccus. The sequence goes on from JBGCFI010000004.1 coordinate 99,754, forward strand.
CTGGAGTAGCGGTCTTTGTAAGGCATATCAATCCAGGCGAGATGCGGCTCTACTGGCACATCCGAATCATAGCCCGTTAACATACCGGGGCGAGGTGCCAGATAAGACATGGAATCGTTAGCATCGTGGCCTTTGATAGCATCGATGAGGATTGCCATGTCGCCTGCATCCCGGGCGAACACCCCGATTTGATCAAGCGTGGGAGAGGTCTGCATAACACCGCTCCTGGGGATGATGCCACGCGAAGGCTTACAACCATAAACACCGTTGAATGATGCAGGCCTGATGACTGAGCCACCCGTTTGAGTACCAATAGCCAGCGGTACTTGACCTGCAGCCACCGCCGCAGCCGAACCGCTGCTGGAGCCGCCGGGTGTATACGCCAGATTATGCGGGTTGCGAGTCGGGCTTTCATTCATCCAGGCTAACTCTGTCGTTACAGTCTTGCCCAGAATAACGGCCCCTTGCTCCATCAATTTATCCACGATGACAGCATTAACATCCGCTTGACGGTTCTCGTAAATCGAGCTGCCTCTCTGCGTAGGCATGGTGCGCGTATCAACGATATCTTTAAGGCCAACGGGGATGCCATGTAAGGAACCGAGCGCCTTGCCTTGCTTTCGCCTGAGATCCATCGCCTCCGCTTGTAGCAAAGCTCCCTCACGATCGACATACACCCAGGCCTTGATGTCCTCGTCGGTCTGGTCTATGACACTGATGCAGTGTTTGACCAAATCAACCGATGTTAATTGCCCATCTTTCATCCGGGCAATTAGCTCTCTTGCAGTATCCATAACGCCAGCCCGGTCTATGGAATGTATTCACCAAAAAGAACATCAGGCAACCAGAGCGCGATACCCGGGAACATATACATAAGAAACATGGTGAATATCACGATACCCAGATACGGCATGATGCCCCTGAAAATCGTCATGAGCTCTATCTTCTTTTTTAACACGCCTTTCAAATAATAAGCTGACATCGCCATGGGTGGTGTCAGAAAGGAGGTTTGCAGATTCAAGGCAATCAGCATGGCAAAGAAGTACGGGTTGATACCGAAGGTATCCAGCATAGGTAGAAAAATAGGTACGAAGATAATCAGAATTTCCGACCATTCCAACGGCCAGCCCAACACAAAGATGATTAGCTGAGCCATGATGAGAAACTGCCATGGCTTAAGCTCCATGGCAAGAACCCAATGCTCAATGATGTCATGACCACCAAGGTAAGAGAACACTGAGGCAAACGTCCACGAGCCTACAAACAACCAGCACACCATAGCCGTTGATTTTGCTGTCAGGTAAACCGATTCTTTAACCTTGACCCAGGACAATGATCGATAGAGGATTGCCAGAACCAATCCACCCATGGCCCCCATGGCAGCTGCCTCAGCCGGAGTTGCCAGGCCACCGAGAATCGAACCGAGCACCAGCATGATAAGCACCGTCAACGGCACGAAAGAGGTAAGAAGGTTAAGCCAGATTTTCCCGGGTGAAGGCGCATTACTCATATCAGGTTTGGGTGCTATCGCCGGATTAATCCAGACCCGCACGATGACATACACAATGTAAAGGCCCGCCAGCAACATGCCTGGCAGTACCGCTGCGGCATAGAGTCGTAGCGGTGACAGCTCTGCGATAGCTGCGTAAACAATTAACATAATCGATGGCGGAATGAGAATTCCCAGCGTTCCACCAGCACAGATAACACCAGCAGCGAAGTCTTTCCGGTAGTTGGCATCTGCCATAGCCGGATAGGCAAGCAGACCCATCAATGTGACCACCGCGCCTACGATGCCGCTTGCCGTTGAAAATACCGCGCAAGTAAGCAGCGCCGCAATCGCCATGGAACCTGGCAAGTTGCGGGCAGCCATTTGCAACGAGGCGAACAGACGGTTGACGATATTGGCACGTTCAACCACATAACCCATGAAAAGAAAGAGTGGTATGGCGACCAGCGTATCGTTTTCCATAACCGAATAGGTATTCTGATTCAGCAGATAGAAAATCTGATTGCTGAACACATCCTCAAGACTGGAGATTGATCCCTCGCTGTAATAAGCGTAGTAACCGAATCCGACCCCCATGGCCAGCAAGGTAAATGCAATGGGAAATCCCAGCAGCACCAGCCCGATAAACAGGCACAGCATGAAAATGGCGACTTCTGGATTTGTCATGGCGATCTAAACGTCAAAGTGTAGGAGTAGTGATATGAGAAAAAATACTTGGAGAGCACCAGTATTGCCCCTCATACTTTAAAAGCCGTGCGTGAACTCTAAATCGGTTTCTGGATGGTATTTGCGGCAGTATCAACCGGTGGCTCATCCATAAGAAGATCTTCGGTCTCGTGCACATCCGAAAGACGTTCCTGCCAGTAACCGTGGCGTATGGCAATCAGGCAGCGCATTAACTCGGCAACACCCTGAAGTAGCAACAAGCCGCCTGCCAATGGGATCAAAGACTTAAAAAAGTACACTTGAATTCTAGCCGGACTGTTCCAACTCACTTCCTTGTAACGCCAGGAGTCTGAAGCGATCTCCGCGCCATACCAGAATAGCGCCAGCATACCCGGAAAGAAGAACACCAAGTAGAGCAGGAAGTCCAGAGACGCCTGCATGCGGACAGGAAACAGACGATAAACAACATCAGCCCTGACATGACCATCCTGCGCCAATGCATAGGGGCCAGCCATAAGAAACAGGGCACCATACATTTGCACCATCATGTCAAATGCCCACACCGTCGGGCTGTTCAGCACATAGCGAACAAAGACTTCATAGGTAACAGACAGCGTCAGGATCAATATGCACCAACCAAACGCCCGACCCGTCCAGACACTGAGTCCTTCAACGAAATAAATAAACTTAGTCACAGTTGGAAGATTCCGTAATGTTGAACGGGAGCCATGCCCGGCAGGCAGATTTGCACCGGCATAAACAACAACGGGAGCCGCTGATACTGGCTCCCGTTGAGAATATACAACACCCTGGGCTTAAGCAATTCCTCAAACCCGGAAGGTGTCGATTCGATCAGCCAAAGTAATGCGAATACGCCAGCTTGTAATCTGGCTGATTGAGGTTCAAATACCCCATGACTTCCTCAGCGTACGCTCTTTGTGACGCTATGACTTTCGCGAAGAATTCATCGTCGCCAGAGATGCGATCTACAACGATATCCCATGCTTTGAGCTGCTCGGCCATAACAGAGTCCGGCGTTCTATAAACATTGACGCCTTGCTCGTCTTGCAGTGTTTTCAGATCAGTGGCATACCGGCGGGTGTTGTGCCAGTAGAAGTTAGAATTTTCTGCTTCCGATGCGTACTTGAGGATCGCTTGCAGTTCAGGAGCTAACGAATCATATTTCTTCTTGTTGAATGTAACCTCAAAGAATTCCTGAGACTGATGGAAACTGGCCAGATGGTAGTGCTTGGACACGTCCTGCATACCAAAATCGCGATCAGAGGTCGGGTTATTGAATTCTGCAGCATCAATCAATCCGGATTTCATTGCGGGCTGTATTTCGCCACCCGGTAGCTGAACAACGGACATACCCATCTCTAGCAGAACGTCGGCAGCCAGACCAACGGTTCGATACTTCAGGCCTTTCATCTGCTCCGCATCGGTAATTTCTTCGTTGAACCAACCCATAGGCTGAGCCGGCATCGGGCTGTTGAAAAAACTGACAAGGTTCAATCTCAAACTCGCCATTAACTCGTCGAACAGCTCCTGACCGCCTCCGTAGTAAACCCAGCCAAGTACTTCCTGGCTTGACCAGCCGAAACACGGGCCTGTGCCGAACAGCGAAGCAACTGGAGATTTTGAGTACCAATACGCCGGAACATAGTGCGCCGCGTCGAGAACACCACGATGCACAGCATCCTGCATCTGACCGGTTTTAACCACGGAGTCTACGGCCAGCAATTCGATTTGCATGGCGTCCCCGGCCATCGCGTTTACCCGATCAACATAGGATTGGGCATTTTCGAGGAAGATACCGCCACCCCAGGCCGCTTGCATTTTCAGGGTCACGGGAGCCGCCCTGGCAATCATGGGGGCTGTTATGGTGCCAGCGGCGGTAGCGGTAGCCGCAACGGCGGAGCCTTTCAGAAATTTTCTTCTAGTGGTATCGGTTGCCATCGGCAATTCCTCGTCTGTGTTGTTTTGAAGGACGAACTCCTGAGAATTTACTTCACAAACGACTAACGGGCAAGGAAAAGCGATGAGTATTTTACTGACGTGGCCCACATCCCGGATAACAGCTGTATCGCTTTGAATTATTTTTTTCAGGCCGCAGACACAATGAACAGGCCGCAAAAGAATGCATAAGCATACGCCAACCTATTGATATTGTTACTTAATAATAGTTTAAACCAGTATCAACAATTAAGCGTGTTGCTTGCTAAACCTGGCCCATACACCCGTCATACGAGACGGTCGCCAGGCTCCTTTCCGGCAAAATATGCATCCAGATTATCCAGTGCCCGGTAACCCATCGCATCTCGCGTATCGAAGGTGGCACTTCCGATATGCGGCAACATGAAAATATTCTTGTAGGCCGCAAATTTCGGATTGCCGCCAGGCTCAGTAACGAAACAATCCAGTCCGGCCGCTGCAAGTTTACCGCTACGAATCGCTTGTTCCAGGGCCGGCTCATCGATAAGAGCACCTCGTGCAGTATTCACAACAATTGCACCATCAGGAAGTTTGGCAATAGTCTCTGCATTAAGCAATCCACGGGTGTCGTCAGTGGCGGGACAGTGTAAAGACAGATACTCGGATACGCTCAACAGCGATTCAAGCGAGTCGTGATAAATCGCCCCGGCTTCCTTGTCGACACTCAGACGTTGCCGGTTGTGGTAATGCACCTGCATGTCAAAGCCCCGCGCTCGACGCGCCATGACTTGACCAACCTTGCCCATTCCAACGATGCCAATGCGTTTTCCGCTCACCTGATGTCCCACCATGAACGATGGGCTCCAGGTTTTCCACGTGCCGTTGCGCAGAAGTGAGTCTCCTTCAGGTGCACGTCTGGCAGCACCTAACAACAGCAACATGGCAATCTCAGCCGTCGCATCGGAGAGAACATCGGGAGTGTTGGTGACAACAATACCGCGAGACTTCAAAGCATCGAGATCGCAATGGTCGACACCGACAGAATGATTGGCAACTATTTTTAATCTTGGATCAAGTTGCGCGACCACATCAGCTGAGAAAACTTCTGAGTGGCAGGGTATACACGCATCCGCCTCTGCACTGCGCGCAATAATCGTTTCGCTATCAGCAGGCTCATCACTGTCGTTGAACAACACATCATAATGCTGCCTTGCCCTTTTCAATGTATTTGCGGATAAGGTACGGGGAATCCAGACGACAGGCTTGGCAGACATGATGCGCGTTGCTCCGATTCGGATATAAGATTACCGTTCATTATAGAACGACATCGCAAGCCGCTGGCTACGTGAACTGCAAAAAAAAGTACGAGATAATCGTACACAAAAACACCATCAGTCTGTCAGGCAGTCACCCCGCGAGCTAGTCTAAGGGCGTCGAATTCATGAAGCCAGCACCATCAACTATCGCTATCAAGATATGGACATGGTATAGATATCACGCCGATGATGCGAGGTTGAAACTGACTCAACACTCTACTCAGGTCGCCTGAAAACAAACCGCAGGAACGCTAAACCAGCCCATGAACAAAAAACCTAATGTGCTTTGGATCATGGCTGATCAACTGCGTTTCGATTACCTCAGCTGTTACGGCCACCCACACCTGCACACCCCCAATATTGATGCGCTTGCTGCCAGAGGCGTACTGTTCAACAGCGCTCGTGTCCAGTCCCCCGTCTGTGGCCCAAGCCGCATGAGTGCCTATACCGGTCGCTATGTGCGTAGTCATGGCTCAACCTGGAACGGTACACCGCTTCGAGTAGGCGAGCCCACACTGGGCGATCATCTACGTGAGTGTGGCGCTCGTGCCGTATTGGTTGGCAAGACTCACATGATTGCCGACCAGCATGGTCTGGCCTGGTTGGGTATAGACCCGAAAAGCGACATTGGTGTGCGCATCAGTGAATGTGGATTCGATGCGTTTGAACGAGATGATGGCTTACATCCTGACAGCGATCGACAACGATGGTCAGCCTATGACGACTACCTGATCGCCAACGGTTTCGAGTCGGATAACCCCTGGGGTGACTTTGCCAACTCGGGGCTTGATGAAAACGGTGAGCGACTATCCGGCTGGCTGCTTAAGCATTCCCGTCTACCTGCCAACATTCCTGAAGAGCACTCAGAGACGACATACATGACCAATCGCGCCATGGATTTCATGTCTGAAGCGATGCACAGTGATCAACCCTGGCTTTGTCATCTGAGCTATATAAAACCACATTGGCCTTATATCGTTCCAGCTCCTTACCATGATATGTACGCAGATAGCGATATCGTCGCACCGATCCGTTCAGACGTAGAACGGGCGACGAACCACCCGCTAATGCAGGCCTATCTCGATTCGCGCATATGCAAGAGTTTTGCACGTGATGAGATTCGGGATCATGTCATACCCGCCTACATGGGCCTGATCAAACAACTCGATGACAACCTGGGTCGTTTATTTTCATGGATGGATGAAAAAGGCTTGAGCGAAAACACGATAATTGCGTTTACTTCAGATCATGGTGATTATATGGGGGATCACTGGATGGGGGATAAAGACTTCTATCACGAAGTTGCTGTCAAAGTTCCTCTGATCATAAGCGACCCAAGATCACAGGCAGATTCAACGCGGGGTACCGTCTCAGAAGAACTCATAGAAATGATCGATCTTGCACCCACATTCATGGCAGCACTGGGTGCAGAAGCAAAACCACACATCATCGAAGGCCGGGATTTGACACCATTGCTACACGGACAACAAGGCTTTCAGCGTCGGTATTCCATCAGTGAGCATGACTACAGCTCTTTCGAAATGGCTCGAGTCCTTGGCGTACCACAAGAGGATGCCCGGACAGTCATGATTTTCGATGGTCGCTGGAAGTACATCAGATGCGAAGGCTTTGCGCCGGTTCTATTCGATCTTGAAACTGACCCGCATGAGTTGCTAGATCTGGGTATTTCATCGATTCAGGAACACGACGAAGTGCGATACCGAATGGAAGCCGCCCTGCTTTCCTGGGCAACGCAACACCACAGCCGAATCACTGCGACCAAACAGGTACTAAGCTCGCAAGGCAAAGCTGCGCAGAGCGGCATTCTTATCGGGTTCTGGGACGAGGCGGAGTACCAAAATGATACAGGCAAACCGTTTTCAGACTTAATCCCTGTCGGCCGCCCCGATAAGCACTAAGTATTAAGAGTACTGATGTCAAACGGAAACGGGGTGGAAAATCGATTTCCACCCCGTGTCATATTGCAAGCCGTTAAACGACCGGCGGCTCCATAGAACTGAAACCCTCATCTAGAGGTAGACCATACTGATTAGTTAGGGGTAACGGTAATCTCCAGGAGTTCTGTGCCTGCTTCAAAATCGAAGTCAGCGACTTCTGAACCAGACTGCCCCGGATGAGCCATGATCGAGCCATTCTCCTCGTCACCCAGATTATCAGGGCTTCCACAAGGTGGCACCCAGTAATCCAGGGTCAGGACATTTGTTTCTGATCCGGCATCGTAGATTGGCGCCATAAGCGTCGTTTCAGCTTCTGGTAATGCGGCTGAATCAATGCCACTGAATCCATCATTGGTGCATACCACCATGGAAATCACACTCATTACTTGACCTTCACCAGAAGGTGTTAGTGTCAGAGTTGAAGTAGCTCCGGGCGTCAACGCCCCTGGATTTTCCGGATCGGGGAAGGCGACGCCGAGCGCACTAACTGTACCGCCAAGCTGTCCTGTAAGTGCCTCTACTAATGGATCATTATTTCCGTTCTCTGCTATTTCAATCACTTGACCGCTTGCAGGCTCCCCAACCATAAATACCTGTATGCCTGCATCATCGGCCAGAGGCGTATGCAAGACAACCACAGGTGGGGTCATAGGCTGAGTTGTAGAGGTATTACGGAACGTGAATTCATAAGAGCCGGCGACCGGCGCAGGGGCAGCGGCTTCGGCGAGTTGACCACGTAATTCTCCAGAAGGATTGGCTTCGGTATGTACATTTACATACAATTCGCCGGCCGTAAAACTGGCAATGCCAGCAGCATCCAATGCAGCATCAGCCGGTGCGCTCCATTCAAGACTATCTGCACTCGGCTCCAGTGTAATTAGCGGAGGTCCGGCGACACCAGTAGCCCCGACATGAATATGTGCGATGGTTGGAGTTCCGGTTGTACCGGTGACAGTGGCTGATCCTGACACGGCCCCTGTGGATGTGTCTACGGTAAAATTAGCCTGACCACTTGCATCTGGCGCAGTCGCCATAGGTTCGGTCTCAGCGACGGTTAGCGGAACCGAACGGGTCACTTGTGTACCGACTTCAACTTCATCATTTTCATCATCATCGTCGCTGCAACCGGCAAGAATCAGTGATGCCATGACTGCCGTTGTGACGGCAATCGATCTGAAGGAAAAACGCGTGTAGGTATGCATAGGATAATTTTCTCTATCTGGAGAGTGGGCGTCTGACTCACGCTGAAGCTTCACTGACGACGTGGCGCGACCAGTACGATGCTCGGATTAGCTTCGACCTAAAAGGTTCCGTAAAATATTCGAGGTGACAAAAAAATAATAATTGCCCATCCTGATCATTGTCTGGTTTATCCATATTGACGATACCGGAACAGTTGGCCTATGTGACGGGCAAGCCTTTGATCTTAACAATCCTGACGGGTCCAACCCAATCCACAGGTTACATTTGATATGTCAACAGTATGGCGCGCACGCTAACTTCATCAGAGAGTCGCACTAGCTTCAGGATAGAGTCATTGATCATCAGAACCTATTCTTAAACGCCCACGACTAAATCGAGCATTTACCACTCAGCAACAAAACAAGTCTAAAGCTCAACCAATCTCTCCGCTGTGAACTTATCCGTTACCAGTGTATTGATAACGCCCGATTTGAGCGTGGCATCGATAGCCTGCGTTTTCGACTGACCACCTGCCAGAGCAACCACTCGCGGCACCTCCCTGAGTTGTTCCAGATTCATACCGATAACGCGCTCGTTAAGAGGAAGAAGAACTTGCTCACCACTGGCATTTAAAAATCGCTGACTTAATTCTGCGACAGCGCCCTGCTCGCTTAGCTCCTTGAGCTCAGCTTCTGAAAATATATTGCCACTCTGGGCCAGCATGTCTGAAGGCTCAACAGCTCCGATACCTATAAAGGCAAGGGTGATATTTTCAAACTGCTCTGTGGCTTCTCGAACAAATTTCTCACCCAGTAGAATGATCTTGGCTTCCCTGGACGCAGCAACCGCTGGCGCTTGTAATATAATGGACTCTGCACCCGTCAACTTCGCCAACCGGGTCGTCACCTGCGTGGCATGCTTTTGCACATTGGGATTACCAATGCCACCAAGCGTCTGTACAACGGATTTCGCTTTGCCCTGGTTCATCGGATGTACGTTATCAATCATCTTTACGATAGTCTGGCTCCAGGACGAAATCCCGATGACCTCCTCGTTCTGAATCGTGGTCTCCAGAAAATAGGCCGCCGCTTCTCCGATGCGTGAGATCACAGCCCCTGTGCGATCTTCCGAACAATCCACGACGATAGCCTCGGCGATACCGTACTTATCTCGCAATGATGCTTCGAGTTGCGGGTACGTACCTTGAGGTGCCGTAAGACTGATGCGCACGATGGCTTCATCATGTGCACGCTTCAACATACGCGATACCGTAGCCTGACTAATACTCAAGTCATTCGCAATTGCCGACTGCCGCTGTCCGTCCACGTAGTAGCGCTGCGCGACTCGCGTCATAAATCTCAGTTCATCCAGTCGTGACATTGTGAGCCCTATTTGCCAGTCAGTGCCTCTACCGACGTTATCTATGACCGGGTTAGCAAGCGTCCGGATTATACTTCACTGCATGGCACCGCAACGAACGCAATTTGTCCTTCACTTTTGCGCACCAGAACATCCTTTGCCAGGTATTCACTAAGAGCCCGAACTGTACTGGCACTTCACTATGGCTTCATTCCATACTGAAAGGATGTTCGCCCTGCTCTGCTCATCCATATCCGGATGTATAGTGACACGTTCCCGGTGCAACCTGGCGACCTCATCTCTACTCCTCCAAAAGCCAATCTCAAGACCTGCCAGCATTCCCGCACCCAAAGCAGATAACTCAGGGTCTTCACTGATACTGACTGGCAGCGACAACAGATTAGCCAACGATTGCATCAGAAATTTGTTGCGCGTAGGCCCACCATCAACGTTTACTTGCCGCGGTGGCGATGCGCTTTGTCGATGCATGGCGGTAAACACATCAACCACCTGCAAAGACATGGATGCGGCAGCGGCATGAGCGATGTGCGCCGGTGTAGATGAAAAGCTCAAGCCAGCAAGTATTCCGCGGGCCTCAGGATTCCAGTGTGGCGCTCCGAGTCCAACCAGTGCAGGCACTAGCGTGACACCATCAGAGTGTTCCACACTCTGAGCAAGCCGCATCAGCTTATCCACATCACCGTCCAGCCCCAATAGCGTTGCAGCCCATGGAAACAACGCTGCACTAACCAGAATATTGCCTTCCAGAGCGTAGGTAATCTCATCATCAACAGACCAGGCAATCGTACACGTCATACCATCGGCGGGCATCTGAAATGCGCTGGTAACCATCATCACGGATGAACCCGTCCCGAAGGTGACTTTTGCCTCTCCCGGATGAAACGCTGCATGACCAAAGAGTGCTGCGTGGCTATCTCCAATGGCGGAGGCAACCGGGATTCCGTCGCCTAAGCCCGGCACGTCACGGGTATGCCCGAACGTATGCTGACTATTGCGTACTTCGGGCAGCAGTTTGATATCAACCCCGAACAACGTGCAAAGGGACTCATCCCACTGCCCTGATTGCACATTGAGCAATTGCGTTCGCGATGCATTCGATCTATCGGTGGCGTAGTGCTGACCGCCGGTAAGTTTCCAGATCAGCCAACTGTCCACGGTACCAATGCATCTATTCGTACCCTGCGTGTTATCCATTAACCAGCGAATCTTGGATGCAGGAAATAAAGGATCGAGCGGTAGACCCGTCAAGGCCAGAACGGTTGGTTCATGCCCTTCTGATTTCAGGCACTCCGTAGCGGAAGCCGTGCGGCGACACTGCCATGTAATTGCAGGCGCTAAAGATTGACCAGACTGAGTATCCCAGGCAACGACAGACTCGCGCTGATTTGAAAGTCCAATACCCACAACCTTCGTGCCTGGTGATTGCTCCAGACATTTGCGAACTGCCTCAATAACACTTGACCAGATCTCTTCGGCAGATTGTTCAACCCAACCCGGCTTTGGATAACTGATGTTCAGCGGCGACGAGCCTTGAGCAATTATTTGCCCATCACTACCAATCAGGATCGCCTTGCTATTGGTTGTTCCCTGATCAATTGAAAGAATCGCTTCATCCGACACAAGTCATTTACCCTTGGTATCAACAAGTACTCGTCCAGTTTCGCAGATGCCCGCAGCCGACATTCCAAATTCGTCCAGCAGAAAATTAGCTGACCCGGTTGGTGCGAAAATTCCGGGCACGCCCAGTATTTTCATCGGCACCGGTTGGTGCTGAACGACCACCTCCGCCACACTACTGCCAAGCCCACCGTACACGGAATGTTCTTCGCAGGTAAGGATCGCTCCTGTCTCCTTTGCGGCTTTTACAATAGCATCAGAATCCAGAGGGCTTACGGTTGCCATATTAAGTACCCGCGCCTGTATGCCTTGTTGCGATAACATGTGCGCAGCGTTTAATGCCCGGTGAGTCAAGGTACCGTTGGCAATGATCGTCAGATCATCACCATCACGCATAAGATCAGCTTTGCCGACGGAAAATTTGTAATCAGGTTTGAACAGTTCCGGGACGCCAACGCGAGATAAACGCAGAAAGACAGGCCCTACATGATTAGCTGCGAACCTTACAGCCGCTTTCGTCTCTGCCGGATCGGAAGGTGCAATAATAACGATGCCAGGCAGCACGCGTAACCAGGCAAAATCCTCAATCGAATGATGTGTAGGACCCAGTTCTCCATAAGCCATTCCGGAACTGATCCCACATAACTTAACGTTTGCCTGTGAATAGGCAACATCCGCTTTTATCTGCTCCAAAGCGCGCCCGGTTAAAAAACAGGAGGCGGCACAGACAAAGGGAACCTTGCCTCCATTGGCAAGCCCGGCCCCGACACCGACAAGGTTCTGTTCTGCGATTCCGACATTGACCAAACGTTCCGGCCAGGTTGAAGCAAAACCTGCAAGCTTGCTTGAACCCACTGAATCATTGCATACCGCAACAATCTGACTGTTCCTGCTTGCTTCTTCCTGCAAAGTGGCGACAAATGCATCACGACAATCGTAAAGGCTGGACACCGCGCTCATACGACGACCGCTCCCAGTTCCTGCTTCGCCAGCTCGTACTGTTCTTTATCCGGAACTTTGTGGTGCCACTCCACACGATCCTTCATAAATGAAATTCCTTGCCCTTTAAACGTATTGGCTACGACACAAGTAGGACTACCGGGCCGGATTGTTTTCGAATCCAGAATATCACCGAGCTGCTGAATATTGTGGCCGTCAACATCATGGCTGGCCCAACCAAACGTTGAAAATTTCTCGCGAATTGGTGCGAGATCATTGGTATCGGCTACGCGTGCGCCTTGTTGCAATCTGTTGTGATCGACAATCAGGGTCAGGTTGTCCAGCTTGAAGTGAGCGGCTGCCATCGCAGCCTCCCAGTTACTACCCTCTTGAAGCTCACCGTCGCCACACAAGACAAACACTCGCCAGTTTTCGCCCGATATCTTGGCGGCCTTCGCCATGCCAACGCCAATAGGCAAGCCATGCCCCAAACAGCCTGTGTTTGTTTCAACTCCTGCCACTTTGACTCTATTGGGGTGACCATTCAACGCTGAATAGGGCTGCAGAAAAGTTTTTAACTCGGCTTCATCGAAAAAGCCCCGAACTGCCAATGTTGCGTACAGCGCACATGCTGTATGGCCTTTACTGAGAATAAAGCGGTCTCTATCGGGACGATCCGGCTGCGCAGGATCGACTCGCATCGTTTGAAAATACAAGGTAGTGAGGATATCAATTGCCGACATCTCGCCACCGATATGACCAGCGCCAGCACGATAGACAGTCTCGAGATCCAATAGACGAATTCGACGAGCCGTTTCCTGAAGATCATGAACATCCAAGGGCGTATGTTTTCCTCATGAATAATTATCCAGACCTATAATTTCATGCAGAACAGATTGTGTCAACTGAAGATTCAACACTGCAATCAAATAAAATTGTCAAAATTCTTTTGACAGGCGGCCACATGTAGATTTATATTAGAGTAAGAATATTTATACACAACCAGTTGGAAATACATGTTCACAACGAAGCGTGACGCGGAATAAGCGACGAATGGTCTCGGACAACAATAGTTTTCGATTAAGTGTGTTCAGCCGTTTGTTTTCGGGAACAACCGGGCCTCTGATCGGCCTTTTCCTGCTGGTCGCTTACCTAAGCTTTGCCACCGACACTTTTTTCACTCTCAGAAACTTCCTCAACATCCTGGACCAGATAACGGTTCTGGGCATCCTCGCCATCGGCATGACATTCGTCATTCTCATCGGCGGGATCGACCTGGCAGTTGGGTCGATTCTGGCGCTTTGCATCATGGTGATGGGCTATCTGGTAAAGGAAGCCGGACTACCGATGTGGTCGGGCATATTGATTGGCTTGACTGTCGCAGGAATCGCGGGCGGAGTCTCGGGAACGCTGGTTGCCTTCTTCAGGGTACCCGCATTCATTGCAACCCTTGCAATGATGTCAGCTGCAAGGGGTCTGGCAAACATGGTGACCGATGGTCATCAAATCATCAGCTTTCCGATATGGTTCAACCTCATGGCGCTAATTCGTCACGGTGGTTTCCTGACGACAACCGTCGCCGTGATGCTGTTCATGTTTGTCATTTGCTGGTTGTACTTGCGTTTTACCTCAGGCGGAAGAAGCCTGTACGCTATCGGTGGCAATGAAGAAGTAGCTCGTCTGGCAGGCATAAACGTCAAACTGCATACCGTCGGGGTTTATGTGGTATCCGGACTGATGGCAGGACTTGCCGGCATCATGCTTGGTGCCCGTCTTGATTCTGTCCAACCCAGCGCGGGTTTTACCTACGAACTCGATGCAATTGCCGCCGTTGTCATTGGTGGCACTAGCCTGTCTGGAGGCACCGGTGGCCTGACGGGGACAGCTATTGGTGTACTCATTATTGGTGTATTGAGAAACGGACTTAACTTACTGGGTGTATCACCTTTTACTCAACAGGTGGTGATCGGGGTTGTAATAGCGCTGGCAGTAGCTGCGGAAGCGTTGAAGAAGAAGTAACCATTGGGCTTTAGCTAGCCATTAACTTTCGACGATACTGTCGAAGCAAAACAGCTTGGTTCTCAGCGGTGATGATGTAGTCAACCGCATTAAAACCAAGACACAAACGTAACGAGGAGAAAACAGCACGATGAATATCAGAAACACTATTTTATCGGGTGCGGTCGTTGCCACTGCCGCGTTAATACCCTTCAGTGCCAGTGCGGCCGAGATAAAAAAAATTGGCCTGGCAGTGCCCAACCTGGCAGCAAACTACTTCATCCAGATTCAGGAATCCGTAGAAGAGCATAGTAAGTCATTAGGCATCGAAGTGATTACCGTCAATGCCAACAACGATAGCGCTACACAGGTCAGTCAGGTTCAGGATTTGTTAACCCAGAACATAGATGCTCTGGTTTATATACCTGCAGGCGCTGCGGCTGCTACAGTACCGACGCGACTGGCACGTGCACAAGGCATCCCAGTCGTCAATGTTGACCGGAATGCAGAAGGCGAACCTGGCGATACTTTCATTGCCGGTGAAGGCATCAAGTCCGCTTATGAAGTGTGCAGTCATCTGATCAATCTGGCTGGCGGTCAGGGCGAGATGCTAATGGTGCATGGCCAGAAAGGTGTAACACCTGAGGTAAATCGCACACAAGGTTGCATGCAAGCCATCGATGAACATGATGGTGTGAACCTTGTCGGGCAGCAATGGAGTGAGCGCTGGTCACAAGACGAAGGATTCGCCATTACACAGAATCTGCTTCAAGCCAATCCAAATGTAAACATCATTTTCGGTCAAGCCGATGGTCTTGCCATGGGAGCGGCTAAAGCGGCGGCGGCATCTGGCTCTTCGCAAGAGATCTTTGTTGGTGGTTATGATGGGGACACTGGCGCATTACTCGCACTGCGCGATGGCGTATTTGATGTAACCGCTACTCAAAGCACACGTACCATGGGACGGTTGGCCGTTGATTCCGCCATCGATATAGCCGCTGGCAAAGACGTTCCTGCCGAGCAAATCATCGATGCGGTCCTGACAACACAGGAAAACGTTGCACAGTTCATCGAAAACCACCCATAGACATTCAATAACTTTATTGACAACAACTTGATGGGATCCGCATAACAAAGTGAACGATCACCATCGACAATTGCTTTCCCTGCGTGGCATCCGAAAAAGTTTCGGACCCACGCAGGTGCTCCATGGGATCGATCTCGATATCCATGCAGGGGAAGTGGTGGCATTGCTCGGCGAGAACGGTGCTGGCAAATCCACACTGTCCAACATCATGGCTGGTGGCATCTCGCCAAGCTCCGGCCAGATGACATGGAAAGGCGCTGACTATGCTCCGGCCAGTCCTCGCGAAGCGATTGATACAGGCGTAGGTCTGATTCATCAGGAGTTACGACTTCTGGAGCACCTGACGATTGCAGAAAATGTGTTTGTGGGTCGCTGGCCAAAACGTGCTGGCATTGTCAATCGCCGCCTGATGGAGCAACAAGCTCACGCGCAACTTGAACGACTTGGACTCGATATCCCGGCTTCGCGTCTGGTTAAAGGACTATCTACTGCGAATCAACAGCTAATCGAAATTGCCAAGGCACTGGCCCTTAATGCACAACTTCTTATCCTGGATGAACCCACCGCCGCCCTCGGTGGTGCAGAGACAGAACTATTATTTGAACAGATAGAACAACTGAAATCAGACGGTGTCGGACTGGTCTATATCTCCCACCGCCTGGAAGAGATTCGAAAAATTTCTGACCGAATTGTTGTTATGCGTGATGGTGACAAGGTGCAGGAATTTGACAGCGGTGACGTTCCTGTGCGCACCATTGTTGAGAGTATGGTGGGACGTAGTCTGGACAGAATGTTTCCTGCCATGCCAACACCAGGCAAAGAAGTGTCTCTGGAGGTTTCCGGCCTGACCTCAGCCAGTGGCAGCTTTACCGACATCAGTTTTAGCGTCAATAAGGGCGAGGTATTAGGCATTGCCGGGCTGGTTGGCGCAGGCAGAACAGAACTTGTCCGGGCTATCACCGGCGCTGACCCGATTGCCAGCGGTCACATACTGTTGAATGGTACGAAGATAACGATGAATTCTCCGAGGGATTCGATTCGTGAACGTATGGTTATGGTGCCCGAAGACAGGAAGTTACAGGGGCTGATTCTGGAACATTCAATTGCAGACAATATAGCGTATGCAAATTTTGACGAGGTGTCACGCTATGGCATGGTCAGCGATAAAAGCGTATCCGTCTTTGCTGATAAATCGATTTCCCGATTTGGTGTAAAGGGTCAAGGACATCAGGATGCCGATGAGATGTCCGGTGGTAATCAGCAGAAAGTCATCCTCGCCAAGTGGCTGGCCAAGGATCCCGCTGTGGTCATTCTGGACGAACCTACCAGAGGCATAGACGTGGGCGCACGATCATCAATATACGAAATCATCGTCGAACTTGCCAGCAAAGGTATCGCTGTTATCGTTGTGAGTTCTGATCTGGAGGAAGTACTGGGAGTCTCCAATCGCATAATGGTCATGGCACAGGGAAGGATGGCTGGCATCCTTGATGGCGATGCTGCAAATGATGTGTCCGTTATGGAACTGGCAACCCAGTGACTGGACCGATTTGAACAAGCGCTTCTACAGCTGCTTCAGGCAACCGTAATAATAAGTGCTTACACATTTATAGACATTGAAATTCAGAGGATTTTCCATGGCTGACTTCACACTCAACGCTCCTGCATTGTTTGACTTATCAGGACGTGTCGCATTGGTAACCGGTGCTGGCAGCGGGATAGGACAATGCATGGCGCTTGGTCTTGCACAATGTGGTGCCGATGTGGCCTGTCTGGATCGCCGCGATGATGGTGGTCTTGATGACACGGTACAGTTGATCCGGGATGCCGGAAGAAAAGCGCTCTCGTTGCAGGCAGATGTAACGCAACGAGACACACTGGACGATGCTGTTGAACAAACTGAAAATCAATTGGGACCATTAGGCATCGCCGTCAATGCAGCGGGCATTGCCAACGCCAATCCGGCTGAATCCATGAGTGAAGATCAATTCCAAACACTTATGGACATCAATCTCAAAGGCGTATTTTTCTCCTGCCAGGCAGAAGCTAACGCCATGCTACGTCATGGCAAAGGCTCGATTATCAACATCGGATCAATGTCCGGTGTGATTAGCAATCGTGGCCTGGAACAATGCCACTACAACGCCTCCAAAGCCGGTGTTATTCATATGGGAAAGAGCATGGCGATGGAATGGGTTTCTCGTGGTGTGCGAGTCAACTCCATAAGCCCCGGCTACACCGCCACACCAATGAATACGCGTCCGGAGATGATCCATCAAACCCGGGAGTTCGAGAGTCAGACACCGATGGCGCGCATGGCATCTGTAACCGAAATGGTCGGTCCTGCCATATTCCTGGCAAGCGATGCCTCATCCTACTGCACCGGTGTAGACCTGTTGGTCGATGGTGGATTTTGTTGCTGGTAGTTCGAGAATGCAGCTGTAAACCTGTGGACCACCAAACTGGATCAACGCACTAGACAGGAATATATTGATGAAGCGATTTAAAGAAAAAGTAGTTGTTATCACAGGTGGCAACAAAGGCATCGGTTATGCGATGGCGGAACGGTTTGCACAGGAAGGTGCAAAAGTGGCCATAGCTTCGATTGAGAATCAAGTGGAGGAAGCCGCAAAAGAATTGCAACATGCCACTGGCGCAACTGTTTTGCCAATAGTTTGCAATGTAGCGAATCTATCGGATGTTAAAAAGCTATACAGCGTTGTAGAACAGGAGTTTGGCAATATTGATATCTCCGTTCAGAATGCCGGTATCATCACCATCGCCAAAGTTGAAGATCTCACCGAACAGGAATGGGACGCCACAATGGAAGTCAATACCAAAGGTGTTTTCCTGTGCTGCCAGGAAGCCATTCGCTATATGCGAAAAAGCGGTAACGGCGGACGCCTTATCAACACGGCATCCGGTCAGGCACGCGATGGCTTTATTTATACGCCTCACTATGCCGCCTCCAAGTTTGGTGTTATGGGACTGTCCCAGAGTCTCGCCAAAGAGGTGGCCGCTGACGGAATCACGGTTAATTCGATCTGCCCCGGAATTATCACCACCGACATGTGGGATTACAACGACAGAGTGTGGGGGAAAATGCTCGGAGACTATGGTCCCGGAGAGCTTATGGCAGAATGGGTCCAGAATGTCCCTATGAAGCGTGCGGGCGAAGGCAAGGATGTCGCAGGGCTTGTATCATTTCTGGCTAGTGAAGATGCATCCTACATCACCGGCCAGACGATCAATGTGTGCGGCGGATTGATAATGTCATGAGACAGTCCATCCGATAGAACTACATGGTTCCTGAGCTTTCGTACTGGCCGATGGCACAACTGTTATAAACTCGATGACCAGCCCGGCAATAAGGACGAGTCAGCACGATGATTGACAATTGGACACCCAGTCAGCGCTATCCGGATGAACGCATCCACAGTATCTGCGCAGAATTTGATCAATTCAAATTACCACTAGCCAAAGTTGAACGTCTGTCCACAGGTTATCGCTGGTGTGAGGGTCCGGTGTGGTTTGGTGATAGTCGTACCCTTATCTGGAGTGATGTACCCGGAGACTGTATGTATCGATGGGATGAGCAATCCGGTGTCGTTTTACCTTTCCGCAAACCCTCCGGCAATGCCAATGGCAACACCCGCGATCGTCAAGGACGCCTGCTTACCTGTCAACACCTGGCCCGCTCCATAACACGTACGGAATATGACGGCACAATTACAACCCTGGCAACACACTACGAAGGCAAGCGCTTTAATTCACCGAATGACATCGTGTGTAAGTCTGATGGATCCATCTGGTTCACTGATCCAATATTCGGAATCCTTGGGTACTATGAAGGTGTCAAGGCAGATTCTGAAATTGCAACCTATGTGTATCGTCTTGACGAAAGTGGCGACTTATGCGTAGTTGCCGAAGGCATCAACCAACCGAACGGACTTGCTTTCTCTCCAGATGAGTCGATTTTATATGTCATCGCCTCACGGGGTGAGCCACGTAGGATACTTGCCTTTGATGTTGTCAACGGAGGCAAGTCACTTTCAAACGAACGTGTTTTCGCTGATGCCGAAACAAAAGGCACACCAGACGGGTTCCGTGTAGATATTCACGGCAATTTATGGTGTGGTTGGGGCATGGGCAATGAAGTGCTGGACGGAGTACACGTCTATAACCCTCAAGGTGAACTCATCGGCCACATTGAACTACCCGAACGATGCGCAAATTTGTGTTTCGGCGGACTCCATCGCAACAGACTATTCATGGCAGCAAGTACATCCGTCTATTCCTTGTATGTGAACACGCAAGGACTGCCCATTTGAGCTTCTAAGTGCGGGACCATCTAAAGTCCGTCTATTGTTACCATCCCAGGTCCACAGCTGACGACCAGATAACTTCGCCATCATCATTCCCGCGAACGCGGGAATCTCTACTGCCAAACACTCTATACCCCAAGGGCACCGAGATGCCAACTACTTACTAGCCGATGGTAAAAACGGTGTCAGATCTGTACATGCACCGATTGTTTTGGCAATATCTGCGCGGAGCCGTTGAGCAAGGCGTCAGTTTCGGAAGAACAAAAGACTATCCGAGGCTGTCTACTCAGCGCGCTCATCGGCGCTAATTACCTGAATCCGATCATTGAAGCCTTGCAGAACAACGAGCTTGTTTTGGATCAAGTTTATGGATGATTGGATCGCGTTGGCAAAACGTATGTGACACTTGCTTCGCGCAGTCAAGATCATCGATAAGGATAAAGAGTTGACGTGACAGATCGTTAGAATGCTCGTATGGCTAGAACGAAATTCGGTAGCTGCCTGTCAAAGTCTCCAAGGTTGTTAGAATCATTCAGACCTATGGCATTGACACTGCCCGACTCAGTTGAGCTCCAGTAAAAACTGGGATCAATGTTAATGCTTTCATTCATGAATGATAATTCATCCGCTGATGGTAAATACCAGTCCAAGTACCCGTTGTGATCATAATCATTAGCTAACGACGCCGCGGTGTTGTCACCGCATTGATTAACTATAAGCTGTGTGTTGTATTCGCCGCTACCAAATGACGGATGGGTGCCACCAACAACAGAAAAACCAGCGCAACCCCACACAGCCAACCCTTGATTCTCTGGAGCTGCTTCCAGACCATGTAAACCATCCTCTGTGACATAAAAGACAGTTCCACCCGCCGGTCCCGTGTCCCCAATCTGATAGATGGGTCCGGAGAAGGTATTCAGAGCCACTTTGATAGCTATTATTTTAGCGGGGTCTGTACATTGTTTGTAGTTAGCCGCCGTTGCTGATAGTGGCAATGACAGGGCTATAGATGACAAAACGACAAATGCCATTTTATTGACTATATTCCTCCTGAATGGTTCTCTGTGATTTGAAAGTAGACGCCTTTATTCCTGAAACAGAACGGCCTACTATGGATTTCTTTGCAGATCTCCTGAGCCTAAATTAAGTAAGCTTATCAAAGTGACAATACACATTCTTCATTTTATTTTCAAACGTCCGCAGCCGCGAATAAAAGCGTTATGCATAACCCCGTTACCGGCGTGATTTTGTGCTCGACTTTCGTTTAGCGGTTTATCGGCAATTACTGAGTGCCTGGTGGCAATGGCCCTAAACCCAGAAATGGTAAGCGGACGGTAGGAAAATGCTTCTATAAACTGGTAAGGACATAAATGGTAGCCACTGGATTCTGCGGCATTAAAGCATCTTCGTATCATGAAAAACTTACTTTTCGCTGTCCGGTTTCAAGATGATCAGGCTCACCATGATACGCGGCGCCAGTATCTGAAAGCACACCTTGAATAGCTCGATATGAATTCAGAGCATATTCTTGTTGGCGGTTCCCTTCGCAAGGAGCCTGACGAGATGCCGGTAGGTGGGTCTGGCTGCTTAGCCACTCCAAATTTATTGCGTTGATTCGCGTTGCTGGTGAACTGCAAAATACCAAAAGCCGACAGCGCCCAGACAGCCAACAGAAGTACAAAATAGCGCCTGTTGAAGTAGATGCAAATTAAGGTCACGACCAAACGGCTTCAATACAAAGATAAAGGCGAAACATGGTATTACTACTGCTGCTATATACCAGCCGGGATGAGTTTTTTTTATTCGACTGAGTAAAAGGTGTATAGGAATTGCCCAGAAAAAAATCACGATAGAAGAAACTAGAGCGGCGACACCTGCCATAAATAGAATAATGAGAATGTCTGTATAAGGGTTGCCAATGGAGTCTATTGCAATTACAACAAATGTCACTGTAAAAACGATAAGAATCGCAGTGACACTAGCTTTCAAAAGATGTTTCATTATCTAATTTACTCATAATGAATAGGTAGTCAGAAATAGGGAAATGTCGATTATCAGCAATGACGTTTTCGCAGCCTAATCCATAATTGTGGATGGCATTGCCAAGGGGCAGTACTGGTCCAGTTTGTAACTGGATTTTGTCGTGTGCAACGATATCAACAATCGGTCTGGTCCGCAATTTGAGGTTTTGGGTAGCTAAGAAACATTTCTACTATGTCGGCCTTGGAAAGGGCTTAACATGTCGAAATGGGGATGCGTGCTGTGTGGCTGAAACTTTTGGAATCAGCACAATTCATTGTAAAGTGATAGTGATTATGGTGTGATGCTATGTCAATATGCCCCTGTCACAAGCCATTGGAAAATCGTAAACGTTATCAACCCTTGTGTCGAACGATGTGATTTGTCCAGGTCGGCTACCTAGTGGTACAGGCAATTTTGGATCAGACGCGAACAAAGCAATGGCGACCTGATATGCTTATCCCATGGTTAATCCGCTAAATATACCGGTAATCAACACCAACAGACTTGTGCTTCAACCCTTGTCTATGAAGCACTCTCAGGGGATGTTCGAGTTGTGGTCAGATCCAGCGGTATGCGAGTTTTCCGGAATTGTGCATGACTATGATCAGAACGTAATTCCGACGCCCACAACTACTCGACAGGACAGTGACCGCATCATTGATTTTTGGCTGCGGGCGGCCTTTGATGGATGGGGTTTCAGGTGGGCGGTTGTTTTGCCCGGACACGAAAACCCGTTTGCTGGAACGCTTGGCTTAAATTCACTGTCCGAATGTGCTGAGATTGCCTATCATCTTCTTCCGGTGCACTGGGGAAAAGGATTTATGGCGGAAGCCTCCCGTAAAGCTATCGAATGGTTACGTGGGCACGGAGCAATCCAACTTGAAGCGTTTATAAAGCCAGAGAACAGATCATCTATTACGCTTGCAATGCAGCTGGGAATGAAGGCGACTGATGCATTTCAGGAAGAGTCACAACGCTACTCAATGCCACTTTAAGCTCTGCGACGATTCCCGTTAAACTCCCTATAATGTTGTGCGCTGTTGGTTGTCGTTGCTTCAAGGAAAGTTGTTTGCGCAAGTTAGGTATCAATGCGATAGATATCATATTATTAGGTTAAGCTCGGTATCCTTTCAGTCCGTGGCTATTCCTGACTGTACTCATCATGTAATCGCCACCATTGATACGTTTGTTTTGTGGCCACCCGCTCGGGGAATCTTCCCATATTTCCTATCGCCCCCATGGTGTCAAATCAAGGAAAGACCATGTGTTGCCCAGTGTTTCCAGATCTCTGCCTTTTGTAAAATATGTTCTGTAGAGATCGTGCTTTTGGCGAAGAAAGACAGAGAGCCCAAACCCATTGGTGATACCCATGTCAGCATTGAGCTCTTTGGACGTGGGGGCGTTGACCCGATGAAATCTCACCTGACCATTGCTCTTGGGCGAAAAGACGCCATCGATAAACAATGGTGACGATACTAAATTCCATATGATAGATCTTGAGAGTCTATAAAATTACATGCCTGCAGCGCAAAGATTTAGATTTTAAATCGCTTATGTGTCGACCACCTTTTATCATCTGGATTAAAATAGAAATACCCACCGCAATAAGTTGATCGCGCTACTTGCGGCCCCTGCTTTTTAACAAGGATCGGAAGTAGCATCATGTTACCAGACAAGCATTCCGATCTTGATAATTTAAAACAGAAGTGCATGCAAACTACCTATGTATTTTCGCAACAATTCGACATCAAAACTGAGGCTTCTAAAAGCTGTAGCCAATAGCGATATATGCGCCACTGACATTATAGTCATCAACTGTGGTGGACAAGCCACTAACACTCTCTGTTACAGTCCAGTCTGCGAATCTATGCTGTATTAGTGCGCGAGCCATGATTGGCCGCGGATCGATGTCGATTGAGTTGATACCTACCCCTAATGACCAGAATGGCTGTAATCAAGGGCTCCCTACTTCGTATCTTCGCTCTGCAAACGCTGTGATCATAGATGTGCTACCCATTGGGTCCTCATCCGGGCCTTCTAATCAACATGCCTCAATGCTTCGTTATTTTTTGGGATGATATCCGCCCATCAAACAATTTCACCTTGTATTTCCGTTATGTACTGAGCATAGCTATTTTCGATGTTAGCGCGTATGAACTTAGCGACAACATCAATCAAAGGTGGGTCCAGCATAAGCAAGTATTTTCTTTCACTCACCACTGAACTTAGTGCCGCCCTGAAGTCTTCAATATCAGATTCATGTATTTGTCTAACTTCGAATCTCATGTATTTTTACCTATGACACTTGATCAATTAGGTTTTCAGCGCCTGCAAACGTCGCACAAAATGTTGCTTCGTAGCAGTGACTTAGGGCTTGCGCCATGTTTCCTATGGCAGCTTTTTTCCGATCTTGCCAAAATCTGAGGCCAACGGAACTTCCACTAATTCAAAATCCTAGCGGAATGAATTCAACATAGAGTGAATGTTATGCTGGACACCCAGATGATCATAATTCGGTGGTTCCAATTTGTTGATGTCGATACGCTAATTACTTAACCGGTCGTCTGATGGTCTCATTGTTTTCATCTCAGGTCCAAATCGGACTTAAGATGGTCCCGGACGTATTAACTCATGCTGACTTACCATGTTGCCAGGGGCCAAATTATACAAACTCATCAAAACATGCAGAACGGATGCAACCAAACCTGTATTGGCATCGGAACCTCACTGCGTTTTACCGGTAGCGATCCAGGTGATCCTGTAGCGCATACCACTTAACTGCCATGTTTACACCAGCACGATGAAAACGGTGCATGGCAAACGTTTTTGGTCTGGAGAGCGGGAAACCAGTAGCATTGGGATTTGCGTTAAGCACGTACCTGGCTAGCTCACGACCCATCATGGTACCCATACCGACACCACGACCGTTGAACCCCATCCCGGCAATAAGCCCTGGCGCAACCTCATGCATAAAAGGTAAACCGGACTTCGTCACCGCTAACCGACCACCCCAGTGATAATCCCATCCAACGCCCTCAAGCTGGGGAAATACGTTTAGAGCACGTCGTTTTACCGCGTCGAAATCACTCGCTCGAAAATTATCTCGCGTTGGCCCGTGGTCACCGACACATAAGCGGCCGTCACGGTCATAACGCATATAGAGAATCAATCGTCGTTTATCTACAAACGTGATTTCACCCGGCAATATCGATTTGCGTAGGTTGTCGGACAAGGGCGCTGTGGCCGCAATGACACTTCTTACGGGTACAACCTTAGATGACAAACCTTTCAAAGGGCCGCTGGATTGTGGCTGCGTATAACCATTAGTACAGACAAGCACACGATCAGCCGTTAGCTCCCCATGTGCAGTTGATAGCTTCCACTTCTTGTCCCGGTAATCAATACCTGTTACACCACTGTGATCATGAATGTCCACTCCACGCTCTAGTGCCACTCGAGCCAGTTCCCGAGTATAGGCAAGTGGTTGCACAGAACCCGCTGATTCGCAGTAAAGCCCACCAGCATAACCGTTCGCCCCACTTCGCTCAGCAAGTTCTTCGG
Organism: Granulosicoccus sp.; assembly: GCA_045106855.1. Classification (GTDB taxonomy): domain Bacteria; phylum Pseudomonadota; class Gammaproteobacteria; order Granulosicoccales; family Granulosicoccaceae; genus Granulosicoccus. Next base: position 125,250 of record JBGCFI010000004.1, read on the forward strand.
AGTCCAGCACACTAAACACATTGCGATGCGTGTTGTAATCATCGGCAACAGTCTGTTGAGTTTGCCAGATCGATTTATTAGCTGCAGCTTGCACCCAACCGTTTTGTACTGCATCACAACGCAAGCCATGCTCACGGATCAGATTGAAGACCGTTTGTGGCGTGTCCAGTACAAGCTCGATCAACCGTTGCCCCTGATCCTTACCAAATTGTTTGAGCAATTCCGTCGGTCCGGCATTGAGCCCAAGATTTACTTGACCTCCGGCCCTGCCCGAAGCACCAAACCCTATCGACGCAGCTTCGAGAACGGTGACTGACACTCCGTTTAGAGACAGTTCCAGCGCAGCATTTAACCCTGTCAAGCCAGCACCTATGATAGCTACATCGGTCTGCGATGATGTGGTTAGAGGCTCTACCTGAGGTGGTGGAGGTGCAGTCGCCATCCACAACGCATCGTTAGAGCCATCAATCGGAAATTTTTCGCTCATAACGTTGGGGGTATCTCATAAAACAGTGTATATCGCCTTAAATTACCACATGATCAAAGGCAAGTAATGCAGCTCGGCCGTCACCAGGGAATCTCCACACCCTGGTAGTCGAGAAATCGACCTGTATCTTTCAACGTCAATTTATCGATGACTTGCAGTAGCCCGCACGCACTCTCGATACTACCAACAGCGGCGTCACTGCCACCCATATCAGTTCTTACCCATCCCGGATGTAGCACGCACACCGTTATTCCACGCTGCTGCCACTCCAGCGCAAGTGTTCTCATTGCCATATTGGCCGCAGCTTTGGAGCTACGATACGACACGCGATCACTGCCAGCACGTGCAAGCGATCCCATTTGACTTGTCAAGGTGACCAGACGCGGTGACGACGAGGCATCCAGGTGCGACGCAAATGCTATAGCCATACGCCAGGGCGCTATCGCGTTGATCGAAAACGACGTCATCCACTCATGGTAATCCATATCTCCAATCGATTGATGGACTGCCATGACGCCGGCGTTGTTAACCAACACATCAAACGTTAGCGAAGCCAGTTTCTCAGCTAACGCTGTGGTTTGTGCCTCGTCGGTCACATCGAGCCTGTGCACATCAAGTGATCCGCCAAGTGCGCACAGCTCTTCAGCTGCGGTGGGATTGCGACAAGTTGCTACCACTCGGTGCCCCGAGGCTAAAGCCTTTCGCGTCATTTCCAGGCCAATGCCGCGATTAGCACCCGTAATCAAATAAGTCGTCATGCTCAGATCCAGATTCCGATGCGTGCCTTGATTCTATTACTTATCAGCATACAGGCCATTCAACCGCGATGCTTTTCTTCCATGGCCAATCGATAGGCAACCACAGAATTGCTACGATCAATATCAACATCTGTCCAGGCAATCGGATGATTCATGGCGATATCACGCTTAAGTACAACTCCATGAGCCAATCCAATAGGTAGTCCGTTAACCGACAGAGACCTGGAGGCCGGATACAACTTTCCCCACACGGTATAACCGCCTTCTCCATCCAATCGCTCACCCGCTTTCAGGTCACGCTTAGCTGTTGCGACAACATCAGCTTCGAAACCCTGTGTACTACCTGTTGGTTTATTGAATAATGCAGCCGACAAAATGGAAATATTCAGCTCCAGTCCAATCAAGTGAAATGGTTTGTACATGGCGGAATAGCGCCCACTGGCATCTGTGTTCATTCCATATTGCCGAAAGCAGGCAGCAGCATAATCGTTGGGTGCTTCAATAACAACGTAGACACCCCAACGCAGGTCTTTAAATACTGGTCGTCCATCTCTCTCAAGAGACGAAACCACCTCCACTTGACCTTTCTTCTCCAATACGCCGCCGTCACTGACCGGGCGCAAAACGTGGGCAAGATCATCCATCCCGGCAACCGGGAAGCCCAGTCCTTCATCCGGTGCGGCCAGTCCGGTTGCGTTGGCTATTGCGGCCATCTCCAAAGCCGATTTGGTACCATCAAGAAAGCTGTTGAACATCTGGCTGTTCATGCCGGCGGCCGACGCCTGCTCTGCCGTTAAGCCATAGTGATCCCACACAGTATCTGGTGTAGATGCATGGTATGACGGCAGGTATTTTGTTCCCTTACCTGCAGCGATAACATCAAAGCCACTGGCACGTGCCCATTCAACAAGCTCACACGTCAACGCCGGCTGGTCACCGTAAGCCATGGAATACACGACACCCGCCTTGCGCGCCTCCTCTGCAAGGCCAACGCCTGCAAGGATGTCCGCTTCCACGTTAACCATGACAATGTGAATGCCCTGGGCAATAGATTCGCGGGCATGCCCGACACCGACGACAGGATTTCCGGTTGCCTCTACGATGACATCAATACCACCATTGCGCATCATCTGTACTGCATCATCCGTAAATGCTGTTTTATCAATCAGATCGGCAGGCCATCCAACGTCGCGACAGGTTTTGCGGGCACGATCCGGATCAAGGTCAGCGATACAAGCCACCGTCAGACCCGGCGTTGTTGGCACCTGAGATAAAAACATGCTACCGAACTTGCCAGCACCAATGAGACCGACTTTCACTGGTGTATCGTTTTTTGCACGCAATGCAAGTTCATTGTACAAATACATGTTCAGATCTCCTTCGCGTTAAATGACAATGATCTTTTTGAGTTAGACAGTGACAGCGTTACACGCGACTGCCACTCGGCCTGATCGGCAGCCAACCAGATGCTGAAAAAACGGTACTCTTGCAGTCGTTTCATTCGAGTCAGAACATCGCGCAATTGTTTTGCAACTGAACTCAACATGCAGGAACTAGCGAAACTGGTTGGTAAAAGCTACGACCCCTGGCGGACGAAAGTATCTTCAAAGTTATTGAATCAGATTAGACAAACAACTGTCATCAAGCGACTTTATCGGAGTGAAGTCACGATGGGCTATCCATTCTTCGCGATTGAACGCTCTTATGTGATTGTCTACATGACACAAAGATAAATAGGCAATAGTCCGATCATAAGGCGATATATTTGCAGGGCTGGCGTGAACCAATAGCGAGGAAAACAGCAATACACTGCCGCGGGGGCCAGTTGGCGCAACACAACCACCTTCATCAGCCAGTTCTCTGACTTTGGCATTGTCCAGCGTCCATAACGGATAAGACGTGGTTGCCTGGTCATGACCTGCATCCACTACGCCTTTTTTATGACTACCCGGAATAAACAATAAGGGGCCATTTGCAGCCGTCACTTCATCAATGAATATGGCAATATTCATTGCTCTGGGCTCAGGCATTTCGTCGTCACGCTTCCAGGTACCGTAGTCCTGATGCCATTGCCAGACATCGCCATCGAATGCCGCCTTAGCATTAACCTTGAACTGATGCATATAAACAGGGCCATTCAAGAGCTGCTCAACCGGTTTTACCAATCGGGGATGTGCACCTAGAACACGAAACGCCTCGTTATAGGTATGGGCGGCGAATGCGGTTCTGGCAACGCCCGAAGCCTCTCGCCACACTTCCTTTCGATCAGACGCATACACCGCCAGGGACTCACGTTTTAAGACGTCTGCTTCGTCTTCAGTAAACAGGCCCGGAAGAAACAGGTAGCCTTCTTTATCGAACGTTGAAAGTTGCTCGTCAGTTAGGTCCATGTAATTGTCGCTTATGGTGAACGTGAGTGGCGCTTACGGCCGCATGAGGCGGTTAGTAACTGAATGTTGAATCAGTCGGGAAACTATACGACTACAACTTGGCTACTGTCAATTACATGAACTCATGACACCGACCATTCAACGGCCAACTCGCAAGCAAGGAACTCTAACATTCTGCACAAACGCGATTATATGAACGTCGCAAGACCGGTTATCACCGCAATTGCCAGCAATGAATATTGAATTCTACTTGCCGACCCATGAATAGGCAAAAAAAGGCCCACTTCGAGAAACCGAAGTGGGCCTTTTCAATCACGGCAAATACATCACCTGACAGGTATTAAGCAGGCGACGGCCACACAAAATCGGGATGTAGCCCTGCATGCACTGGACGACCATCATCAGGACGAGGCACACCGCTGGCTGGATCATAGAATGCATGGTAGGTCGCAGCCAGATTATCCGATGTGTACCCCATGAGATTGGGCACGATAGCCCGAACACGGCTTTCCTTGTCATCCAGCATTATCGGTGCGCCGCAGGTTCCACAGGTGCATAACTCCAATGGACCATCCGGATTACCAGCATTGAACGGTTGGCGTTTAAGATTTTCAGGATGATCAACAACCACATCGCCATGATTGAAAAATACAACGTGGGTTGTGTCTTGCCCAGTCACACTCTTGCAGACAGAACAATGGCAAGTATGCTTGTCTATGGGGTCGTTATCTGAATGTGTTCGGATGTGATCACATCCACCACTGTATTTGTGGGACATCGGTATTCTTCTCTTCAACGGTGTATTAGACTGGAATAATCATAAAACTGACAACTATTTCAACCCGAATCCGATGCCAATCCGCTTTTTTCAGCAACACTGGCTTTAGCAGGTTTTATATAACATCAGAGTGCGGAATATGGAACTGAACAAGTAACTATCGATGCAGAACCGGGTAAACACAGTTTGAAAGCTCGAATTCATGAGTTTTCCAGCCCAGGATTGAACAGTGTAAACCAATGGTGCCAGTAATTACAAAGGGGTGGCGGGCACTGCTCATCCACACCATTCAATATTGTGCATGTGCGGTTCAGAAAACTCTGGCGACCCTTGACAACCCATGACTTCCCGCACTATCCGAAAAAACGGGAAACACCAAAGCGAGTTGTCAGAAATGCCCGGTAAGCTGACGCTTTAACGGTTGCCGCGCACTGTCGAAAACGCCTAGTTCAGGATATCGCTGACAAACCTACAACACAAACCAGCTTCATAGATAGTCGCAGCATTTTGATTATTTGTTAACAAAGCATCTACCGGGTTCGCAAACACCTGCTCGACGCAGGCCTGCGGCTCGTAGTCAAAAGCACGTGAAGTGGAAAGCGCTGTGCCACCCGGAGTATCGCTTACGGCAGCCTTTGTGGATGCCGCCCTCGCAAGCAAACCCTCCTCGTTGTAAGTCAGAACTTCTTGCGATACACGCTGAATATCATCAGGCTCAAATACCGTTGTCGTCAGTGTTACCAATCGATCAAACTGGTCGTATTCCAACTCGATATCGAAAGGATCACGCACAGGGTCGAATAGTTCTTCTCTTGGCGAAGTCACGCTGGTACTTGTCATGACTGGCAGGTTGTTACTGTTATAGATGTACACGGTCGATGAATCTCCTGCTTTAGAGCATTCACCTTGTGTACTCAACGTCCCAATTTGCCCACTGGGTAGGTATGTGATTACAATTGTGTCGCCATCACTACCCATCGCATTGACGAAGCGGCCCGCAGAATCGTATTCGACACTATAGCGCGGAGTGATGTCCAGAGGATCGGCGCCAGGGGCTAAGGTTAGTCCCTGACAATCGTCATCATGCAAAAATGCCGAGCCAAACGCTTCAGATATGTTATCCGTATCATCGTAGACAATTTTCTGATTGCGATAGCTGAAGTTCTGATCCACGACGCCTACCATTCGACCTGACTCCCACAGATACATCGTATTGTCGGATCCCGAACTCCGTTGTACAAGCATGTCACCGTCATAGGTGTGAGATACCATTCGAGTAGCACGGGTGGAATTAAATGAGAGTATTGCGTCCACCCTCTTTCCGAGGCTAGCTGCAAACCACGATGCAACTCCTTAGTCCTTTTGATCGTGGTGTTCCACAATATCTACAACGAAGCCAGCCGGATCTCTTACCATGAAATGGGTCAACCCGAACACCTCAACTTTGTAATCAAATACCACCTCTAATCCCATAACAAGAGCCTGATCGTACATCTGTCTGGCGTTTGTCACCTCAAAGGATATTACGAAGCCTTCGGTAGCTGCCCGTGTTTGTAAAAAATCAGGTTGTGACGCATGGCGCTCAACCATGAAACCAAGCTGTACGTTTGAGCCTGGGTGGCGAAGGTGCAGGTAGAAATCAGCATCAAGAAATTCTGTCTGAAAACCAAAATGCTGTTGATAGAATGACTGTAGCGCTTCCAGTTCGTTTGACACCAGGACGGGGAACATTGCAGATATGTCGATCATGGCCAACTCCTTAGTTCGTAAATGAGCTGACAGCATAAAATCAAGGTCTTTCTATGAATTGTATTTTTCGGCCATCTGGCGAATTTCTCGCGGTGTTAGTCCCGTAAGGCGTTTCAGCTCTCTTATTCGATGAGAATCATCGAAGAAAAGATCGTTGACTTGATGTGGTGCCCCAGCCAGAAGTTCAGTAAGAGTTGCCTGTAAACGTATAACGTTCTGCATTTTTTTCGGACTGAATCCGAATAGTTCGTTTGAACATCGCCGAAATTGCCTTTCACTGATCCCCATAGACTGACAGATATCCTGAATACAGGACTCCCCAACCGTCTCCTCCAGAGCAGAAAGCACTTTTCGATAATCGAACCTGGGGCCCACACCCCGTGCCGGTTGTGTTGATGATATAAAACTTAGCCAGAATTCATCAAAAATTCCGCGACACTCACACATGCTATCTATTGCTTGAATACGAGTGCTCAGTAATTGAATACCCAATGCATCTGCCGTTTCTTTGCCGTTTGACAGTTGACGAAGCTGTCGTAGTTCCAGACCGAATACGTCGGTAACTTCTGCTGATTTGAAGCAAACGCCAGCATATTGTATTGGCCCTTCCAACAAGATAGAGAATTTCTCCGTTACGGGAAAATACAAAGCGGCAAAATTATCCACTTCCGGACACAGAACCAAGTCCATCGCAGTGTCCGGGATAACGTCGAGATTGAGTGAATTTGCCGAAACGGTCAAAAACCAATAGTAGTCAATATATTTTGCAAGACGTGAATCGGGAGGTGCAATGTCACAACGACCTCCTTCGAGTTGCATGTGGTAAAGCTGCTTCGCTGCTGTCGGGAAGTCTTGTGAATTGAGCATTCGCGTTTATAAGTATTTCTTACTGAATCCTTAGTACTCCGGTGATAAGCGTTATATCTGAAAGACATGATAAGCCTTCAGTCTGCGTCTCACCAGCACCCCCCAATTCTTGCACCAAGGCTATCAGTTGTGCAACTGTCAGTGTTCAGCCAGCTCCGGATATCCACGGATACGCGGCTCTTATTCAGAGGAGGAAAATGCGACGATCTCCCTCACCAGCACATCCATCGAATCAATCATCGGCAAAGTTCCATCCACAGCATCAGCAATCAAAGAGAATTCCGAGCAACCCACCAACAAACAGTTCGCACCCTGTTGCTGACAATCCTGTCCTGCATTTTGAAGTGCTTCGTAATCCTTATCGGTTGCACCTTGCGATTTTATTCGCCGTATAGCTGCCAATAAGGGCTCGGACAGATCTGGATAAATTACCTCCAGGCCGTGATTGACAAACGCATCTTTGAACAAATTGATTCCCTGAGTGGCAGGAGATGCCAATATGCCTACTCTGGCACCCTCACCCGCTGATTGCACGATGGCCTGAGCTGCCAGTGTAATCATGTTCAACAAAGGGATGCTCACCGCTGCTGTGATCTGCGGTGCGTAGTAATGTGCCGTGTTGCATGGCATAGCAAGTGCACACGCACCGGCACTCTCAAGAGTTTTGGCCATATCAACCAGAACCGGGCCCGGATCACGACCTTCCTGTTTCAGAATCCAATCGAGTCGCGATGGTATCTGGGGGTTCATGTCAATCAACAAGGGTATATGTGACGCATCATCTTCTGCGCGTATACTCGTTACTAACCGTTGTTGCAATAATATAGTGGCCTGCGGCCCCATGCCACCCAGCACACCTATACGCTTGAACCCCACCATTTTTGTCAACTAGCTCGCAGTGCCATCCGTCCAACGGTCAGTAAAATTAAACGCAGAATCGTAGCCGAATAATGCAACTGAACCCCCAGTGTGCAAAAACACAACTCGCTCGTCTTTACCGAATTTGCCTTGCCTGATCAGATCGATAAAGCCTGCGGCACCCTTTGCTGAATACACTGGATCCAGCAAGATAGCTTCTAATTCTGCAAACATTGCTATTGCCTCAAGACCGCTCTCCGTCGGTATACCATACCCTTCACCGACGTAGTCAGTATTGGCGACAACGTCTTCACGCTGGACAACGCCGGGGCAGCCCAGCTTTTCTGCAGTGGCAACAGCCAGATTAAATACGTTTTCTTCCTGCTTGGCTTTAGGTGCACGTACACCAATGCCCAGTAAAGGAATGTTCGCATTCATGGCTTTCAATCCAGTGATTAGACCCGCTTGCGTTCCGGCACTACCTGTTGCATGCACAATGTGATCAATTTTCAAATCGCGATCATTGAATTGACCCAACATTTCAAATGCACAGTTGACATAGCCTAATGCGCCAGTAGGATTGGAACCACCACCAGGAATGGTGTAGACATTTTTTCCTTGCGCCCGGTAAGTTTCAGCGACGGCCTCCATTTCCGCATGCATGTCCATCCCACCCGCACGCTTCTCGGTCGTTGCTCCGTGCATGTGATCAAGTAACACGTTGCCACCGAAGTTGTAATTTTCGTTATTTGACTGTGTACGATCTTCCAGCAACAAATGACATTGCATACCCATCTTCGCAGCAAAGGCAGCAGTCTGCCGTGCGTGATTAGATTGAGTCGCACCCTGCGTCATCACAATGTCCGCGCCCTGAAGCTCGGCTTCGGCCATCAGAAACTCCAGTTTCCGAGTCTTGTTACCACCGGTAGACATTCCTGTGCAATCGTCCCGCTTAATCCAGATCTCTGGACCGCCAAGCTCTTTGGTCAATCGGTCCAGACGCTCCAGTGGGGTTGGCAAGTGGGCGAGAAAACGGCGTGGGTAGCGGGCTAGGTGCATTAAATTTAGTCCTTTGTGTTGATTAGAGAATACTATTCCAATCCAACCCCTCTTGCTAATGCATATTTATGTCAATAGTATGCTCTTTTTGCATATTGTGAGAGCGATCCTATGCGTCTGGAATGGATTGAGGACATACTGGCGGTTATAGATACCGGCTCCTTTAGCCTGGCCGCTCAAAAACGCTATCTGACCCAGTCAGCCTTTACCCGTCGAATACGAGTCATCGAGGAGACGATGGGCAACAACCTGTTCGATCGCCAGACTCGTCCTGTCCAGCCACTTCCCCATGTAAAAGAGCTGGAAAGCGAGATGAGGAAAATCGCGCTTCGACTTCATGGTCTGAAAAATTCGATGGCCGATCCACTAGCGGCTACCTCCAGCTATGTCTCCTTTGCCTGCCAGCACACAATCGCTACCACTATTTCTCCAAGTCTTATTAGACAACTTACTCGCGATGGGCAGGTAAGCGTAAGAGTCAGATCAAGTAACCGCGACGCCTGCCTGATGATGCTACTTACTTCAGAGGTCGACTTTGCACTAATCTTCGAGGCGCTTGAGAATACCGAAGAATACGAGAACGATGTTTTCCTCGAAGAGCATCTGGGCTATGACTGGATGATTCCTGTAATCGCGCCAGGTTTTGAACGCGAATTCCGGGACGCCATGAGCCAGCAAGTTCTACCGATAATCACCTATCCTCAAGACCTGTACCTAGGGCAGTTGTTCGACCTGGCATTCGTACCGAATTTACCCGAGCGCTGTCAACTGAAACGCGTTGCCGAAACAGGCCTCGCATTAGCGGCATTGCAATATGCGCTGGAAGGAATCGGTATTGGCTGGCTTCCGCACTCCATCGCTATGCAGGATATCGAGAATGGAAGACTACTAAATTTATCTGACGATCTGCCCAGCAGAGAACTGAATGTAAAAATAGTCAGATTACGTAAAAATATGTCCACCCTGGCAGAACAAGCCTGGAAGCAGATAGCCGTGGAATACAGAAAATAACGGCACTTATTGCGTAAAACCTGAAATGCCTGGAAAAGTATCACGTGGCTCCGGCTACTCTCATTTCACCTTTACTTTTACTGGTATCGGTTTGCAACATCTCATCAGGCTGCAGACCAAGCTGTTCACGTAAAAGCGCCAGACTGGTGATGTGTAACTGGGTTCTTGTTAGTGTCAACACCCCTTTTAGCTGTAAATTATCCAGCGTTGTGGAGACCCATTGTCTGGTGGCCCCGACTATCGTCGCAAGTTGCTCATAGGTTATCGTTCTGTCAACAACAATAGCTCCATTCTCCTCTCGCCCATGATGTGTAGCCAGCACGACAAGCAAGTGCTCCAGCCGGGCCGTAGCCGAGCGGGTGCCAAACATCTGTATCAGTGCCGAGTAGCATTTTCCCTTCGCTACTAATCCTTCGATGATGCTAATAGCTACTGAGGGGATTTCGGTAACCAGCGTACGCATGGCAGGTCCAGGCAAAAACAGTAGGTTTGTCGACTCCAGGGCATCGCCGGACCAGACATGCCGACCCACACCGAAAATCTCCGGGCCTCCCACAAAGTGCCCGGCCGTCCAATATGCCAGGGTCACCTCTCTCCCGTTAGGAGCAGAATAGAATGTGCGTATCCGACCAGATTCAATAATCCAGATTCCCCCATGTTTCTCACCTTGTGTAAACAGACTTTCATGTTTCTGACAAGTTTGATGTGTACCCATATTTCGTACACGCTCCAGCTCTTCATCATTAAGACGACTTAGAAAGCCAGCGCCCATGTTCAACTCCGCTACATGCTCCGTGAGGAAAATCGCGCAGGGTTCTCTAAGTTCCATAGTTATTGACGAGGCGTTGCCGCCAAATAGTTTGAAATACTCATCAGTTCTGACTGATCGAATGTGGAAATGAATTCTGAGATAACCGCGTCATCAACATGTTCTCGCTGACCACGCTGAAAATCGCTGAGTTGCTTGACAAGATACGCTGCATGCTGCGAGGTTAGTAATGGCACCGGACCCATTGAATTTACTCGTTCATCATCATTGTGGCAGCTTATACAACCACTGCGTAGAAACAATGCCTCTCCGACTTTCGTTTCACTGGTATCAAGCTCTTGAGGAACAGGTGGTGTCTGAGATGCAAACCACTGTGCAATGCTACTGAATTGCTCGGGATTCACCTCTGTTACGATGCTGGACATCTGACCACCATCATTGTGTCGATGTCCACTTACGAAATCGTTTAATTGCTTTTCGATATACTCTTTATCCTGCCCGGCGAGTTTTGGAAATTTGGCCATACGGGAGTTACCATCCAGTGAATGGCAAAGTGCACAAATTTCCCAGGGTTGTTCGTACTCGGCAAGACCTGTACCTGCCTCGGAACGAGCTGATAAAACAGCAAGGGTCAATAGCAGGGCTAAAACCAAGCAACATCTAACGCTGGTGCTGCTAATAAGTGCCACACGTTGCTTTTCACTGGATATCATTTCATCCATCCGATAGAAATGAATATTCCAACGCTGGTTCACTGAAGATTTCTACGATAATCTACCTGCAACTTCAACAAAAAATCTGAAGTCTCATAGGCCTTCATCGGTGTTTCTATGGTCGCGTGAAGCATGCCATTAGGATCGATGACGCGAATATCTGCAGAATGCCGAACGTTATACCCTCCGGAACTGTCAGGTTTATCGAGCTGGTAGAACGCGCCCAGACCCTTCACGAAAGCATCAATATCCTCTTTCTTTCCCGTGACGCCGACAAAGTTCGGATGAAAATAGTTAACATACGCCCCCAGAGTTTTTTCGTCCCGCGCAGGATCAACGGCAAGAAAAACTACTTCTGGTAAGTTATCCGGCCGGACTTTGCTTGTTGTTTCCGCCAGCACATGTTCCAGATTACCCAGAGTATAGGGACACACATCCGGGCAGCTTGTAAAACCGACAAGCACAAGTGTCCACTTGCCGATCAAATCGTCCCGGGTAAAAGAATTTCCATGTTGTGTGGTCAGAGAAAAGTCTGGTATGGCAGACTTTTCAGTTAAACGATTGAACGGTCCGGCGACACTCAGGCTGGACGACACGAGCAATACCCAAAAAAGGCAAAATGGTTTCATGCGTTTTGCTCCTCAAAGGCGCGAAGGCTTTCTTTTCTTATCAATGAGAGGCACTCTGTCCGCTTACTGACGTATATCGGATCGGATGAAATCTCAGGCTGTCGGGGCCTTTGCAATGGAATGTTTAAATCACCAATGATCTTTCCGGGGCTGGCACTCATGACCAGCACGCGATCCGCAAGGAATATTGCCTCGTCAACATCATGAGTCACAAACAACACAGTCGTTCCAAATTCTGCCCAGATGGATAGGAGGTTCTCCTGCATCATCAGACGTGTCTGTGAATCCAGTGCCCCGAACGGCTCGTCCATCAGCAGTACTGACGGGTAGTTGGCTAGCGCTCTGGCTATACCGACTCTTTGCTGCATCCCGCCCGACAGCTCAGTCGGATAACGGTCAGCGAACTTAGTCAGCCCTACCAGGTTAAGAAAGGTGTTAGCCAGTGCACTGGACTCATCGCGACTCTTACCCGCCATTCTCGGTCCAAAGGCAATGTTTTCACTGACTGTTTTCCAGGGCAACAATGAGTATTGTTGAAAAACCATGCCCCGTTCAGGGCCCGGTTTGCATACTTTCACTCCATCGACAGTTACCTGGCCTTCAGTGGGAACCACGTAGCCGGCAACTGTGTTGAGCAGAGTTGATTTTCCACAACCTGATGGTCCAAGCAAACACACAAATTCGCCTGCCTTTATCGTCAACGTTGTTTTGGAAACAGCTTGATGCCGCTGGTCGCCCTGCCCAAATTCTACCGTTACATTCGTTATCTCTATTTCACCGTTAGGAGCTTGCAACGGTTCTGATTGGTCAAAGGCCTTTTTCAGCAACGCTTCGGCCATTTTTATATTCTCCTGAATAATGTGGAATGCTGGTGAATTTCCAGGTAATCAGGTGCATCCTCAGAAGTTACGTTCCCGACACTACCTTTAGCTTGCGAACGTGATACCAGCACCAGCGCCAATGTAAGCAACAGTAAACCGACACCGAAAAGTGTCGGTCCAAGATCTTCCAGAGCCAGCGACGTCGAAACACCTAAACCCAACATCGCCAATCCAACAACCCAGCTGGGAGTCGCACAGCACACTACCCAACTCATGGCAGCCGATGTCATACCCATCAAGACAGTTCCCAACCCCGCGGCGGCTGTTGCCGTGGTGACTGCCGGCGCGCGACACGCAGCATTTCTGCTTAACAGTACCAGCAGAGTAATCATGCCACCCATAAACATCAGCATAACCATACGCGAAGGAATAATATTCAGGCTCCATTCGGAGATTCCATTACCGTAGTCGTAGTTCATAAAACCAATCTCTATCCACCACTCCTCAAATATGATTGGCAACATGTCTCCAACGGCGGGGGTTGATCGAATGATCCACAAAACATGAGATATCCAATCATAGCTAATGACATAATTCGGCAAATCACCAAATCGAAGAATCAGCAATGCCAGCTGTAAGAGCTGAAATAAAAATGCAAATGCAACTCCCCAGAACACTACAAGCGGCCATGAACCTAAGAATGTATTTTTTATGGGTCGCAAGATGTCCATCAGCGTGCCTTGTGTTGCCATCGCAAAAACGGTGCAGTCAGCGATCTAACCGCCAATGTCGATAAGGTACCCAGAAACCCGATAACCAGCATACCCACCACAATATCCTGGTAATTGATCAACGAATACGCATTCCAGGTGAAATAGCCAATACCATACTGCCCTGAAATAATTTCACCCGCTAACAATGAGAACCAGGAGACTCCCATACCTATGGCCAAACCGGCAGAAATTGAGGGCAAGGCTGCAGGTAGCACAACATGCCAGAATATATTTAACCTGCTGGCACCCAGTGATTTTGCTGCCCTTACTAACACTTCCGGTGTTTGCTCTACCCCATGCATCGTGTTTATCACAATGGGAAACAGCGCCCCCAGATAGGTAATGTAAATAATAGATGCCTCTTCGGTAGGCCACATAAGAATGGCTAATGGTATCCAGGCAACTGCAGGGATGGGTCTGACGATTTCAATATACGGCATGATGAAAGCCCGAATAACTGCTGACCGTCCCATAAACAAACCCAGAAGAACACCGATAACAACAGCCAGGGAATAGCTGATGAGTATCCTCCGCATGGATACACCCACATGCACATAGAAGACGTTGGTTTGCAGGTGTTCGGTGAAAGCCAAAAACACTTTCGTAGGAGAAGGCACATTCTCAAAATTTATATAGACGTTCAAATTTTGAAGTGTTGCCCAGTGCCAAAATGCGATTCCAATCAGCAAGGCAAAAATTGACACCCCGAGATTTCCCAGTTGAATCGCGGAGAGATTTCTAGTCAGTCTGTTAATTCGCAAGTTGTAGGATTTTTGAGCCTGATCATCAGATGAGTCGGCATCGCCACCTTGAACAGCGCCGGCAGATAAATTCGACGCCTGGGGGTTCTGTGAAGATTTTTGAAATAATTCAGCAATGCGCCCCTTCGCTCCACGCACCGATTTTACCGTCAGCACTTCACTAGTACCCAAGACCCCGTTGACCGTTGGTGTCAGGGAGGTAACCTTATCGTTAACAGACGATACTGCCTCAGATTCAAAAACCGCTGACTCTGAGTCCAGAACCTTGTTCATGACGGCATCTCACTTCTCCGGGTATTTAGCATGGTCTTAACCCGCCATGACGAAAACAAAGTAAACCTTTGTTCTCGTCATGGTGAATTAGTCAGCGTATCTAGATCAAATTCAGCCTTCCTTGATAAAGTCAGCTATAGCACTGTCAAAATCAACAATCTGCCCACCATTTTCCTTAGCGAAATCTTCTGCTTCGCCTTTCCTTAAAAAGGTAGCGTAAGAATCTGCGGCTTTTACCCAGAAGGCGGTTTTGCCAAAGAGCTTTAGACCCGTTTCATTATCGTAAACATAGGTCGCATTGAGTTTAGCGCCGGTTCCCTGCATTTCAGCCATCGCGGTGAGAAAATCAGGCATGTTCACATAGGTAGATACTCCATCACGTGAGTGCCATATTTCATTAGGAAGGCCTTTGTTCGCGATGGCAGGATCGACCGTATCCATTTTCTCTGACTCATAGTCCTTGCCAAGCTCCATGTAGGCAGCCTTAACATAATCCTCAGTAATCCACGCATCGAGATCTAAGGGGGGTATGGCCTTCTCTTTTTCCAGAACCGAATGATTAAATGCCAGCGCTTCAATCCATTCATCCTTGATAGACGGATCCAATGTCAAGTGGCCGCCCGTGGAAAAATACAGATAGAGAACTTCCTTCTCAACACCTGTCCACCCTTCCATCATACTGACCGCGTGCATGGGATCTTCTCTTATCCACTCACCGGCTTCGTACACGGCTTTTACAAAAGCCGTTACAACTTCCGGGTATTCAGAGGCGAAATCTTCTCGCACCACCACGCCGTGTAAATACGGCACACCCGTTTCAGATCCGTCATATATTTTTCGACCAGTACCCCGAAACTCCATAAGCTCAGACCATGGGCAAAAATCAGAGTGGGCATCAATTTTTCCAGCCGCTATGTTGGCAGCACCAACGGCCGGGCTCTGATTTTTCATCGTATACTCAGAACTCGGGATATCATTGTCCTGCATGGCTTTTAGTAGCATCCCCCAGGCAGCAGAGCCAACCGGTGTACTTACCTCTTTACCTTTTAGTTCAGTAATAGAATAAATCTCACTGTCTACGGGCACCACAATCGCATTTCCAGAACCTTTTAAATTATAGCCGGTGCCAGCCACATAGAGTGTTCGCAAGCTATCGGTCTCCTGGAATTTGGCGCCATTAACAATTAGCGGGTAGTCCCCCATGACGCCAATGTTAAGCTTGTTAGCCAGCATCTGATTAGTTATGGGCCCACCAGAACTATAATCAGACCACGAAATATCATATTCAGCATCCGCATATTTTCCGGTCTTGGGGAGATGTTTTTCTAAAAGCTGTAATTCCTTGATGACTATGCCGGCCGTATAGGTGTCAGTGCACATGCTCTGGTGCCCTACGGATATCTTGATTGTTTCAGCTTGAGCATGGGTCATAACCCCTAACCCTGCCACCAATAACAATGATTTGGAAATCGCAATACATTTATTCATCGAATCAGGTTCTCACTGTTTAGCATTAAACTTGATAGCTACCCGTACACGCGAACGGGTGTATTATGGGTACTACATAAACATCAACCAATTTGGTCAAGTGCCCATCGGGCTGTCTTACGGACATCGGGATCTGGATCATCTTTAATTTGTTGTAAAAAATAGCTTGCTCTGGCATCCCCTATTTCCCCTAAAGCGGCAGCACATTCTTTTCGCAAGTTAGGAATAGGGCTGTTAATCAGTTCTCCGATTGGATTTACAACACTTGCGTCACCAACCTTGCCAAGACTTCGCACTGATTTAACTCTCACTTGCCAATAATCGTCCGAAAGACAATTCTGTAACGACGCCATAGCCGAATACACTTTTGCCTTTGATGTCGTCTCTGCAGCACATTCACGCACCTGCCAGTTGCTATCGGACAAACCACGAACAATGGCCTCCCCGGCTGCTGCCTGACGGCTAAAACCCAATGCGCTAACGGCAATACGCCGCACCTCAGCGCTTTCATCCTTGGTGGCGGCAATGAGTGCAGGAAGTGAATCGTCGTTTTGCAACCAACCAATTACGCCCACCGCCGCAGCTCTAACGGCTGGAGAGACATCGTTCATAGCATTAATGGCAGGACCTAAGGAATCAGGATTACGAAGTTCTTTCAGACCATTGAAAGCCGCACTTCGCACATACTCACTCTCCGAG
Source organism: Granulosicoccus sp. (assembly GCA_045106855.1). Classification (GTDB taxonomy): domain Bacteria; phylum Pseudomonadota; class Gammaproteobacteria; order Granulosicoccales; family Granulosicoccaceae; genus Granulosicoccus. The sequence goes on from JBGCFI010000004.1 coordinate 142,133, forward strand.
TTAAGCAGTGGAAAGATGGGGACAGCTGCATCCGGATCTTTTAGCTCACACAAACTCGTTGCGGATGCTTCCGCGACTGCTTCTGACGAATCAGATAATCCGATGACTAGCGCTTCTGAAACTTCAGGGCCGTCAAAATTCCCCAACGCTAATGCAGCCTGTTGCCGCACACCTTCAGCTCTATCCTGAATTGCCTTGCGCAACAACGGAATTGCATCAGGATCGGCGGTTTCTCCAAGCTGAAGAACAGTAACATGACGTAAGCCCGCATCCTCATCTTGAAGTTGCTCAGCAAGTTCGTCGAGTTCAGAGAACGTCTCAAATATGCTGGAAGACATCACTTGAGCAAGTATGGAATTGAAACTGTCACGGCACTGGTTGGGCAGTCCGCCTGACAAGGCATGCAATACCAGCACTCGTCGTAGACCATTCGCGCAGTCTTTGTGCCATCAGCCATATCGACAATCCGCAGAACATCCAACGGACAGACATCCACACAAACCGTGCATCCTTTATTGGCAATACACTTACTATCGTCTACGACGACCGGAACACTGGTTAACGTCTCTGCGAGTGGCATGATATTTTCTCCTAAATTGCGCTTGTGGCTTCGATGAGGGGGTCCTTTTGCACACGCTGTTTGTCATATGCACCCCGTTCATGCTCTTCTATTTCTACGATATAAGGTTTAACGGCTTGTTTACGCATGCTGTAGTTACCTTCAGCGCTCTTCGACAGCAAGGTATGACAGAACCACTCGTCATCATTCTTACCGGCATATTCAACCCGGTTGTGATACAGCCCCCAACGAGACTCCTTTCTATACAGTGAGGCATGTGCAGCCATCTCAGCACAATCCAGAATTGAGGCAACTTCCAGAGCGCGCATTAGCTCGTGCGAATTACTAACCATCATGGAATGCTCAAGATCTTCTCGCGCTTCTGCAAATCTTGTAAGTCCTAATTCAATCTTTCGAGTGACTTTAGGTGGCTGTAGATAATCATTGACGAGGCGGCGTATTTTGTACTCGATCTGATTGGGAGGCAATCCATCTGAGCGCCGTGTAGGTGCGAGTACGCGCTCTTTTTCCAGCTCGATTTGCTCATCATCAAATTCGGCAAAATCCAGATCTGCGGCATACTTTGCAGCATCCAGACCTGCGAAGCAGCCGTTAGTGAATGCCCCCAGCATGTAGTTGTGAGGAACATTGGCCATATCACCGGCTGCATACAATCCAGCGATGGATGTTCGTGCATTTTCGTCGACATACACACCTGAAGCTGAATGGCCTGAACAAAACCCTATCTCAGAGATATGCATTTCTATCATCTGTTTTCGATAGTCAGTACCACGCCCTTCATGAAACAAGCCTCGACTAGGCCGTTCAACGATATGCAGTGTTCTTTCAATCTCTGCAACCGTTTCATCGGCCAGGTGATTCAATTTTAAAAATACCGGCCCTTTACCAGACTGCAGTTCATCGTAAAACTCCTGCATCATCTGGCCAGACCAATAGTCACACTCGATAAATCTCTCACCATCGCCATTGGCGGTATAGCCGCCTAGCGGGCCTGCAACATACGCACAGGCCGGACCGTTGTAGTCCTTGATCAATGGATTGATCTGAAAACACTCCAGATTGGCAAGATCAGCACCAGCGTGATAAGCCATTGCATAGCCATCACCAGAGTTAACAGGGTTCTCGTAGGTGCCATAGAGGTAGCCTGATGTAGGTAAGCCCAATCTCCCTGCGGCCCCCATACACATGATTACGGCTTTTGCTTTTATGGTCAGAAATTCAGCAGTACGCGTATTGACACAGATAGCACCGGCAACTCTATTTTCGCCTGTCAGCAAGCGTGTCGCCATAAAACGGTTTGAAATGTTGATTCGAGCCTTACGCAGTTGCCTGTATAGCGCTTTCTTGACCGTATCGCCGTTTGGCATTGGCAAAACGTAGGTGCCAATATGATGCACCTTCTTGACGTCATACTCCCCGTTTTGATCTTTCTGAAAACGTATGCCAAAGCTATCCAGCTCCTGGATAACGTCGTAGCATTCGCTGGCGTACCTAAAAACAGCTTCCTGATCAACAATGCCATCGTTTGCTATCGTTATCTCTTTTGTGTACTGCTCTGGTGTGGCGTATCCGGGGATCACAGCGTTGTTCAAGCCATCCATTCCCATACAGATAGCACCGGACCGTTTCACATTCGCTTTTTCCAGCAGAACCACATTGGCGTTGGGATTTTGCTTCTTGGCTTTTAGAGCTGCCATTGGACCAGCAGTGCCACCGCCTATAACAAGCACATCACACTCAATACCGGTTGTGCCTTCTTTAATGTCGTCCATCATTAAGTTACATAAAGTTGGGATGGTTCGATACTGCACTGATGAGCAGTGCAGTTCTGTAAATAACTTTACATCGCTACGAGTACTGCAGCAATGAACGACACAGGATGTTGTTTTAGCAATGCGATTACTGCTAGTCAATCGATTGTAATCATTGCACTAACTTGGAGCTGGATATTTTTTGGCCATACGTGATTTTCAGCTAAACAGCCTGCTTTCAGTCACTTGCCTGTAAGTTCCATAACACTTTTTTCACGCCTGCTTATGATCTTCAAAGCGCTCTGATGGTGCAGTTAGATATCCAGCACCCTCTAAACGTAATAAATGAATAGCTCTTATGAAAGTACGTAATAAGTAAAATGTGTTTTTCATTCGTTCGTTGTGCACTGGCACATCGGCACCTGTAACTAATTGACAGACACAGCATCGAAATTCACTTGTAATACTGGCTGTTCAAGATCTTCTAGGAATCCCGTATGACTTTTGTTGTCACAGAAAACTGTATAGCTTGCAAATACACAGATTGCGTAGCGGCATGCCCCGTAGATTGTTTTTATGAAGGTGTAAATATGTTGGTGATTCACCCCGACGAATGCATAGACTGCGGTGTTTGCGAACCCGAATGCCCTGCCGGTGCAATCCTTGCGGATACCCATGCGGATGCAGAACCATGGATAGAATTCAATGCACGCTACTCGGACAAATGGCCGGTTATAACGAGCATTCGCGATCCGCTTCCTGAAGCAGACGAACAGGACGGCGTAGAGGGTAAATTACAAAACTTTTTTATTGACAAACCCGCTGGCACATCCGGGGTAGAAGTATGAATAGTGTAATCACGTTGCCACAGTCTGCGATGCACGATTCCTTGAAGGCACATGCAGATAGCCAGATAGTTACTGCCGTAACACACTGGACAGATACGCTGTTTTCTTTTCGTCTTAGCCGCCCTGACAGCCTGCGCTTCCGTTCAGGTGAATTTGTCATGATCGGATTGCTGGATAACCGGGGCAAACCCCTACTGCGAGCTTATTCAATAGCGAGTCCGTCGTGGGATGAGGAGTTGGAGTTCTACTCCATTAAAGTTCCCGATGGTCCACTAACCTCGAAGCTACAGCAAATAGTACCGGGCGATCGTGTCATCGTTAAAACCAAACCGGTCGGTACACTGGTACTGGATGCTCTTCTACCAGGTAAGACGCTGTGGATGCTGGCTACCGGCACTGGAATAGCGCCTTTTATCTCGCTTATTCGTGATCCAGACGTTTATGAACGTTTTGACAAAGTAATACTTACCCATACTTGTCGAACGATTGCACAACTCGCTTATGGGAAATCATCAGTGGATTCCGCCTGCAGTGACCCATTGGTAGGTGATCTGGTCCAGGAAAAACTGTCTTACTACCCGACAACGACAGAAGAGGATTCACCCACAATGGGCCGAATCACAACGCTCATTGAATCGGAAGTTCTATTTGAAAATCTCAGCATGCCTTCATGGCGAAAAGACTCGGACAGAGTCATGATTTGTGGATCGTTACCCATGAACCATGATCTTATTGCTCTATGTGACAAGTACGGATTGAAAGAAGGTTCTAATAATACACCCGGTCAGTTTGTGGTTGAACGTGCGTTTACAGGTTGAACAGAGGTATGGGTATTCTTCATATCCTTCGGACTAATCGCCCAATGTGAACTGAACACATCTGATATTTCAGCGACCGAAGCCTCCAGACCGGGCTTGAACAGAAAGGTAACGCCCCAGGGCACGCCATCTTTATTCACTGCAAACGGCGTAGAAATGGCACTCAGACCCAAGGGGTTAGCAAAATTGGTGTAGTAGCCGTTGTTGAAATTCGCTTGAAGGGGATCTGCAGCAATATCATCCAGGCTATATAGACTGCCCACCGTGGGAACCATCAATACATCAACCTTACTCCATATCGATTCCATAGTTGAGCGTGCCTCGGCTACACGATATATAGCCTTGTATGCATCGGCAGCAGTAAATCGGCGACTACCTGTGATCAACTGCTGGACAATAGAATGACATCCTCCAGGGTTGGCATCTACAAACTCACCCACCGACACATCCCGTTCAGCTAACAGAGGCCCAAAAAACATCAAGTCATTAATATCTGTTAACACATCAAAATTTACAGCCTCAGGTGGTGCGAACGTATCACTCAAATGTGCCACCGCCTTAAGAAACAAACACGCCACCTCCTGATTTCCAAAAAATTCCAACTGATCATCACCTGGCACGCCAAAGCGACACGTTGAGGGGCTAAGCACTGAAGCGGCCTGCTTGTTTTGAAAGAACGGATCTTGTGCATCTTCAATGGACAGCGCATTGAACACACTGATAGCGTCGGCGGATGATCGCGTAAATATACTGGGAGTATCGATGCTTCTGCACGCGAAGACCAGACCGTGCCGACTTAAAAGACCCGGCGCTGGCTTGAGTCCGGCAATACCATTGTAGCTAGCCGGAACACGTCCGGAGCCACCCGTATCCGTTCCCAAAGCAAAGTTCACCATACCCGTTGAGACACTGACACCGGCACCCGCGCTGGAACCGCCAGGAATATAGCTGGCATTAAACGGATTACGGGGTATTCCGTAAGGAGAACGCACGCCCACCAGTCCGGTTGCAAATTGATCCAGATTTGTTTTTCCAATAAAAATAGCACCGGCATCCAGAGCCGCTTGCACCACTGTCGCGGAACGATCAGGTGTATAGCTAAAATCCGGACAGGCAGCCGTCGTTGGCTCACCTGCTACATCGATATTATCTTTGACTGAAAACGGCAACCCATACAAAGGGAAGCTATCCATTTGATGTTTTATTGAATCGAGATAGGTTGCTCTATCTCGCGCTTTGTCTGCATCAACAGTAGAAATCCAGACACCACTTTGATCCTCATCGCTCAATCTTTGAAGAATATGCTCTAGTACCTGCAAAGTCGTCAGCGTACCCGCCTTATAATTCGTATGTAGAGAATTGATTGATAAATCCATTGTACATTTACTCAGTGGTATCTGAATTATTATTGACAGAGCGATATTTACGTATTCAGTTTTTTGCGACCACCGCTTCAAGATATTCAGGATGTAGAAAAGTCTCGAATACCGCGCGCTCAGGCACTTCAGGCAGACGGTCCTGACTTACCAGAAAGGCAGCGGTCGCCTCGAGCGTATCTACAAAACCACCACGTTCTTTACTCGTGCCAATATATTGCGCCGTGAGCTGTTTGTCACACGGAATCATCTCGGTTCCTTTCATCATTCTCGTTGCATCTTCTAGCGGAAGCTCTAACTCGTCGGCTATGATCTGCGCAGTTTCAGCGGGATTGGAAATCCAGTAGTCGATACCCTCACACTCAGCCGCAACAAATTTTTCAACATAATCCGGATAGGCTTCAGCAAATTCATTCATGACAACTCCCACATCCCAGGTTGGATAGCCACGCTTGTCCATTATTCCTGACGTCATGAAAATATTGCCACCATCTTTCACGGCTTTATCCAGATTAGGCTCCCAGAACCAGGCAGCATCAATATCTCCACGAGACCATGCCACGGCGATATCACTGGGTCGAAGATCCAGAATCTGCATCTGCGCAGGATCAATCCCCTCATCAGCCAATGCCTGCAGCAATAAATAATGCGTGGTCGAGCCAAAAGGTGCAGCAATAGTCTTGCCGGCTAAATCTTTAAACGATTTTATATTGGCATCAGTTCTAACCACCATCGCTTCCACAAAATCCAGCATGTTCAAAACCATCGTTCCCTGGATTGGCAATCCACGAACAACTCCAATCGCAGTTGGCGGATTACCCAAGCCGCCAAAATCGATTTGTTCAGCAGCTATAGCTCTTAACATATCTCCACCGCCACCGACTTTGATATATTCGATCTCAGCTACCTCTGGCATGTATTTAGCCATTAACCCCAGATTCTTGGTCACCAACTGAGCATTTACCAGATTTAAATATCCAACAGTGACTTTTTCTGGAGCCGCCTGAGATGCCGTTGACATCACACCGAGCAACGCAGCAGCGATAAACGTGTTTCTCTTAAACATAAAATTTCCCCAATACTGTTAAGCGTTATAGATAGCGCTATTGGCCATGACTGGACAACAACGATAGTTCGTGTTTTACCACGATTCTTCAGACGTTCTAAAAGCTATTCACACGTCGAGTCCAAGGCATTAGCGCAGTACCAATGGCACGCATAACCACGTCAAGGGCAACACCCGTCAAGCCCAAAACGATTAGACCCATGATGACTACATCACTGAGTAAGAATTTGGCAGCATCCCAGATCATCCAGCCAATACCCGCTGTTGCAGCGACTATCTCGGCAGCTACCAGGACGGTGTAGACAAACCCGAGTGAAATCCGCATTCCTGCCAGAATTGTCGGACCGGCACCCGGCAAGTAGATATGCCAAATCAACGCCCATCGGTTCGCTCCCAGAGCAAGTGCTGCTCGCTCATAGACGGGATTGATCGTCGTTACTGCCTGAGTGGTTGATATGATGATTCCGGGCAGACCCGCCAGAAACAGTAATGCCAGTTTGGACTCTTCTCCAATCCCCAGCCACATGACTAGTAGTGTATAAAGTCCTAAAGGAGGCAGTGGTCGGTAAAACTCAATAAAGGGATTAAAAAATGCTTTTGCATCGCGGGAGTATCCCATCAGTATTCCCAGGGGTATTCCAACCAAACAGGCTAAAAAGAAGCTGACCAGTATTCTGTAAAGACTGACTCCAACGTGTTCCCAAATTGTTGAGCCTTGGTAGCCTTTTGTGGCCGCTTTAATGAACGCCGTCCACACTGCGTCAGGTGCTGGAAGAAAAAGCTTGTTGGCAAGCCCGGTACTGGTTAGAAAAACCCAGAGACTCAACATCAAAGCGACAGAGATGCAGGACAAAGTGAAAGAGCGCGTAGGCTTGTAACGAGCCCAGTTAATTCTCCTGAACTCGCGTCGACGTGCTTCTCCTGCGGTGTTCATTGTCAACAGTTATTGTTCTTTGACGCCCAGGATGCGCATGATGGTAAGTGCATAGATCTTCGCCGCCATAACAGATTTCGGGATAGAGATCCATTCGTTATCCGCAGCCCAACCATCCTCTCCGGGCCCGAACGTCACAGCATTAATACCCGCCTGACGAAAGCGGATCGTGTCGTTGAAAGCATTTTTTCGATTTACTTTGGGTTCTTCACCCATTAAGTCTTTGTAGACAGCGCGTAAAGACACACAGGGCTCTTCGTTGTCGGGAACCGGCTCGGTACCGGGAACAAACAATGAGCCCGGCACTTGCCGTACAACGGCTGTGACCGCGTTAGACGAACGGAAGACTGCATCCGTTGAGTTTTGTATATCAGCAACGACACTATCAATGGTCATGCCCGGCACAATTCCCACAACAGCCACCGTGATGGTGCACCTATCGGGCGAAAATTGCATTTCACCTTCGATGCCGCCGCGAATCCTGACCACCGAACAACAGGGCGGTGTATGACCCATGAAGCTGGCAGGTACATGCTCGAATGCCATGGATTCAATAACAGGCAGCACCTTGGCAGCATGCAGGATAGGATTTTCGATAATATCCGGCCTCCAGATATGTCCCTTGGATCCGTCGATATCGATCTCTACCAGACAATGCCCGGAGTTAGCGGTAGAAATATTCATACCCCATGGACCGGATGGCCCACCCCATGCAGTCGGCTCCGCAGTGATAGAAAAATCTGGCTTCAAACCCAACTCTTCCGTCATGTAGATCGATCCATCGGTTCCATCTCTCTCTTCATCTACGGTAAAGCAACAAAGCAACTCACCTTCAAGCTGTACCTGCTCTTCATGCAATGCCTGCACGGCCAGCAGGGCAGCAGCAAGATTTCCACGAGTATCAGAGGTACCTCTTGCATAAAGCAGGTCACCATGACGCTTAGCCCTATAGGGATCGTGGTCGGTCATATCCCATTTTTCGGGTTCCATAACGGGATATGTATCCAGATGATCATTAATCATTAACGAAACCGAATTATTGACTCCAGTTTTGCGACCGAGAACGTTCGGGCGATGACGAGTCTTCTCGTGTAGCGTCACTGTCTGACCAAGGGCTTCCAACTTTCCGGCAATCTTGAAAGCGATGGCCTCCTCTTGCGCTCCAGGCATGTCGGGGTCCAGTGCATTCCCCGCGAGTGGCTGGCCGGCATATATAAGCTCGGATGCCAACGATACCCACCGCTCTTCAGTGATTCGCTGCACCACTCTATTAGCCAATGCATCTGATACGGCGTTTTGCATACTCACCCTTTGTTTATGGCTTAGTTGAAACATCGCGAAGCGGCCAGGAGCGCACACACCCCATGTTCGCGACCGCCAAACTGATTTCAGACAAATTAATTAAATGTCTTTGACGTAACCTTTCGATTAGTGCCGAGGCTTCGTTGTTGATACACTGAAACACAGACGGTACAAATTATTCGAGATACCGTGGAAGCACACTTCCAATCGCAGAATGAAAGGATTTTCAATGATTACCAGACGATGCACTGACACAGTGCATCTTATCGCCTAAGCAGATACCACTATGCTTTTGTTCGATCTTTTTACTCTCGCTCAACAAAGAATGACACGCGAGTTTGGCTCGCTTGAAAACCATGTCGCGCGCTCGCTGATAATCAGGCAAGGTGATGCGGCAAACGGTATCTATATCGTTTTCAGCGGCATCGTGGAAAGTGTTTTTTATACCGAATCCGGACGTGAACTTCAGCTCGCAACGTGGGGCGAGCATGATTTTGTAGGAGCGCCTCATGTTTTCGGAGAAGCGACACAGCAATGGTCAGCAAGAGCACTTACCAACGTGGAACTCCTTCATTTGAATCAGGACCAACTACGCAGTTTGATCAACTATTCACCCGACATTTCCATAAGCCTGATACAGGCGCTGGGATACAAAGGCGAGCGCTATTCAGAACTGGCGCAACGCCTTGCATTCCACACGGTACAGGAGAGACTTGCCTTGACACTGCTGGATACCTGGAATCACGAAAAACAACGTCGAAAGGACTTTGACTCGCTCCCGATCCCCTCTCCTCTTGAGCTTTCACGCACTATCGGGGCCACGCGACAAGCCGTGGGTCGTGCCATTCGGTCTCTTTCAAAACGTGGACTGTTGAATGTCGAAAAGGGCAGATTCCATCTACCCAGCACAAAGGCATTGAGAGACCACATCAGTGAAGAAGCGATACATTTCAGGTTGCACGATTTCGCACCGTGAATTTTTATAATGATCAATATCTGTGCAAGAGATACTTGTGATGCAGGAACCGCATCGGTGCGATGCAAAGATAGCAGCGATGTATTTTCAAGCAACTAGGTGCCATCTGGCAGATGCGACGATAACACTATCGCAAGCGTCAGCCAGCATCTCAGATTCTCGCGGTCAGTTGAAAATTTACCGAAATACCACCCTTTTGGCGTGACACCTTCTATCTAGACGTGCCGCCATTCACAATTTCGCCTGTGTTTCCGGCAGCCCAAACGTCCGTATTTATCCGCGCTGCCCGTGTAGTAGTCAACATGCCGGGGGGCACGTTCTTAAGTCAATTCGCCACGAGTCCATGCAGATGATGCGTGGCTTTTTCCTGAAGACAGGAACCTGCAAACCGGGCAACCGGGCGGTCTAAAGAGCGACACACGTCTTTATTTGGAGCCCTGGCAAGAGAGATAACTCTATTACAGGACAGGGTTACTTAAGCCGGGAATTCTGTTGACGCTAAAAAAGAAGCTGATCGGTCCCTTTATGACTTACATGTCGATGAGCGCAGCTGTGCCTGTTCGTTATCCATTGGATATGGTAATTCCGGTAAAAGTCACTGTGAACGACATCATTTTGTGAAAAAAAGCTTAAGGAATTGCCTGCTAATGACCAAAGCTATAGCGAACTAAACGGATTTTTATCACTGAATGAGTAAAAAGCACGACGGCATCCAATGATGCGGTTAACAACACCAGTCATGTAATAAGAGGCGTAAGTCGTCAGACTTCATCAAGGATAAACTAGCAATGGTTTCAAAGAGTGTTTTGTTGGGAACAGCAATTGGTAACGAGGTCTCAAACAGGAATAGATCACGTTGTGCAACGGTATTAATTGCCGCGACATTTAGCGCCGGCACACTACTTTGTTCTCAGGCATCAGCCGACGATACCGAGATATATTTTGCGAGCGATCTGGATACGGGTGACAGCACGGCCAATGTGCTCTTCATGTTCGACACCTCCGGATCTATGGCGGAACAGGATGATGCTGGCATCTCAAGACTGGGGCGTCTTAAAGAGTCCATGTCGTCAGTTGTTCAGTCGTCAAAAAACGTCAATATCGGCATAGGATCATTCAGTGGCGGCAATCGTGGATCTATTCAGCTCCCAGCCATCGGAGTGGATGCTGATATGTGTCCCAACGCCTCGTGTAACAGTCTTAAAATTCGAGGTGAAATAAAACACAACGATGACGATGCGCAAGGCAATGCCAATGGAAATATAGACCTCAATGGGCTGACACTCGACCTTGATCAAACTGCTAGTATTTGGGCTTTACGCTTTGATGATTTGAATATTCCAAGAGGAGCAACAATCAACAGCGCTAATCTGCAATTCGTGTCACGTGCAGAATTTTTCGATCCCGCAACACTTACAATAGTCGGTGAAGCAACTGATAACTCAGCACCATTGACGACAACCGCTAATAACCTGAGCAATCGCAATGCACCAGGTTCAGCCACCAATGCGCAGGTGACCTGGAATGCCGGAAATTGGTGGGGTTGGGATTTGGGTGAAAATGATAATTTGTCTCCAAATATAAATACAGTAGTTAGCGAAATTACGGATCGACCCGGCTGGTGCGGAGGCAATGCACTGACCCTACTGCTTACTGTGCAGGGAGACCCTCGGTCCACACCAACGCGCGATTACGACAAGTATCTGGCTCCAGTACTTCAAATTGACTATGATCCGTCAAGCGTCGACTGGAGCGACACCTGTCTTCGAACAAAATCCATTTCAGGAATCAATTTGGGAATAGACGATGTTATCGAAGATGCCGCTACCGGAGTGATGGAGGCAGACGGGGACCGACTTCGCACACACGTCGGCACCAATACTCAGACCATGGGATTTCGCTTCACAGACGTTGAAATACCTGCCAATGCACAGATAACCACGGCCTACCTGAACTTACCATTGGACGGTTCAGTTGAAGGCGACGTAGATTTAACCATCAGTGTCGAAGACTCGAGTTACTCGACAACCATTAATTCCACAGTGAATGGCTCACTGTCTGGTCGAACATTCATGACCAATCCCGTTTTATGGGAGGATGTTCCTGACTCAGGCAGTGCTCTTCGATCTGAAGATATAAGTTCATTGATATCCGCCGTTGTAGGAAAAGCGGGATGGGCAAACAACGGGGCAATCACCTTTACGTTGACACCAACTGCCGGATCAACCGGACAACGTTTTTTTACTGCTAACGATTCGCCCGCTAGCGATGGAGCCACGTTGGTTGTGCACCACCAGCAGGACAGCGCCAGTCTGGGCAACACTGCGCCTATCCTGGCAACCGGTCGGGACGAAATGATTCGAACCATCATGGATTATCTAAGTGACGGCGGCACACCCATGATTGACGCGCTCTACGAGTCAGGTCAGTACATGAGAGGCGGCGCTGTCGAATTTGGCGACGTGCCTGCAACCGGCAACTACACCGCACCCGAATTCGGAGAATGTACAACTAACCAGATAGTTTTACTATCCGATGGTGATGCTAACGCTAACGACAGTAAGGATCTTATTCGCACCTTGATCGAAGCCAATCCGACCGCAAGCACCACAACTGTCCCCACTTGCGCCGTACGCGATAACGGGTCGGAGGAATGCGGTATCGAGCTGGCTAAATGGTTAGCTGAAACCGATCATGACGACAATACCGCTGGACTTCAGCCCATCAAGACGCATACGATTGGTTTCATAAACTCATCGTCAGTTCTGACAAGCATAGCTGAAGCAGGTGATGGCTCTCATTATCAAGCCAGCTCCGCTTCAGAGCTCGCCTCGGTTTTCAAGAACATCATCCAGTCGAGCATCACTTCGGATTCAAGCTTTATAGCACCAACATCGTCAATCAACCTATCGAACCGACTGATTAACAGCAACGAGCTTTATTTTGCACTGTTCAAACCATCAACCATGACAGACTGGAATGGCAACCTGAAACGATTTGAACTCGGAACGAACACAACAACCGGCGAAGTTGAGATTCGTGATTCTCTCTGGGCACTGGCTACCAATGCCGATGGAACTATCAAGTCCACCGCAAAAAGTTTCTGGAGTGACAATGCAGATGGTGGAGATGTTACCAAAGGCGGGGCAGCTTCCAATCTGACTCTGACGCGTACGCTGTTAACATCAATGTATGACGCTACCCTGTCGAAATCAGTCTTAAAGACCTTCCATGAAAATACGACCGAAATAGATCTGGAATTGCTTGGCATACCCACCCAAAACGACGCTTATAGAACTGAGTTATTGCAATGGGCCAGAGGCGTTGACATCAAGGACTATGACGGCGACTCTAACACGACTGAGGTTCGAGCACAGATGGGAGACGTCATGCACTCCACACAATATATCTTGAGCTATCCGGGTGAGGAATCTACAGCCCCCGATGACACAACTGAACCTGAGCCGCGCTCTACTATCTTTGTTGGCACCAATCATGGATTTCTTCACGCCATCAATACAAAAGATGGGACCGAGGATTTCGCATTCATACCTGAAGAGTTACTGTCAAATCTGGACTATTTTTATCGGGATCAGCCAACCAAACACGATCAACGCCCCTATGGTCTGGACGGTGAAGTCAGTGGATGGCACAACGACAGCAACGGCAATGGTCTAGTTGATAATGGTGAAAAAGCATATATCTATGTAGGTATGCGACGAGGCGGCCGTGATTACTACGCTCTGGATGTTTCCAATCCTGATGATCCAAAATTCGCATGGAAGATCGAAGGTGGTAAAGGTCAGTTTGTCGAACTTGGCCAAACCTGGTCAAGGCCCATTAAAGCCAACGTAAATTACCTCAATACTGAAAAGGATGTCCTGTTTTTTGCCGCAGGATACGACGATGCCAACGATATTGAAGACAAGCGTACGGCGGATAACGTAGGTCGAGGAATCTTCATGGTAGATGCGGCTACTGGTGCTTACATAACGCACGTGGACACAACAGATTTCACTGAAATGCTCTACAGTATTCCTTCAGATCTGCGCATCATCAATCCGGATGGCGGCAAATATTCAGACGCCATTTTTGTCGGCGACACAGGGGGTCAGGTTTGGCGCTTTGATATCAATAACAACGCCGCTACGGAAAATGAATTTTTATCCGGACATGTTATTGCCAATGTAGGCGGGACGCTGGCTATAGACAATCGAAAATTCTTCTATGAGCCTGATGTTGCACTGGTGAAAGGAGAAGAAGGCGATATGTTTCTCAACGTCGCCATCGGTTCCGGATCACGACCCAATCCGAATTCCTTAATCATCGAGGATAGTTTCTATTCTTTCCGAGATCCATATATATTCGGGCCTCCACGCGATGAAGACGGTGTAATCGCCTATCCGACAACCTTGGCGGAAAGCAATCTGTTAAACACATCACAAGCATTAGCCACAAACGACGATGCCAATACCCTGAGCACAGGATGGTTCTTCAGATTTCCAACAACCGGTGAAAAATCATTGAGTGCTGCTCTAACAGTCGACAACAAGCTTATGTTTACCACCTACGCCCCTGCTGAACCCAGTGATGACATCTGCACAGCAACCATCGGCGGTGGCCGGGTTTATTCACTGGATGTGTTTAACGGCAGCCCAGCCTACGGCAGTGAAGTGCTGACCGATCGTTACGCTGAGTTACAGACACCAGGTATTCCTCCCAGAGTGGCAGGACTAATCGTGGAAGCTGCGCCCAATACGGTTTCAATACTAGTCGGCACAGAGACCATCGGCAGTGGCGGTAGCAACAAACCATTCGAACGTACTTTCTGGGCTGAACACTAGACCCGGAGAAAAGTTCAAATACTCTTGTAGTCCAGTGTTTCACAGCTTTGCTCAAGTCCGGCCCACACATATCTGCAGGCGAAAAAAGCCCTGATCACGCGGAAGTGGGCCGGCGATAATCTCTTGAAGGCAAGCAGTGTTTCTGGGTTAATGAAACGAGCTATCCTAGTTATATATCAATCTCATACAAGCCATCTACCCGGTTAACACCACCATCCGTGCAGTGCAACTCACGGTTCTGACGAAAAAGCCAACGAAGCATACAGCTTAACGATAGCGCACTCTGACGACTTGTATCTGGAAAGAGTGGAGCTAAAAAACACCGGAGTCTTAGGGCATGGTGGCTAGCCACGAGGCATTCCCGAAACGCATGGGCCTGGCTCAGTAAAGCACTTACAGTGGTTGCTTCCCGTACTCCACAGTAGTGTTGGAGGCAATATAAAATGCGACAGCGTTAGTCAATACCCCTTTTTTGTAAAACGTACAAGCAGGCTCATATTAGAGATTGGGAACACCCGCGCGATGCTGTAGCGTCAATTGATCTTTCAAATCTGAGCCCCAATTTATTTTCTGGCATAAGTTACTGAAATACTTCACTATTGGTGCATGTGTGCGACCTTGAACAGTCGCTATACCAATTGTGCGTTTGATTTCAGGCTCTACAATAGGTCGCATTTGCAACTCTGAATAAAGTGACATGTATTGAGGGATAATCGCGCAACCCAAACCTGCAACGATCATCGCCTGTATCCAGTCCTCGTGTTCGCTTTCATGTCGAATATCCATAGACTCAAGTGAATTCTCACTGGATCTATTGAGGCTGGGCTCTTGATCGCTTAACGCAGAGTGGAAGAATTCCATATATTCACAGTTTAGCCGTTCAAGGTATCTTTCTCCTTCCAGATCCCTAAGCGAAATAGACTCCTTATTTGCAAAACGATGGCCAGGGGGGAATGCAACCATATAGCGCTCTTGATAGAGATCAAGTACTGTTATTTCCTCTGGATAGTTTGGCATGCCAACGATAGCAACATCTATTTTCCCATTGCGCAACCAGTCAATTATCTCCTGGCCAGTAGATGTCCGAACGGTCAATGAGAGCTGCGGAAATTCAGACCCCAAATGATCCACCAATGAGATCAGGTTATTTGGACCAATCGTACACATAACACCAATAGACAAAGAATCAGTACTCAATCGCGAAACATCATTTGCTTCATCGCGAACTATTTCTGTCAACGACAGCGCTTGTTCCAAAGTAGGCTTGATTCTTCGTCCCAGCTCCGTCAGATTGGTATTGTTGCGTTCACGGAGTATAAGTTGTCCCCCAAGTTCCTCCTCCATGCGTTTTATTGCGCGCGTAAGTGACGGTTGGGACACACCACAATGTTCAGCAGCGCGTGTGAAATTTAAGTTTTCTGCAAGTGCGAGAAAGTAACGAATTTGCTGAAGTTCCATAGTTTAATGCCACCGTCATCCTACCTTTGAATTTAAGAATCTCATCAATACCGTTGTCAGCTATTTTCAGTAGAGGGGCCTTTCCATGAACGGAGTTTGGGCCTTAGCTCTCACAGTCACGCTTTTTGATAACTATCGCGGAAAAGCTAAACTCTAAGCGAACGAATGCAACACAAAAAAAGCAGGCTTTTTTATGCTCTATAGTTGACTAAATTTGAACAAAGCCATTAGGCCTTTGTATTGCCGCTAGTTTCAAACTATTCACATCTAATGTGAAGACACAATGGCCTATCAATTCAATACCCAAAAGCTATTTTCGTACACAGAAAAAATAGATTTCAGGCAATACAGACGAGTTGAATCAGCTTGTCAATTCAGTAGTGGTCGCTGAACAGGGCAATAGTTGTATCCGATAGCACTACTAAGGATCGCTCGATACTCGGCTGTTATAGAATTTCGGTGACATGCTGGATTAGCAATTGTCACTTAAACACGAGGTGGCAGAGAGTATTGGACTCTGAGCAAATGTAAAAAATCAACCCCAAATAAAAAGCAAAAACTTGTTCACTTAAACGCTGTCAGGGAAAAACGTTTTTTTCCGCTCTCCACTCTCCAACCTCAACGTCAGATTCTTTTTACCTGATCAGATGCCATAAGCTCGCGAATGTCATCTGGCACTATCAAACCATCGGCAACGCGAGCGTCAAGCTCCTGTTCCAGCCCCTTGATGTGTTCGATAGCCTTAATGACGTTATCCAGTTGCTCAAAGGGAACAACAACGACACCAGAATCGTCACTGACAATGACATCACCACTTGAAATGGACACACCACCCAGTTGTACTGGAAACCCTATCTCACCCGGCCCTTTTGAATAAGGTGAATTTGGTGATAAGCCTGTGCAGAAAACGGGTAATCCTATCGGATTGATGCCTTCAACATCTCGCACCAGTCCATCGGTTAAAAATCCAGACCCTTCCGCATTTTTTAACATCCCAAGGACCCGGTCACCGACCACCGCTGATTGACGCCACCCTCCCGTCGCCGCAACCAGAATGTCTCCAGCCTGCACAAGCGTAAGCGCACCCAGAACAGCCAGTAAATCAGCAGGCCCACAAAAACAGGTCAACGCCACACCACACATCCTGCTCGGCAGAGTTCCGGGGCTTAAAGGACGAATCTCCGGCGCAAGGGCACCGCGTCCACACATGGCGTCTGTAAGGAATCCAGTGGGTGCATCCTTCAGTGCATCCAGTTGCTGTTTACTGGGGCGATTTCTATTTTCCTTGACCAGTAACAGTGGTGGCTCTTCAATCATATTCTTAACCCTATACAGTAGTGAGTGCTGGTCGACACCGAAAACCCGCGCTATTCGGCTTACACACGTTTGCTGTGTTTCCCGTTGTGTGTGACCAGCCCTTCATTACATTCACTCTAGTGAGGTATCAGTGGAACGTCAAATAACTTTGCCAATTGATTCCCCAGCGTTACATCTTTTTTGGTTTAACCGTGACAAATACCTTATGACTATCGTCGTCTGAGCTACACAGAAGGATTGTGCATTGATGTCATGCTACGCCCACATCTGAACCCGTATTCCGAAGGTAAGTCACTTTCATTGGCGATTCAAATGCATAGGCTGTTTTCTCTCCCAACTCAATGAAACGATCTCTCACAGCATCGGCACGTACCTCAGCTTCAGTGTAGTCCGTGTTAAACGACTTACTGACATAGCGAGCGGCGTACTCTTCCCATGAACCATATTTAATGGGAATGCGATAAGTTATGACATCCACTTGATCAAAATACCGAGCGCCAAAACTGTCCAGAGCCTTTTGAGCTGATTCGCGCACGAGCTGCTCATCGTGAAACAATCGCATAACCTCGTTGAGATCACCTGAAGCCACGGGCTCAATTGCATACACATACCCGCCAGGTTTTAATATGCGATGTATTTCCTCAAACACAGCGGCGTACTTGTCGGAAGGGATATGGTGCAGGCTGTAAGGGAAAAGCACACCATCAACCGATTTCGATTCGACCGGTACTGCCTCAGCCCCGGTTTGTGCGAACCCCACATTAGCAATCGTGTCTGCTTGCAGGTTTTTTCTTGCTTGCACCGGATCAGGGTCTATGGCTAGCACATTCGCGCCTCGTTCGGCCAATGAACGCGACAGATGCATATTGCCGCACCCAGCGTCTATTAGAAATTGACCATCGACTGCCAGGAAACGATCAATCGCCTCCAGATCTGTGCAAAGGCCCAAGTCGTGCTGCTGCTGATTCATGAACAATAATCCATCCAAAATCTCAGTATACCCGCGCACGCACCGAGTTTCTCCAGTTGGCTATCAAAACCACTTTCTGCCTGAGCCTACCTAAGCGTAGTAGTCACATCGGAGATGTTTTCTTATTGAGAATTTTGGTATCAGAGAACAACGATTCAGTTCGATCTGCCCCTTCAGCAATAGCACGTTCACATGACCATTCCGACATCAGGATCTGCCAACAGTTTTCAAAAACCACCGGATGCGGGAAAAAGAAGTTTAGGTGAATTGCCTGAAGCTTCCGGCAGCTCGTACAACCAGAAGCCATACCATGGATTTATACTGGATAAACCAGTTAACGCCTGATAAGCATCGGCGGCATAGTGCCATAAAGTATCGCTTGTTACGTCTTCAGTGAAGGACGCCGAAAGACTGCAGGCATTATTCGGAGCACTGCAATTGCCGTTGGCCGTTGCCACACGTAACGCATTGGTGCCTACAGTGCTCGCTAACGGATTACCCAGCAGTTGCCAGACATATGAATTATTTGATTTACCAGTAAGCGATAATCCAACACACCCTGAAGGTACTGAACAACCTTCAGACTCAGGTTCATCGGGTGCCGCGTGCGTACTGCCACCGGGTAGATCCAGTATGGCGGAACTCCCTGTTACCTGAACTATCCAGAAGCCCCTACCCGGGCTCAACGTGCCATTTAAACCAGGATTCACGTAGGCAGTTGATGCGGTACTTGCATCCGGGTCATACTCAAATACAACCCAGTCCTGACCATAAACCGCCGGATCGCCTTCTATCTGAATGTCATCTGCAAAAAGATCCGCCACTGTAGTGCCGGGTGGGGGTTCACAAGGTAATGACAGTGTCGTCCACTGATTAGTGGGCAGGCTATAGGATATATCGCAACTCCCGGAATTCGGAACAACCGGAATATCCCTCACCAGCACATTGTCACCATTGACCGAATCCCAGACGCCAGCATTGGCAAACCGAACTGAATACTCCGGAATTCTGTAATTCACAGGATTGTTATCCGGCATCCATAAAGATAGCGATACGGAATTTGTATCCAGATTCGCCGGGGCCTGAAACAATGTGGTGAACGTATAGGCCTCATCGGTGGCAAACCAGTTTTTCGGCTCTACGTCGGCCGCGCTATACAGGAGTTCCGCACCATTAGCATCTACCAATCGAATGTATACAGGACGATTGTGGTAAATGGGCGCCCAGCCAGCGTTCCTCAATGTTACTGATATCGATACCTCAGAACCAGGTGACACACTGTCAGGAATTTCAGCACTTATCAATTCGTATCGATATCCAAGCTGTTTGGCTATGTCGTCGAAGCAACCCTGCTCGTCCCATTTTGACCGGATGGACGAAAACCATAGTGTATTTATAAAGGAGTATCCATAAAATTCCATCGCAGCCAGTGTTGCAGGACAATCGTTGAGTGGCGTTGCATTACATGTTTCTCCTCCAACAGGAACAAGGCTGGAATCGTTTGAGGAGTAGCTCTGCAATTGCTCAACCGTGGGACAGCTAGCGGTTAACGGGAAACAAGCATAGGTTCCTGTGTCGTCAGCACTACTCAGAAAACAATCGTTATAGTGGCCTGTCCGGTATACCCGATCATCCAGGGCACCAGCGGCATCATACTCTTGCTTATAATAGGGTGTGCGGACCAGGACAAATGCATCGTCAGGCGAGACCTCGAACATCTTGTCGATCAGACGCTTCCGCGACTGTGATGTCGTCAGATCAGGGTTTGCATAGTACCATTCACCATAGGCACCAATGCCTCCGGCCTGTAGCGCAACGATGACATCTTCAAAGGGCACGAATACTTCTTCGCCGAGCTGTGTTAAATGAGCCTCCTGAACCGCAAGGCTTGCATCGTTGTTCGAAAAATTTTGTACTTCGTGGTATGACACACGTAAAACGGCTTTCACTCGATTGGTCCTTACCGCCGCAAGCCAGTTTTTTATTTCTGCCATTTTTGTATCCGAAATGACAGCGTTTGTGAGATAGGATTCAAGCTTGATAATTCCCCAGGCAATGGTGTGATTATCCGCGCGTAGCTGCGTAATATCACCTATTGATTCATCCCCCACGACCATGAACTGTGCCAGACCACGCTCGGGATTCAGAATGAGTGCATCATCAGGCTCGTAGGTTATTGTGGCTGCATTTAACGAGGCACACGCTGCAAGCCAAATAAATGCAAGCAAACAGGAACGAACTATCACATTCACTTTCATGTAAATTCATATACACCATTCGTACTTTTCATCAGTGTCCCATAGCGTCGATTTACTCTTGGTTACGATATTTCAATATGGACTCTACGGTTCCAGCTTGCCTAAGTCAGGGTCAAAATATCTGATACTGCAGCTTGATGTGACCATTACCTTTATCCGGACAATTTGGCGTTAGCGCAATCAATGTCATTTATCAAGGAAATAGTCAGGGCCGTTAGGCCGATTTCCCTAAAACAGCTCTGTACTTAAATAGCCGCTTTCTCAGACAGAATTAACCCCAAAACGACATTTGGTCTGCGATAAACCACGATACGGCGAAAACTCAGGCACTTTTTCTGGCACAACAGACAACTGTGTCTCAAGCGGTGGTGCATGAACCAGAGTCACTAAAGCTATTCTGCGCATGATTGCTGTTTGATCAAGCTTAGCTATGCGAGTAAGCTGCGACTCCAGATAAAGATTACTGTGTGAGACATCTTGTGCAACACTTGAGTACCGTCGGGCAAAAAGCTGTTTCTGATATTTCCAATCGGTACAACATCAGTCAGGAAGCGGTTGAACACATGTTGATCACCGTTAATAACGGCGCTGGCCAAATGGCACAGTTCAATTGCCCCGAACTTGGTGGCCCGGGCCAATGGATGCGTGGCGGGATGATCATGGTAGGCGATATGTTCAACCATGGCCTGAAGCAGACTGTCGACAATATTTGCAACGAACTAAGTAATCTTCTCGCCAGCGAGCAGGTTTTCCCAGAGCTGCCAGCTGGTACACCGGGTAGCCAGAATTGGTGGCCAGCTAATCTTGGTACGCCTTTCAGCAGCGGCAACCAGAACAATACACGATATGCCTTGTTTGCCGGACGCCTGGCGGTGGAAGTGAATGAACAAGTAACCGTTTTCGATACACTTGACCATCAGATAGGTGGCGTCAGTCAACAGCAGGGTGGCAGCACATCGCTAAATTTCAGCAGTCAGTACGGCACAGTATCCGTCAGCACCTTGCCTGTTGTTTCCAGAGAGGGAGCCAACCAGGCAGCAGATACCAATTTCGCATCAGTGACCGACTTTGACTTGGCAAACGCAACTTCGCAAGCCCAGCTTCCACCTGCACCATCAGATGCTGTAGCTGCAGTTCAAACCAGCCCTGAAAGAGTAAATCCTGTTGATTCCCATAATATGCCAGCGATCACTAGCGACTCAAGTGACGACATTATTGCCCTTATCGAAAAACTTTCGCACCTGCATATCGCAGGTGTATTGAGCGATGAAGAATTCAGCACCAAGAAACTGGAGTTGCTGGCTCGTCTCTAATCATCTGCTTAACCACTAAACCGCAATTTCGTAGCCCAAAACAGCGCCTGGATGCCAGAGAAACTGGAAGCGAGCCGATTACGATAGCCTTCCAGCGAAGCAGGATATACAGAATTATTCGTGAATATAGTGTTCTTTTTAGAACTTCCACGCTGAGTACAAAAAATCTGCTAGCTTCGTTATCACTACCGGCCCGGGCCCATCCATTCGCCTGAACCGGGAGGTACACATGTGAAGGTCATCGCCCCGCCATTTTCAGAAGCAAAATCCTTTATCTGGCTAACACTGTAGGTTTCGCTCTCAGTATCGCTCTGAAAGTCGCCTGATGCATTCAACAAGAATCCACGTGACTGATCCTCAACAACACCCTGGGCGATCAGATCGCATTCTGGACGAGGGATGGATATCGATGCTCTTTCCAGTAATAGATCCAATCGCGCTAGCGAATCACGTCCCGCGTTTGCATCAATGGTCACCTGTTGACCGACTATTGGCGCAAGGTCGCTATCCATAGCCATGACAAACTCTACAACCTGACGCCGTTTGATAGCATTGGTTTCGTCATTGGGATCGAATCGGAATACTTCACCGGTAAAAAAATTGTCCAGCGTATCCACGCTGCCATCGTGCAAAAAACCAAATCCCCTTATCTGCTCACCAAACTGAGCGTCACTTCCTACGAAACGTCCGCTATTCCCAAACTTGCCCACCTTCTGATAGGCATTTCTAAGGTGGGGTACTTTGAACTCCTGAGAGATATCGTCACCTTCCACTGAGCTTCTGCCAGCGGTGCCAAACAACCCCTCAACAGGATCAAGGCGATGACAATTATTACAAGTAAAAGCGGCACCTGTCGTGCTGTCTTGTTGATAGATGCGCTGCCCTTCTGCTTGCGCTGTTGTCAGCGAGTTGTCCAGTGCCCTGATAGGATTAGGCGGATACTGGATCTCCAGCACGAAATCAGCAAAGGCCTCCATCTCGGCCGGGCTTAACTCAGAGTCGCGACCAAGCAGCTGCGGGAAAGCAATATTGAACTCCGTAAACGCCGCATGCTCGAGGCTTTGTCCCTCTTTTGCATTCACCCCTGTTCGGTCACCACGCCAATGCATGGGGCCACTCTTAACCAGCCCGCGTAGACTCTGAGTAGTCATGGGGCCTTTCATCGGATGGAATGTAGCGGACCCGGACGGGCGAAGGAGGAGGTTAACAAATTGGTTGGGATTGGCTTGCACTACCTCATCCGGATTGCCAAGATCCCAGGCTAGAGCATCGACATCACCAAACACATGACACGAAGCGCAGGATGCATCTCCATGACTGGAATTCGAACCAGCGTCGTACAGGAACTGACGCCCTTTAATGACATGATCAGGCTCAGGATTGCGTAAGGCAATACTGGCATACTCAATGTTTGTGTCGGTGTCGACCTGGGCGATACTATTATTAAAACGCGTCAACACATAAAGCCGGTTTCGTGGTTCATCAAGTACAAGCCCGGTTGGACCACCACCGCTGAGCGATATCTGCATAGCTTCAGATACCTCGAAACTATCGTTTTCCAATTCGCCGGTATCATAGACCGCGATCTTCTCAGAGCCAAAACCTGCCACATATAAAGACGTACCATCAGCAGTGACTGCCATGCCAAGTGGCTGGGACACTGCCAGGCGACGCTGCTCCTCTGTAGCTCTATCCCGCGTGTTATCGCGTTGCTTGTTGAGGTTTCGCGGTTTGACATCCACACCGTCAATCAGTGTGATTCTGCTTTGTACAATGTTGCCCCGCACGGTTGTGGACACTGTGCCCTCACCTTCAAAGCGAGTGAGATTATTTGCATCAGTATTACTGACATAAATTGCACCATTAACGGGATTGGTTACCATATTAAATAACGTTGTGCCTACGCCAGAATATTGTTGTATCACCGAGGGGGTTCTAGTCGCGCTGATAGCGAACACATCGTAATCCGGCAGCGTAAATCGCACCAGACTATCGTAACTTGTACCTGTCAGATCGGACACTGCACCAACATCATCTCGCCAGGTAGTGCCATCGAACTTAACGATCAATCCGGTATCAGGTTGAAGTTCACCATCACGGCTTTGTATCGGTCCAGACTTGGCTATGCCGTTCTCACCTAATGCGGTGGTCTGGTTACCTGAATGCATCACAGCTGCGTACACCGTACTGCCGTCAGGGCTTACTGAGAGTGAGCCAGGCGTGTCACCGAACATCGACAATACGGCTACAGGATCACCACCTAATGAATCACCTCTGGAGGCGGGATCAAACACCCAGACATCCGCTCGCCCCACAGAAGGTGTGAATAGTTGTGCATCAATTGGCGTGTCATCCGGACCATTTTGCCCTCGGTGAGCTGTCGTAATGAACGCCAAGGGGCTGTCGCCACCTGCGAAAACAATGTCTCGAGGTTCGTCACCGACCAATAACGTATCCATCACTCTCGGCGGCTGTGCCCGCAAATCGACTATACTGATACTGTCCGAAAGATGATTTACTACCCAGGCCTGCTCATCTCCAAACAAAGCGACAGCTACTGGCTCCATGCCGACTGGCACA
The DNA here is from genome assembly GCA_045106855.1 of Granulosicoccus sp. Classification (GTDB taxonomy): domain Bacteria; phylum Pseudomonadota; class Gammaproteobacteria; order Granulosicoccales; family Granulosicoccaceae; genus Granulosicoccus. The sequence goes on from JBGCFI010000004.1 coordinate 166,524, forward strand.
GAGTGCCGAGGTTCTAGCCCCTGATCTGTCACCGCCAATATCTCCAGAGTTCCGTTCGGCGTGTTAGTGGCAAACAGTCGATCGCCACTTGTTGACAATGCCAGTGGCCTGACCTGCCCGGATTCGAAAGTAACGAAAACGGACTCCACCGACTCTTGAGCGACTGGCTGGGTATCGGGAAGTGGCTGAGAGCTATTGACAGGCTGTGCATCGGAACCGGATCCGCCACAGCTCGATAGCGTAATTGAGACACATATCAACAAAGACAGTTTAAATTTTCGCATCAATTCCGTTGTCTCTTTAATAGTAGCGACCTCGTGCTAACGCATGAGAGGGCCTGACAGCCAAGAATTCTACGGCTTTTTAATGGATTTTGTGTAACCGTATGTAGATTTTGCAGAGTAAAAAAAACTGTGTGAGCCGTCTGTTTTTTTTAGAAAATCACGCCACTTAACAGGACCGGAAACTCAAGAAACACTGTCAGGCCTTCACTCGCAAAGGATAATCCACAAAAGGGCCTTTTTTCATCGCACGGGATTCAACAACAAATTCCCACGCCAGTGTTCTCAATTCTTCTATCTCGAGGAGAAAAGAAAATCGGTATAGCGTTGCCAGAGTAGCCACATGACTCACCCACATCGGAAGCGGCCAAAATCACCTTGGGCAGGTGAAAACTAGGCTACAGGCAATGATGCCTGATTTTTCTGATACTTCTAATGACACCCATCGCCTGAACCTCACATTAGAACATTAATACCATTAAGCAACTTGTGAAAAATTACCCCTTTTTTCTAGGTTCTATTACCCTTCATGCAAACACAACACCGGTAAAATTCAGTCTCAGCATCATCGAGGATGCTCGAACTTCCGGAGAGCTTAATGAGTACACGGATAGTAATTTTGACAGCTTCAAGTGGCGGTGGCCATAACGCAGCAGCCTGTGCTTTACAAACGTTAATCAAAGACAGGCTTCGTGGCGATTGTGAATTTTCAGTGATTGATGTCTATCAGAAAAATCTGTTTCAGCGTCTACCGGTATTAGCCAAAATTCGTTACCACAGCGACAGTCTGTGGCGCGTTTTTCTTTACTTGACCAATCATAAGGCTATCGCGCGGTCTATAGCGCGACTGATGCGCCCATTCATGATTCGCAGTATCGCCAAGCAACTACCAGAACACAGTGACTACATTATCGCTGTTCATTTCAACCCCACCCAGTATTTGCCTCAGCTTGCAAAGTTGTTTTCCATTCCACCAAAAACGGCAATAGTAGCAACCGATCTTGATCCGCATTGGGCGTGGTTTGGTTGTAATGCTGATGCAATGTATGTATCAAGTGAGGCGGGTCATAAAAAAGCATTGATAAGTGGGTATCAACCACATCAGATCTTCACACTTTCGCTGATACCTACAGAAAAGATAGCGTATAGAACACCTTCAAATAAATCACCATCGAGAAAAAAACTAGGCATTGTCTCGGGGCAGGATGGCAGTAACCCCCGACAAATACAGGATTTACTTGGAACACTGGCAGACCTTCCACATGCCACTGAAATGGACGTCACCGTATTCTGCGGAACCAATACTAATCTACATAACCGATTAACCAATGATATCGATCTATACGCACCTCTTAGTCTTGACGTCCAAGGTTACACAGATAATCTGAAATCACATTTTCATCACTACGATTTGATGCTGATCCGGACAAGCCCTGGAATATTGTCGGAGTGCATCTGCGCTGGAGTACCCGTTATAGGTTTTGACTGGAGTGCCCATGAGCAATATCAACAGCAATTTATTCAGATGCATGATATCGGTTTTGCAAGTAAAGCCATTACAGAACTAAGAACCTATGTGTATCAGCTCCTGACTCAGCCCCAGATACTTCTGGATCTACAGAAGAATGTTTCCCGGCTGAGGCGTCAGAATGACACCAACGCAATGCTCACACATTTACTAAAGATTTAGGGGAACTAGGATGCTCCGTGCGACGACCAGCTGGTTTTTACTAATTACTGCATTCTTTATCGTACTTATATCGGCCTGTATTACCGACTGTGTGATAAAGCTACTGCACTACCTCAGGTTCAAGAGTGCATCACGTGTCTTCTTCGTAAAATTTAGTCAATTTACAGAACTACTATTGAAATTCTGGGGAACCCGAATAGAAATTGACACCTCTGCAATGAATATAGACCAACGGCGTCCTGTATTGTTTGTATCCAGCCATCACTCTTCCATGGATGTTACTCTTCTGGGCAATCATCTGAGTAGATGTATCAAATACAGAAAACTGTCTTTTGTCTGTCGTGGTGGTTTAGATCGATGGCTTCCAGCATTCAGCTTCTATACACGTCAGTATTGTTACTCCCTGACACGCAGAGGAGCGAAATCAGCACTAGGTTCATCACCATTCGCGCTTGATGAACCAGGATTGGCCGAGTTCGCCACGCGAATAGATAGCGATGGCGATGCATTGGTCATATTCCCGGAAGGCGTCAAGCCTATCAATGATGCTGAAGGCTGCCGCAGCTTCCGTCGCAAAGGTCTGCGCATACTTTTGGAAAACATGCCAAATGCGCAAATCGTGCCCATCGGAATTGCAGGGACTGGTTCTTTCTACACGACACCGCGCTCCTTTAAAGATGTCACAAACAACTGGCCTCGATTCAACCGCCGACTGCAGGTTCAGCTGCTACCCGTTTTGCACGATTTCCAGTTAACCAGCATTGAGGACACAATCGATATTCTGGAAGCACAAATTTTTGCAAGCTATGAGAAATTACGTAATCCAAAAGCCACCGCCTGCCAACTGAACGGATTGAATCAAAAATGGATTCAATAACCCATGCTGCCAGTGGCGCTTTACTAGGAATGGCTGTCGGACAATGGGTGTTACCCGAAGCGATCGTGAGTTGCATTGCAATTGGAACCATCGCAGGATCATTGCCGGATCTGGATTTTCTCGCAGAACTTCGAGGCAAAGTCGCCGCATGGAAATACCACAGAATACTTACCCACAACATACCAGTCGCATTTCTACTGACACTTCTATTGGCTTGCCTTGCTAGCTATTCACTGTCACTTCCTTTTACAGTGGCATTGATTCTTTGTGTCGGGGCTACAGCTCTACACTTATTACTGGATGTATTAACAAGCTTCGGAACATGCCTTTGGTATCCTTTTACAACGAAACGTTACAGTACCCGCAGCCACTTCATCGTAGACCCATTCGTATTGGGACTTTGTCTTTATGGCTTGTTCAGCACATATGCCTGGCAGTACCTGTTTGCACTCATGCTATACATCAGTTTTTCATTGATTGTCAAATCAATGATGCAGGTATTCATCGGCAGCAGATTGCCAGTTGGTCTCAACAGGAAGAATCTGCGGCTTGAACCCATTTTTCTAGCTCCATTTAGATGGCTAGTGATTGTCAACACCGGAGAGGGCTATGTGTATTGCTATCGGAATCTGATGTGGCAAAGTCCATGGTACTCACGTAATCATGAATGCGAGGAGTTTGAAGATCTATGCCTTCAACATGATCTTATGCGATATGTTTTAAAAACCTTTGACATGCCTCTGTTTAAGTTCCGTACCTACGAAAATGGATATTTCCTGGTGGTCGAAGATCTGAAATGGCGATCGGAACCTGGGCTTCGCCCACTTGCGTTTACACTAAAATTACAGCAAGAGAAGCAACAGTGGAAAATCGTAGAAGCTACACAAGGCGGCTTTTTTCAGCGAAGCGATTCTGCCTTTTTTGAGCCACCTGAAAAATGGATCCGATAACTACAACGGTTAATTGAATTGTGGGCGATAGTGAAAACAGCATTCCACTTTGCACACACATCAATGTTTATACGGGTACCCGTATATATTTTCAATATATTCCAATGAAGTAACTGGCCCTTGTGAAATTTTAATGCACTGATAAATCTATCCCGGGCTCGTTCTACCGCTAATGTTATATACCCGTGAAAAGCACCGCCAGTGAATATCCAGAGGCTGCTTTCCAAGCCCGGCCAGAGATGATTCTCCACCTACAGGATCATCAGAGCGCGTAGTAAGACTTACCCAAAGCAGTGAGTAATATCTCTTACTCAAATAACATCACAGCAATACGTAAGTTACCGTTTAACCCTTGCCAAAGTATGTCGCTAATCAGTAAATCAAAGGCGAAATGTAACAGGCACGTGAGCAGCTTACCGATAAAAGATTTCATGACGGAAAAAGTGGCAACCGTTGACCCGGACACGCCTCTCAGCGACGTTACATCGCGTATGGCTGAGTCACGATTTTCCTGCATTGTAGTCGTAGACCAAGGTCTTCCGATAGCGGTGGTCACTGAACGTGATATGACCCGCCTTGCATCACAGCTACTTAGCGGAGAAACCTCAATTACTTTGCGCGATGTCATGTCCCCAAAGCTCATCACGCTCAATGTAGAGGCGAGCTGTAGCGAAGCACTAGAGCTTGCTAACGGGCAAAAAATTCGGCGCATGGTCATTATTGACGATGAAGGCAAGCTTGCCGGTGTTGCAACACAATCAGACTTACTTCGCGCCCACGCTCAAGATCTGGAGTTTCAGAAAACCAATCTTGAAATTACGGTCACTGAACGTACACAAGAGCTGCATACGCTCAACCAGCGGCTGATGGAACTTACCCGTATAGATCCAATGCTTGACATAGGAAATAGACGCAGCATGGATGAGGAGTTAGTGAAAATCTCCGAACGCGCCCGCCGATATCACCGACCCTACTCTGTGGCACTTGTAGACGTGGATAACTTTAAAAAGTACAACGACAACTATGGACACCAGATGGGCGATGATGCTTTAGTCAAAGTGGCCAGAACACTGAAAAAAGCAGTCCGCAGTGCTGACAGTGTTTTCCGTTACGGTGGCGAAGAATTTCTCGTGATTTTGCCGGAGGTTGGCGTCGAAGGCGCTGCCATAGCGGGTGAGCACATGCGCGCCGCTATCGAGTCACTGGAAATACAGCATGAACACGCAGCAAACGGAATTCTGACCGCGAGTTTCGGAATTGCCGAAGAGAATATCGAATCACCAAGCATCAAAGAGGTTATAAATCGGGCAGATTACGCACTCTATATAGCTAAAGCCAATGGTCGTAACCAGGTATCTTCAGCGGATTCTGAGGACAATCTCGAAGACGCTGCGTAAAAACCAATCAGGAGCGTTGTTCCGCCATTATCAGAGCAGTGTCCTCGACGATGAAAGAGGCGCCGTGCCACCCAATATTCATGTACGGCGTCAGTTGCCATCTCGACTGCGGCGAAAACACTTCGAGCATGGCTAGTCGTTCACCGGATACCGTGGTTGCAGACCAACAATGGTAATCGTCAAAAGCGACAATCATTCCATGCTTTAACCTGGGTAGCAAAAACTTCAGAACATCCATCGTGCTCGAATACAAGTCACAGTCAACATAAGCCAGACATATATTATTAGGGTCTGCAGAATCACCCAAGGCTGGCAAACTCTCGTTAAAATACCCGGGAACAACGTTGTAACGATTGTTGTCAATACCACGAAGACGACACAGGGTATGGAATTCGCTCAGCGAGGTCGCCATTTCTCCACCTACCCACATCGGGTGCTCGTCTTTTTCCATTGACGCCGTCGGTAGACCTTGAAACGAATCAAATGCCCAGAGTCTGGCATTGTGCTTATGCCGCGTTGCCTCGTGAAAGGCTTGTGAAAATGTCAGTGCGCCATGACTACCAAATTCAGCATAATCACCGTCAATGCCATTAAAAGCCAGAGCTTTGAAGGCACAGTTGAAAAAATCGTGTCGGCCCTGCCGTTCCCGTCTTGAACTTTTGTATCGTAGGTTGTCACGCTTCCGGCGAAGCGCGAGTCCAAAACGTTTGAATTGTAATTTCATGCAAAGACGCTTTCGTCAGACAACAAATAGCCGTCTATCCTACTCATGTGCATGACGTAAAACAAGAGCAGTAAAGCATCATCATAGTGGCTCAATCAGGACCAATGATGTTTCATTTTCAGTCAAGCCAGCTACCCGGCAAATGTCAGCCATATCGTGAAACGTAAATCCTGTAGCGACCTGTCAAATCTGGAAATTATCGACTTGCTACGAGAGCCTTTACTCATCGAAGGGCAACAAATTCGTAGTAGCCTAATGCCTGATATGACCAAACAATATTCGAGCACCTGAGTCACTAGCCCCCCGCATTCCCCTGGTCCAGTAGGCAGCTCACGGATTGAAGCGCTCCCCGGTTGTGCCAGTAAGTACTCCACGCCATTGTATGTCCAGAATCCGAGATCAACGATATCGCTGGCTTCCTGAGTGCCTTACAAACACCCCCACTACAAGTACCCGTCGTTGTAGCAACGGCAGTCTCAGGTACCATGCTGGACATCTCAAATGGATATCCCGCCATTTGCCAGCGTGTCTGAGAAACTTCGAACACAGACGCAGCCCGACTGGCAAGCTAATCTGTTTATTCAATACATTGAGATACAAGTTATTCTCGCATACCCGGTCGCCCGAACAGTGTGGTGACGCCAACTGATTGATTTACCCGCCTGATGGCATCGTTGTCCTGATGCGCGACATACATAACATTGTTAACAGGATCGAATACAATGAAGGCAAGCCCGTTAAAGCGGGCTTTAGGCCGATTACCATCAGCACTACCCGAACTGTGAGCCGGATCTCCGGTAAAGACGCTGACAAACACCTCCTGAGTATATAAATCATCAGATAGCTCAACTTTCCAGATTACATGATCTTCGTGGCTGACAACGCACCAGATGCTCTCATCTTTTGGATCAATAGCAATATCAAGTGGTGTTAGAAATTCGCCTCAACCTTCCTGCCGGCTTCCACGCAGCTGCATGTTCTGCCTGACTTTGCTCGTCGGCTTCCCCCACCAGATCGGATCGTTGCCGGAGCAATGCTCCAGCCAGTTACCGTTGAAATTTCTCCGTCTGGGGACATATACCCCACACCTCCACCCACCTCATCAAAGGCAAAGCGTCCCTTCGAATCCACTTGACCACTAATATATGGACTCCCCCCCTCGTGGACCATCAGTCATAGGGAAGTTTCGTATTTCGTAGTCACCCAAGGCTTCGATGATCTTCACCATGTTTGGGCGTCACGCCACACACAAAGGGTGCGCCAGACACCTCGGCCTAGCTGGCTAGTTCTGAAATTTCGAAACCAGGCCCTACGGTTTTCCATGCTAATTCAGGCACAGTTGTATTACTGAGCCTTCGCTCCAGAGAGAGTACCGCCTAAAATCTTCTGAACTTACCCACGGTATTTGTCAACGAAGACAAAACCTACAAACGACAACGCTACTTTGTTTAATCAATTTGAGGCTTGCAATGCGTTTCGCCAACCAACATTGACGCTATTAGCGCCACCAGACTTAATACAATTAATGATGACAAAGCAAGCTGATAAGCTTCGGGAGAATAGATTCGCACATCGTTAATGGTCTCCCCACTCCATTGTTTATCCAATAACCAACCGATCAACGGTTGCATTACAGCGCCTGATGCAACAATCCACATATTGGTAAAACCAACCGCAGATGCCGTGTTTTTAGACGGATTCCATTCTTTTACTAATCCAAAACAAACGACCATTGAGCAACAACCCAGTCCATTGATAAAAAATAGTAATGCAAGAAAAACAGGTCGCTGAACATTGACATGAATTATGATTGTCAGAGTCATTATTGCCACTAGCGCACCGCCTATCAACACAGGCTTACGTCGACCTATAGCATCAGAAAACCAACCCGCCGCAGGTGATCCTACAGCCCATCCGGCAAACATTGCGGATGCAATAAACGCCGCTTGAGTTTTATCAATGTCGTGCGTGGAACTTAACCAGGGCACCGCCCACAGTCCGGCAAACGACAACATGGTCGCAGACAAACCATAACCTGCGATCGCGCAACACCAACTTTGACGATTAACAAGAACTGCAGACAAACCAAGCCAGATAGAGTCAACGTTACCCACTTTGGTTGATCCCACAGGACGTTTAGGAACCGCTATATAGATCAATATCGCCTGTAATAAGGCAACGAAACCCAGTACCTTGAACGTATTACGCCAACCCACACCATCCATCAACAATCGAAGCGGTGCCTGCCCGGCTATCGCTCCACACATACCCACAGCCAACAGGATCCCGGCAAGCATGGCAAATCGCGAGGGTGGAAAAAACAACGAAGCGATACTAAGCGTACCTACAAATGAGAACGCGACACTTGCACCAATCAGGGCTCGGCTGACCGATGCCGATATCAGGCTTTCGCTAAGCGCAAAGCCAACACAGCAAAGCGCACATACAACCAGGGCAAGACTCATCAGTTTACGTGCCCCGACTCGATCAATTAAAAGTCCTACAGGTAGTTGGATTAATGCATAAGTGTAGAAATAGACGCCAGACAACAATCCTATTCCAGCCCCACCTATAGCAAAATCCCGCATGAGCTCCTCGGTCATCACACTGGGTGATACACGCTGAACAAAGGCGTAGAAGAAGAAACTGGTACCCAGTAAATAGGCCACCACAGCTCTAACACCGGGTCGATTTACATCCTGCATTCGCAATTGAACTCAAAAACACCACGGGAGTGGAAGTTGATTGTACGCACAGTTTTCCACGTAAACCTGCATCAGCCCTTTAACCGTCATGGGCTGATAATCCATATCACTTATCATATCTGAAGACAGCCGGACACCACCATCGTAGTTAGATTGTTGGTTATTTTTAGAGTGCAAATAACTCACTTCTATACAACCGATATTCTGAATCAGGTCCGATTTTAGGGGCAACTAAGCCATTGAGATCACTATCTGAGACGAATCCAGATCTGTACCCAGATTAACTGTGACTACCAGCATCCACTCGAATTCATTGTAAGATGCCAACCCAAGCCACCAATTTACACTACATATGGATCACTCAATTAATTGCACTTCAGAGTTGTCTCTAATGGGTAAGCCAACCATAATGCGCTATAGGTGAAATTAACACGGGAGCACAAGCTTGTATACATTAATCGGTAGTCCGAAATCACGTGCGTTCAGAGTGCTTTGGACACTTGAAGAGCTAGGTGTGAATTACGAGCTAAAAGCCGCAGCTCCTCGCTCTGACGAAATTTTAGCCATCAATCCAAGCGGCAAAGTCCCAGCGTTGCTCGTCGACGGCGAAGCTATCATAGATTCAGTAGCGATCATGCAATTTTTGACCGATAAACATCGCAGCCTGACCCACCCGGCAGGTACCTTACCACGTGCTCGCCAGGATAGTTTTACACAGCTGTTCTGTGATGAATTTGATGGTACTTGTTGGGTCATGGCCAAACACAACTTCGTATTACCTGAGGAGTTTCGTCAGAAAGCAGCCATACGCCCAGCGCTGGAGTGGGATATACAACAGGCTATAAAAACGCTTGAATCGCGTATCGGGGAAGGCCCTTGGCTCACTGGTGATACTTTCACCATCGCCGACATGATACTACTTCACTGTAGCAACTGGATGAGCATGTGTGGCTTTGATGCACCAACAGGCAAGAGTGCTGAACTTATCGAAAGAATAAAATTGCGGCCAGCCTACATTCGCGCCCTGGAGATACGTGAAGCAAGCTAGTCATCACCGATAAATTCTAATTCGTGATATCACTGACATTGTACTAATGCACGTCAGCTTACGTATCAATCTCATGTACTTTCCGAATAAATCATCACTTTCGAAAGTTAATAACGGGACACACAAAGAAGTTCCTCATGACTCATGATTGACTAGTCAACAATTTAAGTGATTTAACGGCGTCCCAGTTCGATGCACTCCGAATCTTGAAAGTTTCGGCACAGCAGGAAATTTTCGGAAAATCGTTTATAGAGTCGATCGAGGACTGGGAATCGACGCATCAAGAGCAGATACTCGGTTTGTGTTTCCTGCTTGAAGACCAACCCATTGGAATAACGATATTTAGGAGAATGCTCTCAGAGTAGCCGACTTTCGCAGCGACCAACCACGATAATACAAAGCGTTACAAAATTCGCTTAGGCAATTATTTAGTATCTGTCGTTTCTCACCCACGCCTCAATTGGGAAACACTTGATATGAAAGATCTATTTATCCAACTAACTATTGTCAGCGGCTTAGCCCTTACAAGCGCTTGCTCTTCGTCAGACGATGAATTGTCAAACGTTCGTGTAGATCGCAACTCAGAGCTAACCTGGGAGAGTTGTAGCAATCATTCGTCGTTGCAATGCACCAATCTGGATGTACATTCCAATCCTGCAGACACTCAATCTGAAACAATATCACTTGCGCTAAACCGCTTGCCATCGATTCAAAGTGAAAGTGAGGGAATTATATTGATCAATCCAGGTGGCCCTGGTGGATCCGGTATCGAGCTATTAGAAGAACTCTCAAGTGCTGGTACTTTGCCACAAGCATTAAGAGATAAATACGACTTTATCGGTTTTGACCCTAGAGGAGTTGGAGAAAGCTCATCAGTGGATTGTAGTGAATTCGGTAGTACAGAAATAAACGAGTATCTCACTAATGATCAGGCTATTGATGAGTTCTTTGAAAATCAAACAGCCGTTGCAATGTCCTGCGAGCAGAAGTATGGAGGCTATTTGCAACGACTAGGTTCTCAGAATGTCGTGCATGATATGGAAGCCATACGTTATGCCAGTGGCGCAGATAAAATACATTACCTGGGTTTTTCTTACGGAACCAGGCTCGGCGCATTATATCTTCAAACGTATCCTGAAAACAGTGGGCATTTTGTTCTGGATGGCAGCCTCAGACCAGAATCAGACGTGGATTCTCTTATTATCGGTAGTGTGGAAGCCATGCAGGCAAGCCTGGTCTCAATGCTGAATGACTGTAACTCTTTAAACCCGGATTGCAGCGGAAATCTTCTCCTGAAAAAATTAGAGGAAAAATTCTCCATGCTGGCAAGTAATGACCGGTCTGAGGAATTGGACGTTTTAGCGCCACTTGTGTATTTCGCCTCAGAAAACCCAGCAGTAAGTCCGTTTATTCTGCCGCCGCTATACGAATATCTTCAATCCGATGACATTACTGAGTTACGGGAAATCTATCAAGGTGGAGTCAACGAATTTCTAGATGACGGTGACGACACAACAGAACGAGCCATCATGTGCGCTGACGATTCCACAAGGCCTACTACAAGCGATCTGAAAAAACGTCTATCGGACTATAATCTACTATCTGATATTTTTGCCGAGATATATATATCCCAAACTGGTATGTGTAGTGGTTGGCCCCTGTCGCTGAACCCGTTACCAGCAATCACAACAAATCAAGCACCCCCTGCATTGGTCATAGGTGGGACGACAGATACACTTACGCTTGCGCGATGGTCTGAAGAAATGGCCCAATCTATCGGTGGCTACTATCTCGAATCGAATCACATCGGCCACACCATTGCGTTCACAGGACAAAGTTCGTGCGTGGATGCAATCGCAGAAGAATTTTTACTTACAGGCTTGCAACCGTTGGCATCCAGATGTATGTCGGAATAGTGATATTTCTGGTACAAAAGCATGAGTCTATGGTTCGGACAGCCAGAATATATAAATTGTACTGACCTAGCTCGATAGTCCACCACTACAATACCTGGACTATCGAATTGTAACGCTGAGAACGCCGGCAGCATCGATAAGCGAGTCAAGACGGTGGCATCATTGACGTTCCGATAGTTGGCGTTTATCGTGTTTCAGTACCAAAAATCGATACTCTTTAAAGCACCCCGCCCCATAGCCGCTATTCTTCCGGATCAGATTCCAGCAGATTAGACTCATCAACGTCAGGGGTTGGGGGCCGCTTGTCAGCGGCTCTCTCCCGTGTGCTTTTGACCATACGAGCAAGCTTGTCGGCAGCTCCTCTGACAGACTCCGCCACAGTATTGGCCTCCTCCGTGGCTGCCATAGGCTTTCGGCGCTCCAGACGAGCCTCCATCACGCAACATTTGTCATTCTCACCGGCTTTGGTCCCGTTAACATCACTGAGGTGCATCTCAATTCGTGTAATGTGGCTGCCGCAATGGCGCATCGCGTGCGTCACTATTTTCTTGAGTTCTACCGCGCGATTGTCATTGACGCTTATGTTGTTATCGGTTCTTATTTGAATCTGCATTATAGACTCCATAACTTGGGTGACAACAAGCCGGCTACAATCAGGCTATACCACGGTGCCGTAAGGTTGTTAGACGACCAGCACTTACCACGTTAACACTTATCTCTCGTCATTAAACGTATCGCTATGATACTCACGGCAACAATTGAAAATGTGTAATTAGCACTTGCAACTAACCTTGATCGGATAGATGATAGAGATTTACGTGAAAGAGTCACATCAAGATACATCGGTTGAGTAGTAAGATGAATTCATAACATTTCGGTTTCACGATTCCCATTTATCGCTAGATAGGAATTCTATACGTGTTTAGCTACTCCGATCAGACATACATTTCAGAATACTAAAACTGACGTTAAAACGTACATTAACTTTCAGTATTGAGATCATTAATGACGACAATATATGTAGCAAAGAAAATAATCACTATGAATCCAACCCGCCCAACTGCCACGCATGTTGCAGTGCGCGACGGGCGGATACTGGGTGCGGGCACGCTTAAAGAGCTCGAAGGCTTTGGCAACTATACACTTGACAATCAGTTTGCTGACAAAGTGCTTATGCCAGGCCTGGTCGAAGGTCATAGCCATGCAGTCGAGGGCAAATGGTGGCGCTACGTATATTGTGGATTTCACGCCAGGATGGACCCACATGGAAAGGTCTGGCCGGGATTGCCCTGTATTGAAAAAGTGATCGAGCGTTTGCAAGAGAGAGAAGTCTCACTTGATGACCCGAACGCCGCACTTACCGGCTGGGCTATCGATCCTATCTACTACTCAGATAGTAAAATTACTCGCCAGCAACTTGATCGTGTTTCTACTGCTCGCCCTATTGGAATTATGCACGCATCAGGACACATAATGAATGTGAACTCGAAAGCACTAGAGCTTGCAGATTATCTGCGATCAGGTATAGACCACGATGGAGTGCCCCTCGGTGACGACGGATTGCCAACAGGCGAGTTGAAGGGACCCGATGTTATGTTTCCGGTAGGTCAGAAGGCCGGATTTGATGACAACATGCTTGAATTCGATGAACCCGGCCTGATTGATTTCGCACGGCTTTGTGTTCGCACAGGTGTAACGACAGCAACCGACCTAGCCGCAAGACTAACTCCGGAGACCGTCGAAACAGGTATTCGAATCACTAGCGCCCCAGATTTTCCAGTCAGGGTAATGTCACTACGATTTCATCATGGCTCAACACCAGAAGCACTAATAGAGCATGTGAATGAAATCAAAGCACTGTCAACTGACCGTTTTCGCCTTGGTAAAATAAAGGTCATTGCAGATGGCTCGATCCAGGGATTTTCTGCCCGTATGAACTGGCCTGGTTACTACAACGGTGCTCCAAACGGGCTCTGGTACATTGCTCCGGAACAAATGATGTCGATATACACAATGGCTCTGCGAGACGGTATTCAGATACATACTCATACCAACGGAGATGAGGCAACAGATCTCGTACTCGATACTCTGGAGGCTGCGCTCAAATTACATCCCAATAACAATCATAGATTCACCATTCAACATGGACAACTCATAAACGCAGCACAATACCGTCGCATGGCAAAACTTAATATGTGTGTTAACCACTTTGCCAACCATCATTTCTACTGGGGTGATGAGCATTACCGATTAACAGTTGGGCCCGAACGTGCTGAACGGATGAATGCCTGCAGAACCGCATTAGACAACGGCATCCCCCTGGCTATCCATTCGGATGCGCCGGTGACACCATTGAGCCCCCTTTTCACTGCCTGGTGTGCTGTGAACCGTCTGACAAGCTCTGGAAGAACTCAAGGTGAGCACGAAAAAATTACAATTGCTGAAGCACTCTATGCGATAACTCTCGGCGCAGCCTATACCCTCGATATGGACCATGAAATCGGCTCCATTGAAGTGGGCAAACATGCTGACTTCGCAGTTCTGGAAGACGATCCCTCAACAGTTACCGCCGAAAATCTGAAGGATATACCTGTCTGGGGAACTGTACAGGCTGGACGAGTGTTTGCTGCCAGTAGTATCTAGAATGCACACGGTATTACCCGTAACCATTATTGGCGGCTATCTGGGCAGCGGTAAAACAACACTGATAAATCACCTGATTCGACATGCCAATGGCGTACGGCTGGCTGTGCTTGTTAACGATTTTGGCGAGTTGCCGATAGATGCTGAATTAATTGACGCGCAAGAAGGAGACGTTATTAGCCTGAGCGGAGGATGCCTCTGTTGTAGCTATGGTGACGATCTGACACTGTCACTACAAAAACTACTAAAACGAAAAGAATTACCAGATCACATCATAATAGAAGCCAGCGGCGTAGCATTACCAGGTGCTATCGGTAAATCATTGTCGCTATCGCGAAATTGGCGGCTGGAGGGAATTGTTGTACTAGCCGACTCTTCGACCATAAGAGCGGCATCTGACCAGAAATACATTGGTGACACGATAAGACGCCAGCTCAATGATGCCGATTTAATCATAATTAATAAGCTGGACTTATCAGCCACATCCGAAATAAACGATATTCACGCGTGGTTGCACGAACATTATTCACAAGCCCAATTGATCAATTCAGTGTTTAGCACGATAAGCCCCGAGGTACTATTCGACATAAAGCACAAATCAAATTTTTTAAAAAACCAGGAAGCCAACGCACTTCAGAAAAACAAACTATCCGACGAACAACATTTTACGGCCCCTGATCACCATGCGAGCTCTGTCTTTTCATCCATCGAGCTAATAATCAAGCAGCCTGTCGATGCCAACAAGCTGGCGGCCTCACTTGCCGATAAGCATTGCAAACTGGTGAGGGCGAAAGGCTTTGTGCGTAATACGGATAACATACTGAAAACCATTCAGGTTGTTGGCAGGCGATGGTCCGTGACCGAAGCACCCACCGATGTACAACCCGGTCTGGTTTGTATTTCGTGCTCTGATGATCTGACAGAATCAGGATTACGTTCTTTGTGCAATCTGACCTGATCAGAAAACATCGTATTTACAGGGTATTCAAAAGACCAGGATAGACGCTGTCATTTGCAGATATACTTCGGAAAACCTGAACATTTTCCAGATTTACATTTACGATCATTGCCGAAAGTGCCAGTTTTTCCACAACTCTGACCCTTACCAAGTTTATTCCTGCAGGCGTTGACTTTGAAATCAAGCCCCTTATCGCACCATTTTCCTTTGCCACAATCATTGTCCTTCTTACAAACACAACTTCCCTTCGCGCCATCTACAGCACTGCACTTACCCACTTTGCATGCATCATCATTGTAACAAGTACCACCAGAAGCCACGGAGCCAGGTGTATAACATTTCGAATATTTACAGAATCCACTGATGCATTGATGACCACCACCCACCAAATCACAAGCCTCGTTATCACGCTTCAGAGCCTTGCAAGAATTAAGATTAAGATCCAAGCCGGCATCGCAATAATGACCAGACTCACAATCTAGGTCTTTCTTACAAACGCACCTTCCCTTCAGCCCCTGAACGTCACTACATTTTCCTGATTTGCAGGCCTTGTTTACATAACAGGTACCTCCTTCAGGTACTGACTGAGGGGTATAACAACGACCAAATTGACAGTAGCCACTTGCGCACTGGCGAGAGCCACCAGCGAGTTCACAACTTTCGTTGTTGGACTTAAGAGGTACGCAACGATTTGCTGAAAGATCAAGACCAGCGTTGCAGTAATGGTCAGAAGGGCACTCTGTGTCTTTACGGCAGCTGGGTAAACCACCAGCAACATAATTTTCACCATCTTTAAGCGTAAATATTTTTCCGGTAAGATCTGAAAATCGAGGATTTCTTTCGTCAGAAAATTCGTAACCTCTCAGAGCGCCCGAAACAGGATCTATGCGCGGTGACGAATCCTCCTTAACCTGTACGATCTGAAAGTGCAAATGAGCTGGCCATGCGCAGCCAACCTTGCCTTCGTCACCCAGATATTGACCTGTCGATACGCGATCTCCAACCTTGAGTTTGGCTTTAGTCGTTGTTGTTCCGAATCTTAAGTGTGAGTATTTGGACCATTCTCTGTTTTCATGTTCAATCCAGATGAAATTGTTCAGACAATCAGCGGTATTTCGAAGCCAGTTTATAGGTACTTGTTGCTTCGAGCGGCTGTCTTCTATCGCCATTACTGTTCCGGATGCTGCTGCAACGACTCGATGAGTACCAGCACCTTTCGCCCACATATCGACTCTACCCTGCGGATTGTGATCGTAGAAATCTCTGCTGATATGTACATTGGTTCCATCCGCGTAGGGAATTCGGTAAACGTTTTTTGACTTAGCGGATTTACCAGAGGACAAGCCTGGTTGACAGGAGTTCATTGTGTCATCGTAGTGACGAAGACAAACCGTACGACTTCCGCCTTCAGTTTTTAGGCACTCATCATAGATTGTCTTCGCCGCTGTTTTACACGGACTAAACTGTGCAACCAGACTACCGGGTAGCATGACTACCAAAATTGCAAAGGCCGTAATTGCTATCGATGGTATTCCATAAGAATTAGTCATGTCTACTTTCCCCTTTTAACTTCAGCGTAGTGATTGAAGGCTATTTGCACTTATAGTTTGGAAAACCGGAACACTTACCCGATTTGCACTTTCTGTCGTTGTTAAAAGATCCGGCCTTACCGCAGCTCTGGCCTTTATTTATCTTGGCGCGACACTTGTTTACTTTCAAATCCAATCCCATGTCGCACCATTGTTGAGAACCACATTGCGAATCGCTGTTACAAACACATATGCCTTTCGTTACGCCACCAATTGCAGCAGTGCATTTACCCTGACGGCATTCGTCGTTAAAGCGACACGACTGCCCCATTGATACAGATGCCTTGGCGGAACAAAACCCCGTCTTACACCTACCTGCCTGACACTGTTGATCTTTCGTGCAAACAGATCCGCCACTGAGTCTGGACTTGCATAGCCGTTGACCAGCGATCGGATCTGTGCAATAGCTCCCACTTGCGCAGTCTCTGTCTGCTTGGCATTGATCAGCCTCCACGCAGCGACCAAGATTACATCTCCCTGAAGAGCACTGACGCTTAGTCGTACATGCCGCCCCCAAAGAAAGCTCCGGTTTACAGATATTGCGGGCCAAATTAGGAATACCTGCGGTACAGAACTCATTAGGCTTGCACTGTGAATCCGATTCGCAAGCGCCCTCGCCGCGTAACCCTGCCATAGCCTGGTAGTTAGTCTCGCCATCTTTGGTCTGATACCGTTTTCGCTGTTTTGCGGCACGGTTTAATTGGCAAGCATTGAGAACCTCCTTACCAATAATCGAGGCACAGTAATCCATGATATTGGCAATTCCATCGCAACTTCTCAGATCACCGTCTTTGTTTGCTATGGGACGCCCTTGGCAGGAGTTGCATTTTATTTTATTGCCAAATTCTTTATTGCAGTTGGATACACTAAAGAGATTAAGATTTACGTAAGATTCAAACGTATGCTTTATGGAAAAAAAATGCCCAAGTTCATGCGACAGAAGGTATCGATCAGTTTTTACACACTCTCCCGCCATCAATATTCCGAGTTTCCTCGAAAATGGATTAACCCAATGCGGGAAAGTCGCTCGCCCGCATAATCCTTTTTCCTTATTTTCGTTTTTTACAATATTGTCTACTACCAATACCGTTAGATGGCCTTCAGTTTTCGTTCTGGCTTGATTATCAAAATTGTCATCCATGAACCGGACTAGTTCGCTGGCGTTTTGAAATCCGAGATAACTGTAGCCAGCATCCTGAGGCATAAAATACGTTTGTATCTCAGGATGATTCTCCCTAACGAAACTGGGATGGATTTTTAGCGCGGGGGCGTTGTTATAGACACTCTCCGCAGTTCGAATATTCGTTCTCAGCCAGCCAACCATTTCATCAAAATCATATTTTTGGGTATTAATATGAAATTTCACATGCACACTAAAATCAGCTGCGTGTGCCTTTCCGTACAATAGGACACCAGCCAAAATCAAGCACATATACAGCGCTATGTGTTTTACGTTTTTCATGAAGAAAATTCCTCCTAATTAATAGTGATAAAGCAACTTCCTAACGAACAGCAGCCGCACTTTTTTGAATAACCAGGTCGATAATTTCATCAAACGTTTGTCTGGATTGATTTCCAACAACAGACACACCGTTGATGACAAAAGCGGGTGTTCCATCAAATCCAAATGCTTGCGCTTCCTCTTTATCCGCCTGAATTCGCCTGGCGACCAACTCACTGTCAAGATCTCTCACTAACCTTGTCTGATCGATTGGCAGCAAAGCAGCAATCCTCTCAAGAACATCAGAACCTTCTTCTAACCGTTGTTGCTCCTCGAAAAGCCGGTCGTGGAATATCCAGGCCTGTTCTTCACTTTGAAGTGAGATTGCTTCAAAGTAACGAGCCGCAGGCTCAGCAGAGGCATGAAAGGTTAAGGGGTTGTGCTTGTAAACAAGCCGCACGCTACTTCCGTAATCAGCTAGAATTTCATGCAATGTGGCGGAAGCTGCTTGACAATAAGGGCACTCAAAATCGCTGTACTCAACGATCGTGACAGGCGCTTGATCGTTTCCACGAACAGGTCTAGCAGTGTCTATAACAGGTACTTTCGGATTTTCCATCTCAGACAACCAAAGCGCTTCTTGCGCTCTTGTACTACGGATATTGTTGGCCCTGTCGACAAGATTTGCCAAAAGTACCGGATTGTCCGCTAACACTTGAAGCACAAGCTCAGAGCGTTCTAGTAATATGCGTTCGACCATCAGCTCAACATCAATTGGCTCAAGCAACTGGCCGCCGGCTTTATCAGCTACTGCGGGTGTAGTAAGTATCAGCAACGCCAAACAAGGCGCTAATAGTTTTAGAGTAATTTCTCTCTTATTGCTATTGATATGATTAGATTCTTTAACAATTTTCACTTTCATTCTCCACCCAGGTTGTTGGTATGTTTTGCCACCAGATTTAGCTTGAAAAAAGGAACAAACGTTGATCTGAAATCTGCTTGTAACGCATCAGGCGAACCCACATCCGTCACTGCTCCCTATCAGACTGAATCGTCGATAACGATCAAGAGGACTTTTTACCCACGTTGCCAAATATTTCCTCAGCGACTCCATGTCCTCATATCACGCATCATTTTTTCTTTGCTATTTACAAGCTGTCGTTGAAACCAGGCCGTAAGTAAACATCCAGGCCCTTTCAAGACGCCCCAGTTGTGTCATGATGGAGGGGAAAACATCGGGAACAATGTTGGGAATTTTTCGGGATTCCAAGAAAATTCACGTTAGTACTTGACGAAAGACTAGGACAATTAGAAAGAAATCCGCTTCTCCACGTTGGTCGTGAGCATGAATCGAGACAGGAGTACGTAGCCAATGACTACTGAGCTACTCACTAACAAGCTACTCACTAACGACACTCAAAATGCTGGTGTCGAACTGCACATCAAGTTATTGGGCAAGTTCCAACTGACACTAGGCACTAACGCTGTGAAAATTACAGCGAGGAAAGACATGGCGCTGGTGGCCTATCTGGCAAATTCCCCTGCCGAACCACTTCGGCGCAGCCATCTCGCGGCACTACTTTGGCCTCAAAGTGACGACCCCCGTGCACGGGAAAGTCTTAAACAAGCGTTGCTACGGATTAAAAAATCCTTGCCTTCGGGAACGCTCATCAGTGATCGACATACTGCCTGTCTCGTACTCAAGCGAAAACAGGTAGATATTGTGCGAGCGGAAGATTTCATCAGCGATAAACACTACGAATCGATCGTAAATGCCGCCAGGCTTATAAGCGATTCATTCCTGGTTGGGCTGGATGATATCAGCAACGATTTTGATGACTGGCGCAATGCTCGATATCAAGACCTCCTTGAGACATTCAAACTAGCAGCTCTAAACACCATTGAGCAGGCCGTATCACAACGTCGGATGGGCCAGGCGGAAGAGTTGTCGCGCTGGGTAGTCAAGCTGGACCCGATAGACGAGGATGCCACTCGATACCTGATTAGCGCCTATTTGTCCGAGGGTCGAGATAGTCAGGCGCGAAGAGCGTTCGACGAACTGAAAAAACGTTTGCACTTGGAATTAGGCGTGCAGCCCGAATCTGCCACGCTTGCACTTATTCAGTCTATTCGCCCAGACAACCTACCATCAACGACCGAAAAGGAGGCACTAACCCCTCGTGTAGCGGTTATGCCGTTTGACGTCGGCGCTGACGAATCTTCGCAACGATATTTTGCAGAGGGACTAACGGACGATATCACAACCGATCTGGCTTGCAATACTGCGTTAGAAGTACTGCCGGCAAGCACCTTCGCTGGAATACGAGGCGATGTGTCTCGTGTACTAAATGCGCGAGGCGCAACTCACGGTTTGTACGGAAGCGTAAGAAAACTGGAAGGCAGACTGAGAGTCAATACAAGACTAATTTCCACACGTGATAACCAGATTGTGTGGGCACAACGCTACGATCGGAAACTAGAAGATCTTTTCGACATGCAAGACGCTATTTCTGCGCAGATTGTCAGACACCTGAACAAAGAACTATTGACAAGTTCAAGCAGGCATTCTGATCATGGAACACGCAATGCGCATGCCTATGAAATGTTTCACAAAGGTCGATCATTGTATCTAAGAGGAATCAACAACCATTCACTGCGAGCGGCAAAGGCGTTGCTGGATCGGTCAATAGAAATGGATCCCGGTTTTGCCCGAGCTTATGCGCAACTGGCTATTTGCGAATCCTATCTGGCCATGAGTATAGTCAACAAAACAGGGGAAGACCTGTCTCCACAAGTGCTTGAGCATGGTCGCGCGGCATTGCGTATGAAACCTGATTTAGCGCTAGGGCATGCAGCCATCGGATTGGCTTACTACGCATCTGGTCAATATCAGGATGCCGAAGGTGCTTTGCAGAAAGCTATCGAACTGGACGAGAACCTTTTTGAGGCTCAGTTTTTTCTTGCGCGAAACCGTCGAATGCAAGGTGACCACGCTGGGGCAGTGGAAAGATTCAGAATAGCTTCGACACTCCGACCAGACGATTTTCGCAGTAGCGGTCTATTAGGTGACTCTCTAAAAGCCATCGCACGTCAGACAGACGCAGAGGACATGTTTACAGCCACCATCATTAAAATTGAAGCAGAACTGGATCGCCACCCCGACAATGCTGGCGCATTAGCTTTCGGTGCTCCCATACTGGCAGACTTAAATCGAGTAGAACAGGCACGAGAATGGAGTGCCTGGGCACTGGCAATCGAACCAGAAGATCGATTATTGAGATACAACCAGGCCCGTCTCTTTGCTATCCTCGGTGAATTGGACGTAGCCCTTGAACATCTCGAAATTGCGTTCGCTGCCCCATCATTGGTTCAAAGACGATTGGCATTGTGGATGCGTTACGATCACGATCTGGAACCACTCCGGAAAAACCGGCAGTTCAAGATATTACTGAAGTACTCCACTTTTACCTGATATCAGTAGACTACTTTTCGTTGTATACACTCACGCCTAAGTGAAGAAGACGAAGACGAAGACGAAGACAATATCAATGAAGCCACCTTCAGACGTAGGCGTAACGCCTAAGGCGTGCAGTAGTTCTCTAGCAGATTGCGTAATCTGGCATACTGAACACTTACCGTATCGAGGTTGGCCCAGATGATATTGTTTGGTACATGGAACAGGCGTACCCAATAGTGCGATTGTTCTCTACAAAAAATCGTCCATCGCATCTCGGGCCATACCCACTGGAACGTTTAAAACGCACCTCTACCAAGCCCATCCTGAACAACGCTCCAAAATTTGAGCAGCAATCGTTCAATCGTGACAATACACCTGAAAGCATTGTCAATGCAATGAGAGAGTATCAAGCTCTACTTGATACAATTCGAATTGGGCTTACCAACAAGTGCGTGGCTGACTGTCCAGGTAGCCCTAACGAACGCACTAACCACCTTAAGGCTTACGGATATTTCTGCGATGCTTCCATGGTAGGCATAGCTAAGCTTCCTGATAGTGCAAGACTTGCTAATCCATTCCGAAACCCGGATGTAGATCGGCTTGCAGAAGACCTGAAAAATCGACAAACCAAAACACTTGCATCTGGCATAGATCTAATCATGGCAGATTTACGTGATTCGATGATGAGCCCGCATACAACAGTTGATGATCACTCTCATGCAATAGTATTTTTATATGAGTACCCTCGCGATCCAAGCCCTGATGAACCCGGCGTTGATTGGCTGGACAACGCACAAGCAGCAAGAGCCAGCCTCAGAGCCAACGAAACCGCGGTTGTTATCGCTAATTATCTACGATTACTCGGATTTGAAGCACGCAGCCATTCAGCAAGCACATCTGATGTTGATTTGCATCAACTCACTGTTGCTGCGGGGTTAACGACTGTTGAGCAGGGAAAATTGTGCAATCCCTATATCGCTGATCGTTTTGGAGTCTCAGCTGTAACCACCACTTTTCAGATCACCCCGGATCAACCGCTCGTTGCACAAGCCGAACAACCTTTTTCGCTCAAAGGCATAGCCTGGCAGTTAGGCAAAGGCACGCTAAAAAATGCATACAACCATATTCCTTTCGCGAAGCGCCGCTTCGTAGATGGTGCACATCCCTTCGAGAAACTCAAACGCGTTGATCTTCCCACAACATACATAGATGAAAAGCGAGTCGCGCGAGTACCCAAGCGCACTGATATGTTTGCACGCTCTCTGTTTGGTGATATGGGAAAAATCAATCAGGAGGCAGCAAAAGGAGGAAAGTATGTTAACAAGGCTGCACCTTCGACAGCCCAAAGAAGAGTATTGGGCGCTTGTGTTCTCCTACAGGATGGTGAACCGGCGGATAACATAAGCGAGACAGCCAGAGATGCGGAGCGCAATGCACAGAATATCAAGGCTACGGCATATTTCCTTGGAGTTGATGCGGTAGGACTATCACGCTGCCCCGATTGGAGCTGGTATTCACATGACGCGGCCGGGGTAGTCATTGAACCACCACATGATCAGGCCATCTCCATGATCATTGATCAAGGTTACGAGACAATGGAAGGCGCATCAGGTGATGATTGGATAGCTGTGTCTCAATCGATGCGTGCCTATCTGCGCTTTTCTGTGCTGGGAGGGGTTATCGCCAAACAGATTCGCAATCTCGGTTATCCAGCAAAGGCACATTCAGTCATGGATGGAGAGGTATTACAGCCACCATTATTGTTGCTGTCCGGTTTAGGTGAAGTCAGTCGAATAGGTGAAGTCATATTAAATCCCTATCTTGGCCCCAGACTAAAGAGCGGTGTGGTCACAACCACCATGCCAATGACACATGACAAGCCCATCAATTTCGGGCTGCAGGATTTCTGTGAAAATTGCAACAAATGTGCTCGTGAATGCCCTGCCGGTGCCATCACTGCTGGACCAAAGCTTATGTTCAATGGTTATGAGATATGGAAATCTGATAGTCAAAAATGTACGACGTATCGCTTAACAACACCCGGTGGAGCAATGTGTGGTCGATGCATGAAAACATGCCCCTGGAATCTTGAAGGATTATTCGCAGAAGCACCATTCAGATGGGCGGCAATGAAGATTCCTCGGGCTGCACCTCTATTAGCACGACTCGATGATGCCGTTGGCAACGGTGAGCGCAATCCAGTAAAAAAATGGTGGTGGGATCTCGAGAGACAACCCGATGGAAGATATAAACCAACAACGCATACGGTAAATATTCGAAATTTACAGAAAGGGCTGAAACTAAAATTCGAGGATCAGACACTGGCAGTGTATCCGGCCAACCTGGCTCCACCTCCCTGGCCTTTTCCATTCCCCATGGATCGTGAAAAAGGGATAGAGGCCTATCAGGCCATGGTTTCCGCAAAACACTATAAAGAACAGATTACAAGTGGGGATGCCACAGCGTTGATTCACGAGTACAAGATAGCTGGCAATAACCCGGTGTTGAAGGTTGTTCTGTCAAAAGTGCAAAAAATGACCAGCAAAATTAGTAAGTACGAATTTCAATCTGTTGATGGCTCCCCATTGCCTCACTGGCAGGCTGGCGCTCATATTGACGTTGTTGTTGCTCCGGAATATGTTCGTCAATATTCGATGTCCGGAAATCCAGAAATCCGAAGTACCTATCAGATTGCTGTGTTAAGGGAAGATCAAGGCAAAGGTGGTTCAGCGTTGCTTCACAGGATATTTCTGGAAGGACGCATTCTATTTTTATCAAAACCTATTAACCATTTTCCGTTGGCCACTGATGCAGCTCGACACATATTAATGGGCGGCGGTATTGGCATAACTCCAATGATAGCAATGGCACACGAACTACACGCCCAAGGAAAAACGTTTGAAATGCACTACTCTTGCTCAGCGAGGTCGGAGGCAGGTTTCCTTGATGATATCGCTTCTGTACCGTGGAAGCATTCTGTCTATTTTTATTTTTCGGACGAAAATGGCAGGGCCGACCTGAACACAGTAATTCCTCAATATAAGCCTGGCTATCATCTCTACACCTGTGGACCAGATGGGTATATGCAAAACGTGCTGAAAACAGCCACATTAAAGGGATATGAGGAAGACTCTCTACATCAAGAGTATTTTTCCGCTCCTGAGGCTCCTGAATATGTTAACAACGAATTCACCATCAGGCTGTCACGCTCCAATATATCAGTACCTGTCAAAGCCAATCAGGCTCCCACAGATGCATTGGCAGAACACGGCGTTCACGTTGATGTGAAATGTTCAGATGGGTTATGTGGCGTCTGTAAATGCACAGTATTGTCAGGCAATGTGGAACATCGGGATTACGTTCTATCAAACAAACAACGACAAAATTCCATGATTCTTTGCCAATCCCGCGCGGTCCAAAAAGGTGGCACTCTGGAAATAGACCTTTAAATGTAACGCACCTGATCGATTTAGTTCTATAAATCATGGATGAAAAGGAGCGACTCGAAATCAGTGCTGAGCAAATAGGTGTACAAATCCAACAGGTGATTTATCCGAGCGGGCATATGAATCTGACTGGTACGCCACTTCAATACGCTCTAGAAATGCGATGACAGCATCGTCCAGAATGTACCAATTAGAGACTGCGTCCAGTGCATCTCCAAATCCGAATTTTGACACTCCCTCGTGGAGTCGAACCATACAACTGCAGACGATTGAGCACAGTGGACCTTCGTTTTCAAAACTCAATACGATACTAAATCTAAGTGCGCCCTGTGATATATATTTTTCGAATCCTGGCCGAACCAGCTGCCCGCGAATGCTGGGTGTCTCTTCCACTTCTACAGGCACACTAAGCTGAAAAGGAGGCCATACGTCAGTCGTCGATGGAAGTTTGATAGGGTCTGTGGGAGGCGACATCTTTGCCTCTAAAGCAACAGAGAATTCAACCGCCTTATCATAAAGCTCATCTCTCCATTGTTGGGTTCTTTCTTCACGCTGAATCAGCAAATCTTGAAGATCGGCATAGGTAAGACTCATGGGTATCTCTCAAAAGTTGCAGAAAGTCAACTCACAGCAAGCGCGCCATGCCTGATTGCCTATCCTCAGTTCGTGAAGTCTAAACTCTGACAATCCAGGCCATTGGATACCAGTAACCAGTTTTACACGACATCACCCTGTTACTTGAATCCTCAGACTCAGATTAAGCAACAGGCCGACAAATGACAAGCACGCGCGATTTACGTTTGATTGTGTGCATATTCAATGCCCAACATACTTGAATCGGGTTCGAGATCGCCTGTCAAAAGCTAGACTACGTAAGATAGCAAAGCGCAAGGTACCCTGTTTCTATTACACCACAGACTATTGTGATGTAACACTGCACTCGATCACGCTACATCAATTAAATCGTTCAGGTAACTGGATAACCCATTGGCCGCCTCATCGCCCTCTACCATCCAAGCTACATTGACAACCTTGGCGTCTTCTAACTCGCCGTACACTTTGTAGTAAATTCGGTGTTTATGGTTACCCGAACTTGAAGATCCAGAACGTTTGGTCTTGAATGTTCGAATCTCTGAATAGTTGACCTCCCGGCGACTAACCACGACACCCAACAACCGCGTTGAAGTTTCTACACTTTGAGAATTGAACAATACCGTTTTTGTTGTCAGAACTTCCACCAGCGAAGCCAGACTTAACAAACCGCCAATCAACAGGAAAATACTGCCAAACATCCAGCCAAACCAGCCGCCCTCTTTGATCCCGACTAACAAACCAGCACCGAAGAATACCAATCCAAACATAAGCACAAAAGCATACATGCCTATACCGTGTGACAGTGGAAAATGAATTTTCAGGGTTTTGTCCGACTGGCTAACTCCAGCCGGCAAATCCGATGCTGGTGCGGGCTGTTTTACATCAGGCAAGCCAAACCATTTATCGTTGGCGGCCAGGGAAGAATCTCCAGTGCGCGCTACGTCAGGCTCAATATCGGCGCTTTCTACAAGTTTGTCAGACTCAACATCGTACACTGGAATTGCAAACACTCTATCAAGTCCACTCGCGGCATGTTCCAGACGTAATTGCCAATGGTGTCGTACCCGAACTCCACTTCGGCCACTTGTATATTTAGATGCATTGAATCCGCTAGTAGGCAGATTATTTTCAATTGGCACGTCAAAACGAACACGACATCCTTTAGCACTGACGTCAACAGATCCAGTACGACTACGCTGCCACAAAGGTGTTTCGGAGGTGCTCTTGTTCGATCGTTTTCTACGCAAGGCAACAACGGACACCTTAACGTCAGAATCTGCCGTGAGTAATTGGTTAATTTGAATATATCCTCTTACCACACCACCTAACTGACCAGGGAATGGATCCAGATATAAAGGCGTTTTACCAAACCGCCGCCATTGCATCCCTGACTGTATAGACTTGTAAATCAAGTAAAGTGCGATTACTGCAAATACCACCAGGAGAAGACCTAACGGGTCTCTCTCTTCGATAAGCGACGGTCCAACAATCCACACCGTTAACCAGGCTGTGAAATTCCAGAATGCCGTAAAAATAAGCGTAACGACAAAACCAGTTTTTTCGTGAGAAAAAAATCGGCCCACCCTGCCAGGCTGCATTACCCTTCCAGGGCTCCCGCTCCAGATCAGCGGCAGCATTGATTTTCTCGCCTCGCCAACCCAATAGTATAAGAGCACCTCCCAACAGAGCGACTACAACAGCAATTACCGACTCCATCAATATGATTTCCGGTCTGAAATCTCTATTCAGTACCGAGTCTTGCGGCTCAGAGGGATTATAGTACGCAGGAACCATCGAGCCGCCATTCAACGCTCTGCGTAATTTGCGGGATAGGTTCTTTTGAAAATTTCCCATGCTATCAGCGGAGTCAACGATTGCAACTCTATCATTGGTATATGTCTGAGAACCCACATGATATCGGTAACGCGCAATCGCTTGAAATTGATTACCGTTTTCAGTTCTTTTGATATCGAGCGATGCCGACGTCAGCGTTGCAGGCACTGAAGGCCAATGGCTCATACGTTGCCAATCAATTAGACCGGGAAATGTCGAAATGAAAAGCAACAACAGCGCAGGCAAGAAGAAACAGCTACCGATGAAAAGCAGCACCCAGCTTCGCTGGGTTTTCCATTGTGTTGCTTGCTTAGTGCATCCAGCGTTAAAGGTATCCATCGCTGGTAGCGACTCACCTGAATCAAACTCGTGATTTTGAAGCGACAATTGCGACTCGTATCACGTCAGAAACAACCTGCCCGGTGAAGGCACTCCTGAAACGCGACGAGACGCAACGAATTTCCTGATCAAACACGGTAAAAATGCCGTGATCAGGAAATTGCAGTGATCCACGATCCGATCGAAGTGTAGTATCCCTTTGAATAGACTAATAAATCAATTTTTGATGTAGTAGGATGTACACTGTGCGTAGCTATCGAAGGCCGAGTGAGCCGATCACAGTTTTTATACTTATGGGTAGCTAGCTGTAAATAAACAGCATCCGCAGTTAGAGTATTTTACGCTAAGACAGTGGAATTTAGCATAGCCGAAAATTGTATAGAACAGTTTCTGGCTATAAAACTGTATGGGTTTAAGCACACAGATTCCTCCTGCGTTGGTTTGAAATCTGGAGACATGGCGATGATTATTATGTACAAAAATGCAACAAAGGTGAGATCGCTATGAGTGCTCTTGACAAGTCAAACTCTTCGAGTTCAATTGATATTCCACTAGCCTCAGAGCAACTTTGCAGAGGGCGCCTGTTAATGATTATCCATCGATTTGCCTGGTTCTTGTTGTTACCACTACTCGGATTTTCATCTGGCGCGTTGGCAACGCCTTTGGAGTTTTACGAGGTAGGCTCCACTAACTTCAGCAATGATGAAGTAGCAGCCTGTTTTTCCTGCCATGGGAAGGATGAAGACGACGATTTAACAATGAGTACAGTAGAAGATATCGATAACTCTGCCGATCAAGCATCCGTACAATTGAACGGAATTACTCAATCAAGCTTTTCGTGGTTTTACAAAGCTGGTGATAATCCAGTTAGTGCGCTTGTTCAACATACTGACGATGATAATAAGTCAGTGTCTATCGATGTACCGCATGATTCGGGTTCTTCCGCCGAAGACATTCCGATCAAATACTGTATTGGCGAAGGTGTCGATAATGATGCGTCAAGCAACAAGAACTATCACTGCTCTGAGTTGACAATAACACGCCTGGCTGCGAACCGCTCACCAGCTCTACAGCCTTCCAGCATTGCGGATCAAACTGCCAAAGTCAACGACGCAGACATCGAACTTACCGTTGAGGCCAGCGATCCTGATGGTGACTCTCTCACGTTCAGCGCAACCACGAATTCTGGTGGTGTCATTGCAGTCACTTCAACCAGTAGTTCAAATACGTTTGACATAACTATTGACCCACAGGAGATAGGTACACGAACAGTCACTATCGACGTAACGGATGGTAATGGAGGCTCCGACTCGCTGGAGTTCGATGTCACCGTTGAACCTGCCTTTGTTATCGTTGCACCTTGTATAGTGACTAACACCTGCATCGAAATAGAACCGTGCGAACTTACAAATACTTGCTCCTTGCCTTGCGAGCTAACAAACACCTGCATCGAAGCACCCAATAACATACCTGCAATTACTTCTTCACCTATAGATGATTTTACATTAGTAGTTGGTGAAACACGCATCGTTACCATAGAAGCGGAGGACAGCGACATCGGCGACGACCTGACCTACTCATCATCGGTAACCGGAAGTGCTGCCACGGCTACCGACACTGGTGGTTCAAGCAGAGATTCGGCTTCTTTCGATATCTCAGCCAATTCTCCAGGGTCTTCGACGATTACCTTGACTGTCACTGACGGCAAGGATTCTGTACAGACATCCTTCGAGGTTACTGTGATATCTGAAAATCGTGCACCGATGGCTATGGCAGACAGCCTGACACTCGGCAATGATACCGACAGCACTCTCATAGACGTACTCGACAACGATAGCGATCCGGACGGAGACGAATTAATCATCGTACTGCTGTCCGGGCAGTCGTCCGAGGGCGGTAGCCTTAACGCGGAAGGCGGGCTAGTGCGCTATACACCGCCAGCCGGGCTCACGCAGGAAGACAGCTTCCAGTATCGGGCGCGTGACACTAGCGGCGAGGAATCTGCAACAGTGACAGTCACGGTGACCCCTTCCGATCAGGATGGCGACGGTATTTTTGATACAGTAGACAATTGTAAGTC
Source organism: Granulosicoccus sp. (assembly GCA_045106855.1). Lineage (GTDB taxonomy): Bacteria > Pseudomonadota > Gammaproteobacteria > Granulosicoccales > Granulosicoccaceae > Granulosicoccus. The sequence goes on from JBGCFI010000004.1 coordinate 196,492, forward strand.
TATCTCGAATTCAAGTCAGGAAAACATGGATGGCGACGACCTTGGTGATGCCTGTGATCCCGACCCTGATGGTGACGGAGAACCCGGCACGTCTGGGCAGCAACTACCTTCCGGCCAATCCTTGGTTGAAATGGAATGTTTAGTTTGCCACAACAATCCAGCGACTGGTGCGCCTCAATTCAACAATGAAGCCGCCTGGGATGAAAGGCTGTCAAAAGGGCTGGACACGCTGGTGGGAAGCGTAGTTAACGGTTTAGGGGGTATGACTGCGTTTGGGGACAGCGGATACACTATCGACGAGCTAACAGCAGCCGTGCTCTACCTTAGCGGGTCTGAGGAAGGCTCGGGTGTCGGACCGGACGATCGCGATCTCGATGGGGTTGCCGACACAGCGGACAACTGCCCTAACCTTCCTAACCCCGATCAAGCCGATGCTGATAACAACGGGACTGGCGACATATGTGAGCCAACGGCTGACAATGACTCCGATGGATATCCCGTACTGGTTGATGACGATGATAGTAATGCCAGTCGCTTACCGGGACGGGTCAGCAGCACCGGCCCGTCGAGTGGACTGTTCCTGAGTGATACTCCCCTTCAAGTCGGTCGTCTAGCAGAGGTATCCGCTCAAAACAATAATTCAAGTGCAGTGGGAATCGTAATAAGCACCAGTGAATTTCTCGCTGCTGCGAATGAAATCCGACCAGAAATAACACATGAATTGAACCCTGCATTAGGTGGCAACGTTGACATAATCAACGTGCAAATTAACGATATAAGTGGTGGTGTAGCTGATCTTCGCATACGGCTTGCCAGTAACCTCCTGCTATCACCTGAGTTGACTGTATACGACGTGAATTCTGGTAACTGGTCAGACTTTGCGAGCTCATCCAGCGATATGTTATCCAGCACCTCGGCTGGGCAATCCGAATGTCCAGCGTCCAACAGTCCAAACTACAGCAATGGCCTACAACCGGGAGTTAATTGTCTTCGACTCCTGGTCAGCGATGGCGGCCCCAACGATGCTGATGGTGCGGCCAACGGCGAGGTAGAACTTCTTGCAGGTATTGGCAGTGAGACAGATGTTTCAGGACAACCTCCCGTCGTCGATGTCAGCCCATCAAAAAGTGGTGGTGGTACTGGAGTGTTAGGGTACCTGATGCTACTGATGTTCAGCGCTGGCCGATGGATGCTGAGACGCCGATTATATCTGGTGCCCGGAAACGGGCATCCGATAAAGCGGTTGTTATCCAGAGCATTGTCAAACTCGCATAACTAAGTAACTCACGAGTACAAGCATCGCATTGTAGAAATTGCCTGCGAAGAACTATCTTTGCCTTACGAGATAGCTTGTTCCAGCAATTAGCCAGACTTATCTCAGAATGTGTTCTCACGTAATAACAGTATCTAATGTACCGAACCATCAATTTTCAACGCAAGCCGCCAGATTGGGTCAGAGCGTAGACGCCCTGACCCAGTGCTTGCAAATTTACTGTACGTTCACATCACCCAGTACAGACCAGCCTCCTACCAATCGGTTGTTGTTCCATTGTCCATCGATCACAGGCAGCTCATTCGAAAACAGAATGTAGGTGTTTCTAGCATCCAGTTTCCATGTTGCAGCCTTTGGCTTGTCAGCACCC
>JBGCFI010000040.1:0-53700 GCA_045106855.1 Granulosicoccus sp.
GTTACGGACGAAAAGTAGCGTTTGACATCAACCTCGGTAGCCAGACCCGGTGACGGGGCAACCATGACACCAGCCGCACCACTATCCATACTTTCTTTGACAATAGCCGACATATTATCCAATCCGGCGCTGGAGACACCGACAACCACAGGAACCCGGTTATCAATACGCTTCAGAACATGACGGGTAAACGTGTAGGACTCAGCACCAGAGAGTTTAGGTGCCTCCCCCATAACGCCAAGAATAGTGACACCGTCAACGCCGCATTCCAAGTAAAAGTCGAGAAGTCTATCAGTGCTTTCTAAATCAAGTGCACCGGACTCTGTGAATGGTGTCGCTGCTATGATAAAAACACCTTTGGTATTTCTGTCTATCGTTGGTGTCACAAGCTCAGTTCCGAGTTAATGCCGCATTTAATCTGTTTCAAACCAGAGTCCCGTCGTAAATTAGCGCCTCAACAGTAGTCAACGTAATACACAGATCTTAACTGTGCAACCGAAAGCGACTGGCGGCCCGGCAATACTTATGTTTTGGGATAAACTACCCCGGTTTGCTCTGTTATTATTCCGTAGTGTTCAATCCTTCGATGCCTGCCAAAATCAAAAATCGTAGACTTGCCAAAATTACAGGCATCCATGTCACATGCATGAACAATCAATTCATCCTGTTCCGTTGAAGCCGTGGCGACCACATAGCCATTCGGATCACAGATAATGCTGCCCCCCATTAATGGATGGCCATCTTCGTCCCCAGCCTTTGCAACAGCCACAACCCAGGTGGAATTCTGGTAGGCACCCGCCGTAACTGAGAGCTGTGAATGGTACAGACGTTTCTCCAGCCCTTCGTCTGACAGCTGACTATTAACTGACGGTGTATTGTAACCGAGCATGATGAGTTCTACGCCTTTAAGGCCCATGACACGATAAACTTCCGGCCAGCGACGATCGTTACAGATGCACATGCCCATCCAGGCATCTTGATGATGCCATGTCGGAAAACCCAGGTCGCCCGGTTCAAAATACCGTTTTTCCAGATGCTGAAAATCCCGATTCGGATCAAATTCATCATGCCCTGGAAGATGCACCTTTCGATACTTCCCGATAATACGAGCGTCTCTGTCAGTCAAAATAGAGGTGTTATAATGATGACCTTCTTCAGTTTGTTCAGCGTAACCGAAGCTGATAGCAATCTTCAGTTGACGGGCTCGATCAAATAACGGTGCTGTAGCGTTGTTTGGCATTGCCTGTTCAAACCAGCTATCAACATCTTTCTGGTCTTCCATGTACCAGCGAGGAAAGAAAGTCGTCAATGCCAGCTCAGGAAACACGACAAGCGTGCAACCCGCCCCGGCCGCTTGATCCAGCAGAGCCAGCATTCTTTGCACAACTGATTCGCGACTATCATCTTTTTGTATGGCGCCGAGCTGCGCCCCGCCGATAACGATTTCTCGCATAGTCAGAGTTTTCCTGTTCTGTAATCCACTGTCATGTAAATTTAAATAGTGTAGCTGCCTGAATCGTCGGACAATATTTAAAGAGTACTGTAGTCAGTTAACGGTACGTCGTTCGAAATAGCTGACTAATCGTACAAAGGGTATTAACAACACAAGATAGACCACACCCGCCAAAACTATAGGAGATGCATTATAGGTAATTGACCTTGCCATATCAGCTCGGTGAAGCATTTCACCCAATGATACTACCGACGCAAGGGATGTCAGTTTAACCACTTCGATCGTGTTGGAAAGTAGATCTGGCAGCACATTTCGAACAGCTTGTGGTAAAACCACATGTATAAACGTACTGCTGGCACTCATTCCGGTAGATCGAGCAGCTTCGCTCTGGCCTCTATCGACAGACATAATGCCTGCGCGATACACCTCACCATAATAGGCTGAATTGTTCAGTAAAAACGCTAAAGCGACTGCTGTAAAGGGTTCCAGCCGTATTCCCGCAAATGGCAACCCGGAATAAACGAAAATGAGTAGTACCAAAGGAGGTATGGCGCGTAAAAGATCTACCAGGAATATTGCTGGCCAACTGAAAAAACGATTGGACGACAAACAAATCAGTGAAACCAATAAACCCCCAATCAACCCTAACGGTATCACCACCAGGCATACCTTAAGCGTTACCCACAGGCCGGATAAAATAGATGGCCAAGCCTGAGCCATGATGCTGATATTGAAAAATTGCTCAATAATTGCGTTCATTTGATAGTGTACCGATGCTCTAACCATCGGGATGCAATAACCAGCGGTAAAAACAAGAGGCAATAAGCGATAGCGGCCAACATTAAGGGTGATGCATTACCTGAAAAGCTTTGGGCGGTCGTCGCTTGACTTAAGATATCCGATACCCCGATCACGGTACCGAGTGCTGTCATCTTGGTGATAGCAATTGCTCTATTGGTTATTGGTGGAATCACCATCCTAATTGCTTGTGGCAGTATTACTGAAAAAAGTGCCTGGGTATGCGACAGTCCGGTTGAACGGGCTGCTTCCCACTGCCCCTTATCAATGGAGGTAATACCCGCCCAGGTTAATTCTTCCGCAAAGGCAGCCAGCACAATAGACAGTACCAGCAAAAGAACCATGTAGCTGGATAAGAAGATTCCGGTGCTGGGTAAGCCAAAATAGACAATTAAAATAAGTACCAATGGCGGTATGGCGCGCAGAACATCAGCGAAAATCACAATAGCGACAGATAAAGGTCGCAAGCGGTACGATCGAAGACAAGCTAACCCAATTCCGAGTAATAAGCCAAACGCCACAATCAGGATGGACAACTCTACAGTGACCTTAACCCCATCAAGTATTGAGGGTCCGTATTTCTCCAGAACCACTGGATTGAAAAACGTATCAAGAAAGCGTTCCCATGACGTCATTGCCAATTAAACGCCGTTAAAACGTGACAGAAATGCCTGTGTACGCTCATGAGACGGGGCAGTAAATAAGGATTCTGGCGCACCTTGTTCGACGATCATGCCATCATCCATGAAAATGACTCGGTCTGCTGCTTCCCGTGCAAATGCCATTTCGTGACTAACGACCAGCATCGTCATACCAGCCTCCTTCAATTCCCGCATGACAGCCAGAACATCACCGACCAATTCAGGATCAAGTGCTGATGTTGGTTCATCAAACAGCATAACGGTAGGTTCCAGTGCCAATGCCCGGGCTATTGCGACTCTTTGTTGCTGTCCACCGGAGAGTTGCTTGGGGAACTGTAGTGCTTTCTCGCTTAGACCAACACGCTCAAGCGCCGCCATAGCGTTTTGCGTAGCCATTTTTTTGGACTGGTGCAACACTTTTCGCAGGGCTAAGGAGACATTGGCGCAAGCGCTAAGGTGCGGGTATAAATTGAAACTTTGGAAAACCATGCCAATTTGTCGACGAACTTGGTTTAGATTGACATCGGCACCGCTTATAGTCTGACCGTTGAGCCTGATCTCTCCCGAGTCAGGCTCTTCGAGTCGGTTACAACACCTAAGCATCGTGGATTTACCCGATCCTGATGGCCCTAAAACAAACACAAGCTCACGGGAAGCCAGTATTAAATCGATGCCCTTAATGACCTCCGTTTGGCCAAATGACTTATGCAATGCTGTAACTTCAAGCACAGGTTGTGCAGCTATGCTCATTAATTCAGTGAATCATTTTCAGCCACACGACGGTACGCGTTCGTCAGAAATAAACCCATCGAAGCCAGGCTCACCATATCCGGGTAAAGCTGTAACGGCCGCCGACCCCTCTGCGGGTTCTGTACCAAACCATTTAGCATGCAATTGCGCAATGCTGCCATCAATTTTCATACATTCGATAACAGTCTCAACCGTTGCGCGAAGCTCTTCATCACCCTTTCGGAAAGGCATTCCCCAGACCTTACCGGTTGTGTGCAGGTAACTTAGTTTAATCGCTGGATTTTTTTGCGCAGCCCAGGCAGATACGGTGTTGCCTGCTACGTTAGCAAAGGCTCGCCCGGATACGACAGCTTGAACAGCATCGGTGTTAGTGCCATAACTTTCAACAGTCCAACCGACATCTGCTGCCAATTCGCGGGCCCAGCTATCGTAGGCTGATCCTTTATTAACGGCGATGGTCTTGCCTTCAAAGCCGCTGAGCTCTGTTATATCTTCAGCGCCGTTAGCAACAACGAACTGGAAATCGGTATTTAAATATCCTTCTGAGAACAGCAGGTTGCTTGCCCGTTCTTCCGTTATGGTTGTTGGCGCAACAACAAAATCGTAAGTCCCTGCCTGAAGCCCCGGTAAAATACCAGACCACTGGGTTGCGATGATATCCATCTCAGCATTTAGCCTGACGCCAATCTCATTAGCTAAATCGACGTTGAATCCCTCAACTCCACCATCCATAGTCGGCATAGCGTGAGGTGCGAAAGTACCATCAAGCGCTACTTTATAGCTTTTATCCTGAGCAAACGATGTCGCGGAAACAAGAAGGCCCGTTACCAACGTAAGAGTGGCAATACGATGTTTCATAATATCTCCTGATTTTTTTTCAGACCGTTAAAAGCAATGTTTATTGAAAAACGATGAAAATCGAGATCAAAGCAAATCTATTAATTTTTGCTGACAGTACCAACATAACTGCGTGATCTATCAAAAAAACCTAACAATATTAATCATTTGCTCTACGGCATTAAGATTTGACGAACAACCCGTAGGCTCTGCTGGATTAGTCTGGTTACACAATATCCAATTTCGTCACCAATGTCATAGGTTTGACGAGTGATCTATTAACTTCAAAAACACCAGGAACAAATACATTGGTATTTTGGTTGGAACTTTGTTGCATACTAAATGGTTAAAAACAACTCACGATATTCGATATTTCGCACCAATATAGTACATTTATACGTTCAGACTCGTCAAAGGTTGCGCCTATGACAGGAATTCAGTTTATTAACAATCACAGTCGTTATCAGAGAATAACAACTGCAAATACCATTAGCTTTACTGCAAACCAGCCACTATTTTTTCGGTTCAGATTTGCCGTCGTAGCGTTTTTTCCACTCATTGACAATATCCGTCTTGTTCGCAGCAGCCCAAACAAAATCGTTATCAATTAATTTAGCTTGTACCTCGTCATAAAAATCAGGTAATTCAGGATCTTTTGTCACTTTGCTTGGATCAGCAATAATGGATTGACGCTCACCAAATAATTTCATGCCATCTGCGAGGGTCCAGTCCATTAATCTTTTTGCATCCGGTAAATTGTCGGTACCTTCCATTATTGCAACCACCTGCATTTCCCACCCAATGCCCTCATCCGGGATGATCATTTCAATAGGCGCCCCGGCTTTGATTATTTTTATCGCTCGTCCAGGCCATGAGATTCCAATTGCAAATTCACCTGAACCAGCTTGCGTGCAGGGTTTGGATCCAGAGTGCGTATAGATCCCGACGTTTTCGTGAAGCGCATCCATATACTCCCACGCTTTTTCCTCGCCCCATATTTGCATCCAACTGGAAACATCGAGAAATCCCGTGCCGGAGGAAGCTGGGTTTGGCATGGAGATGTGGCCCTTGTAAATCGGATTGGTAAGATCAGCCCAGGATGCAGGTTTGGGTAAACCCAGTTTTTCTGCCTCTATAGTATTCCAGCAAATACAGCCTGCCCATCCATAGTTTCCAACCCAGGTGACAGGCGGGCTTTTGTCCACGTACCGCTGGTCTATTTTATCCATACCTACTGGCGTGTACTCGACAAACATGCCTTCGCTTTCCATGGTTAGCGCAACCGTAGCAGCCATCTCAAATAGGAAATCAGCTTGAGGATTGTCTTTTTCGGCCAACATTTTTGCAGCCATCGTACCGGTTGATTCACGTACTACATTGACCTTGATATCTGGATTAGCCTTTTGAAATTCATCCATATAATATTTTAGATTGTCAGCATCCGTACTCGAATAAACAAGCAGCTCGCCTGCATGGGAAAAGCTACTGACCGCCAACATGCACGCATATAATCCATGCACGCACAGTTTTGGAACACTCTTCTTGGTTAGTTTGTTCTTCATCACATAGATATCCTGTAGGTTGAATGTGAGAAATACTTTTAGTCGGAATACTTGTCGGTGTTAATTGACTAAATCATTAATAGGTGTTGAGGTATACCATAGATTTTATCGATGTGAAACACACCAAAGCCTGTCCGAAGAAAGTCATCCCGTAAAAAATGATATGAATGATTCCTATCTAAAAATAAAAGAACTCTCGAAGAATTTTGGATCGTTCAAAGCAGTTCAAAATATTTCTATAGATATTCAAGAGGGTGAATTCATTTGTTTTCTAGGTCCTTCAGGATGTGGAAAAACCACTTTGTTAAGGTGTATAGCCGGATTAGAGATACAAACATCAGGTTCCATAGTCCAAAATGGCGTTGACATTTCCTCCTTGCCACCGTCCAGTCGTGAGTTTGGTATCGTTTTTCAATCGTATGCACTGTTTCCCAACCTGACGGTATTTTCAAATATTGCCTATGGCCTCATCAACCACAAGTGGCATAAAAAAGATATAAAAAATCGTGTTGATGAACTTCTTAACCTGGTCGGCTTAACCAACCATGCCTCTAAATACCCCGGCCAGCTATCAGGGGGTGAACAACAACGAGTTGCTCTAGCAAGAGCCATTACAACGTCACCAGGATTATTGCTGCTTGATGAACCACTCTCAGCGCTAGATGCCAAGGTTCGGGTTTATCTGAGAAAGCAGATAAAGGGTCTCCACAAAAAACTAGGCGTCACCACGATTATGGTCACACACGATCAGGAGGAAGCACAATCTATGGCTGATCGAATATTTGTCATGAAAGATGGAGAGGTTATTCAGGTAGGTACACCTAAAGAAATTTATACACGTGCCAATTCGCCCTTCATAGCTGATTTTATCGGCACTATGAATTTTATATCGGGTACTGTCGTCGATACCGATACAGTTCAGTGTAAGGACATAAATATTACTTGTAATACTCAATTGTACAACACCGGTCAAAATGTCAAAATTGCCATTCGTCCCGAAAGTATTATGCTTTATGACCCAAAAAACCCTGCGAACACAGAAACGCTAGAAAATAATATTAGCGCTAACATCGATGAAATAGAATTTCTGGGTTCGTTTCAACGGATTTATCTGGAGGCAGAAACCTTAAGCAATGAATTGATAATGGTCGATATACCTAGTTCAAAAGCGCGTAATCTTGAGATACAAGACCTTACGAGTATGTCGATTCAATTCCCTTCAGAAGACATACGAATCTATACCGATGACGCTTAGTCTATTTTATGCAGGCATCCGGCTAATCGTATGAGCACATTCGACACTAACACCATCAGTCGTGGCAGAGATTCCAGCGATAAAGTTGGTAGAGCAATGTTGCTCGCCTACATTGCTCTTTTTCTACTTTTTCTGGTCCTGCCACTCGGATCTCTACTGATAAAGAGTTTACAGAATAGTGATGGAAACTTTATCGGGATGTCAAACTACTTGCTCTATTTGCAAGAACCCGCTTTGTTTCAATCTTTGTTCAATAGCTTATTCGTAGCGATTGTATCAACATTTGTTGTTGTGATACTCGCGTTTCTTTTTGCCTATGCGATTACACGTACGTGTATGCCATTTAAGGGTTTCTTTAAACTGGTGGCACTCATTCCACTGCTTAGCCCCTCGATACTTGCAGCAATTGCGCTGGTATATTGGTTCGGCAACCAGGGGGTGCTTAAAAGTATGCTCTTCGGCGAGTCAATCTACGGACCCATTGGAATTATATTTGCGTCTGTCTATTGGACATTTCCTCACGCGTTAATCATATTGACCACATCTCTTTCTCTGTCTGATTCCAGACTATACGAGGCAGCAGAAGTACTTAAAACCAGTAAACTTAGAACATTTTTTACCATTACAATTCCTGGTGCTCGCTACGGAATCATCAGCACCGTATTTGTCATATTCACGCAGGTGTTTACCGATTTCGGTGTTCCTAAAGTGATAGGTGGGAATTACAATGTACTTGCCACCGATATCTACAAAGAAGTTGTCGGCATGCAGAATTTTCAGATGGGTGCAGTCATATCCATGGTTCTGCTAGTTCCCGCAATGTTAGCGTATTTCATTGATCACTATTCTCGTAAAAAGCAGATATCCCAACTGACATCTCGATCCGTGGTCTACAAGCCTAAAGAAAATAAATATGTGGACAGATTGATGTTCGTTTATTGTTCCTTAATAGCAATAATATTCATATCAATGATTGGTATGGCCCAGTTTGGAGCATTAGTCAAATACTGGCCCTACAATCTTGAGCTAACTTTGTCACACTACAATTTTCAGGTTGCAGGCCTGGGTTGGGATTCATTTTATAACTCTGTTCGTATGTCTCTATATACCGCGTTCATCGGCACCTTGGTTATATTTGTCGGTTCGTATCTAGTCGAAAAATTACGGGTTGATGAACGTTCCAGAAAAATCGTACAATTTTTCGCCCTTATACCTATGGCTGTACCCGGACTGGTGTTGGGGCTTTCTTTCATCTTTTTCTTTAATGAAAAAGGTAATCCACTGAATTTTTTGTATGCAACCATCGCCATATTAGTCGTCAACACCATAGTGCACTTTTATACTGTGTCACATTTGACGGCTACAACCGCGTTAAGACAAATGGATAAAGAGTTTGAATCGGTGTCACTGTCGTTAAAAATTCCTATCTATAGAATGTTTTCTAAAGTCACTGTGCCAGTGTGCCTTCCCACAATTTTCGATATCGCAATCTATTTGTTTGTTAACGCGATGACCACTGTATCTGGCGTTATATTTCTTTATTCATACGATACAACCCTGGCATCAGTGTCAGCAATTCATCTTGAGGAGCAAGGTGATGTTGCTGCAGCAGCTGCGATGGCAATGTTAATTGTGTATGTCTCTGTATTTGTTCGTATTCTACATACAATCATCACCCGGAATGTGTTGAAACGAACACAAGGGTGGAGACAAAGCCTTTCCGATGGATCATGATATGAAAACAACCATATTCCCAATTCATACTATCGGGGAGGGTTCGTTATCGATAATGGCAAAACCTAACTCTGGTGATGTAATAGACCAGGAATTTTCAAATATTAGTAATGCCGGTATACACACGATAGTCTCATTACTTGAGACTCACGAATCTGATGCACTCGGACTAGGTAAGGAGAAATTTTACACGGAGAAGTATGGGATGTGTTTCGTGTCAAATCCGATCGTAGATCGAGGATTACCCTCATCAACACCAGAATTCTCTCGTTTTACAAGGCAGCTTTATACCGATATGTTCGATGGCGCCAATACCCTGGTTCATTGTCACGGAGGAATAGGACGCAGTGGTTTAGTAGCGGCGGCGATCCTGCTTTATTGTGGCTTTACAGGAGAGCAGGCATTCACGTACATCACTGAAAAAAGAGGGGTTCCTGTTCCCGATACTGATGAACAGGTGGATTGGATTATTAGTCACTCAGCTTCAATACTCTGCGGCTAACAAGCACGTATTTTGTGCTATGTGAACGATTAAAAACGACTGAATAACGACACCCTTGAGTTTGAATTTCGGTTTACCGTCCTACTAGTACGAACCGTTTGCCTCTCATTCTGGATAAGGTAAATTATCAATTCTGGGATTTCGTATTTTGCAATACTCGGCAATCTCTTCCAGCGGTGCAAACCAGACATCTCCGCGGGTCAGAATATCTTCCAGCCAGCGTTCTAACAATCGCCAACGCGCCAACCGACCGGTCAAAAAAGGATGTAAAACCGGCATCCAGAAACCTCCGGTTTCATAAGCGGCATCAAACTCTTCAAAAAACGCACGCAAGCCATCAGAGGGAGCACGGACCGGCATCAAGTATCCAATTTGCTCGTAATGTGCAAATGGTGGCCAATCATCATTTCCCCAATGTGGCGGCATTTCCATAAGCTCACCCCTGTCGGTTTTCATCAAATAGGGCACATCATCTGCCATTAGAGAACTGTCATAGGCAAAACCGCGTTCTATCAGGCGATCAATCATTGCCTGTGTGGTGCTATAGACGGGGGCACGATAACCACGAGGTAATCGGCCTGTCATACTGACATGAGTTTCACAGGCGCGATCAAACAGTTGCTCCTCGATCTCATCGGAATGCAATGCTGGGTCTTCATGCTGCCATGAATGATGACCTAGCTCATGTCCCGCCTTTAGAATTGCATCAACCGTTTCCGGATATCGCTCCATACACCAGGCAGGCATGAAAAAGGTTTGCGTAAGGGCCAAACGGGCATACGTATCAAGGATACGAGGTACCGCTACCGTTGGTCCGTAACGCCCCATGGTGACTGCCTGCAGACGATCATGGCCATCATCGGGACAGGCATTGCGAATCAGGCTGTCTGCGTCTATATCGAAGGTTATTGCACACGCACAGCGGGCGCCATTAGGCCATTCGAACATATTGCTCTCCACGTTGGTAGTTCATCTTAGTGCATTGCAGCGCCGCCATCAGCATTGAAACACTGGCCAGTTATAAAGCTCGCAGCGGGTGATACCAGAAATCCGATCACAGCGGCTATCTCCTCAGGTTGGCCAATGCGCCCCATGGGATTGTCAGACTCCAGTGCCTTCTGCTCGTCGCTCATAATGGCATAACCCAACAAAGGCGTATCAACCGGACCTGGTGCAACCGCATTTACGCGCAAGTCGGGCCCAAGCTCACGAGCCCATGATCGGGTCATGGAAAGCACTGCCCCCTTAGTGGCCGCATAGGCAGACGCGCCGCTACGCCCCAGATAGGCAAGCTCTGACGCTACATTCACAATGCTCCCACCAGGCTTGGGCATGAAAGGCAACACCGCTTTTGTCACGATAAACGGCCCTCGAACATTCACCGACAGCAATCGATCGACATCATGAAGTTTTACATCCTCAAGCCTGTCCTCGATGAGTACCCCTGCATTATTGACAAGTACGTCAATTCGGCCATCTGTCAGTGCCACGATATGTTCAATTGTACGTGCAACATCGTCGGGGTTGGATACATCACCACGTAGTGCATCGTCACCATCGAGAGGATTAATATCCAAAGTGAAAACGCGCATTCCGCTTCGACGTAATGTTTCGCACGTTGCAGCACCGATACCACTAGCGGCCCCTGTGACCAGAGCCGTTACCATGGAGCTTCTCCCCGATCTATGCCCAGCGTCTGCCCGGTTATGTTAGCGGATAAATCAGAAGCCAGGTAGAGGTATGCTCCAACAATATCACCGGGTTCCATCAAACCACCGGGTAAGGACTGTCCTGTCATCACATCATTGATAATCGCCCCTTCCGATCGGCCTTGTCTTACGGCCAGGCTTCGCGCGGAACGCACCGATGCGTCGGTTCTAACCCAACCTGGTGCCACGGCGTTAACTCGAATGCCTCGTCCACCCAGCTCTTTGGCCCAGGTCTTGGTTAAGCCGATGACACCATGTTTAGATGCTACATACGCACCAAACAACGGTTCAGCCACACGCCCCCAGACAGACGCAGTATTGATGATGCGTCCGCCATCAGGCATACGTGCCAGAGCATGTGTGGTAACAATACTCGTTCCGACAAGATTGATATCGATAATACGACGAAATACGGCCAGTGTTTCGCTGCTGCTGTCTTCAATCGGCGTAAGTCGTTCAAGACCTGCATTGTTGACGAGTATGTCTATAGGCCCGATGGCTGTCATAACCCGATCGATCGACCGCTCATCAGTGATATCAACACAATGCGGTGTTGCTCCAAAAGCATCGGCGGCTTCTACGATGGCTTCATCCTCTGCCAGTACGTGTACCAGAGCGCCACTTTTATACATCGCCTGCGCAATTGCTTCACCAATTCCCCGACTGGCACCGGTAACCAATGCAACGTTGCCATGTATTCCCTTCACGCATGTACCTCTTCAGCAGTTGAACGAACATGCGCCAATAGTTCAGTACGCAAAGCGAAAAACTCTGCACTGTCCCTCATCGATAAAGTACGTTGGCTACCAAGTTGATCAGTAATGTTCACGTGGGCAAGCAGACGTGCCGGCCGACGTGTGAAAACAACCACCCTGTCGGCAAGAAATACTGCTTCTTCTACATCGTGCGTGACAAAAACAATGGTGCGAGCTTCCTCTAGTTGCAATCTGCGTAGTTCAACCTGTAACGCTTCGCGTCGCTGTGCATCCAGAGCGCCAAATGGCTCATCCATAAGAAGAATTTCTGATCCGGCCGCCAGGGTTCTGGCAATGGCCACACGTTGTCGCATACCACCCGATAATCTGTCTGGCCAGCTGTCGGCAAAGTCCGTCAAACCAACGATATTCAGATAATGCAGGGCCCGTTCAGCCTTTTGAGAAGGACTCAGATCGCGTCTGTAACGCATTCCATACGCGACGTTATCCGCAACCGTTAACCACGGAAAAGAGGAATAGGACTGAAACACCATACCACGACGTCGATCTGGTTTGCCCAAGACAGAATCGCCTAGTACGATGCGTCCGGCACTAATGCTTTCAAGACCTCCCACCATGCGCATTAGCGTGGTTTTCCCACATCCGGAAGGCCCCAGAAATGCAATCAGTTCACCTTCATCTACATTAAAATCAAACGGCGCTACGGCTTCGGTACCGTCATCGTATATCTTGGCAACCTGTTCAAAACGAAGATAACTCATGATTGGGTCATTATGTATTCACGCCCCTGTCTATGACGCAAGGTAGGCGAAACGGCGACGATGCAATGCTCGCACTATCTGGTCTGTCAGCAAGCCGATTAAACCAATAACCAGAACACCCGCCATAACTTCAGGTGTCTTGAAATATCGTCGGGCTTGCCAAATGACAAAGCCCAGGCCGCTATTCGCTGCAACGATCTCGGCGATAATAAGATACGTCCAGCACCAGCCTAGAGTAATTCTCATGTTGTCAACCAGAGTGGGCAACATAGCCGGCATAGAAACATCGAACAGACGTCTCCAGCGCGGTGCACCTAGTGTTGCCGCAATCTCCTGATACTCATGGGGGACTCGGCGCACGTCATCTGCCACCAACAAGACAAGCTGGAAGAACGTACCAAGCCAAAGGAGAAATATTTTCGTCTCTTCACCTACTCCGAACCAGATAATTGACAATGGCACCAGCGCCGGTACAGGCAGGTAGCGAATAAAGTCAATGACGGGTTCCAACGCAGCACCAACTACTCGAAAGCTGCCCATCAACAAACCAATGGGCACAGCCATTATTGATGCAAGTAAAAAGGCAGACCAGACCCGTAATGTTGAAACTCCGGCATGCCACAGAAGTTGCTGATCTGTGATCATTCGCCATAACGTAGTAGCAACAAGACTCGGAGCTGGCAGGAATTTAGGAGACGTCGCACCGATACGTGCAACAGCCTCCCATATTACGAATAAGGTAACGACAGAGACTGCACCAATGCTGGCTTTCACCACCGGTTTCAAAGTGCCATTCTCACAAGTTCAGAGTGATCTTTGTCATTGCAACTCACGCATCAGATCAGTAACGTTTCTTTTGAACGAAAGTGAATCGAGCGCGCTGCTAACGAGTTGCCCCATCAAATAAACCTGTGAGCACACTAGAGTCAATTTCCGCGGCTGCGTCAAGTTTCAGTTCTGCAGCACCGAACTCCAGGTTCAGTTCCATTATCTGGTCAAAGAATCCAAACAGTGTACCAGGCTTATCTGTAGAGCCAAGATAGTCAACAGATTGCTCATAGCTGGTGTAGGTTAATGAAGTATCAATAATTTCGGTAACCTCCGATGCGCTCAAGCCATAATGTGGTGCTGCCAGCTCGGCGAAACTCTTCGGATCTTTTTCGAAGTAATCCACAGCACGGTAAATACCGCGCAGAAACTTTGCATATTTTTCTGGATTCGATGCCAGATCATCCTCACGCGCGGTAATAATGTCGATAATTAAATCAGGCTCATCCTTTGAAGAAACGAGTATCTTTGGGTTTCGTACAGCGACAGCTGTTAATGCTTGAGACAAAAATGGCTCGTACGTTCCAACGGCACTAATAGAATCATCAGACAACACCGGGATGGTATCCGCAGTAGCGATCTCGCGAAGCTTAACATCACTGAGAGAAAGGCCTGCTTTCTTTAACTCCATCTGCAACAGCAAACGTGCAGGAATATTTGGCTCTATGGCAATTAGTTTGCCTTTGAGATCAGCGACCGAATTAATGCTACCGTCCACAACTACACCATCTCCACCTAAGGACAGATCAATCGTCCCAATGATAATGCCGGGCGTCTCGTCGGTACGCGGTGCGCCTTGATGTTCACCTACGGTTCTCATATCAGCGTCGATATCACCACGCTCCATAGCCGCCAGCACATTTGCACGATCGTCCTCGAAACGAAAATCAACCTCGAGGCTTTCTTCTTTGTAGTAACCCAGATCGGCTGCAACCAATACTGGCGCGAACCCCACCCAGGTAGGAGCCAGTACACGAATGCTGTCCTGTGCGTGAGCGGCACTGGTCGAGATGAGACCTAAAACGATAAGTCTCAGAATATTTTTTCCTCGGCTCATGATCGAACATCCTCGATGAATGGATTGAATAGGGAGCCTACCCTCAATCGCTTGCCAGACATACCATTAATATCGGATACTTTACATCGAACTTTCTTAAAGTAATGCCATGCGCCGCCTGACAGACATAGACCTGCGACTCTTACGAATTTTTTGCACTATCGTGGACTGCAACGGGTTTAGAAATGCCCAGCTTGCACTCAATATGGCGCAATCCACTCTAAGTACCCATATGGCAAATCTGGAATCGGCACTTGGCTCCAAATTGTGTGAACGTGGGCGAGGAGGCTTCCGCTTAACAGCGACCGGCGAAGAAACACATCTGGCTGCCGTAGAGCTATTTCGCTCTATTGAAGGGTTTCAGGCCAAGATGGGACGCGTCCATGGACGGGAAACTGAACGTCTACGGATTGGGATTATCGATTCTATAGTCACCAGCACAGATTTCGATATACCCGCAGCGATTACCGCATTCGTAGCCACTTATCCGAATGTAATGATCGACCTTGAAGTACTACCTCACGATCAACTACAACGCGCCATTATGGATGGTCGCCGCGATATCGTGATTGGCCCATCGGTACAACAATCATCATCAATTACCTATCGCGCATTAACCGTTGAGACACATCGACTCTACTGCAGTTCTGCACACCCGTTATTTCATCGAAAAGATTCAACGATTACGCGCGCAGACTTTGAAGACGCGCGTTTTTCGGTCAGAAGTTATCACTATTTTGATGATGTTTATCGCCTTGGGGCTGTTGGCGCCAGTGCCGTTGTATCGAACATGGAGGCACAGGAGATTATGCTTCTTTCTGGTGCATATATTGGATTTCTACCTCTACACAAAGGCTCTCAATGGGTGAAAAGCGGGACAATGCGTGCAATTAAACCCAAAGAATGGTCTTTAGAGTCTAGATTTTATGCAGCCTATGATAAAAACAGTGGGCGTGTTGGACTTAAACGGGCATTTGTTGAACAGCTTAGTGACTGAAAACGGTAGATTATTACTCATGCGTTTATGATACTCGTCATACCCTGAGTTGTTGAAATTTCAGTACATTTCCCAACATGTTTGTTGCCGAACTTACTCGTAAATCATGCTTTGAGTTATATCCAGCGACGTAATGCAAAAAACATCATGTTGAATTAACTAACAGTTAGATGTTAAGCACGTAGGTCAGCTACATATATTTATTCGTGTGGAAAACAACAACCATCCGAAAAACAATGGTTGTGCAATATTTGCATCAGCCATGTGCAAAAGCAACGCAACGCTTACCGCAATTTCGGCGATAAACTGATTTGAGGAAAGCAGGCAATAAGGCGCTGCGATGTCGGAAACATTATGCGGCTGTTATCTCACGGTGTCCATATTCTAGGACCCATAATTCTTATAGGCCTTTGGTGGATAGCATTCAACTGGACACTCGTTGACAAGAACCTTCTTCCCTCGCCTTTTGCCACTATATTTGATACGGCTCAGAATATTTTCTATGGCGACATGCTTTCTGACGTATGGTTTACATTGGTTCGCGTAATGTACGCTTTTATGATTGCCGGATTTCTTGGTGTACCCATCGGTATTCTTCTTGGCGCAAACCAGCAGGTTTACCGATCTGTAGAGTTTATTATCGATTTTTTTCGATCAACTCCGGCTACGGCTATGTTCCCGCTGTTTTTGTTACTGTTCGGTCTCGGTGATTTTTCCAAAATTGCCGTTGCTGCCTTTGCCGCCTTACTCATTGTTATTTTCAACGTCGCTTACGGTGTGATGAACGCACGCCAGACGAGAATGCTGGCGGCGCGCTCACTGGGTGCCTCTCGTATGCGTGTGTTCGTGGATGTTGTGTTTTTCGAGACACTTCCTCAAACCTTTATTGGCCTCCGAACTGCCGTATCAATGGCGCTTGTCGTCATTATCGTTGCAGAGATGTTCATTGGCGCTACTGATGGTCTGGGTCATCGCATCATTGATGCTCAGATTTCGTATGAACTCACCGATATGTATGGCTCCATTCTGATTACAGGCGCCCTCGGTTATTTCCTTAATGCTGCGTTTCTACTTACTGAAAAACGACTTGTACACTGGTCTGGAAAGTAGATTCCTGTTTCCCAATACCCTTACGTAAATCTGACTGGAATACAAAGATGAATAGTGTCTGTAGTATTAAACGTTTTGCACTAATTGCAGCTCTGGGAGCTTCTCAAGTATTTAGCGCTACTAGCTTGCAAGCTGCGACATGTGAAACTTATGATGAAGTCACCTCGGCATGGCTGCCTATCATGCAAACAACTGCTTATTATGTCGCGCATGAAGAAAACCTGTTCGAAAAAGCCTGCATTAAGGTGAACTCGAACAAAATGCAATCCCCGAATCACATCATCGATGCGCTGGTTGCTGGCCGAGCAGACTTTGGCCCCCCAGGCGCTGCCGCGGGCATTGCGATGCTTGCCGAGTCTAAATTCCCTGGCACTTTCAAAGTGTTTGGTTTGCAAGGTGGCGGAATCGCCATCGATCTTATAAATGATGGCCTGATAGTTAAGGACGGCAGTGGTATCGAGTCGTTTTCAGACTTAAGTGGCAAGACACTCGGACACGTACCCGGGGTGCAATGGCGAACCATATCGCGCCACCTAGTACGAGCCGCCGGACTGGATCCAGACAATGATGTTACCTTGATAGACTTGGCGGTTCCACAGCAAGTACCAGGCGTATTGGGTGGCAGTGTAGATGCAACCTTATCATTGGAACCGGTAGGCTCAATTGCGGATGCTACCGAGGGTGTAGGTCGTGCTCAAGTTAACCCGGTAGCAGCCGTCATAGCTGACCCTTTCTATTCAGGCGCAGCAGTTTTGACCACAAAATTCATTAAAGAGCGCCCTGATGTCGCCAGAAATATTGTTGAAATTATTGATGAGGCGACAGAATTGGCTAATGCTGACTTTGACAAATATAAAGTAATCATCCCTGAGTACACTGCCATACGTGATACACAACTTGAGTTTCTCGCTAAACCCTATTTACGAAGTTTTGTTGATTTAAATGAAATTGACCTGAACTCCTATCAGGCATTTGTAGACATTTTTGTATCAGAAAAAGTGATGTCTGAACCCATGGATGTCCGTACCAAAATCCTGAAGATGACTGATTTCGACAGCTGATGGATAACGGGCATATCGAGGTCTTGCAGCGCAGTGCCAATCTTACGATTCGAGGACTGAGCAAATCGTTTGGCAACACCTGTGTCTACGATAATTTCGACCTTGATTTGCCCCTTGGATCATTAATCAGCATATTCGGACCCAACGGCTGTGGTAAAAGCACGTTAATCAACATGATTTCTGGTCTTTCCGAAATTGACGCAGGGGAAGTCTTATATGATGGCAAGACAATTTCACAAACCAGAATATCCTACGTATTCCAGAACTACAGGGAGGCTTTGTTTCCCTGGCTTCGTGCAATAGATAACATACACTATCCGCTGAAGCGAATGGGCATGAACCTAAAAGACCGAAATGTGCGCGTGGAACGCTTCATTGACAATTTTGGGATAAGTATAGATTTAAACGCTTATCCGTATGCATTATCGGGTGGGCAACAACAAGCAGTGTCGATTCTACGTGCACTAGTGCGTGAGCCAGACGTTTTGTTTCTTGATGAGCCCTTTTCTGCACTTGACTATGAGATGACTTTGTTGATGCGTGAAAAGCTACAAGCGATGTTCGTTAAAACGGGCACCACAATGGTTCTTGTTTCTCATGATCTTGAAGAAGCTGTTCAAATGGCTGACAAAGTCTTACTGTTAACCCGACGACCAACGCGCGTAGCTGCTGTTATCGACAATCCACTGAGCCGCCCTCGCAATGCAGAAACCCTGATCCAATCCGACTTTGTCGAGTTGCGAAGCCGATGCCTGGACATCTTTCAGCGTGAAGCGAATATCAACGCCTGATTAAACTGGATTAACAAATTGAAAAACGATCAAAAAAGAAGTGAATTATCTCCGGGATATCATGATATTGGTGGCGATCGTGCCGGCACCATCCCTAAGGATGAATTGCCATTCATTCATTGGGAAAAGCAGACCGAGGCCATTAGAAACCTGCTTGGCGATGGAACACGCCGGATTGTGTCACTAGATGAAATGCGACGCGGCTTTGAAAGCTTCGGGGAGGAACGTTATAGAAAGTATTCATTTTATCGACGAAGACTGGAAGCGATGATTGATATTCTTGTTGACAAGGCTGTAATTGATCAGGCAGAACTTGATGTTGCAATAAACGAGAAAACATCAATCTGGCATGAACACATCGAACCTAAAGATCCGACGTAATGGCACTTCCCCGCTTTCAGATCGGCGATAGCGTCAACGTTCTCAATCTAGGAAAATCAGGGCATGTTCGAATTCCGAAATACATTCGTAACAAATCCGGAAAAATTGTTCAATATTGTGGCTGTTACCTGAATCCTGAAGACCTGGCAGTTGGAAATACCGCCGGACCCGCGATCGACTTGTACCGTGTCGAGTTCGATCAGATGTCACTTTGGCCAGACAACAAAAACGAACCTGGTGACACTTTAGTCATCGAGATCTATGAGCACTGGCTTGTGCCTGAAAAACTGCCTACATCCTCAACTGCAGATAAACCATGAGCACTTCTGAAAGCAACGACAGCATTCAACCACACCATCATGATGACCATGAAGCCCTGGTCATCGAGGATGATCAAGGCAATATTGAGGGTCAAATTATTATTGATGCCCTGCAATCCGTATTAATCAACAAGGGACTAATTACTGCCCCCGAGGTAACCAGGGAAATAGCGAAACTCGAATCCCCGGGAATTCATCTTGGCGCTAAAATAGTCGCTCGCGCATGGACTGACCTGGATTTTAAGTCAAGATTGTTGGAAAACGGAAAAAGCTGTATTGAAGAAATCGGCATTCCAGTGGGCGAAGCGCAGATTGTGGTAGTTGAAAATACGGATACACTGCATAATCTTACAACTTGCACCTTATGTTCATGCTACCCAAGATCTATATTAGGACAGCCGCCATCCTGGTATATATCCAAGGCGTACCGCGCACGAACAGTGCGTGAACCTCGAGCTGTTCTTTCAGAATTCGGATTGACATTGGATTCTGGCATTCAGTTGACTATTCATGACAGTAATGCGGACATGCGATATCTGGTACTGCCGCAGCCACCCATTGGCGCTGCTGAAATGGAATCCGAGCAACTGGAAGCACTCGTGACCAGAGATCATCTAATAGGTGTTACGCGCTAGAGAGCTGTTACCCGACGCATTTCCCTTTATACGTTGAATGGTAACGCAATCCAGACGTCATCTAATTCCATGAAATGCTGAGCTATTGATGTTTTTGGTGTGGTAGTTGATGGGAAGAAATTAAGAACGTACAAGATTCCCGCATACGCGGGTATGACTTGAGATATGGCGTCGGATTAATTGTGTCCTTGTAAACTAAAAAATACTAGCGTTTAACGTTGTAGACAGACTATTACAGGTCATCGAATTAGACAGACGATTGAGGATCATCGTAAAGCTGGAATAGATTTAGATGCATCGGCATCATTATATGCCTGTAGCAATTGCTGAAAACAATAATGTTTCGATAAATTCTAGTGTAAAAGTTACACCTACACCTGCGACAACCGCGCCAGCAAGCCGTGGTTCAACGTTATTTTTCAATGCAAAAAACGGTGTTAAATATGCAGCACATCAGTACAAAAATAACGATTGTTTAAAACTGATAATTCTGAACTGGCGTGGTTCAGATGTGTATTAGAAATCGCGAACTATATGGAAAACAGGCGACAGGAACACAATAGTATTCCCATTGTAAATGATGCTTTATAAAAGACATGTATAGACTAAACAATTACATCTTCTTTTCAATAATTAGCGTCTTGAAGATCGAAGATAACGACTGAAACATCCCAAACATGGGTGATGCATCAGAAGGTCTGGTGAATGAATTGATTTGAATACTCATTACTATTCCTTGAACCAATTGATAAAAGAAATTCAACGATCTACTCGTGTCCGCTGTTGTTGCGTTTTTACCGTGTGTGATACCAGGTAATTCATGTTGTTGCTAAATGATTTCATAGAGAATTAAAGTTTACCAAACGCTGATCGAACTTATAGCTGGATTTTCAGTAAACAACCCGGATCAGGATAATCAGAATCTCAACACGAATCAGCGTTCATCCAACATGCCCCCGTTTAACAGCCGCCCCACATATTTAATTTTCCTGAGAATATAGGGCAAACACTTCTGCACCTGTCATGTTTTTTGTGTCATTGTTGAAGTCGTAATATTCTGGTTTTTCATCGATAAATATTTGATGATCAAAATTGAGAGAGTGAACGTCATCAAATATTCCTGCCGGCATACTATATTGTTGGTTTTCTTTTAAACGATAAAACAAGTGGGTGCCACAACGGGTGCAAAAACCGCGTTCAGCCCACTCCGATGAATTAAAGACAGTTATGCTGGTCTCGGTGTCTATGGTGACTTCGGTGCCACAGTCTATCGCGAGCAATGGACCACCACCCCACTTGCGACATGATGAACAATGGCACGCACCCACGCTGCTACTTGCTACCGACACACTGATATTGACTGATTTACACAAACAGCTGCCATTAATCTTCAACGAATCTGACATTGAGCTCTCCTGTCGTATCAAAAGACTGGTTGACTCTAGCACAAAGCTGTTATAATTTACAGTGTAATTACTGAATCCTGAACATTAACAGCACGCAATAGTGAGTTTTCGCAGAAAAAAATAAATATCTGTTTTATGGACAGATATGCACTGATGTTCAATGATTAACTGCTCAGCGTACCTGCTTGAACCCGATCGACGAATTCGCCATATCCGGATTCGCGCATTTGTTCTACCGGTATGAAAAGCATAGCGGCTCCATTCATACAATAACGAGTACCTGTTGGCGCGGGACCATCATTAAACACATGTCCAAGATGTGAGTCAGCCAGACTACTTCGTATTTCTGTACGAAGACCAAATAGTGATCGATCTTCTTTCTCGACCACTACGCCTTCAGCGATTGGCCTTGAAAAACTCGGCCAACCAGTTCCGGAATCATATTTATCCGATGATGAGAATAACGGTTCTCCGGACACGATATCGACATACAATCCCGTTCGCTTTTCATCATGAAGTGCATTGGAGAACGCCCGTTCCGTTCCTTCATGTTGTGTCACTTTATATTCAATAGGCGAGAGCCTTTCTTTCAACTCTGAATCCGACGGTTTGATAAACATAGCGGCATCAAACAGCGTTGTCGGTTCTTGATTTAGCACCACTGATTTTATCCGGCCTGCCTGGGTGGCCGCCGAGTCTTTGTTGCTCATTGTTTGCGCAATGCTATCTTGATATGCGCTCCCTTCACTGGATGTTGCCGGTAGCAACAACACGGTTGTTGTCAGTCCCAATCCCAACACAACGCCAGCAATTACCGTTAAACGCTTCATTACTTTCCCCAGGAAGATGTTTTAGTGATGTTCAGTCAAACCGATAGCGGTTTCACCTCCTATGAGCCGAGTGAGCGCAAATAGTTCCGTCTCTGAATCTGGAGTGGTTACAGAAATAATTGGTTTACCGCTTAACGCAGGCACGTTAACTCATTAATAAAATTCAAGGAACGTCTGAAAGAGCGGTGCGTATTCACATTTTCAGGACCCGTGATGCTGGAAAATTAGGTACAAATCCCAATATCCACACTCGCCAGACCATGATTACAACAACCTTTCGCTCTCTGGTGTGCGCGCTTATCAGGGTAAGACTCAATTCTCATCTCCTAAAACCCAACGCGGATTTATCTATGACGACTCAGGCGTTATTGAATATTTTCGGCAAAGGTAAATCCCCGCCATGATTAAGCACATCCCACAGCCGCATACTGTCAGATCGACTTAACAAACCAGACGCCTTGTTGAGAATTTTTTCTTCACGTTCGGTAGCGCTAACAATGGCTAACAAGTCGTGACTGGCATGTAGAGTCGTTTGATTTCTCAGTGTTACCCGAACCGATGCATAAGTTTCGGACATCGTGGCGTCCACCTCCACACTAATCCGACTACCCAGCTCTTTTAACGCAACATCATCACAGATATCATCATTATAAACATCCAGTCTTGCCGTGTCGTGCCGGTACATCAACATGGCAGCCGTCATGGTGTAGCTGAATTTGCATTGAAGTCCCGATGCAGGTTCTGTGATATTACAAATATCCAGATACTGTGGATGTACGGTTATTTGCATATTGACAATATCATCGGGTTCGACGCCCTGCTTATCTCGCAAGTCGGTGAGTGCTTCTAGTGCAGCATGCAGCCCATGACAACAAGCGTGAAATTTATGGCTGACTTTTTCGAAGATATACGTATCGCCTAATGTATCGAAAGCCTGTAAATTAAACTCCCCGTGATGGGATCTGGCAAAACCCTGCGCACCTTCTAATGTGGCATCAGCAGCCTGAAACCCCTTTTGCGCCAGCAGTGCAGCCTCTACACCATTGGATGCTGCAAGCCCTGCATGAAAAGGTTTGCCCATACTGCCAAACTGCGCCTTAACCCCGGCAGCCCGCGATGCTGCCAGACTTAGCGCGTGAGAAGCTTGTTTGGCGGTTAATCCAAGCAATCGTACAGCTGCCATAGCCGCACCAAAAGATCCGGCCGTGGCCGTTATGTGAAAACCGCGTCGGTAATGATCGCGCCCCAGCCACATTCCTACACGCACAGCCAGCTCTGCGCCGATTAATACCGCTTGTTGCACAGCCCGTCCATCAGACCCCGCTCTTTGTGCGATAGACAAGGCAGCCGGGACAACGGCTGCTGAAGGATGCCCCATGGATGCAAAGTGTGTGTCATCGTAGTCCAGCGCATGCCCGATTGAACCGTTTAGAAGGGCAGCGGCTCGTGCGGGCACACGCTTATCTAACCCCATAGCGAAAGCCTCTTCTCGACCACCTTCCTCTGCAACTAGTGATCTTACAACGTGTGCAACAGGTTCATCCATCCCGGCTCTGGCCACTGCCAACCAATCCAACATGGATAGACGCACCATATGCAATGCAGGTTCAGGGAATTGCTCATCACGGGTTGCAACCGCAAAGTGTGCGATTCTCTCGCTGATGTTATCGAGCCGGGCCATGTCTTCACCTTGTTAATGCGAGCGAGGCATTGTCCGCACATGCTCTGCCACGTACTTAAAAATTAAATGGATTGAAATTGGTGCCATCGGGTTAATCCCTGCCTGCCGGGACGTTCTCTCCACATCATATTCCTCGGCAAATCCGAAGCCACCATGGGTCTGTAAACAGGCTTCTGCCTCAGCCCACTGTGCATCTGCCGCCAACAATTTAGCAAGGTTGGCCTCTTCCCACGGATTGCCACCTTCCTCGTACACTCGAATGGCGTCATGAAGCATCAATTCTGCTGCTCGCATTTGAGCATGACAAGCAGCCGCATTGCAACCACAGCGATGAGTCTTTTCCAATATGGCTGCCGCTGCTGACATCGGTAACGACAAGCCACCATATTCTTCCGGGATTAGCGCTAAGCGGTAGCTCGCTTTAGTCAAAGCGTTTACACACTCTTTAGGAAAGGCTTGCTAATGGTTACATTTCTGCCAGTAAGCGCCTGGAAATTCGAGGCAGAGTCTGGCTGCTACATCGCGAATACCCTCAAGCTGTACAGCGCAAATCATGAGTGTACCTGTGCAAACTCTGCACGTATCTGCTTACCATGTTGATCAAGTGTAGGCACATGCTGCGGCGTGTCGCCATCGGTTCTCACCGGTAACGCCGCCAGTGAAATTGCCATGTTATCTGTAGACGCACCGACATTACGCAAAAAAGGATGATTGGACAATTCAGCTACCGAATTCAATCGCGAATTGGCGATTTTTGAATCATCCAATAAAGCTGAAACACTCGCTGTATCCAGTTTGGCAAAACAATGATTGATCAGTTGATTTAGCACGTCACGATTTTCATATCGGTCGGGGTTATCCCTAAAACGTGGATCGTTGGCAAGTTCTGGCTGACTAAGAACCGATTCACACAAGGCAGTAAACTCACGGTTGCTTTGTACTGATAACAAAACCTGCCCACCATCGCCGCAGGCAAAAGCGCCATAAGGGGCAACAAATGAATGCATCAGCCCCGTGCGAGATGGCGCACCACCCATATAACGATGTGCCAGAAGTGGCATGTTCATCCAGTCGGCCATGACATCGAACATCGACACACTTAAGTCGATACCCTGGCCTGTACGTCCACGCTGAATCAATGCCCGTAAAATTGCCGAGAAGGCAGTAAGACCCGTGGATAAATCAGTCAGCGAGACACCTACTCTAGCCGGCGCCTCTTCACTACCGGTGACCGAGCACACGCCACTCTCACCCTGAACTAGAAAGTCATAGGCTTTTTTCCCGGCCGCCGCTTCGCTCTCGCCGTAGCCAGTAATGGTGCAGCTGATTAATCCGGGGTTGTGCTCTCTTAAGGAATCTCCAGCCAAACCCATACGGGCAACGGCCCCCGGCGCCAGATTGGAAACGAATACATCGGCACGGCCTAAAGCGTTGCGAAGAATCTGCATATCCTGTTCTTGCTTGAGATTGAGGCAGACCGATTCCTTGCCGCGATTCAACCACGCAAATATAGCGCTGTTACCACCAGCTCCGGCATCGTACCCACGGGCAAAGTCGCCTTCAGGACGTTCCACTTTTAGTACCCGGGCACCGGCATCCACAAGTAGAAGTCCACAATAGGGCGCTGCAACTGCTTGTTCAAGTGAGACCACCAAAACGCCGGAGAGCTCTTTGTTCAGACCCATAAACCTTCCTCAAACACGCCGATTGCATCATGCAAGTTAATTGTACAGGCTGATACTGACAACCTGACTTGTGATCCATGATGATATACGATCTGTGGATTATCTATTAAAGCGTCGATGTTTGTTCGAATCGGCGCACCAACAGAATGTTGAGCCAACCGTACACGCAATTGACAAAGTTGCTAAATACTGGGACCGATGACTTATGACTATTCGAGTACACGATTACAACACCCTGCTACTCAGCCATCCAGCCAATCATGTCATGCAAGTAACCTTGAATCGTCCTGAGGCCGCCAATGCATTTACAACTCAGATGGCCCATGAATTAATTGAAGTCTTCGAAAGCATGTCACTCGACCCGGGGAACACACGTTGCATCATCCTTACGGGCTCTGGCGAGCGAGCTTTCTGCGCTGGAGGCGACCTGAAAGAGCGTAAGGGCATGAGTGATGAGGCCTGGGGTAAGCAACACCTGGTCTATGAGCGTATGATACGCGCCGTTATAGAGTGTCCGACACCGGTTATCGGTGCCATTAACGGCGCAGCCTACGGAGGAGGCTGTGAATTGGCAGCCGCGACTGATTTCGCCTATGCGGCTAGCAATGCCCGCTTTGCACTGACAGAAACTTCTCTCGGTATCATTCCGGGAGCTGGCGGAACTCAAACCCTGGCTCGCGCTGTCGGTGAACGCCGATGCAAAGAGCTGATCCTGTCAGCGAAACCGTTTGAAGCGCTCGATGCACAGCAGTGGGGACTAATTAATGACGTACTCCCACAAGATAAACTGCTGGCCACAGTCCTTGATTTGGCAAAGACCATCTCCGGTAATGCACCCATTGCTGTGCGCCAGGCGAAGCAAGCGATTCACCGAGGTTTGCAGATGTCACTAGCGGACGGCATGGCGTTCGAAATTGAAGCCTATAACCGCACCGTTCCCACGGATGATAGAGTCGAAGGCGTATTGGCTTTCAATGAGAAACGAAAACCGGAATTCAAAGGCAAATAGACAAGCAAGATATTACTTTGAGGTAAAGAAACTACCGTGCCAACATATCCCGGTTTATATGATATCCACACTAAGCCATACGAAAATAGACAATCTTTACCGGCACCACATTCGCTGAGCCTGTTTTTATGATTCCAACGATAAAAATTACTAATGTTTGTGTTGAAGATATTCGCGTGCCGACGTCCGATTCACTTCTGGGTTCAGACCCGTTTCATCGCAAACCAGACTATTCAGTGGTTACCGTCAGCTTGAAAACCGACGCAGGTATTGAGGGGAATAGCGTCGTATTCAATCTAGGTGCTGGCAACGATTGGATGGCTTATGGCATCCGGGACCTTGGTGCATTGCTCACTGGAAAAATGCTGGCAGATTTCGTCACGGAGCCTGCCAGATTGCACCAACTCATGATGGAACATCATCAAATGCGCTGGTTAGCTGATGGGGTGTTTCGAATGGCAGTCGGTGGCCTGGTGAATGCCCTATGGGATTTATGGGCCAAAGCTTACGAAAAACCGTTATGGGAACTGCTAACCGATCTATCACCCGAGACGATCGTTTCGTGTGTGGATTGGCGCTACCTGCGAGATGCCTTAACACCCGATGAAGCGCTTGAAATTCTGCATAGTGCTCGCCCGGGTATGGAAGAACGCAAGACGCGCATGCAACATCAAGGACCTACCGCGTATTCCACATCCGGCTGGCTTGGCCTGGATAATCAACAAATCGCTGAACATATCAAATCATTGCAGGCACAAGGTTTCCGACATTTTAAAACCAAAGTGGGTGGTGATTTACAACAAGATATTGAGAGGCTCGGATTCTTACGCAAGCTCATCGGCGATGAAGGACATTTGATGACCGATGCCAATCAGATCTGGGGAGTAGATGAGGCTATCGACTGGATGCACGAATTGAGCGACTTTCGACCCTACTGGATAGAAGAGCCCACAGCCCGGGATGATGTTCTCGGCTTTATAAAAATTCGTAAAGCCATGGAGAAACACGATATAGGTGTCGCCGCAGGCGAGCAGGTTCCCTCACCGGTAATATTCAAACAACTACTGCAATCTCATGCCTTAACGCATTGTCAGATTGATGCCACGCGACTGGCTGGCGTTAATGACGTTATAGCCGTTGTGCTCATGGCAGCAAAATTTCATATTCCTGTATGTCCACACGGCGGGGGAATCGGACTATGCAATATGATCCAGCATTACAGTGTCTGGGATCAGGTTTCAGTATCGGCAACTAGTAAAGGTCGATTAGTTGAATACCTGGACTTCCTTCAAAGTGATGTATTTGAAACACCCGTGTGTGTAAAAGATGGCTGCTATGTGACACCGTCTCAACCCGGATGGGGGCTCGAAATGAAATCTGCATTTATCGAACACTATCGGTTTCCCGAGGGCCCGTTATGGAGTACCAGATCAGGACCCATTGGCCCCCTATTTCTGGCATAACATCCGTGAGACATCCTCTTGGCGGCACCGCATTCTAGTGTTTCATAAACGGCAAATCCATTAATTGGGTTGCAACAAGCTGAAGTTGCAAAGCCACAGGAGTGAATCAGCCTGCTACAGTCATCGTTCATGTAAAGTTGTTAGAGAAACCTAGCAAGGAGATCAAGTTGGAAACCCCATTCAAAACAACGCGTATGCTGGCCTTCGGAGATTGCGATATTTCCGGTACGGCATATTTCCCGGCCTACCTCAACATTCTGAATGGCGTCAATGAAGAGTTCTGGCTTCACTTGGGCTATCCATGGCATAAGATAATCTGGGAAGAACGATGGGGTACGCCAACGGTTCACATCACTAGCGATTTTTCCTGCCCGTCGCTGTTTGGCGAAGAATTGGATTTTGTCGTAACCGTGCTTAAAGTTGGTCGTTCGTCTGTCACCATTCACCATGATATAAGCTGTA
Source organism: Granulosicoccus sp. (assembly GCA_045106855.1). GTDB lineage: Bacteria > Pseudomonadota > Gammaproteobacteria > Granulosicoccales > Granulosicoccaceae > Granulosicoccus. The sequence goes on from JBGCFI010000040.1 coordinate 28,435, forward strand.
AAGGCGAAAAACGCTGGAGCAGCACTCAGGTTCTTGCCGCCAGTGACCTGGACAAGCACTGTTCAATCCCCTGGCCTGATGACGTCAAGAAAGCACTGCTTGCCTGTGTTATCGCTCCAGAAGAAACTAGTTAACGTGCCCATCAGTTGAGCGATTCGGCTAAATCATTCCACACCAGTTGTGAATAGATTAATCCATTAACAATAACAAAGCGATCGACAAATCGTATGTCTGAAAACGGGATGCCTTCCAGTGTTACACCACTAAGCATCCCATAACAGTACACAACGGTTTCGTTACCGTTCTGACTTTGATCGAAGCGCTCGTAGGTCTTACCAATTGACTGATAGCGCCCCTTTGCCCATTCCACAAGCTGGAGCAACGTTGTAAAAGTATTCCCCCCGGGGAATGTCATACTGAATTCCTGATGCAGGAAAACCTGCGCCTTCTCCAGATCACGATTTTCCATGGCATTCAGATAGGCTTGTACAATTGCCTGAGCATCGGGCAGATCTTGATCCTTGGTGGCTGACGTTGATGACAGGTTATCCTCTTCCTGAGGTAGTTTGCCAATATGGCGCAACATGGCTACAAAATCAGCAAGCTTCTCTTTCTGGTAGTCGTTAACATTCATCGACGAGTAGTCAAGAAATCCCCTGCGTGTACTAAGTCCGATGCGCCCATCCCGCATATTACTTTCTATGATGGCGGGTGATGCAAAGCGTTCATCCTTCATTGCGTTTGTCATATAACGACTCGCGTAGTACAGAATGTCGCCGCCACCCCAATCGATAAATTCAAGTAACCCTAAGATCGCAAAACGAAATCCAAATCCGTACTTTGTTGCCTTGTCGATGTCTTCAACAGACGCAACACCCTCTTCTACCATTCTGGCGGCTTCGTTCATCGCTAACGCTTGAATTCGCGGCACGATATAACCTGGACTAGCTGTGCACTCAACAGGGACTTTACCGATAGACTCCAGCAAGCCTTTCAACCGCTTTACCACGGCGGGATCAGTATCACGGCCCGGGGAAACCTCCACAAGTGGTATCAGATAAGCCGGATTCAGCCAGTGAGCGTTCAGAAAGCGCTCAGGTGTTGAAACAAAGGGTTGTAGTTCATCGGATAAAATAGTTGAAGTAGTTGATGCCACGATGGTGGAAGGTCGAGAAAATCTTGAGGCTAGTGCAAGTGCTGATTCTTTAGCCTCCAGAGTTTCGGGCACCGCTTCGAAAATAACGTCAACATCGGACAATGCTTTATCACAATGATGACGTGAAAAATAGCTGATTCTTGCCACCAAACCACTAATATCATCTTCTTTCAGCATCCCTATGCCAGAAAGCATGGTCATGGTTAATTGAATTTCAGATACGGCAGCATCGCGTAGCTGTTCAAATTCATCGGAGGTCCGCTCTTTAACATCTACCAGGCGTACATGAAATCCAGCCAAAGCAAAGGTGATAGCAATACCCCGGCCCATTCTGCCCATTCCCACCGAGGCAATGACATCAATTGCCGATGTTTCAGAACCCATCATTAAATAGCGCTTGTAATTGTTGTTTAGTCATATCGTTTAACGTCAATGAAGTGAGTGTGCGCCCGGTATTTTTAAAATCAGCGTCACAGACAGCCGATCCCATCGCCAGCAATCCGGTAGCTGTGGGCGCCGGTACGCCAGACCACTCGGCTATCGATACCAGCAATGCCAACCCGATCTGCACATCTTCACGCATATAGCGGTGCTCCTGCAAATTAAGCTGCTCTCTCCAGTCACCGGAATCAACCAACTTGTCATGCGCTAGATTTCCATACATCCACTCATCGCCGCCACTGTCATAATGATCTGCCAAAGGGAAGTGAGGCGATTCATAACCCAACGACTTGCGAACTGCTATTCGTTCGTTATCCAGGCGTGTCGTTACTCGACGCACGGAGGCTTGTGTCCCCTCATTGTGTATGTCCCAGAAATCAAAATGCTCAATGGGCCCAGCGTTCATCAGGATTAGAGGAGGATGAATAATGGGTCCTGCATTCATGAGAGCGCCTGAGAGGGCATCTTGCGCATCTTCAACGGACGGATAAGCCTTGCTTACTACATCTAGCGCATAGGCCTTTTTGCACATCGGAAATACACCCGTGGGCAATCGAGTAGCTCGTGTAGTAATAGCTATGGTTAATTCACCGTGCTTGCGCGCCAGATAAGGCAACGTTCCCGCCTCCGCAAAAGAGACATTTGCCGTATTACCAGCCTCATGAACGATCTTGGCCATGATATAAGTGCCCAGACTACCAGGCGGAAGAAATAAAACCTGACCATCGACAAGATGTGGTGCAAGCAGATGCGCTATATCTTCCTGAGCATTTGCAGGAGTCGGGCAAACAATCAACGACACATCAGCAATTGCGTCTGATATTTTAGTGGTGACCAACGATAGAACAACTTGCCTCTCACCTTTAAAATCTTTTAGTGTCAACGTGTTGTGGTTTTCCTGCAGCGCACGCACGCCGCCGACATCCCTTCTCCACAATCTAACCTCATGCCCCTGATCAACAAGATCTGCAGCCGCAGCATAGGATCCATTTCCACCGCCTAATATCGCAATTTTCATAACGGATAACCTGGTTCGCTATAAACCCTTGGGATGTGTCATGAATTCTTCTATCACGTCTGGAGGTGGTTTTACAAAATCCGACACGCGACTTGTGCTCAGTCCGGTTGTGGCTTTTAACTTCACTGCCATTTCTGCCATCTTCACGACAATGGGAATTCCGTTGATAACCGGTGCGCCATTTACCGCATGTTGCGTAATCTGAGAAAATAAAAGCATGGGGATACCACCACCGGGAATCAGCACATCGACACCTGAGTCCACTAATGGCCTGGCCTGTTCTTCAAATAATCTTACAACCGTATCCAGTTTTTCATCATCACCAAACGCGTCCAGAATTTGCCCGGGCTGAAACGTCATCGAATGCACTCCGGTCACCCGTCTGGACAGCCCATACTTATTTATCTGATGATGAAACCATGATACGTAGCGCGGGTTTATTGTGACAATGCCGGATTGTTGCCCCAACTGGCATGCATACAACATCGACGCTTCTCCCAGTGCCACAACTGGTATATCTACAACGGAACGGGCCTCATATAGGCCTGCATCCTGAAAATGGCCAACGACAAAAGCATCATAGCCCTCACGTTCGGCCCTTACCGCATTGCAGATGACTTCACGGGCACATCGGAATTCTACAATGGGATGCGCATAGGAATCATGCGGCGTTATGCCTTTGATATCTACGATGGTCCCCGGATCAATGACCTTATCCAGATGCGCACTTAGAAAATCCCAGTAAGACTGACCATGTTCAGCGTCGACGTAACTTTGATACCAGATTTTCATAATACGTACCTGTGTCATTTGGTCAGCTCGTTTCAGATAAGAGCCTCGTACCGCGAATTAATGGTGAAAGACACACCGGTAGAAACTTTGCAGCAGATCACCTCACGGTAAATGTCATATCGCTACTTACCCAAACCCGGCAACCACAAGGCAATCCCGGGCCAGATGATCATTAGTCCTACCAGCAATATAGAACAACCGATAAACGGCAGGGCCGCCAGGTAAATATCACGCATGGTGGTATCGGGTGGTGACACGCCTTTCATGACAAATAACAACAAACCAAACGGTGGTGTGGTAAAGCTGATTTCAAGCGCTAGCAGGGTTATCACTGCAAACCAGATCAGATTAAAATCAAGCGTCATGGCCAGGGGAAAAAATATGGGTACGGTGAGCAACATCATGGAAAGTTGATCCATGAACATGCCTAATACCAGAAGGATAGCAAACATGATCAGCAACATCACCACGGGCGCTAATTCAAATCCTGTGGCCCAATTAATCAAGCCCGAACTCGCTCCTGAGAAAGCAAGTAACGACGAGAACGTGGCCGAGCCAAAGATAATAAGTAAGGCCATGACAGTAACACGCAACGCTCCATCGACAGAATCAATAATGCTTTTGATGGTCAACTTGCGATAAATAGCCGCAAGAATCAGAACACCCAGGCAACCAAAAGCTGCTGACTCAGTCGGCGTGGACCAGCCATTGAGAATGAGTAAGATAACGCAGATCACAACAGACACCATCGGCAGAATATCCAGCAGGAACAGTTTGCCGCGCTGTGACCAGCTAACGTGTTCTACTTCGTAGGCGGGTGCTGAGTCGGGATCTATCAAACACATAATCAGAATTAACAGGATGTAAAACCCTGCCAGCATGAGTCCGGGAACAATGCCTGCTATTAATAATTCACCAACATCGAGATTGGCAAGCGTTGCCAACAAAACTGCCAGCGCTGAAGGCGGGATCAACATGGCAAGACCACCAGTGCCCAATATCGGACCTATCGACATGTGTTTTTTGTATCCACGAGCTTGCATCTCCGGAACCATCAAAGAACCCAACAAGGCGGTGGAACCCATTGACGAACCCGACAGCGTGGCAAACGCGGTGCCCCCGGCTACAGTGACAAATGACAATCGACCCGGGATGCGCCCCATTAGCTTGTCAACGGCGCTAAACATACGTTGCGCCAAACCGGTAAAAAAGAATATCTCCCCCATCAGCAGAAACATGGGGACAGGCATTAAATTAAATGTTGTCACCGTAGGCACTGCATTATTTGCCAATTGCCCTATGCCTCGGGACATCTGAGTAAAAACATCGCCGTTACCACCCATGAAATAGGTGGCACCCACCATGTTTGCGGCAAGAAAAGCGAGCGCAACGGGTACGCCCAGAAACATGAAAAACAGGATCAAACCCAGCAGAAAGCCAAGCGCTGCGTACCACTCCATCAGCGTAACTGTCTCATTCGTGTACGCCTGCTTCCCCAGTGTGCAACGTATCGCTACCAAACACGTAGCGTAAAAACTGCAGTGCCATTAGCGCAAAACAGATTGGCATGGAGACCAGTAACATCCATTTGGGCATGTCCAGTGAACGCATATCATAGTCGGCACGGTTAAACGCCTTGAGTGTTGCCTCACCGGTGTACCACACAAGCGTTATGCAGATAATTACGCACAGAAAAGTGACCACACGCGAAAAGGCCGGCGCATAGCGTTTTGGAATGATAGCGGTTAATAACTCGATATACACATGCCCCTTGTGCCTGACTAACCAGGGAGAGGCGGCCATGACGATATACAGAAGCCCGTATTCTGAAAACGTAAAGATATGCGATGAGCCAGAGAAGCCAAACGATCTTACGGTCGCCTGAAAAACAATAGCAAACATGATCGCCACGAGATAGATGCCGGCGATAACAGCCAGCACATTGCAAATGGAATCGATCAGGCGCATAAACCAGGATCCGGATGAGCTGGAATAGCCTGAAAATACCGCACTGTATTCACCGGAGCAATTAAGCCCACCAGCAAGCTACCCATAAATCCAACTTCGTATGAGCAGCCTGCCGGTCGCGTCAGGCTTGTTCCTTAATGGATGATTAACGTTCATTGCAAACCCATGCATTACAGGAACCCGGCGAGACATATGGTTTATTCTTCGCCGAAGTAAAGCTCACGCAAGGCAGCATAGTCGTTATCGCCGCCCATCTTTTCGAGACGTTCTTTCATACGTCCCCAGGAAGCATCATCTGCCATTTTTAGATAAGCAGCAGAGGCTTCAGGTGTCATGGAAATAAACTCCATTCCGCGTTTTGCCAACTCGATTGCATCCGCTTCTTTATCTTTCTGACGATCAGCCCATGACTTGGCTTCCCATTCGATGACGACATCCTGGATGACTTTCTGCGACTCCGGTGTCAAAGCATCCCAGCTATCCTTATTGAAGATCACGCCAATATCAGTATTGTAGAATTCGGGATCAATTCGATACTTCATGAATTTGTCCCACTTGAGATCCATAAGTCCGATTGATGTCCAGGCCGCAGCATCGACTACACCTTTTTCCAATGCAGCATAAACTTCAGTTGCGGCCATTGAAGCTGTCGTGGCATTCAGCGCTTCAAAGAATGCATGATAAATAGGATTGTCGCGCAACTTGACGCCGGTCAGGTCAATGACGCCGTTCTCATCGAATTTGAACGGTTTTGCGTTATAGATATGAAATTTGATACCACCATCTATCCAGCCTAGATGACGCACGTTGAAACGTTTTTGATGAGCGGCATCCATTAGTGCCGCGCCACCGTTTTCGCGAGCTTCCATGGGCGTTACGCGCGAAGCAACCATAGCATCAATTTCTGGAACTGAAGCGCCATAGAAGCTACCCGGTGTGTGCACCATATCAACAACGCCATCGCGTACCGCATTGGGTTGTTCAAACATGGCAATGGCTTCCGGACCACCGCGAACCGTAATTTCGACGATGCCTTCTCCGCGTTTGTTGATGTCATCCACCATCGCCAGAAATGTCTTTGTGTAGACAAGAAACCCTGGGAATGCGTGCACTGCGGAGACTTTGTCTACGGCGTGAGCAACACCTGCCGAGACCGTCATTGCGCAGATCGCCGCGGTTATCGCAGCACGCCTGATTGTGTTCTGTAGTTTTCGCAATTCATTTCTCCTAAAGGTTTTTAGTCACAACAGGTAGATCTCAAATGAGACCTATGTAATATATGCATATACATATAATGTCAACTGCCGATTGCCTGCCATACGCGGGTTTGAGATCCAATCGATCGAGCAATATCAGGCATACAGCGTAACAATCATTCAGGGTACGTCAAGTCGGCACGACTCACCTTAGCTCCCAATGTACCGGGAATACGGCTCACCAACTGTGTCACAAGACTACCTGAGCCCCGTGGACGGCGACAAAAACCAGCGCTAGATCATCAGTGTTCCAACACTGGCACCGCCACAGACATACAAGGTTTGTCCGGTCACAAAACTGTTGTCCGGATGACAAAAAAACAGGAAGGCGTTAGTGACATCTTTTACTGTGCCAAGCCGCCCTACAGGAATACGTTTAGCCAAAGCCTCCTGCTGAGGGCTGTCTTTTTCCACGATTCCCCAGAAATTATCAGTCAGTATGGGTCCCGGAGCCACCACATTTACCGTAATTCCATGCTGTGCAAGCTCGAGCGCCCATGTTCGCGCCATTCCTATCATTCCCGCCTTGCTGGCACTGTATGCCGTCCGTGTCGGCGCACCGAGCGCTGCCCTGGACGCATTGAAAATCACGCGACCGAACTGTCGCTTCTTCATCCCGGGAAGACAGGCTTGCAGCAAGGTCAACGCGGAACCAAGATGTAGTTGTGCAAGTCCGGTGATATCTTCTGCTTTGGCCTCTTCGATAAGGTTGGGCCAGATCATCCCGGCATTGTGGACGAGGTGAGTGACATCATAGGTGGCCTTGATCTCATCGGCCGCAGTTTTAACGGCCACTGGGTCGATTAGATCAGCCTCAACGGAATGCAGATTCGGATGCGCTATCGACGGTGCGTTACGGGCAACTGAGATGACGGTATAGCCCTGATCAAGCAGGCGTTCTGTCAAATCAGCGCCGATGCCTTTGTTGCCACCTGTTACCACTGCTGTGTAGTTGCTCATGTACTTACCATTGCCATTACCCTGAGCGGGCTTCCTGTACCGTTTTTTATCTTCAATGGGGCTGCCATGAGTATCGCGCCGGTGGGAGGAAGTTGATCGAGATTGGCCAGGCACTGCAATCCGTATCTGCCGGCACCATGTAGAAAGTAATGTGCTGGGTACGGCGGCACGTAGTGCGAGCCTTGCCCTGCATCGGTTCCTACCGTTTCGGTACCAAAACCACGAATATCCCGCTCATCGATTAAAAATCGGATGCCATCAGGTGTCGGCCCAGGGGAGTGAGGACCATCTTCTTGCATGTTGAGATAAGACGCACCGGATCGTTTGGACCAATCAGTGCGCATCAACACCCAGGAATCTGCCGGAATTTTTCCATGATCGTTTTCCCAGCGCTGAATAAGTTCAGGTGTCAGCTCGAAATCCGCATCCGCCGCAGCACCGGCTGAACAATCGATAACCACAGCAGGACCGACAAACGCATCAACCGGTATCTCGTCAACCGAACCATTGGGCACATCACGCCCGGAAATCCAATGAGAGGGTGCATCGAAGTGGGTGCCTGTGTGTTCAGAAAGTGTCAGGTTGTGCCATTTCCAGGCGGGTCCGCGATGGTCATAAGCACTAATCTCCTCCATACGAAACCGGGCACACTGACCAAATTCCGGTGGTAGAACGATAACGGGAAAATCAGGATCCAGAGTGTGTGTGAGGTCAATAATTTTCACAGCGCCCGATGCAATGTCAGTAGCCAACATTTCAAGACTGCTCATGCACCCTCTCCGCCTGATGTCATTTCACGCTCCAGTACTTTGGGATCACGGCGCCAGCGTTCACGTACATCTTTGGCAATATCACCGCACCAGACATCTTCCAGTCCACCGCGCAGACCTTCGACAATTGAACGGGCAATGGTCTCAGGCAATACTTTGGGCGGTGGCAGTGGTTGATACCATGCATCATCAGTTGGGCCGACAAAGACATTCATGATCCTTAGCCCTGAACTGCGGCATTCACCGCGCAACGATTGGCTTAGCGAATAGGCTGCTGCACTGGATGCCGAGAAGCAACCATAGTCAGGTGTATTCGACAAAGCGTTTACAGACAGGATATTCACCCAGGCAACAGCGGCATTAACCCCATCAGCGGTGCGTGCACACATGCCCGGGGCAAACGCTTGAGCTAGACGCATGAACCCCAGGTAGTTAACGTCCATTTCATTTTTTGCAAAACCCGTATCGCCTCGGTCCAGTATTCCGCCCGGTCGCATGAAACGTGCGTTGTTAATAAGGATATCGGTCTTGCCGCCAATCTCGCCGGCAAGTTTTTTAACAGAAGACGTATCGGTCACATCCAGGGGTAGAACCTCTACGTTGTCGATTTGCGCCAGCGCTTCGCGGTTGGGATGAGGACGCCAGCTTTCGGACTCACCGACGAAGATCGTCGACGCTCCCGCTGCAAGCAAGGCACTGGCGAGCGCTGGCGTATTGGGATTCCATGCATTGGTGATAAGAATCCGTCGGTGCTTGGGATCAGCGGACAGTGCTCGAAGTTGCGGATCGTCTTCCATATTGTTAGTCCTTGTCATTGGTATAGCCAGCAGCGCACCCTGTCCGGCTGCGTCCAGACGGTTCAACATTGTGACTGTGCCACCACGTTCACAGTCGCCGTGAATATGACACAGGACGACGGGCCCGGCATCCAGTTTGACTGATCCCATTCGCCATGGCACTCGTTCGCGAAAATAGAGTTTGGTTGATGTCTGGACAATGGTTTCAGCCAGCAATTGTCCCGTCGGTTCTATGTCTTTCCAGACCAGATCCGTTCCAATGCATGTAGAGCAAGCATCACGTGGAGGGTATTGCACTGTGCTGCATTCAGCGCAAACCTGCAACGCAAATCGGCCCTCAGCAGCTGCAGCACTGAGACCGAGTGAAGCACGTGAACGCGCCTCAGGTGGACGGGTTGGACTCTGCGAACGCTTTTGTGGATCTTTCTTCGGGGGGGGATGTAACACATCGCTCATGCCCGCACTCCGGTCTTGAGAATAGAAGCACTGGAACACACGCCTCGATCATAATTAATCATACCGAAACCAGACACAAGCGCTGTCGTCGCATCGTCTACCTGAGTTCCACCAGCTCTGCCTGTTACCTGTCGAATCGCTTCTACCATGCCTATAAAGCCACCTGCAGCGCCTGCTTGCCCCGCAGACAATTGTCCGCCTGACGTGTTATGAGGAAAGTCACCATTGATCGTTAAATCATGAGATCGAACGAACTCAGGTGCATCACCTTTTGCACAAAAACCCAGATCTTCTATCTGCATCATCGAGATCACCGGATAATCGTCATAGGTTTGTAAAAGATCGATATCGGTCGGTGCACACTGTGCCATCTCATATAACTCGTCAACATCAAGTGTCCAGCCACCACGCAGCTGTATATCATCAGCAGCGTGAGCATTGTGCCGCTCAATAGCCGAACTTAAAGTTGCATAGGGCAGACTTCGACGTGACGCCTCTTCACATGCCATCACGAGAAAACACTCGGAGCCTGCACACGGCATAACACAATCAAACAACGCTATGGGATCCGCAATAGGACGAGCATTCAGGTAGTCATCCATAGTCAACGGCTTTTTCATCAGGGCATTTGGGTTGCGCAGCGCATTGTCTCGCTGCGCAACACAGATACGTCCAAAGTCTTCGCGTGTGGCTCCATAGCTCTGCATGTAACGATCAGTGAGCAACGCAAAATTGGCATTAGGGCCACCGTACCCATAAGGGTATGACGCATCCATGGCGAATCGTGAAAAGCTGGACAACATATTGCGAAAGGTATCGATCTGATTGGTGTCACCAGCCACGCAGGCAATAATATTTGCATCCCCCGACTGAACTGCACGGGCAGCGCGGCGTAGCGCAACCGATGAACTGGCCCCACCCATTGGGATATTGTCCAGCCAACGTGGGCACAAACCCAGGTGTTGAGTGAGCCCTACCGCTGTATCAGGAAACAGTGTGAAACTTGCGACGCTAAAACCATCAATATCAGCTGGATGCAGTCCTGCAGCGTCCAATGATCCGCGCAACGCCTTCGCGATCCACCAATGAGCAGAATCTATCGAGTAGCGTTGATACGGCATTGAGAAAGGAGCTGTAATAGCGACTCCCTCATAATTCAATCGGCGTCTCATTCGCAGGATTGTCTTTTTTTAAGATGTGCTGTCACAACCGTATTCGAATCTACCAGTAATGAGCCAACCAGATCTTTCAGCGTGGATCGCTGAATCTTCTGAGTTGCTGTCAGCGGGAGTTCATCGACAAAGGCAATGTAACCGGGAGCTTTGAAATAGGCCATTTTTTCAAGACACCAGGCGGTAATGGCTGTGGCTTTTTCTTCACTGGGGTTCGATACCTTGAGACAGGCAAACACCTCATCACCACGAACCGGATCAGGGACGGCAGCGACACCTGCAGCCAGAACATCCGGGTGGCGCATAAGAACAGATTCCACTTCGACCGCCGATATGTTTTCACCAGAGCGACGTATGACGTTTTTCTTTCGATCCACGAAATAAAAATTGCCATCGGCATCTTTGCGAACAATGTCGCCCGTGTGAAACCAGCCATCGGCCCAGGCTTCTTCAGTCGCTTTAGAGTCTTTATAATATTCAGTAAAAAATCCATGGCGTGGATTATCACCAGTACGTCGAACCAGTAATTCGCCTTGAGACGCTGGCATTCCATCGTCATCAATGACGTTACATTCAACGGTTGATTCCGGTTTTCCGATGCTTGCCTGTGCAATTAGTCGCTTCTGTGTTGATGCAGCGATTACTGCACCAGCCCCGGTCTCTGTCATAGCCCATGCTTCAACAAGAGGAAAGCCGAAACGTTCTTCGAATTCTACTTGCAGTTTAGGATCAACCCCCGCACCGAACCCGAAACGCACTCGGTGAGCACGATCATCTGCTGACACGTGAAAGCCCATCAGCAACGTCGGCATAATACCTAGATAATGCAGACAAGTTGCCTTGGCCACACTGACATCAGACCACCAGCTGCGTGGATGAAAACGATCCAGTACCGTCAGACAGCCACCCACTGCTATCATCGCCATGAACGAGTACGCCATGGCATTCATATGGAATACAGGCAATGGCGTGATCATCCTCTCGCCATCCTCATGCAGTGTCGCGATACCCCCTACCTCCGAGTACCATCGGCCTGCCAGTAGAAAATAGGTATTCGATAAAATGCAGCCCTTGGGTTTACCCGTCGTACCAGATGTATAAAGTATTGCCGCCTCACGTACATCTCTGCTCTGGAGTCGGCCAACAACACTGTCAGATCGTGGCGGCGGAATCACAGTCGAGCTTGTAACAACTGGCAATGTAATGCCTGCCGTTTTCACGGCCTCATTGAGTTCCCTATGTCTTGTTTCAATAGCAATGATAAGCGCGGGCTCGGAATGACCGATAAGGTACTCGAGTTCCGATACCCGTAAATCAGGGTTGACGGGGACGACGGAGGCTCCAATTTTATTCAGCGCAAGCCAGTTGATAAAGAATTCCGGTCTGTTCTCAAGGAGCAGCGCCACGCGCATACCAGCGGTATACCCAGCCGTTTGAAACGCCGTTGCCAGAGCGTTTATATCTGATAGCGCATCGCCATAAGTAATTTCTCCTGGCTCTATCGCATAAACCTCGGCGGTGCCCGGCAGGACATTCAGAACGGGCCGCGCAGGATACTTGCGAGCACACGCTTCGAATGCCTCATAAACCGTACAGATATTCTCAGCTATCATGGTAAAAGCTGAATGTTGCCAAAGGCGGCATCAGGGTTCAGCAGATCTACGCGTTTGTTGGCTATCTTAATGGAGCCGTCAACCACTCGAAGCTCGTGTTTAGCTGTCAAAGCGAGCAGAAACTGATCATCCATTCTTGTTTCTATATAGTGCATTGAGGTTGTAGTGGTAATTACGGCATCGTTCATTTCGTCGATAAACGGACGCTGTATAACGTGGCTGCACCGGCTTTTAGGTTTCTGGCTAAACGTTCTAGCGCCATTCAGTCGTTGCACCCGAAGTCGCAGCATGAAAATATCTTCATACATCAAAGAGGTGACTAGAATTGGATCTGTTTGCTGATAATCCAGCGGCATCCAATAATGCCCATCTTCTAACCAGAGTTCCAGCCACTCGTCAAAGCGCTGCTCGTCCAGCATGCGTGCTTCCGCGTAAATGAAGTCAATTACCTGATCGCTAGACACGCTCATACCAATGCATCCATCGACAATGTGATGAACTTGACCCATGCGTCGAACTGATTACGCATTTGCCTCTCAGTGGTGCCATTCTCAATGGACTCGGAACCGTAGTCTTCCGGCTCTGTCATCAGGCGTTGAATATTGACCCACTCCAGCCCATCCGACATGAGCCCCTCCTGAGCCCGTTCATACATCTCAAGATCATCATGACCCACAATAGATGTGGGTGCGTTTATCATGCGGTTATACATGGCTGTGCGAGCTAGCAATTGGTCTGGTGCATCGACAAGCCGGTAGATATAACTTTCTACCAGTGTCTTGTCCGGACCCATCGGAATAAAATTTCTTAGTTGCTGTATAGGCCCTTTGACCATGATGTTGGGGAAGTACACCGTGTTGTGTCGGTTCTCGTCCAGAATTTTTCTGGCACGTTCCTCACCGTAGCTTTTCGTCATGGCGTCGAAATAACCGGGAATGGCTGAGTAATCAGAATGAATCGAGTGATGGACACCGGTATGTCCGTGACCGTTCGGCCAGGTACGAATTCCCATATCCTCAAAAAATTCATACGGAGACATGAACGGAGCGATGATCTGCATGGCAGGTGGCCTTGGCTCAGGGCTGCCCATCTCCTCCCAGAGTCTTATCGCCGTTCCAGCAGAGCTTTCGTGGGCAACCATCGGATGACAAGTATCTGTCTGGTTTTCAACCAGCATTTTCCAGTTGCATTGATGCATATAACGCAGCGGAGGACCTGCAACTTCTAATCTTCCCGCAGGTGAACGATCGACCATATTGTCGATCGAACTGAGGCTGTCACCAAAAAACTCATCAAAGCCGATACCTTCATCCGCTAACCGGGCAAATACAAACCCGCGATACACGCGAATAGCGCCCACCGCCTTGATCCCTTTGACGTTTTCTGTTTGATTAAGACTCGTACCTTCGTAACCCTTTTTCAGCGGAATGGCCAGCAAGCAACCATCAGTCTTGAATGACCAGGCATGATACGGGCAACGGAAAAACTTACCGGTATTACCTTCTCTGTCAATGGCAATCTTGGTGCCTTTGTGTGGACAACGATTATGCAACACATGAATTTCGCCATCGGAATGACGCACCTGAATGACCGGCTGATCGCCTACATGAGTGGTGTAATAATCCCCCTTGTTTGGCGTCTGGCTATCGTGACCGACAAACACCCAGGCGTTGACAAACAAATGCCGCATCTCCAGTTTAAAAACGTCCTGGCTGGTATAAACATCCCGGTGTACCTGGTCACCTTTGACCAACGCTTTAATGTCCGATGCTGTAGGCATAAAAAATCTCCTGTCTATACGTCGATAACAAGACGTGACGATTTGGCCCGACTGACACAAATCTGCATCACTTTACCGGATGCTCGTTCATCATCTGATAAAACAACATCACGGTGATCCGGAATACCACTGATTACATCGCACTGGCAAATACCGCAATCGCCTCGTTGGCAATCGTACATGACATCAATGCCGACCGATTCCAGAGCTTCGATGATGCTTTGGTCAGCAGCGACTTGCACAACCTGTCCAGTGTTGCTGATTTCCACCTCGAAAGCCGAATCACCTTCCCCGGCATCCGGTGTGCTGAACAGCTCAATATGAATATTATTCTCGCTAAGACCTTCATCCATAGCGGCGCGACGTGCGGCTTCGATCATGCCACGTGGTCCGCATAGATACACCCTCGTGTCAGGTTGCTGTGATTGCATGAGCGTTAGAAGGTCTAAAGGATTTGAGTCATCCAAATACAAATTCACGGCGTTACTAAAAGCCTTCTTCAGGGAGTCCGCGAACCCCATGCGAGATGCACTGCGTGCGCTGTAATGCAGTTGGAATGGTCGACCGTCATGGCTTAGCTGGGTTGCCATTGAAATCATGGGCGTTATACCTATCCCACCGGCTAAAAGCAGTACCGGCTGATCACCGTCCAGCAGCCTGAAGTTATTCTGCGGCATCGTGGTCGTTATCGTCTGACCCACGCTTAAGGCATGCATTGCCTGAGAGCCTCCGGCCCCGGTTTTTTCACGCTGGACCGCCACCGTGTAAAGACCCGTTTCCCGGGCCGCGTTACCAGGCCAGTCCACCAGCGAGTAGGATCGCCTGCCGGCACTGCCTAAATCAAATTCTATATGCGAACCGGCTGTATAGTCTGCAAGCGGCTCTCCTGAACATGATCGAAACATCATAACGCGAATATGCGTCGTCGCAGCTTCTGCCTTCTCGAGTATGAGTTTCAATATGGGGTCTCCGAGGGCACTATTATATTCGTTTTCAAATTGTTGACGTCGCACGGTTGACACGTACAGTTTCTGGCCTGTTAATGAACATGGCAAGCTCTTTCCTCTCGCTAGGTAAAGTAGAAGATCACTGGACCTGGGGGCTGGATCGCACCTCACTCAGTGCCTGCTCAAGAGCAACACCCTGTTCATCAGTCAACGCCGCCTCACGCAGACTTTTAATCCATGTCGATGCATCGTCGCGCCCGGTTAAATCCTCCACCGCATCCATAATGGTTGAAAATCTGGATTGACCTCGCGCATGTGTATCAGAGTAGCCTTTTATCAAGCGTTGACATTTGAAAATTTCGATGGCCAGATCAACATCGGTTTGCGCGGCAATTCCTGCCCGTGTCAGCAATCTGTCAAGATGTGCCATTTCATAACGGTGTCGCAAAAATATCCTTCGTCTACTTTTAAGTGCAGATACCAGCCAAAGCATAACGAAACCCGTTATTCCATCGGTTCGTATTCGCCGGCCTCTATTCGTCAGCCGATCAAGCAATGTAAAACAGCGAGGATGGGCTTCGATCCAGGCACCCAGTGATGCCGGTAGTGTTCCACATATCTCTTGTGCGCGAGGATGAAAATATTCTGTAACCCGCACAATGTCGCTATCGGCAACTTCTTGTTCCGAGCGTAATCGTGTGTCACGTGAACGGCGCGTTTTTAAATCGGCTACGCGAATGATGTCGTCATAGCACATGGCGTTGGCAATATACTTTGCGGCCACCGTTAACAGTGTGTTACCCAGCGTGCTGAATTCTTCAACACGGCCCAGGTAGTCGTAACCATAATCAAGGTCCTGGTAATCCACAACCTTGACCAGCCCAGCATGTGCAATTGCACGTGATTCCACAGGTAGCGAATCAATGCGGGTACAAAGTTCGTTCCATCCAGAAACCAGATCATGTGGGCCTTTTACTATGACCGTGCCCTGAACGGATGTCGCTGAGCGGTCATACGGAACCTGCGAGTAGTTCAGCGCGCCGTAGAACGCTGCAAGGCTTGCTTCGACCCCACGCCCCGATGCGCGAATAACCGCTTCAAATTGCGACACGTCGAAAGGCAGGCAACCACTGCGCGCCAACCCTCCGAATAAACTGGCCGAAATCATGCTGCCGGCCTTCTGGGCAATCGCTTCCATGTCAAAGCAAACACTACGGTAAGCGGCTTTTTCGATTTCCTGCTCAACCAGCGAATTTTCAGCACGCCCATCACCGGGTACAGATTTTTCCGAGACAGCTAGAATCCGGTGTGTTGACGCAATCAGTGTTGTACGATCGGGCGTAACGAAGCCGCGAATTACCGCACGACCGGCTTCCATCAATTCAGACGCAATCAAGACATCCAAGTCTCCGGGAGACGGACTTAAGGCAAACACAGGTTGTGCATCAGATTTTGGAGCCATCTCCAGATAATAAATAGTGGCCCCGGTTCTTTGTGCCACACCCGCCACGGATGTCATCTGCACATCATAATCACCCAGCGTGGCAAGGTCCGCGATCCACTGTGTAAGCACGCCTCCACCCTGGCCACCAACCGCTAGCACCGCTAGCGTAATGAATTCTCCCGTTGGCGGGCTCGCAGACGCATCGTTAGTCAAGAGTAGTCTCCAGAGAACACCAACTGTCGTCTCTCTCGACGCGCCTGTAACCTGGCAATAATGCTTTTACGCAAACGATTGAAAAACCGGTCTACACGTGTCGGATTCTGAACCAGATCAGCCTGATAAAATGAAGGGCACAATATGGCGGCATCTGCCACTTCACCACAGTTTCCACAACCCACGCAGTTATTATCAATACTGGCCACAGGATCATCGCGCAGAGGATCGTCCAATGTCTTGAGAGACAAGGACGGGCAGCCGGATAATCTTATACAAGCGTGATCACCTGTGCATACATCCTCATCCACACCAAATCGAGTACGAATCACACGTTTGCCTTCGGCGAGTGCTGCTTTTAATCGTGGTTTTTCCCGACGTTGTCGATTAAGCATGCATTCAGACGACGCAATAATAACCTTAGGACCGCTTACGCGCGTCTCAAGCGCCTCTTTAAGGCTTGCACGCATTGTCGCTACATCATAGGTGTGATCAATCTGTTTTACCCATTTCACACCGACTCCCTCAACGGCCTTCTTGATTGTGTGCTGCGTGGATTTCGTTTTATTACTGGACCGCGAAGACAAGATATCCTGACCACCGGTAGCCGCAGAATAATAATTGTCGACAATAACAATCACGCCGTCGTTGTCGTTGAACACGGCGTTACCCACAGAGGAGGTAAGTCCGTTGTGCCAGAACCCACCGTCACCCAGAAATGAAATAGATCGCCTGTCAGCGCTTTTATCATTAAATGCCGCGGCCGACGCAGGGCCAAGACCGTAGCCCATCGTGGTCGCACCAATATTAAACGGTGCGTTAATGGAGAACAAATGGCAACCGATATCGCTGGCTATGTGATGAGGCCCGAGCTCGTTTTCCACAAGCTTGGTGGCGGCAAAAATGGGACGTTCAGGACAGCCAATACAAAATCCCGGCGGACGAGCGGGAACAGTTTCTGCCAGTTTCGTGGTGTCTTGTGCCGGAGGCGTGTTGGGAGCAAGCGCAACGGGTGGTAACGCATCGCTCTGCTCCTGAGTCAGGAACGCAGAAATACCTGCAAACATAATGGGGCCGGTCAGCTCGCCTGCTTCTGGAAACAATCCTTTTCCTTCTACCGCGCAATGAACACCGGCCTTATGCAATATCGCGCGGATATTCTGTTCAATATAGGCCGGATGACCTTCTTCGACAATCAGCATGCTGTCTTTATCTTTAGCAAAAGACGCTATTTCATCATCAACCAACGGGTAGGTGACATTGAGCACATGTAGCGGAACATCACACCCTCCATGCAAGGTTGCCAGTCCGAGACGTTTGAGTGCACGCATAACACTGTTATACATACCCCCCTGGCAAATGATGCCGACCTTGCCCTTATCAGGTCCGAAATGTTCGTTCAGATGATGGTCACGAATATAGTCGATCGCCGCGGGCAGGCGTCTGGTGACCTTCTCCTGTTCATGCACAAACGATGCGGGTGGCAATACGATGCGTTCAATATCGCGTTTAGGATTCTCCAGCGCTTCTCTCACACTCATGACCGGCTTACGATTGTCACGCGCGACGAACTCACCTAGCAGATGACATGAACGAATACGTACTTGCAACATAACCGGGCTATTTGAGGCTTCCGAGAGCGCAAATCCGTCGCCAACAGACTTCACGATGGACGGTAAATTGGGTCTGGGGTCTAATAGCCAGATCTGGCTTTTCATTGCAAATGCATGGCTTCTCTCCTGCATGATCGAAGAACCCTCTCCATAGTCCTCGCCGACAATGACAAGCGCACCGCCGGTAACACCACCTGAGGCCAGATTGGCAAGCGCATCCGACGCCACGTTGGTACCAACAGTCGATTTGAACGTGACTGCACCGCGAATGGGATAATGCACTGAAGCCGCCAGCATAGCTGCCGCGGTCGCCTCAGAGGCACTAGCTTCGAAGTGGACCCCCATCTCCGACAGGATGTCTTGAGCATCGGCCAGTACATCCATCAGGTGGGAGATCGGTGAGCCCTGGTAGCCTCCTACATAGCCAACGCCATTCTCCAGAAGTGCTTTGGTAATCGCCAGAATACCTTCGCCACGAAAGACCTCTCCTTCGCCCGTCTTGAGATGCAGAACCTCCTTTGAAAAGGATCTCTCAGCCACTTTCGTATACTTCCGTCGATATATGCATTTACATACACTTTAGACGAAATGGCTATCAAACATCAAGTTTCAGAAGTCGTGCTGACGAATATTGAGCAATATCTGCGTAAGCGTGTTGACAAAATTATCGCGTTGTTTTTGAGGAATCTGCGCGAACAATGCCTCTTCGGCGGCATGCATTTCAGGCCAGATCCTGCGATAGATGTTACGGCCCGATTCGGTGAGCTCAATGACTCTTACCCGGCTGTCTCTCTTGCTCGCCGTGCGTACTACCAATCCGTCAACCTCAAGTTGATCCAGAGTGCGGCTCATTGTTGATTGTTCGGAAACCGCAAATACGGTCAGTTCGTTGACAGTAAGCGAGCCATTGGCAGCTAATGCCGCTAAGGCACGCATTTTGGGAATCGAAAGCCCCTGTTCTGCCATCACGGCCTGCAGGCTTTGATTATAGCGATGCATAATCCGATTCATCAGATAGGGCGCGTATGCCGATAATCCCCGGGATTCAAGATCTGAATCAGGCTGACCTGTAGAGTCGTGCTTCTTTTTCACTTTCAACGCAACTGGCAAACGAGCTGCCAAGAAAAGCACGGTTACTCTATTGAAGTCAATCAGGAAACTTCTGTTACGAGCCCTTTAGAACGGCAGTCGCTTCAATTTCAACAATCGCTTCATCTTTAATGAGTCTGGCGACAACCACCATGGTCATGGCAGGCAAATGCCTGCCCAGCACTCGTCGGTGAACTTCCCCAACCTCCTTCTGACGAGCTGCAGACGCTTTGCGCCCGTGGGGTATCTAATATTTGGCGCATAAGATTACCGCCTTTGCGCTAATGACGATATGCGGGGTGGATTGGAAGCGAAGCTTCAAGCGTGGAAGATATCGGAAACGTTCTCAACCACCAGCCAACTGTTGCTTCAACTCATCCTTGTTGATCTGGTTCTGATCACTTTGCACTAATGGCAGTGACTTCCGATATACAATACGACCGGGCAGCATATAAGAGGCAAGATGTTTCTTTAATTCAAACGAAATTTCTTTTTCGGATATCTCACTCGGAGCTGAATACACCATGACAATCTCTTCTTCTATCTGAGGGTTCTCCATTCCAAAAACAGCACACTGATGAATAATCGGGAGATGTTTTGCAACAACGGATTCAATTTCGAAAGGTGAAACCCGAAAACCACTGGTCTTTATCATATCATCACGACGGTATGCAAAATAGTAATACCCCTCCTCATCCTTGTAAACATAATCGCCAGACGCTACGACAATCTCATCGGCAAGCTGACCATCCAGATCCAGAACGTCTTTAAGAATATCTACCGATTTGAACCGTTCGGCTGTGTCCTCAGGTGCGTTCCAGAATCCACGGTATATGTAGCCCCCTCGATGTATGAGCTCACCGACTTCCCGTGGCGCGCACTCCTGGCCATCTTCGTTAATGACATACAACTCCACATCAGGAATGGCTTTTCCAATGGAATCCGGACGTATCTTAATTTGCGACGGATCCAGATAGGTGGATCGAAACGCTTCGGTCAGGCCATGCATGGAATAAAATTGCGCATTTTTAAAGGTCTTCTCACACTCGTTAATCATCTTCTCAGTGACGTTTCCACCTGAGGAGGTAATAATGCGCACCTTGTCAAACAACTCCACGCTTGGACTTGTGTAAAGATCTTCGTCGAACATTTGCGAAATGTTGACAGGCATCAGAGGAAGCACTGTGACCTTATCGTTGATCAGGTGATTGAAAAAATCGTCGGGCAAAATAAAACGGTGTAGAGCCAGCGTTGCTTTATTCAATAGCGCGCAGAATATCTGGTTAAGACCATAGTCAAGATTGAAAATAAGTAATCCTGAGATCACATCACCTTCATTCAGATTAAGGTACTGAGATACAACCCGGGCTGAATCAATCAGATTGCGATGTGAGATAACGATACCTTTTGGAGTACCTGTTAGCCCAAAGGAATATGTTATGACCGCGTTTTCATGGCCATTGATATCACAACTAAACGGTTTGTTGTAATACTTGAATATTTCCTCAAACGAAGGAAGATTCTTGCCAGCATTTTCTATGGAAATTACATGACCATCGAATTTGATTTCCTCAATACTTTCAAGTTTTAATTTATCAGTAATAATGCACTGGATATCACAGTCGTCAATAATGTACTGCACCTGCTCTGGCTTTAGTAATCGGGTCAGTGGAACCAGAACATAGTCCGTGGAGAGAATCGCTAGAATAGCGATAACCTGTGACACATTTTTGTTGGCGTACAAGCCGACTCTGGCGCCTTTGGGTAAATCCTGCTCCTGAAGGTACAGTGCTACCTGGTTTACACGCGTTAACAGCTCATCATACGAAAGCTGTTGCTCATTGAATGTCAATGCTGTTTTTTTCGGGTGAGACTGGGCGGCATTCTCGAGGAGATTACGAATACAGTTTATTGACATGCTGCGTGCTCCATGGCGCCGAGTGTCCAGATATCGTAGTTGGAATCCAATACAGTGACTGGCTTGTGGTCCGAATTCAGGATTTTTCGATAGAAGAAGGCCACAACATCTTGGATATCATCTGAATTAAGCACCTTGGTTATGCCACCGGTAAACACAATAGAGTTCATGGCAAGCAGCTTCAAGGTAACGTAGGCGGGTCGATAGTGAGACATCTTGCTAAGCACAAGAAATATTGCCAGCTGCATAAGTACCTTCGTTGCTTTTTCACTATGCTCGGTGTAAATGTTCTCCGTTACCTTCAGATGCATTAACAGCTCATAGGCAAATTCGTTATTTTCAGCGGTGAATATAAGTGACTGCCTTGACTTGTAAACCCCCAGTTTCTTGAAAACAATCCGATCGTGGCCTTGCTCTGTCACGATGTTATCGCTTACCAGATCCTTGGAGTAATGCACATCGGTAGTAGCGCCGCCAATATCCAGAAGAATGAATGGGTCGGTTACTGAAAACGAGGCATTAATTAAGGGCAGTGACTTATTAACAACATAAGGTGTTGGGTAAATCTGGTTGCCGGTGATCTGATACAGGTCCTTGATATCCTCCTTTCCCTCGATATCCTGCTGATACAGGTTGGTCAGGTAATCCTTAAGATGCGTCTCAACAATGTGCAGACGATCGTCGATAATATTGGGCAGGACAACCAGATTCTCTATGGTGGAAGCAATAAAGCTTGCATCCTGCGAATTACCCACATAAACGGCATTGGAATAGTTTAGTTTCGCAAGATAGCCGCCGAGTCGCTCATCGAACACACCACCATTAGAATCTATCCCACCGACGATTATCACTACATCGATGAGATCGCTGGGAATGGAGTATTCTTCAATGTCCTGAAAAATAATCGAATCGATAATATTGATGCCCGCATTGAATGCGATATTCGTGGCGTACTTCAGCGAGTAGGAATGTGTAAGACCAATAATCAGCGTACTCAAACCACCATTGGCTGATGAACAGATATGAATATCCTGAGCACTAAACCGCTGAACAGTGTTACCACACTTGTGCATCAGGTCATCATGAATCTGCTTGTTGAAATCCCTGAAATGCTGTTCGATGGATTCAGTAGTACTAAGTTTAAAATAGGTACTGCCGACATCGATCAGCAGCTTGTCCTGACGAGTGCTCACTGCATTATTCCTATATCGTGGATGATGTCATTGACGATGCTGGTGGTATCTTTGTTCAGATCACAGCAAGACTTTTCATAGGCATAACAGCGGTCAGGGATGGGTACATTGCCCCGCTCGATAATGCGAATGTTCTTATGCGCATCCCGAATGGTAATCATTTTGTTGTGATTTATGATGTGAGGAGAGAAAGGCACGTCAATGATCCCATTCTTTATCGAGTTAAATACTTTGCGCCAGAGGGTGTCAGCCGGATCATTAAATACAGCCTCCATGATGGCGTGTACTTCTGCCGTCAGTATCTCTTCTTCATGCTCGTCGGTAATTGCCGGTAAGCCGCTTAGAATTCTCAGCGTGTACTGAGTGTTTGCCACTGTCTGGGCATTGGCCTCCTTTGTGGGAATACCAACGGCCTCTTCACGCGTTTTAGTGATGATCTTGTCAGCTCCACACATGGATGCAATCACCGTGGACATATTGATAAGTTGATCGGCGGAATCCCTGTTCATTGGAAACGCCCCCATCCACTGGTGATAGACCAGATGGATGCACGCATCTTCACAACCGATTTGTGCCGCATAGAATTCGGCAAGCTTTCGAGTGACTTTCCCTGTAACGATGTCCTGAATCATTGAGCCTTGCTGTGAAAAAGACACGGAAAAAGACTTCACGCCCTCCTCCAGCGATAACAGCATCTCCAGGAGCTGGATAACGATAGTGATAGAGGGTGGCACGAGAGTAGCGGTAAGCGGCCCAAAGGATTCCCGGTTAATCGGTTTGTTTAATGTCGAATAGTCAGCGCATACGCGTTCCACATATTTCCAGTAGAGAAACGCTTTGTCCAAGGGGAAATTCTTGGAATATGGGAGTAAATAGGTAATTGGGCCACCTTCAATTTCAAAAATACCGGACGCAATGGCAATTTCGATCAACAGCCGGGCGTCGGGCGTACCATGACGCAGGCTGACCGGGTGATTGAAGTGCGTCATCATCTTGCGGGTTGTGCGATAACCATGATTTACCAGCGGGTACCCGTTGAGCATGTCGATCTCATTCGCTTCGCTCAAACGCAACATTTTTTTGGCACTGGCGTAGTCGTTGAGACGAGTATTGGAATCGATGGTCAGTGGCAACACATCGACGTTGGCGTCAACGAAAAACTCATAAAGGGCATACTGTTTTTCGTAGGTAGGAAAACCACCCCGAGGCTGAACCAGCATTTTCTCTTTCTTGGCAAAGTGATGCGAGATAAACAGATTTTCATCGGCACCTTTTACAAATTCGCGCACCTCGTCAAAGTCAAAAGCATCAACGTTTTCATTGCCGAGAATGATTTCCCGTTCTTCCTGTAGCTGGCTCATCGGCCTGTGTTTTCCTGTAGGCGTGGGTGTTCCTTGATGTAATCTTCAAGCATATCCAGACCAGTGTTTAAATCGACCTGATGGCATACCAGGTCGAAGCCGTATTTCTTGTATCTCGGCACGATATCTTCAGCATTGCCACTACCG
Organism: Granulosicoccus sp.; assembly: GCA_045106855.1. Taxonomy (GTDB): domain Bacteria; phylum Pseudomonadota; class Gammaproteobacteria; order Granulosicoccales; family Granulosicoccaceae; genus Granulosicoccus. Next base: position 52,539 of record JBGCFI010000040.1, read on the forward strand.
ACAGTGAGATTGCCGCCAATCATCATAATCAGCTGGTCAAGGCTCTTGTATTTTGCCTTGAGCAGTTTAACCTCACGGCTCCACCCTTCCGCCTCTCCGTTGAGGGAGGAAATCAGCAGGATATCTGCGCCGGTCTCAACCGCGGCGTCGAAGAATTCCTCCAGGTAGGTATTTACCCCCAGATTAAACACCTCATAGCCCCTTGCATTGAGTGATAGGTCCATTAGTCGGTTGGCAACAACATGGATATCATTGCCAATCACACCTGTTACGACTTTCATGATTCTCGTGCCCTGTATCGAGCAGAGCATGGTATCAAAAGTCCACCGACCCAGAAACGCCGAGATGATAGAATCTTGCCCAGCCCGGACAGGCCGGGCACCGCATCCGTACCCGAGAACACAGCATGACCGACTTTATTGCAGATTTTTGCGACACCCACCCTGACAAAGTCTCGGTTCTGGGCCCGGGTTATTCTAATTACGGTGGAGCGCCACAATGCCAGGGCGAGGTGGTGACTATCCAGCTTGACCGTAACAACAGCGACCTGATCACACTATTACGCGACGAAGACGGGCACGGAAAAGTGGTCGTCGTGGACTCGGAACAGGCTTATTACGCAATTGTAGGCGAGAACCTGATGAAATTCGCTCTGGCCAGTGGCTACGCAGGTATTATCGTCAATGGCTACATCCGAGACACTTTTCAGATCAAGGACATTCCCGTAGCGCTTTACGCACTGGGTACTTGCCCGAGAAAATCCATTCCCGTTACACGTGGCAAACGCGACATACCCTTGTCTTTCGGCGGCGCACAATTTTGCCCCGGAGACTATGTCTATACCGACGGCGATGGCGTGATTGTGACAGCTAAGCCCCTGAGTTAGCTGACGCCTTAATTGGTAGTCAAAACACAACGAAAACTTGACTTCGCGGATGACACCTTAATTCATAACCCGAAGTCGCTGCGAAAACCAACGCTAACAACCCCAACATGTATTTCGCTAATCACTCAATTTGATCGCTGCAAACCGTCTGTCTGCAAGAGTACTAAACATTACTGAGAACCTGTCACCACCAGCGATAGAGAAAACGTGTGTGACACATCAGGCAACAACGTTGCCAGACTCAAACCGAATTCGCAGCATTGAATTGGGGAGGCC
>JBGCFI010000041.1:0-3407 GCA_045106855.1 Granulosicoccus sp.
GTTGATGTCGGCACAGAGGCCGCAGACGTTGCAACAAAAAATCTACCAGGGAGTTTCATCCTCGAACTAAACGGTGGCTCACCTGGCGAAGGCCCTGGCAGACATGCAATTGCGTTTGACTACGCCCTGTTTGCTCACAAAGATGTATCCGATGAAGCTATAACTGCTGTGGTTAAGTCGATGCACGACAACCCGGATGCACTAAAAGAAACTAGCCCGTTATGGAAGAGTTTTGATCCTGCTAATATGGCCAAAGATGTTGGCGTCGAGTTTCATCCGGCGGCAATAGCATTTTATAAAGAGCAAGGTATTTGGCAACGTTAGTCCGTTTCAATACCACTCGTAGAGTTGCAAGCACGCCAGGCTATTTCTGGCGTGCTTGATAAAAGTCGCAACTCTCTGGCACTGCTTATTCCGCTTGTCAGTATAGTGTGGGTGTTATCTGTGCCGCAGCGCTTGGGTGTACTTGTTTATTCTGAGCAGCTGCTGGCCGTGATTCTCGCAATTGCGGCGGCTCTGGTGTATCTGGACTCCATCAACGATGACACCGCCCCCAATTCAAAGCTAATCAGCCAGTGTTTCGCCGCATTTTCCCTACTCGCTGGCGGCTATCTTGCTGTGCGCGTACCGGTATTGTCTGAAGAAGCCTTTTTTCGACCGCGTGAATCATTGTTGGTTTCTATTATTGTCATCCCGTTGGTTATCGAGGCACTAAGGCGCAGTGTCGGATTGAGTCTGGTTATGGTGTTCTCGTTATTTGTGCTTTATGCGGTGTTTGGTGATCTGATACCGGGCAAGATGCAAGGGCGAGCTTCCAGCCCTGCAGAGCTACTCAGGTTTTTGGGCACCGATACAACGGCAATGCTTGGCTTGCCCTTATCGGTTACCAGCTTTGTGGTTGTCATGTTCATCCTGTTTGGCCGTACTTTGCAAACTACTGGCGGCACCGAGTTTTTCACAGGCCTTAGCCGGGCAGTTGCTGGCAGAGGACCAGGCAGTCCAGCTAAGGTTGCCATCATTGCCTCAAGTTTGTTTGGTTCCATCTCAGGTTCTGCCGTATCCAATGTCATGTCCACCGGTGTTGTGACGATTCCGATGATGAAAAAATCGGGCTTGCCCGCATTTCGTGCTGCGGCGATAGAGTCGGTGGCATCCACTGGCGGGCAGCTTATGCCGCCGATCATGGGTGCGGCGGCGTTTCTGATGGCTGAATTTCTCCAAGTGCCTTATCGAGATATTCTGATCGCGGCGCTGGTGCCCGCTGTGCTCTACTACCTGGCTTTGTTTCTGCAAGTTGATTTTCTCGCGAGACGTTTTCACCTTGGCTCAGGAGACGAATCAAAAACAACCCGACTGCGCGACGTTTTCAAATCCGGCTGGCTGCTGCCTATCCCCTTCGCAGTGTTGATTGTCGCACTGTTCCAATTCAACCTATCGCCTGAGCTAGCGGTGCTGGTGGCGCTGACGGTGCTCATTGTCTTGTCGTACCTACGCAAAGATCCCGTACAGCGCATGACACCTTCTCGTGTCATTCAAGACCTTACCGCCACCGGGCGCTCCGTAGCGGGCTTGATTCTGGTCACAGCGATTGCCGGAATGATCATTGGCATATTATCAAACACCGGCCTCTCTTTTAGCTTAGGTTTCGTGCTGCTGGGATTTGGCGAAAACACGCTTGTCGGGTTGCTGCTAATCACCGCTGCTGTGTGTATTGTGCTTGGCATGGGGTTACCAACTACTGGTGTTTATTTGCTGTTGGCAACGCTTGCTGCGCCACCTCTTATCAATCTTGGGCTTGAGCCCATTCAGGCACATTTGTTTGTACTCTACTTTGGCATGCTCTCGATGATTACGCCGCCAGTTGCGCTGGCAGCATTCGCTGCCGCGAGCCTTGCAGGCTCTCCACAAATGCGCACTGGTTTTGAAGCCATGCGCCTTGGCTGGTGTGCTTATCTGGTGCCGTTCTTATTTATCTATCATCCTGCATTGTTACTTCAGGGATCACTGTTAACTATTCTGACAACATTACTGAGCGTGCTCGTTGCCTTGCTACTGCTAAGCGCTGCAATTGCCGGATACGCTTACGGACCAATCCGACCAGTCAATCGTATTGGGCTCGCCGTATTGGCCACACCGTTACTACTGCCGTTACCCGAGTCGCTTCTCGCAATGCGCTACGTGACACTACTGGTGGCGATTGCGCTATTGATTTGGCACCTGCACCGCTCACATCAAATAAAGCCAGACAACTCCACTAACAAGAGGCCTTACGATGCCTGAATCACTGATGCAAAAACCGATGGTCTATGGCAATCGCGCACGTCTGGGCGTCATAGTGCCACCGACGAATACAGCCAATGAGGCGGAATGGCAAGCTTTAGCGCCCGAGGGTGTAACAATACATTCAGCGCGTATGCCTTTGCATACCAGCACGCAGACCGAAGAAGGCTTGGCGAACCTGCGAGCGGATATCGTAAAACATGCACACGATCTGATACAGGCAAACGTTGATGTCGTGGCTTATGGCTGCACCGCGGGCTCTATGGTGACACCGGTTGATTCATTACCCGATTTTATTAGCGACAGATGCGAACGAAAAGCCTTAACAACAGCGCAAGCAATCGTGAAAGCCTTAACCGCCTTATCAGTGAAACGTGTTGCCGTTGGTACCCCCTACCACGATACTCTTAACGAACATGAACGCGAATTTCTAATAACCAATAGTTTTGAAGTTGTTTCGCTTCACGGACTAGGCTATGGTGAAAACGGCGTTGACGAATTTCGCAATATTGCCCGAATCGACTCAACGAAGGTAGTCGCTTTGGCCGAGCAAATAAATACAGACTCTGCAGATGCCATACTATTAAGTTGCACAGACCTAGCAACACTTTCGCTTATCCCCGAATTGGAAGCACGCTTTGGCAAACCTGTTATCAGTAGTAACAGTGCGACTTTTTGGCTGGCCTTGCGTCTTGCCGGAATCACAGATAGGGTGCCTCTAGCAGGCAGGCTTTTCGAGAAACAATTATGAATGATCCGTCAAACAGCTATCCGTCACTAAAAAATCGCTCGGTTATTATTACTGGAGGTGGCCGTGGCTTAGGGCGCGAAATGGCATTGGCCCTGGTTGGCTCAGGTGCAAATGTCATGATTACAGCCGCCTATAGCGAAGATCAACTGGCCGAGGTACAACAAGCCGCTTCCGGCCCCGGCAAAATTGAAACCATCATTGCCGATGCGGGTAGCTACAATGATTGCCTTCGTGTTGTTGCTGCAACGCAAGACGCGTTCGGATCAGTGCATTGCCTGGTAAACAATGCTGGTCGAGGCATGCGCCTTGTTAGTGAGACATTTACGACGAAGCCGTGCTTGTTCTGGGAGACAGACCCTTCACACTGGAGCACGAT
>JBGCFI010000042.1:0-15393 GCA_045106855.1 Granulosicoccus sp.
CTGGCAAGCTGTCCAAAGCACAGCGCCACGGCAATTAAGACTGATATAAAGAGGTTACCTTTCACGATGCTGAAGTATAGCGGAATTACGAATAATCGGTGATGGCCAGAGTTTAATGGACGGATGCGACAGAAAAGTTACGCTCTTCACTGAAAATACTCTCAGTACGATATAGCCAAAAACTGCATGATTTCAGCACCTTGGGCTGGAAAAAACAACGTTCCCGTCAATCACGCCAAAGCTCGGACGGTGACAAATTCAGGCACAGTCTGCAGCCAATCACCCTTGCCTGAATCACCATCAACGTTTGCAACGGAATGCTCTGGACAGTCTACAACCGAATTTTGAATATTCTCTATGCGATACCCGGCATTTTCCTGGTATGAAAAGTCACGATGGTATAGCTACAGCTCTAAAAACCTAACGAACTGGATCCATCGTTGTCTTGGGTAATTTTCGAATTTCGCTTAGCAATTTATACAGTACTTGCCTGGTTGTCCTTCGTGCATGAGCACTGACGATTCGTGCACTTGCCTGTTCCTCATAAAGCATGTTCGACTCCGGGTCAGTAGCTAACTGATTCTTCGTTGAATCCATGAGATGAGGATCACCCTATGAGGTTAGGTCAACAATCACAAAATAATCCATAACGCTGCACAGGTAATTCAAGGGTTTTAGTTGCCAAAATTACCAGACTGGAGACAGGGGGCGTCGAACAATAATCTATTGCCTTGTCACCACTGTTATCGTGCTGATAATCACTAATCGGATTGTAAACAACTGAATTTCAAGCGCAATTAACCATATCAGCTATGTGGATATCGTAGTACAATTATCGCTAACGCCTCCCCCGCTTCAATTACGTGGATCTTATGAAGAAAACGTCTGCCAACAGCGACCTGAAAAAAGCTGGGCTGAAAGTTACCCTGCCACGGATCAGTATACTTGAGATTCTCGAGGAAGCGGAACAGCACCACTTAAGCGCTGAAGACGTCTACAAAACGCTACTCGCCAACGGAAATGAAGTTGGTCTTGCTACGGTGTATCGGGTACTCACACAGTTCGAAGCAGCAGGGCTGGTTACCCGGCATCATTTCGACGGAGGACAGGCGATTTTTGAACTCGATACTGGGGATAATCACGACCATATCGTGTGTCTCAAGACGGGCAAAGTGGCAGAGTTCAAAGACGAAATCATTGAAAAACGTCTGGAAGAAATAGCCAGAGAGCTTGGCTATAGTTTAAGCGATCATAAAATCGTGCTCTACGGCGAAGCTATAGGTACGAAAAAGGAAAAGCGGCGCTTGAAAGTTCACAGCACGTCCAGCTAAAAACTGAAAAGCTCGCTGCTTAAACGTCCAGCAGCGAGCTTTTACTTGACTATGGCAATAGTGCTCAGCCGTCGTAACCAACTTTGTCGACCATTTTTGTGGCCGTTACTCGATGTTTGGCAATTTCGGCCAGCGGTAGAGAATCGTATTTAAATTCGCCCCAGGACTGAACCAGACCAGACGGTGCAATATCTTTGTTTACCGGATACTCGTGGTTCTGTTCGGCGTACATCTGTTGCGCCAGATTGCCAGATAAGAATTCCATAAGCTTGATGGCGTTGTCTTTGTTCGGTGCACTTCTGGTTAGGGACATACCACTGATATTCATATGAGTTCCGCGATCATCTTGATTGGGAAACACGATACGTACGGAATCAGCCCAGCTTGACTGCTCTTCGTCACTCATCATGGCTCCCATGTAGTAAGAATTGATGACTGCGATATCACACTGTCCTTCGGAAATAGCTTTTACTTGCGCACGATCATTACCTTCTGGCTGGCGTGCCAGATTTGACTTCACACCATTCAGCCAGCTTTCCGCTTGAGATTCGTCTGTGTGGGCAATGACTGAGGCAATCAACGCTGTCATGTACTGATGTTTTCCACTGCGAGTACAGATTTTACCTGCGAACTCAGGCTTGGCCAGATCTTCGTAGGTTGTGATCGTGCCCTCTGCCATTCTGTCTTTGGATGTGACAATCAATCGGGCCCGATTGGTCAAGCCAAACCACTGCCCGTCGGGATCGCGAAACTCCTCGGGGATATTGCTCTCTAGAATGTCACTTTGCACGGCTTGCGTAACTTTAGCCTTCACTGCACCATCCAGACGACCGATGTCCACGGTGAAGATAAGGTCCGCAGGACTGTTTTCTCCCTCATTTTCCAAACGTTCGACCAAGCCTTTCTTTGCGAACACCGTGTTCACTTCGATACCTGTTTCACGTGTAAAAACATCAAACATAGGCTTGATCAGGAACGGCTGTCGGTACGAATACACGTTAACGGAGCCATCTGCGGAAACCGTTCCCATGCTTACCAACAAACTGGCGCCGATAGAGACTGCCATTGCCTTGATAGAAAAGCGGAACATAAATGTCACTCATAATTTAAGATTCGAATAAGGATCATAATGATAATGATTACTATTTGCAACCACATTATTAATGTGGTTTTTTGAACCTCCAAGTAATAAAATTAACAAGTGCTCGAAAATGAGATTCACAGCGGTACAATATTCAAAATAAGACCTCAAAACAATAGATTGTCCGCGCAACGCTGTCTCTATGGTCAATTTCTGTTTTTTGGGGGGAGTTCTGCAATCTGCGGCAAAACAGCCTCAGATTGCACAATGATTTATAAGCCTGTTTGAGGTGAAATGCTCCCCCGAAACATTCTCTTTACCACGCCCTCAATACGTTTATAAACGCTTAGCTCTTCTCACTTCGAAGCACTGCCTTGAATTAGGTAGCAGGTACCTGTCCCAGGACTTCCTGAAGACTACGGGTGAACGAAGACAAGCTCGCACGTTGCATAAACACGATAGGCTTGTCTTGTTTAGCACACAGCGTGCGTGCTTTTTCCATGACAGGTTTCACGTCCACCGTCATGATGTAGAAATTGCCCCTCGCAAGACTCTACCGGTGCCTGAAAATGTCTACGTTGCTGCACTTTTCCACCCAGATACAAAACGCATTGACCGCACAGTTTCAATTTTTCGACGTCTGTTTGTCGGTTCTTTTTTTCATACCCTGATAACAAGCGTTGAAGGCGTTCGATTTCCTTTGACTGTTGTAGCTGCTTCGCCCTCCCCTCTAGTACATTTTGTCTAAGCAATTGGTATTTTTTACGTAACGGATTGATGACGTGTTTGGCTTCATCAGCATCTCTTGCAGTTGACTTTGGCGTACTTTGCTGAGGGTTTGTCAATTGGTTCGCTCGTTCAAGCAGAGCGCCGGCCTTAGCCCGTTCCGCATTAAGTAGCTGTGATTGTTCGTGAAACTTTTTATTTATATTGTCGTACCGACACTTCAGAACTTTCAGCTCGCTGGTTAATGTTGAATTCTGATTCTCCAGCTTTAAACGAAGCCGTCTATCAGTGCAGACACTTGCGCCGGATAGGTGCGACAACATGTGAACCTGGCCGAAGGCTTCCATAATCACCCCTCTGGAGGCCGCAGGGTGAGTGATAAGTGCCCAGAGATTAACTGGGATTTCGCCAGATCGCCAACCCTGTGACCAGCACTCGCTAAGCTCATCCACAGTCTTCGCCGATCGAAACAGCCTGACATGAGGCCCATATTTTTTCTCGAGCAGCTTGTGTAATCGTTGTGTTAGTGGATGTTGCTTATCGCCTGCTCACTCTACTGCCAGTTGGTGAATATCATAATCAGATTTATCTTTAACCGGCGTTTTAGCTTTCGCAGCCGCTTGACGTACTTCAGCGAGAGTAAGACAAGTGCCCACAACCATACAATGCCAGCAGTCCTGCAAATCCTACAACTTATAACGGACATTCCGACTAACGGCGTGAGTAGGTGGCAGAGGCAGTGCTGAGCTGCCAGATGATTCTATTGCAATAGTATTAGCAAGAAGTTCTTCTTTGAGCACGTCTGTATTTTCCGCGTCAATGAATCATCGCTGGCTCAGTGATATGTTCGCAGGTCTGCCGCTGATCCAGCCGACTTAGTTCTTCGTGTTTCCAGTCTCGCCGCGGCACTAAGGCTCCCAGGTTTTCAATGATTGAGCGAAATTCTCCGGTTCTCGCCCTCAGTCTCTCCGTAGAGCCCTGTGGTAACCAGAGATTTAGATGAGACGTTATCAAATCGGCGTCGCCGGTGGTAAATAAGGCCATTGCCTGTAGAAAATGTGACTCACCAATTGAGATCTGCTGACTGCACAAGCAACGGATATCAGGTTCCTCTGCGCCATACTGTAGGGATTCGACGATAAGCGCATCCAGCAAAGCTTCTATGCGGGGCAAAGCAAGGCTCTCTCGCAGCATAGGCACAACATGTTTGGTTATATGGGCATACGGCAGTGTTCGCATGCGTAGTCTTAGCGCGTTCAGTAGCAATAGTTCACCAAGCGACAATTCCCACGTGTATGACACTGAACGCCGCACTGTCTGCGAAGGGTCAACCGATTTCGCGGCACAACCAGGCGTAAATACATGAGGGCCTCCACGCGTGAAACACTCGGCATTGCACAATGCTGAAGCAGCAGTATTGAAACTATCAAGGGAGCCTTTGTTCAACCAGCGGCCGACAAGCTCTTTTGCTTCATCCGGTTGTCCGTTTTGTATCTTGCACAGCGCGCATAGCACTAGATTTTCTACAGCTGATAACACTTTATTATCAACAGATTCGGAGTTTTGTTCTACTTGATAACTCGATAATAGTACCTCTGCGAGTAGATTTACCGATCTTATAGTACGAATACGCTCTGGCCCGGGGTCAATAATTCTACCCAGTGAATCAAGTACATAGCGCTCTACCAGAGTCGCCGTGGGCAGATGCCCACGTACCCTGGGAACTGCCAGCAGCAACCTTGCGGGCAATGGTAGATCAGCAAAACAGGCGCCCTGAGCTAATGCTGTTGGTGCAGCATTGTGAACATCGTTCGGCGACCGTGACAGTTTTTGAGTAGAGATGATGACTGGTTTCATAAATACGCCACTCGCTTGAAAGACATTGATGGTTCCTGATGCAGGTTTTACTCACCCACACGATTAATCATACGTTTTAGTAGATGATAATGCAAACTATTCTCATTATCAATTCTATCACGTTGGCAGATATTAACAATCGAACTGCAAAAACGGCAATCTATCGACTCGGGAATAACACTCAGAATTGCTTATTCAATAATTTTTTTGTCTGCGGGCAAGATTCATTGACGTGAGCCTGCCTGTCGCAGAGGTGTCTGCCTGCAGTTCTGCCTAAAAAAATCCCGATACACCCTGCACTGCACTCTTCAAGCTGTTCAAAACCCGCACTGTGGTCACTTGATTTACATTCGTAGAATCTAATTTGAACCGAGCGCATCTATTGCATCAACACCATTAGTACCTCCTATGTCGCTAACTGAACTGCATCCTGTTTCTTGTCTCGACGTATTCGAATACTACGTGAATTAACCAACAATTCTCTCGAAAATGGACACGTATAAATCCTATAGTCATAAAGTATTAACAAACAGAAGCATGCTATCGCCTGTTACTTTGATAGATACATACCAGACAAAGCCAGTGCATACCCGGATCATGTCGTAGAGTGATTCACGGACTAAGATATAATCTTTGGAAGTAATCCTGAAAAAAAACCGTGTAATAACCGCTACGCGACCAGCCATATCAATCTACAGAGGTATCGCATGACTTGTATTCGTACTCTCCTACTCCTGTGTCTTGCACTGTTAACAGCAGGACTTTCTCAAGCGCAGGAAGCTGCGGACGGTTTCGCGCCGGAAATTGCAACGGGTATATCAGCACGTACAATGCAAACGGCGAACAAACACATGATCGCAGCGGCAAATCCATACGCAGCCCATGCCGGTCTTGAAATCCTGAATCGGGGCGGGAATGCAATTGATGCAATGGTTACAACACAGCTGGTACTAGGGCTGGTAGAACCACAATCCTCAGGACTAGGTGGTGGTGCTTTTCTTGTTTACTACAACGCAGAAGAAGATCGCTTGACAACATTCGACGGTCGTGAAACTGCACCCATGGCGGCTACCCCGACACTGTTTCAAGATAAGCAAGGTGAAAAGCTGAAGTTCTGGGACGCTGTCGTCGGTGGACTTTCAGTCGGTACACCCGGAACAGTAAAATTAATGTATGAGACTCAAAAAGCACATGGCGTGCTTGACTGGGCAAGCCTTCTACAGCCAGCTATCGATCTTGCAGAAAGCGGGTTTGAGGTGTCAGAACGGTTACATAAACTGATAGCCAACGACACAGAGCGTCTATCGTTACATCCGGACACAAAAGCCTATTTCTTTGATGAAGCGGGCAATCCGCATGCAATTGGCCATGTGCTGAAAAATCAAGCCTATGCCGATACTCTCAAGCAAATTGCCTCGGATGGGGCTGATGCATTTTACTCTGGACCTATCGCTCAGAAAATAGTGGATAAAATCCAGAGTGCAGCAAATCCGGGCGTTTTGTCTCTTGCAGATCTAGCTAACTACAATGTTAAGGAACGCAAACCCGTATGCGTGAATTATCGTGAGCATGATGTTTGCGGCATGGGGCCACCCTCATCAGGTGCACTGACAGTGGGCCAGATTCTCGGACTTGTACAGCCATTCGAACTGCAAGAGCTTGGACCAACTTCGGTTGAAAGCTGGCGCTTGATTGGTGACGCATCACGCTTGGCGTTTGCGGACAGAGGCCGATACATGGCTGATAGCGACTATGTTCCCATGCCCACCGAGGGATTAGTCAGCCCTGAGTATCTAGAACAGCGATCTCTCTTACTTAAAAGCAACAAAGCACTTGAGACTGTGTCTGCCGGAACACCCGAGTGGGATCATGCAATGCTAATGGCGGATGATGAAAGTATCGAGTTTACGTCTACCAGTCATTTCTCGATCGTCGATTCGATTGGTAATGTGGTCTCCATTACAACAACTATTGAAAATGGATTCGGCTCCCGATTGATGAGTGGAGGTTTTTTACTTAACAATGAACTAACCGATTTCTCGTTTGCAACGCATAACCAAGGAGTACCCATTGCGAATCGCGTAGAACCGGGGAAACGCCCTCGCTCATCAATGGCTCCCACAGTGGTAATGAAAAGCGGTAAACCTTATATGGTAGTTGGCTCACCGGGTGGTAGCCGCATAATAGGTTATGTCGCCAAAACCATCATTGCACATCTTGACTGGGGGATGAATGTACAAGAGTCAATTAATATGCCACACGCTGTTAACCGCTTTGGTACTTTCGATCTGGAGGAAGCCACGGGAGCGGTTGACCTGCAATCAGAGTTGGAAGAAATTGGTTATAAGGTTTCTGTTCGGGGTCTGAATTCCGGTATCCATGCCATCGTTATCGAAGACAACTTGTTGATGGGAGGTGCTGATCCCAGGCGCGAAGGTATTGCGATTGGCGATTAATCCCGTTTATCCGACACGCCCGGCAAAGGCGTAGGCATGTGTATTCATGCACCTACAGACTGTCCAATAGGTTTTTTAGGTTTCTTTCAGCTTGTTAATCAATGTGTTGGACACTGTTTGTGCATGAACAAACATATAACAACCACCTTTCAGTTCAAATACGTAGTGTTGCTAAATTCCCTTGTAAGCACCTTGTCCTCCCGCTAGGGAAATATAAACCTGACGAGGATTTAATCACGAACAGCTGCATATTTATTCCTGTAACCCTACGGTGGTTAATGGACCACAGAGAACTAGCCTTCGGCATAAATTCACCATTACTCCTGATCTACCGAGAGACTGGACAATTCCGGCTGATGATTATGAATGTCTAAACAATGACTGTTAGAAAAGCCTTAATTTAACTGCTTCAGGCATAAATACATCGATAATTTGCCTATTTAATGCAGATTAAGCATTGCACAGCCATACTTTTTCGTACTAAAGTAACCCCTTGGTACAGTTGTCAAAAGAGTTTGTCCGCACTGTCAATGAGTTCAAGGGCCTTTCCTGATCACCGCTTTTTGCCGTGATTCTGCATTGATACTGAGGTTCGAATTAAACAACACGTGGGAGGGACATTACTGTGCGCACGTCAAAAGACTCTCGAGCCGATGCCCAGCCTCAACCCATGTCAACGTTTCCCGATCTCAATACCGTGAGCGCATCCCAAGCGTATGTAGAAGCCTCATGGAATAGGTGCGAAGCAGAATATGGGCTAAGCCGCGGATCCAGTTTACTCGGTAATCGTTACAGCCAAAGCGAATTAGTCACACGACGAGAAAGAATAGAAGAGCCTTTGAGGCGTGTAGATCCGGTCATTCACGAAATTCGAAAAGTTGTCAGAAACGCCGATTACTGCATGTTGATCGGTGATTCAGAAGGTGCTGCGATTGCTGAATACTGCGATACGGCTATGGCAAGAGATCTGAAAAAGCGCGGTATAACCGTTGGAACCATATGGGATGAGTCTTGCGTAGGGACTAATGGACTCGGTACAGCGTTAGCGAGCCAGACGGCAATTACGGTAAATGGCGATCAGCACTACCACAACAGCTTTCACCAGTTTATCTGTTCGGCAGCACCATTACTAGATCATCGTGGCGTCCAGTACGGCGCTATAAATGTTACGGGTAACGCAACACAAAGCCAGACAGAAGTCGTTCGTGTCGGTCAGTATGTACGTCGAAGTGCCGAACTATTACACACTTACTGTTTCAGGGACTTTTTCCGCCAAAGTACGTTGGTGGCGATAACTGATTCTCTTTTTAATGAAAATCACGATATGTCGCGTCTGTTGGCTATTGATGATACCGGACGCATTGTTGGCGCTACGAACGATTTACTCACCAGCCTGGGTATTGAATCACGTCAGTCGTTAGTAGGAACGCCAATTGGTGAACTCATTGGTTTGAATCTGGATGTTGTATTCTCCAGTAACGGTCGTCTCCATAGGCTGGAAAAGAACATTAGTTCAGGGCGGTATGCTGTAAGCGTTCCACCTCGAGAACGCGCGGTCAAACATGCAGCTCAGCGCGGTCGGCGTACAACACCGATAATCAATTCCGGGAACCATTTGTCACTGGATGAATTGGCAGGCTCTGATAGGCGTACACAAAAGCTTGTCAACGTCTGTAGACGCATGCTTAGTCATAATGTCAGTGCAGAGGCCATACCGATTCTATTGCAAGGTGAGACAGGAACCGGTAAAGACAGTTTTGCACGCGCTCTGCACAACGAAAGTCGTCGGGCGCAGAAACAATTTGTTGAACTTAATTGCGCTGCGATACCCGAGAGCCTGATTGATAGTGAACTGTTTGGCTATTCACCAGGAACCTTCACTGGTGGGCTAAAGGACGGAAAAACCGGTTATATCGTAGCGGCTAATGGTGGCACACTTTTTCTGGATGAAATTGGTGATATGCCAATGGAATCGCAAACACGTTTGCTGCGCGTATTAGCCGAACACAAGGTTCAGCCTCTGGGCAGTGCTAAATCTGTTGAAGTGGATTTTCAGCTGGTTTGTGCCAGTCACAGAGACTTACCTTCATTGGTTGAAAGTGGTCATTTTCGTGAAGATCTTTATTATCGTGTTTGCGGTGCAACACTCACCTTGCCTGCGCTGCGAAATCGACAGGATTTTGCTGATATAGTGGAGACTCTGCTATTGCGCTTCGACCCCGACAGGCTTGTGAGCCTATCTGATCCCGTGTGGGATCAATTAAAATTATGCCAATGGCCCGGAAATATTCGTCAGCTGCACAACGTATTGCAATATACGGTATTCAGCTGTGGTGATGGTCTGGCCACCCTCGATGATTTACCCGATGATTTAACCATTGCGCCAACTAACGGCAACGTCGCCGTTACAACTCCAACAGCCATGCATCCTGCAGATAGATTACAAGTCCAGCCAACAGTTTCCAGCCAACCGATGTATCTTTCTCCCAAGGAAGAACTGACACAGGCTCTATACCGCAACCGATGGTGTGTATCGAAGACTGCCAAGGATCTGGGTATTAGTCGTGCAACTGCACATCGGCATATGAAAAAGTATGGAATTGTTAGGCCAGATCATCAGATTGCTTGAAGTATTGTTAGATTAGAATCTTACGACAGGCCATCGACACGGTTGATAATTCTGTAATCGCCTGCTCATATCATCATGGGTACAACACATAGCTCCTATACTTAAGCGAAATAGTCGATATGCTTAATGTGACGAAAGCAAAATACCTTAGAGCCTGACACATAGGTCGATACATTCCCTGCGCGACTGTTTTTAAAACACAGCATAGTAGTGCAATAGATGAAGTGTTCCATGACTACGGTCAACCTGACACAGGTGTCGCATGTGCGCGACGCATTGCAACACATCCAGCAAATCCAGTTCATAGTAAAACTCCAGTTTATTTATCAATAACAACAACATAGAACGTGCTGAATGCTTGGCACAAGCTCTGCTCAGTTGTATAAACGCATCGCTTTAGCTCTTATCGAGGCAGAACAAAAATAGAATAACTGTCTACTTACGAGCCTGTGCGTTAAATGACATCTTGGGTCACTGGAGAGAATTAAACATGTTTAGACCACCTGTAAAACCGCACTATAAAACCATATCCCGACGACGCTTTTTGCAATTGGGAGGCGGCGTGGCTACCGCACTTGGAACTGGGTCAGTTGCTGTTGGACTCAACTCGATGATTGTTTCCCGACCAGTTTATGCCGCTTCATCTGAAGATGCGAAGTGGCGTCAATTTGAGGGATCAAAACTGGTTTTCATGAGCGAAAACACACCGCCGAGTTTTGCGATTCGTGACAACCTTAAAGAATTCTATGATCTGACGGGTATTGAAGTTGAGATACTCACTGATGACCTACCCATAGTGCAACAGAAAATTGGAATTGATTTGCGTGGTGGACAGGCGGATTTCCAATTGAACTACATTCAAGACAAGCCCATCGGATCACCGTTTGCTGACTTTTACGAAGATCTGACCAAGTATGCACAGGATGACACTTTACCTCAGGACCCGGATGGTTTTGAGGAGGGCGCATGGTTCGATAATTTTCTACGCGCTTGTGGAGAATACTACGAGCCCGGACGTATCGTCGCTTTCCCTTATGACTGCGCCGTAGCTTGTACCTTTTACCGTCAGGATTTATTCGAGCAATTGTCACCAGATTTTGAAGCCGAATACGGCTATCGAATGGAATTTAATAACGAAACTACGTGGAAACAGGTTCAAGATTTTGCGGCTTACTTCACCATGCTTCGTAATGACGGGCGTACGGATATCCCGTACGGCTATGGACAACATCATGGAACATTTGCGTGGACGACTCACCTTGATATCCAGAGAATGCTATTTAGTCACGGTCGTTGGACCGAGTTCGACATGGATGACAAGCTAGGCTCTAAAACACCTGGACCTACACGATGGGGAGATGAGCAATCTGTTTTAATTATGGAAAAGTACAAGGCCCTTGCAGACGTTTCACACCCTGACAACCTGGCCAACGGAACTTTGCAGCTCAATACAGCATATGCCGCCGGCGATATAGCGATGCAAGTTCAGTATCACGAATTTGCTGCATCGGTAGAAGATGCTAGCAACTCACGAGCTGCCGATGGGAGAACAGCCTATGCGCCTTGCCCCAAAGGGGAGCAAAGCTGGGTAGTTGGTGGTGGCGACGTGGTTAACGGATGTAACTGCGGTATCGGTGGGATAGGTATAAATTCAGCGGCCGATGAAAAATTAAAGCGTGCCGCCTATCTTTTTGCAAACTGGTCTGTCTCGAAAAGCACTCAACTGAAAGTGCTCAAGGAACTTGGTGGAACCCCTACCCGTCCGTCGGTACTGACCGAGCCGGAAGTTGTTGAAGCACGTAAACGACCTTCGGACATGCCTAATGCACTGACCTTTGATGCGGTCTATGACTACGGTATAAAAGACCCTCATTTTGTCCTCGGTCCGAAGATTCCAGAAGCCAACGAGTATTACAATATCCTGCTCACCGAAGTACAACGATGTGTTTCCGGGGATACTGAACCTGAAGAGGCTTGCAACGAATTGAAAATACAGCTCGACGACTTGCACGACGTCTAGATACATCATGAAAGATGTGCTTTCAGAGGCCTTCGTATCTACGAAGGCCGTCTTTCGAGACGGTGGCTTGGTTATAGATGAACCTGCCGGCATGCGCAATGCTGCTTTGTCCAACCGTTTTTATTTCTACCTGATGATGCCTGCGATCGTTGTACTTGCAGCCATCACTCTCTATCCGTTCTTCTGGCTAATTTACATGAGCCTTCACACCGTGGATCTCGGGCTAGCCGATGATACATGGAATAATCTCAAGAACTGGACCCGTCTGGGTAGAGATAGAAAATTTCAGGAAGGATGGTTCCTGCTGCTCAAATACAGCAGTCTGTGCATGTTCTTCGAGATAACGCTGGGGATTGCGATAGCGCTAATTCTGAACAGGTCGCGCTATGAAAAGATTCTGGTTACGATTTTTCTAATGCCAATGATGATGGCACCTGTTATTGCGGGGTTGGTGTGGTACTACATGTACAACTCAACTTTCGGCTGGTATCACTGGCTAATGCAAAGTCTCGGGATATTGGGCGACAAGTCGATTCTGGGTAGTAGCAGTACAGCCATGATCGGTATTGTCATAGTTGATGTGTGGCAGTGGACGCCGTTGATCATACTGATAACTCTGGCGGGATTGAAGCGTGTACCTCGAGATCAGCTTGAGGCGAATATGGTGGATGGTGCCGGTGATATTCGTAATTTTTTTCAGGTTACGCTACCCAACCTCTATCCGTTCCTCCTGATTGCTATCTTGCTTCGATTTATGGACAATTTCCGTTTTATCGATGCAATACTCGTACTTACCGGTGGTGGACCTGCTAATTCCACCAAGATCCTTCCAACTTATCTGTTCGATGTCTCATTCAGTTTCTTTAAACTCGGACGAGGCGCAGCTATAGCGCTAACCTTGTTGGCGGTGACCATCGTTCTGGGCATGATCCTGGTCCGTGTTTTTGAACGACCATCCAGTACTCGTAGCGATACGGGAGGCAACTGACAATGGCCACAAGAGAAGCCGTACAGTACAAATCTCGAACTCGTAGCATTGTGACTGTTTTTACAACCTTGTTCCTGATTACCTATCTGGTTTGGACACTTACCCCTTTTCTGATCATGTTCGTGTCCTCGTTCAAGGATCTGTTGGAAGCGTTCACGTTGCCTGCAGTTGGCGATTTCTCAGGAATGGGAGTGTTCTTCGACTTCACACCCACCACGAAACATTACACAGAACTCTTTACTGAACGTAATTTCTCGGTGTATTTCTTTAACAGTGTTGTCGTCTCAACGGGTTCAGCACTGGTGTCGGTGGTTCTGGGCGCAATGGCAGCTTATGCTCTATCGCGTGTCGATTTCAGGGGGAAGGATCACGTTTTCTTCTGGATCATATCGACACGTATGGCCCCAGTCGTAGCGGTCATGGTGCCGTTATATGCCATTTTTAGAAATATGGATCTGGTCGGGACAATTCCTGGGCTGATTCTAGCCTATACAACATTCAATTTACCCTTTGCTATCTGGATTTTGAAAGGTTTTTTTGACAATGTACCTTACGCTATTGAAGAAGCAGCAATGGTCGATGGGCGTTCTCGATTTGGGGCTTTTCTTGAGATACTACCACTGGCTGCACCGGGTATAGGTGCGTTCATCGTGTTGTGTATCCTGTTTTCGTGGAATGACTTTCTATTCGCTTCCATCATTGGTTCCGGAGGCGCCAAAACACTACCAGTGGCAACGCGTGAGTTGGTTACACCCACCAGTATCCAATGGGGGAAAATTATGGCTGCTGGCGTAATAACCAGTTTACCCATGACCTTGCTTGGTCTTCTCATACGCAAATATCTGGTAACAGGTCTTACGATGGGAGCGGTGAAAGAATGAATCCGCTTACACACTTAGACTACAAAAGCAGATATCAGATTTTCTTAGCGAATAAATTCCAATTCAATAACGCGTATAACGGTAGAAACTAATGGCATCAATTAGCGTCAAGTCGGTTTGGAAATACTATGGGGAGACACCGGCTGTAAAGGATCTGAATCTGGAATGCCTGGATGGTGAGTTCGTTTGCATTCTGGGTCCGTCCGGATGTGGGAAAAGTTCGACGATGCGAATGCTGGCTGGACTGGAACATATCAGTGCGGGTGATATCCTGTTCAATGGCAAGCGCATCAACGATCTACCGCCCAAAGATAGAAACCTGGCAATGGTATTTGAGAATTATGCCCTCTACCCGCATAAAACTGTTTATGACAATATGGCTAATGCGCTTAAAATCCAAAAAGTAGACAAACCCACTATCGACAAGAAAGTCAAATGGGCTGCTGAGCTTCTGGAACTTACACCACTATTAAAACGTAAACCCCTGGAGCTTTCTGGTGGACAGAAGCAGCGTTGCGCGATAGGACGTGCAATCGTGCGCGAGCCGGAACTCTTCTTGTTCGATGAGCCCATTGCACATCTGGATGCGAAACTTCGTGCGCATATGAGAAGTGAGCTGAAGATCATGCAACGGCGTCTGAAGACAACAATGGTCTACGTGACCCACGATCAACTCGAAGCATTGTCCATGGCTGATCGTATTGCCGTTATGCGCGATGGCGTACTTCAGCAGGTAGGAACTCCGTCGGAGATTTACAACCATCCGGCTAATCATTGGGTAGCTGGTTTTATCGGAGAGCCAGCAATGAATTTTCTGGACTGCTCTTTGGAGGACCGAAGCGGCCAGTTGCACGTCAGTCATAAGGCATTCTCGTTTCCGCTTTCTGCCGAACACATCGCCAAACTCAACGGTTCCTCAAAAAACCATGGAGTTAACATGGGCATTCGGCCGGAGCATGTGACTATCAGCACACAAGCAACGCCCGATCATCCTATAAAAGGCGAAGTACTGGTTACCGAACTTTTGGGTGGGGATTTGCTGGTTGAGGCTAACGTTAATGACTCACGAGTGACTATAAAGACCGACCCTGCATACACGGCGGACATGGGCGATACTTGCTATCTCGGGATGGATACCTCCCGATGGCACCTGTTTGAGCAAGAGTCAGGGGTCTCGCTGATATAGACTTAGGGGGCTGGTCATCTCTGCTAAGGCGGAGACCCATGTAAGGCGTAGAAAGATTCCCGCATCCGCGGGAATGACCTGGTCTATGCGGAATGACCTGGTCTATGCGGGAATGACCTGGTCTATGCGGAATGACCTGGTCTATGCGGAATGACCTGGTCTATGCGGAATGACCTGGTGTATGCGGGAATGACCTGGTGTATGCGGGAATGACCTGGTGTATGCGGGAATGACCTGG
>JBGCFI010000043.1:0-15929 GCA_045106855.1 Granulosicoccus sp.
ATTCCGGGTCGCCAGCAGCTTCAAAGACATTGACATAATACGCATCAATGACCCTGGTGCTGATGCGCATACGCTTGCTCATTTGCTGTGTTTTGATTCGATACACGGACAATGGGATCGGCATGTGGTGGGTGAAGCCGAACACCTTGTTGTCGATGGCAGCACAACAATCTGTACACGTAATACGGCCGTGTCTGATACTGACTGGTCAGATTGTGATGTTGTGATAGAGGCGTCAGGGACAATGCGCACAAGCGACAAACTGCAGGGCTTTCTGGATCAAGGTGTCAAGCGAGTGGTGGTGACGGCCCCGGTTAAAGAGGCGGGGGTACTGAATGTTGTGATGGGCGTGAATCACGATGCCTATGATGCAGGAAAGCACAGGATCGTCACGGCGGCCTCCTGCACGACAAACAGCCTGGCGCCTGTGATCAAAGTGCTGCATGAGCACATCGGCATCGAACAGGGTTCGATCACCACCATTCACAATTTAACCAATACGCAAACCATTCTGGATGCATCTCACAAGGATCTGCGCCGGGCCAGAGCCTGTGGAATGAGTTTGATTCCAACCACAACTGGCTCCGCCACTGCGATTACAAAAATCTTTCCCGAATTGACAGGGCGATTGAACGGGCATGCTGTTCGTGTACCTATCACAAACGCATCGCTGACTGATTTTGTATTCGACGCCAGTCGAAATACAAGCGTTGAAGAAATTAATCAGCTACTCAAGGAGGCGGCCGACAACGAACTGTCGGGAATTCTGGGTTTCGAGGAACGTCCGTTAGTCTCGATTGATTTCAAGAGCGATCCGCGTTCGAGCATTGTTGATGCTTTATCAACGATGGTTGTAAATCATACGCATGTAAAAATCTACGCCTGGTACGACAACGAGTATGGCTATGCCAATCGAACTGTAGAACTAGCAGCCCTGGTTGGCAGGGCAGACCAGAGCTGAAACCGTAGGGTATTCATAATGCCAGTCTGGTCCAAGCTGCCCGATAGTATCAAGCAGTACGCAATTGTTACCGGCAACTATTGGGCGTTCACGCTCACTGATGGCGCTCTGCGTATGTTAGTGATCCTGCATTTCCATACATTGGGGTACTCGGCGCTACAGATTGCGTTTCTGTTTCTGTTCTACGAATTTTTTGGTGTCATAACCAATCTAATCGGTGGTTGGTTCGGGGCCAGGCTTGGTCTTAATCGCACCATGAATATTGGATTGGCGCTTCAGATTGTTGCGTTGTCAATGTTGCTGGTGCCACCCAGTGCACTGAGTATCGCCTGGGTAATGTGCGCCCAGGCACTTTCAGGTATCGCCAAAGATTTGAACAAGATGAGCGCGAAAAGCTCAATCAAGCTTCTTGTTCCTGATGCGCGGCAGAGTCGCCTGTATACGTGGGTTGCCATGTTGACTGGATCGAAGAATGCGCTAAAAGGTGCGGGTTTCTTTCTCGGTGGCGCCATGCTCAGCCTGGTTGGTTTTCGTGTCTCCATGATGTTCATGGCGACAGCGCTAAGCCTGGTGTGGATATTCAGCCTGTTTGCGTTGAATAAGGATCTGGGAAAGGCCAGGCAAAAGACGCCGTTTACAGCCATCTTTTCCAAAAATCGCGCTATCAACATACTCTCTGCTGCGCGCCTTTTCTTATTTGGTGCAAGAGATGTGTGGTTTGTTGTGGCTTTGCCTGTTTATCTATCAGCCAACCTTGGATGGGATCATGCAAGCATCGGTGGGTTTCTTGCGCTGTGGGTTATTGGTTATGGTCTCGTGCAGGCACTTGCCCCGCGGTTGACTGGCAACTCGGAATCAAGGCAACCCGGTGGGCGAACAGCATTTGCCTGGGCAATGCTGCTCGCCCTTATTCCCGCTGGTATCGCACTGGCGCTGACCAGCCGGTTTCATATCGAGACCTCTCTTGTGATAGGTCTGTTGCTATTTGGGTGTATGTTCGCCATTAATTCGTCCCTTCACAGTTTCCTGATTGTGAGTCACGCTAATCGCGATGGTGTTTCTCTGGATGTGGGTTTTTACTACATGGCTAACGCCATGGGGCGACTGCTGGGCACAGTATTGTCAGGCTGGCTTTTCCAGAGCTACGGTTTGGAGATGTGTCTCTGGGTATCGGCTTTGTTTGTGGTGTTGTCGGCATTGGTTGTCTTGAAGTTGCCTGCAGCCCGTCAATGGCAGACTGTCTGATGGGAAATATTTTGTTCGCCGAAAGGCTGCGCACAAATCAGATCCCGATTCACTCCAGTGCTGTGATTATGGATTTAGATAGCTTACCGTTGACCGGCTTAGCTGTAGCACCATGGTTGGGATGCAAAGCGAGAGCGGGGCGTTAAGTTACGCGTCCTAGCTGCGCATGAAACCAAGATTGCGATTGCTTCCAAAATTAACCAGATTCGGGAAAACATCGTTGAGCATACTGTCATCAACACCGAACCAGTTCGCCAGCGTCCCACCGTATTGGTCAACCGAAAAATTCGGCAGTAATCTTCCGCCACCAACATCATCAGGCCCATCTCGCTCATAGTCCGGAAAGCGACCATAAATATCACCACCGTTTACAGCACCGCCCACGACAAAATGATGTGAGCCCCAGCCATGATCAGTTCCATCTCCGTTGATTGCCAGGGTGCGTCCAAATTCAGAGGCCGTCATCAATGTCGCCTCATTAAACGCATTTACCTGCGGGTGGGACATAAGCTCTTTGAAGTACTCTATGCCCTGTGCAAGTTCCTGCAATAAGGGAGTGTGTCGACTAATCTGGTTATCGTGTGTATCGAAGCCTGCCATAGTCACCATGAACACCTGCCGCCGCATTCCCAGTGCCTGTCGTCCAGCGATAATGCGCGCGACAATTCTCAGCTGGGTTGCCAACCAGTTGCGAGAGCCGGTCAACGGTACCACGGGTACGTCAGGGAGAATTGAGTCGTCAAGTAAGGCAGCTTGAAGTCTTTGCTGTGCATCGATAGCGCTACGCGTCACTGCGGAAAGAGACTGTTCGAATACGTTGCTATAGTTAGCTGTAACAATCTTCTCGAATATTTCAGACACTGGATCGGGCCAGTTTAAACCGCCGTATATTCCCTGGATAGCGGTGGGTCCCCGTACTGAAACTTGATATGGAACAGTGTCGCGGCCGGAAATCCAGACGGCATTACCCGCTGGTGATATACATGTAAACGATTGTGCGTTGTTCATGGAAGCCATCAGATCTCCCATTCGACCACCCCAGCCGGTTAACGCACCTTCAGGAGCAAATGCCTGCCAAACTGATGTCTGGTCGTTGTGAGAGAACAGTTTGGGCGGCGCCAGTGCGGTTCCATTAAGGTAACCTCCACGGGATAAAGGCTCCACAAGCGGGCCAACGTTAGCAACGACAGCTGCACTGCCCATATCAAACAACGCCTTGAGTGGATCAAGAACAGGATGCAAAGCAAAGGTACGCGCCGATTGTGCCGTGGCAGGTAAGATCGGAAGCACCCCTGCGCTTTGGCCTACAGCCGGCAGGGATAAATCAGTTCCGTCAGAGCGCTGTGATTTGTACGCCGCCCATGAATCCGGGTCGGTGGCCAATACGGAATTGGCGTGGTCGTTGCCACCATGCATATAGACACACACCAGCGCTTTGTAGTCATCCGACTGGGCCTGGGCGGCCGATAGGGTTGCCAGATTGACTGCGAAAGGTGTGGCAGCACCGGCTAGCGAAAGTCGCGAGCTGTAGTTCAGGAATGCGCGTCTGGAGGCGTTTATTTTATTCATAAGCTATTTCAGAACACTGTATTCAGGAGAGGCCATCGTCAAATAGACAGCCAGGCGTGCTCTTCGCAACAACGCCTGAGATTCGTCTGTGTTTGAACCTACATTAACTGTGTCAACCGCTTCGTTCAGCCAGCTCCTTAATCTGTCAGACATTGAACCATGCAGTAATAGAACGTTCAGGTGCTCAACCAGCAACTGTGGATCAGCCCCGAGTGCGATAGCTTCTGTGTACTGACTGGTTATGGCATCACCGCTACCGATTCCCAACTGTGTAGCATTAAGCATAAAGTTCAGATAGCCTGCGATCGAAGTTTCATGCGTTATCTGCATTTCTGGTGACACTAGTCCGGCGTCTGCGATGGGTGTGTTGGGAGGAACATACCCCGGGCGGTAAAAGTTGAAAACTGATGGTGAGCGCATGGCTGTCATACCGATACTGGTTGCGGGATCGTCAGTACCTAGCAGAACATAACGCCCATCAGCAGGCTTTGCGTCAAAGCTGCGCATCCAGTGGGCAAGCCGCAGGATAGGCTCGCGGATACGCCCGGCAGTTGCAGGGTTGATCTGGTTGATATTCCGGGCTTCGGGGTCAAGCAAAATAGCCCTGACCACAGCCTTCAGATCCCCGCGTACACCCTCGCCATTGTTATTGAATGTCTCTGTGACGCGTCTGATGTAGTCCCTGCTCGGGTTGCTGCTAACCAGACGTTGAATGAGTTGCTTTCCGATAAATGGACCAACGTTAGGATGATTAAACAGTGTATCCAGCGCAATATCCAGATCTGCCAGTGGCATTGAAGCGGATTGCGCGGCGATGACTGTGCCAAGAAAACGTTTCTCTTTGGTCGAATGAAACTGTGGATAGGCCTGCATTGCCTGGGCATCCCGGTCCGGAATGCTTATCCATCCTTGAAAACGCCCAGTGGAGGTATCGGGTCCATTCCAGGAAAAGCCGGTGAATACTCTGGCAAGGCCCTGAACATCACTGTTGGAATAGGTCTCCAGAGCGGTGCCATCAGGTGCCAGGATGACACTCCCATCGGCATTTAGCTGTTGTAAGCCTATAGAGAACAATTGCATGATTTCCCGGGCAAAGTTTTCATCAGGCACTTTACCTGTCAGTGGATTGCCTTTTTCATTGCCCAGATGAGACAGGTAGGCTCCCATCATTGGATGCAACGTCACTTGCTCTAACAGATCGCGAAAATTCCCAAAAGCACCTTCAGCCAGCATAGTGTAAAAATCGGCAACGCCACGCGGAAACGAAGCCACTGCTCCTTCGCGCAATGAGATAACAAAGAGTTGTGATAACGCAAACGCCATCCTTTGTCTAAGCTGATCTTCTGATTGCACTGCCTGTGTCCAGAATGATTCAAAGATCCAGTCTCTGCTGGGAGCACTATTGGGGTTGGCTTGTTGTAAAGCATCGAAAGAATCGAGCATGGAAGTCACTGGTAAAGACATTTGTGTGTCAATCCAGCGACTGAAATCTGTGTTTAACAATTCGTTGATGGTGGCTGTCTTCGGGCCAAATGTTGTCTGTGCCAGAAACCGGGACGCCTAGGCTCTCTCGGTTATCGTTCCGGGAACATTCGTTGAAGATGGAAAATGTATCTCGGCTGTACCGCTTAATGACGGCCTGGCTTGCATCCAGACTGCCTGCCAAGGTGCGAACTGTCCAACCACGCTTAAATTAAGGTAGGTATTGCTAGCAGCATTGTAGTGCCACAATCTGGAAGAGATATACTGTTGTTCGGCGGCTTCTTCCAGACTGCAGCCTTGTTGGCAAGAAGCGTTGTTAGCACTAACACTGATGCTTATCCGGTTAACATCTGATGGTGATGCCAGCGCTGGGCCGAGCATGCTGTAAGTAAATTGCTCATCCCTTACATACAAAGGTGTGAGGATACATTCCTCCACTACGCAGGCTTCGCTGGCTTGTGTGGAAGCAGCCGGAATGGATGCGGGCAGATCAAGCACAACGGCGGCATCGGTTAACTGAATTATCCAGAAACCAGTGCCGGTGGTTATCGTGCCATCGATACCTGGATTTACATATTGGCCTGTTACTCCGTCGTATCGATAAATCACCCAGAACGAATCATAGCCCTCTGCAGGAAGATCGTCTGCGAACAGCTGCCGTACCGTCAGGTTTGATGACTCGGCCGGAATCACCAATTGTTCCCACCGCCCACTGTTTAATACGAAGTCTGGTGTTTCAATTGCAAAAACAGCGTTAAAATGAAAGCCCGATAGTGCAATGAGCCAGAGCAGGATTTTTTTAAGTCTCATGCTTAACGTTTTCTAGCACAGATACAAAGGTAGCACTTTAAACTCGCGGACAATTCAGGCGGTTTTTTGCATAATGTCTAGACAGTAACGTTAGCAGCTGTGGATTGCTCAGGCGGTTGGATAAACCGACCGCCTTGAGTTTGCCTGAACGCAGGTTGTGTTCTGGCTGTTTTGAAAAACCACGCATGTTTACAAAAATAATATGATTTTTACAAGTGGCGGAGATTTGAATGCAGGACCCAGATAACAATACCAATAACGGCAGCCCGAAACCCCCGCAATTGCTCTCGATAGAACTGCGAGTGCTGGGAGCGTTGATGGAAAAACAACTGAATACGCCAGACCAATACCCGCTAACAGTTAACAGCATTATTACTGCGTGCAATCAGAAGACCGGACGCGATCCTGTCACTAACTACCATCAGGGCGAGGTATTGCGTTGCCTCCGAGAGCTGGAAGAAAAGAATTTTGTGCGCAAGGAATATGGCTCGCGCTCCGACAAATACTCTCAACAGTTTATTTCGCAACTGGAGCTTGGGAAAAAGCAACAGGCAGTTCTGTGCATAATGATGTTACGCGGCCCACAAACGATTAGTGAATTGTCTACCCGTACACAACGTATGGAACTATTCCAGGACAAAGACGATCTTCAGCATTGTGTTGACAGACTGTGCGAACGTGGATTGCCTTATGCGATTCACCTTGGTACCCCCGGTCAACGGGGTGAACGAATAGCACACCTGTTCAGTGGGACGCCGGTGCTTGGCGCAAGTGTTCAGCGTGCATCCGTTGCGGATGCAGCTCCCGGCTTGTCCGAAGACGATACGACTGCGTTGTCAGTTCTGGAGTTAGAGGTTGCCTCTCTAACAGAAAAAATTGAAAGAATTGAGCGTGAAAACATAACGCTCAGGCATCAGATAGAAACATTGTATCGATTGTCAAATCACGACCTACCCACGGAATCAGGCACAGAATAGCCTGCAAACAAAATGAACTCTGTTAGCTAAGCGTTCCGGACGCACCATCATACCGAAGGACAGGTATGATCCTGTAAAGTAGGGGAGTCGTTTGAAGTTGAATTGAAGCAACGACGATATATCACGAGCGGGCTGATACCTTTGAAAACAGGTCGGGTTTTAAAAAAATATTCGTCTTTAGCCAGCACTAGCTGAAATCCCCCCTCCCCAAACACCTCCTCCGATCGCTACATCTGGTTGTCTATGCTCATGGAAGCAGACAGGCGGCGAATCACCTGGGAATAGATTATGTTAGATTATTGTCAAACCGAATTTCTTATTGTTCGGTTAATTACCTTGATTCTGTACCGGGCACACTCTTAGTTGCAGGCTATCAAGCATCTTGTGACTAGCTGAAAATTGGATATTCAAAGGCAGCTACACCGGCTTGCCTTTTGAAAACGATCGGCAAACTCTGTGGAGGAGGAGTGCATGAAGATGGAAGATGAACAAATTCATTTAGTTGAAAAGCATGTGTCAGGGTTGAGTCGCCGTGATTTTTTACGCGTATCGGCTGTGGCTGTCGGTTTGTCAGCGACAGGACTGGCAAGCGTTGCTCCAATTACCGCTTTTGCACAAGTGCCTGAAGGTATCGTGCATATGTCTCCGCATGAATACGCTGTATGGCACCGAATCATGCTTGCGCTGTTGCCAACCAATGGCAGCATACTGGTCGACCCGGAAACACTGCCAGTTCTTCAGACGGTAGACGGTGCATTTCTGGCAACGCTACCGCCTCCGGTTTTGCAAGGACTGAAAGGCGGTGTTGCCTATTTTAACGAAGCAGCCAAGGAGCCTTTTGGTAAACCGTTTGTCGAACTCAGCCTCGATGAGGCATCGACATATTGCGATGCCCTGGCCAATTCCGAAGAAATCCCAGCACGCGGTTTGTTTACCGCGCTTAAGTTCTTGATTGTTACCGCTTATTGGGCGATTCCGCCAACGTGGGAACCCGTTGGATTTCAAGGGCCGGTCTCCGAGGTTTGGGGCCTGGAGTCTCAAGGTAATGCGCCGTTGCCGCAGGCTTAAAAGGAGAATTCAAAATGACAACACATATAGAAGTGAAAGCCCACGGTCTTAATGTCACGGAAGCGGTTTCAGTCACGCAAGAACAATTTGATTTAACTGCCGATGCTGTGGTCATTGGCTCGGGTGCTGGCGGAGCAATCGCCGCATACGAGTTGGCAAAGACAGGCAAAAAAGTCATTGTCCTGGAAGCTGGTCGTTATGTACCCTCAGAAAGAATGACTGAGATGACTGCCGTGTCGCTGGGTACGATGTACGCCGACTCAGGCGGACAAGCCAATGCACAGGGTGATATTACTATCTTGCAGGGTGCCTGTGTAGGAGGGTCCACCGTTGTCAATGCTGCGCTGTGTTTTCGCACACCGGATTACTATTTCAAGCTCTGGGGTGAGAAATACGGACTGACCAATCTAACGACCGAAGTGATGACACCCTATTTCGAGACGGTAGAGAAAAACCTCTGGATCAAGGAGAATACGGCGGCAGAAACCAGCCCTGGTGCGGAGTTAATCAAGAAAGGACTAAATGCCACCGATGTTCCTATCGGTGTTGCCAAGCGAAACGTGAAGAATTGCGCAATGACCGGCTTTTGTTTTGCAGGTTGTAAATCCGATCGCAAGCAATCCATGCTGGTTACGTATCTTCCCTGGGCGCAGGCCCATGGTGCAGAGATCTATGCGGACACCCGGGTCAATACCATAACGTCAGAAGATGGGGTAGCCAATGGTGTCACGGCAGAAATAATCAATCCTGATACCAGGGAAAAAGTGGCTGACATGACGGTTAAAGCTCCTATCGTTGTCCTGGCTGCCGGTCCGATACAATCCCCAATCATATTGATGAAAAGTGAGCTTGCGAACTCTTCCGGACAAGTGGGTAAAAATTTCGCCTGCCACCCTTCATTGTCTCTCACTGCAGAATTCGATGAGCCGGTAAACGACTTTGTGGGAGCAACTCACTCCGTCTACGTGGACGAATACACGCTACCCGACGAAACCGGCGTCGGTGGGTTTATTCTTCTCAACGCGATTGAGCAACCGGTGTTAGCCGGGGCTAGCCAGAACCCGGGCACCGGTAAACCCTACATCAGCCTGATGGAGAAATTTGCCAACACGATTCGCCTGATCACACTGTTGCATGATAAGAATACGGGTGATGTCGCTTATGAAGATGGTGTGAAAACGATCAACTATACGGTTGATGACGAAGATTTCGAATCGATGAAGGATGGATTGAAAGTCAACGCTCGCACTTTGCTCGCCGCCGGCGCATCGAAGGTATACGTTCCCACTACGCTTGCAAAAGTGATAGAAAGCGAGGCAGATGTTGATCCTGTTATTGATAGCTTGCAAAACGAAAAATCACGCTATCCGTATACATCGTTTCATCCTCAAGGCACATTGAGAATGGGCACCAACCCTGCCGAAACGGTCGTTAACCCAGTTGGGGAAACTCACGATGTGAAGAATCTCTATGTGGTCGATGCCAGTATATTACCAACGTCAATCGGGTATAACCCTTCAGAGACAGTCTTTGCACTGGCGAACTATATCAGTGACAGGATTAACGAAGCTCACAAATGACCACTGTGGCTAGCAACGATTGCGGGAAAACTAAAAAAACAGCATTTTGATAACCATTGATCACCAACCACGTCAACCTGATGCGACTACGCTGCTTAAAGCACTGCGTGAAGGTAAAATAACGGCCTGTGAACTGGTTGGTGATCATCTTGGAAGATTGAAGGCACTGCAACCTACCGTTAATGCTGCGGTAAAAATATATGAAAAAGAGGCTCTGGAAATTGCTGCGACTCTTGATGCCAGTGCTAATACCGAACTACCACTATTTGGCTTACCGTGCAGTGTAAAAGAGACATTTAGCCTGGCAGGCGAAGAGATCACTGCGGGGTCGCTGCGCAAATCACCGGTAAAGTGTCATCGTGATGCAGAAATGGTTCGGCGGCTGAAAAAAGCTGGCGCAGTTGTCATCGCTCGAAGCAACATTCCCGAATTCGCCATGACTGGCGAAACCACGAATCCCCGATTTGGTCGTTGTAACAATCCTCTGGATATTACGCGGGTAGCGGGTGGTTCCTCTGGTGGTGAAGGTGCATTGGTGGGTTCTGGATCGAGTGTTTTTGGTATTGGTTCGGATATTCTAGGTTCCATTCGCATACCGGCAGCGTTGTGCGGAACCGTGGGATTCAAAGCACATTCATCAGCAATCGACGGTTCTGATACCTGGCCAGACGTTAATGGAAATACCCGATCCTGGTTAGGTTATGGACCGCTTACGCGTAGTGTCCGCGATGCCTTGCTTGTCTATAACGTTATTGCAGATCAACCGGTTAAAGAGACTACTACTATTTTTGAACATGTGGCGATTCCTGAGGGATTTCCGATTACGTACCAACAAGCGTGTATTCGTGAGGCCGTGAATATCGCCCATCAGTCGTTACTGGACAACGGTGTCAAATCAAGAAGCCTACACTTCGAGAAGGTGCCAAGACTTTTCCTGTTAATCCCTAAAATTATCATCGATGATTTTTATGAAACCTGGATATCTGACTTGTCTTCAGGTTCATACGGTCCATTCTCAACCAGTAGAGAGCTTTTCTCTCAGCTTGTAGGCAATGGGACCATCGACAGGGGCCTTTTTAACTGGATCTTGCTAAAGCCTGTCATGAAGTCACGTCGATCGGGAAAGAGAGAAAAAATCTCCGAAGAATTTTCGCAAGCCCGGAACGAATATCGAAAATTATTAGGGCCAGATACCGTGCTCTTACTGCCTACTCTCGGTCTTGTTGCCCCGAAGCATAAAGGGTTTAATCGTCGTTCATTGATGGATCCACGTGTTAATGGATTGTTCACGTCCCACACACTAGGTAACTACCTCGACTTGCCCACCATAACAGTACCTGCGTGGGAGCATTGCGATGCAAAGACAGGATTACCAGCGAGTGTATCCCTGATGAGTACACCAGGAGCAGAAGAACGTTTGTTTGCTACCGCACGCATTGTGGAAGCCGCTCTGAACTAGACCCATTTCGCACAACAGTCCGTTCGGGCCAAGAATTTGTTGAAAGACTCAGATCAGTATGGGATATAGTGGCGTAATCCAACCAGCGCCACTGTGCCACAAAGACAGACTCCGTGCCGAAAGACAATAATATGAAAGGCATTCTGCTAATGGCCCTAGGGTTCTTTAGCTTCTCTGTGTGTGACGCCGTGGCGAAATTGTTGACTGAAGAATTTCACCCTTTTCAAGTTGTGTGGCTGCGTATGCTGGGGTTGTTTATTGGCGTCTGTGTTCTAATTGCCCAACGTGGTACAAGTGTCCTACATACGCCAAAGCCTCACTTGCAAATCATACGGGGTATTGTTGCTGCCTGTTCTGCTACCTTGTTTGTGTTTGCTATTAACTACGTACCCTTGGCCGATGCAATAGCTGTTTCATTTGTCGCCCCTTTTATCGTAACCATCTTCGGTGCCTTGTTACTAAAAGAGCCAGTGGGCATAAGGCGATGGCTGGCAGTTCTGGCAGGATTTATCGGAATGCTCGTAGTCATTCGCCCGGGAACAGGTGTCTTTCATCCGGCGATTTTCCTGGTTCTTTTTGCTGCGGTATTCTTTGCTATTCGTCAACTCACCTCGCGTTGGTTAAGCGGGGTGGATCCAATCACTACTACAGTCTGCTATACCGCGATAGTGGCGTTTTCTATACTGAGTGTCTTTCAGCCGTTTTACTGGGTGACGCCATCATCTGGGAAAACCCTGTGGCTAGTAGTAGGAATGGCGGCCACCTCAGCCGCTGGTGAGATTTTGATAATCCGCGCACTTGATATTGCTCACTCAGTGGTGTTAGCGCCTCTTCACTACACGCTCATTATCTGGGGCACGTTTTACGGTTTCATTGTGTTTGGTGACTTGCCCGATCAGTGGACTTTGATTGGTTGCAGCATCATAGTTACGTCCGGTTTGTATACCACTTACCGTGAATACCAAAGTACGAAACCTGGGATTAATAGTTAACGCATTTTTATCATCGTATTGATACTGGTTCTATCGACTGCATTGTCGATTGCCTTTACGAAACACATGATATCGGGGCATCCCGCCTTTCCCCGATAGCCGGTTCCGTCATCAGGTGACACCGGTTCGTTGTGGCAAGATCAAATAGCACTTTGCACAGGGAAGTGCTGCGAGCTGATTCATTGGAACGGCTCGGAACAAGCTCAAAAGGAATGTGCTGCTCCCAACCAGCCTGAAAGCTCCGAGGCTACAGCGTGTTGTCAGTCGGGCTCACAGTTCGGGCGGTCGATGTATTCATATGAATATCTGTTGTGCGCGTCGGCTCGGCCAGCTTGATCAAGGTGTTTCCATAAAAATGGCCAGTGCCTGCGCCGAATAGGCCTTTTTTGGGGTTGGCAGTGTGTTGGCTGTGCGTTCCCAATATTTCCTACATTGTCACAAAAGTGGTGCTGGAGATCCAAATAGCCCCTGATTTAATAGGTGTAAAAGCACCAAATAACTAGAAATGGTGGAACATTACCAAATATAATTGTAAAAAATGGTGTTTTTTCACCAAAATGGTGATAGATTAAATCCATGTCCGAAAATCAACACACATTACTTAGAGCGCTAGCCAAGCTAATCCGGCCACTCGTTCGAATTTTTTTGCATCACGGGATTACGTGCGAAGACTTTGTCGAGGTTGTTCGGCGCACTTTTGTCACCGTCGCAGAACAGGATTTCCCGCCGAAAGGGCGCAAGCAGTCGTTGACAAACATTGCATTCGTCACCGGAATCCACCGGCATGATGTAAAAAAATTAAAACACTCTGTGGAGCAGGATCAGCTTGTTGCTCCACAACATCATCGAATGCAACGCGTCATCAGTGGCTGGCTGACAGATCCTGAATTATCAAAAGATGGTGTTGCCAAAACGCTGGACATCGATACAGAGTTCAAGCGGTTGGTGAGTAAATACAGTGGCGACATTACACCGCGACCCATACTCGATGAACTGTTACGCGTTGGCGCTGTGGAAAAGCCGACTAGAGATACCGTGACACTTCTGGTACCTGCTTATGTACCCCACACCAGTGACATTGAATTGATTCGGATATTTGGTGACTGTGTAGCTGACTTGATAGCCACCCTCGATTTCAATATGACGTCAGTACCGGATATGCGGCGTCTTCAACTTAGCGTTGTACACGATAATTTGCCGGATGAAGTTCTGTCCAACCTTGAGTCGGTCAGCCGGGATAAGTCGCTTGTTTTTCTCAAGGACATCAATCAATTTTTCGAGACGCAAGACCGCGATGCCAATCCTAACGTGAAAGGGAAAGGGCGTAATCGTGCGGGCATCGGATTGTATTATTTTCAAGAAAAAATAGATGAAAACGATTATGAAATACCAGCATACAAATAGAACAACACGTGCGTCCTTATTGCTTGTATCTGCTTTTGCAGCGATGGGTTTAGTCGGATGTGAAAGTGAACTGATATTAGACGAAGCTGGACCGGATAACCCGGTGTCCGACAGCTATCAATTGGAATATTTTCCCTCACGCGTAAGCCTCGATATACCGAAAACCGTATTCAAGGGGAGTGAGCTGACAGTGTCACTGCAACAAAGTGACGGCGTTTCTGGAGAGAGAAAGCTATTTTCATCCCGCATGGATGATACTGATTCTGGAAAGTCAGAAGGCTGGTTAGAGCTGAACGAGCAGTTTGATGTTCTACGCTGGGAGGGTGAAGAATTCAGTACCCGTTGGCACGATAATGGAAATGTCGCGAAATTTGTTACCGCGTCTGAGGATTCACATACCCTGGAGCTGGTTGAAGGCAAGCCTGGCCGGATTCTTCCAACAGCAACACTTGTAGCTGTTCAATAACGCGAATAGTCAATGGATATCCCTTCCTAAGCCATCAGAGTGAATTTCGATTCACGAATTAATGGCCAAACACATAACTTCAACCAAATTATTAACTAGAAACGGTGACAAAAAAATGGAAATTCAACAAATACGATATTTTCTTGCGCTCTCTGAGGATTTGAACTTCACGCGCGCTGCGGAGCGCTGTGGAGTATCTCAGCCATCATTGACGCGTGCCATCAAACGTCTTGAAGATGATCTTGGTGCGCAGCTGGTACGCCGGGAGCGTAGCCGGACACATCTGACTGAACTGGGTTTGAAAATTAAACCTCAGTTAGAGCGAGCACTGGCGCTAACAGAAAAAGCGCAAATTGATGCTCAGGAGTTCACACAAATGAAAACCCCCAAATTAAATATAGGGGTGATGAACACAGTTGGAGCTGAGCGCTTGATGTCGATAATCAACCATCTGCATAGAAAGTTTCCGCCATTAAAGCTCACCCTGAGAACTGCCTCTGGTAACAATGTTTCCGAGTGGTTACTTTCAGGTGAGGTTGATGTCGCCATAGTGGGGATGCCAAACTACCCCGATCTTATTGCGGTGAATGAGCTCTATGAGGAGCGCTACATGGTTGCAATACCTCCAGATCATCATTTTTCACGAATGAACAGTATTCCGTTCAAGGCATTTGCCAAGGAAAAGATTCTCAAACGGCAGAATTGCGAATATCTGGATTTCTTACTGTCTGAATTAACTGACCGTGAGCCTGAAGAGCTCAAGGAATTCGAAGACTCAATAGACAGGATGGACTTTGTTCATGAAATTGAGCATGAGGAGCTGACACAGACAATGATTAACTCCGGTATGGGTTGTACCGTTGTCCCAGAGTACCTGTCAAATACCGAGAACATGCAATTGCGACCTTTGATTGAGCCGGAGATTTCACGAAGCATAGGAATAGCAACCGTACGCGGGCGCCCCCATACACCCGTGGTGAGTTATTTCACTAATTTATGCCAGAACATGAAGAGCGAGATGGCGTTGTAATGGAAAAGCAATGGTTCTACTCCAGGAAACGGGAGGATCCGTCACCTGGGGTGAGCCAGATTGGCTTGGCGCTGGACAGGTCAGGTGATGGGGCAATTGATTATGGGTATTTCTGTCTGAATTTGATTGGGGTTATTACGCGGCAGTTGGATAGTTGTCGCTTTGGAGAATGACGTTGGTTCTACTATTCTTCCTTGGTAGAGGGGCGTGCACAATAAGTACACATATTTAAATATGTCCTCAGTATTGTGAATATAATGAGTGTGTTCGTATTGGGTAGTATCAGCAGTTTGTGATATTGAATACGGGCGACTGTTGGATATTTGAATACGGGCGTGTCCACCTAATACTTGTTGAACATGCCGGCTACCGCCGGAGCTAAGTGTGTCTTGACAAGCAGTGTACGCATGATGTTTGATGTATCAACCCAAGGATGGGATCAGGATACATGGAACGATCGAGTCGATACAGCGTGCAGAACATCATCCGCTGTTATAAAAACCAGTTGTTGTCAACGCCACAGCCTTTGAAGCATATCAAGGCTATCGAAGCGATGGTGAGCTGCCGTAGTGAAGAGCGTGGCGTCAGTGCCTATGTGTGTAGTCACGAGAAAAGGCATATTAGTCTGATAGCGCATTCGTGTCGGCATCGCAGCTGCTCAGTGTGCGCAGATCGAAGCCGGATTCACTGGCTGGAACAACAAAAGAGACGACTATTGGATTGTCCGCATTTCCACTGTGTATTCACGCTACCTCAAGAGTATCGGGTCCTGTGGCAATACAATCAGAAATGGTTCACCGCGACATTCTTTGATGTTGTGCGCAGTACGTTGATGGACATGATGGGGAATGAGGCAGGTCATGGTGTTACGCCTGGTGTGTTGATG